>NZ_JAQOTJ010000026.1 GCF_028401955.1 Bacillus sp. BP-3
TCGGTTCGCTCGACTTGCATGTATTAGGCACGCCGCCAGCGTTCATCCTGAGCCAGGATCAAACTCTCCAATAAAGTTTGTCTAGCATCATAAATAAAAATTGACGTTTCACGTTGTTTGTTTCGTTCAGTTTTCAAAGAACTTATCCATCGCTCAATTGCGACTTCCTCATGTTAACATCTTTGTTTTTTGATGTCAACTACGTTTTTTTATTTCTTTTTTGTCTGCTTTCTGCTTTCGTGCATCAGCGACGTTTATTAATATAGCATGATGATTTTCAAAACGCAACACCCTTTTTCAATATTTTTTATAAAAAGTGTCCAACTTTCCTTTTTTGTACCATATACTGAAAATATCAGTTCATCTATTACACCAAATGACGGGGGAGGAAGACAAATTGGAACACTTCGATTTATTACTTAAGATAGGCCTCTCTGCTATTTTAGGATTTGCAATTGGTTTAGAACGTGAACTAAAACGAAAGCCACTAGGTTTAAAAACTTGCTTAGTTATTTCTATTATTAGTTGTTTACTTACCATTGTTTCAATTGAAGCAGCCTATAATTTACCGAACTCTATCTCAAACAGAATTACTATGGACCCCCTCCGTTTAGCAGCTCAAGTTGTATCGGGAATTGGTTTTTTAGGAGCGGGAGTTATTTTACGTAGAGGTAACGATAGCATCGCAGGCTTAACTACTGCTGCCATGATTTGGGGAGCATCAGGAATTGGCATCGCAGTGGGAGCCGGTTTTTATTTAGAAGCTATTTCTGGTATGTGTTTCCTTATGATTAGCGTAGAACTTATTCCTTTTGTTATGAATATTTTAGGCCCAAAATCCCTCAGGCAGCGCGAAATTGCGGTAAACCTCGTCGTAAATGGTATGGAAAATATCCCCACTGTCATCGAAGACATAAAAAAAATGAATATAAAAGTTAAAAATATGAAACTTAAAACACTAGAAAATGGAGCTCATTTTCTGCAAATGAAACTATCTGTTGATCAAAAAATACGTACAGCTAATGTATACTATGCAATTCAACAGCTTGATAGCGTTCAACAAACCGAAGTGGAAAGCATCTGACAACTCCCTCACTCGTGAGGGGGTTTTTCTTTTTTCATAATGGCAACAATATAAAGTGAAACTTTAATCAGTGGAGGTTTTACTATCTACTAATAGCAGGATAACTATTAGTGATGCGGGAGGAGCTACAAACGTTGAATGCAAGAAGTAGTATTTTGGATACATTTCGCAATTCTATTATTTTACGGCTGGTCACCTTAATCGGCTTATTCATTCTCTTCTTTGGATTTCTTATTCACAAATTAGAACCCATTCACTTTCGAACATGGTTCGATGGTATATGGTGGGCACTAGTCACAACATTCACTGTTGGATACGGTGATTACGTTCCTCATAGTATACAAGGAAGAATACTCGCAATTATTCTCATTTTATTAGGAACTGGATTTGGTTCTTATTATATGGTATCTTTCGCTACCGAAATGATTAGTAAACAATATATGAAAATAAAAGGTGAAGAGGCGGCCTCTTGCCATAAACATATGATTGTTGTCGGCTGGAACGAACGTGTGAAACATGTAGTAAGTCAAATGCGTGTATTACAACCAAATCTTGATATTGTTCTCATAGATGAAACACTCCCTCTACTGCCGAAGTCATTTCATCATCTACAATTTATTAAAGGTTGTCCTCATCATGATCAGATTTTACTCAAAGCAAATATTCGTACTGCGCATACTATTTTAATTACAGCTGACAAAGAAAAAAGCGAGAGCTCTGCTGATACACACTCTATTTTAACCATCTTAACAGCGAAAGGATTAAACCCAAATATATATTGTATCGTTGAAATGTTAACTTCCGATCAAATTCATAATGCGAAACGAGCAGGTGCAACAGAAATTATTGAAGGAAATAAATTAACGAGTTATGTATTTGCTGCTTCCTTATTATTCCCTTCGATTTCAGAAGTACTATTTACAATTTACAATGAAATTACTGCGGATAAATTACAACTCTTACATATTCCTGAGCAATATGATGGTGAAACATTCGAATATTGTAACTGCGCTTTATTAAAACAAAATATACTCTTACTTGGCCTCCAACGTGACGGACACTATCATATAAACCCGACTCATTCCTTTACTCTGAAAAAAAATGATTTACTGATTGTAATTAAACATTAAGAAGATATGCTTCTAATTCTCGAACTAATGCTTTCCCAACATCAATATATTTTGCTTGAATATCTCCGTCTGGATCTTTCGGTTCTGCAAACTGATCAAAAGACGTCATCCCAGCTGTAAGTGTATTCACTTCATCATCTAATTCGTCTTGATACACATGTGACAGAAGGTACGGTGTATCAAGACGAACGATAACTCCATTTACATCCAACTCTCCTTCAATGGCTGTAAACGGCAATCGTAAAAATTGATACCCTTCCTCTTCATCTATTTTATAATCGAAACATCCCTTCTCATAATCCCAATTCCCACCTATTGTATAGCCCAGCGGCTTTAATGTTTCTTCCAATTTGAAAAGGGAAAATGTCTGTCCTTCTAGCTTCGAATGAATCTGAATCAAATGGATCATCCTTTCTAGATTTTTTTTAGCATACCCAATTCGCACTCCATATATCGGCATTTTTTTCAATATATCAGCGATTCGACGCACATTCATCACAAAAAAAAGCTGTTGGGATTATCCCAACAGCTCCGCTTTTCTTATTTCAAACGTTCTTCTAATTCTGCTTTTAGTTCTTCGAATCCTGGTTTTCCAAGCAATGCAAACATGTTTTTCTTGTATGCTTCTACACCTGGTTGGTCAAATGGATTTACGCCTAGTAGGTAGCCGCTCATCGCACATGCCTTTTCGAAGAAGTATACAAGATAACCAAATGTATACTCATTTAGTTCTGGAATGTTTACAATTAAGTTTGGTACGCCGCCATCGCTATGTGCAAGTAATGTTCCTTCGTATGCTTTCGTGTTAACGAAGTCTACTGTTTCACCAGCAAGGTAGTTTAATCCATCTAAATCGTTCTCATCTAATTCAATTTTTAGTTCATGTGTAGATTTTCCTACTTTTAGAACTGTTTCAAATAGGTCACGGCGTCCTTCTTGAATGTATTGACCTAAAGAATGAAGATCAGTTGAGAAGTTTGCGGAAGATGGGAAAATACCTTTTTGATCTTTTCCTTCACTCTCACCAAATAATTGTTTCCACCATTCAGCAAAATATTGAAGTGCTGGTTCATAGTTCACAAGCATTTCAATTGTTTTTCCTTTATTGTATAAAGCATTACGTACAACTGCATATTGGTAAGCTGGATTTTCTTCAAGCTCTGATTTTGCAAAATCATCATGACCTGCAGCTGCCCCTTGCATCATTTCTTCGATATTTAAACCACTTACAGCAATCGGTAATAAACCAACTGGTGTTAATACAGAGAAACGGCCGCCAACATCATCTGGAATCACGAATGTTTCGTAGCCTTCTTCGTTAGCTAATGTTTTTAAAGCACCGCGCGCTTTATCCGTTGTTGCATAAATACGTTTACGCGCCTCTTCTTTTCCGTATTTCTCTTCTAATAATTTACGGAAAATACGGAATGCAATTGCAGGTTCTGTTGTTGTGCCTGATTTAGAAATAACATTAATTGAGAAGTCTTTACCTTCTAATACATCCATCAAGTCTTTCATGTAAGTGGAGCTAATGTTTTGTCCAACAAATAGCACTTGTGGCGTTTTGCGCTGTTCTTTAGATAGCGTATTGTAGAAAGAATGATTTAACATTTCAATCGCTGCTCGTGCTCCTAAGTAAGAACCACCAATACCAATAACAAGTAAAATGTCGGAGTCATTTTTAATTTTCTCCGCAGACTTTTGAATGCGAGAAAATTCTTCTTTATCGTAGGCAAGAGGAAGTTCTACCCAACCTAAGAAATCGTTCCCTGCTCCTGTTTTTTCATGAATTGCATGGTGTGATACTTTTACCATATCACGTAAGTATGTTAGCTCGTGTTCACTAATGAACGATAATGCTTTTGAATAATCAAACGTTACATGTGTGCTCATTTTTTTGCCTCCAATACAGTATGTATATGTATTTCTGTCTTCACTTTAGCGAAACCACCGTTGTAAATCAAGCGAACTACAAATTGTAAGCGTACCCAATTTGTTTTTTTTACAAAATCGTCATATCTCTTGTTTTTCTGATGAGAAATTTAATTTTTTTGTATAAGAAGGGCAAAAGGTATCCATTCTATAAAAGAAGCTTGATTAAGCGAGTAAACTTCGCTCATTTGCGCTTCATCATTTAAGGAGGGACTGCTTAAGATGAGTACATTACAACGCATCGCTTTAGTATTTACGATTATCGGCGCAGTAAACTGGGGACTCATTGGCTTCTTTCAATTCGATTTAGTAGCAGCTATCTTCGGCGGACAAGATACAGCACTTGCTCGAATTATCTACGGTATCGTAGGTATTTCAGGTTTAATTAACCTTGGTTTATTATTTAAACCTTCTGAAGAGCTTGGGACACACCCAGAAGCACGTCAAGTTCGATAACTCCATTATAAAACACATATCTCCGCTTGTTTTAAAAACAAGCGGAGATTATGATGCTTCACTACCTTCCGACATACGAACGTTTCTTTATTCTGATTACAAGCGAAGTAAAGTGAAACTAGCCATCAGTAACGCTTTTCTCACCGGTACTTAGTTTCACCAATCGGGCATTTACGGATAGTTATCCCCCCTGTATTCTTCACTTCTCTCCAAACCTTGAAGTGGGGGTCTTACTGCCCGTTGATGCGGGATAAAAGAAACGTTTGATTATTTTATATCATAATGTAACACGAATAAAAGCAGGGAGCATGGCTCCCTGCTTTTATTTTGTAATTTGTGATTCTTCAATCCACTCTGTTAACTTGTCTCGCAATGTGTTAAATCCATTTGCAGACGGATTTGGAATACGTACTTTCCCTTGTTTTCGTTTGGCAGCCTTCAATGACAAACTCATTTTTCCGTTCTTCTCATCAACTGAAAGTACCTTTACTTCCACTTCGTCTCCAACTTTTAAAAAATCATGAATATCTTTTACATATCCATTTGTAATTTCAGATATGTGCACAAGCCCTTGTGTTTCTCCATCTAATGCAACGAATGCTCCGTAATCTTGAATCCCTGTTACTTTTCCCTTCACAACCACTCCAGTTGTATAGTTATTTAACATAAGAAACACTCCCATATGTTTACCTTTTGTATTAGTAAATTATACCACCTAGTTGACTTTCATTCAAAATTCATGAAAAAAATTCCTTTTACATGTATAAATCTTCAAATATGGGGATAAAATACTAACACATGGCTTTCTAGTATTCCCCCCCTTTTATGGACAAAACGTATTGCGTTTTGTCCTTTTTTCATTCTCTACAAACCGCTTCATACGTTTCATCGCTTCCATAAGCTGTTCAAGTGACGTTGCATACGAACAACGAATAAACCCTTCTCCACTCGCGCCAAATACACTTCCGGGTACAACCGCGACTTTTTCTGCTAATAATAAACGTTCAGCAAATTCCGCCGAAGATAATCCCGTCGAACGAATCGAGGGAAATACATAAAATGCTCCGCCAGGCATATGACAATCTAATCCCATTTCATTAAAGGAAGTTGCCATAAAGTTCCGGCGTTGTTTATAACTCTCACGCATTCGAATAACCTCTTGTTCTCCTGAACGCAGCGCTTCTAATGCCGCAAATTGAGACATCGTCGGTGCACACATCATCGAATATTGATGAATTTTTAACATGATATCCGTAAAATGTTTAGGAGCTGCAATTAAACCAAGGCGCCAGCCTGTCATCGCAAAGCCTTTTGAAAAACCAGAGATTAAAATCGTATGATCCCGCATATGTGTCACACTTGCAAAACTTGTGTATGTTTCATCATAAACAAGCTCAGCATAAATCTCATCGGATAATACAATTAAATTGTATTTCTCAACAATAGCAGCAAGTTTCTCCAATTCTTCTTTCTTTAAGAGCGTTCCTGTCGGGTTGTTTGGAGAACATAGTAAAATCGCTTTCGTATTCGTTGTAATGACCGATTCAATCTGCTGCGGCTGCACTTTAAATTCATCCTCTGGAGATGTAGACACAGGTACCGGTACACCGCCCGCTAATGTAACAAGCGGCGCGTATGATACAAAGCTTGGTTCAATAATAATTACCTCATCCCCAGGATTAACAATGGTACGCATTGCCACGTCTAACGCCTGACTCGCCCCAACTGTTACAATAATCTCTTCTTGCGGATCATAATCGACTGAAAATTGTTTGTGTAAATATTTTGAAATTTCTTCACGCAGCTCTAATAACCCAGCATTCGCAGTATAGGCTGTATATCCTTCTTCTAATGAACGAATACATGCTTGTCTTACATTCCAAGGTGTTACAAAGTCAGGCTCCCCAACTCCTAATGAAATAACCCCTTCCATACCGGCAGCCAAATCAAAAAATTTCCGAATACCGGATGGTTGTAAAGATTGTGCTACTTTTGATAATTCAAATTTACTCATGGTGCCACCACAATTCGTTTATCATCATCTTTGTTTTCATATATAATTCCCTCATGTTTATACTTTTTCAAAATAAAATGCGTTGTCGTTGATACGACAGATTCAATTGTCGCTAACTTCTCCGCTACAAACGTTGCAACTTCAGCCATTCCTCTTCCTTCTATTGTAATGGAAAGGTCATATGTCCCTGACATTAAATACACTGACTTCACTTCTGGATATCGGTAAATTTGTTCTGCTACCGCATCAAATCCAACGCCATGCTTCGGTGTCACTTTCACATCAATCATTGCCGTTAAACCTGTATGTTTTTTTACCTTTGTCCAATTAATCAGTGTTACATAATCGACAATCACTTTTTCTCTTTCTAATTTTTCAAGGATTGCTATTACTTCTTCTACATCTATGTTTAACATTTTGGCTAATGTTTCTTCCGATAATCGACTATTTTTCTCAAGACAAGCTAACAATTCTAACTCTTTTTCTGTCATTGCAATCTCCCTTTCCTTTTTGTATATTTTCTAAATTATACAGACAGCTTTTCCGATTTGAAAAGAAGATTTTTTTAAGGAATTATGTGACAATACATTTAGAAAGGAGCTGGAGCTATGAAACAAAGAGTCTACATTGCAGAAAAAGTGCCTGCATTTGTTGAAAAATATATTGGTGAGCATTATGAATATGAAAAGTGGGATGGTAATGAAAAAATTCCGCGCCATGTCTTATTAGAGAAAATAAAAGATAAACATGGACTATTAAATTTTGGGGCTATGATTGATGATGAATTACTCGAAGCAGCTCCGCAGTTGAAAGTAGTAAGTAACATTTCTGTCGGCTATGATAACTTCGATATCGCAGCTATGAAGCAAAGAGACGTAATTGGAACGAATACACCATACGTGTTAGATGATACTGTTGCTGACCTTGTCTTTGCATTAATGTTATCTGCATCTCGCCGCGTTTGTGAACTTGATCGTTACGTAAAGTCAGGAAAATGGAATGCAGAAATTGGCAAAGAGCATTTCGGCTTAGATGTTCACCATCAAACGATTGGAATCATCGGTATGGGGCGCATCGGAGAAGTCGTTGCAAAACGCGCAAAATTCGGCTTCGATATGGACGTTTTATACTACAATCGGAGCCGAAAAGAAAAAGCAGAACAGGAGATAGGCGCAACATATTGCGAATTAGACTCGTTACTGCAAAACGCAGATTTTATCGTTCTTCTGACACCATTAACGGAAGAAACGTATCATCTAATTGGAGAAAAAGAATTCAATATGATGAAAGAAACGGCCATTTTTATTAATGCATCCCGGGGGAAAACAGTAAATGAAACTGCATTAATTGAAGCGCTGCAGCAAAAGAAAATTTTTGCTGCAGGCATTGATACATTTACACAAGAACCAATCGAAAAGGATAGCCCGTTGTTATCTCTACAAAATGTCGTGACGCTCCCTCACATTGGTTCGGCGACGTTAAAAACACGCCGAACTATGGCAATGACAGCAGCAAAAAACTTAGTAGCTGGATTACAAGGCCATACACCACCAAACGTTGTAAATGAACTAAAATAACAAATGAAGCGCCTGTTTTGACAAACAGGCGCTTCATTATTCATACTCTTTTTTTAACGGGAATGTATAAGTCTACCTTTGCTTTTCCTTCTGGATCAGCTGCCGGGTTATTCATGCAAAATTCAAGGCACGGTTTATCATCTGCATCGTATTCACTATTAGGGAACCATTGCCCAAAGATACTTTGATAAGCAAGGGCAAATTTATCGAGAGTATCATAAAACTGATACAAAGCGTAAGTGCCTCCTTGTAAGGTTTTATATTGTATGTCTTCATCATTTTCTTTATAGAAGTCTCTCGGTATTGTTACGCACGCATCGTAGCGACAAGCATATTCATCAACAAAATTAGGATCATCTAATGAAATTCCAATCGAATATTTTGTTTGGTCAATCCCATGTTTATGTGCCCATTCCCCTAATTTACTCCATGCACGAAACGTTTCTAAATAGCTCCCAACGTGCCTCACATACGCTACTTCATAATCTGGTAATTCCTTAATCGTGATATTCATTGTCCATATCCTCCTTAACAAGTTATTATTGCTATCATTAGCGTAGCAAACGGAGGTAGACATCTCTTCTCGATTCTTGCTCATATATAACGAAATATTGCTATTATGAAAATTTTTTTTCCTAACATCAGTAGGAACGATATGAAAGTGCTTTTTAAATAACGCATGAAATGTAGAAGCAGATTCAAAACCACAGAGATTACCTATCTCTAATATTGATTTGTTCGTTTCTGTTAAGTAGTATATCGATTTTTGAAGGCGTTTTTTATTGACAAAAGACATCGGGGTTTCACCAATCATCGCTTTAAAAATCCGGCTGAAATGATACTTAGAAAAGTGCGATACTTGTGCTAATGAATCAAGATCAATTTTTTCAGCGTAGTGATCTTCAATATATTTTATAACCGTTTCAATTCGGATTTGATAATCATTGTTCATGTAAACTCTCCTAATCCTTCGTTAATGTAAGCTTTCAATTCCTCTAAAAAAATTCTCTTTTACTACCGCTTTTCCTTCTCGATCCTCTAGGATAATTCCTACCTAAGAAGGAGATGATATGAACAAAAAACAACGGAGTGATGAAGATGGAAAACGAAGTTCAACTCCCTCACTTCACCTTTTCTACAAGAGGGATGACGATTCATTATGAGCTCTACCAGTCTTTCAATACCGAAGAAAAACCAACATTTGTTTTAATTCATGGGTTTCTCTCTTCAACCTTTAGCTATCGGCGCCTCATTCCCCTATTAACAAAGCAAGGGAATGTAATCGCTCTGGATCTACCGCCATTTGGAAAAAGCGATAAATCCTATCATTTCACATATTCCTACCAGAACCTCGCAACAATTGTCATTGAACTAATGGAACATTTACAAACAAAAAACGTTATTTTAGTAGGTCATTCGATGGGGGGACAAATTGCGCTATATGTAAACAAATTGCGGCCTGACTTCATTCAAAAGACAGTCCTTTTATGCAGTTCAAGTTATTTATCACGGGCGAAGCTGCCACTTATCTACACTTCTTACTTACCGTTCTTTCATTTATACGTAAAGAATTGGATTGTAAGGCGAGGCATCATCCATAATTTAATGAATGTTGTTCATGATCATTCTTTAATCGATGACGAAATGATGCAAGGCTATGCAGCGCCTTTTTATGATAACCGCATCTTTCCTGCACTAACGCGCATGATTAGAGATCGCGAAGGAGACTTAACTTCAAAAGACTTGCAAACAATCACAACACCTACTTTGCTCATTTGGGGAGAAAAAGACCGTGTTGTTCCTATTGAAGTTGGACACCGTCTACACAACGACCTGCCCCATTCACACTTTATCTCTTATGAAAATACAGGACATTTATTACCTGAAGAAAAACCAGAGCACGTATGCGAAGAAATTATGACTTTTTTAGCAAATTAATGAACCAAAAGGCGGATATTGAAAAGTTCTCATTCCTACACTTTTCGATATCCGCCTCTACAGAAAAAACTATAAACTACAGCTTCCGCCGCCTTTTAATAATAACAATTGTTCCGCTAACCATTGACATTTTTCAATAGGTAATGTTCTATCAAATGATATTAAATAAATGTGCTGTATTTTCTTTGCGAT
The DNA here is from genome assembly GCF_028401955.1 of Bacillus sp. BP-3. Classification (GTDB taxonomy): domain Bacteria; phylum Bacillota; class Bacilli; order Bacillales; family Bacillaceae_G; genus Bacillus_A. The sequence goes on from NZ_JAQOTJ010000026.1 coordinate 10,324, forward strand.
ATATTTTGCGTCATCAAATGTACTTACAATATAGACGATGTCGCTTGCTTCTGTTTCATAAAATTCTGGCCCCATTTGAAACGGGTCCCAATTCTTCACAAAGTCTACCATTTTCTCATATATCCCCATACACTTCCCGCCTTTTCCTTATTTTCCACTTTTCTTTATCGTATCATATCAGCTATGCTAGAAGAAATGGAAGAACATTCAGTTTTTTTAGCTATTATTGAAAGGAGTAACAAATATGGGGAACTTTAACGAAATGATAAATCGCCGCGGAACAAACTCCGTTAAATGGGATACACATAAAAACGAGGAACTTCTTCATGCCTGGATTGCAGACATGGACTTCCCTGTTCCCTCACCCATTCAAGATGCTTTAACAAAACGTTTACAACATCCTATTTTCGGTTATAACACTTCAAGTGAACAAGTAAAAGAAGCAATTTGTCACTGGGTAAAAACACAATACAATTGGGTTATTGAAAAAGAATGGCTTGTCTTTAGCGCCGGCATCGTTCCTGCACTTAGTGTTTCTGTACAAGCTTTTACTGAAAAGCAAGATTCAGTGCTTGTACAACCACCTGTATACCCACCATTTTTCGAAATGGTAACAACGAATGGGCGCCAAGTGTTGACCAATCCGCTGCGCTTAGAAAACGGTGTTTACAAAATGGATTTTGAACAGTTAGAGAAACAATTTCAGCAAGGTATAAAACTGATGTTTTTGTGCAGTCCTCACAATCCAATTGGACGTGTATGGACAGCGGAAGAGTTAACACAACTCGGCGCGCTCTGCGAATTATATGATGTAACCGTCATTGCAGACGAAATTCATGCTGACATTATCTTTAATGGACGTAAGCATATTCCACTTGCCTCTTTATCACCAAACTTAGCGAAGCGAACTGTTACATGCATCGCCCCAAGTAAAACATTTAATATTGCTGGGCTGCAAGCATCGGTTATTATTATTCCAAATGAAAAACTACGAGATGCCTTTACCGCTGTACAGCATCGTCAAGGCTTTCATGGCTTAAACACATTTGCTTACGCAGCAATGCAAAGTGCGTACACAGAATGCAATGAATGGCTAGCAGATCTGTTAGCTTATATAGAAGAGAATGCACGATTTGCATGTGACTTTATTAAACAGCATATTCCAAAACTATCCGTCATTCAGCCAGATGGTACGTTCTTACTTTGGATTGACTGCTCCAAACTTGGACTAACACAAAGTGAACGAATGGAATTATTAGAGACAAAAGGAAAAATCATTGTAGAGCCTGGGGAAAAATTTGGTGCCGGCGGTGAGCAGCACATTCGTTTAAATCTCGGCTGTCCACGCTCCGTACTAGAAGACGCGCTCCGCCGCTTACAATGTACATTCGCGTGTCCTTCCAATGGACAACTATCTATATAACTTGCGTCTTTCCTCTTTCCGAAGCTCTACTGTATTTTAATCAATCTTTTTTATAAACAGTTAAGCTTTATTTAAAATCAACATTGGCACATGACAAAAGTTTACGTATAGAAGATGTAATCATCTGTAAAAAACGGCAAGCGAGTAGCATTCGCTTGCCGTTTTTTCATAGCTTTGTATGTATCCGAATTCCTTTTGCTTTCTCTTTTTCACCCTTCACACATACACTCAATTCATATGATCCAGGTTTCGGTGCTTCAAAAGAAAGCAGACCTTCTTTTTGGGAAGTGATTTCTTCTTCCTGAATAACCTTATCACCTTTTATGACTTGGAATAAAATTGTACCTTCTTCAACAGACGCTTCATAAGGAATTTCCACATTTCCATTTTCAACTTTAATCGTTTGCACCTCGTGAGAACCTTGCAGAGAGCCAATTTCCAAAGTAGTTTCTCCGTTATTTTGAACCTTTGTAACTTTTGTTGCTACATTGCCATTACATGCGCTTAACAATACAACAAGCGTAAGAATAAGCAGTGAACGTAACAATTTCATAAAATTTCCCCCTTTTGTTTATATACATATTCTATTATAAAGGTTTTTCTGGATAATTTTCCTAAAGATAATCCCAATCATATATCAACTGAAAAAACAAACTTAAAGACTGTGCACACTTATCATATATTTCCTTTTCTACTTATGTCATCAAAATATAGAAAGGCCGCCATAATTTTTTCTAGGCGGCCTTTCTAACGTTCAGTTTTCTTTACTTTTCTTTTTCCTTTTTTTGATCCGAAGCTTTTTTCACAATTACACCGCATACAATTCGTTTCCCCGAATTTCCAGCTGGTTGTGTCATCCCATCATCTGCATTTTCTGTAATAATAAGCGATGCACCGTCTTTTCTATTCATCGTTGTTTTCCCTTCTTTTAAAGCCACTTGCGGTGCCGTAATATCCACCTTAATCTTCCCTTCGCCATCCGCAATCACATTCGGCAAATCTCCATTTTCAAATCCCTTTGGATGTAATAACCCATGCTTCTTTTTATTTGGATTAAAATGATTCCCGGCAGAAGTAAAGTCTGGTGCTTGGCATTGCCCTACTTCATGAATATGTAATCCATGTACACCCGGTGTAAGCCCTTCTACTTTAATCGAAATCTTTACTCCACTTGATTGCTCAATAACCTTCGCCGTTCCTACTTTATCTCCAGAAGCATTATACAGCTTCACATCTATTTCTTTCGGGTTCTCTTTCGCACATCCAGCAAAGAGGATCGCTGCAAAACACCCCAATACGAGTTGCTTTTTCATCGGTATTCCCTCCAAACTCATTCTGCTCTTATATTGTCCGAGCCTAGAAGGAAACATACAAAAACAGCTTATCCTGTCTCGAAAAAAAAGACGTACCTAATCACCCGATTCGTTCAGCTAATCTTTACCGCTTTTCCATAATCCGTTTTTCCATCTCTTTCAAATTTTCCGCTTCTCGTTCTGATGATTTAATAAACATACGCCACGTCGCAATTGCCCCGATTATAAATAGTACACATACTATGGCAGGTATAATATATTCTGTCTTGTCTTCCGGAAAGTATAAAGGCATCATAATTATCCACTCCTTTGTTCATTTCCTTACCATAATCAATTATACAGAAAATTCAGTCTGAATAAAACTTCCCTTCTTCTTTGACTCCTTCTCTTCCATTGCTTACTATGAAAAAGAGGTGAAAAATATGAATGAAACATTCCAAATCGGCGATATTGTAACAGGTATTTATAAAACAGGTAAGTACATTGGAGAAATTACAAACGTTCGTCCGCAGCATTATCTTGTAAAAGTGCTCGCTGTTGTGAAACATCCTATGCAAGGCGACCTACATAATGTAAAACAAGCTGACGTACCTTTTTTCCATGAACGCCGCGCCTTAGCATTTCGCGAACAAACGAATATCCCGCAGGCAATGGTGAAACATTATGAAGGCGATGTACCCGATTATAAAGAATCACTGCAAAAAGCATTAACAGAACAAATAGCGCAATTACAAGAAGACGGTAGCCCATTCGCACAGCGCAGCTTACAAATGCTAGAACAATTACAACATGATTATCATTTGTAAAAACAACAAAACGACCAAACTACAATTAAAATTGTAATTTGGTCGTTATTGTGCACTCACTCTTTTTAATACTTTTGAAAAGTCTACAAGCTCACCAAGTGTCGGAGGAGCTGGTTTCACTAAATATTGCTTATCTTTCTCAACAAGTTTAAAAATATTATATGTCGTCATCGCATCATCTAACGCACAATGATGCTTACCTGTCCCAACCTTTCCGTATGCTTCAATCGCTTTCCATAATCCAGTTTGGTTTCGCTCTCCAAAAAAACGTTTATACTCTAATGATAAATCTCGACATTGTCCTGCAAATGGATATGGAATATTAGCTGCTTCGCAATTCTGCTTCAGCACTTTCATATCCATATTCCCCCAGGTGACAACTGTTGTATCGCAGCGTTTTTCATAGTTTGCTAGGCGTTCAACAAGCATTGCAAAGGAAATCCCATTTTCCACCGCTTCTTGCTGAATCCCTAAAAATGTTTTGCACCGCTCTGTTAATACCGAAAAAGTTTCTGGTTTTACATAAGAAGAATACGTATCAACTACAACATGATTCACAACCGAGACAATTCCTACTTCAATAATTTCTGGAAAAAATCCTTTTGGTTTTTTGCGATTTTGAGGCATCGTGAACTCAAAATCTAAAAATAAAAGTTGTTGTTCATCCATACGATCCCTTCCTTATAAAGTGAAACTTCCATCAGTGGGGCATTTTTCATCCCTCACTGATGGTTAATGCGTGATAAACTTTTCCATATTCATCCAGTATACCATAACAAATAACGACGAATACTTTTGAATTTACAAGCTTTAATGTAGAGACCAAATCCAAATGAAAATTTCACTTCATACATTCCATAAGATGTATCTTATATATATGTCAAATAGCAGCAAATATTTTCAAAAACAAGAAAATAGCTTAATTCATTTTTGCAGAAAATATGACAAAACAGGGGCTTTCATTTACACCATATATTTTTCTACTTTATAATGACTTTAATTGTGTTTATTTCACAATTGTATCAAATAATAAGAAAAACTACTGAGAGGAGATGGGATTTTTGCACGAAACAACACAAGAAATTGCGAACTGGCAATACTACTTTGCAATTGTGGTCTTTTTAATTACATATGCCATTATCATTTCTGAAAAAATTAATCGCGCTGTCATCGCGCTGCTCGGTGCAGCCTTAATGGTCATTGTTGGCGTTGTTGATTTACATAACGCTTTTACAAAGCATATTGAATGGGGAACGATTACCTTACTTATCGGTATGATGATTTTAGTTAACATTACAAGTAAATCGGGGGTCTTTCAGTACGTTGCGATTAAATCTGCTAAGAAAGCAAAAGGAAATCCAATTCGCATTTTAATTGTTCTTTCCTTACTAACTGCAGTTGGTTCTGCCTTTTTAGACAACGTAACAACTGTTCTTCTCGTTGTACCAGTTACACTATCTATCACACGTATTTTACAAGTTAATCCTGTTCCATATTTACTATCAGAAATTATTTTCTCAAATATCGGCGGAACAGCTACACTTATTGGTGACCCACCAAACATTATGATTGGCTCATCAAATAAACATTTAGACTTTAATGCCTTTTTAGTTAACTTAGCTCCAATTGTAATTATCATTATCGCTGTAACAGCGGTTATGTTGTACTTCATATACAGAAAGCAATTGGTAGCTGACCCGATTCAAATTAAAAAATTAATGAGTTTAAATGAAAAGCAATATATTAAAGATCCAGTGCTGATGAAAAAATCGTTAACAGTACTTGGTCTGACAATTTTCGGCTTTATGACGCACTCTATTTTCCACATTGATGCAGCAGTTATCGCCTTAACAGGAGCAACGGTATTAATGTTAATCGGCGTAAAAGAACATGAAATTGAAGATGTGTTTGCGCATGTAGAATGGGTTACGATATTCTTCTTTGCTGGTTTATTCGTTCTCGTTGGCGGCCTTATTGATATCGGTTTAATTAAGTCGTTAGCACAACAAGTGTTAAACGTAACTGGCGGTGACATTTCCTTTGCTTCTGTACTTATTTTATGGGTATCCGGTATCGCTTCTGCAACGATTGATAACATCCCATTCGTTGCAACAATGATTCCACTTATTAACGATATGGCAGTTGGACTTGGCTTAACACCATCCGATGCACAAGTTGATGTACTTTGGTGGGCATTAGCACTCGGTGCTTGTTTAGGCGGAAACGGAACATTAATCGGGGCATCTGCAAACGTAATTGTTGCAGGTATCGCAAACCGCGAAGGACATGGCTTCAGCTATATGGAATTCTTAAAAGTCGGCTTCCCAATCACAATTGTTTCATTAATCATTTCAAACATTTATATTTATTTACGTTACTTAATGTAACGAGAAAACGGAAGGGGGAGCCCCCTTCCGTTTTTTCGTTCTTTCAATATCTCGGTTCATTGTTTCGGATTACAAATAAATGAATCGGAAGAAAAATAAAAAATGTAATCACGTGTAAAACCGTATATAGTACTGCATTTGTTGTATATCTTTCCAATAACAAATATACGATATAAACCCCTACCACCAATAAGAAAAGTGAAGATATGAATCCTAAAAACGGAATCCACCTCATAATAAAACAAGCTACATATACACCGAATAGTTTCCAGCCTGATTGCGGTTGCATAAACTGTGGTAATTTCTTCCCAATTAAATCTCCCCATATTTTAGAGTTTAAAAATGGGATAAATGCAAAGAAAGAATCTTCGCGCTCATCCGCTTTTGCCATGTTATATAGCGCAAATGCTGTTAACAAATAAGCAGCCACTGCCCAAATTAAAGCAATGATAATAAAAATAAGTCCTAACGCTAAAAATCCAGCAATAATCCCATCACTTGATACACCGTCTATTACAATTTGGTCATCCATTTTAATACCCCCTTCTATCTTAGTTCCATTCTTTTTCTATATATTCATTACGAAAAGTATTAAGAAGTGAATATAAAATTTTTTATCCCGCTATTCGTGGGCAGTAATACTCCCACCTCAAAATTCAGCAAAAGCATTGTCCAGCTCTAGCGGCTAGAATCTCCGGTCGTTTCGTCCCCTCGGACGAGGCCAAGAGCACCTCTTTGTCGGGTGCTCCAACGTCCTGCGATTCTGAACGAGCCACTTCCGCTTTTCTTAAGAAGTTAGGTGGGAGATAAACTGCTGGCATGCGCCCGATTGGTGAGGGCTGATAATCAGTGGGGGATGAAAATCCCCCCACTGATTAAAGTTTCACTTTATCTATGCTACACTTAAATTGAAAAATATGAATGTGGAGTGAGCCTTATGCATCCTTTTACCGTAAGCATACAAGAACACTTTGAAGCACATCGAAACCGTGAAAAAGCAGAACCAATGGAACGTTATATGAAAAACCACTTTCCCTTTCTTGGCATTCAAACACCAGAGCGTAAGCAATTGGTTCGTGAAGTACTGAAAAACAATGAAGCACCGAAAGCAGCAGATCTTCCCGTAATTGTTCGCGAACTTTGGGCACTGCCAGAACGAGAATTTCAAATGGTTGCTTTAACGCTATTGGATAAATATCGAAAACATTTAGCTGAAACACATATCCCACTTTTAGAAGAGCTCATCACAACAAAATCATGGTGGGATTCCGTGGATATGCTCGCAAGTCATTTTGTCGGCCTTATTTTAGAAGCACACCCACATTTAATCGAATCGTATATGCAAAAATGGATGGCCTCTAACAATATGTGGCTGCAAAGAACATGCCTGTTATTTCAGCTCAAGTATAAAGAAAAAACAAATACGAAGATTCTCTTCTCATTAATCGAACAGCTAAGTCACTCTAAAGAATTTTTCATTCAAAAAGCAATCGGCTGGGCACTTCGTGAATACGCAAAAACAAATCCTCAAGCTGTATGGGAATTCGTCCAAACGCATGAGCTTGCACCACTTAGTAAACGTGAAGCTACTAAACATATTAAAAATGTATTTGCAGAGTAAGTTTTGGGCTATACTACATAACAGACACTGCATATACTAACCTAAACACACGCTCTCTATTGTGAATTAGAAAAGAACATGATAGAATATGGTCATCTATTTTTTAAATATGGTAGCGATGAAGGACAAATAAGTACTTGCAAAGAAGAAGCGATTCAGGGATGGTGTAAGCCTGAAACTGCAAGGAAACGGCAGTCCCGAGCAATACAATATAAAGTGGACATACACCTTTGTGTGTCAACTAGGGTGGAACCGCGGGCAAACGCTCGTCCCTAGGCAAATAAGCCTTGGGATGAGCGTTTTTTTTATTGAAAAGCGAAAGCGGCTTGCTCAGAATATGAGGGGGATGGAGCTTATGACATAGAGGCGCTCTTTGCCTCGGCGAAAGAAGCGAAGCCACCGAATATTCTAGTCGCTGGAGCTGGATCTATTGAAAAGCGGGAGCGGCTCGTTCGCCTAATCGCTTCTCCAAGTACTCCACTATCTTTCATCGCCAATACGTTATCTTTTAAGGAGGAATTGAAAATGGCTTCAATGGAGCAAATCGTAAACTTAGCAAAGCATCGTGGTTTTGTTTTCCCTGGTTCTGAAATTTACGGCGGTCTTGCAAATACTTGGGACTACGGTCCACTTGGTATCGAATTAAAAAACAACGTCAAAAAAGCTTGGTGGAAAAAATTCATTCAAGAATCTCCGTATAACGTGGGTTTAGATGCAGCAATTTTAATGAACCCAAAAACTTGGATAGCATCTGGACACGTTGGAAACTTCAACGATCCAATGATCGACTGTAAAAAATGTAAAGCACGCCATCGTGCTGATAAATTAATTGAAGATGCATTAGAAGCAAAAGGTATCGAAATGATCGTTGATGGTCTTACTTTCGATCAAATGGCTGGATTAATGAAAGAGCACGAAGTAAAATGCCCAGATTGCGGCAGTGAAGACTTCACTGAAATTCGTCAGTTCAACTTAATGTTCAAAACATTCCAAGGCGTTACAGAATCTAGCACAAACGAAATTTTCCTTCGTCCTGAAACTGCACAAGGTATTTTCGTAAACTTCAAAAACGTACAGCGCTCTATGCGTAAAAAGCTTCCATTTGGTATCGGCCAAATCGGTAAAAGCTTCCGTAACGAGATTACGCCTGGTAACTTTACATTCCGTACGCGTGAGTTCGAACAAATGGAACTTGAATTCTTCTGCAAGCCTGGCGACGATTTAGAATGGTTCACATTCTGGCGCAACACTTGTAAAAACTGGCTTCTTTCGCTTGGTATGAACGAAGAAAGCATGCGCCTTCGTGACCATGGTGAAGAAGAATTATCTCACTACAGTAACGCAACAACTGATATCGAATTTAAATTCCCATTTGGCTGGGGCGAGCTTTGGGGTATTGCATCTCGTACTGACTTTGACTTAAACCGTCATATGGAACATTCTACTGAAGACTTTAACTATGTAGATCCACAAACGAATGAGCGTTACGTACCATACTGTATCGAGCCATCTCTTGGAGCAGATCGCGTAACATTAGCATTCTTATGTGATGCATACGAAGAGGAACAATTAGAAAACGATTCTCGTACAGTTCTTCGTTTCCACCCAGCATTAGCACCATTTAAAGCAGCTATCCTGCCGCTTTCTAAAAAGCTATCTGAAGGTGCTGCGGAAGTGTTCACAGAACTTGCGAAAGACTTTATGGTAGACTTCGACGAAACAGGCTCTATCGGTAAACGTTACCGCCGCCAAGACGAAATCGGTACACCATTCTGTATCACATATGACTTTGATTCTGTTGAAGACAAAGCAGTAACAGTACGTGACCGTGACACAATGGAACAAGTACGTATGCCAATTAGCGAATTAAAAGGCTTCTTAGAAAAGAAAATTCAATTCTAATGGAAAAAGGACTGCTTGAAGCAGTCCTTTTTACGTGCTCACCGATATATCGGCGGAAGTCGAGCATTTATAAGCGATTGGACACGCAAATAGTCCATCTCTCTTCTTATTTATCTTTTCGCTTTCACAGCAATTGTACATCTTGAAATACAAATTAAATTATTTTCTTCATCAATAATTCGAATGTCCCATACCATCGTCGTCTTTCCTTTGTGAAGCGGTGTTCCAATCGCTGTGACTATACCGTCTCGTTTAGACAACAGATGATTTGCATTAATTTCAAGACCAAAACAAATATATTTCTCTTGATCAATTAAATTATATGTACCGACACTAGCAACTGTTTCTGCTAAAGCGACAGAAGCCCCTCCGTGTAAAAAACCAAATGGTTGATGCGTGCTTCCATGTACCGGCATCGTCGCCACAACTTTTTCCTCTGTCATTTCTAATAATTCAATACCTAACGCTTCCATTAATGTTTTAGGCATATGGCTGTCCCCTTTCAAATTCCCATAAAATGCATAATAAAATCTATTTCTTTTCAAACTATTAGTGAGTCTATAATACATGGAGGTATATTATATGAAGAAACTATTATATATCATGTTACTTTCTTTCTTCTCAATTGCTATTGTACCAAAAGAAACAATAAGTGCCCAAACATCTAACATTACAATTGAAGTGCATACTGAAACAAAAAAAGGTAAGAAACCTTATTTTGAATATCAACTCAATTACCCACAATTTCGTAACATTCTAGACAAGCAATTTCAAAAGAAAGTGAATACGTATTATGAAAAAAGCATAAATCAGTTTAAACGGAATTTAGAAAAAGAGGCAAAAACATATTATGAACAATTCAAAGAAACTGATGCTCCGTTTCATCCATATGTTGCAAATGTTGACTACAAAGTTGGATTCAATACATTCCCATTACTCAGTCTGTATGTAAACTATTATCAATACACAGGCGGTGCTCATGGTATGTATGAATGGAAAGCAAATACGTTCGATGTTCAGCAGAACAAACCGCTTCACTTAGCAGATTTATTTCAAAAAGATAGTCAATATGAAAACATCATTAAGACCGAAATCATTAGACAAATTGAACACAATAAGGAGAATTTCTTTCCAGACGCTGCCGAGAAAATAATAAATGAAAAAAAACTCAAATATGTTTTAGAACAAGACAATTTAATGATTTATTTCCCATTGTATGAAATTGCACCTTACGTCAGTGGCATCCCACAATTCCGTATTCCTTATACGCTACTTCGAGAAGTGTTAAAACCGAAATACCAAAATATTTTAATTGACAATGCCTAGGCAGATTCAGTACCATATTGTTAACCAAACAACAACAGGAGGTTGACATTATGAATAAGCTTCGTGCATTAGACTTAGCTTTCGCCGCGATGTTTGTCGCACTTATGGCGATTGGCGCCAATATTACATCTTGGGCACCATTTCTACAAATTGCAGGTGTTCCACTTTCTATGCAGCCATTTTTTGCTATTTTAGCTGGCCTTCTTCTTGGAAGCCGCCTCGGGGCCTTATCTATGATCGTTTATACATTAGTTGGAATTGCCGGAGCACCTATATTTGCTGGATTTAAAGCTGGATTTAGTCAACTTTTAAGCCCAACTGGTGGATTTATTATTGCTTTCATTATCGTTGCTTATGTAACAGGAAAGATTGTTGAGCAAGTGAAAAACCCAAAATTCGGGACGTTCGCTACAGCTTCAACTGTTGGAATCATCCTTACCTATGTCATTGGAACAACTTATATGTACTTAGCTATCAATAACTGGATGGGTGGTCACATTAGCTATGTAGCTGCTTGGAAAATTATGATGTGGTTTGCGGTAAAAGATATTATCTTTACAGTCATTGGTGCAGTTATTGCCCCCCGTATATACTATGCGGTTCGCCGTTCTGCCTATCAAAATAGTCGCTTCGCTTCATAAAGTGAAACTTCCATCAGTGACGCTTTTCTCACTGATGGTTAGTTGAACCAATCGGGCTTTTGCGGGCAGTTAGTTTTCTTCCCTGCTCTTTTTCAGCCCTTACTGCCCACGAATAGCGGGATAAAGTGAAACTTCCATTGTTTGTGGAAATCATTATTGTCTTTTATTACGAGCTAAAGAGGATATTCTCCTATTGGATGATATCCTCTTTTTCATGGCTATTACTAAGATATATATTTGATTTTTACATACAAATAAATTATGCTTGAAAAAGAATTAAATTAAAGTAAGGATTTGATTAAAAATGAGTAGGGAAGCCTCTCAAGACAAGACAAAAAGATTTCTCATTGTAACACTATTTTTTACACTTGGGACAGCTTTAGGAAAACTACTTGGATTCGCAAAAGAAGTAACACTTGGAGCTTATTTCGGTACAAACTATGCGGTTGATGCATACGTTGTCGCTTTAAATATACCTACGATTGTTTTTACCGGTATCACAGGGGCTTTCGCCTTTTCTTTCATTCCTATCTTTATGGAGTTAAAGGGAAAAGATCCGGTTAAAGCATATCGATTCATGAATAACTTTTTAAACATTGTTCTACTTATTTTTTTGATTCCGCTTTTGCTCATTGAATTGCAGCCCCGCTTCTTCATTTCACTATTTGCGCACGGGCTCCCAGAGCAAACAGCTTTGTTATCAGCTTACTTAATACAAATTATTTTCCCGACCGTATTTTGTACATTCATGATCGATATTTTTAATGCTTATTTAAACAGTTTACATAAATTTCGCATTACAAGTATGCAATGGGTTGTATTAAACGGAATTACACTTATTATTTTTGTAGCTCTTGTACAATGGATTGGAATTTATGCACTTGCACTAGGTGTTATTGTCGGAAACATCGTACAAAATATACTTGTTTATGTCGCTTCCAAGAGGGAAGGATATCGTTATCAATTTATAATCGACTTTAAAGACCCTTCTTTAAAGACGATGATTAATTTGAGCATCCCTGCTTTTATTACAAGTACGTCTGTTCAAATTAATCTACTTGTTGATCGTACACTAGTCTCTGGATTAAATGAAGGATCTATTGCGGCGCTTAATTATTCCCAAAAGCTATACTTTATTCCGCTTGGGTTAATTGCTGCTCCAGTCTTAACTGTTATGTATCCTAAATTTGTTGGGTACGCAACTCAATCAAATTGGAAAGACTTCGCAAAATTAATGGAAACAAATATAAAGGTGCTGTTATATTTATTTATTCCTGTCTTTATTTATTTCACCTTTTTTACAGAGGAAATTGTCAAAGTAATTTATAACTATGGGGCATTTGGGAAAGATTCTATAATAATGACAGCAACCGCATTACAATTTTATGCGTTGGCTGCCCTCATGCAGCCATTAAAGGACTTACTTGATCGCTTGCTTTTTTCTTTGAAGCTGAATCGATACATTATGTATGCATCAATTATTTCCATGATTATAAATGTTATATTATGTATTATACTTGTTAACCAGATTGGTTTAGCTGGTGCAGCTCTTTCCACTTCAATAGCATCGGCGAGCACTGTACTTATGCTATTATGGATGCTCCAAAAATTCATGAAAGAGAAAGAACAGGTGAACTTGCGCTACGGTGGCTTTTTACTCAAATGTACTGTTGCATCTTTTGTAAGTTTGTATACTTCCAAACTGCTGCTTCATTTCTTACATGATACAAAGTTGCTTATCTTATTAGCAATAGCAATTGGTGCCATCGTTTACTTACTCGTCACTTACACATTAAAGATAAAGGAGCTACAACAATTGCTATCGCTATTTTTAGGTAGAAGGAAGGATATAAATGAATAAAATTATGTACCTTTTAAATTATATCGGGGATGGAGGATCAGAAAAATACGTTCTAGATTTAATCGAATCTATCGGTCCAGAGCACTGTATCCTTGTATATTCTATCCCTGGTCCTTTCTTAAAAAAGTTTGAACAATTAAACGTACCGATGTACCGCATTAACATGCGTCATCCTTTTGATATACAAGCTGCTATGCAATTAAAGAAGATTATAAAAAAAGAAAACATCGATATTGTTCATGCGCAATTTTTACGCGAAAACTATATTGCGATTTTAGCTAAACTATTAGGTGCTCCTGTGCGGGTCATTTGGACGTATCACGTAAATGTGCCGATGCCATTTCACCTAAAGTGTAGCAATTCCTTTTTTACTCGCTATAATGATGCCATCATTTGCATCTCTCAATTTATGAAGCAGCAACTATGCCAAAAGGGCGTACCAGAAAATAAGATACACGTTATTTATAACGGCGTTGCAGATCCATATACAGATGTTCCTCTTTCTCAGCCTGGGCCGAAAAAAATTGCTGTGATCGGGAGGCTAAGCAGAGAAAAAGGACAGCCGTTCTTATTAACAAGCTTGCAAAAACTAAAAGCTCTGCACCCATCTTTAAGGTGGCACTGCGATATTATCGGTGAAGGGCCATTAAAAAAAGAATTATCAACTATGATTCAAGAGTTATCACTAGGCGAGCATGTATCATTAAAAGGATTTCAAGACGATATTATAAAAGAGTATACAGAACATGATATTATTGTGATTCCATCAGAAAATGAAGGATTATCCTATGTCGCTATCGAAGCAATTGCTATGAAAAAACCTGTGATTGCAACAAATGTCGGTGGCTTGCCAGAAGTAATTGTTCATAATCAGTCAGGACTATTAATACCGTTTGGATCGGAAGAAACATTAGCTGCTTCCTTAGCTCAATTATTACAAGATGAAAAATTATATCATTCCTTAGCAGAGTGCGGACGCGAACATTATTTACAAAACTTCACTTTCTCAAAAATGGTGAAAGAAGTTACAACAATTTATCGCATACCATCATCATGTTAAAGGAGAATATATATGACACATTCAACTCGCTTCTACTATATATGGGCAAGTATCTTCTTCATTCTATTGGGATTACTGTTTTCATCAACTTATACCGGGCTCTTCATTTCTTTCGTACTAGCATGTGCTGCTTTTCGAGATGAAAAGCTCGGTATTGCTTATTTATTACTATTTATTCCGATGCGCCCTTTTCTCGTTGCTTTTAACCCTGGGCTAAAGTTTATCGGTCTATTTATCATCATTGCGCTCTTATTTCGTCTATTATTACAATATCGAAATAATATTTCAAAACTTTTTTCATTCCGGTACTTTGAAGTATTATATTTTCTTTTCTGCTTGTTTGGCGCTGGAATCGGTCTATTAAACGGCGTTTCATTCATTGCAATCGCTATGCAATTACACACACTGCTTCTATTTTATTTTTTATACTATATTGTTTCTCGTATCACTGTTCAGCATGATGATATCATATTTTTTGCGAAGATTACCTTTATCGCGTCTAGCATTATGTCTGTACAAGGTTTAATTGAAAAACTATCACTGCGCACTCTTGTTTTGCCAGAAGCTTGGAAAGCTCTTGTCCTCGCTCCGACAAATAAAATTCGGATATACGGCATGGCCGGGGGTCCAAATGAATTAGCATTATATTTGACGTTAGCTTTTCTCATTTCTTTATACGTTCTTCAACACGTATCAGGGAAAATGAAATATGTCACATATACAGGGCTTACGCTTATTGCCACAACATTATGGCTCACGTATTCACGCGGTGCATTTCTGACAGTTATCGTCTTTATGCTTATCTATCTATGTATCCACCGAAAGATTCCAATTTGGAGATCATTGCTAGTCATCTCCCTTTTGTCCTTCCTATGTGCAACATGCATCTCAAAAATGACAAACTATTTAGAGGGAGAGCAAGTAGGTGTAAAACGATTTACAGAAGCATTATCAGAAGACACAGTTGAACTTAGTAAACAAGACGGACGCATTTACTACGTAAAAAAAGCAGTTGAAATCTTTCAAGATAAGCCGATCACTGGCTATGGACTAGGTACATTTGGGGATGCTGCTACGCAAACTTTTTCATCACCTATTTACGAAAAATACGAGATTACATGGAATTTTTATTCTGACAATCAATACATTCAAATACTCGCTGAAACAGGTATCATTGGCGTTCTCTTATGTGCAGGATTTACATTTGGATTCCTTTCTATTCTTTGGAAATATAGGAGAAAAGCACCGTTTGCTCCTCTTACTTTATATTTAATAGTTGGAGCGATTATTGGAAGCGCTTTTTATAACATATTAGAAAATGCTTCATTTATGATGTATTTCTTTTTAACAGCCGGGTATATACAGCATGCTACGAAAAAAAGCTACTGAGAATTCAGTAGCTTTTTTCTTATACTATTTCTTTCGTAACTTTCTTACCTGTACAATCGTAAACAATATAGTAAGGATGATGCTGACGCCAGAAATAATCATACCAAGTTTTAATCCCGGAGAATGATAAGAAAGCACAACGTCATGATTACCAGCTGTTGCTTTCACTCCTAACAACCCATCCACAACTGCTGTTGTAGGCTGCTCTTTCCCGTCGATTGTAACTGACCAGCCAGCATCATAAGGAATTGGGAAGACAAATGTAGCGTCCTTCTTCAATGCAACATTTCCCTTAACCATTTTTCCCGAGTTTTCCGTAACCTTCATACTACTTTTTTGTAATGCTTTTATTGTCTCATTAAATTTGTCTATATCTAATCCATAGAACTGTAAACCTTTTAATGAAAAGATATCTTCCTGTTCAACTTTGATCTTCATCGTTGTAATCCCATTTGTCGGAAAATATCCAAAATCAATTAACGTTTTTTCGATATCTGGTGGTAAATAACATGGATACTTTTCATTCACCATAATTTCTTTCCAGTTTTCAATCCCAGTAGCTAATCCGTATAATTGAACTTCTTTCGGTATATTTACTTGAACCGTAATATATCCCGGTTTTTCCTTATTAACTCGTTCATATTTTCCTTCTTGTCCTGAAACAGCCGCCATATTTTCCAATGAAATCTTTGGATCTTCTAGCTTTTTAAATAGCGTTCCTTCTTTTATATTAATCAATTTTTCTTGGAAAACAAATGGATTTTCTTCATCTTTAGAAGGTATATGTTCGATTGGATAACCAAATGGAATCATATTGTTAACCTTAAACACATTAGCAAAGCCAAATTGATTTATTTTTTCATGCCCATATTTCGGTACGCTACCGTCTTCAATTTTATACCCAATTTTTAAAATCGCATCCATGAGCAACGTGTCCCCATGGTTATTAGCTACTAAAAGGTCTGGAGACGTTGAATAGCCCGTTAGCTTTAAAAAGCGATGAAATGATCCATTTGCCATCGAGTTAAATGTTTGGAAAGATGGATAATCATATTGTAAGGAATCATTTAGTGTTCGGGAATATTTAGTACTTACGTGATAACGCTCTGTATTCATTTCATTTACATATTGAATAGCTTGTTTCGCAGTTTGGTTCAATTCGTACTCATCACGCTTTGTATAAGCCATTTCTCTATGTAGTCCATGAATATATTTTCTTGTATTAAAACCTATATCGCATATTAAACATAGAAGTAATAATCCTGTCGTTATTTTTGTTAATGATGGTTTCATCATGCGAATATGCAATACGACCACGATAAACGTAATAAGGATAGCATTTATGATCAGTGTCTTACTATGAACTACTTCATAATGTTTCACTGACAATGCATACAATAAAATCAAATGAATAATATAACTAATCCATAATGGCAATACATCTTTTCGACTGATATGTTGAAATACTCTCGCTGCCATAAAAACAACTAACATTACAAAGACAAACGCAAAACGATATGGGTATGCATTTGGCCACTTATTTCCATGCCAAGCTAAATTTAAAAATGGAATTGCAAAACTACAAATTAAGAACAAAAATACAGCTATGGATAAGCACTTTTCTCGTTTATTAATTCCTTTATTTACAAAGTATAAAGGTAATAATACGAGTACTAATATAGATGCATATACATTCGGAATACCAAATAAACTCGAATCATACCCACCAGATAATAACTTCCAATAGAAAAGAAGTAAATCCAGCTTCCATTCTAATTTGAACTCCGTTGAACCGATACTATATGGGTTACTCTTTAACGCTTCAAGAGTTGGAAGAATAATCACCGCTCCTATGCCAGCAGCTAATCCCGTTCCGAGACAGAAAAGAAGAAAATATTTCCCCCACGTTTTTATGGCCCGGAACTCATATTGTGTAAAGAGTCGAATTATAAAATAAAGGAATGTAAAAATCCCAAACATAAAGGAAATGTAGAAATTTGCGATAAACATAATTGCTAACGAAAACGTAAAGAAAATAATCTTTTTATCTCGTAAAAGTTTTTCAACTCCCATTAAAACGACAGGTAGAAATACAATCCCATCTAGCCACATGACATGAAACGAATAGGCCATAACAAAGCCTGATAATGCATAAGCTGTTGAAAACAATAACAACCCTTTATGCTCTTTACCTATCACATAACGTAAAAACAAGCCGCATGTTACTCCTGCAAACCCTACTTTTAAAAGAGTAATCAGAAAAATAAATTCCGGAAGGTTTGCTTTATTAAAGAAGTAAAGAAGAATAGAAAACGGACTTGATAAATAATAAGCAAATGTTCCAATAAAGTTAATTCCCCCGCCTAACTCCATTGTATATTGTAAACTCTTTCCTTCTGTAAATACACTATGTAAATAAGAATAAAATTGAACATATTGCGTGCTTAAATCACTAATTAATACTGAATATTTTCCAAACGGATACATACCAAATATAGCATAACTTAAAAGCAGTATCCCGAATGGAATGAAAAAGAACAAAACCCCATACAACCCTCTTAATTGTTTCATTATTTTATGCTCCCGTTTCATTTTTTTGTATACTTGCCTTTTTTCACATAAATGAACATATAAAAATCCTCCCTAAACAGGTTCTGCTACCCCTGCTTAGAAAGGATTCTCTTTCACATTACTTCCTCTTCTTTGGCACGATCAAACAAAGAACAACCGCTGCCAGTAAGCTAATAACAGAAACGATGACCCCTACTACAAATCCAGGGGATGTATACTTCAATTCAATTGTATGTGTTCCTTTTGGTAGTTCTACACCAAGAAATGCATCATTTAATTTCAGTACTTTCCCATCTTTTCCGTCAACTGTTACTTTCCATCCTTTATCATATGGGATAGATAAGAAAAGAAGATTATCTTGTTTTACATCAATCTTTCCTTGAATGCTGCGACCAGTGTAGTTTGTGATGTTCAATGGTTGTTGTTTTAATTCATCTACACGTTGTTCAAATGTATCTATGTCGAGTCCATAGAACAACTGTTGATCTAATTCAACAGATTGGCGTTTTACCTTCACTTCTACTTCTACTTTTTCATTTTCAAAGGAGCCTAGATCAAGTATACCATTGTTCCAATAATAAGATGGATAATCAGACACGTCGCTGTCTGGTCCCTCACCGATTGTTTTACCTAATGTTTTTCCATTTACGTAAACCTTTGTTACACCAGTTGGTTCCACACGTAATTTTGTATATAACTGTTGTTTTCCTTTAACGTCAAACACATATTTAATGCTCGCTGTCTTATCCTCTTGTTGTCTAACTAACTGAATTGTTTTTTGGTTTGTAAGAGCTGCTTTTTTCTTCTCTGCAGCAAGTTGCTTTTTACTTTTTTCTGCATCATCTGCTACTGCCAAGTTATTATATTGAACAGAAATTGGTTCAAGCGGCTTATAATAACTAACAGTTTGTCCATTTAACTTGCCAATCAGTTTATTTTGCTCTTCAAATGAGTTTGTATAATTCGTTTTTTGAACCTTTAATTTCTCTTTGCCTTTTGTATCAAACTCATCTTTATTGACCATATATCCAAACGGAAGAGCATTTTTATTCTCGTATACGGAAATATCTCCGACACTGTCAACTTTGTCAAAACCATATTTATTTAATGGACGATCCGAAATCATATACTTCATACCAAATAAGGCATCAGTTGAAACAATTCCTTTGCCATTTTGCAAAATTAACGCGTCCAAATAACCGTAACCTAAATCTTGCATATACAAATTCAAGTGTCCATTCGCAACAGAATTGAAATGAGTAAGTCCTTTATACCCAAAGCGCATTGCGTCATTCCAAGTTCTTCCCATTGTCGTTTCCATGCGATAGAGCCCTTTATCTTTTTCAGCCACTTTTTGAATTGTTTCTTCATATCTCGGATATGGAGATGCATATTCTTGGCGATTAATGTAGCCATACTCATAGCCCATTAACTTAATCATATATACTGTGTTAAGTGCAACATCTAATCCAACTACAGCTACTAATGCGAAAGATACCAATGCTTTGTTCTTTTTCACTCGAACTTTTGCGTATAGTAACAGCGCATAAACAACAATGAAAAAGATGTTTGCCATCATTTTGTTGGATTGCATATAAGAAGGTGCTACTTTTCCAAGTAAAACAATCATAAATAGGTTAAAGAAAACAACCTTTTTCAATGCTGGTAATAATTCTTCTCCAAAGATCATAAACGTTCGAACAGCCACATAAATCAGTAAAAATGACAATACAAACGAATAACGATATGGGAAATTTGTTGGCGGTTCAAAGCCATGCCAAGCAATATTTAAAAATGGTATTTCAAACGAAAGAACGATAAAGAGCATTACAGCCCCGTATATAATTTTTTCTTTTAATGAGATTTTCTTTGTTACAAAGAATAATGGAACAAGTAAGAGTGTTAATACACCAGCATACACGTTTGGCATTCCATTAACCGTTGTATCGGTAATTCCATTAAAGAAACGACTATAAAAATCAAATGGGTCAAAATTAAACGCTGTAGAAAATGGCAGTTTCGTACGCTCTGCAAAGTTGCTCTTTAAGTCCATATACGTCGGCAGTATGATAAATGCTGCCATTCCAGCTGCTAAACCTGTTCCAATACAAAACCATACAAACTTTTGCATAAATTGCTTTACATTACGGACGTCATACAGGACACAGAAACGCGCTGCAAAGTAAATAAATGTAAAGATTCCTACCATATAAGAAATATAGAAATTTGTAATAAACGTAAGAGATAAACTAAAAATAAACAATCCGAATTTTTTAGTCGTCAACAATTTCTCAATTCCAAGCATAATGAGTGGCAATAAATAAATTGCATCCAACCACATAACACAGAAAGAATACACTGTTACAAATGACATTAATGCATAAAAAGTTGAGAATAATGCGATTGTAATCTCACGACGCTTCATCATATGACTTAAATAATGCGTCATTGTCACACCAGCTAATCCAACTTTCAATAATGTTATAACCATAATTGCTTCTGGAATATGAGCACGGTCAAAAAAGAGAATTAAAATAGAAAACGGGCTTGCTAAATAGTAGGCAAATACACCAAGAAAATTTAGTCCCATTCCGCCTTCCCAACTATAAAAAATGCTTTTCCCATTTTTTATAACATCATATAAATATGTGTAAAACTGTACATACTGTGTGTGCAAATCAGTAACAAGAATTGATTTTTCTCCAAATGGAGCAATACCAATCAGTATAAACATTACACCATAAATAGAAAACGGAAGGAAGAAAGCTAATGCATATAAAAACTTCTTCTTCTTAAATAAATCTAACAGTTGTTGCATTATACTCCTCCATATCATTTCTAGTTCGAAAATATATGTATAAAAAAACAATAGCCGGCACAAGCCAAGCTATTTGTTTTTTATGCATTTTGGCCTTGTTTCACTTCGACCTTCTTTTTAAAAATTATATATTTGCTTGCAAAATAATTAACAACTACAACAATAACATTCGCGATAATTTTAGATACTAAATCATTGATACCTAACCATTCGATTAATGCAATCATGGAGAAGAGATCGATGAAGTACGATAAAACGCGAAATCCCATAAAATAGAAAAATTCTTTCATTGCATGGGCAAAGCTTGTTGGTTGACTTTTAAATACGTACTTTTTATTTGTAAAATATGCAAACAACACAGATACAATCCATGCGATTGTCGTAGCAACTTTGTAATCCATGCCAGCCAAAGTTGCACAAACATAATACATAACAATATTAACCAGCGTCGTTAAACCGCCAAAAAGCAAATAGTTAAAGATTTCCTTCGTTCTGTTATTCACGTTCTTAATCTCCTAACGATTTGATTTTACTTTATGATCTTCTACGCGATATAACTTTGCTGTTGGCTTTTCATCCAAATTTGTTACTTTATCATCGTTATACTCATCTACAAAGTATAGTGGACGATTTTTCGTTTCGTTAAAGATACGGCCTAAATATTCACCGATAATTCCAATGGAAATCAACTGTACTCCACCAAGGAATAAAATCGCTGTCATCATCGATGGATATCCAGTTACAGATTCACCATACATCATCGTTTTAATAATAATCCAAAGCATATAACAAAACGCACCAAATGATACAGTAAATCCGAAGAAAGATGCAAGACGTAATGGAGCCGTTGTAAAGGATGTAATTCCTTCAATTGCTAAATCGATTAGCTTAAAGTAGTTCCATTTCGTTTCACCAGCTGCGCGTGGATCACGGTCGAATAAAATTTCTTTCTTATTGTATCCAATCCAACTGAACATTCCTTTTGTATAACGCTGTGTTTCACGAATTTTCTTTAATGCTTCCACGCAACGTCTATCCAGTAAACGGAAATCTCCTGTATTTTCTTGAATTGGGATTCTTGTTGTTTTCTTTAATAGGCTATAGAATTTTCCAGCTGTCCATTTTTTCGCCCAAGATTCTCCTGCACGAGAACGTCTTTTTGCATAAATATCATCATAACCCTGCTCCCAATATTGAATCATTTCTGGGATTAATTCTGGCGGATCTTGTAAATCAGCATCAATAATGATAACTGCATCTCCCGTCGCATGATCAAGTCCTGCGATCATCGCCGTCTCTTTTCCAAAGTTACGAGATAAGTCTACATAGGAAATGCGTTTATCGCGCACTCGAAATTCTTTGATCATATTTAATGTATTATCTTTACTTCCATCATTCACAAATAAAATCTCGAAGTTGTAGTTTGGCACCGACTCAATTACGCCCGTTAACCGACTATACAGTTGATCTAACACTTCTTCTTCATTGTATGCCGGTACTAAAATTGTAATGGTCTTCAAAGAAGGTACCCCTTTCTTTTTCAAATTTTCTCAGTAAAGAACAATTTATAAGCACAGATTAGACATAGTAAATTGGATGTTTCCCTTAGAATACCTCATTCTCCAATTCACTATGTCTAATCTTACACATCTATCAATAATTAATTTTTAACTGCTCGTTCTTGCACTAGTTTTTGCATAATTTGTAGTAAATCTTCTTTTAATTCGTCATGTTGCAGTGCCATTTCAATTGTTGTTTGAATAAAGCCAAGCTTCTCACCAACATCATAACGTGTTCCTTCAAAATCGTAAGCGAATACGCGTTGAATTTCGTTTAGATTTTGAATTGCATCCGTTAATTGAATCTCACCGCCAGCACCGATATGTTGCTCTTCTAAGAAACGGAAGATTTCAGGTGTTAAGACATAACGACCCATAATCGCTAAATTTGAAGGTGCTGTACCTTGTGCTGGTTTTTCAACAAATTGTTTTACTTGATAACGACGGCCATCTTTTTCTAATGGATCAATAATACCGTAGCGATGTGTTTCATCTTCTGGAACTGTTTGCACACCAATTACAGATGATAATGTTTTTTCATACTCATCGATCAATTGTTTTAAGCAAGGTGTTTCTGCTTGCACAATATCGTCTCCAAGTAATACAGCAAACGGCTCATCACCAATGAATTTACGCGCACACCATACTGCATGGCCTAAACCTTTTGGTTCTTTTTGACGGATATAGTGAATATCAACCATTTTAGAAGAAGCTTGTACCTTTTCAAGTAGCTCATACTTTTTCTTTTCTAATAAATTTTGCTCTAATTCAAAAGCATTATCAAAATGATCTTCAATTGCACGTTTTGTTTTGCCTGTAACGATAATAATATCTTCAATACCTGCAGCAACTGCTTCTTCAACGATATATTGAATTGTTGGTTTATCAACAATCGGTAACATTTCCTTTGGCATTGCCTTCGTTGCTGGTAAAAAACGTGTTCCAAGACCAGCAGCAGGAATAATAGCTTTTCTTACTTTTTTCATGTTTACAACCTCTTTCTTTATGGTTTTACATGGCGAACATTTTTTTATTTCCTATCAGTTAATTTATCCTACACAGGATAAATTTATTGTACAAAGCACACTTAATATAGAGAACATAAATATGAAGTACGTCGTCATATTAACTCTTGTATAGTATCTCTCTAGGAATCTTACACCCTTTTTGCTTTATAATCTTCCCTTGTTTTTTATGACAAAGTGACATTCCCTACAAATTTTACATGATTGTCTCTTCATTAGTCAAGGTTTCCTCTAACTTGTCATAGATTGATAACATAATAAACGAACGATATTTCAACTGGTTCTGCGAAAGAAATCCTTTATTTTGAGAAGCCACTCCCCATGAAACAGTTTGTTATGCGTAGTTATTTTACCATTATTTCCCTGCGACAAAGAATTCCCAATACATGTACCTTTTACTTATTTATTAATTCTTTATGCAATAAAAAAAAGGGATTCCTCCCTTTTTTTATCCCGCATTAACGGGCAGTAAGACCCCCACTAATGGAAGTTTCACTTTATTGTACTCGATTCATAATAGCTTTTTTAATCTCCTCAAGCTTCTCTTCACTATGTTGTAAGGAATCTCCTTGTACACCGAAGTAAAACTTGATTTTCGGCTCTGTTCCGGATGGGCGTAAGCAGAACCAAGATCCATCTGCCAAATAATACTTT
This sequence comes from Bacillus sp. BP-3, assembly GCF_028401955.1. GTDB lineage: Bacteria > Bacillota > Bacilli > Bacillales > Bacillaceae_G > Bacillus_A. The sequence continues at coordinate 34,680 of NZ_JAQOTJ010000026.1, forward strand.
AATACATTTGATTTTGGTAATTTGATTTCTTCTGTCGCATTTTCTTCTACTTTTGTTCTAACGCTCGCTTTATAATCTTCAGCAATCGTTACCTCTAAGCTCGCAACTTCTGTCGGTCTATTTTCACGGAACGATGTCATCATATTTTGCATTTGTTCTGCTCCATCTTTTCCTTTTAACGTTAAGGAAACAAGTCCTTCACGGAAGTATCCGTACTTTTCAAACACTTCAAGTAAACCATCATATAATGTTTTACCTTGTGCTTTATAATATGCGGCAACTTCACATGCAAATAATACAGATTGTACCGCATCTTTATCACGGCAGAACGGACGAATTAAATAGCCGTAGCTTTCTTCATAGCCGAACTGGAACTCATATTCTCCGCTCGCTTCATATTGCTTAATTTTTTCACCGATAAATTTAAAGCCAGTTAACGTATCGATTGTATCAAGTCCATAAGATTTTGCAATTGTACGTCCTAACTCGGATGTAACGATTGTTTTTAATACAACACCGTTCGCTGGTAAAATACCTTGTTCTTTCTTTTGTGATAATAAGTATTCTAGCATTAAAGCACCTGTTTGGTTTCCTGTTAACACTTGATACTCACCATCATGATTACGAACTGCCACACCAAGACGATCGGCATCTGGATCTGTTGCAATTAATACATCTGCATCAATTTCTTCACCGTACTGAATTGCCAATTCAAACGCAGCATGCTCTTCTGGATTTGGTGATTTTACTGTTGAAAAGTCTGGATCTGGCTGTTCTTGCTCTTTTACAACGGTTACATTTTTAAATCCAACTGCTTCTAATCCGCGGCGCGCTGGAATATTAGATGTTCCATGCAAAGGTGAGAAGACAATTTTTAAATCTTGTCCAATTTCCTTCACAAGCTCTTTATCAAGAATTACTGTTTTTAATTGTTCTAAATATGCATCGTCAACTTCTTGACCGATAATCTGCAGGAGACCGTTTTGTTTTAGTTGCTCTACATCAGCAACCTCTACTGTCAATTCATCGCTTACATCATTTACATAATGAATCAACTCATCCGCTTCTTTTGGAGGCAATTGTCCCCCATCATCTCCATACACTTTATAGCCATTATATTCAGGCGGGTTATGGCTCGCTGTAAGAACGATACCACTGTACGTATGTAAATAGCGCACTGCAAATGACAATTCTGGCGTTGGGCGCAGACTTTCAAATACATATGTTTTAATGCCGTGAGCACCTAATGTTGCCGCTACTTCCATCGCAAACTCTGGAGATTTATGACGAGAATCATACGCAACAACAACACCGCGTGCTTTTGCTTCTTCGCCTTGCTTTTCAATGAAACGAGCTAAACCTTCCGTTGCTTTACGAACAGTATACACATTTAAACGATTTGTACCAGCGCCTAGTTCTCCGCGCATACCACCTGTACCAAATTCTAAATTTTTATAAAAGCTATCTTCAATTTTCTTTTCATTATTTTGCATTTCTTCTAATTGCTGCTTTAGCTCTGCATCTAAATCTGCAAAGGAAATCCAGCGTTCATATTCTTTTTTCCATTCCATGTTGTTTTCTCCTCTCAATCAGCATAGTCCCATTATATGAAAAAAATTATGCTTCCCTCAATATTTTTTATTTTTTTACAGCATTTAATTCCCTATTTATCACGAAAAAAAGGATTAGCAAACGCCAATCCTTTCCTTACTTACTCTTCATTTCCAAACATTTCAACAAGTGTTGCTAATGTACGCACCATTGCTCCTGTTCCACCACTTGGCCCTAAGTCATGTGCGCTACTTGTATCAGATGTTCCCGCGATGTCTAAATGCACCCAAGGTGTTTCTTCTGCAAATTCTCCAATGAATACACCTGCCATAATCGCATGGCCCTCACGTCCTGGTGAGTTATTTAAATCTGCTAACTTACTATTTCGAACACGCTCTTTATCACGTTCGAAAATTGGCAATTGCCAAATTGTCTCATCTGTTTCCAGCGCTGCTTCTAACACTTGCTCATAAAATGCTTCGTTATTTGTCATAGCACCTGTTGTATGATTTCCAAGAGCAACAATAACACCACCTGTTAACGTCGCAACATCAACAAGGTAATTTGCCCCTAGCTTCTTCGCATACGTAATACCGTCAGCTAACGCTAAGCGGCCTTCTGCGTCTGTATTTAATACTTCAATCGTTTTACCACTCATCGATGTAATCACATCATCTGGTTTAAATGCAGTTCCGCTCACCATATTATCTGTCGATGGGATAACAGCCACTACATTTTGCTCTGGGCGAAGTTCACCGATAATTTCCATAGCACCAAGGACAGCTGCCGCACCGCCCATATCACCTTTCATACCAACCATGCTTTCGCGCGGTTTTAGAGAATAACCACCTGTATCATATGTAATCCCTTTCCCAACTAAGCCAATGACATCTGTCCACTCTTCTTTCCCTTTATATAAAAGAGCAATCATTTTTGGCGGCTCTGTAGAACCTTGGTTTACCGCAAGTAGAGCACCCATTCCAAGCTCTTCCATTTCCTCTTTCTCAAGAACTTTATAATCCATATCATACTTTTCGGCTAGTTCAACAGCATAATCTGCTAAAGCCGTTGCCGTTAACATGTTTGGCGGCATATTCACAAGTGTCCGCGCAGAGTTTGTAGCACGTCCGTGCACATAACCAACTGTTAATGCCGCTTCAATTTCTTGCGGATCTTCCTTCGTAATAACAACAAAGCTTTCTAATTGATGTGCTTCTTTTTTATCCGTTTTATATGTTACTAGCTCATATGTACCAAGGGAATATGTTTCTGCAGCAATGTGCGCTACATCAATAACATCCAGTTTTTCTGTAACAAATGAATCTAACATAAATGCAACATCTTTCACTTTTGCACTTTGCAATGTTTTCGCTAGCTTTCCAAGTGCACCGCGCAATGTTTCTGTTGTATATCTTTCTCTTTTGCCAAGTCCGACAAAGTAATAACGTTTTACATTTGTTTTTCCTAAACTATGTACTTTTGAAATGGCTTTTTTCTTTGAAGAAATTTCTTTTTCATCTAGTAGCACTTGTAAATGTCCATCAAATGATTCGTTTAATTCTTTTACAAAACTGCTCATTACTTCATCTTCAAATAAAGCAACAACTACTGCTTCATGGCTTGCTAATTCTTTTTGTACTTGAAACATGACAGCACCCCCTGATTTTTCTATCCCTATTATACTCTTGTTTTCAGGAAAATGCGATAATTCAAACTTCTTCCATGTATAAAATAAATGGCGGGAAATTCGGCAAATCCTGAATTTGCTCATATGGAATTTGATCGACCTCTTCCGATAACATTTTCCGACACGTTTGAATAAATTGTACGACTTTTTCAACATTCAAGTTCCAATAAACCTTACAATAGGGAGTTAAATACATTTCAGCTACTTCCATCATCATTCGTGCTCCCTTTATATTCCCGTAGCTGTAATGATACTGTGCGACTGTCATTTGTAATAAACCTTTTAAAAACAAATTCCCTCGGTCCTCAAGCCACATCTCTTCTAATAAGTCATGGCACGTATAATAATCCCCTTCATTATACTTTATAAAAAACTCATAATACGCTAAAGGATAATCTTTCATCACTTCTCTCCCTTTACTGCGTTTTTTCTTCTCCATTTCACTTTATCCCGCTATTCGTGGGCAGTAATACTCCTACCTCAAATTTTGGCAAAATCAAAGAAGTTAGGTAGGACATAAACTGCCCATAAAAGCCCGATTGGTGAGGGTTAATAATCAGTGGGAAATACCCTCACTGATTAAAGTTTCACTTTATGATAACAAATGAAAAAAGTCTAGCGCCACATGCGTCTAGACTATTGTTGCTTTAAATATTGTGTGCGAAACACTTGCATTGTTTCGTCTTCATTTAAAAGCGCTAAATCTTGTTCTGTAAGTTTGCCATTTCCTACTTTCACAACGTAAACATTCACTTTTTTCTTTCCCCATTGATTATATACATCTCGCACAGTTTCATAATATAAATCAAGGCGATTCCCTTGAATTGCACCGCCTTTATCTGCCACAACACCGTAGCCATACCCAGGAACGAATAGAATTGTTCCAATCGGAAATATGCGAAGGTCAGCTGCGATTGTTGAATATATATCCCGCTTTACTTTCACCCCGGAATATGTAATCCCGTATTCAGGATGTCCTTTTGTTTTCCCTGTTGACTCCATACCAGCTGTATATCCTGTTGCAGTAACTTCCATTTGGCGATACTTTGACCAATCTTTTGCATTCTCTAAAGCACGAATAACTTCGGCACTTGGAATCGCCTGCTGATTTTGTTCAGCTGCGTGTACTACTTTCGCTCCATTCTTCTTATACATATGAAGCATTTCAGAAAGAGAGATTCCTGACATAGCTTGCCAAGTTACACACAATGCAGCTACAAATAAGCAAACCATTATCATGCGAATGCTATATCGTTTTATCATTTTCGTTTTCCACACTCCTTCATCGTTATTGTGCCCCAACCGATGAAGAAATTATTCATGAAAAAAAGCTCCTCAGAAAGGAGCTTCAAAACATTTGATATCCACGTTGCCGTAATGATTTGATTACAATACCAGATAAAGCAGCACCAACTAAACCCGTTGATAAAATGATAATGTCAGCCTGTCCAAGATGAAGAAAACTTGTTCCTAATGAAGAAAATGCTTCTTTCGGCTTTACAAAATAATCTAAGAAATCAACTTTATCAATAATAAATACACAAATAAGTGGATATACAACAAGCATCACCCATGTTGCCCGTAAAATCATATTTAATAAAAAACCAATTCCAAAAAATAAAACTAAGAATAACATCATAGAAATTAACAAAATAGGTATGCTCATTATTTCCATCCCTTCTTATTTATTTTCTGTATCTCCAACAAAAACGTTATATACTGTATAACCAAACTGCTCTCCTGGATTTAACATCCCATCCATTTGTAAAAGCGGAGCTGGCATCGCTTCTAATAAATACTTTATTAACACCGAAGCATCTTCATCATGTACGATATCCTCCGGAAATAAAAATGCTCCTTCAGATAATTCTCGCTCTTGAACGACAATGTCTTATTGTGATAGGTAAGGGTTTGATATTATCTCCGCCTTTTCCCCCACATCACACCGTACGTGATGGTTTCCCATCAT
>NZ_JAQOTJ010000027.1 GCF_028401955.1 Bacillus sp. BP-3
AGCCGGCTTAGCTCAATTGGTAGAGCAACTGACTTGTAATCAGTAGGTTGGGGGTTCAAGTCCTCTAGCCGGCACCACTTAGGGGCATAGTTTAAAGGTAGAACAGAGGTCTCCAAAACCTCCGGTGTGGGTTCGATTCCTACTGCCCCTGTAAGAAATATGGGCCTATAGCTCAGCTGGTTAGAGCGCACGCCTGATAAGCGTGAGGTCGATGGTTCGAGTCCATTTAGGCCCACCATATTCCGCAGTAGCTCAGTGGTAGAGCTATCGGCTGTTAACCGATCGGTCGTAGGTTCGAGTCCTACCTGCGGAGCCATGGCCCGTTGGTCAAGTGGTTAAGACACCGCCCTTTCACGGCGGTAACACGGGTTCGAATCCCGTACGGGTCATTATAAAAAGAGTCAGCATGGTGCTGACTCTTTTTATTTAAAGAAAAATAATATTATAAATTATACCTTCCATATATTATATTTGTTATAACAAATATAATTACTTCTTTGATTAATGATCTCCTTATACATATGTTTATTCGACTACTTTTGGGCAGTAAGAATGAGAAGAGCGAATAAAGAAACCCTACTGATGGTCGTTTCACGTTATTATAACAATAAGTATATTTTTACCATATTATAAAATATTTTATTTTTTATTATAAATAATGAAGGATTTTGTATGATTTTGTGTAATTAGGAAAGAATATAGTGCATTATATTTTAACTAATGGATTATTTTAGTTATACTCAAAATGGAACTATATTAATTCACTTTTAAGTTTGTACAGCGGAATGTTGCATAAATATTTTACGGTATAAAGTATTTCTTTTACTAACCCCGTCCTACTTATACTCTGTATCTTAACGAGTCGTTTTCTTTATGAAGAACGATAAAGTTTATACTTTCCCCCCACAATTCTAATGTTTTTAGAATTGGTCATTGTAGTAGTCAATATCCAATTTATTTTGCATTTTATGGCAAGTAGGTCAACTACCCACCACTTAAACATCTAATTGGGATTTTAGGTTAGATCGCTCTCTACATTTGATAAAGCGTAATTATAAATGAGAGATGGTATCTCATTTATCTTTTAAGAAACTGGCGAATCGAAATGAAGGGGGTTGGAAATGCTAAAGTGTGTAAAGGAGGGTAATATATTTATGACAACTGTTCGAGAATTGATGAGCACGAATATTGTACAATGTACGCCACTAGATAACGTTTATGAAGCAGCGGTGAAAATGAAAGAAGAAGATATAGGAATGATTCCTGTTGTAGAGAATAATCAGGTTATTGGTCTTGTCACAGACCGTGATTTGGTTGTACGGGGAATTGCAGAAAAACATCCAGGTTCCAATCAAATCACAAATATTATGACAACACAAATTATTTCCGTGTCCCCTGATGACGCTATTGAAAAAGCAACAGAATTAATGGCACGTTACCAAATAAGAAGATTGCCAGTAGTTGAACATGGGCAATTTGTTGGAATGCTATCACTTGGTGATTTAGCAACAACTAAATATGCAGATGATCAGGCAGGCGTTGCCTTAAGTGAAATATCAGAGCATACAGACTAAAGGGAAGGGATACTTTTATTCTGTTTGCTAAGGGCAGGAATGCTTCATCTGAAAGCAAAGATGTAGTGAAGGATAAGCTGTCAACATACGCTCCATTCGTTTAATTCATAATCTGTGGGGGGATCTCCCGCAGATTAAATTTATATTTTATGTGAATTACTTTTGAAATTTTTATTAACAACTATTAACATATGAAAATCATGATATACTAATAAATATAAGTATTATATGTTTTTTTGAATATATTAATAATCAGTTTAATAGCATTCAAATATTTTATCATACATATAGAAAATGGGGGGGGAATTATATGACGATTATGCGACCTGGACCTAATTGGAACTTGGTTACGGATGCGTATGCAGAGCCGGAAAATTTTGCGGATTTATTTTCTTTGCTTATACCAAAGTATCCAAAGGGAGAAGGAAAAGAACGAACTATTCTGGCTTGGAAAGAAAAAGAATTTTATAAAAAAGAAAATTTAATTCCTTTTATTTTATATGGAATGAAAAAATTACATGATCTGCCGAAGTTTCATAAAGATGAAATGCCAACTTTGGTTCGAATTATTCGTTTATGTCAAGAAGTAGGATGGTATCAACAAGCTTATGCTTTTATGGTTGCTGAGGGATTAGAGGAATTCGTACAAACATCGTTAGAGTATGAATCATGGGATGTATTTACACAAGTAGTCGCTTGGAATTATTTAATTATAAAACAAAAGGTTACGGAATTAGAGAGTAATGATGAGTTTATTTGGGAAAGAATTAAGTTTAATGTGGAGTGTATTGAAAAGTATAAGCCACTTTTGTCTCATAAAGAAATGATGGAGTTTATGTTTCTGTTTCTTTGTAAACAAGCAAAGGGATTATCAAAAGAGCAGTTAGATGAAAATTTAATGGAGTTGGCAAAATATTGTAATACATATATTTGTGATGTATACACGCAAGATTTATTAAGAAAATATAGAAAATGTACAGATTTCTTAACATATTATGAACCAAGCCGTGCTGTTATAGCATGTCAGCGTGCAGTGATTGCACAAATATCTGATCGTCTGAATCCGTTAAAAACAACTCATATTGATGATTATTTGTTTGTTATAAAAGAGATGATGGAACATATGTCATTTGAGTTTATAACAAAATATGAGAACTTTATAGGGAAATTATTATCATACATTCCATTTTTTGAAATGATTCAAGTTCCACAGCAAATGTATTATTGTGAAGAACTTCTGTATATATGCAAAGGAATCGGTTATAAAGAGGAATTACTACGCAATTATATATTTATACAATTACCAAATTGTTTTCCTTCCTTTATTAAGCAATTTTTAAAGAATAAGCGTTATGCATCAATACATGATATTTTATTTTATTGGTGCAGTGATGAACAACGTATGAATTTAGAACATAAATATAATTTAAGTTTTATTTATGAGCAATATGCATGCGGATAAAGTGAAATTTCTATCAGTGGGGGGCTTCATCCTCCATTGATGGTTAGTTGAACGAATCGGTTTTTTACTGTCTGTTAATGCGGGATAAAATAGACAAGTAGTTTTATAGCAGACTTTTAATTTATGTAAATGCAAATTGAAAAACCGACATAAACATCCCTTTCTTTTTAAGAGAGGACGAGAGCATCTGGTCATACATAGAAGTAGTCATGTTTTATTCTGTATTGCAGCCACTTATATGTTGAAAAATTAAAAGTAGTTTATATATAACGTAAAAAAGGATTCCACATGATGTGGAATCCTTTTTTAATAGTAAAGGCAAAGAGAAATAATTGTAAGAGAAATCATGCTGTACAAAAGAAATTGGCTATTTCTATTATCTTTAATGCCGAAAAAATGATTCATTCTTTCATACGAGTCTAGAAAAGATTTTGTTAGACTCGTATGAAAGAATCGTCGCACTATTTTCAAACTTTCCATGCTTTTTCCTGCTGTTGTTGTTTACGATGTTCTGGGACGTATATATATTGAGATACGATAAGAAGAATAGCCACAAAAAATACTGGAAACATTGCAGAAATATGCAAGCCATTAAAAATTATGTTTGTTATTAAAGAACTTATAATAAATAGGGTAGTATATATGTGCGAAATATGTCGCTTCAGTCGAATTTTGAATATTTCCATAAGCACTTCACAAGTAACAAATGTAATAATAATGCTTAAAGATACAGTGTTTGTGTTGTAAATTAATAAGCAACAAATTAAACCGAAAAACGCTAAATACTCAATAAGTAATGGAATATTACGTGTCATTATGCGTTACCTAACTAAGAAAGGAAGTGGATTTACAGCATTTGTTTTTTCGAAATTCCATTCCCCGTTATGTAATTCAAAATGCAAGTGTTGTCCATATGAATGTCCTGTATTTCCCATATAACCGAGCAATTGACCTGTTGTCACTGTATCTCCTGCTTTGACAGCACGACTTTTCATGTGAGCATATATAGTTGTGTATAAATTCCCGTTTATACGATGGGCAACAAATACAACGTTTCCATAGCTTGTAGAATAATATGATTTTACAACAGTCCCAGATGCGGCAGCTTGGATTGGAACATTTCCTGTTGCTGCAATATCTACGCCGTAGTGCATTTTTCCCCAGCGTACATCAAATTCTGAGCTGATTTTCCCTTGGGCAGGATATTTAAATGCAGCTGGAATAGATGGGGTAGCTTGCTGTTTTGGTTGCTGCTGTTGTTTTTGTCCTTGTACTACATAATGCTGTGCGACATAGCCATATCCTGATCCGTAGCGAATTTTATACCATGTTCCCACACTTTCAACGACTTGTACTTGTGTTCCATTTGGTAAAGAACCGATAATGGCTGCATTTGTTCCTGCTCCGCTACGTACTTTTAATGTTGGAGTGGCAACGTAATAAGAACTTCCGCCTTGTACAGTAATTCCCTTTACTAATGGCTGATCGGCGTTAGATAAAAATTCTTTCTTTACATAGCCGCTTGTTCCATTATGTACAACTTTATACCATCCCTCTTGTTCTTCTTGAACAGTAACAAATTTCCCACTTGGTAATACAGTAATAATTTCAGATTGTGTGTTTGGTTCAGAGCGAACGTTTAATGCATCTGCATTTACGATATATTGATTCTCACCATTTTGTGGCTTTGTTAAAGAAATGGCGTCTTTTTTGACATAACCAGTTTTATTGTGAATGTGAACTTTGTACCATTCATTTGTTGTTTCTAAAATAGTAACGGGAGTGTTACGTGTAATATTGTCAATAACAGGGTCTGTTCCATTCGGGCTATTGTACATTTGTAACGTTTCCGTTTTAACATAACCAATTTTTGCTTTTGCAGTTTGCTCTGCTTCTACAGTATGTACATTAGAGTCTGCCATAGAGGGGAGCATAGAGGCAACTGCTACAGTAGTTGCTGTTAGTGCTGCGACTTTTAAATTCATATATTCATTGACCTCCTTAAGTAATGCATTGTTATAATTTAAATTATAATATGTGGATATTAAGTTTGAAACATATTTATAGATTAAAAACAAACGAAAGCTTTTTCTCTATGTGTAAGTTAAAAACTCTTTTTTTTTTAGAGTGGAGAATTTGGCTGCACATAGAAATGATCAAGGACTTTTTCTACCACATGCAAGGCTTAAAACAAAAGGAGAAAACAAGTAGTGGTTATGATGTATTTTGTATAGCAGCGACTTAAATGTCGAAAAGTGAAAATGGATATATAATAAAAGGATAGCAGATTTATAGCTATTATGGAAATAGCGAAAAGGAATTCGTTTTTTTCTGAACTTACAGATAGGTAGAAGGAGAAATGAAAAGAGTTGCCGATGAGATAGGGTGATGGTATACTGACTATGTTAAATGAATATACTGCTAGGGGAGCTAGTTTTGCTAGCTGAGAGTAAGACCTATAGTCTTTGACCCTTGAACCTGATCTAGATGATGCTAGCGTAGGGAAGCAATTTGGACGATATAAATAACGTCCCCGTTTCTTTATGCATAGAAACGGGGATTTTTTATTGAAAATTTTATAGAACACCACTAGGGGTGCTTAAAAGCTGAGAGAGGTAAAATCCTTAACCCTTATGACCTGATCTAGGTGATGCTAGCGTAGGGAAGTGGAAACAACAAATGAGTTTTTCTTTTGTTTGCTGTGGCCACTTCTTATATAGAAGTGGTTTTTTATTTGGAAACATATATACAGGAAGGGGAAGCGGAGATGACATTTTGTGAAAGATTATTTGAAAAGGTGCAACCTGTTTGGGAGAAGAGTCATAATCATCCATTTGTAACAGGGATGGGAGATGGAACGTTAGAGAAAGATAGATTTCAATATTATATTGTTCAAGATTATTTGTATTTGTTAGATTACGCAAAGTTATATGCAATTGGTGTTGTAAAAGCAACAAATCCAAAAGTAATGGCGAAGTTTGCTGAACAAATCGATGGGATTTTAAATGGAGAAATGATGATTCATAAACAATACGCAAAGCGTTTAGGAATTTCTGTTGAAGAAATGGAATTAGCAAAGCCGTCTGCTATGAATCTAGCATATACAAACTATATGATGTCAGTTTCACAAAACGGTACACTTGCTGAGTTAATTGTAGCATTGCTTCCATGTATGTGGAGTTATTGGGAGATTGGGAAGCGCTTAAATGCTATTCCATCCGCGCGTGATCATGAATTTTTTGGTGAGTGGATTCAAGGATACAGCTCAGAAGAATATGGGAATCTTTGTATATGGTTAATTGATTTATGTAATGAAATTGCAATTGGGAAAACAGAAGAAGAATTAAATCGTTTAGAAGAAATTTTCTTATATTCCAGCCGTTTTGAATACTTATTTTGGGATATGGCATATCGTAAGGAGATGTGGGGTTTTGAGGAACAAAAACATACTACAATTTCATAACGTTTCTTTTCATTATGATGAGAAACCGATTATCAAGAGCCTTAATGCTGTAGTACAAGAAGGAGAATTTATTAGCATTATCGGGCCGAGTGGCTGCGGGAAAAGTACATTGTTTCGGCTTATTACGGGACTTGAGAAAGCGAATGCTGGCACGATTGATGTAATGGGAACAACTCCTGTTGGCTATATGCCGCAAAAAGATATGTTACTCCCGTGGCGAACCATTATTGAAAATGCAGCTTTGCCACTTGAATGTCAAGGCATGAAGAAAAAAGAAGCACACATGAAAGCACAAGAGCTGCTGGAGCAATTTGGACTGCAAGGGTATGAAAAGAAACAGCCAAAAGATTTATCAGGCGGAATGCGGCAACGCGTATCGTTTATTCGGACGTTGTTAACGGGCGGTGACCTCTTACTATTAGATGAACCGTTTAGTGCACTTGATGCATTAACGAAGGCATCTTTGCAAGAATGGTTGTTTGAACAGTGGAAATATTGGCAAAAAACAATTTTGTTTATTACGCATGATGTTGATGAAGCGCTGTATCTTTCTAACCGTATTTTTATCGTAACAGAGCAGCCCATTACATTATTAACTGAGCGGACTGTGCCACTTGGGCAAGAACGGTCTCGAAAAGATTTGCATCACCCAGAAATGCTGGCATTAAAAGATGAACTCATTGGCATGTTGCAAAGACAGGTGCTTGTATGAAGCGAATTGTAGATTATGTTCCGGCCATTATTGTAACGACTATTTTGCTGATTGGCTGGGAAGTAGGAGCACGGATTCTTGATGAAATGTACATTTTACCGTCTCCAAGTGCCATTGTTCAAAAAATATGGGATTTGCGGAATATATTGCTTACGGTGCATTTACCAGCAACGCTCTCTGTTACAGTGATCGGCATTGTTATTTCTATCGTATTAGGTGTTGGGTTAGCAATGTTGATGAGTATGAGTACATTTGCTGAGAAGGCATTTTATCCGCTATTAGTTGCTTCACAGACGATTCCCATTACAGCTTTAGCACCATTATTTGTTTTATGGTTTGGCTATTCGATTTGGAGTAAGGTTGTTGTCACAGTACTGATTACATTCTTTCCCATTACAGTAAATACGTATGATGGCCTTTGTAGTACGAAAAAGGAGTGGGAAGAGCTTTTAATTACATATGGTGCAACAAAAAAAGATGTTTTCTTCAAATTGAAATTACCGTCTGCACTTCCCTATTTTTTCTCAGCTTTAAAGGTGGCTGTGCCGTTTAGCGTGATTGGGGCAGCGATTGGAGAGTGGCTTGGAGCACAAGCAGGACTAGGCTATTTTAGTAAACGAATGATGACACAAATGGATGGTGCGGGTGTGTTTGCACCAATTGTTTTATTGTCATTGCTCGCTATTTTCTTTGTATTACTCGTTTCGATATTTGAGAGAAAATGTATTAGTTGGAGGAAGCATTCATGAAATTAGTAAAGCGCATCTTTGTGTTTACATTGTTAATCGCGATGATTGTTGGGTGTTCTAGCAATTCGGCATCAGAAAAGAAAAAAGGCGAAAAAGAAGTCACTGTCATGCTCGATTGGTATCCAAATGCAGTGCATAGCTTTATTTATGCAGCAATGGAAAAAGGTTATTTTAAAGAAGAAGGTGTGAAGGTAAATATTAAATTTCCTTCTAATCCAACTGATCCATTAACGTTAGCAGCAGCAGGAAAAGTAACTGTTGGATTGTATTATCAGCCTGACGTTGTGATTGCGAGAGCGAATGAACACATTCCAGTGAAATCTATCGGTGCAATTGTTCGTTCCCCTTTAAACCATGTTGTATCGCTAAAATCAGCAGGCATTTCTTCTCCTAAAGATTTGGAAGGAAAAACAGTTGGATATTCAGGGACACCGTTAAGTGAAGAATATTTAAAAACGATGATTAAAGAAGACGGGGGAAATCCAAACAACGTAAAAGTAGTTGATGTTGGTTTTGATTTAGTACCGGCTCTTACTACGAAAAAAGTAGATGCTGTTACAGGGGCATATATTAACCATGAAGTTCCAGTCATGCGTCATGAAGGTTACGAGCCAGCATATTTTAACCCAGCGGATTACGGTGTACCGAACTATCATGAACTGGTATTTGTAACAGGCGATAAAACATTGAAACAGGATAAAGAAACATTACAAGCCTTTTTACGCGGGGCGAAAAAAGGTTATGAATTTATGAAGAAAAATCCAGATGAAGCATTAAACATTTTATTAAATCACCAAGAAAAAGAGAATTTCCCATTGGTTCCAGAAGTTGAAAAAGAGAGTATGAAAATTTTATTAGATAAAATGGAAACGAAAGATGAACCATTTTTATCAGATACAGCAAGTTCGTGGGAAAAACAAAACAAGTGGTTAAAAGAAAAAGGAATGGCAAAAGAAATTGTTCCGGCAAACGAGTTGTTTGAAAATATTTTAAAGTAGGCGAATGGATATGAAAGCTGAGCTTCATGTTATATCAAATGGTCGTATGTCATTTGAAGAGTTAGCGCATATAGCAACTGATATTGAAAGTGAAATAGATTATTTGCACATTCGTGAGCGAGAGAAAAGTACGAAAGAGTTATATGAAGGTGTGGAGAAGCTCTTATATAAAGGATTTCCTTCTTCTAAACTTGTCATCAATGATCGGATTGATATTGCAATTTTATTAAATATTAGACGTGTACAACTTGGGTATAGCAGCGTGGATGTAAAATCTGTTAAAGAAAAATTTTCTTATTTGCATGTTGGTTACTCCGTTCATTCATTTGAAGAAGCTGTATCGGCTTTTAAAAATGGTGCAGATTCCCTTCTGTATGGGCATTTGTTTCAAACAAACTCTAAAAAGGGAGTGCCGCCAAGAGGGTTAGAAGGGATTACCGAAATAGCAGAACGTTTAACAATCCCAATTACCGCTATTGGAGGGATTACTCCTCATAATACAGCAGAAGCGCTCGGCACCGGGGCTGCTGGTATTGCAATAATGTCTGGAATTTTAAGTGCCGTAAAACCGAATGAGCAGGCAAAGTTATATAAGGAAACGATACGAAAGTGGGCGAGAACTCATGAGAATAATATATGATGTTGCCATCGTTGGCGGCGGTGTAATCGGAAGTTCGGTTGCACATTTTCTTGCTGAAAGAGGTTATAAAGTTGCCATCATTGAAAAACAAAAGATTGCTTCTGAAGCCTCTAAAGCAGCCGCCGGATTATTAGGTGTACAGGCGGAATGGGATGAATACGATCCGCTGTTTGAATTAGGTAGGAAAAGTCGCGCGATGTTTCCTAAACTTGCAAGTCTATTACGTGATAAAACCGGAATTGATATCGGATATGAAGAAAAAGGGATTTACCGTATTGCTCAAAATGAAGAAGAGAGTGTCCGGCTTCTTCATATTATGAAATGGCAGCAGCAAACAGGAGAAGAGTCCTATTTTATCTCAGGAGAAGAATTGCGGGGAAAAGAGCCCTATTTATCTACTTCTATTATTGGAGCAGTCTATCACCCAAAAGATGGTCATGTGATTGCCCCAGAGCTGACGAAAGCATTCGCTCATTCTGCTGCATTATCTGGAGCCGATATATATGAAGAAACTGAAGTGTTTGATATTCAAATGAACGATAATCGCGTAACAGGATTACTGACAACAGAAGGAGCGATTTTATGTGAAAACGTAGTAATTGCTGGAGGTTCGTGGAGTACAAAACTATTAAAATATTTTCACCATGAATGGGGCACATATCCTGTTAAAGGTGAAGTCGTTGCAGTGCGCAGTCGTAAGCCGTTATTACAAGCACCTATTTTTCAAGAGCGATTTTATATCGCACCGAAGCGCGGTGGGCGTTATGTCATTGGGGCAACAATGAAGCCTCATACATATAACAAGGCGGTGCGTCCTGAAAGCATTACTTCTATATTAGAACGTGCATATAGTATCCTCCCGGCGCTAAAGGAAGCAGAATGGGAAGGGGCATGGGCAGGATTACGTCCGCAATCGAATCATAGTATGCCGTATATCGGTAAGCATGAAGAAATTACTGGTTTATATGCTTGTACAGGTCACTATCGAAATGGAATCTTATTAAGTCCAGTATCAGGACAGTATATGGCAGATCTAATAGAAGGAAAGCAAAGTAATGGTTTACTAGATTCGCTGCTTTCACAATCTAGGTAAAATAAGACCTACACTTGTTTTCTCTTTTTGTTTTATTAACGGACGTGGCAGAAAAAAGCCATGACTGCTTCTATGTATGGCCAGTTCCTCTCGCCCACTTTAAAAAGAACGAGTTTTATGTTTGTTATATATTTTGTAAGGAGATGAAAGCTTGAACTTAAAAATTAACGGTAGACAAGTTGACGTGCCAGGTGAGATTAAGACGGTAGCGGACTTACTTATTCATTTAGGACTAGAGACGAAAATTGTTGTAGTAGAACGCAATCAAGATATTTTGCAAAAAGAGAATCATCAAGATACATCTGTTTTTGAGGGAGATCAAATTGAAATTGTCACATTCGTAGGAGGCGGTTGATTATGTTGAAAATTGGACCATTTACTTTCCAGTCTAGATTGTTATTAGGAACAGGGAAATTTTCGGATTTTGATGTGCAAAAGAAAGCGATTGAAGTATCAGAAGCAGAAATTTTAACGTTTGCAGTGCGTCGGATGGACATTTTTGATGCAGAGCAGCCCAATTTACTAGAAAAAATTGATGTAACAAAGTATACCCTTCTTCCAAATACAGCAGGGGCAAAAACAGCAGAAGAGGCAGTGCGTATTGCAAAGCTAGCAAAAGCATCGGGTTTATGCGACATGATTAAGGTAGAAGTAATTGGTGATGATAAAACGTTATTACCAGACCCAGTTGAAACGTTAAAAGCGTCAGAAATGTTATTAAAAGAAGGGTTTATCGTTTTGCCGTATACGTCTGATGATGTTGTATTAGCACGTAAATTACAAGAGTTAGGCGTCCATGCGATCATGCCTGGTGCATCGCCAATTGGCTCTGGTCTTGGGATTGTAAACCCATTACATTTAAGCTTTATTATAGAGCAAGCGACTGTTCCCGTTATTGTTGATGCGGGCATTGGTAGTCCAGCTGACGCAGCGTTTGCGCTGGAATTAGGTGCAGAAGGAGTGTTATTAAATACAGCTGTTTCCGGGGCAAAAGATCCTGTGAAAATGGCAGAAGCAATGAAGCTTAGTATTCAGGCAGGAAGATTAGGTTTTGAAGCAGGACGTATTGCACGTAAGCGTTGTGCGACTGCAAGCAGCCCGTTAGAAGGAATGAGCGTTCTTGAATAGCCGATATTCCCGTCAAATGTTGTTCTCTCCAATTGGGGAAGAAGGACAGAACAAAATAAGAGAAAAACATGTACTTATAATTGGTGCAGGAGCGCTTGGTAGTGCAAATGCAGAGATGCTCGTTCGCGCTGGAATTGGCAAAGTAACGATTGTTGACCGTGATTACATTGACTGGAGTAATCTGCAGCGCCAACAGTTATATTGTGAGGCTGATGTAGAAAATCATTTACCAAAAGCAGTGGCAGCTAGACGGCGTTTACAAGCCATTAATAGTGATGTAGTTGTAGAAACTTATGTGCAAGATGTAACAGCAGAAGAACTAGAAGAACTTGTCACAGGTGTAGATCTCATCATCGATGCAACAGATAACTTTGAGACGCGTTTTATTGTAAATGATGTATCGCAAAAGTATTCAATTCCGTGGATTTACGGAGCTTGTGTTGGTAGTTACGGTCTTTCTTATACAATTTTACCAGGAAAGACGCCGTGCCTATCTTGTTTATTGCGATCGATTCCCCTTGGCGGAGCGACATGTGATACAGCAGGAATTATTTCGCCTGCTGTATCCATTGTTGTATCACATCAAGTTACGGAAGCATTAAAGATTTTAGTAGAAGATTATGAGGCACTACGTGATGGGCTTGTGTCATTTGATGTATGGAAAAATGAATATTCATGCATGAACGTACAAAAATTGCGAAACGAGCACTGCCTATCATGCGGGGAGGAAGCTATTTATCCGTATTTAAGTAAGGAGAATACTTCCAGGGCAGCTGTTTTATGTGGCAGAAATACAGTACAAATTCGTCCGCCGCATAAAGAGCAGCTTCATTTGTCTATGTATAAAAATTTGCTACAAAATCGGGTAACGGATTTAACAGTGAATCCGTATTTATTATCGTTTTCTGTTGAGAATAAACGGTTAGTAGCATTTCAAGACGGCCGTGTGCTTGTGCATGGGACAAAGGATATAGCGGAAGCAAAAACGATTTATCATCGTTACTTTGGTTAAAAAGGGTGAGGGAAATGAAAGTGAATAAAGCATTAACGATTGCTGGCTCTGATAGCGGCGGCGGTGCGGGAATTCAAGCAGATTTAAAAACATTTCAAGAGCTGGATGTGTACGGAATGACAGCCATTACAGCGATTACGGCTCAAAATACGCTTGGTGTACAAGGGGTGTATCCAGTTCCTGTAGAAGGAATTGAAAAGCAGTTACATTCTATCGGTGTTGATTTAACGCCAGATGCAGTAAAACTTGGAATGTTATTTAGTAGTGAAATTATTAGAGTCGTAGCTGAAAACATTAAATCATTTTCATGGAATAATATTGTGTTAGATCCTGTTATGATTGCCAAAGGCGGCGCATCGTTATTACAACAAGAAGCCGTTTTGGCATTAATAGAACATTTGCTGCCGCTTGCGACGGTAATTACACCAAATGTTCCTGAAGCAGAAGTATTAACAGGAATGCAGATTCATACAATTGAAGACAGTAAAGAAGCTGCGAAAATACTGCATGGTTTAGGGGCGAAGTTTGTTGTGATGAAAGGCGGACATGCAGCGTATCAAGGGAATGAAGTAATTGACTTATTGTTTGATGGAAATGTGTTTATGGAGTATAGAAGTAAACGGATTGCGTCTATTCAAACACATGGAAGTGGTTGTACATTTGCCGCAGCTGTAACAGCAGGACTAGCGAAAGGTTATGAAATTGCTGCCGCAGTTCGTGAAGCAAAGAGCTTTATTAGTATAGCAATTGAAGATGAGCTGAACATTGGCAGTGGTCATGGACCAACGAATCATTTTGCGTATGGACGTAGAAATGTACGTGTATAAATATGTATTTTAAAAAAAGCCAGTTAAAAAAATTGGCTTTTTTTATGTTTACTTTTTCCAAATTTAGGAGTAGTATATCAGCCAGAATCTATTTTTTTGATCGCTGAATCCAAAATTTGGAGCGGAGGAACCAATTTTGTGCATTGTCACTTGGGGTGAATCCTTTTTGAAGGTAGGGCTACTCTCAAAGCCCAAATCCGACAGCTAACTCCGTAAGCGTGTTGAGAGAGGATGGTGCAAGTGAATACATCAATTCATCGGTCCGACTAGCATGAGAGAATTTTGATTTATATTTAAAAATTCTTTTATGTGAAGGAGGATGCAGTGCATGGATGAAGAAAAAGAGTACACGCTTATTTGTGTAGGAGAAGCTGCCAAAGTAAAGAGTTTGAAAGATTTAGTGCCTTTTCAAAGTGAAATGGTCATTTTTACAGCGAGTGAATATGTCACAAGTGAAGTGAAAGCATGTGGGTTTCAGCAAACATATTGCTGTCCGGATAATCCGAGCATGATTGTGAAAATATGCAAAGGAGTTAAAAAAGCGATTTTGCTAGGAGATGAATTATCCACAATTAGCTTTTTCGCCGAACGTATTCGCTCTTCTTTTACGGTGCCTATTACAGTTGTCACGCGAAATAAACAATATCCAAAGCACCTCTATGAAACGCTTGGAATCCAATTAGTGGTGTTTACAACTTGTGATAATATTTCGTTTTTGACTTTAGAGTAGGGGCGGAGGAATCGGATATGAAAGAAGCGATGAAAGTATTACTTTGCCGTGATTTAGCAAGACGGTGGGCACTTTCGTTAGAACGAGTATATGAATTAGCAGAACTTGATCCATTCTTTCCGAAACCACATGTGACTCTTCCGCCAGAAGATATCTGTCTATATTTAGAACAAGACATTATCGAATATGAGAAGCAACATGCAGAATTGGTGCAAGTATGTATTCGAGGTCGTAACTTACGGTCTTTTTTATGATTTAGATGAATTAGAAGGTTAGTTAAAACCGCCTTTCTTTTTAGGGAGGGCGAGAGGCCCTGGCCGTGCATAGAAGCGGTCAGGGCCTTTTTGTGCCACGAGCGAGGTGTAAAACAGAGGGAGAAAGCCAAGTAGCGGATCTTATTGTATTCAGCGTGGCAGAGACTTGTATGTTGAAAAAACTTCATTCTTTTTAGAAAGAGTCCCTGGCCGTGCATAGGTCAGGGGCTTTTTTGTCATAAAACAAAGAGAGGAAAGCGGATTATGTTGTATTTAGCTTAGAGACAATCTTCTTTTTTCATTTGCAAAGGAACGTATACATAATGAAAAAGGAAGAAAATAAAAGAAAATAGATGATAAAGATGTATATGCCCTTAATGTAAGCGTTTAAAAGGCCTTATATTTTTATATTTTCGTTATTTTCCCTCTTTACAAGTGAAATGTAGAGGAGTATATTTACATTCATAAATTGTTCATAAAATTTCCAAAAAACAACCTGATATCGCTGAGTCCAGAAATGGAGCGGGGGAACCAATTTTGTGCATTGTCACTTGGGGTGAATCTTTCATGATGAAAGTAGGGCTACTCTTTAGGCCCGAATCCGACAGCTAACCTCGTAAGCGTTTGGAGAGGAGGTTTACTTTTGTGTTGTTCATTTTCGAACACTGAGTAGATCCTCAGTGTTCTTTTTTATGCTTTTAATGGTAAAATTTTACATTTAGTGAGGGATGAAGAATGTTAGATATCGCTATGATCGGAATTTTAATTGTGTTAGTTGGATCAATGGTCGGTCTTGCAAGATGGTCGGATAACGTTGTGAAAGAAGGGAAGAAACAATGAGTATTGCAGTATCCATTATTGTTGGCTTACTTACTGTGTACTTAGTTTATGCGCTATTAAATCCAGAAAAGTTTTAATTAGGGGGAAAGGTTTATTATGATTTGGATTGCCGTTTTGGTCACAATGTTATTATTTGTTCTTGTTGCAAAGCCAACCGGAATTTATTTAGAGAAGGCGTTTCAAGGGAATAGCAAATTGGATAAAGTGTTCGGTCCCTTTGAAAATATTATTTTTAAAATTTCGGGTATCAAACCTTATAACCAGAGTTGGAAACAATATGCATTATCATTAGTTGCGCTCAACGGATTTATGATTGTTGTTGTCTATTTTATACTTCGCCTGCAAGGTGTATTGCCATTAAATCCAGCTCATGTTGAGGGAATGGAGCCTACACTAGCTTTTAATACAGCGATTAGTTTTATGGCAGATACAAATTTACAGCATTACAGCGGTGAGAATGGTGTTTCGTACTTATCACAATTAATCGGAATTACGTTTTTAATGTTTACAGCACCAGCAACAACATTAGCGATTGTAATGGCTTTTATAAGAGGTTTAGCTGGGAAAGAACTTGGAAATTTCTTCGTAGATTTTACACGTGCTTTAACGAGAGTTTTTCTTCCAATTGCATTTATAGCAGCATTGATCTTCGTTGCGCTTGGTGTACCGCAAACGTTAGAAGGAGCGGTTACAGCTCATACAATTGAAGGCGTGAAACAAAGTATATTACGTGGTCCAGTTGCTTCTTTCGTTTCGATTAAGGAATTAGGGAACAACGGCGGAGGATTTTTCGGGGCAAACTCAACGCATCCATTTGAAAACCCAGGTCAAATCAGTAACATTTTACAAATGATGCTTATGATGCTGTTACCAACGGCCTTGCCATTCACATACGGAAGAATGGTCGGGAATAAAAAACAAGGACGTGTTCTTTTCGTTTCTTTATTCATTGTATTTTTAATGGGATTTACAACAATTGTAACGTCAGAGTTACATGGAAACCCAGCGTTAAATGAAATGGGAATGCAGCATACTCAAGGCAGCGTAGAAGGAAAAGAAGTTCGCTTTGGAACCGTATTTTCTTCACTATACGCAACAGTAACAACGGCAGCGGAAACAGGTGCTGTTGATACAATGCATGATACGTTGACACCAATTGGAGGGCTCGTACCACTTGTAAATATGATGTTAAATACAGTATACGGCGGGGTTGGTGCAGGATTTATCAATATTATTATGTACGCAATCATCGCGGTCTTTATATCGGGATTAATGGTGGGACGTACACCAGAATTTTTAGGGAAGAAGATTGAAGGAAAGGAAATGAAATTAATTGCGGTAACAATACTATTTCATCCTTTACTGATTTTAGGGTTTTCAGCATTGGCTCTTTCCACTCATCTCGGAACAGATGCTATTTCAAACTCCGGTTTTCACGGTTTGACACAAGTTGTATATGAATATACTTCTTCGGCAGCGAATAACGGTTCCGGTTTTGAAGGTTTAGGAGACAATACAGCGTTTTGGAATATTACAACTGGTATCGTGATGTTCTTAGGGCGTTACTTTAGCTTAATTACAATGCTTGCTGTAGCGGCTTCATTAAAAGAGAAAACAGTAGTACCAGAAACAATTGGAACATTCCGAACAGATAATGGTTTATTTGGAGGCATTTTCATTGGAACAATTGTAATTGTTGGGGCGTTAACATTCTTCCCGATGTTAGTGTTAGGACCAATTGCAGAATTTCTTACATTGAAGTAATGGAGGGTACATGATGAAACCTGTAGTGGTAAAAGATAAACAACCGAATCAATCGATTGTATCACCAAAAACGGAAGTCGAAAATGAAGTAAGACAAGCAAAAACGATGGATCGTGACATTATTACAAATGCGATAAAAGAAGCTTTTGCGAAATTGAATCCACGAGTGATGGTAAAAAATCCGATTATGTTCGTGGTGGAAATTGGATTTTTTCTAACATTAATTTTATCATTTTTACCTAATGGATCTAGTAGTATCCCAGGGTGGTTCAATATAACGGTTTCTCTTATTCTCTTATTCACCGTTTTGTTTGCTAATTTTGCAGAAGCATTAGCAGAAGGGCGCGGGAAAGCGCAAGCTGATTCTTTAAAGCAATCGAAAAAAGATGTATTCGCAAATGTAATAAAAGAGAATGGAAGTGTTGCTAGAGTTTCAGCAACTGAACTGAAAAAAGGCGATGTTGTTCTTGTAAAACAAGGTGAAATGATTCCTAGTGACGGAGAGGTCATTCGCGGCTTAGCATCTGTTGATGAATCAGCGATTACAGGGGAATCGGCACCAGTTATGAAAGAAGCTGGCGGTGATTTTTGCTCCGTTACAGGCGGTACAATGGTGGTAAGTGATGAAATTACAATTCGAATTACAAGTAATCCTGGTGAATCCTTCTTAGACAAAATGATTTCTTTAGTAGAAGGGGCATCTCGTCAAAAAACACCAAATGAAATTGCGCTTAATACGGTCTTAATGAGTTTAACACTTATTTTCTTAATTGTTGTTGTGACATTACCAATCTTTACGAATTATCTCGGTTTCCAAATTGATACAGCTATACTCGTTGCGCTTCTTGTTTGTTTAATTCCAACAACAATTGGTGGTTTGTTATCGGCAATTGGGATTGCTGGTATGGACCGTGTAACGAAGTTTAACGTATTAGCAATGAGTGGTAAAGCAGTAGAAGCAGCTGGTGATATTAACACAATTATTTTAGATAAAACAGGTACAATTACATTCGGTAATCGTATGGCACATACGCTTTTACCAGTAGGAAATGAAACACTTGAACAAGTGGCAAAATGGGCAGCGCTTAGCTCTGTGTTAGATGAGACGCCAGAAGGACGTTCAGTTATTGAATATGTACAATCAAAAGCATTCTCTTATAACGGTACACTTGCTGAGCAAGGTGAGTTTGTTCCATTTAAAGCAGAGACACGGATGAGCGGCGTTGACTTAGTAGATGGTACAAAAATACGAAAAGGTGCAGTTGGTGCTGTCATTGAATGGGTACAATCGCAAGGCGGCATAGTTCCGAAAGATTTAAATCAAAAAGCGGATTTAATTGCCAAAGAAGGCGGTACACCGCTTGCAGTTGCAGCGAATAATCGTATTTACGGATTAATTTATTTAAAAGATACTGTAAAACCGGGTATGCGTGAACGATTTGAACAGCTTCGTCAAATGGGGATTAAAACAGTAATGTGTACAGGTGATAACCCACTTACTGCCGCAACGATTGCGAAAGAAGCAGGCGTGGATGAATTTGTGGCAGAATGTAAACCAGAAGATAAAATTGCGGTTATTAAAGCAGAGCAAGACAAAGGAAAACTTGTTGCGATGACAGGTGATGGTACAAATGATGCACCAGCTTTAGCACAAGCAGATGTTGGTCTGGCGATGAATAGTGGTACAGCAGCAGCGAAAGAAGCAGCAAATATGATTGACTTAGATTCAAACCCAACGAAAATTATTGAGGTTGTAGGGATTGGTAAGCAGTTATTAATGACACGCGGTGCGCTAACAACATTTAGTATCGCAAATGATATTGCGAAATACTTTGCGATTATCCCAGCGATGTTTACATTGGCAATTCCGCAAATGGAAGCTCTGAACGTGATGAAATTACATTCACCGCTATCAGCGATTTTATCAGCGCTTATCTTTAACGCGATTATTATCCCGATGCTTATTCCGTTAGCGATGAAAGGGATTGCTTATAAACCGATGAGCTCTAATGCATTGTTAGGACGTAACCTATTTATTTACGGACTTGGTGGAGTGATTGTTCCGTTTGTCGGTATTAAGCTGATTGACATGATGGTTGGATTGTTCATTTAAAGAAAAGGGGAAATGAAAATGTTTGAAAAACAAAAGATACTTTCACCTGTCATTCGTGTAACCTTTACATTTCTTGTTATATGCGGGCTTATCTATCCACTGCTAGTTACAGGAGTTGCACAAGCATTTATGAAAGATAATGCAGATGGAAGCCTTATCTATAATGACAAAAATGAAGTTATTGGTTCGAAATTAATTGGTCAAAATTTTACAGATCCACGTTATTTTCATGGACGTGTCTCTAGTATAGAATATAAAGCAGAAGCATCTGGCTCTAATAACTATGCACCGTCTAATCCAGACTTAGTAAAACGTGTAGAAGAGAGTGTGGAAAATTGGAAGAAGGAAAATAGGACAGTTCCTGTTACAGAAGTTCCGATGGATTTAGTAACGAATTCAGGTTCAGGGTTAGACCCAGACATTAGTCCACAAGCGGCTTATGTACAAGTAGATCGTATCTCTAAAGTAACGAATATTCCGAAAGAAAAAATTAATAAGCTGATTGAATCACAAACAGAAGGGCAAGCACTTGGATTGTTCGGTGAAGATCGCGTCAACGTGTTGAAGTTAAATGTAGAATTACAAAAAATGATGAAATCATAACAATACTACCTCAATCGCTTAGATTGAGGTAGTATTGTTTGGCTAGAAAGGGTGCATTTTGATGTATGCAGATGACTATAAGCCAACGTTTCAAAGGCGAACGCCAGAAGAATATTTAGAATATATTCGTCAACAAAATCGGGGGAAATTAAAGCTTTATGTCGGGGCAGCTCCTGGAGTCGGAAAAAGTTATAAAATGCTTTTTGATGCAAGAGAGATGCGAAAAGAGGGCATTGATGTTGTAATTGGTCTTATTGAAACACACGGCCGAAAAGAAACAGAAGAGGCGATTGCTGAGTTAGAAGCTGTTCCGTTAAAAGAGATTCATTACAAAGGGAAAGTGTTTCCAGAACTGAATGTCGAAGCAATTATAAAACGGGCACCGCAAGTTGTAATTGTAGATGAGTTAGCTCACACGAATATCCCTAGTTCGAAACATAAAAAACGTTATCAAGATGTCGAAGAATTATTGGATGCAGGCATTGATGTTCTGTCTG
The DNA here is from genome assembly GCF_028401955.1 of Bacillus sp. BP-3. Taxonomy (GTDB): domain Bacteria; phylum Bacillota; class Bacilli; order Bacillales; family Bacillaceae_G; genus Bacillus_A. Next base: position 20,460 of record NZ_JAQOTJ010000027.1, read on the forward strand.
CATTTAATATTCAGCATTTGGAAAGTGTTCACGATATTGTTGAGCAAATTACAGGGGTCAAAGTAAGAGAGCGCGTTCCTGATTTCATTTTACAAAAGGCAAATGAAATTCAACTTGTGGATGTAACGCCAGAAGTACTTCGAAAACGATTGATGGACGGAAAGATATATAAGGAAGAAAAAATTCAGCGGAGTTTAAATCATTTTTTCACGCTAAATAATTTAGGAGCGCTCCGTGAATTATCACTTCGAGAAGTTGCGGATGATATGGACGAGAAAATTAGTCAATTTACTGAGGAACCAATTGGAGTGAAGGAAAAAATTCTAGTTTGCGTACAGTACAGTTCTACGGCAGAAAAGCTCATTCGCCGGGGGTGGCGCATGGCAAACCGTTTAAACGCAGAATTATATGTACTAAATGTAGAAAGAGAAAATATTGAATCTATGTCCGAAGGAAAGAAACAGGTTATTGAAGAATGGCAAACATTAACGAATCAATTTGATGCAACTTTCTTATTAGAAGAAGCACTAGGCAATAAACCAGCAGATGTCATTATTAAGGTGGCAAAAGACCGACAAGTCACACAAATTTTGCTTGGACAATCGGCAAGAACAAGATGGGAAGAAATTCGAAAAGGTTCCATTGTAAATGAAATTATGAGACAGACGAAGAACATTGATATTCATATTGTGGCGGATCAAAGAGGATAGGGAAGAGAATCTCTAAAAGCAGTTTTTTAGAGATTCTTTTTCATATCTACTAAATTCTAGATTTCTTCTTTTCTTGTATGAAAATGAATGAAATTCTTCATTGCGTATAAGAGAAACAATAGAAAAACTACGGATCCTGAAAAGAAAATCCAAAAGTAATTTTGATCAAATAATAGAAAACTACCAAGGAGCGGACCTACTCCCATTCCGAAGTAGCGAATAAAGTTATATATGCCAATAGCAGTTGCACGTTCGTCCACAAATTCTGCTGTTAATAAAGTTGTATGTGTTGGCATTGATAATCCCATGCTGAATCCGTATAAAGAAGTAACGATGATAAGGATAGGGATATTTATGTTATAGGTGATAGAAAATAATAAGATACATGCAATATGAAAGAAACTTGTAAAGAGTAAAGCATGTTTTGTCTGGATTTTCTTTTGCAACATTTTATAACAATAACTACCTAACATCATACATAATGACATGGGAACAAAGATGAGTCCAATTGTATCTGGATGAAGGTGAAATAAAGTTTTTAACATGGATGGTAAAAAGACAAGGAAGCAAAAATAAAGATAAAATTGCATAAAACCAATTATGACAATAGTAAAACCAATCTTATTTTGTAAAACGCGAAAATAGTGTTTCGTTGCTTGTTTTTTGGAAGAATCTGGTTTTGTTTCGGGAAGTAATATCATGTTTATAAGTAATAAAATAATACTAATTGCCGCTAAAAAGAGAAAGATAGAAACGTGTCCATTTCGATTCCCTAAATAACCTCCCATTAAAGGACCGATAGCAGGTGCAAGTGCTAAAAGTGTTTGGTACATACTCATTGCTTTGCCGCGCTCATTTCCTTCATATAAATCACCAATTATCGTAGCTGAAACAACGGGGATAGCTGCTGTTCCAAAAGCTTGAATAGCTCTAAAGACAAGAAATACATAAATATTTGGTGAAAACACACAACCTATCGAGCCGATGAAACTCATCAATAGACCTGGGATAAGAATGTATTTTCTTCCTTTTGTATCAATAAGGGGCCCATATACAATTTGCATAATCGCAAGTACAAAAGTAAAAACTGAAACAGTAAGATTGACTAAGTATAATGATGTGTGAAATGACTCTTGAATAATTGGCAAGATGGGGCTATACATATTTTGTGCTAGAGAGCCTAATAAAGCACTAATACAAATGACATAAAAAATAGGTGTACGGTTTGTTGTAGTTTTCATAAATACGCCTCCCATTTAGTTTCCTTGGAAACTAAATATAATTTTAACATGATTTTTTTTTTGTAAATAGATAGTGTAAATTATAATTTTAATATAGAACGCTATAAGATATAATTGTTTCTAAGGAAACTTAAATGTGTTTGGAGGGAAAAAATTGAACCGCACAGCTGAGCAAAAACAAATATTAGTCGATATGCAAGCACTTATTCATAAGAAAGAAGAGTACATGAAAGAAGGATATGAACAGTTTTTAAGTGAAATTGAGATAAGTGATATCTCATTATCGGAATTACATGTGATTGCCTGTATAGGGCAACAAGGTTTGATGAATGTAACAACAATTACTGAAAGTATGGGAATGACAAAAGGAGCCATTTCTAAAATTTGTACAAAATTATTTAATAAGAACTTTGTTGAAAAGATGAAAATGTTGAATAACCAAAAAGAAATATTTTTTCGTTTAACAGACAAAGGAAGAGAAATATATCATGCTCATGAAACGTTACATAATCAAGCTGAAGAAGCGTGGTTATCACTTTTGGACAAATATACAAAAGAAGAGTTGGTGGTTATTCAACAATTCATAGCGGATGTAACGATGCATTTAGGAACGAAGCGGAAATAACAGAAAGCTTTCGTTAGTAAGAGGAATTTCCTCTTTTTAAAATGGTATAATGTGGTTAAGGGAGAAGGTGCTTTTTATGTTCACAATGATAAAAAATAATGTATCGTTAATCGCAGGACTTAGCCTATTGATATTGGTTGTGACGAATTCTTTACTAAAAAATGATGTGGCGGTAATTTGTATAGATGTAATTTTAGTTTCAATTAATTTGATTTTATATTTTATATCTAAGAACTTTAAAAAAGTTAATTAGATATATTACCACATTGCCAGCATAGAAATATTTTCTTTCAGCTAGGTCGTCTGAATATGGTTTCTCAACAGTTTTATATATAATAGAAAGAGATAGTTAACAACGTGAATCATTACAAAGTATATATAGAATGAGGAGAGAGAGCCATGCTTGAAAATACGGGTTTAGTATTAGAAGGCGGCGGTATGCGCGGCGTATATACAGCTGGTGTATTAGAGTATTTTATGGAGAATGATTTACACTTTCCATATGTAATTGGTGTATCAGCAGGTGCGTGTAATGCAGCGTCGTATCTTTCAAGACAAAAAGAGAGAAATAAAACAGTAAACATTGAATATGTGACACATCCAAGATATTTATCGTATAAAAACTTTTGGAAAAAGCGTCAGCTCTTTGATATGGATTTTATTTTTCGTGAAATTCCGATGCAACATGTACCATTTGATTTTGAAACGTATTTTAATACGGAGCAGCAATTTCTTGTCGGAACAACGGATTGTGAAACGGGACAACCTGTTTATTTTGAAAAAGGCCGTTCACAGGAAGAAGCATTAACGGTATTACAGGCATCAAGTTCATTGCCTTTTGTTGCGCCTGTCGTAGAATTTGATGGAAAAAAATTATTGGATGGTGGCATCTCAGATCCGATTCCTGTTCGAAAAGCGCAGGAAGATGGTTACAGAAAATCAGTTGTTATTTTGACGAGGAATAAAGGGTACGCAAAGAAGAAATCAAAATTTGGATGGATTGCAGGGAAAGCATATAAAAAATATCCTAAATTAGTAGACGCAATGTTAACTCGTTACGAAGTTTATAATGAGACCCTTCATCATATTGAAAACGAAGAAACAGCTGGAAATATATTTGTGATTCGACCGACAGAACAATTACAAGTGGATCGTATGGAGAAGAATCCGGAAAAATTACAGCGCTTGTATGATCAAGGATATAAGGATGCTAAGAAAATGCATGGAGATTTGGTGCGATTCCTTAGTAAGTAAAAAGGTGACTCAAAATAATGAGTCACCTTTTTTTAATGCGGTATAAATACTAACTGATAAGCAAATAAAATACCAAATACATATATAAGCGGATGAACCGCACGGAATTGTCCTTTTGCTATTTTCATCAACGGGTATGAAATGAAGCCAAGTGCAATACCTGTTGCAATGCTTGATGTAAGCGGCATGCTTAAAATCACTAAAAATGCAGGGAAAGCTTCATCAAATGCATCCCAATCAATATGACGAACTGCGCCCATCATTAAACTACCAACAATAATTAATGACGGAGCTGTAATAGCGGAAACGCCAGATACTGCACCAACAAGTGGTCCGAAGAATGCAGTTACTGCAAATAATATGGCAACAGTTAATGTTGTTAAACCTGTACGACCACCAGCCGCAACACCAGCAGAAGATTCAATATAAGCAGTTGTTGGTGTTGTACCAAACATGGAACCAATTGTCGCAGAAATAGAATCTGAAAGAAGAGCGCGTCCGGAATTTGGAAGTTTTCCATCTTTCATAAGGCCGCCTTGCTGTGCAACTCCAAGAAGTGTACCTGTTGTATCGAATAATGTTACAAGGAAGAGCGAGAAAACAACGCCGTATAATCCGTAGTGAATGACATCAGATACTGCTGTAATTGGATTGGAAACAATTACGCCTTCTGGTAAACCAGGCAGAGAGGTAACTCCGTTTGAAAACGTTAATTGTCCAGTAAAGTAAGCGATAATTCCTGTTAATAACATACCGATAAATAATGCACCGTTTACGTTTAAAGACATAAGTACTAACGTAATCGCAAGTCCAGCTAATGCAAGTAAAACAGACGGAGAGTGAAGATCTCCAAGTCCAACTAAATTTGAAGGATGTTTCGTCACGATGCCTGTTAGGCGCAAGCCGATAAATGCGATAAATAAACCGATACCAGCTGTAATGGCATGTTTTAAGTTTTCAGGAATAGCTTCCATTAATTTTGTACGGAAAGAAGTTAATGATAGCAAAATTAAAATCATACCTGCTACAAATACAGCAGAGAAAGCAATTGCAAATGTCATGCCTTCATGAGTTTTTACAACTGAGTAAGCAAAGTAAGCATTTAATCCCATACCTGGTGCGATTGCAATTGGTAAATTTGCAAAGAATGCCATACATAATGTTCCGATAACAGCAGCGATGATTGTCGCTGTAAATGCTTGTTCAAATGGAACACCTGCATCACCAAGGATGACTGGGTTTACGACAATAATATATGCCATTGTTAAGAAGGTAATAATACCAGCTGTAATTTCATTTTTAATAGAAGTTTGATGTTTTGAAAGGTTAAACATAAAAACATCCTTTCTTTTTACGAATAATTGTCACAACAGTTATATATAATATTCGTTATTTTGTTTTTTGGCAAGAGATTTATCGAAAGAAATTCATTTTTTCAGTTTTTTATGGCGGAATTTCGAATGTTAAATGCGTTTTCTATGTATATATTTCGTTTTTTGAAAGGATTAAGTATATTTTTTTGTTTCGCGCATGATAAGAAAGACATATGATAAGGAGGTTTTAAAGTATGACACAACAAGAACAACCGAAGAAAACACTGCCCCCGCAACATCAAGAGAAACAGCCGGGAATTGAGAAAATCATGAATCCACGCCCAAAATGTATAGATGAGAAGTATATAGGAAGCGGGAAACTCCAAGGGAAATGCGCACTGATTACGGGAGGAGACAGCGGAATTGGGAGAGCGGTAGCGATTGCTTTTGCAAAAGAGGGTGCCAATATAGCGATTGCGTATTTAGATGAGCATGAAGATGCAGAGGAAACGAAGCGTTGGGTCGAATCGCAAGGTGTAAAGTGTTTTTTATTTCCGGGAGATATTAGTAATGAGCAACATTGCCAGCAAGTTGTAACAGAGGCAGAAGCGCAATTGGGGGGGTTAAATATTGTTGTGAATAATGCTGCGCAGCAATATCCGCAGCAAGGTTTAGAGTTTATTACATCAGAACAGCTGGAAAAGACGTTTCGAATTAATATCTTCTCGTATTTTTATATAACAAAAGTGGCACTTGCTCATTTAAAGCAAGGTGATGTCATTGTGAACACCGCTTCCATTACGGCGTATGAAGGAAATGAGCAGCTCATTGATTATTCAGCAACAAAAGGAGCAATTGTTTCTTTTACACGTTCATTAGCAAAATCTTTAGTTCCAAAAGGCATTCGAGTTAACGGCGTTGCCCCAGGTCCAATTTGGACACCGCTTATCCCGTCAAGTTTCAATGAGAAAAAAGTATCTGAATTTGGCAGCAATGTCCCGATGAAGCGGCCGGGACAACCGTATGAATTAGCACCGGCATATGTCTATTTAGCTTCAAATGATTCTACTTATGTTTCGGGACAAATCCTTCACGTTAACGGAGGGGTAATTGTTAATGGTTAAGTAGTATAGTTTCATTGTGACGAACGGTGTCGAATGGTCTTTAAAATGTGTCAAATCGCCGATACTTTTGAGAGCTGATCTTTAAGGTCAGCTCTCATTCATAAGAATTGGATTTATAGTAAAAACTAAATGAACCATAGTATATTAATGGTGAGATTTTGAGGGGAATGTGGAGGTGACATTGATGAAAAAAGCATGTTCACTTGCATTAGTATTTCTATTCTTTTTTTTATGTGTACCAATCATTTTTGCTGAGAAGGCAGATCATTTATTGCTTATAAATTTAGCAACAAATCAATTATCTTTTTTTGAAAATGGAAACTATGTGCGAACTTTTCCGATTACAACTGGCAAGAAAATTACACCTACACCAGAAGGAACGTTTTGCATTATTAATAAATATAAAAACAAAGAATATCATCGAAAAAAAATCCCGGGTGGTGCACCGAATAATCCACTCGGTACTAGGTGGATGGGTTTAAATAAAAATGAATATGCCATTCATGGGACAAATCGTGAATGGTCGATTGGTAGACGTGAGTCGAACGGATGTATTCGTATGTATGATCGAGATATTCAATGGTTGTATGATCGAATTCCATTACAAACGAAGGTAATTATTACTCATTTTCATACGTCTCCTGAATATGCGGCACATCAATTTGGATACCGGATTGTCAGCTGGAATGGACGTGTGTTAGAGGAAGACCAAATCGGGAAGATTACAACGATCGATCAAACGAAAATATATTGGCAAGAACCGAATGGTCAATTTACAGAAATTCAAACCGTATTACCGAATGAAGTATATCCTGTGTATTCGCAAGGAAAGAACGGACTTTATTATATAGGAAATAATTTGTATATTATGAATGAAAAAGAACCGACGGTAAAGTATGAGCAAGTTCCTTACTCTGTACTAAGTAACATATATAAACGTAAATATGAGGTGAAGTAAAGGGTACCGTTTGAGCATGGTATCCTTTTTCATGTCGCTATTCGTGGGCAATAAATGCCCGATTGGTTAACCATAAGTGAGAAAAGCGTCACTGATGGAAGTTTCACTTTATATCGCACTTGAATCCCTCTTTGAATAGAATGTTGTAAGGCGAGGGGGAGTATAAGGTGGAAAAGGAAGATAGTAAATTTGCATTTAAAATCTTTTTAATTACATTGTGCTTATTTGTTATATACTTGTATATTTCATTCATCTTTTCGATGTACATTCCGTATGTAGACTTGTTGTTATTAGTAGGATTCGTATGGGCATTTGTTGAAGCTAGGGAATGTGAAGATAGTATATATCACTGGATTACAGTAGGCGGATCGGCATTTATTCTTATTGTATATATTGCAATGATGCATGATGCTTGGAAGTAAGGGAGCGTACAAAAAGAAAGCCCATCTCATGCGGTGCGAGATGGGCAGCGGTTTAGTATTTCGGCTGAAATGTATGGCAACATGTTTCTACGCTTGTTATTGCCGAACTTTCTATCGTTTGTCCAGATAAAATTGTATCTGTATATGACTCGTCTTCTGAGTGTGTAGACTCTTGAGAGTCAGGTTGTACGAAGATGGCAGTTGCTTGACAAAAGTTACCTTGTCCCCAAAATGAGCAGTTAGAGACAGAGCATCGTACTTCTGGCATAGAATCCCCCTCCTTATACAAGTAGTGTGAGATTTTTAGGCACACTTCATGTATACAGGAAGCTTCCTTTTCTTGTTACTTTTTATTTTCTGTAAACCACTTTTTAAAGTTGTCTTTCGGCTGTTCTCCTTCAATACGGCTTACTTCTTTACCTTCTTTAAAGTGAACGATAGCTGGTGTACCTGTAATTTTAAATTCATCCCACACAGCATTTGGTTCATTTTCTAAGTCGATAACTTTCATATCAATGTTCATATCTTTTGCCATTGGCACGATAACTGGTGATACTTTGTGGCAGTGTGGACAGCTTGTTTGGTAGAAGTATATCGTTTGCTCTTTCTTTTCTTGGATATTTTTTCGAAGATCATCTAAAGAGATTTTATTTGTATAGTAATCTGTTGTGGTCGTGGTTTCTTCTTTTTTCTCCATGTTTGATACAGCAAAAATAGCGATTAATAAAGCGATGACAATACCGCCAAAAAGAAACATTTTCTTCATTACTTCATCTCCTTATTTGTTTTTAATAAAAGAAAACTACAAATTGAAATGATGATAAAAGCAATTAGTGCTAAAAATGGGATTGTGACGAAGCCGAACCAGTTAATGTACTGTCCTGTGCATGGAATTCGTCCGCATACTGCACCAGCTTCTGAAAAAGCAGGAACCTTTTGAATGGCATAATGGTATAGCGATATACAAGCGCCGATGCTTGCGATTGGCAAAGAATATGTGGCAATGCGGTAATCTTTACGCGCCACGGCAATTCCAAGTAGTAACACAAATGGATACATAAAAATACGTTGGTACCAACATAATGTACATGGTTCAAATTTCATAATTTCGGAAAAATATAAGCTTCCGAGTGTAGCAACAAATGAAGTTCCCCAAGCGGTAAATAGCAGAGCTTCTTGTTTTTTTTCACGGTCCATTTTTTATACCTCTCTTATAATAGTTACATACAAAATTATAGTACGAGGAGGAGGGGAAAAGAAAGCAAAACATTCGATATAATAAAAGTTTTTTGCGCTGAAAACTCGGAAATAAAAAAACAAGGTGAAATACACCTTGTTTTTCAGGGAATGTTACTGATTCACAGCTTTCGTAGAATGTATAAAAAACTCTTGAATTGCTTCTTTATTTTTTTGCGAATGAAGTTCTAATACTGCTCCGGCATGTTTATACGTTTTCGTTTCGTATCCATTTGCGACTGGAATTCGCATCGTTTCCACTTTTTCAATAGGGTGAGCGAGAACGTTACTGCCGAGTGAGAATAATGTTTGCGTATCCATGCTCGTTTGAATATAAGGGAGAAGATCATAAACAATCATAGGTAATTGGAAGACCCCGTCTACGGATTGCACCTTTTCGGTAAAGGCTTTTTGCAGAGCTTGCAGTACTTCTTGCTGGCGCCCTACACGTCCAAAGTCGCTTTCAGCATCATGACGGAAGCGTGCATATTTTAATAATTCTTTTCCGTGTAATTGCTGCGAGCCAGGTTGTACATGTAATCCCATATCATCGATAATTGTCTGCGTTACATTTACAGTAATTCCTTCTGGTGCAATAGTATCTACAATTTTTTCAAATGCAGCAAAATCAACTGTCACGTAATGAGATACATCGATTCCAAAGTTATGTTGGAGCGTTTTCCGTAATAATTCAGGACCGCCATAATAGTAGGCGGCATTAATTTTATTATACTTTTTATCGTATGTAGGAATTTCTACGTAGCTATCGCGCATAATAGAAGCAAGTTTGACTGTTTTTTCTTGTTTATTATATTGTGCGATCATAATTGTATCAGCCCTAGCTTGCGTTTCTCCGCGTGAGTCGCTGCCAATCAGGAGTACGTTCAGTAATCCTTTTTCGTTTTTTGTCCCTTGAAACTTCGGAGTTGTTTCTTTTGGCATTTTTTGACAACCGCTGACCAATAGGGCGATAAGTAAAAGTAAGTAAATGTGTTTTTTCACATCATCACGTCCGTTTGCTTTATATTCATAATATGTATTATGAACAGTCAGTTGGAAAAATATACTAAAACGCTACCCCGGTGCATCGGGATAGCGTCTTATCGTAGTAGGAACTTGGTTTGTTACATATAGACTTGCTCTGCATATGTTTTCTGCGTAGCATGATCAATATATTGAAACAACAGTTGAAGTTGTTTGTCAATTTCTGATAAATCGTTACTGTATTGATACGAGTGTAGGAAGTGTTCAATTCGCTTTGAAAACAACTGATCTTCTGTTTGTACCATAAGTACAAGCAGCTTCTCCCAATTGCAACAATATGTGTAATAAAGAGCTTTATCATAGTCGGTGTATGTGTGCATTGTGTGCCTCCTTTAATGAGGAGTTATATATAGTGTGTGACAGAAAAAAAGAAATACACTTGAAAGAATTTGTTAACAGAGCGAGGACTTGGCACAAGAAAACGAGGGAGATAATCCCTCGTTTTTCAGGCTGTGGAGAAAGTATTCTCCGCAGCCTGTTTTTGTGTCTGAACCTCTTTTTATCTGTCAACACTGATAAA
>NZ_JAQOTJ010000028.1 GCF_028401955.1 Bacillus sp. BP-3
TTTTTATCAGTGTTGACAGATAAAAAGAGGTTCAGACACAAAAACAGGCTGCGGAGAATACTTTCTCCACAGCCTGAGAGCTGTATGTACTACAGCTCTATTTTTATTTTGTGTAGGTTTGAAATGCTGTTATTAATTTTGATAAATCATCAAAACAAGCTCTTCCCATGGTAAATTAAATAGTTGTTTTATAAAAAAGTTTGACTGATTTGTGTTCCTTTTTCAGCTAACACACCAACTAGTTTAATGTTCTTCTTTAAAAGTTTTGTGGTTTTTCAACATATAAACCTAAAATATATCCACAATTTAAACAGAAATATGAAGAGATTGGTGAAGATTGACTTCTTGGATTGTTATAGGAAAACATATGAACTACTCCGTTGCCTGCATTTATAATCCCTTTCTCAATTTGATTAGCATTACACTTAGGACATACTTTCTCTTTCAACGCTTTTCACTCCATTCTTTTATTCAAGTTCCATTCTCATATATATTTTAACAGGAATTTGAAATGTGTTGCTCTATTAAACTGCATCTTTAGTTCCTTAAGATTAAGTTGGAAATTACAAAGCGTTTTCAGTTAATCTTTTTTCAAAACTACAGTTCACTCACGTCTAATATGTTAAACTCCCGCATATATGTGAATTTGAAATAGAGTCACGATGTTTAATAGCAAGAGCTGATCCTAAAAATATTTAGTGTCGGCTTTTTCCAATTAATGTAGAATAATAGTATGAATATTCGTTTTATATAAATTGAGGGCAGAATTTTTTCATATTTATGATGAAATAAAAGTGAAACTATAAATTCTGAAGGGGTAATTGGTATGAAATTTGCTATAATGGCTGATATTCATGGAAATAAAGATGCCTTACAAGCTGTGCTAACAGATATTAATAACCGAGGGATTCAATCTATTTATAATTTAGGGGATAGCTTATATGGTCCTTTATTTCCACTGGAAACCTATGATCTTTTAATGAACCAAAATATTCAAAGTATTAAAGGGAATTGCGATCGAATTTTATTAGAGTCTAATACGTCTAATTTAACAGTTCAATATGTACAGAATTTATTAGAGGATGAGCATAAAAAGTGGATTTCTAATTTGCCTAATTTTTTACAAACAGATGATTTTTATTTTTGTCATGGAACACCGACAAGTGATGAAATATATTTGTTAGAGGAAATGAACGCTAGTGGATCAGTGCTTAAAAAGACAGAAGATATTATGAAATTAGTAAGTGGTATTCCACAAAGGCTTATTTTTTGTGCACATACACATATCCCAAGAGTCATTTATCTTCCAAATGATAAAATAATTATTAACCCAGGAAGTGTTGGGCTACCTGCTTATGAAGATGAATTACCAATCTATCATAAAATGGAATCAGGTTCACCATTTGCTAATTATACAATTGTTACAAAACAAGAAAATGATTGGATGATAGAGCAATTACATATTCCTTATAATCGAGATGGAGCAATTAACAAAAGTGAAATAAATGGTCGCTTAGATTGGGCTAGAGCAGTGAAAACAGGAAGAATATAAACTTTTATAAACTGAGAAGTATGATGATGATAACCTTTAGATATAATTACGACTAAAGGTTTTTTTAGTATAAAAAATGAAACAAATGCAAAATTACAAGGAGACAAGTTTATGGAAAATAATAAAAATGTAATACTCGCTTTGACTATTTTTGCTTTAGGTTTAGCATTTTTTGTTGGTGGCATGGTTTATTCATTATGGGGATCATTTTGAATGCTTAAATTGTCGGTTTGAAACAAAGATGCATCGTTTGTAAAAAAGTCGTATCTTTTTTATAAAAATTTTATAACCATTCACAAGAAAAGACTTCATTTTGCGCAATCTTTATTTCAAAATGAAGTTTTTCTTATACAAACAAATATGGTTTAATAACATTCTTTTAATTAACCTTTATTTCAAAGTTATAACATACATATTATTTTAAAGAAAGTTCTTGTAAGAAACGTTTGATTGTTGCAAATGCGTAAGTTTCTTTATTTTTTAATGCGCAGGAAAATGAAGGGACGGTGTGAGAAAGTGCTATAAGGAACGAGATTCATAAAAAAGAAACGATTGCTTTTTCATATCAAAGGAGGGAATCGTATGTATATTGTGTTCGGGATTGGACTTTTAATTGTAGTTTTTATCTTTTTATTAGCAGAAAAAATTACTCCAAACTCAGCGATGATGGTAAGTTTTCAAGGAAAACAATTGAAAAAGTTTCTTTTAGGACTAACAGCAATTGGTGTTCTTTGTACCGCTTACGGTATATATCATAAAATGACATATAAACTTCTTTATATGGATGTTACGGTAAAAAATGAGAAATATACTGTCTTTGGAAATATCGGAGAGTTAGGATATTATTCTGAGGAATTGATTAAAAAGGGAAAAGAAACACACATGTATATAACACTTTGGGAGGATATTCATCTAGCGGATACTCAAATTGTGATCACTTATCCATCTGGAAAAGTGGAAGTTTGGGAGCCGAAACTGTCTTTGCTTACGGATACAACGAAACAAGAGGTGAATAAGAAGTTTAAAATCAAAGGAATTTATGAACTGTCTCCTTACACGTTTAAAGAATCGGGAAATGTAAAAGTCACTTTAAAAAATGGAGCGGATACGATTGGTAGTATGTCAGTGAAAGTGCAAGAATGATTTTCGAAGTGCGTACATTTTGCTTTTTATATAAAAGGATTCACTAGACTTTTTGTCGAATTTACAGGAAATAGGTGGGTTTATAGTATTACTAATAAAGTGTAGATAAGAGAGAAGGGATTCGTAGTGAATTATGTAGTTTTAAAAAGTCATAGGACGAATTATCCGAATCCTATTAGCTTAGTTAAAGGGCAGTCATTTAGTATTGGTGAAAAATATAAAGGATTAGAGAATTGGGATAATTGGTACTTCTGTACAACAATCGATAAAAATGATTCCGGGTGGGTGCCAGCGCAATTTATTCAATGGAAAGGAAAAGAAGGTATTGCTATGGAAGATTATACCGCAAAAGAGTTGAATGTTGATGAAGGGGAACAACTAGTAGGGTTAAATGAACTTAATGGATGGATTTGGTGCAAAAGAGTTCTAACTCTAGAAGAAGGATGGGTACCAAAAGAAAATGTAAAGCTCGTTATATAAATAGTAAGAAGAGCGATTAATCAAGGGGAATAAAAATTTGCAAGTAACTGGGAGGCTGGAGCAGTGATTTATGTAGTTCGACACGGACAAACCGATTTGAATAAAGAAGGAAGACTGCAAGGAAGAGCCGGATTACCTTTAAATGAACATGGTATAGAGCAAGCGAAACGTTTAAGAGACAAATTGGAAAATATAAAATTTGACTACGTATTTTGCTCTCCGCAAGAAAGAGCAATTCAAACAGCGGAGATAGCAACAGGTATAAAAGTAATAATTGATGAAAGACTTGATGTTTTTAATTTAGGAGAAGCGGATGGATTAAAAAAAGGTGAAGTAAAAATGGCTGGAGCTGTGCCAGATTCCAGTGTTTATAACGGTGTTGAAGAACCTAATCGTTACGTGAAAAGAATCTTTGGTTTCATGAATGAACTTGAAAGTAAATATAGGAAAAACGAGCTGAATATTTTATTATCCGGACATAGATGTACAACAGGGTGTATTGCTGCTTATTTTGAAGGGATACCAGAAGACAGTAATATTCTTAGACTTTCATCAAATAATGGAGAATATAAAGTATACAACTTCAAATAATCTAAAGATTTTGAAATGAGGAGAAGCTATATGATTAAAGCTATTATTTTTGATTTAGATGGAACTCTATTAGACAGAGATCAGTCTCTTAAACTGTTTATTAGAGACCAATATAAAAGATATCTCGGTGAACTTAAGCATATATCTGAAGAACAATATGTAACTAGGTTTATTGAATTAGATAATAAGGGTTATGTTTGGAAAGACAAAGTATATGAGCAATTACTTAGAGAATATGGTATTTCCAGTTTAACTTGGGAGCAGTTATTAGAGGATTACATAAAGAGTTTTCAGCATCACTGTATGCCATTCCCTCATATGGAGAACGTTTTACAGGAGCTCAAAAAAAGAGGGTTCTTATTAGGCATGATTACAAATGGATTTACTGAATTTCAATTACTGAACATTCGTGCTCTTGGAATTGAGAAGTATATGGATACTATATTAGTGTCCGAGCAAGAGGGGATAAAAAAACCACAAGCTGAAATCTTTCTAAGAGCTTTAGAAAGATTAGGTGTCAAACCTGAAGAAAGTATATACATAGGCGATCATCCAGAAAATGATGTAATCGGGGCTAGAAATGTAGGGATGCATGCGATATGGAAGAAGGATACATTTTGGGGACAGCCTTTTACAGGTGAACATGTTATTGAGGATTTAGAAGAGTTGTTGGAAGTAGTGAATATAGTTTCAAAAGTTTAAATGATTTCTAAGAATAGATTGTATTGAATATGGAGGTATTTATGAAATTTGTTTTATTATTTGGACCGCAAGAGGTTGCTAAAATCATTCAGGAAAAGTTTCAATTATAAATTTGTAATACAGATGCACTACATACAAGGGGTGTTATATGTTGCGTATTAGAGAGGCAACAGAAAGTGATGCAGTGGAAATTTTATATATTCGAAAACGAGCAATTCGTTGGGGAATTGTTATAAAGGAAACCGGTGATTTTGTCGGAACAGTGGGTTTTAACAATTTACAAGTTTGGAGTAAACGAGCTGAGATAGGTTACGATATTCACTCTGCTTTTTGGAGAAAAGGGTATGCATCTGAAGCAGTAAAAGAAGTGTTAGCATATGGTTTTCAAGAGTTAGATCTATTTCGGATTGGAGCGATTACATATCCTGAAAATATGGCATCTTCACATTTGTTATTAAAATTAGGGTTTCAGAAAGAAGGATTATTAAGAGGTTATATTTATCAAGGAAACCAATCAATTGATGCTTTAGTTTATTCCATTTTGAAGACGGGTTGGAAGAAAGAGAGTAATCTTTAATGTTGAATATTTCCATCTTTCTCCGTATAAGCTAAAATAAAGTAAAACTTTCATTTTTGAGGACCTGGGGGACAAAGATAAAATATAAGGAATGATGTAAATGTGGAGAAAATTAGCAATTGTTGTTGTGTTATTAGGTTTAGCTGGCTATGCAGTCTATCAGCAGTTTGGGAAAGAGAAAGTAGAAGTTGCAGATAATCAAGAGCAAAGTACAGTGGATGAAAAAGAAGTAATTGCGCAAAATGGTATTGAAATTGGAAAAGTGGCACCTGATTTCGAATTGTCCAAGCTAGACGGTACTAAGGTAAAGCTTTCTGATTTAAAGGGTAAGAAGGTTATTGTGAATTTTTGGGCAACGTGGTGCGGTCCATGTCAAAGGGAAATGCCAGATATGCAGGAGTTTTATAGTAAATACCAGAAGGATGTAGAAATATTAGCAGTGAATTATACAGCGTCAGAGGGAACTGAAGGAAAAGAGAAGGTCCGAAAATTTGCAGAGGAAAAAGGGGTAACCTTTCCGATTCTTCTTGATACAGATATAAAGGTAACAACTACTTATAAAGTCATTACGATTCCAACGTCATATTTTGTTGATACAAAAGGTGTTATCCAAGATAAAATTATTGGACCGATGACGGTGAAGGAAATGGAGAAAAGAGTTGCAAATTTAAAGTAAAGATGCAAATAGGAATGGAATGTGTGCCATTCCTATTTTCTATTTAAAAGCCAATTCATTAAGTTATAATATAAATAAAAAGCTGAGGAGAAGGTTATGGGAACTTTTATAGGTGATTATGTTGTAATTGATTTTGAAACAACAGGATTCAATCCTTATCAAGATAGTATTATTCAAATGGCTGCAATTCGATATCGAAATCATATATGTACGGATCAATTTGTTTCGTATGTGAATCCAGAGAAAATGATTCCAAGTCGTATTACGATGTTGACGGGGATTCGGAATTTTGATGTTGCAGCTGCGCCGACAATTGATATTGTATTACCAGAGTTTGTTTCCTTTCTTGGAGAAGATACAATTATTGCTCATAATGCTTCTTTTGATATAAGGTTTTTAAAGAGTAATATGGAACGATTAAGACTTGGCACACCGAAAAATGTCGTGATTGATACACTTAGTTTAGCAAAACGATATATAAAACATGTACCAAACCATAAATTAGAAACTCTTAAACAATTGTTACAAATTGAAGTAGCCTCTCATAATGCATTAGATGATTGTCTCACTTGTGCAGCTGTATATCAAAAATGTGCAGAGCTAAAGGGTGGAAAAGTAAAAAAGGTAATTTCTGAAGGTGTAACAAAGGACGAAGAAAGAGCATATGAGATCGTAAAAGAAATACTGGAAAAGCATAATAAAGATACAACAGTGATTCGTCACGCCTGTGTCGGGAATTATTTGGACATTAAAGCAATGAGTTCCTTTGCAAGAATTAAGCTAAAGGGAAGAAAACGATACGTATTAATCAATAAAGAACAAGATGAAATAGTAGCATTGTATCCGAACGTTTTATGTGAGGGTGCTACGAAAAGTGAATGGGGCCTTACAAGAATCATGATTGATCAGCCTGAAGATTTAGTTGCTTTTGCAGATGTGATACTTGAAGCATATGAGACAGGAATGCAAACGTTGCAGCGTTCATAAAGAGAAGTTATGTGAATTGTATGTGCAAAAAATAAAATTTTCTCACAAATCTGATTAGGGTGTTTTTTTACTGTTCATACTAGTAATACGAAAGTGAGGGTGAACAGTATGAGACGAACACGACGAAAATCGTTTGAAGAACTTGTGAAAGAAAATAAACGGCAACTACTCAATGATCGTGATGCGATTGAACGGATTGAAGAAAAATTAGAAAAGCGTTACGAAATACGTATTTTTAAACAGGCTGAATAATTCTTACAACTAGAATGATACTAGTTGTAAGGAGGCGATATGATGGGTAATCCAAAGAAAAAACCACAAGATTTTGCACCAAATCAAATTGGGATGCAATCAAGAGCAGCAGGCGGTAATAAAGGAAAACAAATGCAAGATAAATCAGGGAAACAACCGATTGTTGATAACGGTTAGAAAGAGGGAGAATGGAATCATTCTCCCTCTTTTTTTGCATACATAATTACAGGTTTTTTTTACAAACTAATGTTGTATGTATTTTCAATAAAGGAGGAAGACAAGATGCCAGAACAATATAAAACAAGTCCAAACCCAGATGATCGCAGTGATAACGTTGAGAAATTGCAAGAGGCGGTATATAACACAATTGAAAATATGAACGAAGCAAGAGAAGCTGCCGAGTTTTCAAATGAGAAAGACCGCGCAGAAATCGAAGCGAAAAATGAGCGCCGCATGGAAAGTATTGAAGGAATGCGAAAAGAAATTAAAGAGGAAGCTGCGTATCGTAATCAGTAAGAGAAGGCTGACAATTGTCAGCCTTTTTTTGTAATGGAAAAGTTTTCTGAAAGGAGTCGCCAATTTTGCGGGAAAGGTAAGCCGATTTTCCAATAACTGATACCGCGAATTCCTAGTTCTTTTATTAAATTAAACTTACTTTGAACAGATCTAGCATCTTCAAACCATACTTCATGTTTTACTCCATTTGCATCGTAATAATTGAAGTGAGGAGCTTGAGAAGTGAAGTCATATTGAATTGGGACATTGTGTTTGCGGGCAAGTGCAACGGCAGCAATAGAACTAACTGCTTTTGCAGGAGGATTTCCTGGTTTAAACGGAACAATCCAATCAAATCCGTATAAGTTTTGCCCCATCATAATTTTCCGCGGCGGCATTTGTGATTTTGCATATTGAAGAACTTGTTTTACAGGACCAATTGGAGATACTGCAAGAGGCGGTCCACCTTGCCATCCCCAGTCGTATGTCATAATGACAACGAAATCAACAATTTCACCTTGTGCCTTATAATCATGAGCTGCAGCTGGACCTTTTTGAGTTGAACTTGTTTTTGGGACGACAGTTGTACTGAGTGTATATCCTTTTGGTAAACGTGTTTTTACTTTGCGTAAAAATTGATTATATGCTTCGCGGTCTGCTGGTGCAAAGTTCTCAAAATCGAAGTGGACATCACGCATGCCGTATTTTTGAGCGGTTTGTAAAATGTTTGTAATAAACGTATTTTGAATGGTTTCGTTGCGTAAAATAATGCTTGCTAACTCAGAGCTAAAACTTCCATTTTCAAGATTTGTAATAACGAGCATTGGAATTGTCTGCCCTTGTTTTGCAATTGAGACGATTTCAGATGTTTGTGTGGGTTCTTTCAGTGTTCCATCACGTTTTGCTTCAAAACTAAAGTAGGCCAAATAGGTTAAATATGAATTGATCGCTTTGGTGGAAGCAATTAAGCTTTCTTTAATCGGAATTGTGGATGGTTGTAAATAGGCAATGGATTCAATAATTTTTTTTGTTCCTTTTGGTACATATAATTGCTGTCCGACTTGGAGTGGGGATTTTAATGATAAATGATTCACTTTTGCTAAACTGGCAAGAGGTACGTTGTAGGTTAAGGAAATTTTATATAAGCTATCGCCAGGTTGTACATAGTAGGTATTTCCATGTGTATTCACAATTAATGCTTGCCCCACGACGAGTGTTTCACCTGGGTTTAATCCATTATCTTTTACAATTATTTCTGCTGTTGTTCCGTACTGCTTAGCTAATTTATACACGTTATCTCCGCTTTGTACAGTTATGATTTGTAGCATATGCTCACTCCTTTAAGGAAAAAAGATCCGCCGCTTCTATTTTATTTTCAGATTCTCTGTATTATGATTAAAGGTGTAGAAAGAAATGCAAGCGAGAAGGAGTTAACATGATGTTTATAGCAGAACAGGAGATTGACATCCGTTATGCAGAGACAGATCAAATGGGTGTCGTGTATCACGCAAACTATTTAGTATGGTTAGAACTTGGCCGTACGAAATTAATTCAAGACTTAGGGTTTTCGTATGTTGAAATGGAGAATGATGGAATTGTATCTCCTGTACTTGATTTGCAAATTACATATCGAAAAGCAATGCGTTACGGAGAAAAAGCTATTGTGAAAACATGGGTGGAGTCTGTGAGCCCACTACGTGTTGTATATGGCTATGAAATTTATAATGGAAACGGTGAGCGTTGTATTACAGCATTTACAACGAATATTTGCGCGAAAAAAGAAGGTTTTCGTCCAGTGTCATTTAAAAAATTGTACCCAAAATGGTATGAGATGTATGAGAAGATTAAAAAGCAATAAAAAAACGTGGCGTAGGCCACGTTTTTTATTTTACATAATGAAATTGCGGGAACTCATCATCAGCGCTAAGTGTAACAGACAAGTCATGACCATCAAAGAACCATTCATCATCGCCTTCAATAAAGAAAGTAATACCATCTTCTTGGAATTGTACGACAGGAGTAGCAGGATCGTCTTTACGAATTCCTAAAGAAAGACCTTTTTGAACGGTACTACATCCACCGTATTGTACGAAAAAGCGAAGACTATCACCGGTTTGTAAACCAAGCTCGTTTTTATACCAGTTTAGTGCTTCTTTTGATACTGAAATGTTCATCTAGTATTCCTCCAACATAATCACTTTTTCTTTTAGTATAAAAAATAACGCAAAAAGACGCCATTTATATGCTTCGCGTTTTCTTTTTGCGTTATGTGGGTCACAATCTTATTTTTGTTTTTTTGTTAATTTTGCTTTTGGTTCTGTTTTATTTATAATTCGTCCAATATTTGCACGGTGTCTATAAATAACCATTCCAGCCAATAAGCACATGGCAATAATGAAGATTTTATCCCCGTTTATAAGTGCTGCAATAACAGCGAAGACGGCTGTTATCATAGAAGAAAGTGATACATATCTCGTCGTAAATAATAGGGTGAAAAAGATAGCCGCTAATATTACAAAGGAAAGTGGTGCGTAGCATAATAATACACCGGCAGAAGTAGCAACTGCTTTTCCACCGCGGAACTTTGCAAAGATGGGGTATACATGTCCTACCACTGCAGCTAATCCAAACCATAGGGGATGGATATTTAACCCAAACATGATCGGTAGCGCTGTAGCCAAAGTCCCTTTTAAAATATCAGCAATTGTAACAATAAAACCTGCCTTTTTCCCTAATGTACGAAATGTATTCGTTCCTCCTAAATTTCCGCTGCCGTGTTCGCGAATGTCGATTCCATAACCAATCTTTCCAACAACAAGTGCAGATGGAATCGAGCCGAGTAAATAGGCAACGATAAATACAAGATATGTAAGCATAAGTTCAGTCTCCTTTATTCAAATGTGTTGATAAAGGGTAAAAAGAGTTTTTCCCGTATATTGTACCACACATTTGTAAAGATCACATTTCTTTTTTGTAAGGTGAAATTTCAACTCGGAAATATGAGGAAAAATGGATTCAAAAGATCTTAAAAAAACTTTCACAAGAATGTTACATTTTTCACAGATTCACTCTTACTATATGTTGTATCATTTTGATAGTAAATGAACAAGATGTTGTTGGGGGTTAAGGAATGAATCAAGAAATGAAAAAAAATAGTGAATATGATGAGAATCTAAAGGGGATTTTCGCGAAAATTGTTCATGCAAATGAACAAGATTTAATGCAAGAAAATGCAAATGTTGATGGTCGATCTCCAATGGGAATGATGGGAAAATTTGCTTCTGAAAGTGCAAGGTATTATGCGATAGAAGAACTGCTTTCTGAGAAAGTGAAACAAGCAATTGATCAAAATATTTTATATCCGCATGACTTAGATTTTTATGCAACAGGTACGACAACCTGTTCGCAAATTCCGTTAGCGCAAATGCTGCAAAACGGGTTTCATACAGGGCACGGGCATATGAGGCAGCCACAAGATATTAAAAGTGCATTGGCGCTTTCTTCTATTATTTTTCAAGCGAATCAAAATATGCAGCATGGTGGACAATCATTTGCGCTATTCGATGTAGATTTGGCGCCATATGTGAGAAAAACGTTTGAGCGACATAAAAAACGTTTAGCAACATATCCGTTAACAGCTGAGCAAATAGAAGAGTTTGCGTGGAAAGAAACAGAAAATGATACGTATCAAGCATGTGAGGCGTTTATTCATAATTCGAATAGTATGCATAGCAGAGGTGGGGGGCAAGTTCCGTTTATTTCCATTAATTACGGAACAGATACAACAAAAGAAGGAAGATTATTAATTAAACAATTATTACGAGCGACTCAAGCTGGATTAGGAAAAGGAGAAACACCAATTTTTCCGATTCAAATCTTCAAGTTAAAAAAGGGAGTAAATTTTGAAGAGAAAGATCCAAATTATGACTTGTTTCAATTAGCAATAGAAACGACAGCGAAACGATTATTCCCAAATTTTTCATTTTTAGATGCGCCATTTAATGCAGCGTATTATGATGGACGTCCTGAAAGTGAAGTGTGTTATATGGGGTGTCGTACGCGTGTTATGTCTAATATTCATGGGGAAGAAACTGCGATTGGAAGAGGGAATTTATCGTTTACTTCTCTTAACTTAGTGAAATTAGCGTGTATAAGTGGATCGAAAGAAGCATTTTTTGAAGCCTTAAATTATTATGTGGATCTAGGTATTTGTCAATTATTAGAGAGGCTTTCCTATCAATCAACGAAAAAATCAAGAGATTTTCAATTTTTATATTCGCAAGGAGTATGGCGTGGCGGTGAAAAATTGAAGCCTGAGGATGCTGTTGCTGAAATTTTAAAACAAGGTACATTAAGTATAGGTTTTATAGGTCTAGCGGAATGTTTAGTTGCTTTAACGGGAAAACATCATGGAGAAGACAAAGAATCTTGGAAGCTTGGATATGAGATTATTGAATATATGAGAAAGAAAATGGATCAAGCAACAGAGGAACATCAATTGAATTTCTCATTAATTGCAACTCCGGCAGAAGGATTATCTGGAAAGTTTATCAAACAAGATCGAGCTGAATTTGGAACAATTACAGGTGTAACAGATCATAATTTTTATACAAATTCATTCCATATCCCTGTTTATTATCCTATTCAAGCCATTGATAAAATTCGTTTAGAAGGACCATTTCACGCGCTTTGTAATGGTGGTCATATTACGTATATTGAGCTTGACGGAGCGGCTATTCATAATCAAAAAGCATTACAGCAAATTGTGAAGGCAATGGCTCAATATGGCGTAGGATATGGATCAATTAATCACCCGGTCGATCGCTGTAAATGTTGTGGTTATCATGGGATAATTGGAAATGAATGCCCAAGCTGTGGGAATGAAAATGAACATGACTTTGAAAGAATTCGCCGCATTACTGGATATCTTGTAGGAGACATGTCAAAGTGGAACAGCGCGAAACGCAGTGAAGAAAAGGAGCGGGTGAAACATTCATGAGAGTAATGAACATCATTCATGATAGTGTGGTAGATGGGGAAGGGTTGCGGACAGTCGTATTTTTTGCGGGCTGTCCGCATCGTTGTTTTGGCTGTCATAATCCACAGTCTTGGAATATTTGTAATGGGACTGAGATGACAAAAGAAGAAATAATAAATGAGATTGAAAAAAATCCCCTTACTGATGTAACATTTTCAGGTGGAGATCCATTTTTCCAAGCTGCTGAAATAAAAGAACTAGCAAAAAACGTGAAAGATTTACAAAAAAATTTATGGATTTATACAGGTTATACGTTTGAAGAGATACAGAATTCGCAAAATAATGATATGATAGAGTTATTGCACTATGCTGATGTGCTAGTAGATGGAAGATTTGAGCTAGAGATGCGAGATCTCACCCTGCCGTTTCGAGGGAGCTCGAATCAACGTATTATTCGATTGAAAGAGTAAAAGGACGGGATAGGATTGAATAAGACAGTTTTACTTGTTGAAGATGAAAGAAGATTACGAGAAATAGTTAGTGATTATTTTCGTAATGAGGGATTTGAAGTGATCGAAGCAGAAGATGGCAAGCAAGCATTAGAACTGTTTGCGGAGCACACTGTGGATTTAATTATATTAGATATAATGTTACCAGAAATTGACGGTTGGTCTGTATGTAGACGTGTAAGAAAAGAATCAGCTGTACCGATTATTATGCTAACAGCTCGCTCCGATGAAGATGATACTTTACTTGGTTTTGAACTAGGAGCGGATGAATATGTAACAAAACCGTTTAGTCCGAAGATTTTAGTTGCTCGTGCCAAAACATTATTAAAGCGTGCAGACGGTGCAGTAGGGCAAGCGGAGGAAAATACGCTTTCATTTGCTGGTATCGATGTGAATCGTTTGTCACGTACGGTAACGGTAAATGGTGAAGAGGTAATATTAACACATAAAGAATTTGAGTTGCTTGTTTACTTAATGGAGAATAAAGGAATTGTATTATCTCGTCAGCATTTGTTAGATCAGCTTTGGGGATATGATTATTTCGGAGATGATCGTACAGTCGATACGCATATTAAGAAACTTCGCAATAAGTTAGGTGATAAAGCAACACATATTAGTACAGTTATTCGTGTAGGATACAAATTTGAAGAATGAAACATCTGTTCCCAATTAAGCATCATTATATTCATTGCATGTACAATTTTTTGTATCTTTGTCTACAATGAATATGATAGTATTTTTTTGTTTGGATTTCACGATGAGTTCACAGAAAGGACACACATCGTGTATATACTAAAAATACGATATCAGCAGAGAGGGGATAAGTAAATTATGGGATACTATGACCAACCAGAAACGAATGAAACTCGGACGGAAATTGTAAAATCAAAAAGCAAAAAAGGATATTTTTTCACGGGGGTTGTCGGTGCTGTCATCGGTGCCGTTACAATTAGCGTTGCAACTCCGTATATGCCTTGGGTAAGTAACAGTGTAGTTTCACAATCAAAAGTAGAGGGAACAGTGGTTCCAGTTGTGAATAAAACAAATGGTGAAACGGATCTTCCTGGTATGATTGAAGGATCAAAAGAAGTAGTGGTTGGTGTAATTAACTATCAAAAAACTGTAGATCCATTTTCCGCTGATCAACAAGGGCAAGAAGCTGAGGCGGGATCAGGATCAGGTGTAATTTATAAAAAAGTTGGAAATAAAGCACTTATTGTAACGAATAACCATGTTGTAGATGGTGCGAATAAATTAGAAGTAAAGTTAAGTAACGGAACAAAGGTTGAAGCGAAATTAGTAGGGAAAGATCCATTGTTAGATCTTGCTGTTGTTGAGATTGATGGGAAAAACATTAACAAAGTTGCAACTCTAGGAAATTCAGATAAAATCCGTGCAGGAGAATCTGCAATCGCAATTGGTAACCCGCTTGGTTTTGATGGAAGTGTAACAGAAGGAATTATCAGTAGTAAAAATCGTGAAATTCCAGTTGATATTAACAATGACAAACGTCCTGATTGGCAAGCGCAAGTAATTCAAACGGATGCAGCGATTAACCCAGGGAATAGCGGCGGTGCATTATTTAATCAAAATGGTGAAGTAATCGGTATTAACTCTAGTAAAATTGCACAGCAAGAAGTAGAAGGAATTGGCTTTGCGATTCCAATCAATGTGGCAAAACCAGTTATTGATTCCCTTGAAAAATTTGGTGAAGTAAAACGACCTGTAATGGGTGTTGGAGTAAGGGGTCTTGAGGAAATTCCAAGCTATGCATTAAGTCAATTGAAATTACCGAAAGATGTAACAGGCGGGGTTCTGTTAGCACAGGTTGATCCAGCATCACCAGCAGAAAAAGCAGGATTGCAAAAGTATGATATTGTTGTTGGCTTTGATGACCAAAAAATAGAAAATGCAGTTCAATTCCGTAAATATTTATATGAGAAGAAAAAAGTTGGCGATAAAATCGAAGTGACAGCGTATCGAAATGGTGAGAAAATAAAGAAAACAGTCACATTAGCTGCTACTGCTAACTCGAATTAATAAAGAAAGTCTCTTTCATGTTGAAAGAGACTTTCTTTATCGGCTATACTAAATGAACAGGAGGGATTACATATGACTATTGAAAATCCAACTCGTACGGAAATTGGAGAGGTTTTAAAAAATAGTAAGACGATTGCAGTTGTCGGATTATCTGCTAATCCGGAACGTACTTCCTATATGGTGTCAAAAGCGATGCAAGATGCAGGATATCGTATTATTCCTGTTAACCCAACGGTAGATACTGTATTGGGAGAAAAGGCGGTAAAATCGCTAGCTGAAATAAAAGAACCTGTTGATATCGTCAATGTATTTCGTCGTTCTGAATTTTTAATGGATGTTGCAAAAGAGTTTGTGCAGATTGAAGCGAGTACATTTTGGGCACAATTAGGTTTACAAAACGAAGAAGCATATCATTTTTTGAAAGAAAAAGGTTATACTGTCATTATGAATCGCTGCATTAAAGTTGAACATGCAATGACAAGATAAAGTGAAACTTTAATCAGAGGGGGGAGATTTATCCCCCGCTGATTACTGTCCGCGAATAGCGGGATAAGTCTTATTTGTGAAGTTTATTGAATTCCTATTCATTCAATAGGGAAAAGCAGATGAACGAGGTGTTCATCATGAAGTTTTTTAAAGGTTGTTTTTGGGGATTGCTGCTTGTTACTCCATTTTGGATGATTATCATTTTGTTGATTTTAAAATGGTGGAGTATGTAGTTGTTTTGGAATACATATCCATATTTCGTTGACAAACGATTACTTTTCTGAAATAGTAGCGTAGAGGAATCCTTGTGACAAACAAGGATTTTTCTTATGAAAATAGTATATGAAAGACATAACGTGACTTGCCAAAAGCAAGGAAAAGGCGTTATTCTATAATAAGAAACATATGTTCTGATTTTTTGGATAGGAAGGGGCAAGGAGTTTGGCTAAGCGTCAGTTTCAATATGATGAAGATGCAATTCAAGTGCTAGAGGGGCTTGAAGCCGTTCGGAAACGCCCGGGTATGTATATCGGGAGTACGGATAGCCGCGGATTACATCATTTAGTATATGAGATCGTAGATAATTCCGTTGATGAAGCATTAGCGGGTTTTGGCGATGAAATTAAAGTGATAATACATAAAGATAATAGTATAAGTGTAGTAGATAAAGGGCGTGGTATGCCGACAGGAATGCATAAGCTCGGAAAACCTACACCAGAAGTTATTTTAACTGTACTTCATGCTGGTGGTAAATTTGGACAAGGTGGTTATAAAACGAGCGGTGGCTTACACGGTGTTGGTGCTTCAGTTGTAAACGCGCTGTCTGAATGGCTTGTTGTTACAATTAAACGAGATGGTTACGTATACGAACAACGATTTGAAAAAGGGGGTGTTCCAGTTACAACTCTTGAAAAAATTGGAAAAACAAGAGATACTGGAACAACAATTCATTTTAAACCAGATCGAACAATTTTTAGCACAACGAATTATAACTATGAAACGTTATGTGAAAGATTACGTGAATCAGCCTTTTTATTAAAAGGTATGAAAATTGTACTTCAAGATAAACGTAATGATTTGGAAGATGTTTTTCATTATGAAACAGGAATTGAAGCGTTTGTTTCATATTTAAATGAAGAGAAAGACTCTTTACACCCGGTTGTATATTTTACTGGAGAGCAAAACGGTATAGAAGCAGAATTAGCTTTTCAATTTAATGATGGGTATTCTGAGAACATTCTTTCTTTTGTAAATAATGTACGTACGAAAGATGGCGGTACGCACGAAGCTGGGTTTAAAACAGCGATGACTCGTGTTTTTAACGAGTATGCACGTAAAGTTTCGTTGTTAAAAGAGAAAGATAAGAATTTAGAAGGAACAGATATTCGTGAAGGATTAGCTGCAATTGTTTCCATTCGTGTTCCAGAAGAGTTGCTTCAATTTGAAGGGCAAACGAAAGGGAAACTTGGAACAAGCGAAGGGCGTTCAGCTGTTGATGCTGTTGTATCAGAGCACTTAGCGTATTTTTTAGAAGAAAATCCAGATGTGGCAACGCTTCTTGTGAAAAAAGCAGTCAAAGCAGCACAAGCACGCGAGGCAGCAAGAAAAGCACGTGAAGAAGCACGAGGCGGTAAGAAGAAAAAACGTTCAGAAGGAACATTAAGTGGTAAGCTGACACCAGCACAATCACGTAATCCGCAAAAGAACGAGCTATATTTAGTAGAGGGCGATTCCGCAGGTGGTTCAGCAAAGCAAGGTCGTGATCGTCGTTTCCAAGCTGTCCTGCCATTGCGCGGTAAAGTAATTAATACAGAGAAAGCAAAACTAGCGGATATTTTCAAAAATGAAGAGATTAACACGATTATTTATGCGATTGGCGGCGGTGTTGGAGCAGAATTTTCAGTTGAAGATATCAACTATGACAAAATTGTTATTATGACCGATGCAGATACAGATGGAGCACACATTCAAGTGCTACTATTAACATTCTTCTATCGTTATATGAAACCACTTATTGAAGCTGGGAAAGTATTCATTGCACTTCCTCCTTTATATAAAGTAAGTAAAGGAACAGGAAAGAAAGAAGTCATTGAATATGCTTGGTCAGATGAAGAGTTAGATGGCACGATCCAGAAGGTTGGTAAAGGTTATACAATTCAGCGTTATAAAGGTCTTGGTGAAATGAATGCAGATCAATTATGGGAAACAACGATGAATCCAGAGACGCGCACATTAATCCGCGTGAAAATTGATGATGCTGCAAGAGCAGAACGACGCGTGACAACATTGATGGGTGATAAAGTAGAGCCCCGCCGTAAGTGGATTGAACGCAATGTTCAGTTTGGTATGCAAGAAGAAGGTAATATTCTAGAAAATGAAATGATTATGGCAACGGAGGTGGAATAACATGCAGGCAGAGAAGTTTCATGACCTCCCGCTTGAAGACGTGCTCGGCGATCGCTTTGCACGTTATAGTAAATATATTATTCAAGATCGTGCGCTTCCAGATGCGCGAGACGGTTTAAAACCAGTACAACGCCGCATTTTATATTCCATGTATGTGGAAGGAAATGTTCACGATAAACCATTTCGTAAATCGGCAAAAACAGTTGGTAACGTAATTGGTAACTATCATCCCCACGGTGATTCTTCCGTGTATGAAGCAATGGTGCGTTTAAGTCAAGATTGGAAAGTACGAAACGTATTAGTTGAAATGCATGGGAATAATGGTAGTGTCGACGGTGATCCAGCAGCAGCAATGCGTTATACAGAAGCTCGTTTATCACCGATTGCTTCTGAGTTATTGCGTGATATTGATAAAGAAACAGTGGAATTTGTTTCAAACTTCGATGATACAAGTGAAGAGCCGGTTGTATTACCAGCTATGTTTCCCAACCTTTTAGTGA
The DNA here is from genome assembly GCF_028401955.1 of Bacillus sp. BP-3. Lineage (GTDB taxonomy): Bacteria > Bacillota > Bacilli > Bacillales > Bacillaceae_G > Bacillus_A. Next base: position 18,375 of record NZ_JAQOTJ010000028.1, read on the forward strand.
ACGGATCTACGGGAATTTCAGCTGGTTATGCAACTGAAATTCCACCGCATCATCTTGGGGAAGTTATTGATGCCACGATGATGCGCATTGATAAACCAAACTGTAATGTCGATGAGTTATTAACTGTCATCAAAGGACCAGATTTCCCAACAGGCGGAATTATTCAAGGCCTTGATGGTATTAAGAAGGCGTATGAAACAGGAAAAGGAAAAATTATCATTCGCGGTAAAGCAGAAGTGGAAACAATTCGCGGCGGAAAACAGCAAATCGTTATTACAGAAATTCCTTATGAAGTAAACAAAGCGAATCTTGTTAAGAAAATGGATGAACTTCGTTTAGATAAGAAGTTAGATGGAATTGCTGAAGTACGTGATGAAACGGATCGTACTGGTCTTCGAATTGTTATTGAATTGAAAAAAGATGCAAATGCAGAAGGTATTTTAAATTACTTATATAAAAATACAGAACTGCAAATACCATACAATTTCAATATGGTAGCGATTCATAATCGCCGACCAACCTTGATGACACTTCCTAAAATTTTAGATTCTTATATTGGGCATCAGAAAGAAGTTGTAACACGACGCTCACAGTACGAATTAAACAAGGCAGAAAAACGTCAACACGTTGTTGAAGGTTTAATGAAAGCTCTCTCTATTTTAGATGAAGTCATTGAAACAATTCGTGCTTCAAAAGATAAGCGTGATGCGAAAGATAACTTAATTGCGAAATTCTCATTTACAGAAGTACAAGCAGAAGCAATTGTGTCGCTTCAATTGTACCGTTTAACAAATACAGATATTACAGCTCTAGAAAAAGAAGCTGATGAATTACAAAAGAAAATTGAAGAGCTAAAGGCCATTCTACAAAGTGAGAAGAAGCTTCTTCAGGTAATTAAAACAGATTTGAAGAGAGTTAAGAAAACGTTTAGTAACGATCGTCGTTCTGTTATTGAAGAAGAAATCGAAGAAATTAAAATTGATGTTGAAGTCATGATTCCACAAGAAGATGTGATTGTAACAGTAACAAAGGAAGGGTATGTAAAGCGTACAAGTTGGCGTTCTCATAATGCTTCCAATGGAAAAGATTTTGGTATGAAAGAAGGCGACTTATTATTAGATCGTTTTGATACGAATACAACGGAAATAATTCTCTTATTTACAAACAAAGGGAATTATATTTATCTTCCAGTTTACGAAATGCCGGATATTCGTTGGAAAGACCTAGGACAGCACGTTGCGAATATTGTCTCACTTGACCGTGATGAAACGCTCGTCTTTGCAACTGTTGTTCCGAATTTTGAGGAAGAGAAGCGATTTATTACGTTTGTCACTAGAAATGGCATGATTAAGAAAACAGAATTGAATCAATATAAAGTGCAGCGTTATTCACGTGCATTTGTCGCGGTTAATGTAAAGAAAGATGATGAAGTCGTCGATATTTTTGTTACAGATGGAACGCAAGATATTCTTCTTGCTACGCATGGTGCCTATGCACTTATTTTCAATGAAGAAGAAGTAAGCCCAGTTGGTGTACGGGCAGCTGGTGTGAAAGGAATGAATGTGAAGGAAGATGATTACGTTGTATGCGGTCTTCCTGTTAATTCTGAGAAAGATGCGCTCGTTCTTATTACACAACGGGGTGCGGTAAAACGATTAAAGGCAGCAGAAATTGAAAAATCAACAAGAGCAAAACGGGGCCTTGTTATCTTTAAAGAATTGAAAAAAAACCCATATCGAATTGTCGGTGTGGAAGTCGTTCGAGATGATGAAGTCGTTTGTATGCGGACAGAAAAACAAGTCATAGAACAAATAGATCCGCAAACACTTCGGAATAAAGATCGTTATAGTAACGGAAGCTTATTAATAGATGTAAGTGATGTTGGCCTTGTTGTCGAAACGTGGTCACATAAGAAGAAACAGTAAGAAGACGCCCGACTTATATAATAAGTCGGGCATTTTTGTCTAAATTTGTATGAGGAATAGTAGTTGTACAAATAAAACACTTCTATTATCATTTAACTAAATATTTAAAAAATTTAGAAAAATAAAATTACGGAGGTGCATGAGTGAGAAAACAAAAAAATTTCGCCTTCTTTCTATCGGCGGTGTGTATGTTTGGTTTATTAACAGGATGCAGTGATAAAACAAATGGTAATACCGATACAGCAAGTACGAGTGGCGGTGGTGGAAAGGTTATAAAAATAGCGACGCAATCACCACTTTCTGGTGGTTCTGCAACGCAAGGAGAAGCAATTAAACTTGGTGCGCAATTGAAAATAGAAGAACAAAAAGAAGAGTTTAAAAAGTTAGGATATGAACTAAAGTTTGTGCCATATGATGATCAAGCGGATCCGAAAAAAGGCGTTGCAAACGCACAGATTATTGGTGCCGATAAAGAAATGCTTGGTGTCGTTGGACATATGAATTCAGGAGTTGCAATCCCATCTTCTGAAGTGTATGAAAAAAATAATGTTGTTATGGTATCACCTACAAATACTGCTGTTGAAGTAACGGATCGTAATTTGAAAGTAGTAAATCGTATTTGTACAAGAGATGATTTTCAAGGTCCTGCCGGGGCAGAGTTTGCATTGAAAACATTGAAGGCAAAAAGCGTCTTTATTATTGATGATAAAACAGCTTATGGAACAGGTTTAGCTAAAGCATTTAAGACAGAAGTTGAAAAATTAGGTGGAACCATAGCGGGTTATGAATCTATTACGGTCGGAGAAAAAGATTTTAACGGTGTGTTAAATAAAGTACTCGCAAAAAAACCTGATTTAATTTATTTTGGTGGTCTTTATGCAGAAGGTGGACTGTTAGTGAAGCAAGCTCGTGAAAAAGGCCTTATGGTTCCGTTTATGGGCGGTGATGGTATGGATTCAGCAACGATGGTAGAAATTGCAGGTAATTCTATTGAAAATACGTATTATACTTCTATCGCTGCTGACCCGAAAACGACGGAAAAAGGAAAGAAGTTTGCAGATGATTATAAGAGAAAATTTAATAAAGAGGTAGAAGGATATTCAGCTTATGGATATGATGCTGCGGGTGTACTACTGCAAGGAGTGAAAGGTGCGATTAAAGCAAATAACAACAAAATGCCAACAAGGGAACAAGTGCGTGACACTGTTCGGAAAACAAATAGTTTTGAAGGAGCGGTAACAAACGTAGGGTTTGATAGCAAGGGGGATAATAAGTTTGCAAAAGTATATATTTATAAATTTGCAGAGAAAAAATATCCAGGAAGACAAGAAGGAGAAGTAGAGAAAAAGTAAGATGATATGGGTACGGTGCTTATGTTCCGTACCTTTTTTAGAGAAAAATAAAGGGGAGGAATTTCTATGTTCGGAGAAATCATGCATACCCTTCCTCAAGTGCTAATTGATGGATTAACACTTGGTGCAGTGTATGCAGTTGTCGCATTAGGATATACGATGGTTTATGGGATATTAGAACTTATTAATTTTGCTCATGGAGAAATTTTTATGACGGGTGCTTTTATTGGTACAACAATTTTTCTTGTTTTTATGGGGTTTGGCCTAATGACGGTTATGCCAGCTTTGTTAGCATTGTTACTTGTTTTAGTTGTAACATCTCTAATAACGGGTTTTCTTGGGATGGGCATTGAAAGGGTTGCGTATCGACCGCTTCGAAAAGCGCCGAAACTGATTACGTTAATTACAGCAATTGGTGTTTCTTTTCTATTGCAAGATATCGTTCGCTTTATTGCTGAATTAAAAAAAGGAAATTACATTATAACAGGTCCTACTTTATTCACTGATCAAATTACAGTACAGGCTTCAGCAATTATGTCCTCTTTTAATAACGCCAAGCTTAAAACATCCTCACTTATTCTACTCGTTCTTGCGGTTATTATGATGCTCTCTTTAGACTTTTTCGTCAATAAAACAAAATGGGGAATGGCGATGCGTGCTGTTGCACAAGATCGTGATACTGCTTCATTAATGTCAGTAAATGTGAATAAGGTAATTTCTCTTACGTTTTTTATCGGTTCCGCACTTGGCGGAGCAACAGGTGTTTTGTTTGCTGTACAATATGGAACAATAGATCCATACATTGGATTTATTTTAGGATTAAAAGCCTTTACAGCAGCGGTTTTAGGAGGGATTGGTAATATTCGAGGTGCAATGGTTGGTGGTATTTTGCTTGGACTACTAGAAATGTTCGCCGCTGCAAATTTATCTATTTTATCTTCTGGAATATTGGGAGCTGAATATAAGGATGTATTTGCCTTTGGAATTTTAATTCTTGTTTTAATTTTTAAACCAGAAGGCATTTTCGGCAAAGCAATTGCCGAGAAAGTGTAGGTGATCATAATGAGAAAACAGTTAGAAATGATAAGGGAAAATACGAAGATGCAACTTATACTATTAGTCCTTTATATGGGGATAACTGCTGCAAGTTTATATTTTGCCCAAAAGTCAGTAACGGCATTTCTACTATTATTATCGTCTCTTTTATTATTGTATTATACAAATTTGCATAGTAAATGGAAATGGTTAATAGGATTATTTGTGTTAGTTATATTGCTTCCATTCACAGCAAGCGGTGGTCCTGCTTATCAGTCATATATGGAAGTGGCAACATTAGTTGGAATTTATATTGCTATGGCGCTGGGGTTAAATATCGTTGTCGGCTTTGCGGGATTGCTAGATTTAGGATTTGTTGCTTTTTTTGCAATAGGAGCTTACACATACGGTATTTTTGCAACAGTACAAGCAAATAATTTTATGCCATTTGGTCATTACCCATTGTCAGGAGAAAGTTTTTGGATTTTTATTTTACTAGGCGGTTTTATTGCGGCAGTGTTTGGGGTCCTACTAGGCATCCCGGTGTTACGTGTAAAAGGCGATTATTTAGCGATTGTGACACTTGGATTCGGGGAGATTATTCGTATTATTTTTAATAATTTAGATAAACCAGTCAATATTACGAACGGTGCAATGGGGTTATCTTCTGTAAAACCACCTTCTTTATTCGGGTTTACGTTTTTGCAATCGAGTCAAGTGTATTACATTGTGCTTATTATTTTACTATTCGTAATCTTTATTGTAAAACGATTAGAGTTTTCGAAAATAGGTCGCTCGTGGAAGGCAGTTCGTGAAAATGAAATTGCAGCTCAAGCGATGGGAATTCCGCTTGTGAAAACAAAGCTGCTAGCGTTTGCAATCGGTGCTTCATTTTCTGGAATGATGGGTGTTGTCTTTGCTGCAAAACAAACTTTTGTTGATCCAACAAGTTTTACATTACTAGAATCGATTACTATTCTAGTTATGGTATTGCTTGGTGGTATGGGGAGTGTGCCAGGGGTAATTTTAGGAGCTGCTGTTATGACAATTTTAAATTTACAAGTACTTACTGAACTAACAAACTGGTTAAACCAATTAAACTTAAGTGGAACGATTGCAATTCCGGATGCACTTTCTCCGGCCAAAATGCAGCGCTTCATCTTTGGAGGTATTTTAATCTTATTTGCTTTGTATCGACCGCAAGGGCTCATCCCTGCAAAAAGTCGGAAATTTAATGAAGAGCAGCTGAAAAAAGACGGGATAAAACAAATCGAATCACAAAAACAAAAAGAGAATGTATTTGGAGCCTAGGGGTGAGTATATGACGATTTTAACAGTTCAAAATATTACGAAGCGGTTTGGCGGACTTGTTGCAGTGAAAAATGTTGATATGAAAGTGAAAAAAGGATCGATTACAGCTGTAATTGGACCGAACGGAGCAGGGAAAACGACGTTCTTTAATATGGTAACTGGCATGTATAAGGCAGATGAAGGGGACATTCTACTTGGAGAAGAAAAGATAACTCATTTGAAGCCGCATGATATTTCAAAGTATGGTATTGCTCGCACGTTTCAAAATATTCGTCTTTTTAACAATATGACAGTACTTGAAAATGTGATGGTAGGACTTCACAATCATCTGAAAAGTAACCTGTTAGGGGTTTTGTTACATTTGCCAGCGGTAAAGAGAGAAGAAGAACGAGCGCAGCAGAAAGCATATGGGCTTTTAGAATATGTTGGTTTAGCCCACTTATTAAATGAAGAAGCGCAAAATTTATCGTACGGGGCACAGCGTCGCCTTGAAATTGCTAGAGCGCTTGCAGCGAAACCGCAAGTATTACTATTGGATGAGCCAGCGGCCGGAATGAACCCAAAAGAAACGAAAGAATTAACAGCTCTTATTTATCGTATGCGTGAAGAACTGGACATAACAATTGTATTAATTGAACATGATATGAAACTTGTCATGGAGATTTCCGAACATATCATTGTATTAGATCACGGTGAAAAAATTGCAGAAGGAAGCCCGGACGATATTCGGAACAATCCAAAAGTTATTGAAGCGTATTTAGGAAAAAGTGCCGTGTTAGAGAAGTAATGCAGAATAAAGTAAAAAAATGATGCAAAATTGTTCGGGAAAGATAAAAAAGGAGGGAAGTATTTTGCTAGAGCTTATCAATATAAATGCGTATTATGGTGGGATTCACGCGTTAAAAAGCGTTAATATTTCTGTAGGAAAAGGCGAAATTGTAACGCTTATCGGATGCAATGGAGCTGGAAAATCCACGACATTAAAGACGATTAGTGGTCTTGTTATACCGAAGTCAGGAGAAATTTCGTTTGAGGGTAAACCGATTACGAAACAATCTCCGCACGTAACAGCTTTATCAGGAATTGCTCATGTACCAGAGGGAAGACGTATTTTTTCACGCCTAACAGTAAAAGAAAATTTGGAGATGGGAGCATTTTCAGTAAAGGATAAGAGAATAGTGAAGGAACGGATGGAGCGCACCTTTCACTATTTCCCAAAGTTGAAAGAACGGCTAGAACAAAAGGGCGGTACGATGAGTGGCGGTGAACAACAAATGCTTGCAATTGGACGTGCGCTCATGAGCGGGCCTCATTTACTTATGTTAGATGAGCCTTCAATGGGACTTGCGCCAATTATTGTTGAACAAATCTTTGAAATTATTTCAGAACTTAATAAAGAAGGAATGACGATTCTACTTGTTGAACAAAATGCGTATCAAGCGTTGCAGATTGCGCATCGTGGATACGTGATTCAGACAGGAGAAATTAAAATGGTAGGAGAAGGGAAAGCGTTGATGCATAATGAATTTGTGAAAGAAGCATATTTAGCTTAATATGAGGGCTACCCTAAGTAGGGTGGCTTTTTTGCATGTTCATCTATGTTGCCATTATAAAAAGCAAAACATTATGTAGAAAAAAGATAAGTTGATATAATAAAAATTCATTATAGTCTATATATAATTTGGAGGGGTTTTATGAACAAAATAGGTGTTGGGGTTGTAGGTTACGGATTTTCTAGTACAACCTTCCATATTCCGCTGCTGCAAACAATCGAAGACTACGAAATCCGTGCGATCGTTTCTTCACAAGAAGAGAAAGTAAAAGCATCATTTCCACATGTTGAAGTTGTTACAACAATTGACGAGCTTGTAATGCAAGAGAACATTGATCTTATTATCATTACATCACCTAACACAACGCACTTTGAATATGCAAAAAAAGCAATTCTCCGCGGTAAACATGTAGTCGTTGAAAAGCCTTTTGTCGTTTCTGTTGAAGAAGGGGAAGAATTGATAAAGCTAGCGAAACAGCATGACGTTGTATTAAGTGTCTATCATAACCGCCGCTTGGATAACGATTTCAGAACGGTTCAAAAACTATTACAAGAAGATACAATTGGCAAAGTTTATACATATGAAGCTCATTTTGATAGATTTCGTCCGAATGTTCGCGATCGTTGGCGAGAACATAAATTACCAGGGTCAGGAATGTTGTTTGATTTGGGTTCACATCTCATTGATCAAGCGTTATATCTATTTGGAATGCCGGGAGCAGTTTATGCAGATGTTATCAATCAGCGCCCAGGATCGCAAATAGATGATTATTTTCATATCATTCTTCATTACGAAGAAATGCGTGTTATTCTTCATAGCAGTAGTCACGTTAAATATGCGGGACCACATTTTAGCATTCACGGTGAAAAAGGCTCGATCGTGAAATATGGAATGGATTCCCAAGAAGATCAGCTAAAGGTAGGAATGAAGCCTGGTGATGAGGGCTATGGAGAAGATGCTATGCAGATGTATACTGTTCTTTCTACAGAGGAACAAGAAATTCGTGTTCCAACAGAAATAGGGTGTTATGAGAATTATTATAAAGGTGTGCGAGATGCGATACTGAAACAAGAAATGCCGCCTGTTACTGCTGAGGAAGCTCTAAATGTAATTCGTGTTATTACGGCTTGTTTACAAAGTAGTCAGCAAGGAATAATAGTGAAATGGTAGAGTCAGTGCATGCACTGACTCTTTTTCTATGTTAGTTGCTAGCAAATCGTGTCGGAATGATACGAGAAAACGCTAACGATTTTTATTGTACATCTTTTATGTATAGATTAATATTTTAAATATTAAAAATATTGAAAAGCAGGAGGGTTACTGTGAAGAAAAAGATATCGCTTTTGTTATCAAGTGTTTTATTAGCGGGAATGATGGCAGGGTGTACGGGTAAAGGAGATGATAATTCAGCCTCTACGAAAAATGAAGCAAGGACAAGTAAAGTAATTAAAATTGCCTCTGAATCCCCTCTTTCAGGTGGATCGGCTGCGTTTGGAGAATCTATTAAGCTTGGAACACAGCTTGCAGTAGAGAAACAAAAAGAAGAGTTTAAAAAATTAGGTTTTGAATTACAATTTGTTCCGCAAGATGATCAAGGTGACCCGAAAAAAGGGGTTGCTAATGCTCAGTCTGTCGCGGCTGATAAAGAAGTTTTAGGCGTTGTTGGACATTTAATGTCAGGTGTATCAATTGCCGCTTCAGAAACGTATGAGAAAGCAAATCTTGTTATGGTATCACCATCAAGTACGGCAGTTGAATTAACAGAACGTGGATTAAAGACTGTTACACGCCTTGTTGCAAGAGATGATTTCCAAGGTCCGGCGGCAGCGAAATATGCGCTTGAAACAATAAAGGCAAAAAATATTTTTGTAATTCAAGATAAAACGGCATATGGTACAGGGTTAGCTGACGCATTTAAAAAAGAAGCAGAAAAGCTAGGAGCAAAAATTGTCGGTTATGAAGGGATTACAGTTGGTGAGAAAGATTTTAGTGGTGTGTTAAACCAAGTTGTCGCGAAAAAGCCAGATCTTGTGTATTTTGGTGGTATGTATTCAGAAGGATCCGTTTTAGTAAAGCAAGCGCGTGAAAAAGGGGTTGCAGCACCAATTTTGGGTGGCGACGGTATCGATTCTCCAACAATGGGAGAAGTTGCAAAAGATGGATTAAAAGATACGTATTATACCACAGTAGCGACAGCACCAACAGTTACAGAGAAAGGGAAAACATTTGTAACAGAATATAAAGAGAAGTTCAAAAAAGATGTGGAAGCATACTCTGCATACGGATATGATTCAGCTGGTGTTATTTTACAAGGAATAAAAGATGCTATTAAGAAAAATAACGGTAAGTATCCAACGCGTGAACAAGTACGTGATGCGGTTCGGGCTATAAAAGAATACGATGGCATAATTACGAAAGTAGCTTTCGACGATAAAGGTGATAACAAATTTGCTAAAGTTTACATTTATAAGTACGAAGGTGCGAAATATCCAGGGAAGCAAGAAGGAGAAGTAAGTAAATAATGGGAAAACCCGGCCATGGCCGGGTTTTTCAGGCTGTGGAGAAAGTATTCTCCGCAGCCTGTTTTTGTGTCTGAACCTCTTTTTATCTGTCAACACTGATAAA
>NZ_JAQOTJ010000029.1 GCF_028401955.1 Bacillus sp. BP-3
TTTCTAGTTCTTTTGTTCATTAACAAATCAATAATTCCCAGAGTGTCGGAAATCCTGAAGGGTTTCCCAACACTCTGTGAAAAAGAACATCTAATATTTAGATGTTCTTTTTCTATTTAGAATCATAAAGTAAAATTTAAAATAACTGGAGTCTCTCTTATCTGTTTTACATTTATATAAAAAAAGCCGATTTTATCAATCGGCTCCTCGGTATACATATTGTTCTTTTGGAAATTCTACTGTGCTCCATTTATTAACTTCTAATACAGGGATATTTGCGTGAAACGGTTGATAAAACTCTGTTGAAATTGTTCCTTCAACTTGAATCCACTCATCATTCTTCCACTGTGCATCTTCTGGTTTCTTGACCAGCATCCCATACACACCTGAATCAGCAACACAGTGAATAATTCCAAAACGGAATACAAAGTATTGTTCTTTTTTAGAAGAATCATCACGGAATACAAACCCTTTAAAAGAAATGGTTTTACCCGTAAATTCGCCAGGATAGTTATAAACGACTTCCATCCCTTTCAAAAAGTCAGCATCGTTTAAAGCAATTTTTCCTTTTGTTGCGAATTGCTTCTTCTCTTTTTCCATGAGTTCCCGATAACCTTCTTGTGCATAGTAAATGCTCGTATCAGGTTTTAAAAACTGTCGACTCATAAACGGATCTTTACTTTCTGGCTGTGCAACTGGGAAATGAAACCCTTTTGCTTTTACAATATCAGAATCTAGTGTTGCAATTGGAAAAAAGAGCCCCGAAATAATTGGAAAACAAAATAGTGTGTACGCAATCGTACGTTTCCACCATGTATTCTCGTCTTTTGAATGATCATGACCACAGTGACTTGCATTACATCCACATTCATGATCATGTTTAACATGTTCTTTTTGAAATACAATAATCATTTGGATAACAGTTAAAAATCCTAAAATAATCGCTGCTGTTTTTGATAAATACGCATATTTCATATTGATATATTTCGTGATATCACCAGAAATATGAAGTTGTGCTAACAAAATTGTAAATCCAAGTAAAATATAAGCTCGAAACATCGATTACCACCCCATCATATAAATGAGTAGTGAGCTTGCATAAACAACAACTGTAATTAAAACAATAACAACAATAACAAATCGCGTTTTAAAATTCGCAAGCATCATAATCATATTTTTAATATCTACCATCGGTCCATATACAAGAAAAGCGACTAGAGCTGGTGTTGCAAATGTACTTTGGAATGAAGATGCAATAAACGCATCAGCTTCTGAACATAATGATAAAATAAAAGCAAGTCCCATCATAACAATTGGTGAAGAATACGGTCCTTGTCCAATCGCAAGGAGGGTAGAAGTCTTCACAAAAGTTTGTACGCTTGCCGCAATAAGCGCACCAATAATTAAAAATTTTCCCATTGAAAAAAATTCTTCAACAGCATGTGTACATACATCCCAAAATTTTTGACGAAATGGTCGATTATGATCTATGACTGGAAAATTAGTATTCCGTAGTTGATGATCTTTAAACATAAACGATAAGACAAGACCCACAATAACAGCGACAATAATAGCGACAATAGCGCGATACCAAACCATATGCATACTGCTACCAAACGCTACATATGTCGCAAATAAAACGACAGGATTAATAATTGGTCCAGTCAGCATGAAGGCAATCCCTGCATATGGTGGTACTCCTTTCCCAATAAGGCGCCTTACGATAGGAACAATTCCACATTCGCACCCTGGGAACATCATCCCTAGAAAAACTGCTAATAAGACAGACAGAATACGATTCTTTGGCATCCACTTTGCTACCATATCTTCTGTCACAAACATTTGAATGAATCCTGAAATAAATACACCAATTAATACAAATGGCAATGCTTCAATTAAAATTGAAATAAAAATCGTATTCATTTGCAGGAACGCTTTTGGTAAATGAAACATTTCCATGATGCATATCCCCCATCTTTTCATTAACAATATGTAATTGTAACTGTAATCCGTAGATTGAACAAGTAGTTATAAAAATTAACCTAAATGGTATATTATACATATTTCCTTTCGTCAATTCATGGACAGTAGTGTACAAAAATGCTAATTTATCAATAATTTAAAGCAAAAAAGCTGTTTTGGAAATGTTCCAAAACAGCTGAGTTTCATATTAAAAATAACGTTTTTTCCAAAAAACAAAGGCCATTAAGCAAGATAATATTGCCGATATAATCATAGCCATTAAAAAACCATGAGGATTTTCACTTAAAGGAACCGGAACATTCATCCCAAAAAAACTGGAAACCATTGTTGGTACTGATAATATGATAGTCATAGAAGTTAAAAACTTCATAACACTGTTTAAATTATTGGAAATGACAGAACTAAATGTATTCATCATACCACTTAAAATATGGCTATATATTTCGGCCATCTCAATTGCCTGCTTATTTTCAATTAATACATCCTCAAGTAAATCTTGATCATCTTCATACATTTTCAAAAATGTATTATTTCGCATTAATTTTTGAATCACAATCTTGTTTGCCTTTAAAGATGTCGTAAAGTACACTAAGCTTTTTTCAAGCCCTAATAACGTAAAAATCTCTTTATTTTTCATCGATTTATTGAGCTCATGCTCTAAATCCGTTGTTTTTCGATTAATCTGTTTTAAATAACGTAAATAATAAGTAGAAATCGTATATAAGAGTTGCAGTGCAAAGCGTGTCTTTTTAAAAGTATAAAATTCTTTAATACGCTGATTAATAAAACGCTCAAAAATCGGATTTTCTTCCAAACAAATTGTAACAAAACATTCCGGCATGACAATCATACCAATCGGAATCGTATCATACATTGAATTTCCTTCTTCGTCATGTCTAACTGTTGGAATATCGACGATAATTAAAGCATTATCATCTTCTTTTTCAATACGCGAACGTTCTTCATCATCCAAAGGGTCTTTAATGAAGTCCAGTTCAACATTTAATGTTTGAACTAAAAATTGAATTTCTTCCTCCGTCGGATGGAGTACATTAATCCAGCAGCCTTTCTGAATCTCCTCGATCTCTTGTAGTTTTCCGTTTCGGTCTGTTAAATAAATATTTAACATACTATCACCCCGATTCTTTTTACATGTAGGAACCAACCTCACTTTGAAATAACAGTCTATTTTAAACCGCCATTTTCAGCATATGAAACAAATGAAAAGATTTCAATAGAAAATTGTTTTGAAAACGCTTTTCTTCACAAATTATTAAAATAGAAAAAGACAGAGCATTCTCTGTCTTTTATAGACATTATGTTGCCTTTATAACATATTTAGAAAGTATCCACAAGTTAAACGAAACAGAAACAGTATAACCAACATATGTGGCAATAATAAAACTAATATAGTCAAATTGTGGAAGCAATACAATATTTAACACAATTTTTATCCCTATTCCTAAAAACAAACCAATTATCGTTTTTCGCTGTTGATTAATCCCTTGCAGCATAGCCGCTGTGACAGCAAAGAGCGAAAATAATATACAAGCTGGTGCGTAATAGCGTAAAATCACACTTCCAAGCGCAGGATCATTTCCTGTCCCAAATAGTAATGTATATACTGGTTCAGCTAAAACCATCATTCCTAACGATGCTGGAATCGTTAGAAATACCACGAGCAAATTTGTTCTTGTAAAATGTTTATATAATAACTGGTCATTTTTGGCTATATACGCCTTTGTCATCTCAGGAACGAGTGACATACTAAAAGCTGTAGCAACCGAAACTGGAATTAACACTACCATTTGTACTAGCCCAATCACAGCATTTATTTTTTCCGCTTCTCGCTGTAAATATCCCATTTGCATTAATAACTTATTAATTGTAAATGTATCAATTGTTTGATACAAGGGAATTGCAAGACCAACGACAACAAACGGAATAGAGTATGCAAATAATTCTTTATACAATGCGAAAAATGATTTTGTTGTTTGCGGAACACTCATATGTTCTTTTTTCTTTAAATGACGTCTTCTCTTTAAGTAATAAGCAATTAATATTCCAAGTCCTGCTACAGCTCCTACAAAAGCACCAAACGTAGCAACACCAACCGCCACCGCTGTTGATCCTTTGTTTATATGAAGCACTGCAAAACTTCCGATTAAGATTGTTAACATGCGAAAAAACTGTTCCACTACTACACTTAAAGCAGACGGCCCCATCGATTGAAACCCTTGAAAAAATCCACGTAATAAGCTCATAGAAGGAACAATTAGTAAAGCAAAGCTTACAATTTGAATATTATATGTAACAGCTGTTACACTATTACCTGTTTGATCTCCGCTATCTATAACACCCTTTGCCAGATAGGGAGCTAAACAATATAACAATAAAAATGATATTACTCCCATACCTCCCATAAAAATAAGCCCGCTTTTTAATACTCGTTTCACCGTATAATAATCGTCTAATTCATTATATTTAGATACCATTTTGGAGACAGCTAAAGGAAGTCCCATCGTTGCGATACTAAGCATAATTGTATAAGGGCGGTAAGCATATGTATATAATACATATCCTCCCGTTCCAACCATCGCTGTAAAAGGAATAACATATATAAAACCTAACATTTTCGAAATCATAGTTGCCATTGTTAAAAAGAATGTTCCACGTAAAAACGGTGATCCTTTCATGAAACTCCTCCGCTATACTGTTTTACTACACAATATGGACAACTTTCTACTTTTAGAACTGATATAAGATGAAAACTCCCGGCAATTATCTTCTTCAGATCTTGCACGAGTAGAGTTGAAACAGCTGCCTGATGGCACAACCCCTCTATTCCATCGGCAAATGCCTTTGGAACTGCTTTTTTAAGATGTTATAAGAACCTTTCACATCTGCGTTCAGTAGTTTATTCTCTTTCGTATGATACAAGCCACGTTTAATACGATTTCCACTGAATACAGGAATGTCTTCCTCACCGTAAGTGGGAATCGCAACATTGTCTAGAAAGGATGCTTTGCTTGTATATGATTTTTCTAAGACTTGTACAGGAATACCTTTTCGTTTTGCTTTATAGGTGATCATTTCAATGATTATATTCTGTGGGATATAGCAAAAGGATTGATTCTGTCGTTTTCCCATTCCACTGTTTTGTTTCCATGATGTATTTTTTCAATCACAATCAAAAAAATCTCGTGATGGAGTTTCCTTGCCAATTTTTCACTAAACAAAAAAAGCCAATGAAAACTCATTGACTTTAACGAACTGTTTTTCTTTTTTTCAATAATTTCATACCTATGTATACAGCAATAAAAAGAATCGCCCCTGCGATGAAATAATGCGTGTAATCAGCAGCATATTCTTTAATATGACGCCAATTCCCACCAAGTTTTTCACCTAAATAAATGAACAGGATAGACCATGGAATAATCGCGAGTACTGTATATACTGTAAATCGTTGCAATGACATTTTAGCTAGTCCTGCTGGAATCGATATTGCATGACGTACAAATGGGATAAAGCGCGCAGAGAAAATTACGCCTGCACCATATCGATTAAACCACTCTTCTGCTACATCTAAATGTTTCTTATTAATCAATATATATTTACCATATTTTTCAACAAATGGACGTCCGCCGTAATATCCAAGCCAATACAAGAAAATTTGTGCTAACGTTCCACCAATCGTCCCGGCAATTACTGCCCCAACGAAATTAATTTCTCCCTTAGCAACTAAATAACCCGCGTAAGATAATACAATTTCACTCGGTATAATTTCGATCATAAGTCCTAGCGCAATTCCGGAATAGCCTAGACTTATAAAAAATTGTAGTAACTGCTCAACCAAATTTGCTAACATTCTTCATTATCTCCTTTTTTCTACGCACACACACACTTTCTTATTATTTCATAAAAATCTATCCTTGCCAATATGCTACTACTTTATAGTATAAAATTATGCAATAATAAAAAAAACATACTTACCATTTCTATTTTGAAAGGAGAAAGTGCACGATGGAATATAGATTACTAGAAATTATTCCAAAAAACAAGCAAGTTATAAAAAATTTACTAATTCTTCACAAAGAAATTTTTCAATCAACCAATCTTACTTTATTCGGATTTTTCATATAAGCAAACATTTGCCGAACTTGCCATTCTGTGTTTCTTCCTATCGATAGTTCCGGCAATTCTTCTTCTCCAAAAAAGCGAACATCTTCTGTTTCAATACCGATTTTTCTTTCACCGCCTACTATTTCACAGCTTATAAATATTTTGTATACATCAATTGCAGAAGGTGATGGTTGATGTTTCTGTTTATCAAAGATAGAAAGCAAACGAAAATTTTCTACTTTGTAACCAGTCTCTTCTAAAACTTCTTTTCGCGCAACTTCCGTAGGTGTATATCCAATATCAGCCCATCCACCTGGAAGTGCCCATTTCCTATCACTTTTTTCTTTTACAAAAAGTAACCTACCTTCTTGAAACACGACCGCTCGAATATCCACTTTCGGAGTTTGATAACCCGTTTCACTTGCAAATAAACGCTCGACTACTTCCCAATCCGTTTTTGTATAATGTGACATCATTTCAATCGATAATTTCCGAAGCTCATGAAAACGTTCTATATCATATACATCTTTTGAATATGCTAATCCGGCCTGCGCAATTGCTTGTATTTGTTTTACCCATTCAATCCATTTTATCCCCATTATTTTCCTCCTCATTTAATATTACACTTATTATATAACAAAAAAAGAGATTGATCTTTCAATCCTCTTTTTTTCTCATCTTCATAATTCATCTAAATGCTCTCGTATAAATTCACGACGCTTTTCTATATATTGAAAAATCAAATTCGGCTCACTATCAAATTTATCTATTTTCGATTTCACATATGGATCTTGCAAAATATATGGACGAAGTTCCTCATGTATTCCTTCTACTTTCGGTTTTATATATTCTACTGTAAATTGATGAGAAAGTATATCTTCCAAAATTTCTCTATATTGCTTTCTAAAGATTTTAACATCAAGTAATCTAGCACTTAATGTATTAAACCCTTGAATACGAGTGTAATCATGCCCCATCTTTCGCCCTTGGACATCGCGCCCCCATGTTGCATCATAATCCCATGGAATCATTTCAAACAACTTTGTTTCTCCATTATGATAAAGTGCATAATTGTGCACAAATCCATCAAAGTTTTGCGTACATACAATACCTGCTAACCACCGTAAATATTTATCAACATCAACATATTTTACGATTTCTTTTTCATACGCTGCTCTTGAAATTGTATTCAATTGATAAATAAATTCACTAATAGCTTCTTCACTGTGTTCATTCCCATATTTCAATTCATACCCTGAGAATAATTTCGTTTTTATATCTTTATCTAACTCGCTTACTAATGAAAAATTAGCATCATCATCGATTGCATAATAAATCGAACCATTTGGTAAATTTCGTCTCCGCAAAAAATTTTCATCTACCGATTCTAATTGTAAATAAACTCCTTCAAATCGATTATTGACCTTTACAAGTACGTGTTGCGCTTTTGGCGATAACGTACCAATGTCTGAAAAAAAATCCATTGATAACTTATTCCGTATTAAAGACGGGTCGTTGAATTCCGAATTTAAATGCAGCTCTTGCACACCTTGAAAAAATTTTGGTTTATAAAACATCACATGATATGATTTTTTCTTCAATTTCCGAATATGTGAACCACGATATGCGATATCAATATCATACTTTCTTTTATCATATGTTAACTTAGCTGGAACAGGATCATCAGACCAAACATCTTTTCTTAACTCTACAATATACATTGGGTGAATAAAAAAATCATAAGAAGGTATCATTTTCTCCCTTCCCTTCTCTTTCATCTACAATCAATGTATGCTTTTCCTTTCTTCATTGCCACATCCACTATATATTCATTTTTATTAGTTATTAACACTTCTTTTTTACTTTCTTCATAAAGTATTAGTACAAAGAGGAATTCCTTTTCAAACTATTGAATTAAAGAGGATTTTTTTATGGGCCATAATATTCAAAAAACTGTTGAAGAAGTAACAGCTACTGGAATGGAAGACTTTTTATGTCAATAACCAAATCCCTACAAGCATAAATTGAAACTTCCATCAGTGGAGAGTTTTTTCATCTCTGATGGAAAGCTCACACCAATCGGGCTTTTACGGGCCGTTATCCCCCACATATCTTCTTTAGAAAAGCGGAAGCGGCTCGCTCAGAATCGCAGGACGCCCGCGCCAAAGGCAGAGAGGTGCTTTTTGCCTCGTCCGAGGGGGCGAAACGACCGGAGATTCTAGCCGCTAGAGCTGGACAACGCTTCTCTCTGAATCTTGAGGTGGCGGTCTTACTGCCCGTTAATGCGGGATAAATCAGACAAATATTCTTGATGCCCGAAAAATCTGGATATTAATCCCTATAAACTAACTGCCTATCACAGTCTGTTTTTTTAGGATATACCACCATTTTCAAAAAAGAACAAACACAATACATCAGCTTGACATACTTTATTAATAGAAAGTTCATTATTCAATAAATAGATGAAATTGCATATTTTCACCAAGGAGGCTTTTCATAAATGTATACAAAAGACGACATTCAAAAAGCAGTGGAAGAGGTAAAAGGGGCTGGAATGGAAACATTTCTAAACCAAGAACCTACATCCAACTATAAACGTTCTCGCTCTCGTTGTTCTGATCGCTCCCGTTCTTGCCGTTCCGATCGCTCCCGTTCTTGCCGTTCCGATCGCTCCCGTTCTTGCCGTTCTGATCGCTCTCGTTCTTGCCGTTCCGATCGCTCCCGTTCTTGCCGTTCTGATCGCTCTCGTTCTTGCCGTTCTCGTTCTCACCGTTCTTGCCGTTCTCGCTCTCACCGTTCTTGCCGTTCTCGCTCTCACCGTTCTTGCCGTTCTCGTTCTCACCGTTCTTGCCGTTCTCGCTCTCACCGTTCTTGCCGTTCTCGTTCTCACCGTTCTTGCCGTTCTCGCTCTCACCGTTCTTGCCGTTCTCGTTCTCACCGTTCTTGCCGTTCTCGCTCTCACCGTTCTTGCCGTTCTCGTTCTCACCGTTCTTGCCGTTCTCGCTCTCACCGTTCTTGCCGTTCTCGTTCTCACCGTTCTTGCCGTTCTCGTTCTCACCGTTCTTGCCGTTCTCGTTCTCACCGTTCTTGCCGTTCTCGTTCTCACCGTTCTTGCCGTTCTCGTTCTCACCGTTCTTGCCGTTCTCGTTCTCACCGTTCTTGCCGTTCTCGTTCTCACCGTTCCGGTCGCTCTCGTTCTCACCGTTCCGGTCGCTCTCGTTCTTGTCGTTCCCGTCGCTCTCGTTCTTGTCGTTCCCGTCGCTCTCGTTCTTGTCGTTCCCGTCGCTAATATAATATATAATTTAATCCTGCTCTATAACATACAAAAAATATCCTTCGCATTTTCAAAAATGCAAATAGACCGCTTTAAGCGGTCTATTTATCTATTAAAACAAATTACTTGTTCATAGAATATAATTTTTCCTTTATAATCATTTACACCTCTTCAAAATGCGCAATATCAGCAAATAAGTGAATTGTACTTTCTCCCGCTTTAACTTCAACCATACTTAAGCTTGCGCTATGCATAAACGGACCATTCCATATGTTTTCAATAAGGCGTTGTTCGAAGTGCCCCATCATAAGTAAGGAAGTAATCGCATGGGATACAAGTAAAACACTTTCACCTTCATGTTTTTTAAGTATGTATTCAAGTCCCTTTAACACCCGTATTCTCGCATCATAAAAACTTTCTCCTGATTTTGTTTCATATTGATGCGGTGCATTCCAAAATAAATCAAACTCTTTCGGATATTTCTCCTGTAATTCAACCTGAGTATGTCCTTCCCAAACTCCCATATCAATTTCATATAAATGTTCATCTGCTACAATTGGAATATCTCTATCTCCTTTAATTAACTGAGCTGTATGCATCGCTCTTCCACTTGGACTGCTGTAAATCACTTCAAGCGGTATATCTTTCATGCGTTTCCCTAATTGTTTTGCTTGTAGTATTCCAGTTTCCGTTAAATTTGAATTTTTTCTACCTTGCATTCTTTTTTCTACATTCCATTCTGTTTCCCCGTGACGCGTAATATATACCATTGTTTTCAACATCATCTTCTCCTTCACCAACTCGGTCTAGCATTCCATGGTTCTAATGTTCCGACAATCCATTCCCGTTGTTTATGTTGAAGTCCATCTATAACACCACTCGCAATCTCATCATGTGTTAACCATCTGGAACATTTTTCTTCTACCATAAAACCTAATATAATTCGATAATATGTACATAAAGAAGAGCATCTTACTTTTCCTCCTGATTTGTAAGCACTGCTTCCAAGTATATGAAACAATTCCCATTCTTTCGAAAATACTCCAGTCTCCTCACTAATGATTTGCAATGCATCTTCAGCCGTCCGTTGAATGAATCCAAGCAACTACAAGCGTAACTGGTCCATTTTTATGAATCGAACTTTTAATATTAGCACGCAACTCATCACTATTATGATAATCAACTGCTAAACACGTAACACTTTCAGGAGCATGACATGAATTTTGTATCTCATTTAGACGTTTTACATTTCGACCGATTACAGAAGTATGGTGCCCTTGCTCAATAAACCACTTTGACACTTTCTGTAACATTCCAGTGCCACCAACAACAAGTACATGCATCCCCCTCTCCCCCTTCCAATATTTAGTAAAACAACATATGCGTTTTGGTTTCTTTATAATATTGTATTCTCTCTTGTAGCGTTCCTGTATGAAATTCAAATTTATGTCCATCTGGGTCTGTAAAATAAACAGAATGGCAATCTCGTACATCACGCTCTCTTCCTTGTAAAATATGTACGTTATTCAATTCTAGACGATGTATTAAAGCTGTAAAATCTTCTTTCTCTATCGAAAATGCAATATGTGTATACGATTGATAAATTTCATTTCTTGGAATATCCTTTTCTTCATTTAAGGCAATCCACATCCCACACAAATCAAAATAAGCAAGTTTTCTACCTTTTACAAGTACCTTTCCTTCCAACACTTGTTCGTAGAATTGTATTGATTTCTCTAAGTTTGAAACAGAGAAGCAAATATGATTCATTCCTTTTATCATTGTCATTATCTCCTCACAGAAAAAAGATGCGCAATATTCACGCATCTTTATCGTACTATTTTTTTGTAATATATGTCCATTTATAAGTAGAATCTCCTCCAAATGTATGCCTAGCTATTCCTTTTACTTTAGATTTCTCAAGAAAAGCAATGCCCTGCTGATAAACCGGAGAAATGGCTTCATCATCAAATAAAATTTTCTCTGCTTCAGAAAGAGCCTTCCACCGTGCTTTTTCATCAGTTAACAACTCACCTTTTGCTTTTGCAACTAGTTCATCATATTTCTTATTAGAATATGCCATTTCGTTAAATGTACTATCTGTAGTAAACATATCAATAAATGTCATTGGATCTGGATAATCCGGACTCCATGCTGATAAAGAGAACTCATATTCTAATTTCTTTTCTAAATCTAACTTTTGTTTAAACGGCTGCTGTTTAATATTCACTTTCAAACCAGGTAAGTTTTTCTCTAACTCTGATTTAATATATTCCCCAACTTTTTTTAAGTTATCTTTATCATAGTTCAACATTTCAACTGTAATTGTATCTTGACCTAACTCTTTTTTCGCTTCTTCCCATAGTTTTGTCGCTTTTGCTGCATTATCTTTACCTTCATGAAAGCTTTTATTTGTTTCACGGAAGTCTTTTCCATCCGGTCCTTTTGTAAACTTTTGTGGTACTAAGTAATATGCAGGTAATGATCCGTCGTTTAAAATTACATTTGCAATTCCCTTTTTATCATATGCTAAATTAATAGCCTCACGCACTTTTTTATTTGCAAAAATCTGTTTTTTCTGATTAAAACGAATGAAATACATACGTGGATCTAATTCCGATTTAAATTCTTCACTTTTCTTATATTTATCAACAAATTCCGAACTTAAAATGACTCGATCTACTTCGTTGCTATCATACAAATTTACAGCTGTTGATGTTTCCTTTACAACACTTACATTGATTTCCTCTAACTTCACATTACCTTTATCCCAATAGTTCGGATTTTTCTTTAACTGATAACTTCGTTCATGCTTCCACTCACTCATCTCAAATGGTCCGTTATATAATAACTTATCTGCTTCTAATGCGTATTTGTCACCTTGTTCTTTTACAAATTTTTCATTCAATGGGAAAAATGTTGGGAATGTTGTAAGCTCTAGAAAATATGGTGTTGGTTTCTCTAACTCAACCACTAATGTTTTATCATCTTTTGCCGTAACACCAAGTTGGTCAAGTGGTAATTCTCCTTTATTAATTTTCTCAGCATTTTTAACATCGAACAAAATAAACGCATATTCTGATGCTGTCGCTTTATCAACAGCACGACGCCAAGCAAACACAAAGTCTTGTGCTTTTACAGGTTCCCCATTCGACCACTTTGCATCACGTAAATGAAATGTGTATGTTTTCTTATCCTCACTAATTTTCATATCTTTAGCCATACCAGATGTTGGTTTGTTATCTTTATCTAAGCGGTATAATCCTTCCATTGCGTTTACAAATGCCCGAAATGATACACCATCAGTTGACTTTGACGTATCCATAGAAGGAATTTCTGCTGTTTCTAGTAAATTTAATACTTGTTTATCAGCAAGCGCTGCATTTCCTTTTTTTCCCTTTTCAGTTATTGATGCTTTTTCCCCATTTCCACACCCTGCAACTAACACACTCGTAGAAAGTGCAAGTGCTGTAATAAGTGAAACCTTCTTCTTCATAGACCATTTCCCCTCTTTCTCTTTATAACAACTAAAAATAAAACCAAATACTCTTGAATAGTATTATACATAATTTTCTGATAATTTCAAATACTATCTTTTAAAAAATTAAAAAGTGACACCCGTCACTTCTTCACTACCTTATCATCTACATAACTCTATTTTAATGTTTTGGCATATCATTCACTGCTATGCAGAATACAACATGAC
The DNA here is from genome assembly GCF_028401955.1 of Bacillus sp. BP-3. Classification (GTDB taxonomy): domain Bacteria; phylum Bacillota; class Bacilli; order Bacillales; family Bacillaceae_G; genus Bacillus_A. The sequence continues at coordinate 13,086 of NZ_JAQOTJ010000029.1, forward strand.
CTGTACTCGCTTTCTCTCTTTACTTTATACCTCTCATATGGTAGGAAAAGGCCCTGACCGCTTCTATACACGGCCAGCTGCTCTCGTCTCCCTTAAAAAAAAAGAGGTTTTTATGTCATTTTCTTAATTTATATATATAATTCAACTAAATTGTTTCATTTGAAATATTCCATTATCTTAAAAAACCTTCATGCTTTAATAACCATTCTTTCCGCCAAAGTCCACCCTCATAACCTACTAACTTCCCGCTCTTCCCAATAATTCGGTGACAAGGCACAATAATCGAAATAGGATTTCTACTATTCGCTCCGCCGATTGCTCGTACAGCCCTTGGATTGCCGATTTTCTCTGCCATATCAAGATAAGAAGCACTTTTTCCATACGGAACACTGCAAAGTGCATTCCATACTTGTTTTTGAAAAGGAGTTCCCTTCGCTCGTAGCGGGACAGTAAATTCCGTTCGCTTCTTATGAAAATATTCATCTAGCTCCATTACACATCGTTCAACAATTGGATGAGGAATATCTTCTTGTTTTTGTTCTACAAATAATACAGAGGAAATGCCAGTCTCATCCCCTTTTACTTCAATCCATCCAAGTTCACTTTTGTAATATGCTTGATACATGAAAAATACTCCACCTCTCTTCATATTCACTAAACATAGACTCATCATAACATTTCTTTAAGCATTTTGTTATGGAAAAAGGGTGCAAGGTGCTACAATAAAATGGCACTCCCATTATTTAAGAAATGATACTTGGGTATATGTTCATTTAAGAAAATAAAGGAGGATTCTTATTGTGAACAATCAATTATTTTCACCGTATACAATAAAAGATGTTACACTAAAAAATCGAATTGTTATGTCACCTATGTGTATGTACTCCTCTGAAAACGAAGACGGAAAAATAACGAATTTCCATCTCGTCCACTACGCATCACGTGCAGCTGGTCAAGTTGGACTTGTTATGTTAGAGGCTACAGCCATAACACCAGAAGGACGCATTTCCCATAAAGATTTAGGTATTTGGGATAATGAGCATATAAATGGCCTACATCAAGTTGTCAATTTGATTCATGAACACGGAGCAAAAGCTGCTATTCAAATTGCACATGCCGGTAGAAAAGCTGTTCTTGATTCAGACCCTATTGCACCATCAGCTCTTCCTTTTGATTCCTCTATGAAAATCCCAGTACAAATGAGCAAAGAACAAATACAAGAAACCATCATAGCCTTTCAAAATGGAGCTACACGTGCCAAAAAGGCTGGATTTGACATTATTGAATTACACGGAGCACATGGTTATCTAATTAATGAATTTTTGTCTCCGCTCACAAATCATCGTACAGATGAGTACGGTGGATCTTGTGAAAATCGCTATCGTTTTTTACGCGAAATCATTGATGCGGTTAAAGAAGTTTGGAATGGACCATTATTTGTTCGTATTTCCGCTCATGATTATCACCCGGAAGGTTTAACTGTAGAAGACTATGTAACGTTTGCACAGTGGATGAAAGAACAAGGTATTACCCTCATTGATTGTAGTTCAGGAGCTGTTGTACCAGCACATATCGATGTGTACCCTGGTTATCAAGTACCCTATGCAAAATATATAAAAGAACACGCTTCAATTGCTACAGGAGCTGTTGGCCTTATTACTAGTGGTGTACAAGCAGAAGAAATTTTGCAACAAGGAGCTGCTGACTTAATTTTTGTCGGCCGTGAACTATTACGAAACCCTTACTTTCCAAGAACAGCAGCGAATGAGCTTGGTTTTGAATTGGCTGAGCCACTTCAATATAGCCGTGCTCCAGGAAAACTAAAAAATACATCTAAATAAAGAAACTGCCCCAAATAGTATCTTTGGGCAGTTTCTTTATTTTATATAAGCAATATTTTCATCACTTTTATCCCACATTAACGGGCAGTAATACTCCCACCTCAAAATTCAGCAAAAGTAAAACAGTTAGTTGGGAGATAAACTGCCCATAAAAGCCCGATTGGTGAGGGCTGATAAGCAGTGGCGATGAAGCCCCCCACTGCTTAAAGTTTCACTTTATTTCATCTCAGCAATTTCCGAAGATTCATGTATATGAACCCCAGACTCTTCTCGCAGCGCTGTTACATACATTCCTTTTGCTACTTGCTCTGCTAAAATTGGCTTATATTTTGAAAAAGACCCCTTAAATAAAAACGGCATAATTCCCGAAATTTTTTCTCCCATTCTTTCTCCAAAACGAAACTCATCTCGCTCTCCAAGTAAAAGAGAGGGTCTAAAAATATGAATGCCTCCTATGACTAGCTTTTTAATATCTTCTTCCATCTGTCCTTTTACTTGCGAGTAGAAAAATAGCGACTTCGGATTTGCCCCTAACGAAGAAATAACAAGAAAGTTTTGTACCCCTTGTTCTTCAGCTACACGAGCTGCTCGTAATGTATAATCATAATCAACCTTTTTAAAATTTTCTTTTGTCCTTGCTTTTTTAATTGTCGTACCAAGACAATTAAACACATCATCTACAGCAAAAAATTCTTTATATTGTTCCAAAATCGAAAAATCTACCTGCTTTTGTTGGAGCTTTTCATGTTCCCAGTCTAGTGATCTTCTCACAAAAATTGTAACTGACTCATAATAATCCGAATCAAGCAGTAGCTGTATCACTTCTTGTCCAACTAGACCACTTGCTCCAAGTACTAAGGCTGTTCTTGTTTTCATCCTTTTCCATACCTCTTTATCTTCTAATCTCTTTCTCTATCATAAGCAAGCATTATGCAGTATGCAAGCGCTTTGTTTACTCTTTTTCTTCTTTTGGTGCCTCAGTAATTGTACTTGTATCGCCTAAATTTCGAATAAGTCCTTTTAAAAAAAACAGCACACATGATAATGGAAATATAACAGCCAATATTAATAAAATCGCTTCACCCACATATCCCATTCGCTCATCTCCTTCTCTGCACCCTCTATCACACTATATGAAGCGACTAGCAGGATATATGCAAAAACAAAAAAAATAAGCCATAGCATTGTGACAATTTTAGAACAAATCATAAATCGTAATCATTATTATTTATTGCAACATCGTCAAAGATGTATTATACTAAACCAGGAGCATAAAGCGTAATTATTACGTTTTACAATAAAAGAAGTTATTCTTTCTTTTATTATGGAGAAAATATTTTTTAGAAAGTAAAGAAACGAGGCAAACAAAATGAAGAAAAGATCAATTATATTTTCATTCGTACTAATGTTTACCCTTATATTTGCTGGATGTTCAAACAAAGATAATACAACAAATAAAAAAAATGGTAAACTTTCCGTCTATACAACTATTTTTCCTTTAGCGGACTTCGCCCAAAAAATCGGTGGTGATTATGTAGAAGTAACGGCTATTTATCCACCAGGTGCAGATTCCCATACGTATGAGCCAAGTCAAAAACAAACTGTACAAGTTGCCAAAGCTGATTTATTTGTGTATAACGGAGCTGGATTAGAAGCATTTGCTGAAAAAATGGAAAAAACATTAACAAATGAAAATGTTAAAGTTGTAAATGCATCAAAAGATATTCAACTACGAGCTTCAACTGAAGACGAACACGAGGAAGATCATAAAAATGAACATCATCATGATAAAGATCCTCACGTTTGGCTAGATCCAACACTTGCAATGAAACAAGCTGAAACAATTAAAAATGCACTTATTGAGCTACAACCAGAGCATAAAGCAGAATTCGAAAAAAACTTTGCTGCACTGCAAGCAAAATTCACAAGTTTAGATAATCAATTTAAAGAAGTTGTTGATCATGCAAAAACGAAAGAAATATTAGTTTCTCATGCAGCGTACGGATATTGGGAACAACGTTACGGTTTAAAACAAATTCCAGTTGCAGGTATTTCTGCTTCTGATGAACCTTCCCAAAAAACATTAGCTTCTATCACAACAACAGCAAAAGAGCATGGATTAAAGTATATTTTATTTGAAACCTTCTCTACACCAAAAGTAGCAGAAGTTATTCAAAAAGAAACAGGAACGAAAATTTTACGCTTAAATCATCTTGCAACTATCTCCGATGATGATGCGAAAAAAAATAAAGACTACTTTACACTTATGGAAGAGAACATTAACACTTTAAAAGAAGCAACAAATTAATATAATGATTCATTTCTGACCGCTGAAAAATGTTTCTGCGGTCTTTTCTTATGCCACCTCTTTCCAGATTGCCTTGACTTACAAAAATTGCATAGTAAAATTATCCATAGTGGTTTTATAGTTATAAGAAAGTGAGATGAAACTATGAATCTTCACATTTGTGAAGTAACAGCAACGAATTGGCGTTCAGTAGCTGCCTTAGACGTAACAGCGGAGCAACGACAATTTATTGAAAGTAATGCATTTTCTTTAGCCGAATCATTATATGAAGGAAATGCAACATCACTAGCTTTGTATGATAGCAAAACACTTGTTGGATACGCAATGTATGGATGGTATTCCGAAAAAAATGAAAGTATATGGTTAGACCGATTTATGATTGATCACAACTTTCAAGGAAACGGCTACGCGAAACGATTTCTCCGTTTATTAATTTCATATTTACAACAAAAATATCAATGCAAAAAGATTTATTTAAGTCTTCATCCTAACAACAAATTAGCTATGAAACTATATGAATCGTTTGGCTTTCATTTAACTGGTGATATTGACGATGCAGGTCCTGTTGTTGGCGTTGTGATGGAGTTACTTCTAGATAAAGTAAAACTTACATAAGGTAAAATAAAATAAGCCTGCAAATGCAGGCTTATTTTATTTTATACATTCTTGAAAATGTTGTTGAAACCATTCTTTATTTAAATTTTTACCAATGAAAACAATCTCACTGACCCGCTTTTCCCCTTCTTGCCACTCTCTGTCATATGTAGCCGCAAATAATGTATGTACGCCTTGAAACACAACGCGGCGATTTACTCCTTCAATATATAATATACCTTTATAACGATACAAATACTCTCCTAATTCTTGTACAACAGCTGACATCCATTCATTGATTTTTTGCAGATCAAGAGGACGTTCTTCTCTTAATACAAAGGACTTTATCCCTTCTAAATGATGCTGTTCTTTATGCGGATAAATTTCTAACTTGTCACGCGTTTTAAATGTTTGTATATCTAGTAATGAAGAGATATCTACTTCACAATTTGTTGTTGGAATTAATTTTGCAGTTGGATTGATCCCTTGTAATTCAATGAGTAAATTCTCCTTTTCTTCCTGCTCTACTAAGTCTAATTTATTTACTAAAACCATGTCAGCAAAAGCAATTTGTTCCTTTGCTTCTAACCCTTTTTCAAAGTGTTTCTGTATATGATAGCTATCTACTACGGTTACTACACCATTAATTTGATATGCAGACTGAATAATAGGATCTAAAAAGAATGTTTGAATAATAGGGCCCGGATTTGCGAGCCCAGTGGTTTCAATTATTAAACCTTCGAAATCCATTTTTCCTTCCGCTTTTACTTCTAATAAATGCTTTAATGCGACAAGCAAATCTTCACGTACTGTACAACATAAACAGCCGTTTGTCATTTCCATAATCTCTTCTTCTACATTCATAATCAATTGATTATCGATACCAATTTGCCCAATTTCATTTACAATAACCGCAAGCTTCTTACCATGTTCTTCAGATAAAATGCGATTTAATAAGGTTGTTTTGCCTGATCCGAGAAACCCGGTTAATATTGTTACTGGAATCACAATTCTACATCTCCTTGTTATATATCTAATTACATAATTATATCATAGGTTGTCTTTTTATTTTTTGAATATAGAACATATTAGTTGTAGGCATGTCTACACAAATATATAATAATAGTAAATAAGAAAACCTTTTCATACCGAATCGGTTCATACACATCAACAAGGGGGACCTACATACATGGAACGAATTCAAATGGCCCAAAACCTAGAGTTTTCCCGAATTATTCAAGGATTTTGGCGTTTAGCAGAATGGAATATGACAGATCAGGAATTACTTTCTTTCATTGAAGCATGCATGGAGATGGGCATTACAACGTTTGACCATGCTGATATTTACGGAGATTATACATGTGAAACTTTATTTGGAAAAGCACTTCAATTAAAACCGAGTTTACGTGACAACATGCAAATCGTTACAAAATGTGGAATCGCTCCCCCATCACCTAAATTTCCAGAGCGCTACGTCGCTCACTATAATACAAGTACTGGACATATTTTAAAAAGTGCCGAACAATCACTACAAAACCTAAATACTGACCATATTGATGTATTGCTCATTCATCGCCCTGATCCATTTATGAATCCAGCAGAAGTTGCAGAAGCTTTTTCTCGTTTGAAGCAAGAAGGAAAGGTACGACACTTTGGTGTATCAAACTTTCTGCCTTCCCAATTCAATATGTTAAGTTCGTATTTAGATTTTCCACTCATTACAAATCAAATCGAAGTCTCTGTTATGCAACTTGAGCATTTCGAAAACGGTACGATTGAACAATGCCAAGAAAAGCGAATTTCTCCGATGATTTGGTCTCCTCTTGCTGGCGGTGAAATTTTCAAAGGAGAAAGTGAGCGCACACTTCGCTTACGTCACACACTAGAGAAAATTGCTGCTGATTTTGACGTTACTGGCATTGATTCGATTATGTATGCTTGGCTACTTGCTCATCCAGCTAATATGCTTCCGATTGTTGGCTCTGGTAAACTAGAACGTGTCAAAACAGCTGTTGAAGCAACAAAACTAACATTGGACCGTCAGCAATGGTTTACCATCTTTGAAAGCTCAAACGGTCATCCTGTTCCATAAGTACACAAAAAGGACATGAAATTCATTCTCATGTCCTTTTCACATCTGTAATTGATTAATTTCTGCTACACTTCGAATTCCTGATTCAATTGCCCCTTGTATCCACCCATGATACAACGTAGTATGTTCACCTGCAAAATATATTCTCCCTTCTGGTTTCACAATATGAGGTTGTAATTCTGATTCTTGGGTTGCCTGAAAGATTGCAAATCCTCCTAATGCGTACGGATCTAATGTCCAGCTCATCGATAAACCAGAAATAAATTCATCATACACTTGATTTCCAAGTATTGTCCCTAAATTTTGCAACGTATAATAAATACGATCACTTTCAGATAAACCATCCCAAAGTAATGCATCATACGACCACGTATAACTCCCCAATACCATTCCAGGCCCTTTTGTACCTATTCCATAACTTGGATAATACGAATAACGAATAGGCAAATCGGTAATGATGCGTCCACCACGTTGACCTTGTTCTTCCCAAAAACGACGTTTAAATTGAATGCCTATTTTCGTCGCAGCCATGTAATGTAACTCTCGAATCGCTTTCCACTTTTCATGAGAAACAGAATCATACGGATCTATTTCAACAAATCTCATTGTTGTAAACGGAATGGTGACAATGACAATATCCCCTGTAATACTGCTATATTCGAATGATTTTTCATTACGACAATATGCTGTAACTCCTTTTTCATGCTGCACTAGTTTCATTAATTTTTGTTGAAAGATAATATCATCTTTCAATTGTGGTAAAAAAGACTTTGGCAACGCGTCGTTACCACCTTCAATTTCATAAAACCCTGTGGATTGTTGTAAAATATATATAAAACGCAATGTTTCTACAAAAGACCTTTCTAAAAATCCTTCTAAATCAAGAAGTACCCCTATCATTTCTACAGCAGCTGGTGAAAAAGGCACCTTATATTGATGAGGATAATCCTTTAAAAACTCTGCTGTAGAATACCGCCCAAAATCTTTCTCTACAATACTCCAATTGTTTTCTGGATCTCTTTTAATAAAATCAAGAATTGGTTGTATCGCTAACATCAACAACTCTTCTGATGATTTTCCTTCTTCATTCACTGCAACTGGATAGCGTAAAATACTTGGGTTTTTCTCATATTGTTTCAATGTTGTTTTACGACCATTTGCATATATAATATCCGTTTCATTTCGATTAATAAATGGATTTAGCTTCAAACCAAACTTCTTACTATATGCAAGTGTTAGTTCATGTGAATAAGGAATCCGCATGGCTCCAACATCTAGATATAAGCCTGTTTCTGGCATTCTCATCGTATAAATACGCCCACCAATTCGATTATTTGCTTCTAATAGTTTTACACGATGGCCAGCAGCCTTTAATAATGATCCAGCCACTAATCCAGCCATGCCCGCTCCAATAATAACAATACTTTTCGGTACTGTAGTTTTTGATAAGCCATTGTTAATAATAGATACCATCTCATTTGTTGTAAGACGGGATTGCAAACTCAACCGCATCATCCCCACCCCTACTCATCAGCACAAATTCATAGTTCAATGCATTGTATTCAAAGAAAGGATGTATCATACTTTTATTTTCTGAATATTCATAAAAACTTCAAGGAGATTTGCACTTTTTTTTGTTATTTGTTCGTATAATAAAAATGAAAATAGAAAATGTAAGAAAGGGGATGGTAATATGAAACGCTCTTACAACTATCATGAGATTAAAAAACAATTAGAAAATCAAAAATCCCAGCTATGTAAACAATTAACAGATGTGAAATTAACAGAAAGTGAACGTAATGAAATTAAGAGAATGGTTGATAATTACGAATATATTCTTATTTTAGTTGAAATGAATCATTTTGAAAGAGGAATTTCTCATTAAAACCGATGCACAAATTATTAAGGCATAAAAATTCCATCAGTTGGGTATTTCTTCTTCTCCCACTGATGGAAAGATCCTTCTTCATTCCTCTCTACATCCTTATGCAGATCTTACTACCCACAAATAGCGAGTAAACAAACATTTGTATATTTTTACATAAAGCATAAAAAAGAAAAAGGCCTCACCTTTGATGAAGCCTACTATATAAGTCCATTTAAATTTTCCGACATATAAGTCACTGCTATGCAGAATACAACATGATCGCTACTTGCTTCCTCCCTTTGTTTTAGTGGCAGGAAAAGGCACTTACCGCATCTACGCACAGCCAGATGCCCTCGTCCTCCCTTAAAAAGAAAGAGGTTTTTATTTCGGTTTTTATTTCGGTTTTTAATTTGTATTTATATAGTTATTACTATTATCCTTTTTTAACTCCTAAATTAATTTAAGCGTATCATTATACAAACTTAATTGATATCTATAGGGTTCTATTTCTGGTGAGATATTGACTTGTACAGAAATAGAAGATAAGTCCAGTAAGTCTAGGGGATATTTAAGGCTTTGATGATTCTCTGAACTCTTGATGAGTTGCTCTTCTATGTATTCCCCCAACATTTGCAATTGAATAGTCCATTGTTGTTGATCAGCTTTTGAAATAAACTCTGTTTGGGACCAATCACTGAATGTGTTTAATATACTTGAAATATAAATATATCCTGTCTATAACTGTGTGAGAAGTTGTTCGTTTTGTTTTAAAATTTGTTTTTTATTTTTCGTAAATGGATTTAATTTCAAACTTTTTTCTGCCATCTTAAAATCTTTTTGCACTTGATGTAGTTCCTGAAGTAGGATTGTTATATTCTTTCTTAAATGTTGTTCTGTAACAAGGTCACAGTTCGTATTCACCCAAATAGCTGTCTGTTCAAACAACTGTACAAGATGGAAACCAAATTGATTCAACGTTAAACGAGCTTCTTTCACATAATTAGGTGGAAAAATCACCATATGAACAATAATGGCGATAAGCGCACCGATGATCGTATCTCTAATTCGATCTGACACATAATAATTCGTTTTATGTACAAAGACAAACACTAGTAAAATGGTTAAAGCCACTTGATGTATGATTGTTTTATGCACCCTAAATATAACCGGAAGCACCATTCCGCCTAACAGTAATAATCCTATCGTCCATCCGCTCACTTTTAAATGACTGATAATAAAAACAGAAACAGTAATTCCAAAAATCGTGCCGATAATTCTGTAAAAAGCATATACGGCAGAATGCTGGACAGTTTCTTGCATAGAAAGAATAACAGTTAATGGTGCCAAATAAGGGTGCTTTGATCCTAACATTTTTGCTATTTCCCATGATACTCCTGAAGCTAAAGCTATTTTGGTAATAAGTATTAATCCTTTTAGTAACCCTTTTTTTTGTTTACCCGTTTTTTTCATAAAAACTCCCTTGTACACAGAATAATCTTACATACATTTTTAATATGTTACAGTTATCCACTCCTATATTTACCATATAGATAATTACAGAATCTGATTTATCATAGATATCACTATTACCCCTGCCCTGTTCTATGCTTTTTATGTCCTCATTATCATATAGCTTTATCTTTTCCAACAGTTGACCTTCGAATAACATATAACTATATAAAAGCAAAATAAGTGCGAATGGATCTTATACATTAACTTTTCTTTATGAATTCCAATGTATGTATCATTCTTTTTCCCAATTCTAAAACAGACAATTTATGCATATGGTGATAAAAACATTCTAATTTTGGAGTGTTAATTAGAAAAAAGGTGAAGAACAAAACAGCGGCTAGCAAATATAGTAATACCTTTATTTTTTGTAGAAATTCCCATTCCATTTAATAGAGGGGGATACATTTATGAACAATTTTAACTTTCTTTGCGAACAATTTGCTACAATTCTGAAAGGGAAAAGTAAAATCAATCACAGTTCTTGTTCGGTATCTTTCCATCGTAATATCAAGGTACTCGTTCAAGGAAAACCGAGTATGTCCGTAATACCTGTGGGAGTAGGATTTGAATCTTTGGATCAAAATGGTAATGCTTTAAATTTAGCTGAAATTGCTGTTTTGCAAGAAGAAATCCCCTCATTTATACGATCCATCACACAACAAGGAATTATTGTTAGTGCCTTGCATAATCATTGGTTATATATGAATCCATTAATTATGTATATTCATGTTCAATCCGTAGAGCCGCCATTAAATTTCGCAAAAAAATTAGCAAATTCTTTTGCGGCCCTTAGTAGCTATCCAATTGCTGATAACGGGAGTTAACCCGAAGTTTAAGTTCCTACTCAGATACGGAACCTCTTGATAAAAAATACATACTTTTAGTAACTGAACATATAATTCCTTTCAGATAACAAACGAGATATAGTATAAATGATAAATGCCCTCTCACAGAAAGAGGACATTTATCATTTATACTTATTTTCATAATTACTCGCCTTACTCATTCATCACTTTTTTCGCATGAACGTTTTTGCCTTGTAACAATTGGAACATCACAAAATATAAAAATGCACTTAAAAACGCAAGTACTGCAATGATGTAAAATGTGTATTGATAACCTATCCACGCTGTTAAAGGAATCGCAATTGGCGCAATTGTTCGGCCGACAGACCAACGAAGTGTTGCCGCCGCAAAATATTGTCCTCGCATATGTTCAGGTGCTAATTTAGAAACGAAACTATTTTGAATTCCAACAACTACTAACTCTCCGAACGTGAAAATGAGCATAGCAAAAATAAGGCCCCAGACTGATACAGTGTGTGGAAAAATTACCATCGCTATTCCGTATGTAAGAGATGACAACAAAAAGACCGTTCGCTCAGAAAAGTAATTTGCTAATTTCGTTACATAGACAGTAAATAAAGCAACCAAAAATCCATTTTCCGCAATAATCCAACTAAACAATTTCTCACCATTTATCATCAGATTAAAAAACTCTTGCGTAGGTACATTTTCTTTTATGTATACGGCTAACAGTAGATCAAGCTGGGTAAAAGTTTGAGCAACAAGAATACCTGCAACAATGAACAACAGAAAGACACCATCTTGAAAAATAATTCGATAATTCTTTATCTGTTCATTCATAACAGTAAGCCATCCGCTTTGCTTTTCTACTTTTGTTATATTCTCTGGTAACGTCTCTTTTATAAACTTAAGTAATACAAAGGCTAATATAAAATTAATAATAACGCTCGCCAGTAACAATTCAAAACGATATGAAAAAAAGAAAAATGCTCCTAAAATCGGTCCCAACACAACATTAATATTTATCATTGTATAAAAAACCGCAAATACTTTACTTTGCTGCTCTTCGGGTACTAAATCTGCAACCATTGCTGCACTCGCTGGATAATATAAAGAACCCATAATACCAATTAGAGAAAAAGCTGCAAATGTTAAGAGCGGTGATTGCAACCATGGTGAATTGGCAAAAGCAAATAGTACAAAGGCAGCACTTTGTACAAATGTTGCAATCACCATCATACGCTTACGGCCATAAGTATCCGCTAAATAGCCGCCTACTAAATTAGCAAAAACAGATAATACTTGCGACAATACAAGTAATATTCCAGCCGTTGTTTTCCCTAGTTCTTCCGCAAAATATATCGCCATAAACGGAAGAAGCATCCAAAAGAAAAGTCCGAAGAGCCATTCTCCTACTAGACGAATCTTTAAATTTAAATCCCAGTTTTTTAAAATCATGAAGTTTCCTCTTCTCTACACCTTCCGCATGATGCTTACAATAAAGAAACAACAATACTTCATTGTTGTTTCTTTATTGCACAGTGGTTGTACTTATTTTATCAGGTTTACTTGTCACTAAATAATGTTTCTCTGATACATATAAATTTCGTTCTAATCCTCTTTTTAAGTATGGACCTAACTTGATTGAACAAATAAGGCGATTATCATTTCCTTCAACGATTGGAAAAACTTCCTTCTCCGTTACATATTGATCTACAGCACGTTGTACATCATCAATTTCTTTAACAAACGCAAGATTTTCCTGTGTATTTTCAAAGACTTCAAGTGTCTCCTTTGTAATAATAAATGTATTCGTAGGAAAAGCAGGTAAATAAGGTTTTAACAAGTCATAATTAACCGTGTAGTCATCATTTACTAATACTGTATATACGACATTAGCATTCGCTTCAAGAAATTTTGCCATAGCAAGCTCTAATTCATCTTTCGTAATCTCTCTTTCTTCCTTGCCTTTTTTAAAAAAGCGAAACATCTTCTCCGCCCCCCTTTTCCTTCATTATACCATAAATTACAAGATAAATATGAATAATGAAAAAACACACCTGGAATTTACCGATAAGCCTATTCACTAGTCTCACATTGTAAAAAATTATATGAAATTATCACTTTATCGTATGTTTGTCCAAACTCATTCATATGTATGAAATTAAGTACAGTTTTCAGTAAGTAGTGAAACTTCTTTATCTCAAAATGTAAGAGATGACTGATGAATGTTTTACTTTATCCCGCATTAACGGACAGTAATACTCCCACCTCAAAATTCAGTGAAAGCAAAGAAGTTAGGCGGGAGATAAATTGCCCGTAAAAGCCCGATTGGTGAGGGCTTTTAATCAGTGGGGATTAAGCCCCCCCACTAATTAAAGTTTCACTTTATCTCACCTTATTCTCAAAGTCTAGGTAATAAATAAATCAGCTCATAACATAAGAAAGAGGGATTACATGGATAATCAGCAATGGAAAGTAGCTAAAAAAATTGCTGCTACTTATATAGGGACTGTCGTTGGAGCTGGATTTGCAACTGGAAGAGAAATCGTTGAGTTCTTTACAATTCACGGAACATATGGAACAATTGGCATTTTAGTAAGCGGTATTTTCTTTATTTGGCTAGGTACAAAAATGATGCTACTTTCTTCACAAATTAAAGCATTTTCTGCTCAAGAATTTAACAAATATTTATTTGGTGATGTCTTTGGGAACGTTGTCAATATTTTATTACTTCTCGTATTATTTGGCGTGACAAGCGTCATGCTTTCCGGAGCCGGAGCGGTATTTGAAGAGCAACTTCGTCTCCCAAGACAACTTGGAATCTTTATAACGATACTCGCTTGTATTATAATTGGCAGCCGAGGATTACAAGGGGTATTTGAAGTTAATTCACTCGTCGTACCAATTATGATGACTTTCATCGTGGGGCTATCTATTACAACACTTTTTCATGATATATCTTCTTTTTTCAACATGACACCTTCTGAAAATTGGAATATCAAATGGGTTACTAGTCCCATTACATATGTTGCACTCAACCTCTCCCTCGCTCAAAGTGTACTTGTACCATTAGCAAGCGAAGTTAAGGACCAGAAAGCCATTAAATGGGGTGGTATGTTAGGTGGAGCTGGTCTCTGTTTAATTTTGTTATGTAGTCACTTCGCCATTTTATCTGTCGAACAATTTTATCAATATAATATCCCAATGGCAGAAGTTGTACGTCGTTTCAATGCCACTTTTCATTTCTTTTTTGTATTAATTATTTTTGGAGAAGTATTTACAACACTTGTCGGTAACATATTTGGTATGACTAAACAACTTCAATCTATCACCGGCTGGAGAAGTAACATCATTATTTATTTCATCTTACTTATTAGTTATTGTTTTAGTTATATCGGTTATAGTGAATTACTTCATATGTTATACCCTATGATTGGATGGATTAGCTTAATCCTCCTTCCAATTATTGCATTCAAACAACAGAATAAAACATAAAGTAAAACTCCTTATCTCTCACTAAGAATTAATGATACGAATTGGATCTTTATCAAACTAAAACAAAAGCACGTGAATCATCTTATTCACGTGCTTTTTTCATTACACCTTAAATCGTTCAATTAATACTTGTAACTCTTCAGCCATTTGTGATAACGTTCCACTTGCTGAACTAATTTCTTCTATAGATGCCA
>NZ_JAQOTJ010000003.1 GCF_028401955.1 Bacillus sp. BP-3
TATACAACAAAACAAACAAACGGAAATATTGCGATTGCAGGAAATAAAATAAAATTACCGAAACTTGGCTTTGTTCGTTTCGCAAAATCAAGAGAAGTAGAAGGGCGTATTTTAAACGCTACCGTTCGACGTAATCCAAGCGGGAAATACTTTGTTTCAATTCTTGTTGAAACAGAAGTGCAACGATTAGAAAAAACAGGTTCGTCTGTTGGTGTTGATGTTGGATTAAAAGACTTTGCTATTCTTTGGACTGGTGAAGTATTTGGAAATCCTAAATGGTTTCGTACATTGGAAAAGAGGTTGGCTGATGCGCAGCGGATTCTTTCCAAACGTGTAAAAGGTTCTTCAAATTGGAATAAACAGCGTGTCAAAGTCGCTCGCATTCACGAAAAAATCACCAACGCAAGAACAGACTACTTGCAAAAAATTTCTACCGAAATTGTCAAAAACCACGACATCATTGGTATTGAAGATTTGCAAGTGTCAAATATGCTGAAAAAACAGAAGTAAAGTATTTCATTTAACGATGTACAATGATGTGTGTAGAGATTAGTTTAAATGAGATTGCTAGGTTTTCGAATCAATACAAATAACATTTCGATTATCACACCTATTCCAATACCTATCGCATAAGCCAATAAGTCACTCCATAAAAAACCATAACCTAATACTAATCCACCTAAAGTTGTTTCGCGAATATGATCTATCCAACAAGCATGATACAATTGGCTGAACTCAATGATATAACAAAATGATATGGCAAGTAACACAATAATTTTTGTTTGAGCTCTATTGAAAATAAATCCAAAACCAATAAAAATCATTAACGCCCATAGTGCATCTCCTAAGTATGTATTCAAAATATGTGGTAATACATAAGCAATTTTTCTTGAAGTTAGCCCTAATATAATTACAATGACGGTCATCATTGCGTATAGGAATCGATTGCGTTTTAATGTCATATGTAAATCTCTCCTCAAAGTATACTTTCGAAAATTAATAGCTTAATGATTTGTAGATTAAAATATTGTTACGTGCTGCAAATATGTTCTTGTTAAGAATACAGTCTCATGTAACTATGCAATTGTAGTTTATACCATTCCTTGTAACGAGAGGGTTTTTATACATTATAGATTGAATAACAATAAAAGGAAATGTTCAATCGTAGTTTATATATAGTGGGTTAGCGGTGTGGAACGTATAAAAGGAGTTGCTTCGTTATTTTTTTGTAGTTTGGATATACCTTCTTTATTGAAAGAATTAGGTTTAGTTTTTATGTTTGAAATAAAGTGATATTAGATAGTAAGGGATGGGAGGTCCATAATTGAGGAGCATTCAGTATAAACGTGTTTATATTTCAGAATAGCCTCTTCAAAATATTTAATCATGCTTTACATGCTTTTCAATTCAAACTGGAATGGGGCTAGTTTACTTAGACCTCATATATAGGTGTGAGGCGCTCTGCGCTTTAAATTAAGTATAAGATTTTTAAATCTGTCATTTTCGACACGTTTTTTATTTTAAGGAGGGAATTTGTGTTATTTGTCGTATTTTTAAAAAATAATAGACTATATAGAATATATGAATAATTTTGTGTAATTAGCAGTTGAAACTCTAAATAAGTTTGGAGTTAGTGCAAACAGCAAACTCTTTTGTTTAATTTGAGGTTTTTATATAGCGACATAATTCTGACATGCTACATTGGGCATATAATCCTAACAGAAGCTTGGATATTCAGATGTGTAACACTTGTTTAGAAAGATGGAGGTTATTAATGTTTAGTCAAAAAAGAATAAGAGATTATGGTGTGAAAATAGGACGCTTAGAAACAGGCTACTATAACTCTATTACAGATGTTGAAGGAGTTACTGTTGGGCATGTAACTCTTAGTGATAAGGATATACAAACGGGTGTCACAGCTATTCTTCCTCATCAAGGCAATATATTTAAGGAAAAACTAATTGCCTCAAGCCATGTAATTAATGGGTTTGGCAAGACTATGGGAACCATACAAATCAATGAGCTAGGTACATTAGAATCCCCCATAATTTTAACGAATACATTAAGTATCGGAACAGCTGCCGATGCATTAATTGAATATATGTTAGAACATAATCCAGAAATAGGACGAACGACTGGAACTGTTAATCCAATCGTATGTGAATGCAACGACATGCTATTGAACGATGTTCGAGCTAGATTTATAAATAAAGAACATGTGATTCAAGCATTAAACAATGCCTCATTCGACGTTCAAGAAGGTACTGTTGGAGCAGGTACTGGAATGCTGTGTTATTCATTAAAAGGTGGCATAGGTACTGCTTCTAGACGCATGAGAATGGAACATGGAACTTATACTATGGGTATTTTAGTATTATCTAACTTTGGAATCTTGAGTGATTTAAAAGTGAATGGAAAAGCTGTTGGAGAAGAATTGAGAGATGCTATCATTCAATCGCGTGAAGAACAAGATAAGGGATCAATTATCATAATTGTGGGAACAGATCTTCCCGTATCAGAAAGACAGCTAAACCGAATTATAAAAAGAACTATAACAGGCTTATCACGTACTGGTTCTATCATTACAACTGGAAGTGGTGAGGTGGTAATTGGTTTTTCAACAGCTACAAAAATCCCCCATGAAAAAACTGCACATTACATTTCGGTTCCAATGATTCACGAAGAAGATATAGATTTAGCATTTCGAGCTATTGGTGAGGCTACTGAAGAGGCTGTTTTGAACTCATTAGTGACTGCCACACATGTTATTGGACGAGATGGAAATGAAAGACCCACTTTCAAAGATTTATTAGATAAATATGACATTCAATTAACATAGAAAGTGAAAATGTTTTTTATAAGTGATATTCCTTCCTAACTACCGATAACACTGATTGTGCGAGGGGGCTTTTAAAGATTTTGCGATACCTTGGTTTTACATTAGAAAACAGAAGCTTCGATATTAGATTATGGATGTGGATATGGAAGAACGTTACTTGAGCTAAAACAAAATCAATTTATGAATTTGTACGGTGTAGATTTTTCAGAGGAAATGATTAAGCGAGCGAAGTTACTTAATAAAGACATCCATTTTGAGGTTGTTGAGAGTGGAAAGATTCCTTTTCCAGATGATTCTTTCGATGCGGTACTGTTAGTTGCGGTATTAACTTGTGTCTATCGTAATCAAGAGCAGGAGGCTATTTTACAAGAGGTGAAAAGAGTATTAAAGCCTGAAGGAATTGTTTATATTAATGATTTCTTACTAAATGATGATGACAGAAATGTAGATCGGTATACCAAATATTATGAAAAGTATCATACATACGGTGTATTTGAGTTACCTGATGGAGCTATGTTGCGGCATCATAATGAGGAACGAGTAAAAGAATGGACAAGCAATTTTCAACAGTTAGAATATGAAAGAGTAGAATATGTGACGATGAATAGAAATCGCTCTAATGGATTAGTATATATGGGAAGTTTGAAGTAATAGAATTTTTGAATCATATGTGATGAAGGGATGAATCTAGTGGATACAGTAACAGTTTATCATTATGACGCATTTAGCGATAAACCAAATAAGGGAAATCCGGCAGGGGTTGTTTTACAGGCTGACAAGTTACCTGATGATGAGATGCAGAGTATAGCTTATAAAGTCGGATTTAATGAAACTGCTTTTGTAATGGAATCAAGCGTAGCAGATTGGAGAATCCGTTACTTTACTCCAGGATATGAAATGGATCTTTGTGGTCACGGGACTGTAGCTGCCATTTATGCAATGCAAACTAGAGGTCTAATTAAAGAGGCGGGAGACTTTACAATCGAAACGAAAGCAGGGGTTTTACCAATAGAAGTGGAGTTAGATTCCAACAGTAGACCATACATAACGATGAAACAAGCAAATCCACAGTTTCAAGGATTTGATGGTTCAATAGAAGAGTTAGCTGCTTCTATCAACCTACATAAAAATGAATTAGAAGAAAACTTACCAATTGTATATGGAAGTACAGGGAATTGGACTTTATTAATTCCAGTGAAAAAGCTTGCGTCTTTTAAAAAGATGAAACCAAACAACAGGTTATTTCCATCTATCTTAAAAGAAATGCCTCGAGCTTCCATTCACCCTTTCTGTTTCGAAACATACGACTTAAATGCTCATATGCATGCACGTCATTTTTCATCAGCATATGCTGGTACAATAGAAGACCCAGTAACTGGAACAGCTTCTGGAGTTATGGGTGCATATTACGTTATGTTTATTGATAAAGAATCTAACGAAAAAAGAGAATTTTTAATAGAGCAGGGGCATGAAATGGGGAAAGATGGAAGAGTGCGAGTAATGGTGAGAAAAGAACAGAATGATACTTTAGAGGTTAAGATTTCGGGAAGTGCGGTGTATGTGAACGAGTTTGAAGTTACTTTATAAAAATGTTTAGCAAGAATGGATGTTTAGTTTTTTATTATAAGTAATTTTATAAAATTGATTCAAAAAGCCATGGGGGCGGAGATGTTATTAAATAATTTTATGCACAAAACATTTCCTAATTTAGAACTTAGACTACCTTTGTTTGATAGTTGGGAGATTGGTATCCGTTTTGAATTAGGTGTGGACTATATTTATGATGACAGGGGTGTGATTTGTTAGCTACATCACCTGAAACAATAAGAGAAATTTATAATAAATATAATGAGTAGATTTTAGATTACAACAGGGATGAAATTGCTAAGGTGTTTAAATAATATATGAAGGACTTAGCTTGAATATAGGGAAATCTTATTCATGAGATGATTCTTTTTTATTTATGTAAATATTAACAGTAATGTTTAAAACAATCTATAAAAGTTAATGTATTTTTTATTTTGCTTGAAATGAATAAAGAGATTATTAATGGATGGAGAGATTTAAATATTGAATGCACTATTAGGAATTACAGAAATTATTGATGAAAATAAAGTTAAGATCAACTACAGAGAAGCTGTCAGAGCAATTATTATTCAAGACAATAAGATCCTTCTCGTTCATTCTAACTTAGGAGATTATATATTTCCTGGAGGAGGGGTTGAGAAGGATGAAAGCCATGCAGAAGGGTTAATGAGAGAAGTAGCTGAAGAGACAGGTTATCTTAACTGTGTAATCGGAAAGAAAATGGGTGTGGTCGTTGAAAGGTATATAGATAAATATGATGAGAAAGCTATCTTTCAAATGACTTCCCATTATTATTTTTGTGAAGTGAATGGTGAGAAAAGCGCTCAAAAGTTAGAAGGCTATGAGCTTGAACAAGAATATACACCACAATGGGTAAGGCTTGATGAGGCGATTAATCAAAATAAAAATATCATTAACCAATGTGAACAAAATTGGTGGATACATCGAGAAAATTTTGTTTTAAAGGAACTGCATAAAATCAAAAATTAAATTCATGATATAAAAGAAAGTGGGAGTGACAAGTTGAATATTAGAGTAGCGAATGAATTAGATTATCCTTCTTTAAGAAAAATATATTTAGAATCACGTCGTAATAGTTTCCATTGGGCGAATATAGAAAAAATGGCTCTAGAAGATTTTGATAAGGACACTGTAGAAGAATATATTATTTTAGTAGAAGAAAATAATCATATCCTTGGATTTGCTTCTTTGTACTTGCCAGAAAACTTTGTACATAATTTATTTGTTCATCCTGATTTTTTCGGTAAGGGTGTTGGTGGAGATTTACTTAATGCTTCTATAGAAAAAATGAATAAACCGATAAGATTGAAGTGCATATCTGAAAATGAAAAAGCAATGAAATTCTATGAAAGTAAAGGTTGGAAGAAGGTTGTTGAAGAGGGAGAACCTGGGGAAAGATATTGGGTTATGGAATATGAATGAAAATATATAAGGAAAAGCCTGTTGATTGGGCTCTTTTTTGTTGAACTTATGTTAACTAGGTAAGATGAAAACACAAAATTACACTGCTAATCTTTAATCACAAATAATTTAGGGGGAGAGGCATTGATACATGCCATCAAGTCACGAATTTTTTATAATTATTTGCTACTTTGTCCCGAGTTACAAGAACGCTGGTACTGGGCTAACAAAACAAACTCCCCCCTAAAACGTTAAAAATTTCAGGTGTTGCAGGTTATTCTTTGAATTGTTGCTGTCCACTTACAGGAAGTCAGTTGATTTATACTCAAAATGTGTCTAAACGTGCAATTTTCCTGAAATAATATGTGCTCCTCAATAGACTAGGCACAAAAAACAATCTTTAACTCTTCTTTTCTCGTAACCTAGTTGGGTTTAGTGGTTTTAAAATTAAGAATAGATATTATTTTCTAACTATTTTTTGACAAAAAACATCTTTTGTGGAAAAATATACATTGTGATAAATTTCCAATTTAATGTAGAAGAAAGGTTATGTATAGATAAAGAAAAAGAAATTGTTTGTGGACTTTCTGGAATAGGACATATAAGTGATAAAGCTAAAAAACATGGGAGAAATTTTAGATTTAGAGGAGAGGATTTGAGATGAAATCCTTTAAAGCCATCATACATAATAAAAATTTATGCATTGTATTAGGAAGTCAACTAGTCTTTCAATTAGGGATATGGTTCGGTACAATTGGTAATTTACAATTTTTACAAATACATATAAAATCTCATGTTCTTCAGGCTTTTTTTCTTGTTATTGGTGGTGTCCTTGGGGTTATAATAGGCCCTTATGCAGGACGTTATATAGATTCTACTTCTAAATTAAAAGTATTACAATTAGTCGGATTGATGAGAATTGCATCTGTTTTATCAATGTTAGTTGCCATATATACGGGATCAATTTATTGGATGGTTATTTATAGTATAGGAATTGGCTGCTCGGCTTCTTTTTTTAATCCCACTATACAAACAATATTGCCAACTTTAGTTAAAGAAGATGACTTAATTACGGTTAATGCTATCAATATAAATATTATCACTTTATCAAGAATTTTTGGAGCTGTATTAGCTGGTCTTTTATTAACAGTCGCTCCTCTATATACATTATTTATTATTGCTCTTATTGCTTATGTAACCTTATATTTTATCAATTTTTTATTAGTTATTCCAAACGATGTACGATTGAATCCTAAAAAATTTAAGACTAATTTTAAGGATATTTTCCCTGTTATTATAAAGAATCATTCTATTAAAGTAGTTCTTACGTTATCCATTATCCCTCTAATCTTTATTTCAGGCTTTAATTTATTTGTTATTGAGATTGGAAAGGGACAACCGGGTTCAATCATGGGTATACTCTATTTTATGGAAGGGGCAAGTATATTAATTGCAGGATTATTTATCAAAAAAGTAATAAAACGATATCAAAAACAAGTGCGTATCCTTTTATTTACTTGCTGTTTGATGGGTATAGCTCAAATTTTATTATCATTGACAAACTTTTATCTAACTATTTTCTCTTTTAGTATATTTGGTTTGGCATATGGTATGTTTAATCCTCTTTTATACACATATGCACAACAAAAAGTTCCTTCAAGTATTCATGGAAGATTTTTTTCATTTAAAACAATGTTAGATCGAACCATTATGCAACTATGCTTGGTGTTAATTGGATTTTTACTAGATCAAATAGGATATAGAAGTTTAATGGTTTTGTTAGGTATATGTACTCTTACCCTAGTTTCTTCTATTATAATTGATTTTAAGGTAAACCCTAAAAGCTATACAATTGAGAATAGAAATAATTATTCTGATGTTTAATTAACTAATGGGCCTAGTGACAGGGTTCTTACTGCAAACCGCAAAGTAAATAAGATAATACTTTTATCAGTGGGCGATTGTATCTGGTAATGCTAGAAAATCTTTTGATAAAGCGATATGGTATTATTCTTAAGTGCAGATAATGTTTAGTTGTTTTTAGAAAACAATTCTAGTTTATCAGAAATCAATAAATTCATATCAAAAACGTTATCTTTTTTGTGTATTTCTCCAAAAAGAATAACGTTTTTTCGTTTTATAGATACAATTTCACTTAAGTTTGATAGGCGTAAGACGGTACTCCTAACTGTGTTTATCATATACAGTTAAAACAAGCACCTTACGACTGTATTGTTTCAACTAACATCAACTTTTTAAGCAATTCTTCAGTCGTTAAAACGGTGGCAAACTTATCTTCAAAAGCTTTTTGAACATCAATTATAATTCACTTGTTACTATACTAGATAGTCGGGGAACAGCGTTGAAAAAAGATGAACTTCTATAGTCACTACCTTAATCAAGAAAAGCAACAACTTGATTTATTTTTTCTAACGCATTTGGGTCAATCTTCAACGTTGATGTTGGTTCGCCTGTACCTCCGTAAATAAATGGATAGCACATAAGTCCTCTATCTAAGATACAAGGTAATGGAAGAACTAAAGATACGCTGCCAACAATGTATCCAGTTATTTGCTTAATTTCTTGCGGAGTCGCCATTTTCAATTGATTGCATCTTAAAATTCCCGATACTTCTTGTAAATTTACACGTCCGCGAGCTCCAGAAACAATAACCGCAAAATAATCTTTTTCTGACTTGATCACTAATGTTGCAGCCGTTTGACCAATCTCAATTCCGAAATAATCTGCACCTTCTTGGGCGGTACGTATTTGTTTTTCATGATGAATAATATCAAATGGAACTTCATGTTCTAGCAAAGTCATTTTTAAATTATTCATTGGTAAAAATCCCCCTTAGTGTAAATATATTTCCTAATAAAATTATACTATCTTTTGGATAACATAAAGAAAACTACGTGTTAGTAACGCTATCATTCTCCTCATCTAAAAAGGAAAAGAAGGGAAGTAACATACCAAATAAAGCAGGAATCATAATAAAGCTACCAATCATGATATACAAAAAACGGATACCTGATATTTCGACAATTTGCCCTGCAAATAAAATACCTAAAGGCATAGTTGCTCGGATCAAGAAGAGTCGAACAGAAAATATTTGTCCCATAAGATGAGAAGGAACGATTTTTTGAAGAAGACTCGTTTGATAAATATTGAAAAACGGGAAACAAATACCTCCAAGAATTTCGCATAAAACAGCAAGAGGAAAGGAGGTTACAAAACCAAGTAAGAAAAAGGATAACCCGCCCATAAGTAGGCCAGAAAGCATAACATATCTTTGCGGCCATGTATTTCCCCATTTTCCGACTAGAAAAGAACCAATTACATAACCGAAAGGAAAACTCCCCATAAAAATACCATATGAAAAAGATGTTCCGCTTAATTCTTCTATTATATATGGAACGTTGATTACCATGGTTACCCCAACGCTAAATTGAACTAAAGAAGTAAAGAAGCCAAGCCATATAAGCGTACGTTGCTTGAAAAAATATTGATATCCAGAAATGATTTGTTTTAACCAAGTCACCTTTTTACTATCGTGTGTAACGGAAGGCTCATGAAGATAAGCAAGGCTACTCGCACTTATAAGAAATAAAACTCCTACCATTATATAAGTAGATGAAGCTCCTATGTAAGCAATGATGAGCCCTCCTAGTGTAGGAGCTAAGAAGCTCATTGTTCGGACTGTACCGTCAAGCCAAGCATTTGCTTGTGTCAGTTTATTATGTTCGACAATTGTAGGAAGCAGGGCTGATGCAGCAGGAACATATAGAGGTTGCAGAATTCCAAGTACGATTTGAATAATGAACAAACTCCATATCTCAATCTGACCTGAAAACATAAGAAGAACGGGTATAAAAAACACCATTCCTCTTAAAATTTGAGCCCACAGCATAATATATTTACGACTTATCCTGTCAATGAACGGGCCGATAAACAGCTGAAGAATTAAAGACGGGATAAAATACGTTAGCCATAGCGTTCCCATAGCGGACTTTGAACCGGTCAATTCATACAATAATAACGAATTACATAGAGCGCCTATCGCTCCTCCTAGTTCAGAAATGGTTTCTCCGAGCCATAAACATAAAAAAGAACGGTTGGTAAATACATGTTGATTTTCCTTCATTTTTTCACCTCTTTTCTAGAAAACGCTGTAATTTTTCTTGGAGAGAAGTTAAATGATCAAGCTGTATATAATACCGAGAACCTTTGCCATTAATGATGCGAGCTGCTCGAAGTAAAGACAAATGATGATGAAGAGTCGTTTTTGGAATTTTAAGCTGCTCGGTTAGCTCTTGAAGTGAGTGATCTCTTTCTGTTAGCAACTTTATAATTTTTAATCGCGTTTCATCTCCAAGTGCCTTAAAACTATGAACTAATGTAGAAGGTGGAGAATAAGGATCTTCCATTAAACTCACATTATTGTCTGAGATTGGATAATAAAATACTTTCATCCCTGGTAAAGTTGTTTCTACATTCCAAGGCCGATACACATATTGCGGGATAAGTATAACTTGATGAATAGAAGGCTCAGGTTGATACATACTGCCTGTTATATATTTAACAAGCTCTTCTGGATGATACGTTGATTGAAGCGCACGTTTTTGCTGGGCATCACGTTCAAGCATACTGGTAAACTCGATGTAATTAGGTTGTATCACAGTTTCATACCAACCTTCAGAGATAATTTTTAAATGTTGTTTAAGCAAGGAAGTATCGATAGATGAAATATGTTTCATGTATGCTGGAAAGAATTTATGATGTTGGCAAGCCTTTATAAGGGAAGCAATAGCTGCACTGTCTTGCTGGGATGCTTTTTGCCGATGATCTTCATGCTGTAATCCGATATAAGGAAGAGAGTGCCAACGTAATTCCTCTTCAGTTAGTTCATCAAGAAAATGAAAGAAACTTTCAAGAGAATCAAAAGTACGAGAGTGAAGTAATTGCAGCAAAGCGAACCATGTGTTGTGCTTGTGTGTATACTGTAGTTCTTCGCGTACAGCCGCAGGTAATTTTTTCCCAATGTCCGCCCAATACTCGATTGGCTTTTCAAAAGTATGATGAAAATCATAATACGTAAAAGCCGCAATACCTAATCCCATTTCGAATAAAATCGAATGTTTAATTTGAACAGAATACGTTTCTCTTGTCACATTTAGGTTCATTACTTTTTTCATTGTTTAGCCTCCTTTTTATTTTATTCTATATTTTTGGAATTTTATTTTCAATAATTTTCGAATAATTTAAAAATAATATATAATACTTAAGGTTTAATGAAGGTTTTTTTAGATCAGTGAAGAATTTGTATATGTTTAAAATATAGTAAAAGTAAAAGGGTGGAGAAAAGCATGCAGATACAACAATTTAACCAGCACATTGAAGAATTATTTCGAGAACATTTACGTAAGTACGGTGATCAGTTTGGGATGACAAACGTAAGCCATGAACATTTTCATAAGATTGGTTATGCTACTAATTTAACACTTGAAACGATTAAAGAAGCAAAGAAAGAGAATGTAGATATGATGATAACGCATCATGATGCATGGGAGTTTCTATACGGAATGGAAGAAGCTTGTCTAACAAAACTGAAAGAATATAACATCAATCACTTTTGGGTGCATTCACCGTTAGATTTTGTTGAATTCGGAACGTGTACTTCGTTATTTCATACAATCGAAATTGATGAAATGATAACGTATTCTTCTTGTGACGATGAAGAATTACCTGGCGTTGGTGAATATACAAATCCAATTCCGTTTGCAGAGCTTGTAGAAAGAGTAGAGAATAAACTAGGTGAAAAGGTGAAGGCGTGGAAAAATAATGATAAAGAAGTAAAACGAGTTGGTATTATAACAGGAGCAGGTCATTCAACTGATCATATTCAAGCAGCGCTGGATAGTGGCTGCGATACATACATTACGGGAGAAAAGACGTTATATACAGTTCAATATGCGCAGTTTAAAAAGATTAATCTTATCGTGGGTAGTCATACGTTTACCGAAATATTTGGGGTGGAAAGTTTAGTGAAAAGGTTGCAGGAGTTGGATAACTCGCTTGAGGTTGTTCGATTGAATGAGGAGCACATGGAATAGATAAAGGGTGATGAATTTCTGACAACGATTTATGCAAATTGCGGCCTAGAAAAAGCATGGTATTTCTAACCATGCTTTTTCTATTATTCATGAACGCTCCTGTGTATAAAATCTTCGACGATAATATTAAAGAGATTAGGAGCATCGTGATGAACTAAATGGCCAGCTTTAGGAACGACAGCTTTTTCAATAAAAGTAGAATTGTTGAAATGTGAAAATAAATATTTGGTATCAAGTTCAGCGTTCGTTCCAGCGATTAATAGAGTAGGTATTTCTATCTCTTGTAATTGCTGAATTTGCTCAAAAGGATACCAGTTACTTTGAAAACTAATTTCAAAGAGTGTTTTCCAATCATTTTTCATATGAAGTTTATTAAAATAGTGTATGGAATTTTGGTCCTTCATTAACAATTGTAAACGATGTGCGTTTTCTTCGTTTAATACCTCCCGGTTTTCAGGTTTTTCTAACATAATACCAGCAAGCGTACAGGAAGATACTTTTTGTTGTGGAAGTTGTAAAATATGAGCGGTAATAAGAGCACCTAAGGAGGTACCAACAATTTGGTATGTTTCTAAGTGGAGCTGCTCGGTTAATTCTAGTATATCTAGTGCGGCTTGTTGAAAATAATTAGTGAAATCTTCAGCGTACGAATGACCGTGTCCTCTTAGATCGGGAACAATAACACGAAAACGGTTACTAAAATAATCAATTTGATGTTGAAAGCTTGACGCCCCGGTTTCTAGACCAGGATGCAAAAAAATAACAGGGTCTCCTTTTCCGTATTCTTCAAAGTACAATTGCATATAACCACCTCTATTGTATAGAATATATATATTATAATGTATTTTTCTGAATTTTAGTTAGAGCAAAATCTTAAAAATAAGTCCATGAGCCTTCAGAAATCGTTGTAAATGTAGCTGTTAATTATGGGGGAATTACAGATGTCAAGTAGGAGGCTTTGCTTCTAATTTTCAAGATATATTTATATAAATTAAGAAATATTAATAATCATACTTATGTGAAGAACGAGAGCCATATTTTAAGATTAATAATGTTGGGGGTATATATGCAATTTAAATATGAGTTAATTGGTACCGGTTGGGCGAACGGATTTATTGAACTAAACTCCCAAAAAATTGTATTTAGTCCCAGTTACATAACTGATGCATTTGGAGGTTTATTAGGTGGTTTAACCGACTTATCAAATGGTGAAGAACGAGTTGTAACTTTTTTATGGGAGGAAGAGCCCCATGGATTAGGTTGGAGACTCGAGCTTCAAGACAGCAAGGAACTATTCTTAACTATAACAGAATATAATGACACACTAGACTATATTAAGGGGAAGGAAGGCGTGACCATTGTAGACGCCACTTGTAATTTTCTTGACTTTGTTAAAATGGTTATAAAAGAAGCGGATAAAATATTACTTAGATATGGAATTGTGGGTTATCAAAATTTATGGGCCGAACACGAATTTCCATTAAGCAGTTACTTGCAACTGAAATATTTCTTAATGGAAGCAGACAAAATCTCCTTACAGACTAAAGAGAAATGTGAAAAAAAGGAATTAAAACAAGAGCTTCAATTCCTTATTCGTAATTTTAATTTTTAACTTTTACTTTTAAAAAGGATGTAAGCGACTGGTGAATGTATGGATAGGTGTTTTAAAATATGATACATATTAGCTATCATAAGTACTGTGATGGTAGTTTGAAGTGAAAATTTACATAATAATAGAAACATATGAAGGGAATTAGATTTAGAAAATGAAACAACAATACATAAAAGGAATACCATTTTGTAGTTTGGAGTATAAGCAGGTAGTAAATGTATTAAAAGATTGGGTATCAGAAAAGAACGGGAAACCAAGATTTATTGTTACTGCCAATCCTGAAATTGTGATGTCTGCGAAAGAGACATCAGCCGAATCTGTACACTTCAAAAATATTTTGTTGTCTGCGGATTTAATCACAGCTGATGGAATCGGTGTTGTAATAGGTTCTAAAATTTTAAATGGGCAGTTGAAAGAGCGGGTTACAGGTGCAGATTTAACGTATGACTTAATAGAATATTGTAATCAAAACAGCTATCGCGTGTTTCTTTTTGGAGCTGCTCCAGAAAATAATGAAAAAGCAATTAAAAATTTAAAAATAAACTATCCACATGCCATTTTTCAAGGGCAACACGGTTTTATAGGTAAGGAACAAATCGGAGAAGTTAAAAATCATATTAAACAGTTTCAACCACATTTGCTGCTTGTAGGCCTTGGTTCTCCTAAGCAAGAGATGTTTATCTATGATAATCTACAAGAACTAAATGTTCCTTTGTCCATTGGTATTGGCGGAATGATCGACATCATATCAGGTAATGTGAAAAGAGCCCCAAGGGTTATGAGAGATACGGGAACAGAATGGTTATATAGATTGGTAACACAGCCGAAGAGAATCAAACGGCAGCTTGTACTGCCGAAGTTTTTGTTGTCAGTTATGGCGGATAGGGTTAGAAAAACAACGAATTAAAAGTATAAAAAGAGATGGGAAATCCATCTCTTTTTATACTTTTAAAGAATTATTATTGGATCCAAAGTTTAAACAGCCCTTCTGTCACTCCTATGTTGTACATGTAATATATTCCAAATATTATACTGATGCTCCCAGTT
The DNA here is from genome assembly GCF_028401955.1 of Bacillus sp. BP-3. Classification (GTDB taxonomy): domain Bacteria; phylum Bacillota; class Bacilli; order Bacillales; family Bacillaceae_G; genus Bacillus_A. The sequence goes on from NZ_JAQOTJ010000003.1 coordinate 14,621, forward strand.
ATTTGGGTGAGTGTTTTATTCAGACTTATTTTTTGGGCACTAAAAACAAATGGAATCCCAATAATTGTTGTAAAGAAAAGCATCCCAATAACAGTTCCTACACCAAATATAAGAATATAAATAGCCGCTTCCCAAACACTCTTCACCGTACTCATAGTTAATAGCACCATTGCTCCACTTCCAGCAAGTCCGTGCACTAAGCCGATGAACATGGATTTTAAATATGAAACATTTTTATGTTGGTGTTGATGCTCATGTTTACCGCTATGTATATGAGAGTGGATATGCTTATGTTCTTCCCCATCATGTTCATGCTGATGTACATGAATATTTTTTAAAGAAAAGACGGTAGTCACACCAAGATAAACGAGCATAATACCTACTAGAAATTCTAATGACATCGCCCACTTTTCTGGTATTTCACCTTTCATAAAAATAAGAATAATTCCAATGATAAATAACGTAGCAGTATGACCTATTCCCCAGAATACTCCCGCTAAAGTGGAACGAGATAATTTTTTACTCTGACTAGCAATAGTAGAAACAGCGATTACATGATCCGGCTCAATTGCATGCTTGATTCCAAGTACAAATCCTAAAGCCAGAATGGATAGAAAACCAAACTCCATTCAAATACCTCCTCTAATAATATAACTTGTGAGATAAAGTGAAACTTTACTCAGTGGGGAGTTTTTCATCCCCCACTGAGTATTAGCCCGACCAATCGGGTTTTTACGGGCAGTTTATTTACCGCCTAACTTTTTTGCTTTTGCTAAATTTTGAGGTGGGAGTATTACTGCACGTTAATGCGGGATGGAAAGTTTAGAAACACGTTATAAATGTTAGTAAAAAAGAAGTAACATTCAACCCAATGCAGGAATGTTATTTCAAAGGTAAATTATAACAGAGAAAAATTAATTGCTTTTATAAAAGTGGAAAAATTCATAAATTCTTCTTAAACGAGCAGGTGAGTTAATTTAAGAAAAAAATTTTATAGATAAGTGCGATGTTGTTGCCTTTAACTTGTTGATGTGCAAATCAATATTAAAAGAATTTTATTACACGAACAACAAAACAGACACATTTCGTTCATATTCGAACTTCTTGTGAACTTTCCACTATTTGGGACAATGTTTTCCAAAATAATACTATAATCAATTTAGCAAAACACATCAGAAGTGAAGGGGTGAATACGCATGTTTTCTAATATTGGCATTCCTGGTTTAATTTTAATTTTAACTCTTGCACTTATAATATTTGGCCCTAAGAAGCTCCCCGAAATTGGTCGTGCGTTTGGTCAAACGTTAAAAGAATTTAAGAAATCTACAGCTGAGTTAAGGGATGATGTGGTAAGTGAAGTGAAGATCGAGAAAAATGAAGAGCAAAAAGTTGAAACAAAGTAAGGTGTAGTAGAAAGAATTTGGAATGTTCGCGGTTTTACTTGTTATGAAAGCGATTTCGTATTTTTTATACGAGTCGTTTTTTTGTAAAGCGGTAGCCGTTACCATTGTGAATGGGTAGGGGAAGAGGATGATAGATAAAGAATTGCAGATTGTGGACCATTTAGAGGAATTGCGCAAACGGATTATTATTTCAGCTGTTGCATTTGTTGTCTTTTTTATCGTTGGGTTTATGTTTACCACTGATATTTATAAATGGTTTGCAAAGGGTATAGATATGAAACTATCGGTACTCGGACCAAGTGATATATTATGGGTATATTTTATGCTTGCGACGGTGGTTGCAATTGCAGGAACAATCCCTGTAATTGCGATGCAAATATGGTTGTTTGTACGTCCAGCGCTGCGTCCGAAAGAGAGAAAGGTTACGCTTACGTATGTACCAGCACTCTTTTTCTTATTTATCATTGGGCTTGCGTTTGGCTATTTTGTTATTTTTCCTATGATTCTTTCGTTTTTGCTTCATTTGGGTCAGGATATGTTTGTTGCTCAATTTACAGCGGAGAAATATTTTCAATTTATGATGAATGTGACGTTGCCGTTTGGGGTTTTATTCGAGCTTCCGGTTGTAGTTATGTTTTTAACTTCACTCGGTATTTTAAATCCCTACGTATTATCAGCCATTCGTAAGTATGCCTATTTTATTTTGGTTGTAATTGCTGTTGTCATTACACCGCCCGATTTCGTGTCCGATTTTATTGTAACGATTCCCTTATTAGTATTATATGAAATTAGTATCTTTCTATCTAAATTTGTTTTTCGAAAGCAATTGAAGCGTCAGCAGGAAGAAGAAAAAGAATGGAATGTGTATGAGCAAGGGGGCGCTATCAAATAGTTATGAAAAGTGATTCAAGAGTTTTTTCTGAACAATTTTTCTATATCAAGGTGAAAATTTGATTAGTATGTTACATTTACTCTGAATTTTTGAGTATTACCTACTTGTTCCATGGAAAATGGAGGGGGCTAGCAAATGAAAAAGCAGAAAACAATCTATGAAACTGCGATGGATAACGGGGTTACCCGAAGAGATTTTTTAAAAATGTGCACGGTATTGGCTGCGGCGATTGGTCTCGATTTTTCAAAAACGGATAAAGTCGTAAAGGCGATGGAGACGAGTACAAGAGTTCCTGTAGTATGGCTGCAATTTCAAGATTGTACAGGCTGTTCGGAGTCGTTTATCCGTTCTTCTCAACCTAAAGTTGAAAGCGTTTTATTTGATATGATTTCACTCGAATATACAGAAGTTCTTTCGGCTGCATCTGGATTTCAAATTGAAGAAGCGATGGAACAGGTGTTGAAAAAATATAAAGGAAAGTATGTTCTTGCTGTTGAAGGAAGTATTCCCCAAGAGGGCTTCTTAAACATTGGGGGAAAATCAGGAAAAGATACTTTTATTGAAATGGCTTCGAACGCACAAGCGGTCATTGCTTATGGATCTTGTTCTGCATGGGGTGGCATTCCTGCTGCTTATCCGAATCCAACAGGTGCAAAACCAATTACGAGCTTTCAAACGAGTACACCTACTATTCTCGTTCCAGGTTGCCCGCCGATTGCAGAGGTAATGACTGGTGTGATAGCTCATATAATAACGTTCGGAAAATTGCCGGAATTAGATCATCTGGGACGTCCGAAGGCATTTTATCGTCACCGTATTCATGATAAATGTAACCGCCGTGCCTATTTTGATGCAGGCTTGTTTGTAGAGTCCTTCGATGATGAAGGAGCAAAGCAAGGGTATTGCTTATATAAGGTTGGCTGCAAAGGGCCAACAACATATAATTCCTGTGCTGAAATGCGCTGGAATGGAGGGGTTAGCTATCCGATTCAATCGGGAAATCCTTGTATTGGTTGTTCAGAAAAGGGATTCTGGGATAATGGTCCTTTCTACACAAGAAGAGCGAAAATTCCAGGCTCACAAACAACAATTAATCCGGATACGATTGGATTAGCAGCCGTTGGTGTTACGACAGCGGGTATTGCTGTTCATGCAGCAGGAACTGTAATTAAGAAAAAAATCGATGACAAACGAGGGGAAGACGAATGAGCGAGCGTATAGTAGTAGATCCAGTTACGAGAATTGAAGGCCATCTTCGCGTTGAGGTAGATATCGATGATAGGGGGATGATTAAGGATGCATTTAGTTCTGGGACAGCGGTTCGGGGACTGGAGTTAATTGTTCGAGACAGGGACCCTCGTGACGTATGGGCGTACATTCAACGTATTTGTGGTGTTTGTACATCGACTCATGCTCTTGCGTCACTTCGGGCTGTTGAGGATGCATTAGAAATTAAAATTCCGAGAAATGCTCATTTAATACGGGACATTATGAATATGGTAATCTTCTTTCATGACCATGTCGTTCACTTCTATCATTTGCATGCGTTAGACTGGGTCGATGTAATAAGTGCTTTACATGCAAATCCTTCTGAAACATCACGAATTGCACAATCGATTTCAAGTTGGCCAAAATCTTCCCCGGGCTATTTTGCAGATGTGCAAAACAAAATAAAGAAGCTTGTAGATAGCGGACAGCTTGGCATATTTGCGAATGGATATTGGGGACATAATGCATATAAACTTCCGCCAGAAGTGAACTTATTAGCAGTTGCTCACTATCTAGAAGCACTTGACTGGCAAAAAGAAGTTGTAAAAGTACAAACGATTTTTGGAGGCAAAAATCCGCATCCTCATTATGTAGTAGGCGGTATGGCAACTCCACTTGATATTAATAGTGACAATGGTATTCATGCAGAACGATTAATGCATATATCTCAAATCATTGATCAAGCTCGTGAATTCGTAAGTCAAGTGTATGTGCCTGATGTAATTGCTATCGGTTCTTACTATAAAGATTGGACATATGGCGGTGGGTTAGATAACTATTTATGTTATGGTGATTTCTCTACGCGCAGCATATATGATACGAAATCATACCGATTCCCAAGAGGAATTATTTTAAATGGAAACATGAATGAAGTACATGATATAGATCTCAAAGATCCTGAACAGGTGAAAGAGTTTATTGATCATTCTTGGTATACGTATGATGGAAAGGAAGGCAGTGGGATTGGAAAGCATCCGTTTGAAGGAGAAACATCCCTTCATTATACAGGACCGAAAGCACCGTATAAGAATCTGGATACGAATAAGCAATATAGTTGGCTGAAAACACCACGCTGGAAGAATCAGCCGATGGAAACAGGGCCACTCGCCCGGATGATGGTTGGTTATGCAGCAGGGGATAAAGAGATTATCAGTTTGATGGACGACACGCTGAAAAAGCTAGATCTTCCAATTACTGCAATGAAATCAGCGCTTGGTCGCACAGTGGCACGTGCGCTCGAAACGATTCTTCTATCGAGTTGGATTCGACATGATATGGATGAACTACTTAAAAATGTGAAGAATGGAAACCAGGTCACATTTGACCGTACAAAATGGGAGCCAAGCACTTGGCCGAAGAAAACAAAAGGAGTTGGTTGGGTTGAGGCGCCGCGCGGAGCATTAGGGCACTGGATTGATATTGAAAATGGAAAAACAAAAAACTATCAAGCTGTTGTTCCGTCTACTTGGAATGCATCGCCTCGTGATCATAACAATAATCTTGGAGCTTACGAAGCGGCATTGAAGGGAACACCGATGCTGAATAAGGAACAGCCATTAGAAATTTTACGGATTATTCATTCCTTTGATCCTTGTCTTGCTTGTGCAGTGCATTTAACAGATTTAGAGTCTAATAAAACAACTGAAATCCGATTAGGTTAGGAGGGGACACATTATGTCAGACCTCATGCCAACAACACATAACACCAATACGATTGTTACAGAAAAAAACAGCGAGGTGACGCTTCATCCAGAACGTCCAATTCAATATAAGAAAACAAAAGATGTCGTCAAAGTTTATGTATGGCAATTACCGGTTCGAGTGTTTCATTGGATTAACGTAGTAGCAATTATCTTGCTCATGATAACGGGAATTTATATTGGAAAACCATTTGTTAGTTCAAGCGTACAAGAGGAAGCATATTACTCCTATCTCATGGGATGGGCGAGATATATACACTTTTTTGCAGCATTTCTTTTCACAATCAATCTTCTTTATCGATTGTTCTGGGCGTTTATAGGAAATAAATTTGCCACATCGAACCCATTTCGCCTGGTGTTTTGGAAAGAAGTATTAGAAACGATTAAATTTTACTTATTATTAAAAAATAAAAAGCCGCATTACATCGGTCACAATCCACTGGCACAGCTTAGCTATTGGATTTTTATCGGTCTTGGTTCTTGGGTAATGATGCTAACAGGCTATTATATGTATTTTGAGCCGCAGCCAGAATCATTCTGGGCTAAGCTATTTGTTTGGATTCCGACTCTATTTGGCGGAGATAGCTATACGATTCGTTCTTGGCACCACTTAGTGGCATGGGCGTTTATGTTATTTACAGTTATTCATGTCTACATGGCAATTCGTGATGACTACATGGAACGAAATGGTACTATTTCGTCGATGTTTACAGGCTACAAGACCGAACCAAAAAAATTAGTTGGTGATAAGAATGATGAATCAAAATAAGAAAGTGAAAATTACGATACTTGGAATTGGCAACACCCTCTTTACAGATGAGGGTGTTGGCATTCATTTGCTGCCACTGCTTGAAGAAGCGTATAAGGATGATAAGCAAATTGAGATTATAGAGGGATTAACGGATGGGATGAAGCTTCTAGGTCCGGTTGAGGAAGCGGAAAATCTTCTAATTATTGATGCGATTAATGCAGGTGTTGAAGGTGGAACCATTCTTTCATTAGAAGGGGATGAAATTCCTGCTTATTTTGGTATAAAGATGTCCGTTCATCAAATGGGCTTCCAGGAAGTGTTATTTGCAGCGAAATTCAGAGAGCGCTATCCGAAAAAGATTATTATGTTTGGCATGCAGCCCACTTCATTAGAGCTTGGTGTAGAACTAACGGAAACGAACCAGGCAAAACTAGGGGACCTAGCGGAAGCAGTTATGAATCAAGTAAATCGTTGGAGACATATATCATGAATCGTCTCGATTTCTTAAAAGAGGTGACAGGAAGCATATTTCAAACCATGAAATATGTGTATGAGCCTTTTTTAAAGGATGATTTAGAAAAAGTGGAAGAGGCAGCAGATCGAGCACTCGGAATTACATGGGTACCTGTGATGAAAGTTGATGAAATGGTTATCGGGCCGGAAGTTCGCTTTGCTTCTGGCAAATCGATTATCGTGTTCTCACATGAAGAAAAGCTTCATGCTATTAGCGGTATTTGTCCGATTTGCTCCAATCTCATTCAAGTTCGTATGTATGATCATCGGGCGACATGTCCGATTTGTGACAAGGACTACGATTTTAAAACGCTGGGCGGAGAATTATCTGTCCAAAGGTTACAGATAAAAAGGAAGGACCAAATGTATGTTGTCGGTTTTACAGACAACAGTAAAAGGTGATCGTGATGCATGAAATGTCATTGATGGGAGATATTTTGCAGCTTGTTCAAGAGGATGCCGCAAAAAGAAATATTGTACAAATAAAGAAAATTGAATTAATTGTAGGAGAAATTAGCAATGCGATGCCAGATGCATTGCTAATGGCCTTCGAAATTTTTCGTGACCAAAACCTGCATCTATTTAGCCCCGCTGCACAATTAATTATTCATACAGAGGAAGCGAAGGCGGAATGTGTTATATGCGGTTTGACATATCATCCTACCCAGAAAATCGCATTGTGTCCGAACTGTAACATTCCATCTGGCAAGGTATTAGCGGGGGAAACATTTCAAATTTTATCTTATGAGGGGAACGATGATTGATGAATATAACGTTACGAACAGATGTATTAACGAACAATAATAAAGCGGCTGAATTTAACCGCGATCTTTTTGAAAAAACAAATACACTTGTGATTAATTTAATGAGTTCTCCTGGAGCTGGTAAAACGACGTTATTAGAGGAAACGGTAAAGGCGTTATCTGGATTCTATCGTATTGCTGTTATTGAAGGAGACTTGGCAACGGAGCGAGATGCTAATCGTATCCGCGCAATGGGAGCGAAGGCGGTTCAAATTAACACGTATGGCGGCTGTCATTTGGATGCACGAATGGTTGCAGCAAGTCTTGGCGAACTGGATTTAGATGAGATTGATATATTATTTATTGAGAATGTAGGTAACCTTGTCTGTCCATCAGGATATGATTTGGGACAGAACCATAAAGTTGCGGTTCTTAGTGTTCCTGAAGGAAATGATAAGATTCCGAAATATCCGCAAATGTTTATACGTACGGAGCTAGTTCTTCTTAACAAAATTGATTTACTCCCTTATCTTGATTTTAATGTGGAGGAAGCGAAAAAGGATTTAATGGAGATTAACCCAAATTCAACGCTTATTCCTCTTTCAGCAAGATCAGAAATCGGACTAGAAGAATGGTATGAATGGATTCAAGAGGCGTATAAAAAATGTACGCAGTAAATGTTAGTATCCGCGGGAGGGTACAAGGAGTTGGATTTCGTCCATTTGTATACCAGCTTGCCCATGAATATCATCTAGCGGGAAAAGTACAAAACAATATGGACGGCGTAAGAATTACAGCACAAGGAGAGAAGGCGAATGTGCAGCAGTTTTTGTTAGAGCTGCAAAGTAAAGCGCCCCGTCTCTCGCGTATTCATAACATAACTGTAGTAAATACAGAGCCAACCGATAGAGCCGAGTTTATCATTATTGATAGCGAGCGTCAGGGAGCTTCATCTCTTGTCATTCCAATTGATTCTGCAGTATGTGATGATTGTTTACAAGAGATGAATGATAAGGACAATTTCCGTTATGAATATCCGTTTATCAATTGTACGCAGTGTGGACCGCGATATACCATTATTGAAGAATTGCCCTATGACCGGTCGTACACGGTGATGAAGAACTTTGCGATGTGCACAGATTGCCAAAGAGAATATGAAGATCCAACAAATCGGCGCCATCATGCTCAACCTATCGCTTGTCCTTCATGTGGTCCGAAAGTTACACTTTTGGATCAGCATGGACATAAGCTTGAAACGAAGCAACCGATTCAACAAGCCGTGCGGTTAATACAAGCGGGACATATAGTGGCGATAAAGGGACTCGGTGGCTATCATCTTTGCTGCGATGCAACAAATGAACAGGCTGTGGCACTTTTGCGAAAACGAAAAGAACGTCCAGCACGGCCGCTTGCAGTTATGACTGCTTCTGTTCTTACGATTGATACTTTTGCTTATGTGAATGAGGCAGAAAGAAATTTGTTAAAAAGTCCAGAAGCACCTATTGTAATTGTAAAGAAAAAAGAAGGTAAACTTGCAGAAAATATAGCGCCAAATATGACGACAGTTGGTGTGATGCTTCCCTATACACCGCTTCATCATTTGCTCTTTAAGTATAATGAGAATGGTTGCTTTGTCATGACGAGTGCTAATCCTTCCGGGATGCCGATTCTCTATAAAGATAATGAAGCGATGACCTACTTAAACGGAATCGCTGATTATTTTCTTGTTCATGATCGAGAGATCCTTCATCCTGTTGATGATTCGGTTGTGCAAGTAAACGCCGGTCGTTTAGATTTTTTCCGAAGAGCTAGGGGTTATGTTCCTGATCCTTTTTCGGCAAGTCATGATGTATCTGGAATTGTTGCTTTTGGGGGACAACAGAAAACAACTTTTACAATTGGAAGAAATGAGCAAATTTTTCTTGGACCGCACATTGGTGATTTGGAAAATATGGAAACAATGAGTCATTACTTGCAGGAGTATAACCATTTAATGAAATGGTTGGATACAGAGCAGGACATTGCAGTTATAGATGCGCATCCAAACTACACAACGAGACAGCTTATTGAAGGATTTCATACAGTGCTAGAAGTGCAACATCATCATGCCCATATGGCCGCATGTATGGAGGAACACCATCTTACAGGAAAAGCTTATGGAGTTATCCTTGATGGAACCGGATACGGACTTGACGGAAACATTTGGGGATTTGAAATTTTTTATGGAGATGCCAGCAGTGCGGAAAGACTTGCTCATTTGCAATATACACCTCTTCCTGGTGGGGAAGTGTGTATTCGTGAACCTTGGCGAAATGCGGTCGCTATGCTGCTATTCTTACTTGGAGAAGAAGGAAAAAGCTTAGCAATCCTTCTATTTCCAGATAAAGAGAAAGAAATTCATATTTTAAAGAAAATGATAGAAAACCATATAAATATTATTCAAGCTGGTACATGCGGTCGCTTGTTTGATGCAGTTAGCGCGCTGTGCGGGATTACGAAAATTGCGAGCTATGACGGAGAGGCAGCAATATTGTTCTCGGAATTAGTGGATGAAACATGCGTATACGAGCCATATTCGTATGAATACATAGAAGACGAGCTTGTTACAATTCAAATGAAGGAAATGATTAAGGAAATTGTGCGTGACGTTTTAGCTGGTGAGGAGCCTGCAAGTATTAGCGGTCGTTTTCATGAAACGGTTGTCCAGTCTATTCTTACCGCCATAGAAAAGATTGCTAGTACACAACCTGAGCGAAGCAAAGCCGTCGTATTAAGCGGTGGTAGCTTACACAATCGTTATTTACGCAAACGATTACGAGAAGAATTAGTGAAACGAAAGTTTACCGTATATGTACCAGAACAAGTGCCGTGCAATGATGGTGGCTTATCATATGGTCAATTGGCAGTTGCAGCGGCGAAAAGGAGGGTTCAGTCATGTGTGTAGGAGTACCGGCAAAGGTTATGAAAAAAATGGAATATACGGCGGTAGTTGATGTGATGGGATCACAAACGACCGTTGGGATTATTTTCGTTCCCGAAGTAGAAGAAGGGGAATTTGTTATTGTTCATGCAGGTCAAGCGATGAGTATTGTTGATGAACAATATGCAAAAGATAGCGTGTTGGAATGGAGGAAGTTGGTCGATGCTCGAAATTCTGAAACAGTCGAATGATCCTGGTATATGTATGCCGCTTGTGGAAGCAGTTCTTGAAAAAGCGAAGGAATTTCAAAAGAAGTTTGGACGGAAGCCGGCTTTCATGGAAGTATGCGGTTCTCATACGATGGCACTTGCTAAAACGGGAGTAAAGCAATGCCTAAAGGCTGATGTAAATTTAATATCTGGTCCAGGATGTCCGGTCTGCGTAACGGATCAAAAGTCTATTGATGCAATGATTGCGCTTAGCGATGGAGATAACCGCATTATTTGCACGTTTGGTGATATGATGCGCGTTCCTGGGTCGAACAAAACGCTGCTAGATAAAAAAATTGCTGGCAGTGATATTCGGGTAGTCTATTCTCCGATTGATACGCTTACAATCGCAGAAAAAAATCCAGATAAAGAAGTCATTTTTTTAGGTGTCGGGTTTGAAACAACCATTCCGATTCTTACACTAATGGTTGGGGAAGCAAAGAAGAAGGGGATTATAAATTTTTCTATTTGGATGACGACGAAATTGGTGGAGCCTGTCCTGCGCTATTTACTAGAAGCAGGGGATGTACAACTCGATGGTTTTATCCTTCCAGGACATGTTTCCATTGTGTTAGGGGAATCATCTTATAACTATTTAGTTGAAGAGTATAATATGTCTGGTGTTATCGCAGGATTTGAAACAGCTGAATTGCTTTCTACCATTTATAAACTCATTGATTTAGCATTGCAAGAAAAGACTGCTATTGAAAATAATTATTCATCGGTTGTAAGCAACAGCGGAAATAAAGTTGCTAAGCAATGGATGGAAACATATTTAACGACTTGTGATGAAGTATGGCGTGGCATAGGTGTTATTTCAAATAGCGGGTTAGATTTAAAGAAAGAATATGATTTGTATAATGCAAAAAAGCGGTTTAAAGTGGAAGTAGGAGAACCGCGGAAAACAAAATGTCGTTGCGGGGAAGTCATAAGAGGTGTGATTTCACCGAGTGAATGCCATTTGTTTGGAAAAGCATGTCAGCCATTAAATCCAATCGGTCCATGCATGGTATCGGCAGAAGGTAGCTGCGCTGCCTATTATCAATATATGAGGGAGAGTTTGTAATGGAAACGTTCATCAATTTGGCACACGGAGATGGAGGAGAATTAACGCATCGTCTCATTCGTGATGTATTTGTAGCTGCATTTGGTGGGAAAGATACAGCACTATTTGATGCGGCATCCTTGTATATTCCAACCGGAAACGTTGCTGTCACAACCGATTCCTTTGTCATTAAACCAATTTTTTTTCCAGGCGGTTCGATCGGAAAATTAGCCGTTGCTGGTACGATCAATGATTTAGCTGTGAGTGGTGCAAAGCCGCTTTATTTAACGTGCGGCTTTGTCATTGAAGAAGGTTTTCCGATTGCTGATTTAAAGAAAATCGTAATCGATATGGCGAATGAAGCGAAAAAAACGGGTGTTACGATTGTTGCTGGTGACACGAAGGTAGTTGAAAAGGGAAGTGCTGACGGGGTATATATTAACACCACTGGGATTGGCGTGTATGAACAAAATAAGGGTTGCAGCCTTGCCTTTGAAGAAGGTGATGCTATTATCATCTCAGGAACGATTGGCGATCACGGCATTGCAGTCTTAACAGCAAGAGGAGATTTAGGAATAACAGCTCCTACCTTAAGCGATTGTGCTTCACTAAACGGCATGATTGACATCGTACTTCAGCAATGCGGGACTGTTCGCATTATGCGGGATCCAACGAGAGGTGGTCTTGCTACAACACTTGTAGAAATTGCCGAAGATTTTCAAATTACGATGACAATTAATGAACGTTCGCTGCCAATTAAACAAGAGGTACATGGTGCCTGTGACATTCTAGGCTTCGATCCTCTTTATCTTGCAAATGAAGGGAAAGCCATTTTTATCGTTGCAGACAGCCAGAAAGAAAAAGTAATCGATATATTAAAATCCCGCCCCGAAGGAAAAGATGCTACCATCATTGGCAGCATTACAAGCAAAGGAAAAGGACAGTTACTTTTGGAAACTCCCATTGGCTCTAAACGAATGCTGAATCGATTATCGGGCACTATGTTTCCGCGTATTTGTTAAATGACACCTCCTTTATTTGGAGGTGTTTTTTTATGCTTTTGAGATTAGTATGTGTAGTATAATAGAAGGAAAGTATAAGAGATTTTTCCTGAATTGGAATATTATCGCTGTAGGAAATAACCTGATATAAGGGGGGGAGAGGATTGAATAAGTATAGTTTACTCTTATTCGATTTGGATGACACGCTTCTTGATTCCACTTGGTTTAAAGTTGGATTAGTTAAGACTCTTGAAATACATCCTATTACCAAAAACATTGATGCATCTATATTCCTTGAAAAAAAGTTGCATATTCCTACGTCTTTATTGGAACGTTTTAAAAATCGAGAACTAACCCCAGTTGAATTTAGAAGAGCTAGGTGGAAGCACGCTTTTGCTCATTTTAATGTAATACCTGATGTAGAAGTTATTGATGAGATTGATGCACTGTTTCTTAAAACTAGTATGTCTTGCATTGATATAAATAATTCAATTACAAGTTTATTAAATGAGTTAAAAACACATTATAACCTTGGAATAGTCAGCAATGGATTATATGATCCGCGATTAAAAATTTTCCAAATGGGACTGTCTGAAGTATTCGGCAACGACACAATACTTCATGCGGAACAATTAGGTTATAGAAAGCCAGATTCAAAAATCTATTCGATGGCATTGGAACGCTTTGGCAAAAAACCAGAGGAGACTCTTTTTATTGGTGATTCATGGATTCATGACGTAGTTGGACCAATAGATGCTGGAATGGATGCTATTTGGATAAACAAAAAGGGTATTTCCAAAGCCACCGCACATATTCCAATTGCAATCGTATCAGATGTGACGGAAATAAGTGATATATTGCTAGGGAGTAACTAAATTACTAATTCAATGTAAAGAAAGGAGGCGTGTTAATTTGGAAGAATATTATTGGGGCGAAAAGTTAGATTATTTAAAAAATACAAGAGATTTATATTATAACGCTGATTATTTAGGATTTTTAGTGAATTCAGTTTGGGAAATTTCTAAGCCTGTACATATTATTGACTACGGTTGTGGGTATGGTTATTTAGGACTTAAGTTGTTACCACTGTTACCGATAGGTTCAAGATATACAGGTATTGATAAAGGACAGAAATTGATTAACGATGCAAAGAATTTGTTCCAAACTCTTCCTTATGAAACTGAATTCATAGTGGCTGATGTTGCTGAAATTGAATTAGAGAGTAAATATGATATAGCAGTTTGTCATGCTTTTCTACTACATATGACTGATCCAATAAAAATGTTGCAGAAAATGATCGATTCGGTTGTTAATGAAGGGAATATCATATGTTTTGAACCGCACTGGATCTCCAATATGTCTTCGTATCATCTTAGTGAATACGCTCAATCAGAAATTATGCAGCTTGGTGTTCTTCAGAAACTGTTTGAAGAAGATGCAAAACGAAATGGAAAAGATGGAAACATTGGGATTAAATTACCGACATACTTAAGTAAATTAGGTGTAAAAAATATTGATTGTCGAGTTAGTGATAAAGTTAATTTTCTTGACTCTAATGCAAACCAAGCAGATAAGCAGAGATTATATGATTCTCTCAAAGAGGAAGGACTAGGAATAGCCCCCGCTGAAAGAGAAGAGTTTCTTGAACGCTTAATAAATCGAGGGGCTACAAGTAATGAGGCATATGAACAGTATAAAGCAGAACTACGATTTTCTGAGGTATTCAATATTAATTCTTCTTTAAATTATGCTCCAAGTATGAGAATTACTTTTGGGATTGTAAAAAAATGAGGAAGATATTTTATTTACTGCTGTTAAGTGTACATCATGTAAAGAAAGAAGGAAACAAAATTGAATTTAATAAATATGTCTTTTATAGGTGAAGTGGCATCAATTATTGATGAAAAGGTATATGAACAGTGGGGAAATGTTGTTTCAACTATCATTATTCATCCAGAATATAAAAATGGACTAGTTGGATTAGAAGAATATTCACATGCGATCGTTATTTTTTTCATGGATCAATTTAAAGAAAAAACGCAGTCTTGGATTAGAAAACCAAGAGGGATAGAATCTTTAGATGAAAAGGGATGTTTTGCACAAAGAACAAAGTATCGTCCGAATCCTATTGGGATTTCTACTGTTGAGATTGTATCAATTGAAGATAATGTAATGATTGTAAAAGGATTAGATGCTAATAATAAGACGCCAGTTCTGGATATTAAGCCGTATATATCAGAATTTGATTCAAGAGAAGATACTCGTTCTCCGATATGGATGAAGGAATTGATGAAAGATTATTTTTAATTTATTTGATAGCGATGATAGTAATTTACGTATGTAGAAAGTATCTTTATTGCTTGTTTTAATAGATGAAAGACTAAAGTATATGGAGGGTGTATTCTTATGTTTTTTCTGCAAATGTCAGGTTTTCCAGGTTCGGGTAAGTCAACTTTGTCTAGGGAAATAGCTAAAATGACAGGTGCTATTATAATAGACCATGATATTGTGAAAACGGCACTGCTAGAATCTTTTGGGATAGATGATATTGATACAAGGCTTGCTGGTAAGATTTCGTATGATATTGAATGGGCGTTAATAGACTTTCATCTGTCACAAGGGCATGATGTGATATTTGATAGTCCTTGTTTGTATGTAGAAATGGTGGAAAAGGGGACAGCTGCGTCTAAGAAGCATCATGCAAAATACAAATATGTTGAATGTTATCTGAATGATATGCAGGAAATTGATAACAGGTTAAAAAATCGGAAGCGAATGATTAGTCAAATTCAGCATGTAGAATCGAAAGAATTATTTAAGGAATGGATTGAAAATAGTAAAAAACCATCTGATTCTCATTATTTGGTTGTTGATTCTGGACAGCCTTTAGATTGTTATATAAATGAAGTGATGACATATGTTAATAGTTAATAATAAATGGTGAAAGTACATATAAAAGTAAGCGTCAAATATTTTCAACTACCAGGTTTTACGCGAACCTGGGCGGGTCACAACAACCGAGTCCTATCTGTGGTTATACCGTACAGGAGATGTCCCGATCGTTCTCTATGATTATCAACCCACAAGAGCAGGAGAACATCCGAAATGTTTTTTAACTGGTTTTCAAGGATATTTACAGGTAGATGGATTAGGAAGTACAAAATTGAGTTTTATAGAGCTGGCTAAATTGCTAAAAGATAAATATCATATCATTTGATTTGCCTGGACATGGGAAAACACCAAGTTTTAAAAAAGATGAAGATTATGGGGCGTCATATTTAATAAACTGGGTAGTAGCGGTAGGAAAGGACATATTTCATAACATATAGAATGGTATTTTTGTTATATAGATGCAAATATATAAAGATGGTGAAAAAATGGCGGAGGAAAACAGAATAAATAAAAAGCAATATATAATTACTTTTCTCGTTTCAACAAGTTACATTTGGTTTTTGGTTATATCAGCATACAGTATGGGGGTTCCGCAATATAACCAATTGGTCTGGGGTATAGTACTAATAACGGCATTTACATTTATCATTACAGTACCAATTTTTTATATTGGCTTGCCTCTATTATACATTGGAGTTGTACTTGCCTGGTTCCGTATATTCTCTGTAAGGTTAATGTTGACTTATTATGTACTTTCTTGTTTTGTTTTATGGATTGCTTTATTTCTTCCTTTAAAATTATATGGTTATTATGAAGAAAATCAGATATTCACTAAACAAGCTAAAGAACAACGGATTGTAGAAAACATAAAACAAGCAGTTGAAAAAAATAACGGTCCCATTAAAGTTGTAGATGTAACAAAGGACAGTATGCTGGAATGGAATGAAGGTACAGGAAGTCCTGATCATCCATATTTACATATCAAATTTGAGTTATTAAACTGTGATAAACAAAAAGAAAATATTTTTAGATTTTCATGTACATCTTCTATTGAGGCCTACTACAAAGATAACAAGTGGCTGGTAGATTTTGATTCCAAAGAAAATGCAAGTGCAATGAACTTATCAAAAGATAACCAACAAGCCGAGGAAAATGATAAGAAGCAAGCCCTTACGCCTGATGAAGAAACGAATATTCGTAAAACTGCAGAATCTAAGGCAGCTCAATTATTAAAAGAAGATTATAATATAGATTTAACAATCGTAAAGTACACATTTAGAAAGAGCACGGATTCATACCAGAAAGAAAATAGACCGTTGAATCCAATTCACGCAATAACAATCAACGGATATTTAAATGAGGATCCCCAAAAAGCTGTCACGGTTAGGGTAGAATACGATCCTAATACAAAGCAATATTGGCGTCGTATATACGAAATGAGCGAAGCGGCTCAAAAAGAAATAAATAAACAGACCAAATTAAAAGAAGAGAAAAATACTTAAAAATGATATATCAAATTAGAGAAGGGCATCGTTACGGGGTCCTTCTTTTTTTATAATTTTAAAGGGAAACATTACAGAATAAATCATTCCTCATTACATATAAAAGAAACCGCAAGAAGGCTCAAATTATATCTTTTGAACTTCTTGCAGTTTCTTTTTGTATTATAAACTTCTATTTTGAATTTCCTGCTGAATATTTGCAAAGAATTCGTCAAATCGTACAGCTTTAGATTGTTGTTCTCCGTATTTTCGAATGTTTACTTCGTTACGCTCGGCTTCTTGATCACCAACGACAAGGACATATGGGACTTTTTGAACTTGCGCTTCTCGCATTTTATAACCGAGTTTTTCATTGCGAAGATCAAGTTCTACTCGTACACCAGCATCTTTTAACTTTTCTTCTATTTCTTTTGCGTATTGTTCATGTACTTCGGCAGATACAGGAATGATTTTTGCTTGTACGGGAGCTAACCATGTTGGGAATGCTCCGGCAAAATGTTCAATTAAGATGCCAAAGAATCGATCTATTGAACCGAATACAGCACGGTGAATGACAACAGGACGTTGCTTTTCATTTTTTTCATTAATATAGCTTAAGTTAAATTTCTCCGGCATTTGGAAATCGAGCTGTACAGTTGCACATTGATGGCTTCTATTTAAAGCATCTTTAATGTGAAAGTCAATCTTTGGACCGTAAAACGCTCCGTCACCTTCATTGATTTTATAGCGGAAATTGAGCTCTTCTAGTACATTTTGCAGGGCGCCTTCTGCCTTGTTCCATAACTCGTCATCTCCCATTGAATTTTCTGGTCTTGTAGAGAGCTCAACTTCATATTCAAAACCAAATGTACGATATACATAATCGATTAAATCAATGACTCCTTTTATTTCATCTTCAATTTGTTCAGGTGTTACAAAAATATGGGCATCATCTTGACAGAATGTACGAACTCTAAGAAGTCCATTAAGAGCGCCGCTAAATTCATGACGATGGACTTGCCCAAATTCAGCCATTCGAACTGGTAAATCACGATAAGAGTGCAGCTTATTTCTAAACATTAACATGTGACCAGGGCAGTTCATTGGTTTTAAAGCAAATTTTCCATGATCAACTTCTGTGAAATACATATTCTCTTTATAATGGTCCCAATGACCGGAGTTTTCCCATAGTTTTTGATTCATCATTAAAGGAGTACGAACTTCTTGATAATTACGCTTTTGCTGAATCCCTCGTAAAAAAGCTTCCATTTCGTTTCGGATAATTTGTCCTTTTGGTAAATAAAATGGCATTCCTGGCGCTTCTTCAGAGAACATAAATAATTCTAATTCATTGCCTAATTTACGATGATTGCGTTTTGCGGCTTCTTCTAAAAAGATTACATACTCATCTAGTTCCTTTTTAGAAGGGAAGGCAACCCCATATATTCTTTGAAGGACTTGGTTATTACTGTCACCGCGCCAATATGCTCCTGAAACATTTGTTAATTTAAAAGCTTTCATAAAACCAGTAGATGGTAAATGTGGTCCGCGGCATAAGTCTAAAAATTCACTTTGTTTGTAAAGAGTTATGTTTTGATCAGCAGGGATATCTTGTAATAGCTCTAATTTTAAATGGTCACCGAGCTCTTCAAATATTTGTTTTGCTTCATCTCGGCTTACTTCGATTCGTTGAATTTCTAAATTTTCATCAATAATGTTTTGCATCTCTTGTTCAATTTGAACTAATTCTTCAACTGCAATACTATTTGGAAGATCCATATCATAGTAAAAGCCATTTTCAATAACAGGACCAACGCCTAAGTTGATGTGACCGTGTATTCTTTTAACGGCTTGTGCTAATATGTGGGCTGCTGTATGACGTAGCACATCTAAACCTTCTTTTGATTCTAAAGTTAGAATCTCAATTTCTGCATCTTCCTGTATGCCTCTACGTAAATCAAATAGTTGCTGATTCACTTTTCCGGCAATAGCTTTCTTTTTTAATCCAGGACTAATTGATTCTGCAATTGCCTCTAATGTAGTTCCTTTTATATACTCCTGTTCACGACCATTTGGAAAACGAATTTGAATCATTTTGTTACTCATCATTATCACTCCATTTCATAATATAAAAAAACGCACTCATCCCTAAAACAGGGACGAGTGCGTTAATACCCGTGGTTCCACCCAGATTCCCATCACACTAAACAAGTGTCGATGGCTCCGTGCGCTGTAACGTAGCGTCTACGGTATTGGATACTATGTTTCCCCAATACAGCTCCAAGGTGGTAAGTATATTCTTCTGCGTTTAGGAAGATCTCAGCAATTCTTCCTTCTCTGTAAAACCGTAAGAATACCTCATGTCCTTTTCATAGCTAATTGTTATATGGAATTGAGAAAAATAAAAAACGCACTCATCCCTAAAACAGGGACGAGTGCGTTAATACCCGTGGTTCCACCCAGATTCCCATCGTACTAAAAAAAGTGTCGATGGCTCCGTGCGCTGTAACGTAGCGTCTACGGTATTGGATACTATGTTTCCCCAATACAGCTCCAAGGTGGTAAGTATATTCTCCTGCGTTTAGGAAGATCTCAGCAATTCTTCCTTCTCTGTAAAACCGTATAGAATATCTCGTGTCCTTTTCGTTGCTTTTTTATAGCATTAGTATGTTGATTCATAATATACAATATTTAAATAATTTTTGCAAATATTTTTTGGAATGAATTGTATTTTTTATAATTTAATATATGTAAAAAGAAAACTTATTTTACAAAAAGTCTCAAAAAATAAACGGTAAATATGCGAATTCTGATATACTACAAATAAATATCAGAAAAAACAGAAAATATCAAGAAGGAGGATGAGAAGAGTATGTCAATTTTAGAAAGAATTCGAGAAAATGTCTCGCAAGTCATTGTAGGGAAAGAAGAGGTAATTGATTTAGCAATGATTGCATTGGTAGCAAACGGACATATTTTATTAGAAGATGTTCCAGGAACAGGGAAGACATCATTAGCGAAAAGTCTTGCGAAAAGTATAGATGGAAAATTTCAGCGTGTACAATTTACATCAGATACATTGCCGGGGGATGTAGTTGGTTTAGAGTATTTTGACATGAAAGAATCTGATTTTAAAACGAGGATCGGGCCGATTTTTGCTAATATCGTGCTAGTCGATGAAATTAATCGTGCCGTTCCGCGTACTCAGTCCGCTTTATTAGAAGTGATGGAGGAGCGTACGGTTACGATTGCCGGGGAAACGCATGTGTTGCCGCAGCCGTTTATTGTACTTGCTACGCAAAATCCATTAGAGTCTGCTGGTACATTTCCGCTTCCGGATGCACAGTTAGATCGTTTTTTATTAACGATCAGACAAGGGTATCCAAGTCGAATGCATGAAAAGGAGATGTTACGTCGTTTCCGCAAACAAGACCCGATGCGCGGTTTACAAAGTGTGGTGTCTCTTGCGGATATTCTATCTTTGCAAGAACAAGCAAGGCAGGTTGAAATTCATGAAGAGGTAGAAGATTACTTATTGGATATTGTGGAGAAGACACGTCAGCATGAACTTGTTGAAATTGGGGTGAGTCCACGGGGGTCATTGGCTTTCATGAAAGCAGCACAAGCCCGGGCGTTATTAAAGGGAAGAGAATTTTGTACACCGGATGATTTTTATACGCTAGCAGAGCCTGTTTGTGCTCACCGATTAACTCTTAGCATTGAAGGGGATATGAAAACAACGAAAGCACGTGTAATGAAAGAGATTTTGGAGCATGTGGCTGTCCCGGTGGAGAATGTATGAAAGAGAAATTAACAATTAAACATCCGTTTGTGGAAACGTATGTTGCATGGAGTGTCGCTTTTATTACTATACTTATGTGGCTATTTATACAAAATTTCTTTCTGTTTGTACTTGCTTTTTTTTATTTGCTTATGGTTAGTTTTGCTCATTGGTATGTACGGAAAGCTTCACAAATATATTGTGAAATATCACAACAACACGAACGTCTTTTTATTGATGAGAACGGGCATTGCCGTGTACGTATTGTAAATCCAACGAAACTGTCGATTTTTGAAGTTGCTTTTCGCTTTCGCTCAGATGAACAGATGAAATGGGGATGGTCAGAAGGAGAATTAGAGCAATCAGTTCATTCGTATCGTATTCCTTTGCAACTGAAAAAGCAGGAAACGTTAGACATATATTTACATGTATCAGCGCAGCAAAGAGGACTACATAGCTGGCAAGAAGCGGAAATCATTTTGTCTGATCCATTTCATCTTATTACAATTCACATCCCAATAAGGAAACAACATATGCCGTGCTTTCGTATATATCCTCGCATTGCCAAAATAAATATTCCGGAAACAAACAGCTGGAAACACGGATTTCGAACTGCAGCTGTTTCGCCTCTTTATGATGAAACGAAGATTATTGGCGTAAAGGCATATGAACAGGAATCATTTCGTGCTATCCATTGGGGAGCAACTGCAAAAACAGGTGTATTAAGTGCAAAAAAATATGAATATACGCAAGGTGATCGGTATGCGGTCTATTTAAATGTATTAGGTTCAACGGGTTATATACTGCGTACTGATATAGAGTATTTAATCGAAGTGACAGCGGGCATTTGCCGGGAACTAATAGCACAAGATTGTTCATTTGAACTATGGGTGAATAGTATGTGCGAAAACGGAATTGTCCATATAACGTCTGGTAAATACCGAAAACAATTGCACAAAACATTACAATTATTGTCTTCTTTAACAGATCGAGATGTTCCGTTATCTTCGACTTATTTCTATCAAACCGGTTTCCGCCAGCAAGAAGCTGGAGCTATTCCGATTATTATTGGGAATCCACCTGAAAAACATGGGGGATGGTTGCAAGTGGTGAAATAAAGTAGCGGGGATAATTAGTGGTTATTATTGCAATTGATCTGGGAGGCCATACGAGTATGATATATAAACGAAAGCGTTTCATGTTTCAGATGCTTTTAGTTAGTATTTGTTTATTACTTGCTATGTCTATATCAAGCGGTGCGCTTTATACGCAAAAAATATTAAAAGAATTGTTGAAACAAGAGCGATCACCTATTACGGATGGGTGGGTTCCCGCTAAAACATCTAAGAGCAAAGAAGCGGTGCCTCCTTGGGAGAAGGCAAAACGGACAAAAACAAAATCGGATGTCAAAAAAGGTGAAGGGGAGCCGATGGAACAAGAGGATAGCGAAGTAGAAAAAAGAGTCACAGCGCCCCATGTTGATAGTAAACTCTTTCCCGGCCAGCAATTGTTTATCATGATTTCAGTTATCACAATCATACTAGTTTTAATTGTATTATATCGTTTGAAGAGAAAGAGAGGGAAAAGTGAAGAAGAAATTATTAAAATGAGCAGTGAACAGAAAGGTGAGGAGACTACTATTCAGCAAGTTTTCGCTTCTTTACCAGACAATAAAATTAGAGCCGCTGTTGCACAGTGGGAGCGAGCGTTACCCCAACATGAACAACGTCGTCCTTTTGAAACCATTCAACAATGGCTGTTTCGTCTACGGAAAAGCAAAGATATTGTCTCGATTTACGAAGATGTACGTTACGGACATCGTAATGTTTATAGTGAAGATGTAGAAAAAGTGAAAAAGTGGACAGAAGAGAATTGAAAATGAAAAACATCCTAAACTTGTTCAGTTTAGGATGTTTTTTTACGTGCAAGATCATGAGATGTATCTACACTAGAAGTACTCTTCACTCGTAATAAACTAATTCCATAGCCTAATACAGCTCCGATAAGTGCTGGCATAATCCATCCAAGTCCAGCATCATATAAAGGTAAAATGCGAGAGAATAAAGAATTGATTGCTTCAACTTTTAGATTTGCAGCATTTAGTCCATCAAAGAGACTTACGATAAAAGTAAACAGTAAGCTTACTTGATATACTACTGATCTTCCTTTAAACGCGCGGTGTAAAAACGTTAAGAAAATTAATACAATCGCTAACGGGTATATCGCTGTTAATACAGGTACAGATATGGTAATCAGCTCTGTTAAGCCAAGATTTGCAATGATAGCACTGAATATAGCTAAAATAACAGCGAATGTTTTATATGATATTTGTGGAAATACTTTATGGAAATAGGATGAACATGCTGTAGTCAGCCCAACACTTGTTGTTAAACAAGCTACAGTGATCATCATTCCTAATAATACATTTCCTAAAGAACCGAAGTAGTAATTTGCTACTTTTGATAAAACTTCTCCGCCATTTTCTAAGTGTCCTAATTTAGAAACACTAGAAGCCCCCATAAATGCAAGTGAAGTGTAAACAGCAATTAATACGACTGCGGCAATTAATGCGGCTTTTATACAAACATTGATGATTACTTTTTGGTCACTTACACCTTTCGCTTTGATTGCATTAATAATGATAATACCAAATACGAAAGCTGCAAGAGTATCCATTGTTAAATAGCCTTGCTGAAAGCCTTTGAAGAAAGAATTTGTAACAAATTCTTGTGTTGGCGCTTGAATGTCACCAATTGGTTTTACAACAGCGGTAACAACTAAAATACCGATAAATGATAATTTAATCGGAGTTAAAAACTTTCCGACAACATCAACAATCTTTGTAGGATTTAAAGAGAGTAAACAAGTTATGCCGAAAAATACGATAGTGAAAATAATTAAAGGTAAATGACCACTATTTTCTCCTACGAATGGTTTTACACCTATTTCAAATGATACGCTTCCTGCTCTTGGTAAGGCAAAAAGAGGACCAATTGCTAAATAAAGAATAAATGCATATACACTCGCAAACCATGGATGTACTCGACTTGCCATTGCTTGTAAGTCATCACTACCAGAAACACCAAATGCTAATACACCAAGTAGTGGTACACCAACTCCTGTAATTAAAAATCCAGCGGTAGCAACCCATACGTTACTTCCAGCTGTTTGTCCTAACATAGCAGGGAAAATTAAATTACCTGCTCCAAAGAAAAGGGCAAAGAGCATAAGCCCAATCACAAAAATATGTGAAGTTTGTACATTTTTTGACACGAAAAAACCTCCGAATTTAAAAATTTTGAATTTTTTGTACAACAATTACAATACAAAGTCATTTTTTGTCGAATTACTAACGATAATAACAAAAATAAATTATTATGCAAGACAAAAATGAATTTTTCGTAAATTTATTTTTTTAATCATTTTTATTGTATAGAAAATTTAATTTCTTTCTCTTCTTAAGCGCTTTCTTTCTGTATTGTATTATATAATAGTTTATGATAATTATTATTTTTGTATAACAAACAAAATAATAAATTAAATATTCCATTATTTTAAAATAATGTAAAAATAATTGATTTGAAAGTTTATTTTGTGATATTCTGTAAAAAAGAACGAATGTTTGTAGGGAGATGGTTATGGCGCAAACATCAATTGTTGAATATTGGGAGTATTATTCTAGTCTTACTAATAGTTTATTAGATTACTTAAGTTCAGAAGATCTTTCTTTTCGGCCATATGAATCTATGAAAACATTAGGAGAAGAGCTTCGTCATATTGCAGATGCACGAGAAATATATTTGCGTGCGATGGTGAATAAAAAAGGGCCATCATGGCGGGGAAAACGAATGGATTCAGAAATGGCTGTAAATCTCGATAAGTTGAAAGCATATTATAGTGAATTAGAGAATGGTTATAAAATGTTTACTTCGGAGCAAATCGAGTGGGAAAGAACTGTGGTTTGGAAAGAAATGAATGATCCTGATATCGAAAAGTGTTTCAATTGGTTGGTTCACTTTGAATGTACACATCAAGGGATATTAAGTGTGTACTTAACTGGACTACACATTGATTATGATATTTCTAGTTAATTTGAAGGAGAGATATAAAGATGAAGCATTATGTTTGTATAACGTGCGGTGTACAATACCCACTTTATAATGAACCACCTGTAAACTGTGTAATTTGTAATGAAGAGCGTCAATATGTAAATCCGATGGGACAAACATGGACAACGTTAGAGAGTCTACAGGAAAGCAAAACGTATAAGAATGAGATTGTAAAAGAAGAAGAAAATTTATATAGCATCACAACAAAACCGAAGTTTGCAATTGGTCAAAATGCTTATTTAGTCCAAACAGATTCATATAATTTGTTATGGGATTGTATTACATATATTGATGAAGAGACTGTAGAAAGAATAAATGAATTAGGGGGGATTCATGGCATTGCTTTATCACACCCGCATTATTATTCTACACAAGTAGAATGGGCAGAGCGCTTTGATGTTCTTATTTACATGCATGAAGATGATAAGGAATGGGTGACGCGTCCAAGCGAACGTATTGTATTTTGGTCTGGAGAATTGTTACAACTTTCTGAGAATCTTACACTGTATCGTTTAGGTGGGCATTTTAGCGGTGGCTCTGTATTACATTGGAAAAATGGAGATGAAGGAAGAGGAGTTCTATTAACTGGAGATATTATTCAAGTTGTTGCTGATGCAAAATGGGTAAGCTTTATGTACAGTTATCCGAATCTTATTCCATTACCAGCATGGAAAGTGAAAGAAATGGCTGAGAACGTAAAAGGATTGAAGTTTAATCGATTATATAATGCGTTTCATGGAATTGTGAAGGAAAAAGCAAATGAAGCTGTTCAAAAATCAGCGAAGAGGTATATTGAGGCACTTGAAGGAAAGTTACTTGATAAATAATATCATATAAAGATAGGTTATAAATAGAAACGGCAGGTGTAGAAAGTGAAAAGGTTAATTTGTTTTGGGGATAGTATAACAGCAAGAGAAATATTTGAAAATAAGGCATTGCGATTAACACCTAGATTGCGAAATGCTTTTCCTGAATGGGAGATTTTGAATGCAGGTATTTCAGGTAATAATACGAATGATGCACTCAAAAGGCTTGAAGAAGATGTATTATCTCATCAGCCTAGTTTTGTAATTGTATTTTTTGGTGCGAATGATGCTGCATTTCATAAACAAATACCATTACAAGAATATAGAGAGAATATACAAGAAATTGTAGAACGAATTTCACCACACAAAGTATTGTTAATTAGCCCAGCTCCAGTTGATGAGGAAAGGCAAAATGCAAGAACAAATGCTGTTTTAAAGCAATATGCAGAAGTTGTATCAGATGTAGCAACTCGAACTGGTAGCAATTTTCTTGATTTGTATACATCTATCATTCAGCTACCAAATTATAAGCTTCTTTTAGAGAATGAAAATCAAGATGGACTACACTTTGGAGTACATGGGTATGAATTTTTAGCCGAAGTAATCATTGAAAAGATAAAAGAAATTAAGTGGTGAAAAAATAACAGTAAAGAGCGCAAAATCTTATAGATTTTGCGCTTTTAATACGTAAAACCGTTATTTTTTTTTCGGTCTTCGAACTAATTCACCACCACAATTTGGACAGACATGATTTGTATTTTCTGTACAAGATGGGCAAAAGGTACATTCATATACACATATATATGCTTCTGAATCTCCTTGAAGGGAAGTATTACAAGTTTGACAATTTGCTTTCATTTCTAGTGCCATGGGGTTTCCTCCTTACATAGATCAATAAATTTTATAAGTATATAATAATATGAGATGGAGCTATTTTCCTTTCTATAAATAATGCATTCTATGATTTTTCTTTGTGGTTAAAACGAATTTATGAGAGGGACATTACAAATGAAAATAGATGTAATTGACGCACAAATTTTACAATGCTTAAATCAAAATTCTCGTCTTTCCATTCGTGAATTATCTAAAAAAGTTAATTTGTCTGCGCCTTCCGTAGCTGAAAGAGTACGGAAGTTAGAGGATGAAGGGATTATTGAAGGTTATACAACAAAAATTAATTATGATAAGTTAGGTTTTCATATTCAGGCTGTATTAGAAGTGAAAACAAAAAATGGGCAGTGTGAAAGGTTTAGAGCATACATGAAAGCTTATCCACGAGCTGTTTTTTGTTATCGCGTAGCAGGGCCTGCTAGTTATATAGTGAAAATTTCTGTCCGAAGCTTTCAAGAAGTAGAAGCGTTTATTGACGATGTTTCAAAATTTGCTGAAACAGTTACCCATGTTATTTTTTCAGAAGTAGGGATAGGCAATAATGTGTTAGATTATTATAGTCCAGATGAAATGTAACGAATAAAGTGAATGGGGGGGTCTTCATCCCCCACTGATTATTAGTTGAACCAATCGGGCTTTTACGGGCAGTTGAAGATGCTTGTACGACAAAAGATCTTGTATTTAACAATGAATTGATTCAGGCTAAACATGTTCATACAGTATTCATGAGTGCTTTAGATAAAATGTTTGCGAATGTAATAAAAACCACAGAACTTTTATCAAATAAAATGTAGTAAGAAATAGAAGCTATTCTACGACATGTAGATTTATAGCTTCTTCTTTTTGGCTGAAAAAAGGCGAATCTTAATATTTCTATAAAACATTTTTTAAACTGTAACGTTTGACTGTACAGTTTATGTATTGTATGATTGTTTGTAACATATACTGGGGAGGGAAGGTCGTTGGGAAGGTGTACCGAATCGGACAGTTGGCTCACATGGCTCATGTTTCGAAACGAACGATTGATTATTATACGAATCTAGGTATTTTGAAAGCGGAGCGATCTCAATCCAATTATCGCTACTACGACGAAACAGCAATTGAAACATTACGTTTTATTGAGAGATGTAAAGAAATGCATATACCGCTTTCTGAAATTAAGGATAGGATTGAGGAGAAAAAAAAGCTGCTCGGTGTAAATGAAAACGTTTCGGAACAAGTAAATGATGTAACAGAGCGTATCCACCGTTTGGAGACGGAATTAGTAGAATTAAAACCGTTATTAGATGGGTTAACAGATTTACAGCGCAAAAAACTAACGAAACATTTATCAACTCAAACGACAGCTTTAATCCAATCTCTTATCTTACTATTATAGTAGATAGAGCTATCCACCCTTTTAATTTCTGTATAGCGCGTTATTTTCTAAATTTAGAGAGTAAAAGAAAGTAATTATTTATACAGGAGGTGGACACCTTAGTTTTCGAACTAAGGGGAATTCTTTGGAAATATTTAATTTAGTTATGATTGCGATTTTAATCGCATTTACTGGATTTTTCGTGGCAGCAGAGTTTGCTATGGTTAAGGTGCGTTCAAGTCGTATCGACCAACTTGTCGCGGAAGGAAAACGAGGCGCATTAGCAGCCAAAAAGGTAACAGCGAATTTAGATGAATATTTATCGGCGTGTCAGTTAGGGATAACTATTACAGCTCTTGCGCTCGGATCATTAGGAGAGCCTACGGTTCATCGCTTATTACAACCGTTATTTCAAGATCTGCATTTACCAGAAACAGCTGCGAATTCAGTATCGTATATTCTTGCATTTGCAACGGTTACCTTTTTACATGTTGTTGTTGGTGAATTAGCACCGAAAACTGTGGCAATTCAAAAGGCAGAGACAATTACAATGTTGTTTGCAGCACCGCTTATTATGTTTTACAAAATTATGTTCCCATTTATTTGGATGTTAAATAAATCAGCGCGTCTTGTAACTGGTTTATTCGGATTAAAACCCGCTTCTGAGCATGAGGTAGCGCATTCAGAAGAGGAATTACGTTTTATTCTTTCAGAGAGCTATGAAAATGGAGAAATTAATCAAGCGGAGTATAAATATGTAAACAATATTTTTGAATTTGATAATCGTATTGCAAAAGAGATTATGGTGCCACGCACAGAAATCGTTGGTTTCTATCTTGAAGATTCAGTGGAAGATCATATGAAAGTTATCCGAAGTGAAAAGTATACACGTTATCCAATCTTTGGAGAAGACAAAGATGATATTATTGGTATGGTGAACGTAAAAGATTTCTTTATTCGTTATATGAAAAACGATAAAGAAGACCTACAATCTATCAAAACATTTATGCGTCCTATTATTGAAGTAATGGAGACAATTCCAATCCATGATTTACTTCTGCAAATGCAAAAGAAGAGGATTCCAATGGCTGTATTATATGATGAATATGGCGGGACAGCAGGAATTGTGACGCTTGAAGATATATTAGAAGAAATTGTTGGTGAAATTCGTGATGAATATGATGAAGATGAGCACCCTCCAATTCATCATGTTGACGAGCATCATAAAATTGTCGACGGCAAAGTATTGATAAGTGAGATTCAAGATTTATTTGGATTACACATTGATGAAGTAGAAGTTGATACAATTGGCGGTTGGGTGATGACACAAAATCACGAAATTCAAGAAGGACAATTTGTTGAAACAGAAGGATATGAATTTAAAGTTTTAGAAAAAGACGCACATCAAATTAAGCGTATTGAAATTCGTAGAATAGATGTACAAAAAGAAGAAGCAGCAACTGTATAGTTGCTGCTTCTTCTTTTATTCATGTAAAAATAAATTCCAGTATTATCCAGTTAAATGTATTTAATTATTCGGAATTATGTTAAAATGAAAAATGTGTCCTTTTAAACGAGAGGTGGATTCATGTGATGTTTTCTTCTTTACCTGGTTGGTTTTGGGCAATCTATTATGTTTTTTTATTAATCGCATTCAGCCTTTCTTGTGTTTATCTCTCCCAGAAAAAGAAACAACGCATCAGTATAATAGGCAGTATCATCAATATTTGTTGTATTGCAAGAGAGGGAAATGAATGGGATCATTTTAAGTTGTCTTTCTCTCAAGGGGAAAGCTGGACGTTTTTTACACTTGGTGGACATATATATATTCTACTTTGGACTTTGTTACTGATTTGGTTACTTTTTCACCTTTTTAAACGGAAGAGAATCGAAAGTACTATGAAAGAATAGCTTTTCTTCTGCATATTTGAGGATTTTTTAGTGGCTTTTTTTAAAGAATAAAGTGTTTTTGGTTAATGGTTGTAATTATATGGAATTTATTAGAAATTTACGTCTTCAGAAATGAAAGGAAGATAGAGTATGAATAAACAGCAAATTATTGATGCATACGATATATTAGCTAGTTATTATGAACATAGCGTTGATCATGAGGGCCCGTATAATACAGATTATGAACGTCCAGCTATGATGAGTCAGTTCTCTAGCAATATGAAAGAGATGAATATACTCGATGCTGGGTGTGCAGCAGGATGGTATACAGAGCAGTTTTTAAATAGGGGAGCAAATGTAACCGCGATTGATATTAGTAGTGAAATGGTTGCGGCTACAAAAAGAAGAATAGGAGAGAAAGCAGACGCTTTTCAACTAGATTTTGAAAATACGTTACCTTTTGCAGATCGTACATATGATTATATTGTTAGTTCGTTAGCTCTTCATTATATTGCAGACTGGAACCTTACATTTGCTGAATTTGCGAGAATACTAAAGCCAAATGGAACATTTTTGTTCTCCGTTCATCATCCAACAATGGATATTCATTTATCAGAGAATAAACAGTACTTTAACCGCGAATTTCTTCACGATAGATGGAAGAAAAGTGATAAGTATGTTGATATGTACTTTTACCGCCGGCCGCTGCAAGATATTATAAATGATACACTTCATCATTTCGAGATTGAAAAAATGATTGAACCGACCCCTACTGAAGAATTGAGAAAAAATCATCCATCATCTTATGAGAAGTTATTAAAACAACCAAGTTTTTTAATTATAAAGGCAAAGAAAAAAAGAGTCTAAGATTGTAATATTAATCGCCGTGTAGGGTTCTACGAGGTTAAACCCTAGATTTGTGTATAATATAAAATCACAGTAATTTCAGGAGGAAATTATGTATACATACATTTATATGGTAAGACATGGTGAATCACCTAAAACAGAAGGTAACGAACGAATGCGTGGATTGACTGAGAAGGGGAAGTTTGATGCAAATAGAGTAACTGAATTATTGAAAGATGAAGGGATAAACACATTCATTTCCAGCCCATATAGCCGAGCTATGTTGACAATTGAGGAGTTAGCTCATTTTTATGAGAAAGAAATATTAATAGACGAAAATCTTAGAGAATGTATGTTTACAAGTGAAGACACGATAATGTCAGATAAGGAGGTGTATCCACTTGTAAAGAAGATGTTTTCGAGTCCGAATTTTTCAATACGCGGCGGAGAATCAAAAGAAGAATGTCAGAACCGTGCTGTTACAGTATTGAAGGAGATATTAACAGATTATAAAAGGCATAAAATTGTAATTGGAACTCATGGACTTGTCATGACTTTAATGATGGAATACTTTGATCGTCAATATGAATATGAATTTTTAATGGAGACTTCAAAACCGGATGTATATAGGATGAAATTTAACGGTGAGCAATTAATTGATATAAAGAGATTATGGACAGAATGATTTTGATTTTAAAAATGCGAAGCTAGGTTGCTTCGCATTTACTTTTGTAAATTTTATAATGTTTCACTCAGAATAATAACGGCAATACATTTATTACAGGTTCTTCGTAGGGATGAATGCTTTTGATAATACGTAACACTTCTTCAATTTTTTCATACAAACATCTAAATTCCATTTTACATTCCGTACCGAAGCATATTTCACCAGTAGTACCGTTAAAAGGGATAGCCCCTTCTAGTGGCCTCCAAGATCCCTTAACATATGAGTAAGAAATAACATGATCATACTTACCTATTGTCAAAATACCAATATCGTTTAGTCTATTTCTTAATGTTTCGATATATTCTTCTGGTAATAGTACCTCAACTTTTACAAACGTAATTTTCATTTTGGTAGCTCCTTAAAACAAGTTGTATTGTAAATAACTTGTTTTATTAGATAAAGCGTTTTTGATGATTAAGCTTTGATGGTGAACGAAAAGCTATGAAATACCACAAAACGTTAACGATTAAAGAGGCTATGCAAAGTACTAGTAAAATAGGGGATTTACCCATCGTTAAAATGACCACAAGTATTGTCAAGGTTGTGAGAATCCCAAATCCACAAAAAACGGCCATGACGATTTTCATTACATTTACTCCTACAATATATAAAGTTAAAGGTAGGATATAAATTGCAAGAACGGTACCTATACTTGCCCACATACCATAAGTACCAAACTTATTGGTTTTAGGCCCGGAATCAGCAAGTGGAGAAAGTGAACCCGCAACAAATAAAGAACAGAAGAGTAATGCGGAAACGATAGTGATGAAAATAATACGAGATTTGTTTGTGTCTTTTGTCATAATCTGTTTCATTCCTTTCAAAGTAATTTACTTTCTCTTTATATCATAACAAATATATGAAAAAAAGGTTATTTTTGGTTTAATTGTAGATAAACTTAACATATGTGAAGGCGAAAACAGGGTATGTAAGAACGTTACATACTCTGTTTTATATGCATTAGATTTTCATCCGTTTTAACAGATCGATTTAAAAAATGAAGAAGTGAAAATCCAACAATGCCTAAAAGACCAAAAAGAATCCAAGGAAAACTCATATTTTGCCAATACTTCGTAAAGAAAGTTCCTGTATAGTTTCCAATCGTAAATCCTAGGGCAAGTGATAGTTGGAAGAAACCAAAATAGGTTGCTGTGTATTGTTCGTTGCTAAAGTTCGCTACCGCAATATCGGCATTCGGTAATACAAGTGTTTCCCCGATTGTAAATAAAATAACACATACCAAAAGCCAATTTGGATGAAAAGCCAATGGGATGAGAAGAAAAGATAGCCCCATTAGTAACACACCATACTTTACAAGAGACAACGCATAATATTTTTTGAAGAGATATTTAAATACAATCATAAATAAAAAACCTGTAATCGCGTTTACTGTAATGACAAGTCCTACTAAGTTTTGATCGTGGCTTATATTATTCATATGAAGTGGTAATGCAACCGTAAGCTGTGTAAACATCGTATAAAAAAACACCATGATGAGTGAAAAAGATAGAAAGGGTTTGTTTTGACCAGCCGCTTTTATTCCTGTTAAAAGTTGTGTTTCGTACACAGTAACATGAAAGTGAGATCTAAGAAGAAAGAATAGGAATGCAAGAACCAACATGAGTGATCCGGTAAATATAAATGGATACATAGGATTCCATTTAAGCAATATGCTCCCTGCAATCGGTCCAATAATTGCTCCGCCATTTAAAAAGAGATTTAAGTATGTAAAGGTATCTTTTCTTATATGGGCTGGTTGAGAGCCGAAGACAGCTCGTGCAGAAGGTTCATAGAAAGCTGTCCCAAATCCAATGAATATTGTAGCGAGCATAATGGTGTGAAATCCAGAAAATATTCCTAGTGAAAGAAAACCAATCCCTCGTAAAATTATTCCGATTATCATCATAGTAATATAGCCGATTTGATCTGCAAGTATTCCGGTACATAATGGGAATATTCGCGAAGTAATCGTAAGGGCTGTTAAAATGGTACCCACTTGCATAGCGGAAAAATGTAAAGAATTAGATAAATAGATAGCCAAAAAAGCCATTACAGCAAAATGACCGAGTGTCATAAAAAAAGAAGAAAATAATACAAAACGAATAGGTAATGAAAAAGACCTCAAAGTTGTCACCCTCCTTGTTAACCATCTATTTTTTTAAATGGTTAACATTTTTATGTTATGATTATACTGAAAATACGAAATAAAGTAAACTATGGAAAGTTGGTGGTGATTTTGAGTAACAACCAAATTGCGCCAGAGATGTTAGAAAGTATAAGAGCCTTTTTAAATACATGGAGAATTCCAAATGAAACGAGAGAACCAGTCGATTTATTTGAATCGGAAAAAGATATACATCAGTTTATGATTGAGCAGTGGAATGAAAAACTACCTTTTGGTTCAGTGAAAGAAGTAAAAAAATTCCGTGATACGATTCGTAGGGCGGTGGAACAACAGAAGCCGTTAAAGCCATTGTTTGAAAAATATCCATTGCAAGTAATGACGATGGATGAAGCGGACGTCATTACATACCAAGCACTTGGTGAAGAAAATTTATATACATTTTCATTGCGAGTTATTATCTCTGCCATTACAAACAACCAGTGGGGGAGATTAAAAGCTTGCCCAGATTGTAAATGGGTGTTTTACGATCAATCTCGTAACGGTAGTAAACGTTGGTGCGGTATGTATGCTGAAGGAGAAGGGGGACGTGCTTGTGGTACAATCGCAAAAGTAAAAAGGCACCGGGCGAAGAGAAAAGCGAGTTCAATTTATATAAAATAGCGGAAGCTTTGCAGTATGCAATGCTTCCGCTATTCTCTTACTTTTTACACTGAACAATGTGTTGCATAACATATTTATGTTGAATGCAACTTGCTGTTTTTGCTGTATAATATGGACGATGTTGTTCTAATTTTACTCTTTGCTCCATTGTTTTCTTTTCATGGTCGGATATACGTAACATGAAAATCATCTCCTTTTATCTAACAATATAGTTAAGTAAAATAAGAAACATATTGTTAGGGTTAAGGAGGGATGCTTTGTAGCATAAGTAAAAAACACCTTCCTCTCTCAATGCGCTTACGAGGTTAGCTGTCGGACTCGGAATGTGAGAGTATCCCTACTTAAACAAAGATTCGCCCCAAGTGGTATATGCCACAGAAATGGTTTCCCCGCTCCAAAATTTGGACTCAGCAAAAGGTTGTATATAAAATAAATTAACATATTTATCCAAAACAATCAATTTATTTTAGCCTTTTCAATTGTACAAGAACGAGGTCGTCTGGTAATGTAACTTCTTTTGTTTCTATAAAATTATGTTTCTTATATAAAGAAAGAGCAGGCGTGTTTTTCTTACCGGTTTGTACAATATAGTCTGTTGTTTCTTCATGTAGTTGAAATAGGTGTTGTAATAGTGCTGTTGCGATGCCTCTATGGAAATACGTAGGGGAAACAACGAGGCGATGAATATCAACAACAGTATCCACATATTGAAACGAAATAAATCCAGCTAACGTATCATCAATGAAGTATCCATAAAAGATTTCATTACAATTTTGAA
The DNA here is from genome assembly GCF_028401955.1 of Bacillus sp. BP-3. Lineage (GTDB taxonomy): Bacteria > Bacillota > Bacilli > Bacillales > Bacillaceae_G > Bacillus_A. The sequence continues at coordinate 49,470 of NZ_JAQOTJ010000003.1, forward strand.
TATCCAAAATCGTGTCATATAATCGCGGAATTGAATTGTTTTGAATGTACTGTGCTTCAATTTTATATGCGGGAATTTGAACTCCTAAAATTTCCGCAGCTTCTTCAATAGAAGAAGGAGATAACTTTCGAATCAAATGAAGGCCCCCTTTTATGAAAAGAGTGAGAACCTTATATTCTCACTCTTTCGTATCGTTATTTTTTACATTTTTACAAGTAATTGATTGGCATATTGACGTGCCCATTGATCAGCTGCTAATACTTCTTCTAATGAAGGGTTTGCAATATTATGATGAGCTTCTAATGCAGAATAGATTGTTTTTTCAATGTCAAAAAATGAAATTTTATCTTGTATATATAAAGCATTCGCAATTTCATTAGCAGCATTTAATACAGCCGGAGTTGTCCCACCGATTTTCCCAGATTCATAAGCATAGTGAAGGCAAGGAAATTTCTCTAAATCAGGTTTTTCAAAATGCAAGCTACCAACTTTTAATAAATTTAATTTTTTAAAAGAAGATGGTAAACGTGATGGATAGTGGAATGCATATTGAATCGGCATACGCATATCAGATGCCCCAAGCTGAGCCATAATAGAGCCATCTACAAACTCTACAAGAGAGTGAATAATGCTCTCTTTATGAACCATAACATCGATTTTTTCATAGGGAACGTCAAATAACCAACGTGCTTCCATTACTTCAAATCCTTTATTTAGTAAGGTAGCACAGTCAATTGTTAATTTTGCTCCCATTAGCCAGTTTGGATGTTTTAGCGCATCTTTCGCTTTGAGAAGTTGCATTTCTTCACGTGTTTTATCTCTAAATGCACCGCCAGATGCTGTTACAATTAACTTTTCAATTTCTTTATTATTTTCACCATTTAAGCATTGGAAAATAGCAGAATGCTCACTATCTACTGGAATAAGGCGGCAATCATTTTTCTTTGCTAATTCTGTAACAATATGACCTGCTGCCACTAATGTTTCTTTATTCGCAATCGCAATGTCTTTTTTCGCTTTTAGTGCTTCAATTGTTGGAAGCAGTCCTGCTACACCAACGACGGAAGTTAAGACAAGATTACTATTCGGGTGTGTAGCAACTTCAATCAAGCCATCTTCTCCGTATACAACTTTTGTTTGAGTAGAAATTCGTGAGCGCATTGTATCTGCTAATTCTTTCGTACTCACACTTACAATGCGCGGCTGAAATGTTTGGATTTGTTGTTCTAGCATTTCAATATTTTTATTTGCAGTTAAACCGATAATTTGAAAATGTTCTGGGTGAGCAGTGACTACATCTAGAGCTGACGTCCCAATCGAACCAGTTGATCCCAGAATGGAAATGTATTTTACCATAATAAATCCTCCGTAATTGAATGAATCGTTTCCGTAAACTTATATGTAATTAGATAAAAAAAGAAAAATTCCTACTTAATAAGACAGAAAGTTCCCTTTTATCTAAAAAAACATCATGGTATAATAAGGAATAAATAAAAGAAAAGGCAATGAAAGAGAAGAGTACATATTTGGAGCTTCACAGAGAACTGATGGTTGGTGAAAATCAGTAAGGGAAAAATATGGAATGGACTCTGGAGCTGCAAGCCGAATTGAGTAGGCTTTGACGGTTGTTTCGACGTTATTCGAATCATAAAGAGAGCTATAAAATTGTAGCTAATAAAGGTGGTACCGCGGGAGTCCCTCGTCCTTTTTAGGATTGAGGGGCTTTTTTATATGTAAAAGGAGGAGTAGTTGTGAATAAAAAAGTTATGTTAACAGGAATTAAACCAACTGGACATCCGCATCTTGGAAACTATATTGGGGCAATTAAACCAGCATTGCATCTTTCTAAACATAGAGAAGGAGAAGCGTTATATTTTATTGCTGATTATCATGCATTGAATGCCGTACAAGATTCAAAGGAGTTTCGTGAATATACAAAGGAAGTAGCAGCGACATGGTTATCATTAGGTTTAGATGAGCATGTAGTCTTTTATCGTCAATCAGATGTTCCAGAAATCTTAGAATTATACTGGATTTTAGCTTGCCTTACTCCGAAAGGCTTAATGAATCGCGCTCATGCTTATAAAGCAAAAGTTGATCAAAATATAGAAGCAGGGGTAGATGTAGATACGGGTGTAAACATGGGATTATATACGTATCCTATTTTAATGGCTGCCGATATTTTATTATTTCAATCAAACTATGTTCCAGTTGGAAAAGATCAAATTCAGCATGTAGAAATTGCGAGGGATATTGCTTCGTATTTTAATAACGCATTTGGAGAAATCTTTATATTGCCCGAGTATATCATTCAAGAAGAAGGAGCAATTGTACCAGGCCTTGATGGACGAAAAATGAGTAAAAGCTATGGAAATGTCATTCCGTTATTTGAAGAACCGGAAAAGCTGAAAAAACTTATTTTCAAAATGAAAACAGATTCTTCCTTACCAAGTGAACCGAAAGAACTTGAAACATTATTTATGTTGTATAAAGAATTTGCGACAGCTGAAGAAGTCGCAATAATGAAAGAGAGATACGCAACAGGCATCGGCTGGGGAGATGTTAAAAAAGAGCTATTCCGTGTCATCAATCGTGAGCTAGAAGAGCCGAGGAAGAAATATGAAATGTATATGAATGAACCGCATTTACTTCAAGAAGCAATAGAAAAAGGAGCAGAGCGGGCAAGGAAAATTGCGAGGGTGAATTTGGCAGAAATAAAAAAACAGATTGGCTGTTAATGTGGAAAGGAACCAATTGATTTGGTTCCTTTAATCAAGATTGTTCTTTACAAATGTATCTAAAACTAATTTATGCACTGATCCAATATTTGTAGGGAGATCGTGGATGGGAAAGAATCGCAACTCTTTTGATTCAGCGTGATCGACACGTAATGTTCCTTCAAAATCACGACAAATATATGTAACAAGAACACCATATACTTGATCTCCATTTGGATAAATATTAAAAAATTCTTTCCCAGAAAAATTTTGAAATGTTTCTAACTGTTTCACGATTAACCCTGTTTCTTCAAAGACTTCTCGCTTAGCGGCTTCTTCTAACGTTTCGCCGCATTCAAGTGCACCGCCAATAATGCCCCAGCAATTGTAATCACTGCGAAGCTGAAGAAGTACTTCATTATTTTTGTTTAATATAATTACATGTGAACCTACTAAAATGAGTGGACGATTCCCAACTAAACTACGCATTTCTTCGATATATCCCATATAGACACCTATTCCTTTATTTATATTACATACATGCAAATTGTAAGTATGTTTCGTATGAAGTAAATTTTAACTTTTCAAAAATGGGAGCAGAATGACTTGCTCTTGCCTGACATATTGCTAAAATAAGGCTATTTCCCTCTATATTAATAAAATGCTGGCAGTTCTTTTAACATCATTTCTGCTTGAGATGTTATATTACTAAACTGAATATTGGGTACCGTTCTAAAATATAAACTGCGCAGGAAAGTTTTTATATTTGTACATAGATTACAAAAATCATTGACTGGAAGTCTTGCTTTGTATTGTGGGAGCAAGTTTAATTTGACACGAATAATATCAAAAAGCTGCTTTTGTGAGAAGCCTTTTGATATTATGGAAAGAAGAGGAGTAATAATACGCTCATCTTCATCAAAATGATATACAATCGAATAAACGAATATTTTATTTAAAAGACAATGAGTTAGTTCTTCGTAATATTGCTGCGGCAGTTTTGGATTATGAATAAGGGCATCAAAAGTATCTGCTGCATGAGCAACACTATGCGCCCAGCCGTGAGGATGTACATATCCTCTTAAATCAATTTCTCGGTTCATATAATCAACTAATTTTTCTTTTACAGTAATAATCGTTTCTGGAGATAAAAAATTCGTTTTATTATCTGCACATAATATTAAGGCGATTAATAACGTTGTGAAAGAACGTGTAAACACGCTATCATCATTATCATTAGAAGTGATGCCGCAATATAAGTATTGTTCTTTCAAAGTTAGCATAAGTAATTTTTCTAACTGAGCTTCATGAAAATATTCACGTGAAATGAGGTAAGAAAAGGTAGAGTAAATCAATTGATCACGTAAATAGCTGTCTAACGTTCCAATATGCTCTAGCATATGTATGCTTAATTGATTTAAATCGATATTTTGAGGCAATAAATATCCGTTTTTTTGAATAGTTTCTAACAATTGCTGCAGCATAATGGTATTCAATGATGCTCCTCCTCTTTATAACTTTATCGATAAAATCCCTTTTCTTGATGAAAGATTGCTGTTATAAATATCAAATTTCTAGTATTCTACATATTCATCAAAACTCCTGCTCATGCAATAAAAAATATGTTATTGTAATAATTTTACAGAAAGAGGTAAAAGAATGAATCAAATTGTTAATATGGAACGAGATTTCAAAGTATTAGGAGGAGAACCGCACTATATTACGATTGAAGAAAATAATACAGTTTCTTTTACAAAGGAACAAGTGACAGAGATTGTCCAATATTGGCTAGAGAAAGCAACAAATAAAGGAGTTTTACATTTACACTTTGTTATTTCATCAAAAAGTCCAAATTATACCCATTATGAAGAAGTGTTTCAACGTTTACAATTTCAGCATCAGAAAAGTTGTGTTATGGTGCTAAAAGATTTATCTGATGTTACAGATGTGGAAGTTCCGTTTACGCTGAAAACAATAGATGAAGTAGGCGAAGACGCATTTAAAGCAATTTGGTTTGAATCTATGAAGGATTCTTTAAATACGAAAGAAACGTTATCTATAGACCAATTATTATATGCTTTTCAAACAGGAATTGGCGGTAGATGGAACGAACATTGTTTAGTCGCCATTCAAGGAGAAGATCCAGTAGGTGTTATTTTGCCGCATATAGAGCCAGGTACGGTAGAAGAAGGGCGATTGTTTTATCTTGGTATTGTCCCGGAAATGCGTGGTAAACATTACGGGACAATGCTTCATGAAAAAACATTATACATTTTAAAAGAAATTGGTGCCTCATATTATGTAGGTAGCACTGACGAAATGAACGATGTCATGAAACGAGTGTTTTCTAGCAATAACTGTATACAGTTAGGGAAGATAAAGAAATACACAAGGTTGATGAGAAAAGGGTAAATGAAGATTACCCTCGAAGTATTGAAGAAATAAAACAAGGGGGAATTGGATGTTACAACAATCATTTAAAAGAATGATTCCTTTATATCCGGAAACTTTATTTTCAGACTGGCATGTAGAGCATATATCGCAGCGACAGGAGAATGAAAAGTGGGAAACGCTTTGGTTTCAGGTGATTACTCCTACAGGAATATTTCGGGTCAAACAGTTTTTTCTGGATATTATGGAACCGACTTTTCCAGACAGTTGTCTGTATCACGCGCAGGGCGAGTGTTTTCAATATAATAAACTTACCTATTGGTGTGGGATAAATTATAAAGGGTGCGATAGTTACGTCACTTCTAAGTGGAAAACACAAATTGAAATTTCTATTGATGATGGAGTTATCGAACAACAACAAATGGAGGAATTTTTATATGGATTACAACCGATTGAATTAGAGAAAGCAAAACAACAAATGAACTTACCATTTCATCGTCTAAGTTTTCAGGCTCATACAGAAAAGGGTGGAGGCGAAATCAGTCGTTGCTTTGGATGGTGTTCTCCTGAAGAAAAGGAATTTATATCATTACCGCTTCTAGTACCACGTTCATGGGATTTAGAGTCTGTTGGTTTTGGGGATAACGAAACGCAGTATGTATATTGGGATGCAAAAGAGCAGTTATATATATTATGGGCATGTCGGCATACCAATTATAGCTATTATCCTGTATCCTCATGGATAAGAAATTATAGTTCCCCGCAAAAGATTGGAAACTGCGAATACTATTTACATCCACAAAGAGGTACAGTTGTATATCAAGACTTGGGGAATGAACAAATTGCTTATGTATTTCGGGGAATACCTTGTACATCTTTTACAGATATACAAGATATGTTTTCTCTATATGTATAAATTGATTACAGAGTGTCGAAATATGTAAGACGCGTTACCATATGTGATATAGAATAGAGATTAGAAACAATAGAGAAAGTGATAGGTGAAAGAATGGAAACGAACATGAAACAACCAAGTTTAGATGTAACAGTAGAGCGAGAAAACGAGAACACTTTATCTATAAAATGGGGTAGTGTAGAAGAATCAGTATGTGTTTATTGGAGTACATCTCCGAAGAGTATTGAAGAAAATGGAACATTATTAACGATTGTAACAGAAGCTTCTGCGGTTACAATTGAAGATCCAAACCCGGCTGTACGTGTTTATTTTCGATTGGTAACGAATAAAGGAGATCGTATTACAGTAGCAGAGCGCCGCTTACCGCTGCAAGGTGCGTTTAACTTTCGTGATTTAGGCGGGTATGAAACAAAAGATGGCCGTGTGGTGAAATGGGGGAATTTGTACCGTTCTGAAGAATTAGCAGGGTTAACAGAAGCGGACATTCATTATATACATAATTTGGAGTTAAAAACTGTCTGCGATTATCGTACAGATTTTGAAGTGCAACATAAACCAAACCCTGAGATGCAAGATGTTCGCCAAGTTTCTTTACCAGTTATGCAAGATTTAGCAAAAGACTTAAATATCAATGAATTTTTTAGTTTAGGAGATTTATCAATGCTTGGCAAACCAGGTGAGTATTTAGTGAAGATGAACAGAGATTTCGTGACTAGTAATGAAGCATTTGTGACATTTTTAGAGCTGATACAAGACGCAAACAACTTACCAATTGTAAACCATTGTACAGCAGGAAAAGACCGAACTGGATTTGCATCTGCATTATTATTACTTTTACTAGGTGTGCCGGAAGAGACGATCATGGAGGATTATTTACTAAGTAATGGTTTTCGTGAACAGTTGAATGAGAAAATGATGGCTTTTTTAGGAGCGCAGCTTCAAGATGAAGCAAGTATTGAGATTTTAAGTGCAATGTTTGAAGCGAGGGTTGAATATTTACAAGCGGCATTCGATGAAATTCATAATGTATATGGTTCAGTGGATCAATATGCTGAAAAAGGAATTGGACTTACGAAAGAACAATTAGATGATCTGCGCGATTTATTGTTAGAAGAAAAGTAAAATAGGAGGTAGAGATTTTAAAAAGTCATGAGATTGCTTTTTAAAATCTCTATCTTTTTTATTTTCTTTATTTTACAATTAATTTGAAAATTGTTGAAATAATCACAAAGATATCCACATTATAAATAGTATAAATAATGCAAAATTAGAAATGTAGGGGGATGGGGAAATGTTAACATGGATATTAGGGGTATTAATCATAGTAGCAGTGACAGTTATGTTGACGATTATGGTAGGAAAAAATGAAGAAGAGAATTATGGAATTTCAACGAAAGGAAATATTAAAAGGCTTTCAATTATTTATCTTCTTTTAGGAGTAGTTTTAGCAGTTGGGGTAGCTTCGTATATATATTTTTATGGATAAGAGAACATAGAATAGTAGAAATAAAGTAAGACTTCCAGCAGTGGGGGTCTTACTGCTCGTTAATGTGGGAGGAAGAAGATTTTTTAGCATCTGATAATTCTAAAAAGTTACAAAATGCAGAAACGTATTATGTTACAATTAGAATGTAATTATTGGAAAATAAGAGAAGGGCTGGATATGAATGATTGAAATTATTAATGTATCAAAGAGCTATAATGGTAGTAAATTTGCAGTGAAAGATTTAAATTTAACAGTACCAAGTGGAGAGATATTTGGTTTTTTAGGCCCAAATGGTGCCGGGAAATCAACAACAATTAAGATGATAACAGGTATTCATTCTCTTGATAGCGGGACGATTTCGGTAAATGGAAAAGACATTGCGAAAGAGCCGCTTGAAGCGAAAAAGCTATTTGGATATGTTCCTGACAGTCCTGATATGTTTTTACGCTTAAAAGGGATTGAATATTTAAATTTTATGGCGGATATGTATGATGTTCCGAAGGACGTGCGCCAAGAAAAGATTCGAACACTAGCAGAGCGTTTTAGTTTGTACGAAGCATTATCTGATCAAATCCAAAGTTACTCACATGGAATGCGCCAAAAAATTATTATTATTGGAGTTTTGTTGCATGATCCAGATGTTTGGATTTTAGACGAGCCAATGACGGGATTAGATCCAAAATCGGCATTTATATTAAAACAAATGATGCGTGAACACGCTGATAAAGGGAAAACAGTGTTCTTTTCAACACATGTGTTAGAAGTTGCTGAAAAATTATGTGATCAAGTTGCGATTATTAATAAAGGAACACTTCAATTTCAAGGGAATTTAGCAGAAATACGAGAGCACTTTGAATCTAATGAATCTCTTGAAAAAATGTTCTTGGAGATGACAGAAAATGAATAAAATTTGGATGTTAACGAAAATATTATTAAAGATGAACTATGCTGATATGGTAACTGATAAGAAGAAACGTGTTACATCTTTATTTTTATTATTAGGTCTTTTGCTTGTTGGGTTTTTATTTATCGGTCCACTTGCGAATGGTATGTATGGAGTATTAAAACAAGTTAATCAGGAAAACGTACTACTTGGCATGGGATTAGCTATTGGTAGCATCTGGATATTTGTGTTTAGTATTACGACAATTTTAACAGTGTTTTACTATAGCAATGACGTTGAAATGTTATTACCACTACCACTTAAGCCCGCCCACATTATTACTGCGAAGTTTATTACCGTTTTAATTACACAATATGTAATGACTTCGTTTATTTTATTTCCTATTTTCATTGTGTATGGATTACAAAGTGGTGCATTTATTACATATTATGTTTACTTTTTAATTGTTTACGTATTTTTCCCGATTATTCCGTTAGTTCTTGCTTCACTTCTTATGATAATCATTATGCGTTATACAAATATTGCAAAAAATAAAGATCGAAATAATATGTTTATGGGGTTATTTACTTTATTACTAGTTGTCGGTATTAATATATTTATACAATGGAAAAATAGAAGCGCTGCTTCTGGGCGATCAGCAGCAGACTTTCTTGCAAATAACCAATCTTCATTTCTAGTAGAAATGACAAACTATTTTCCAACTACATATTTTGGAGCAATGGCATTAACAGAAAGTGATTCGTGGAAAGGCTTTTTATATTTACTCCTTTTCGCTGCGATTTCGTTAGCATTTTATGTATTGTTTTTCTATGTTGCAGAACGTACATATTTAAAAGGGGTTATTGGGATTTCAAATAGTACTGCGAAAAAAGAAGTGATTTCTTCTGAAGATTTTAATAAAGCTACCGTACAAAATTCACACTGGAAAGCATATGTGAAAAAAGAATTTCGTATTTTGACACGTACGCCACAATTTTTTATTAATTGTATTGTGCAAACTTTCGTGATGCCAATTATGTTTTTCTTTATTATTTTTGTGCAAGACGGTAACTTAGCTTGGATAAATAAATTTATAAATGATAGTGAAACAACAGGTCTTGCGCTTGGTCTTGCTTTTTGTGCAGGTATGTTTTTAATGGGGTCCAACGTTATTGCGACAACATCTTTTTCAAGGGAAGGTCGTACGTGGTTTATCAATCGTTATTTACCAGTTAAGGCAGAAGGCATTTTCTTTGCGAAAGTATTTACAGCTTGGCTCATTAATACTACTATTTTAGCGATCGTTGGTCTAGTGCTTATCATTGTGGGCGGTGTGTCACCAGTATTTATTTTACTTTGGTTCTTGCTTTGTGCAAATGGGTTATGGTTAAACAATTTAATTGGCACACGCTGGGATGCGCAAACAGCTGATATTCATTGGGATAGCGAACAAAAAATGTTTAAAAGTCGTTATACTACGCTTTGGAACTTTTTTGTGAATATACTGTTAGTGGGCATTACTGTTGGCGGGGTATGTGCGTTATTTTTCTCATTAGGAGTTGGAATGTGGGGGATGTTTTTCAGTATCCTAGTTATTTTCACAATAGTAAATGTTATTGTGTCTCGTAGTTTACAACTTGGTGCTGAACGCATCCTAGCAAATATTAAATAAAGTGAAACTTCCATCAGTGAGTGGGCTTCATCACCACTGATGGAAAGCCCTCACCTATCTTTTTTGCTGTCCTTTCAATCTTAAGGTGGGGGTCTTACTGCCCGTGAATGCGGGATAAATTGCAAATCCTCTGTTACTAAACAGAGGATTTATTGTATATTACTATCGGAAAATTGCAATATGATATAAAAGCAGCGTGTCTAACCGGATAGGTAATTTATTCGAATGAAGGATTTTATTGAGAAATTTGTATTTTAAATAAATAATAAAAAGGGATTTTTGGAAGTATATAGAAACTTATTTGGGAGGCGAAATTGTAATTTTAGGAGGCTTATTATGAAATTGAAAAAAATATCGATTGCTTCATTGGCAATTGGAGCGATGCTCTCCATTACAGCTTGCGGTACCTCGACAGAAAAAGATCAAGCAACTCAAACTAAAAAAGAACAAACAAACAATCAAGAAGAAGCGAAAACAACAAGTGCAGATCAAACAACTACGGGTAAAAACGAAGAAAAAGATTCAAAAACAACAAATGCAGATGGGAAAACTGAAACGAAATCAACGAATGCAGATCAAACAAAAAATGAGAAAACCGGAACAACTGAAACAAAATCAACAAACGGAAAGCAAAATGCTAGTGTGAAGAGTGGAGTAAAAGAAGTTGTACAGTTAATTGAAGAAGTGGACAAGCAATTGAAAGCTAATCCAAAACAAGAAGCTGTAAATAAACTTGGCAAACAACTTACTGATAAATGGGATGTAGTTGAGAAAGAAGTTGAAGCACAGCATGCAACCGATTATAAAACAATTGAGCAAAATTTATATCCACTCCTTGTTGAAATGGGAAAACAGAAACAAGATTTAAAGAAGCTAAAGACATTAACGATGAAAACAAAGCAAGATTTAAATCAACTTTTGAATAAGCTTTAATCAAAAAATGAATGCAAAATTAAATCTTATCTTATATATAGCTTATGTAATAAAAGGAGAAACGTAGCAGCAGTGTACGTCTCTCCTTTTATGATTAGTTGCAACAAATACATAAAAACATTCCGTATGCGCGGGGGGGCAATTCACGTCATAAATATTGTTTGAAAGTTCCATCTTCAATAGATGCGAGAGGAATGGTTTGTTCTGTTCCTTCCTTCATATTTCGTAAAACAGCTACATTGTTATTTATTTCTTCTTCACCGATAATAAGTACATATGGGATGTTTTCTTTATTTGCATAGTTAAGGGCTCGTTTTAGTTTACGATCTGCCAGCTCAAGTTCTATCTTTAAATTTTCATTTGTTCGCAATGTGTGAGCAATTTTTAAACACTGTGCCTGTGTTCCGAGTGGAATGATAAAAATATCTACAGAAGAGGAGGCACGTTCTTTTTGGATAAGAGCAGTATAAATGACATCTAAACCAAGCGATATTCCGACTGTTGGATAAGGTTTATTTTCATTTCGAAATGCACCGATAATGTAATCATAGCGCCCACCACTGCCTATGCTAGAAGTAATACTACGATCCGTTAAAAAAATTTCATAAATCGTTCCAGTATACATTGTAAGACCCCGTGCAAGAAAAGGGGAGAACATTGTATTAGCTTGAACGCCTAGTGTGGCTAGGTATTGTTGAAGTTCTTGAAGCTCAGTAACTCCTTCCTTAACAAGAGAATTTGGGAACATTTTATTAAATTCAGAGAGCGACATAGACATACATGTTTCTAACGTACTACATAACACGTCAATCATTTCGCTTTGTATCCCCCGATTTATTAAATCATTTCTTACACCGTCAATGCCGATTTTCTCAAGTTTATCTACAGATAAAATAACATCTTGTACTTGTGATTCAGGGATTTGAATTGCTTGTAACAACCCTGTTAATAGTTTTCGATTATTATATTGAATGGTTACGTCTAATTTTAATTTGTTAAAAACGTCAAGAGCCATTACCATTAATTCTGCTTCTGCTAAGACAGATTCAACGCCAACAATATCTACATCACACTGCATGAACTCTCGAAATCTCCCTTGTTTAATTGGACCGTTACGAAATACTTTCCCAATTTCATAACGTTTAAAAGGAAGGCGGATTTCTGGATTCATAGCGGCAACTTTTGCAAAGGGAATGGTTAAATCATAACGCAGAGCAAGTTTGCGATTCCCTTGATCTTGAAGCGTGTACATCTCCTTTAATATTTCAGATCCTCCCCCGTATTTATAAGCCATCAAATCATACATGTTCAAAATAGGTGTTTCTAGCGGTTTGCAGCCATATGCCTCAAATATTTCTTCACAAGTCCGTTTAATTGTATTACGCAACATTTGTTCTTCTGGTAAATAGTCTTTCGTCCCTTTTACATTTTGTAAGTTCATATTTATCACCCCTTTTTGAAATAAAAAAAGCTATGCGGGTATGAAAAGACCCACATAGCTTTATAATCGCTTCGTGGGTAAACAGGAATAACCCTGTACCCGCGAAGAAAAATTTCTTCGGATACAAGGCTTTATGTATGATGATGAAGTTGGAAAGAACAATCTATTCTCAACATAAGCAATCTCTCCTATAGATTTTTAAGTATTATACTATGAATTATTTAAATTATCAAATTATATTTCAGATTAAAAAACGATTGACAAAATTAGGGATGTTTAATAGTGTATTAAGTGTACTATATGTAATAGTACACTTAATAATAAGAAGATGGAGGAATTCTATGATTGAAGTAAAGAATTTATCATACTCTTTTAAAGTCGGTAAAAAAGGAAAAGAACAATCTATTCGAGTGTTAGACAATGTTTCATTTTCTATAAATAAAGGGGAACGAATAGCAATCGTTGGTAGAAGTGGTTCGGGAAAATCGACACTATTACATTTATTATCAGGGTATATAACACCAAATATGGGCAGTGTTTTCGTGCAAGATACTGATACAACAAATTTTACTGAAAAAGAATGGGCTCTATTTCGATTAGAACATTTTGGATTTGTATTTCAGAACTTTCAACTGATACCTAGTTTAACAGCTTTTGAAAATGTGGAACTCCCGCTTACACTGAAGGGAATAGAAAAGAAAGAAAGGAGAGATAGGATTTTAGAATTATTTAAAAAATTAGGATTGCAATCATATATGAATCATTATCCGAATGAATTATCAGGTGGGCAGCAACAGCGTGTTAGTATTGCAAGGGCACTTATTACAGAGCCAAAGATTATTTTAGCTGACGAACCAACTGGAAGTTTGGATACAGAAACAGAACAGGAGATTTTGCATCTGATTAAACAATTGAACGAAGAAAAGAAAATTACCTTTGTCATGATTACCCACGATGAAGCAGTGGCTTCAATTGCTAATAGGAAATTACGTCTAATTGATGGTCGTTTAGTAGATGGGGGTGTTCCGTTTGAAGTTTAAAGATCAATTACAATTTGTATGGCGGAATATGAAGAAAAATAAGTTAAGAGTATTTATGACGATTTTTGCGACAACAATTGGTTGCGCATTTCTTATTGTCTTAGCCTCTGTTGGTTTTGGACTACAAAAGAGTATTACAGATGAAATATTATCAAGACAAATTGTTACGGAAATTAGTATTCATGGAAAAAAAGATAAAAAAGAAATTTCTGAGGAAGATTTAAAGTATTTAAAGCAAAGTTCTGAAATAAAAGCTGTAATTATGCGGAAATATTGGGCGTCTCACACTGAGGCTTTCTTTGAAAATCGTATTGGAAATGTACAAGCAGTAACAACGAATATGGAAGAAGAAATGAAAGCACAAGCAGAACTAGCAGAAGGCCGCCTTCCGAAAAACAAAACAGAAGTGGTGATTGGTCATAATTTCGCGAAGAGTTTGTTAACTGCGGAAGAAAAACAAGTAATAGAAAATGAGCCGGATAAAAAGGTGGCTGGTTATGAAGGGAAACTTTTAAATAAGAGTATAATTATAAAAATAAAGGATGAGAAAGGCGAAGTGAAAAAAGAATACAATTTTACAGTTGTCGGAGTTTTAAAGGCACCATCAAGAGATTGGATGGAAGACAATCGGATTTATATGAATGCAGAAACAGAAAACGAAATAAATGAATTATTTAAAGAGCACGGGGAAAAAAACGAACTATTTCATCCTGAAATAAAGGTATATGCAAAATCGTTTGAAACAGTGGCAAGTACAACAAAAATGTTAAAAGAAAAGGGATATCATGTTTATTCTGTTAGTGAAGAGATTGAACAAGTAGATACCTTCTTCTTAATTGTAAAGATTGGACTGATTTTTGTAGGTACAATTGCTGTACTAATTGCATCAATTGGAATTTTTAATACGATGACGATGGCTGTAACTGAGCGGACAAGTGAAATTGGTATTATGAAAGCCATTGGAACAAATCCAGCAATTATTAGAAGGATGTTTGTAATGGAGAGCGCAATAATTGGGTTTGGTGGTTCTTTGTTAGCGATTTTCATCTCATACCTTATTAGTTTAGGTGTAAATGAATTACTTCCAATCTTATTAAAAGAATTTGCAAAAACGGAAGCACCAAAAGGATTTATGTTTTCAATGATTCCTCCATTTCTTATTGTTATTTCTGTTTCTATTAGTATAATTATTGCAATTTTTTCTGGACTAAGGCCGGCAATAAAAGCAACGAATATTAATGTGTTATCAGCAATTCGCCGAGAAATGTAAACAAAACCTGTCTCATCTATTGAGACAGGTTTTGTTATGAAGTAATGGAAGTCAGTGTTGCGTTACTAACTTTGATTAGGTCAGCGCCGTTCATAAAAATTTGTAGTCCTCTTTTTCCAGCACTAATGCTAATTGGGTCTAGATTTGCAGCAGATTCGTCAATAAAGAGTGGATAATTTTTCTTGACTCCAAGTGGTGAAACGCCGCCGCGTATGTACCCTGTTAATCCGAGTATTTCTTTCATTGGAATCATTTCAACTTTTTTATTTTTACTTGCAGATGCCAATGCTTTTAAATTGAGCTCTTTATGCGAAGGGATACAAGCCATAATTACCCCAGTTTTATCGCCGCGAAGGACAAGTGTTTTAAAGACTTGTTCTAATTGTAAATGAACTTGGTCAGCGACATGTTTCGCATCTAAGTTCTCTTCATCCCATTCATATTTATGAACTGTATAGGCGATTTTGTGTTTATCTAATAAACGACAAGAGTTTGTTTTACTACTCATGTTACACACTTCCTTTTTTATTTCTTCTATTTAGTATACAAAATTTTGCAACATAAGACAGGGGAAATAAGAAAGGACAAGAATATGTAACATAAATTATGAAAAGAGAAGAGGGAAAATGATGTGGAGAACGACTGATCTTTATGATATCAATGAAATGGAAGTGCAAGTGTGTAAGCCATTATTTCAATCATATGGAAAGAAAAAGCAGTTTTATGGAAAAATCGCGACGGTGAAAGTAAAAGATGATAACGTACTCGTAAAAAGAGCATTAGAGACGCTACCAGAGGGAACGGTACTAGTCGTAGATGGAGAGGGTTCAACAAATTGTGCATTACTTGGTGATAACTTAGCAAACATAGCAAGAAAGCGCAATTTAGTAGGTATCATTATCTATGGATGTGTTCGCGATTGTGCAGAGCTTCGGAATATCGAACTCGGTATTTTAGCGATTGCGACGATGCCAAAGCGAAGTGTGAAAGAAGGGAAGGGAGAAACAAATATTCCGCTGTCTTTTGGCGGAGTTTCTTGGATTCCGGGAAATTATGTTTATGTTGACGAAGATGGTGTAATTGTATGTGAAAAAGAAATTCATCGGTGAGTTATTATAAAAAATGAGGAGATAAAGTGAATCTTCTATTAATGTTTTTCATTCCTTATTGGGTTGTGACGAGGTCTATCTTTTTTTTGATTTCTTACAATCTTGAGATGAGGGGGGAATTCCTGCAAATAGCCATATAAAAATATTGTTAATCTTAAGAAGGAAATATGAGAAATGATAGACAAAAAAATATATAAATAGTAAAATAGTACAGAATTTTGTAACATTATGGATTTGCAAGAGCGTAAAATCTATGATGTAAAACAGTATTGTTTCCTATATAAAGGAAGCAACAGAGATGTTAAACACTTATTGAATATTTGTTTAGCTGCGTGTTTTTAATCCCGCATTAAAGGGCAGTAAGACTCCCACTTCAGGGTTGGGAGAGAAGAAAATAGGTGGGGGATGAAGTCCCCCCACTGATGGAAGTTTTACTTTATGTGATTTATAGGAGAGGGGATGATTCATCAGTATGACGAACATGAAAAAGTGGTTAATAACGTCATTTATGACAGTTACATTGGTTGTTTTGTCTTTTGCAAATACTGTACATATTACGTTTGCTGAAGGGAATACAGCAACGTTAGCAATTGTTGGAGATTCGCAAAAAGGAATTATGCTATGTCCAAAAGAAGTTGCAATTCAAGATGGAGAGACAGCCTATAGTTTCCTGCAAAAAGAAATGGGTAATAAAGTAACGGCAGAAAACACACCATATGGTGCATATATTAAAGGTATTGATGGCTTAATGGCAGGTGCAACAAGCGGATGGACATATGAGGTAAATAATCAATCACCAATGGTTGGGGCAGATAGCTATAAATTAAAAGCTGGAGATGTTGTGGCGTATCGCTATGTTGTTGATTGGAACAATATGAGTCAAGAAACTTTGCAGCAAGTGTTAGATAAACGTGGTACATGTAAGAAGGATACAGATCAACCGAATACAGAGAAACCAAGTACTAATAAGCCAGATGCACCAAAACCACAAGAACCTACAAAAGTTGATGTAATAAAGAAAGTTGATGAAGCAATTACAAAAACTGCCCAAAAGATGATGATAGATGGTATTGATGGTGACTGGGTTATGATTGGACTTACTCAATCAGGCCAAAAAGTTTCTAAAGATGCAAAGTTTAATTATTTACAATCGATAGTAGAACGTGTAGAAGAAAAAGAAAATAAATTTTCTTCTACTGAATTAGCACGTACTATTTTAGCAGTTACAGCAGTAGATGGAGATCCAACAAACATTGCTAGTAATAACTTAATTTCAAAGTTATATAACTTTGAAAATACACATTCTATTACAGATTACGTTTTTAGTTTAATTGCGTTAGATACAAAAAAATACGAAGTGCCAGCAAATGCAAAATGGAATCGTGACGCCTTAATTAAAGCTATTTTAACATTACAACATACAGACGGTAGCTGGGCGTATATGGGTAAATTAGAAGAACCAGGTGATGCTGATGTAACAGGAATGACCCTTGTAGCATTAGCACCATATCAAGATCAAGCAGAAGTAAAACAATCGTTAGAAAAAGCAAAGCAATATTTAGCTAGTACACAAACAGGTAAAGGTGGATTTTCATCTGGTGGTGTAGAAAATGCTAACAGTGTAGCACAAGCTGTTCTTGGACTAGCGGCAGCTAGTATCGATCCAACAAGTGCTTTATTTACAAAAAACAATTATAATGCAGTCCAAAATCTATTATCCTATCAACTAGAAAATGGTGGGTTTAAATGGTTGCCAGCTGATACGGAAGAGAGTGGCATGACAACAGAGCAAGCAATGTTAGCACTTGTACAATATAAGAACTTTTTAACGGGTAAAGGCTCTGTGTATGATTGGACAAAAACAGAGGCGTCAACAAATGAAGGAAATAAACCAACTGATGAGTCAAAACAACCAGTAGCAGAAGAACCGCAAAAGCAAACGAATAAACCTTCTGCTTCAAATGATGAAAAGCAATCTGTACAAAACGATACGAAAGTAGAAAATCGTTACTTACCAGAGACAGGTATGTCAGGCGGAGGTATTGCTACGTCAACTACGTTAGGCGTATTATGTATGACCAGTGCATATGTATTATGGAGAAGAAAAGCGGCTTGACAAAATTAGGAGCAAATATTTGCTCCTAATTTTATTATGAAAGGTGTGTGTGTAAAAGATGAAATTGATGAAATGGCTTGTATTGCTCGTTTTCTCATTTAGCTTTATTGCGGGATGTAGTCAAAATGAAGTGAAAACCGACACAAAAGTTGCTGGAAAGCAAATAGAGAAAAAAGAAGAGAAGAAGCAAGAAGAGAAAAAACAGGAAGAACAAAAACAAGAAGATAGTAAGCAGGAACAAAAGCCGGCAGAAGAACAGAAACAAGCAGAGAAACAAAAAGAAGAAAAAGCTGCAGAACCAAAATCTATAGAAGAAAATCAGTCCCAAGCGAAAACTGCAGAACCATCACAAAATCAACAAGAACAATCCGAAGTTGTAAATGAATCGAAAGAAACACTGAAACAAGAAAATGTACAGCAAGCACAAGTAAATCCTGTACCTACACCAGAACCAAAATCAAAACCAGAGGTAAAGACGGTTACGTTATCAGTAAGAGATGATCAAAGTACAATCTTAGGAGAAACGGAAGTAGAACTTCAAGACGGGGATACAGTCTTTAAAGTGTTAGGCCGAACATTGAAGAAAAAAGGGGTTCAAATGGAATATACAGGTTCGGGAAGCGGCGTATATGTTCAAGGTATTAATAATTTATACGAGAAATCTAAAGGTGCCGGGAGCGGATGGATGTATCGTGTGAATGGTGTTGCTGTGAATAAGGGTGCAGGTAGCTATAAAGTGAAACAAGGCGATAAAATTGAATGGTTTTATTCATTAGATTATAGGAAAGAAGATCGGTAAGGGGTAATGAAACTAGCATTTTCTTCAATGCATCCATTCATCAATTTTCTGTATTATATAGGGGTGATAATACTATGTATGGTATGTCTTCACCCTGTTTTTTTGATTGGTGCAATTTGTATGATCCTTATATTAAATATTACGCAAGGCAATGGAGAAAAATTGAGAAAAATGTTACCTAGTTCACTTTTTTTCGCTTTTATTATTACGATAGCCAATTCGTTATTAACGCACCGAGGGAGTACAATTTTATTTTATATTGGTTTTAATCCAATTACATTAGAAGCTGTAATATATGGATGCACAATGGCGTTATCATTGATTGTTATTATGTTTACGTTTACTTCTTATAATGAAATGATATCGAGTCATAAGTTTTTATACTTATTTTCCCGTATTTCACCGAAGGCAGCATTACTCACGATGATTACAGTACGCTTTGTACCTTTATTTATGAGACGTGTTACTCATATTACCCTTGTACAAAAAACAAAGGGAGTTCAAGTGGACGCGGGCTCTTTGAAAGAAAGGGCGCAGAACGGCATGAAGCTTTTACAAGTATTATTAGTTTGCTCATTAGAAGAGGCCCTACAAACTGCTGATTCAATGCAAGCACGTGGATTTGGAGTGACGAAACGAAGTACATATATTGGGTATCGTATGGGCCGCAGAGATTGGTTTATTCTTAGCTTGTTCGTCATTTTATTTGTATGTTGTCTTTTTTGTGTAAGTAAGGAATATGGAATTTTAACTATCTATCCAAAAGTAGAAGCGCTTTTTTTAGATCGGAATGATCTATTTGTATTTATTCCATTTCTTATGTATATAAGTCTACCAATTCTAATGGAAGGAAGGGAGTGGTTATGGTGGCGCATGCAGAAATAAAAGAGTTGTCATTTACATATACAGATGAGGAGTCTGCTGCTTTATGTAATGTATCTTTATCTATTTCCCATGGAGAATTTGTTGTATTAGCAGGCCGTTCTGGTTGCGGTAAGACGACGCTATTAAAACACTTTAAAAAAGAACTTCTCCCAATTGGTATGAGAGAGGGCAACATGTATTATGATGGAGCATCCTTAGAAGCAATACCAGACTTATTATCGGCTCAGGAAATCGGTATGGTATTTCAAAATCCAGAGAATCAGCTTGTGATGGATACGGTAATTCAAGAACTTGCATTTTCATTAGAGAACATCGGCTATGAAACAACTGTCATTCAAAAAAGAATTGCTGAATTAATTAGTTTTTTAGGATTTCAAGATATGTTGCATCAATCTGTACATACGTTATCTGGAGGGCAAAAGCAGCTTGTAAATTTAGCTGCTGTACTTGTTTTACAACCTAAATTGTTGTTGTTAGATGAACCGACAGCACAGTTAGATCCAATTGCAGCAAAAGATTTTTTAGGACTATTGAAACGAATTCATGAAGAATTAGGAATTACAATTATTATGAGTGAACATCGTTTAGATGAAGTAGTTCCTCTTGCCGACCGAATTGTTTTTATAGATGAAGGAACCGTTGTGTATGATGGAAAGCCAAATGAAGTGATACCAGAAATGTGGAAAGTAGAAGCGTTTCGTCCATATATTCCGCAAATCCCACGGTTGTTTTTAGAGTGGAAGGCTGAACATGTTCCGTTTACCGTTCGTGATGCACAGAAACAAATTCGTCCTATTTTAAATGAGTTTCGGTGTGATATACCATTACAGCATATAGAAAAAAGGGATGTAATACTACAAGCAAAACATGTTTCATTTCAATATGAAAAGAATGGACCGTTCATTTTACAGGATTTGACGTTGAATGTTAAACAAGGGCAATGGACAGCGCTTGTTGGAAAAAATGGTACTGGGAAATCAACGTTATTAACGCTTCTAGCAGGATTGCAAAAATGTCGCAGAGGAAAAGTAGTTTGGGAAGGAAAGCCCATTCATAAAGTGGAAGCGAAAGAACGCTTTCAAAAAATCGGTTATGTATCGCAGTATCCTTACTATCATTTCACCCATGATACTGTTTGGGACGAGTTGCTTAGCCGCGCAGAAGAACTATATAAAAGGGAAGCAAATGAAAAAGTAGAAGAAATGCTTCGGAAGTTTTCAATCTTTCATATTCGTAATCGCCATCCGCATGATTGCAGCGGTGGGGAACAGCAATTAATTGCTCTTTGTACAGTATTATTATCAAAGCCAAATCTCTTAGTATTAGATGAACCGACAAAGGGACTAGATCCAGGGAAGAAAGAAGAACTGGGGAAGTTGTTTCAACAACTACAAAGAGAAGGAACGACAATTGTTATGGCGACGCATGATATTGAATTCGCAGCAAAATATGTGGATAACTGTATTATGTTATTTGATGGGAAAATTATCATGGAAGAAACACCGGCGCGCTTTTTTAGTGAGAACTTTTTTTATACAACGTCTATTAATCGGTTTATTCGTAAACAATTGCCGTATGCTTTAACGTGGGAGGATGTGTTTGAGGCGTGTCCAGAAGATATGCTTGTATCGTTTTAGCTGTTTTAATCGTATTGATTAGTACACTTTTATTTACATCTTTTGTGGCAGATCAATACTACATATGGTGCAGCATTTTCTTTTTAATTATGATTATGCTACCATTTTATGTGCGTTTTGAGAGAAAAGCGTTTGTTTCACGTGAAATTGTACTGGTAGCTGTTCTAGCGGCAATTGCAGCGATTAGCCGAGTTCCGTTTTCAATCATTCCAAGTGTACAACCAACATCGTTTGTGATTATCGTATCAGCAATTGTATTTGGCAGTGAGACCGGTTTCCTTATCGGTGCAACAGCTGCCCTTGTTTCTAATATCTTTTTAGGACAAGGACCTTGGACACCATGGCAAATGTTTTGCTGGGGTATGATGGGATTTTCGGCAGGATTATTGCGGCATACGTGGATGATGAAAACTTTATGGGGAAGAGTCCTCTTTGGCTTTATCGCAGGATTTGCTTTTAACTGGATAATGAATTTATGGTTCCTTATTGGCTTTTTGAAAGAATTAACATGGGATACTTTTATAAAAGCATATATGACAAGCTTTTATTTTGATCTAGCCCATGCACTTTCCAATGTCCTTTTTCTTTGGATGTTTAGTACATCCTGGCTTAAAATATTGACACGCTTTAAGAGGAAGTATGGCATATTAGAGTAAGGAACTATCACTTACGTAAATAGTGAATAAATTTTTCTTGTACGACATAAATATATACAGTAGGATCGCGACTTACATATTCGTTTGCCTTTTGAGACACTTCTTACATTCAGTAGGAGGTGTCTTTTTTATCTTGAAAATTTAATTAAATAGCGATTCGATATAATCAATAAATACTATAATGACAGGTAAAAAGAATGGGTTTCACTTTTAAGTGTGAATGAGAAGAAGATGAAAGAAAATACTCCAAAGCATAGTGAGAGTACTGATATAGTCTCTTAAAAAAGAAGATAACCCCCAGGGGATTATCTTCTTTTTGGTTTTAGTATATTGATAAATATTTTGTTGTATATTCAAAGTAACCACTATATGAATTATCTCTGAATAATGTATTTTTTTATTGTAAAATCAAAACGTTTTTCCATGTTCTTCTTGAACAGAGTTTAGAGCATCTGATTGTTTTATGAATGTTTTACCATGTTCCGCCTGTAATGTGTTTGAAGGAGTATACCCAATAAGTCCTGTTAGTAGTAAAGTTAATCCGAATGTAATTCCAAAAAATTTAGCTGTTTTTTTCATTATTTTAAAGCCTCCTTATCTTGTAGTTTTTGTTCGGCTTCGTGTGACTTGTAAAAATATTGACTTGCTTTATCTGATTGATTAGAAGCATAAAACTTTAAAGCCAATTGTTTAGAGTAGTCATGTACGAATCCTAATAAATCTTCTTGCTCAAAGTATTGAATTCCTTCTTTAATTATTATTTCAAATGTACTAGTTGGTAATTTTGTATTTAATGCATGAATGATGGAGAAGTGGTGTTTATATTCAATAGCTTGTAAACGATTACAAATTTCCAATCCCTTTTCAATTAATTTATTTGTTTCTTTAGTATGACCTAATTTAAAATGTTCTCTTGCTAATAGAAAGGTACATTTATAGTCAGTTTCAGGATCTTCAATAGAAGCAGATAAATTTCTAATAGCAGCCTCAGATAAGTTTTGCTCAGCATATAAGAAGCCTAAATTATGTCTGATTTTTAGAGCAAGTTGTGTATTTTTCTTTTTATTAACAATATCTAAAGCATTTATGAAATATTCTTCAGCAGCTTCATATTGACCTAAAGAAGTGCATGTAAGTCCTAAAATATTGGTACAACCAGCAATATTAATCTCATTTCCTAATGAATTTTCATAATATTTTTTGGCTTTTGTTGCATAATTGATAGCCACAAGTGGTTGACGAATTTGATAGTTGAATGCTGCGAATTTGTAGGAAAATTCAGCTTTCTCAGCTTCGTCAGGTATATTCTTTAATAACTCTTTAGCATTGTTAAAGTACACGTTAGCTTCTTTAAATTTACCAATTTCAGTAGCATGTATTGCATTAAAAAAATAATAGTAATACGATAAAAAATTGTCAGCTGGTTTTTCAAAGCTGTTTATTTTTTCTGACAAAATTTTGGATTCTCTAAAATCATTTATAAGTAATTGATATCTAAACTCTAGTAAAGAGTAGTAGAATAAAATATTTTGATTTCCCTCGATATTATCAATTTTTTCCTTGACATCATTTCTAATTTCAAGTGCAAGAACAGTATTTTGATTACGAATTGAATCGTGCCATTTATTTAGTAGAGATGTAATTTGTTCTATCGCAACTTTTGTAGTCTCCATTCATAAACCCTCCTAATTTATATTTATTCAATTGTATCAAGTTTTAAAATATTTAGTTATTGAGAAATTTTTTTCTTTTACTAAGATTTTAAAGAGGTCTAAACTTGGTTAAAGGAGAGGGGAAAAGAAGTGATTGGAAGTCAAGGAAAAGGGAGTGAAGAACCGATTGTTCAAAGCTGGATGTCGGCAGCGAGTATATATTTTCTTGATTATGATGGGAATGAGTTAGAATTTATTTCTTTGTTATTTGATGGGCCTAACGATCATGAATATTACCATATTTAAGTGAATGGGAGAAGGAGATAGAGAATAAAAGGGTTTGAGGAAAAAATTTTATAATGAAAAAAGATTACAGTGTGTTGTTGTAACTGGAATTGTTCAATTAAAGACACCATGGTTTGTCATTGCGTTTATTCCAAGCTGCATTCGAGCTATCGTTTTGTATGGTAAAAAAGTATCTGTTTTAAAAGTGGGTGTGTGGGAAATCGTCAATTCAATTTATTTTTTCATTGCTACTATAGTGTTATTTCAATTTAAGGGCTGATATTAAGTAATAAAAAAGTAAGCATGATTCATATGTGCTTACTTTTTATTGTAAGGCATTTTTATTCTTGAGATAAAACTTCAGCTGTACTATCACATTGATGCAGTGCATGTTGAACAGCTTGTAAAGATTGTTCAATGCGTTGACGATTATCTGATTTCTCAACTGTTTGTAAGGCATTTTGTAAACAATTCTTTGCTTCGTGTAAAGCTTGGCAAGAATCTTGAACGTGACCACGTGCATTTTTTTGCATGACTGCGCCTCCTTTGGTTTTATACATTTGTAGTATGAGCAAAACAAAATAAAATATCAGAGCAGTCTAAAAAATAAATCCTGATTATTCTTATGAGAATTGACTTTTTAGGTTATATTCATTATAGTAAGAGATAAAGTGAATATTTTCTTATCCAGAGAGGTGGAGGGACTGGCCCGATGAAACCCAGCAACCACGATGTAGGTGCTAATTCCAGCAGAACAGTTTTGTTCTGACAGATAAGAAGGAAGAGATATGTACCGCTTCTTCTTATCGAAGAGGTTTTTTTATTGCAAAAAAACCGATAATGAAAGATGGACAACGAGAAGAAAGGAACGATCATGTTATGACACTTGAGAAATATATTACACTACGTAATGCAATTTATAAATATATGGAAGAGAAGGAAGAACCGATTACATTATTAGATATTCAACAACATATTGCAGCTGAACATGAAGGGAAATTTGCGAAGAAGATGCTGCAGCAATTTTACTTACTACGACTGCTAGATGAACTAAAATTAGATGGGAAAATTACGTTAGCAGAGCAACATAAATGTATAGATGATAAGGGGATATATTACATTGTAAAATAACAAAAAGGGGGTTACTCTCCCTTTTTTATAGTATTATTTATTTGAAAATTCATTTTGTTCGAAGAGCGTTATGTAGATAAAAAGACTGTGTTATGCAGTCTTTTTACAAGAGAATGGTGCTGAGTGTGTAGTGTTAAAAAATTAAATGTGCCCCTAAAGATGAGCGTTTTCGGCTAACAAATAAAAAGGACACCATCGCCGAATAGGTGTCAGTTGTTTTGTCAAAGAGGCTTGCCCCTTGACATGTATTAGAATAGCATGTGAGCATAGAAAAAGTCAAAAGGGAATTAAAGGAAGGTGTTGTTTACAATGAACATATTAATTGTATATGCACATCCAAACTCTTATAGCTTCAACGGTGCCATTTTGAAACAAGTGAAAAATAGTAAACAAGAAAAAAGAGAGAAATGGCTGCAAAAGATATATGAAAAGGCAACAAGATTATGAAAAATAGAGAACTGATTTACAAAATTGCGAATGTATGTAAAAGAGAAGATGATTTGTTTTTTTCTTATCTGGATTGTTTACTTGGTATAAAGGAGAATAGCAAGCAATTTTCTAAAGCCAAACAAGAAGTGCAAGAAGAGTATCTTATAAGAGGTATTTGTGAGAGAGAAGTAGACATATTAGTAGAACAAAGTGAACAAGTTGTAGAGTTGTATATACCTAAGTTGCTCCAATGGGAATTTTTACAGGAAAATGTTCATTATATAGAAGAGATATGTTCTATGGTATTTCAGTTAAAACCGTTATGTTTTTCAGAAGAACAATGGAAATATGTAATTACAATTATAGAGAAAGAGCTGTCATGAGACAGCTCTTTTCGTAACAAAAATTTAGGGATTTAAACTTAATTAGAGGACTCCCTCTGTAAGTATTCTGCAATTTGCAAATACA
Source organism: Bacillus sp. BP-3 (assembly GCF_028401955.1). GTDB lineage: Bacteria > Bacillota > Bacilli > Bacillales > Bacillaceae_G > Bacillus_A. Next base: position 75,386 of record NZ_JAQOTJ010000003.1, read on the forward strand.
TTTTGCTATATGCGGATTGTATTTCTCCATTATGATTCGCATTGGAAGAAAAATGAACGATAACCATATGTGCAGTTGGGTCGATATATAATCGTTGTCCATAACTGCCTAGTACTTCAAAGGCATTATGTTCATTGTGGGAGATCCACCACTGATTATGGTATGAATATTCTTCGCCATCGCCAACAGGGAGATCGTATTTTTTAATATCCTTAATTTCTTCAATTATAGAAGAAGAAATAACTTGTTTCCCGTCATATACACCATTGTCTAAAATCATCTTTCCGAATCTCGCCATATCTCGTGCAGTGGTATTTAATCCTGCACTTGCCTGTTCCACTCCAGTTTTGTCAACAACGTAATATGCATTTTCTTCTGCGCCAATTGGTGACCAAATCCGTTCACTTACTAAATCTGCGAGTGATTTTCCTGTTACAGTACGAAGGAGCCAGGCTAGTGTTTCAGCAGAACCGTTATTATATGAAAATGTTTCCCCTGGAGCAGCGGTTTCATTTGCTTCTAGTAACATATCATATATTGTTGTCGGTCCATTATAGTATTTACCACGAGGAAGAAGATTGCTTGCTAAATATAATTGTGCATCCTGGTTATCTAATCCAGCCTGTTTAAAACCGTGAGTTGGATATTTTGCTGAAACTTGCATATCTAACAGTTGTTGAATTGTTGCGATTCCAAATGGTGTTCCTTGTAACTCTTTTACATATGTTTCAGCAGTTGCATTGGGTTGTAGCTTTCCTTCTTCAATGAGTGAATTAACGAGCAGCCCTGTAAATACTTTTGCTACTGATGCCATACCGTGCGGTTCGCTTTCTTTATATCCATGAAAGTACAGTTCATATACAAGCTTTCCATCATGTAAAACAATAAAGGCATCTGTTTTATGTTTTTCTAATAATTTCCGAACCGTGGTATTATTTTCATCTTCATCTGTGATTTCTAGATTATCTAGATTTTGCAAATTAGTTGGAATTGAGGATACATAATTTTGATTTTTAACAACAAATTTTGTTGATGTTAATTCACACATATGTGAATAAGACCAACGGAGATAAGGATCTTGTAACCAATTTTTTTTTGTTACTGTTTGTCTTGAAGAAAAACTTTTATTTGGATTGAATAACGTAAATCCCATACCAGTCAAGATACATAAAAAAATCAAAATGATTAAAATGAGCGGGGATTTTTTTAGTCTCATAATAAGCCTCCTTCTAGTTTTATTATAAGAGATAAGCCTATTGAGAAGCAAAAAAAAGGAGAGTAAACGTAGAAGTTTACTCTCTCTTATAGGATTAAGCAGATAATTTTTCTTGCGTTGTTTGCCTTTTGAACTTTTGTTTCCGTCCATGAAGAATATAGTAAATCAGTAATGTAAATGCAACGATAATGGAAGAAATAAAATACATATGATGATAACTTGAATGTGCTGCGATAATTCCTAGAACGAATGAACCAATACCAATCCCTGTATCGAAGAATGAGAAATAAGTGGCTGTGGCAGATCCGCGTCGATGATCTGGTGCAACACTAACTGCAATTGTTTGGAAGCTTGGAATTAGAGTTCCATATCCAAAGCCGATAAGTACGCCAGAAGCTAGTAACCAAAATGGAGTATGTGATTGGCTTAAAACGAACATTCCAATCATAAAGATAATAATTGATGGATAAATGAGAACATTCTCTCCGAACCGATCGAATATTTTTCCTGAAAATGGCCTGGAAATAACAACTACAATGGCATATACAACAAAGAAATAACTAGCAATATCTGCCATGCCGAGCTCTTTCGCATAAACGGGAATAAATGAAAGAATACCGCTATAAGCAAAGGAAAGTACACAACCTGTAAGGGCAATAGGAATTGTTGAAGGCTCAATTAAATCTTTCCATTGCATACGTTTCTTTTCGTTATTGCCTGATGTTTTTTCGTCAGGAATATTTACTAATAGTCCGCATAAAAAAGCAAGTATAGAAAATATAGAACAAAGGATAAATAAACCTGTAAACGAGAACTTGGAAATGATTGTTAAACCTAAAAAAGGACCGATAACCATCGGTAAGCTCATAAATACTCCATAATAACCAAGTGCTTCACCGCGCCTGTGGGGTGGTGCTACATCTGTTATGATTGTACCAGTAGCTGTCGTTGCCATTCCAAATCCGATGCCATGAAAGAAGCGAAGAGCAAGCAGTAAGAATAAGCTTTGTGCACCAAAGTACATGATTGTTGCAGCTAAAAATAACGAAAGGGAGATGAATAAAATCTTCTTCCTTCCTAAATCATCAAGCCATTTCCCTGTAAATGGTCGGCAGATTACAGAAGAAATAAGAAACACTGTAGCGACAAGACCCATTTCTTCAGGCTTTCCTTTTAATCCGTCAATAACATATACAGGTAAAGTGGTGATAAGCATATAAAATGTTAAAAAGAGAAATAGACTACTCAAACATGTTCCAATAAAGTCTTTCGTCCAAAGTCTTTGACTTTCCATAGTCATCCCTCCAATTTTTAATCAAGATTTTGAATTACTTTTTGTAGTACGTGAAAAGCAAGGCGTAGTTCTTCCTCGCTAATATCTTGTAATGTCTTTTTCTCAAATGAATCTACTTCTTCCTGCCAACTTGGTATCATTGCAATTGCTGTTTCTGATAAAGAAATGAGTTTCTCGCGTCGATCTGTTCCCTCAGTTCGAGTAATCCATTCCATTAATTCCATGCGTTTTAAAGTACGGGTCATTGTTGGAGATTCAACGTTTAAATAATGACACAATTCTGTTTGTGTACAAGGTCCAGTTTGATTTAGCCGGAAGATCACAGCCCACTGCGCACTGTATAAACCAGTTGGGGAAACACGCTCATTGAAGCGTTTAGAAAATTTCCGAGCGGTTTGGCTGACAGTGTGAAAAAAGTGTTGTTTTTCGTCCATAGTGTATTCCCTTTCTAATTAGTTACCTAGCTAACTATATCTATTTTTTTCTGAATTGTCTAGTAGTATATTGCTATGCTTATGTGAAAAATAAATTAATTTCAGATTGAGAACATACATTCTGTGTGATATGATTAAATTGGAATTTTCTGTTTTTTTGTTATTGATAATTTTAAAGGGGGAAGCGAATAATGAAACCGACCATTATGAAATCAGTAGCATTATCAAATAGAGAAACAATTGCTTATCAAGAAGCGGGAAGTGGAACAGAAATAATAGTGCTTATTCACGGGAATATGACATCTTCACAGCATTGGGATTTAGTTATCGAACAACTACAAAATTCTTACCATATTTATGCCCTTGATTTACGAGGTTTTGGCTTTTCGACTTATCATCATCCGATTGATTCATTGAATGATTTTACAGAAGATGTGAAGTTGTTTGTAGATGAACTGCAATTAAAGAATTTTTCATTAGTCGGATGGTCAATGGGGGGAGGAGTTGCTATGCAGTTTGCAGCAGCTTATCCGATGAATGTAAATAAACTCATATTGGTAGAATCAGTAGGCGTGAAAGGATATCCGATTTTTAAGAAGGATATAAATGGTCAACCCATTGTATATAACCTTTTAAAAACAAAAGAAGAAATAGCCGAAGATCCTGTTCAAATTGCACCTGTTGTTGAAGCTTTAAAACAAAAGGATAAGCAGTATTATCGCAATGTCTGGAATTTACTTATTTATACGCATCATCAACCTAGTTCGGATCGCTATGAGAAATATCTTAATGATATGTTGACGCAGCGCAATTTTGTTGATGTAAATTATGGACTTGTAACATTTAATATATCCGATGAACATAACGGAGTTGTACCTGGAAACGGGGATATGAATCGCATTCAAGTACCAACATTAGTTCTCCAAGGTGATCGTGATTATGTAGTACCAAAAGTAGTTGGTGAAGAGTTGGCAAAACATTTACCAAATGCAAAATTGGTCATGTTAGATGATTGTGGACATTCTCCATTTATTGATTGTTTAGATGTGTTTATCAATGAAGTAATTACATTTTTGAAAGAGTAGCTACATTGTTTCCTACTTGTAAATACGAAATGTATCCTGTAATAGAATGTTGTATACGCTTATTCAGAAATTATATTTTTAAACATTCTCTCAAGTGTATGGGAAGGATGAAAGCTAGAAGTATGGACTTCTAGCTTTATTTTTGTGGAAATTAAGAGTATACGATTTATGGATAAAACATCTATAATAAAGGATGTGAGTTTATCGAGGGAGCGTAATAAAATGGGTAGAAAGTATACGTTTTGGATTATGGTTGGAATTGTTGCGATTTCCGGACTTTCACAAGGTATGTTGTTACCGGCAATTGCAATGATTTTTGAGAAAGAGGGAATTAGCTCAAGTTTGAATGGCATTCATGCAACGGCATTATATATTGGTATTCTTGTTATTTCACCTTGGCTTGAGAAACCGATGCAAAAATTTGGAATGAAACCGCTTATTGTAATTGGAGGATTTCTTGTTGTTGCAGCATTATTTGTATTTACGCAAACATTTTCTTTTTGGGTATGGTTTGTTCTTCGTTTTTTAGTTGGGGTAGGGGATCATATGCTCCATGTTGGAACGCAAACGTGGATTACGACAACAGCAAGTCCGCACAAAGTAGGGAAACAAGTGTCTATATACGGAGCGTTTTTTAGTATCGGCTTTGCGCTGGGGCCTTATTTAGCAAGTACAGTACAATACGGTATTGCAACACCATTTATTGTATCAACTGTCCTTTGTTTAATAGGATGGTTATTGTTGATTCCAACGCAAAACGCATTTCCTGACCAAGGAGAATTGAATCAAGAAAGTGAATCATCTTTGCAGCGATATAAGCAAGTATGGATAATAGGGTGGATTGCGCTACTTGGACCGTTAGCATACGGAGTATTGGAAGGGATGCTTAATAGCAACTTACCAGTATATGCGATGAGGAAAGAGTGGTCCGTTGAACAAATTTCATTTTTATTGCCAGCATTTTCGATTGGTGGAATTGTTACGCAAATCCCACTTGGTATACTTAGTGATCGTCTTGGAAGAGAGCGTATTTTAACATGGGTGTTTAGCGTCAGTACAGTGATTTTTCTATTTGCAGCTATATTCGATAAATATTATTGGCTTGTATTTATATGTATGTTGCTTGCTGGTATGGTTATTGGATCATGTTTTTCACTTGGACTCGGTTATATGACAGATTTATTATCTAAACATTTATTACCAGCAGGAAATATTTTGTGCGGAATTGCTTTTAGTATCGGAAGCATTACTGGGCCTGTATTAGGTGGACTGTTTATAGAGAAAATACAGTATACAAGCTTTTTCTTTGCCATTATGATCATAATGGCAGTCATTTCGATTGTTTATGTGACATATATGAAAAGTCAAGCAATGATAAGGAAAGTAGAAAGTAGGTAAAACAATGACAAAGCAATTAAAAAAGAAAAAATTTGAAGTATTTCCAGATGAAACGATTACACAGTGCCTAGAAAGAATGGAAAAGGAGGGCTACGCACCGTCTCGCCGTATGGAAGAACCTATTTTTCATGAGGTGAAAAGAGATGGAAAAACGGTTGTAGAACCTTGTGGACGAAAAATAATTTTTGAAGGAAAGATAAAAACGGTATAAAGTTCAACGTTATATAAATACAAATTAAAAAATCGACATAAAAACCCTTTTTCTTTTTAGGTGGGTGAGAGCATCTAGCCATGCATAGAAGCGACTTATATGTCTAAAAATTAAAATGGATATATAGATTGCGTGGATTTTTTATTGGAAAGTTGGCAAGTAACCGCTACTTCAAGATTCAAAGGAGATAAGTAGTAGGAGTTTTCATTTCATGCGAAGAAGGTAATTTGTTTAAGAGAAAAAATAAATATAAAAATGGGAAAATTCAAGAATTCCATGCATATAATATAGCGAAAGGCCTTTCACCATTTTTCACCAAGGGGGCAATCATAATGAAATTTTTGTCTTACCTTACAGCAATTCTGGTGATTATTGGCGGTTTAAACTGGTTATTTGTTGCGTTAGATTTTAATCTGGTGGAAAAACTTTTTGGTTCTGTACCAGCACTTGTTGATACTGTTTATTGGCTTATTGGTATTTCTGCATTATATCAAATTTATGACCGTTTTTTTGCAAGTAATTAGCAATTATACAATTATTATTCAAGGTGTTAAGCAGACGTGCTTAACACTTTTTTTGTTTCAATACGAAAGAGAAGTAAAGAACTTCATTAAAAAACACTTATGAGAACGGTTCCAATACTTCTTGGAATAAAATAGGGAAAACAATTTGACCGGGTATTTTATATGAGTTATAATTCAGAAAGTTTTAAAATTTATAAAAACAAATTAGAAAGAGGGGAATGTGATGCATCGAGTATACAATTTTTCAGCGGGGCCATCCATACTTCCTATTCCTGTTTTAGAGCAAGTACAAAAAGAATTACTGAACTATCAGGAAACAGGTATGTCGATAATGGAAATGAGTCATAGATCAACAGCTTTTCAGGAAATTATAGACGAAACGAAAAGTTTATTATGTGAGTTAATGAATATCCCTGAAAATTATGAAGTCCTTTTTATTCAAGGAGGCGCATCTTTACAATTCTCCATGATTCCACTAAATTTAATGCACCGATATAAACAAGCGGCATATGTGTATACAGGCTCCTGGTCAAAAAAAGCAATCGAAGAAGCAGAAAAAGTGGGAACGGTTTCGGTTGTTGCATCTTCTGAAAATGACCGATTTACATCCATTCCAGAATTCAATCGTACACTTCTTTCTCAAGAAATAGATTATATGCATATTACAACGAATAATACAATTGAAGGTACGCGTTATGTAAACATTCCTGAGACAGGAAAAATCCCACTCATTGCTGATATGTCTTCCAATATTTTATCTGAAGAGTATGATGTTACAAAGTTTGGACTCATTTATGCTGGAGCACAGAAAAATTTAGGACCTGCAGGATTAACGGTTGTCATCGTTCGTAAGGATTTAATTGGCGCTGCTAATTCTTCTTGTCCGACTATGTTAAACTATGAAACTTACAGTAAACATAATTCACTTTATAATACCCCGCCAGCTTTCAGTATTTATGTAACAAAACTAGTTTTGCAGTGGCTGAAAGTACAAGGAGGCGTACAGGAAATTGAAAAAAGAAATTACAAAAAAGCAGAAATTTTATACAATTTTTTAGATGAATCAAGCGTGTTCACTTCACCAGTACATACTACATATCGATCTTTAATGAATATTCCATTTACAACGTCTTCAAATGAAAGAAATGCATTGTTTATTCAAGAAGCGAAAAAGCATGGCCTTGAAGAATTAAAAGGGCATCGCTCAGTTGGCGGTATGCGTGCTAGTATTTATAACGCAATGCCAGTGGAAGGTGTACAATCACTTGTGAATTTCATGTATGCATTTGAAAAGAAGTTCAAATAAGGGGATGAAAAAATGTTTCATATTCAAACATTGAATCAAATTGCCGAAAAAGGAATTGCTACGTTTTCAAAAGAGAGATATAGAATAGGAGAAACTATTGAGAATCCTGATGGTATGTTATTGCGAAGCTACTCATTGCATCATGAGGAGTTTTCAAGTGATTTAAAAGCAATTGCAAGAGCGGGGGCAGGTGTAAATAATATACCAGTAGAACGGTGTACAGAAAAAGGGATTGTTGTTTTTAATACACCTGGAGCTAATGCAAATGCTGTAAAAGAACTTGTACTTGCAAGTTTAATTATGTCATCTCGTAATGTTGTAGACGGTATTGTATGGACAAAAGGTCTGCAAGGTGAAGAAGTACCTCAACTTGTCGAGAAAGGGAAAAAGCAATATGTTGGTTCAGAAATCGCCTCGAAACGTCTTGGGATTATTGGACTAGGTGCAATTGGGGCCCTTGTTGCAAATGATGCTTTATCATTAGGAATGGACGTCGTTGGTTATGATCCATATGTTTCTGTTGAAACAGCTTGGCGATTATCGAGACAAGTGCAGCGAGCGTTTAGTTTAGAAGAAGTTTTTGCGACATGCGATTATATTACCTTACATGTTCCATTGGTTGAACAAACGCGAGGTTTTATAAATGAACATGCACTTCAAGTAATGAAAAAAGGAGTTCGCATTTTAAATTTTTCTCGCGGCGAGCTTATTGACGAAGATGCGTTGGAACGGGCGCTTCATACGGGGGCAGTGAATCATTATATAACAGACTTTCCAAACGAGCGTGTGCTGCAAATGAAAAATGTCATTGCAACGCCGCATCTTGGTGCATCTACATATGAATCAGAGGAAAATTGTGCGATTATGGCAGCACGGCAACTGCAAAGTTTTTTAGAAACGGGTAATATCCGCAATTCAGTAAATTATCCAGATGTAGACCTACCGTATATCGGCAAAAAACGAATTACAATTGCGCATCAAAATATTCCAAACATGGTTGGACAAATTACGGCATGCTTAGCGGAGCATCATATAAATATTGCAGATATGATTAATCGTAGTAAAGGCTCTTTTGCATATACAATGATTGATATTGATAATGGGATAGATGATATTCTTAAAGAAGATGTTTTAGCGAATATTAGAGACATTGCAGGTGTCGTAGCAGTACGAATGATTGTATAAAGTGGTAGGTGCTTCTAGAGTTTACTACTTGTTAATGAGGATAAGGAGGAGATTTTGGTGGTAACAATTAAACCATTTCGGGCAGTTCGTCCTATACAAGAGCGAGCAAATGAAGTAGCTGCTCTTCCATATGATGTACTCAATAGTAAGGAAGCTAGAGAAACTGCAAAAGATAATCCATATTCGTTTTTGCATGTTGATAAGGCAGAAATTGACTTAGATTCATCTATTTCCCCATATGCTAATGCGGTGTATGAGAAAGCGAAGGGAAATTTACAATACTTAATTGAAGAGGGTGTGCTTATACAAGAAGAACGACCATGTTTTTACATTTATGAACTTACAATGAATGGTCGTTCTCAAACAGGACTTGTTGTTTGTACATCAATTGATGAATATATAAACGACACAATTAAGAAACATGAGCGGACAAGAGCTGAAAAAGAAAAAGATCGTATCCGTCATGTTGATGTGTGTAATGCTCATACAGGACCTATCTTTGTAACATATCGCGGGAACAATGAAATTGTAAATGTAATCGCGAATTGGAAAATAACGCATGGCCCTGTTTATGACTTTACAGCAGATGATGCAATTGGACATAAAGCGTGGATGATTCATGAAGAAAGAGTTATCGCTACATTAATCGAATTGTTTGAGGACATCCCTTCTTTATATATTGCTGACGGTCATCATCGCTCTGCATCGGCTGTGAAAGTGGGAATGATGCGCCGCGAAGCGCATGCAGACTATACAGGTGAAGAAGAGTTTAATTATTTTTTATCTGTACTTTTTCCGAAAGATGAATTAGAGATTTGGGATTATAATCGTATTGTAAAAGATATAAATGGGTTATCAGAAGTACAATTTTTACAAGCGATATCTCAAGCTTTTTATGTAGAAAAAGCAGAAGTAGCACCTTTTAAACCGACAGAGCGTCATACGTTTGGAATGTATTTGAATAAAGTATGGTATAAATTGACTGTAAAAGAAGATAGGGTTGATGAAAAGGATGTCGTAAATAGATTAGATGTATCAATTTTACAAGATCAATTATTACATACCATTTTACATATTGATGATCCGCGTACAAATGACAGAATTGATTTTGTTGGAGGAATACGAGGACTGAAAGCGTTAGAGAGAATGGTTGATGAGGAAGGATGGGCCGTTGCTTTTTCAATGTATCCAACAACAATGGAAGATTTATTAGCTATTGCAGATGCAGGGGAAGTAATGCCGCCAAAATCAACATGGTTTGAACCAAAACTTCGCAGCGGTTTATTTATTCATTCGTTGGAATAGAAGAGGGAGCAAATTGCTTTCTCTTTTTTTCTTGCATATTATGTACCTATCTTATAATGTATAGTCGTACTGACTGAAGGAAAGGGTTTGATATATATGATACATATTTTGTTAGCTGATGATGATTTACATATAAGAGAGCTCCTTCGTTATCACCTTCAAAAAGAAGGGTATACAGTGTGGGAAGCAGAAGATGGAAAAGCAGCACAGTCTATATTAGAGAAAGAAACGATTCATTTAGCAATTGTTGACATCATGATGCCGCATGTAGATGGTTACACACTTTGTGAAGAAATTAGAAAATATTATGATATACCAGTTATTATGTTAACAGCAAAAGATCAGTTAGTAGATAAGGAGAAGGGCTTTTCCGTCGGGACAGATGATTATATTGTAAAGCCATTTGAACCTGCTGAAGTATTATTTCGAATGAAAGCATTATTACGCCGTTATCAAATGCTAAGTGCAGATGTCATTCAATTGCATGGAACGACAATCGATCGAAAAAGCTATGAAGTACGTTGCGAGGAACAAATCATTTTGTTGCCGTTAAAAGAATTTGAGTTGTTATCACAGCTTGCGAGTTACCCCGGACGGATTTTTTCTCGTGAAGAATTGATTGAACTTGTGTGGGGAGTGGATTTTGCAGGTGATGAACGCACTGTAGATGTCCATATTAAGCGATTGCGTGATCGTTTTTCGAAACGGACAGATGATTTTCAAATTAAGACGGTACGTGGTCTTGGATATAAATTGGAGTTGAAATAAAATGCGATCATTATATTCAAGATTTGTAATAATATCGATTGTCATTATGTTAGTTAGCAGTATGATTGGGTTTTTATTATCGAATGTGTATTATCATCTTTATTTGAAACCATATAACAGTGAAAAAATTTTAAAATACGCACAAGAAGTAAAACATTTATATGAGCAATCCGATGAACAAAATCGAGAAGAATATTTGAAATCTATTTCTAATCTCGGTTTTGAAATTTATGTAGTAGATGATCAAAAACAAGGAAAACGATATGGAAATGCATTTCGAAAAATTAATGTGAGTGACGAAACAATAGAGAGTGTATTAAAAGGTCATACATATAATGGTATTTCAACTTATCCGACACGGTTGTTTATAACAGGCTTTTTTGATAATGAACTTTTAAATAGTATTGGGATTCCAATCCAACATGATGATAAGCAGTATGCGCTCTTTATTCGTCCTGATATTCAGCAACAATTTGGTGAAATGCGTATTTTCTTTTCTGTATTATTATGTTTAATGGTCGGATTAAGTATTATTCTTATTGCAATTGCAGCTCGGTTTATTGTGCGTCCTATTCAGCTTTTTACAAATGCAACAAAAAAAATTGCAAACGGAGAGTATGAAGTAGCCCTGCCAGAATATCGAAAAGATGAAATTGGAACACTGGCTGTCAGTTTTCGTAAAATGGCAAAAAGCTTAAAGGATTTAGATCGGATGCGACAAGAGTTTGTTTCAAACGTTTCCCATGAATTTCAATCTCCACTTTCATCGATTCAAGGATTTTCGAAGACGTTACAAACAAATGAGATGAGTGAATCCGAGCGTAAGCGTTATTTGAAAATTATTGAATCAGAAAGTAGACGTATGTCTAGTTTGTGTAAACAATTATTAACGCTTGCATCTCTGGATAAAGAAGAGAGAGTTTTAGATAAGAAAACATTTGATGTTGGAAAACAAATAAGAGATGTTATTTTTATGTTAGAGTGGCAATGGCGTGAAAAAGATGTTGCAATTGAATTGGATGTTCCAAATATACAAGTGTACGGTGATGAAAACTTACTCCATCAAGTGTGGACAAATTTACTGACGAATAGTATTAAATTCACAGAAAGTGGCGGTACCATTTCATTTTATGGAGAAGAGAAAGAATCGGAATTGTGTCTTACGATTTCTGACACAGGGATTGGTATGGGCGAAGATGAGATTGACAAGATTTTTGATCGATTCTACAAAGTAGATGAGGCGCGAAATAGAACGATTGAAGGTAGTGGACTTGGGCTTTCAATTGTAAAAAAAATTATTGACCTTCATGAAGGAAGTATTACTGTCCAAAGTGTAAAAGGCGAAGGAACTACGTTTACAATTTATCTTCCGAAAATAACTAATAATGTTTAGGGTATATAAGTTAAAAACGACCTAAAAACCTCTTTACTTTTTAGGTGGATGAGAGCATCTGACCTTGTATAGAAGCAGTCAGTTCTTTTTTACCACATGTAAGGGGAGAAAGTAAGTGCAGATTATATTTTATTTTGCATAGCAGCGACTTAGATGTTGAAAAATTTCATAGAAGGCTTGTACAAAAAGGATTGATAAAATGAAAAACCGTGGTGGAATTTTACTGCGGTTTTTTATGTTTTGTTTCAAAACATTGAATTTACTCTCCATTAGGAAGGATTTCACTTTCAGTCAAGCTTTAGATTTTATGGTATAGTGAGAAAGTATGTTTGCAGTAGAGGAAGGAGATCTAAACATGATTACATCTGCGCAAACTCCTTCATTAACAGAAACGATGAAAGAGTGGCATGAAGCGTTAATATATGAAATTAAACATTGGAAGACAGTTGGTGGAAACAAATTATCCATTATAAATGGACGGTTTTTGTATACAGACTATGAAAGTAGTGTCTATGTATTTCAGCTTATTTCTGAAATAAGTTTACCAGACGGAACACCGATTCGAATTGAATTTGACGGTGAGGAAGCAACTGGAGAAGTATTATCTGTTCAAGGATTAGACATTGAAATCAAACTCAATTATTACATGCAGCAACATATACATGAAGCGGTGTTATATAGTGAGCCGTGGCAGCTGTTAGAACAGTTACAAGAACGTTTAAAAGAAGTAAGAAAAGATAAACAAAGACGTCAGCGCGTGAAACGGTTACTACAAGGAACGAGTGAACCAAAACATATTGCGAAAATGAAAAAAGAGAAAAATGAACTTGCATACCGCGCTTTTTATAATGCAACAACGTACGTCTGGGGACCGCCAGGAACCGGGAAATCATACAATTTATCACGTATTATTGCAGCTCATTATCAAAGTGGAAAATCTGTTCTTGTATTAGCTCATAGTAATGCAGCAGTTGATGTATTAATGAGTGAAGTAACAAAACAAATTGAGAAAAAAGAAAAGTGGATACCGGGAGATGTGATTCGGTATGGTTTTAGTCAAAATGAACAAATTCGTAATCATGAAACGTTATTAACTACGCGATTAGTTGAATCAACAAATGAAGAATGGGAAGAAGAAAGGCTCTATTTAGAAGAATTAAGGCAAGAATTAAGACGAAAAATTCTTTCTTTTAAAGCGACTTCTGCTGAAAAGAGAAAAATGCAGGAAATAGAAGGAGACCTTCGCAAGCAAAAAGCAAAAGTGAAAGAAGTTGAAAAAGAGTATATTGAAAATGCAAAAGTTATTGGGGCAACATTATCGAAATGTGCAATCGATTCACTTGTGTATGAAAGAGCGTTTGATCTTGTGGTCGTCGATGAAGTAAGTATGGCATATGTTCCGCAAATTGCATTAGCAGCTTCTTTAGGAAAGCGTATTGTTGTGTGCGGGGACTTTCTACAATTACCGCCAATTGCTTTATCAAATCATGAGCTTGTGAATAAGTGGTTAAAAGAAGATGTGTTTTATCATGCGGGAATAGTAGAAGTGGTAAATGAACGTAAAAAGCATCCGAATTTATACATGCTGCAAGAACAGCGGCGTATGCATCCACATATTTCAAGCTTTACGAACGAATTTATTTATAAAAACGAAGTGTTCGATCATCCTTCTGTTATAGAGCGAGATAAAATAGCGACTTTACAGCCCTTCATGAAAGAAGCAGCGGTTTTACTAGATACAAGTAATATGGGCGCTTATTCATTAAAAGACGTAGCATCAAGCTCACGTTATAATATTTTTTCTGGATTAATAGCGATGCAGCTTACGCTAATTGGCTTAATGGATGGAATACCGTCAATTGGTATTGTAACACCATACCGTGCTCAGTCGCGCTTTTTATCAACGTGCATAAGGGAATTTCTTCAAAAAACAAAGTTCAAAAATGCACCGGTACTAGCGGCAACTGTTCATAAATTTCAAGGATCTGAGCGTGATATGATTTTGTTCGATACAGTTGATAGCTATCCGCGAGAACGACCGGGTGTGCTCTTCTTTGATCAAAAAAACCACCGTCTCGTTAACGTTGCAGTTACGAGGGCGAGAGGGAAATTTATTCAACTATCAGATTGTCAATATATGAGGAAAAATCTTTCGCGAAAACAAGCTTTATCTCATTTAACGTCTCATATACAAAGGCAAGGAGATGTGTATGATCGTACAACATTGAGGGCGATTTTAGAGCGGAAGATTACGAAAAGGTTACGGTGGTTTGTACAAACAAGCAAAGAAGAGACGAAAGTATTATTAAAAGATATGATCTCAGCGAAAAAGAAAATCATTGTATCTATTCCTAATTCAAGTCGTATAGATAAAAGAGTATGGCAAGCATTAGCACATGCAGAAGCGTCGGTAATGATCTATACAGAAGGTCAAGTTCCGATAAAAAACGTACAAGTGCATCGCCAAAATAAAGTGATGCCATTTGTTATTATCGATGACGATATCATGTGGGTAGGTGCCCCATTAACATCTCAGATGATCTTTGATGGTAGTCCAGAATTTCCGTATATAACAGCAAGACTACAGGCTCCGCAAACAATTGGAGTACTAAAAGGGTTTTTAGATATAAAAATATAGAGTTTTTTTCAAAATGGATTTATATGGTATGGGAAATAAATCAAAAATAACCTCAGACAAAAGTGTCTGAGGTTATTTTGATTAAACATAGGTTGTAAAGGAATGATTTCGAATTTGTCGAATAAATGTTATGAGGTGAAAGAAATGGAATTGTTAACAGAAATAGATGAAAGTTGTAAAGAAGAAATGCGATGTTGTTTATATAGGGAAGAGATGTTTCAAACATTAGCAATTCAAGGTTTGGAAAATGAACAACTTGGAGAATGTTATGTGGAGAAGGATGACAATGAAATAACTAGCATTTTGTATATAAAAGATGAAGGTAATACATATTTTACTACGTTTTGGATAAAAGACAAAACCAAACTTTTAGTTATCGCAAAACAGATCGAGTGTTTGAAAAGAAATTCTATACTTCTTGCTGGGAAGAGTGAATATGTAGAAAGTATTTTTAAGTATTTAGGGATAAAGGAGGAGATTAGTAGGGATACTCATTATGTATATGGTCAGAAATGTACGAAAGATAAAGATGTTCCAATAGTTAGAAAAGCTATTCATAATGAATATGATATATCGTTCATTCATAAATTTTTCATTCACTTTTTTCAGCCGAGTAATGAAGAACAGTTGCAGCGTTTGATCAATAAAGAAAAAATAAGCAATGATATTGAGAAAGGGATTTTTTTTGTTATGCATGACAATGTGCCAATCGGAATGGGGAGATATGGAAGTTATACAAAGAATTACATTGAATTCACAACATTTTATGTTGAAGAAAAATTTCGTGGGCAAAAATATGGAAAAATATTATTGTCTCATATGATTTTAGATTGCTTGAATTGTGGTAAAATCCCTATTTTACAAACATCTTCTAATAATATATCAGCTAGAAGTTTATACGAAAAACTCGGGTTTACAGCAGTAACAGACTATAGTTTCACATTTATCCCATATTAACGGGCAGTAAGATCCCCCACCTCAAAAATGAGAGAATCAAAGAAGAGAGGTGGGAATTGTGAATTAAGAACGAGACCAATTCTTCCTTATTTCCTCTACTACAGCCTCTGGATTATCACAATGTAGCATGTGAGTTGTATTAGGAATGCATTTTACTGTTCCTCTTGTTTTCTGCTCAAAAATATTTGCTGTCTTATCCCGGTATTCGTTCCAGCTGCTCGGTAATGTAGCTCTTAGTAATATGATATTGGATGGCAAGTTTTCATAAATATCTGCTGTTTCGTGTTTATGCATAGCTTTAATAATATTTCCAGCTGTTATGCCTCTTGCGTGCCAATATATTTTATTGTTCTGTTCTAATCCAAGATCTTTTACTGACATTTCTATGAGCGGAGACCACCTTGTATATACTTTTTTTTCACTATTGAAGAAATCTTTCCAATTATCAAACACATATTCTTCAAAATCTTTTTCATAGTACGCTACTTCTTCTTCCATAGTTTGGTTCTTAAGTCTTTTCGTTTGATAGCCACCATCAATGAGAATGGAACCTTTTACTCTTTCTGGATATTCCGCTAAATAAAATAATGATGCAAAACTTCCCCAAGAATGTGATAAAAAATAAAATTGACCAATCTCAAGATGATCCAATAAGTCGTTTAGCCAGGTTGCCAAACGAGGCATTTCGTATTCTTCAGCTTGTTCAAATGGAGAAGTTTTACCGTGTCCAGGCGCATCAATTGCAATCAACCTATACTCCTCTAAGCTCTTCAGCAACTTCGATAAAGCTAAGACTCGTGCTGCCTAATCCGTGTAAACAAAAGATTACAGGGTTATTTTCATTGCCCCATTCTGTAATATGTACATCTGTTTTCCCGTTGTTGATAAAATAGCGTTTCAAAATATATTCCCCCTAAGTATTTTTAGTCTGATATTTTGAAGATTTATACAATTGATATTATTATATAATAGAGATGGAAAGAAAAGGGGACTGTTTTATGGAATTTATATATAATCGAGCAAAATTGCAGTTATTATCTATAAATGATGTTAGGCCATTGTATGCTATTATTGAAAAGCACCCCGACATTTGGGCATATTTAATAGCGAAAATGGATTGCATGGAAGATATGGAAAGATTAGTTGAAGAATCATTAGAAAAGTATAAAAGGGGAGTTGACCTTCCGTTTACTGTAATTGATCAAACAAAAAATGAAATTGTGGGAACGACGCGGCTATACAACATGTCAATGGATTGCAAAACAGCAGAGCTTGGACATACTTGGTACAGTCCAAGCGTTCAACGTACAAGTGTAAATACAGAGTGCAAATATATGATGCTTCGCTACGCATTTGAGGAGCTAGGAATGTTGCGTGTACAAATTAAAACAGATGCTCGCAATGAAAAGTCACAGCGGGCAATTGAAAGGCTAGGAGCAGTTAAAGAAGGTGTAATGCGAAATGAACGTAAACTTCCAAATGGATATGTGAGGGATGCGGTTGTTTATAGTATTATTTCGGAAGATTGGCCAAGTGTAAAAGAGCAATTAGAAAATAAATTAATGTGTTATAAGTAGAGGGGGATTAAGTTGCCGTATATAGAAACAGAACATTTAAAAATGATTTCTTTCACTTTAGAGTTAGTAGAGGCTACAATAAAAGGAAATGAGGAACTTTCGAAAGTAATTCCTTATAAAATTTCGGATCAGTGGCCAATGCCTGATTATGCGGAAATTTTACCGTGGAAAGCAGAGCGACTACAGGAAAATCCGGAAAGTAGTAGGTGGAGTGGTCTTATTATTCATAAAAAAGATAATACAATTATTGGCGACATGGGCTGTAAAGGTGGTCCAGATGTGAATGGGATTGTGGAAATTGGATATAGTATTGTCCCAGATTACCAAGGAAATGGATATGCTACAGAAATGGTAAAAGGTCTTGTGGAGTGGTTATTAGATCAGCAAAATGTAACGACGATTAAAGCGGAATGTTTAACAAATAATACTGCTTCTGCGAGGGTATTGGAAAAATCTGGTTTTTGTTGTGTGTTACAGGAAGAACATATGAAATATTGGATTTTGAAATAACAGTTTAAGGGAAATGTCTCCTAGCATGCTAGGGGGCATTTTTTTCTTACAAAATGATTACGTATTTTATATACTTTTGATTCATGATTCCATTCTGCAGAAAAATTCGCTACAATATAGAAGTTAAGAGTTTGAGATAAATATAAGTTGTTATTGTAAATAGACCACTCATGTCAGTGTGAAATATAAAAGTTTCTTTTTATTGCAACCTCTTTTTTAGAACTGTTATATAAGAAAACTACCTTTTTTCAGATGAATGTAAATGATAAATTGACCGATTATTCGTTGAAACGAATTTTTTATAAAGTATGTATGAGTTACGGGGGCTATAAGTTTATGAAGAAAAAAAGAAGTATAAAAATAAGGGTGGTGCAGGCACTCTTATTCGTACTTGGTTCCATTATTGTATTTGTTAGTTATGCGGCGTATGATATTTGGAATTATTGTTCTAAGACAGATCGAGTTGATACAGATGTGGCAGTTGTGTTAGGTGCTGCTTCTTGGAATGGGAAACCATCACCAGTACTTCGCGAGAGAATAAATCATGCTATTTCTCTCTATCAAAATGGAAATGTTAAAAAAATTATTTTTACAGGTGGTACGAAATTTGAAGCGGAATTAGAAGAAGCGCGTACATCAAAAATATATGCACTAAAGCATGGTGTAAGAGATGAGGATATTTTAATTGAAACAGAGTCGCGTTTTACAGAAGAGAATTTAAAAAATGCTCTGCAGATTGGAAAAGAAAATGGCATACAAACGTATACAGTTGTAAGCGATCCACTTCACATGAAACGAGCAATGCAAATTGCTAAGCATCTCGGTATGGATGCCTATTCTTCACCAACACCAACGTCTGCGTACCGCAGTCTAGATACAGAGTTACCGTTCTTTTTTAAAGAGTTATGCTCTTATATTGGTTATGTTGCATCCTTACCTGTTCGGTTTATAAAGGGTGATGAATAAAGGAGATTTCCTAATGTTTTAGGAAATCTTTTTTTGTTCAAAACATTGTTTTTATATCGGAATAGTGTAACAATTGAGGTGTGGATTAATATGTTTAAGGAAAAGAATGTGTAAAGTGAAAGATCAATGAACGAAATATTTGGTGTGTTATAACGAAAGAGAACTGAATGCATATAATTTTAGGATGACGTGGAAAGGGTTGATGAAATGGATTTTGTAAGAACGAAAGAGCAACAAGAGCGGCTTAGTAAATTACAACCATATATCACTCTATTTTCAAAGAGAGAACAGCAGTTAGATAAATTGTATTCATTTCCTTTTGAAAATGTAGTAGATTTAAAAGGAATTGGGTATACATCATGGACAGTTCCAAAGGACGAAGGTGGGATAGGCATATCTTTATATGATTTTTTACTATTTCAAGAATACATTGCACAGGGCGATGGTGCAACGGCACTATGTATGGGATGGCATCTTGGGATTATGCATGAACTATCAGAAAATCGTTCATGGGATAAAAAAATGTTTTCTTGGCTTTGTAAGGCGGTGAAGAACGGGGCACTTATAAACCGTGCTGCAACGGAAAGAAATACGGGAAGTCCGACAAGAGGAGGAAGGCTAGAGACAATTGCAGTACGAAAAGGAGATAAGTGGATTATTTCAGGACAAAAAACATTTACAACAATGGCACCGGTATTAGATTATTTCCTTGTTTCCGCATCTATAGAAGGAACAGAAGAAGTAGGAGAATTTCTTGTTCCGTGTCGTACAGAGGGTGTTTCAATTGAGGAAACGTGGGATAGTGTAGCTATGCGCGGTACAGCAAGTCATGATTTAATTTTAGAACAAGTAGTAGTTCCGTATAAATATTTTGTTGAGAAAATCTCTCCGCGTAGTATAGAAAAGAGAAGAGGATGGCTTCTGCACATTCCGGCTTGTTATCTCGGAATTGCCCAATCAGCGCGGCAGTATGCTTTGCAATTTGCTGTAACGTATCAACCAAATAGTTTGAAAGGGCCGATTGCGACGGTGCCAAATGTGCAAAGATTAATAGGAGAAATAGAATTAGAGATGATGCAAGCTCGTTCTTTTTTATATAGTGTTGCAAAGCGCTATGAAGAAGAAAATAAACAGTGTATGCAAGCCGAGATGGCAGCGGTAAAATATACGGTGACAAATGCAGCGATTTCTATTGTAGATAAGGCGATGCGTATCGTCGGAGCAAGGAGTCTATCTGAAAAAAATCCATTACACCGTTATTATTTACATGTACGCGCTGGCCTTCATAATCCTCCAATGGATGATATGACAATTTCGCTATTAGCTCAGCGCGCTTTGCAAGATTTTGGTGTTGAAAAATAGGTACTACTTTCCTTTTTCGTATATAATAAAATGGACAATGTACAAAAAGGAGTTAACGAATGCTAGAAGTCATCGCAACATGTTTAGAAGATGCCAAACGGATTGAGCGTGGCGGTGGGAAACGGCTAGAATTAATTACAGCTTTTACAGAAGGTGGTCTTACACCAAGCTACGCGTTAATAAAAAACGTGATAGCTGCTGTTTCTATTCCGGTGCATGTAATGATTCGTCCGCATGCTAAGTCTTTTGTATATTCTAATGAAGAAATAGAATTATTGAAAGAAGATATTCGAGTGGCAAAAGAGCTTGGTGCAGCTGGTGTTGTATTAGGTGTTTTAAATGAAAAGAATGAAATTGATGAAGAAAAGTTGGCAAAATTATTAGAAGTAGCTGAGGAAATGAATGTGACGTTTCACCGCGCAATTGATGAAATGGCGGATTTAATAGCGGCCGTCAAAATATTGCGGAGGTCGAAGAAAGTCACACATATTTTAACATCTGGCGGACAAGGGAAAATAGAAGATAACATTTCGGTCTTGCGTCAAATGCACGAAGCAAGTGAAGGGCAAATAGAAATGATTGTTGGTAGTGGTGTCACGAAAGAAAATGTACAACGATTACTGCATGAAACAGGGATTACACAAGCCCACGTAGGTACTGCGGTGAGAGAAGGGAAATCGTGCTTTGGTGAAGTTGTAGCTCAAAATGTACAAGAAATCGCAAAAATGACTAGTTGTTAAAGGAGATAGTGGATAGATGAAAAAGAGTGAGATTATGTCATGGGTTAAAAGTATTGCTTTCGCTTTAATTATTGCATTTGTTTGTCGAGCATTTTTATTTACACCATCGCTTGTACAAGGGGAATCTATGATGCCAACGCTGGAAAACAATGAGCGGATGGTTGTAAATAAAATTGGCTATAGCGTACAAGGGTTAGATCGTTTTGAAATTATCGTCTTCCATGGGAATGAAGGGCATGATTTAGTGAAACGAGTAATTGGGTTACCGGGGGACACAATCGAATATAAACATGATGTTTTATATGTAAATGGTAAAGCAGTAGCTGAACCGTATTTAGATGAATATAAAAAGCAAATATCAGGTGAGGTGTTAACTCCTGATTTCACATTAGAAGGAATAACTGGACAAAAAACTGTTCCAAAAGGTTCTGTATTTGTACTAGGAGATAATCGTCAAGTATCTAAAGATAGCCGAGCATTTGGAGTTGTTTCTGAAAAACAAATTGTTGGGAAAGGTTCAGTAGTATTTTGGCCACTGCAGCATGCTAGATCGTTATAATCGTGTTTGGAAGGAATCAAAACTCATCTGGAGTTTTGATTCCTTCTTTTATTTTTTTAGGAAAATGTGCAATCAATATTTATGGAGTAGACGGGATACCTTATTAAGGAAATATTTCCAAGTTGTTGCGAATGCCTGTTATAATGAAAAAAGAATGATACATAGAGGTGAATGTTGTGCAGCATTATGGAGAAGTGCATTCTATTATTAAAAGTGCTAAGAAAATTACAGTGTTAACTGGAGCGGGTGCAAGTACAGAGAGTGGAATTCCAGACTTTCGTTCAGCAAATGGTTTGTATGCAGATGCAAATGTAGAAATGTATTTATCAAGGGGATATTATAATCGAAACCCGAAAGGATTTTGGAAACATTATAAAGCAATCTTTCAAATTGATACATTCCATCAATATAAACCGAATCAAGGACATACGTTTCTTGCGCAGTTAGAGCAGATGGGAAAAGATATTGTAGTGTTAACACAAAATATTGATGGTCTCCATCAATTAAGCGGGAGTACGCATGTCATTGATTTACATGGTACGCTTCAATCTGCTCATTGTCCAAAGTGCCGTGTACAATACAACTTACAATATATGATTGAACATGAAGTGCCGCGCTGTGAAAAGTGTAATTTCATTTTGAATCCAAATGTTGTGTTATATGGAGATACATTACCGCAATTTCAAAAGGCAGTTGAAAGGTTATACGAAACGGATGCATTGCTTGTGATGGGAACGTCATTGAAAGTACAGCCTGTGGCATCCTTTCCGCAAATAGCAAAACGAGAAATAGGGGCAACAACAATACTTGTTAATAACGAACAAACAGGACAAGAACAATATTTTGATTATGTGTTTCATGAAACAATTGGGGGATTTGTGAAGGGGATATTAGCAGATCAAGATAAGCCAGAGTAAATGTATTATATTTGATAGAATCTCGTTACTATTCCATCATAGTTACTAAAAAGAGAGCTGTTGCAAAGGGGAGAGGAGTTTGGGGGAGAACGAAAGAATATTGCTGGAAATAATTGAAAATGCAAGCGTAGGAAATAGGTTTATATTAGGGATAGATGGATTAAGCCGTTCTGGCAAAACAACAATTGTGGAAAAAATTAGTCAAAATGTGAAAGAAAAGAAGATCCCGTTTCATGTTTTTCATATTGACGATTATATTGTTCGGCGTGAAAAACGTTATAATACGGGAAATGAAGAATGGTATGAGTATTACAACTTACAATGGGATACGGATTGGTTAAGTCGAAATTTTTTAGGTAATCTAAAATCCGCTAACTATCTGAATCTTCCTGTTTATGATGATGAATCTGATACACATAGTTGGCAGGAAGTTCAACTTTCTAATGTTTCAGTTATCATCGTAGAAGGCGTTTTTCTGCAGCGGAAAGAATGGAGAAGCTTCTATGATTATGTCGTATATTTAGATTGTCCGAGAAATAAGAGGTTTCTTCGTGAAAGAGAAGATACACAAAAGAACATCGCCAAATTTGAGAATAGATATTGGAAAGCTGAAGAATTTTATGTAAATACGGAAGCTCCTGATAAAAATGCTGATTTGGTTCTAAAAGGATAAAGTAAGAAAAACAACGCATGACGTTTCTCAATGCGTTGTTTGTGCTTTGTTTAAAAGTATTATTTTTTCAGTGATAACCCATAAACAATCGTTTCACTCGGTGTTGTAATTTTATAACCAGTATTGTAATCTAGCGTCATTGTATTTCCAATGTAATCTTTTGTGAAATCATCCATTTGAATGATGAGTTGACCATCTTCAAATACAACATCATTTGCATTGTATTCATCAACGATTAAATCTAAGTTTACATAGACAGTACAAGTGTTTCCGATACTTCCTTTAATTCTAACAATGAGTTTATTTTTGTTTTGTAGCAATTGCTCTTTTGCGGCATTTGTAACACGAATATTCATATGATCACGTTCCTTTCTTAAACACCTATTTTAACAAAGAAACAGTAATATATAAATCCATTTTGATTTTTCAATATATTAGTTAATAGCATGCAAAACAAGAAGTGACCGTTACTTACGTTCTCCCTTTGTTGTAAACCTTGCATGTGGAAGGAGAAATCCTTGAGCGTTTCTGTGCACGCTAGATGCCCTCGTCTGTCTAAAAAGAAAGGAACGTTTTTCTGTATATATACATTAACATAAGAAAACCTACCAACAAAAGTTGATAGGTTTTGGTTGTTAAAGTTCACATTTATCTAATGGGATAACTTTTGTTTTCTTAGTAAATTTATAGCCTAACCAAAGTATTAAGAATAGAGGTAAGCCAATATACGAAACGAGTACACCGTTCCAATCAATAGATTTTCCCATAAATGCACCGTAGTTTTGACCTAGAATAACGATTAAGCATAATACAAATGCAAAGATAGGGCCAAATGGGAACCATTTTGCTTTATATGGTAAGTCATTTAAGTCTTTTCCTTGTGCAATATATGCTTTTCGGAAACGATAGTGACTAATTGCAATTCCAATCCAAGCGATGAAACCTGACATACCAGAGGCATTTAATAACCATACATAGACAACACCATCACCGAATAAAGAAGCTAAGAACGCAGCACATCCAACTAATGATGTTGCAATCAATGCATTTACTGGTACGCCGCGACTATTTAATTTTCCTAAAAATTTAGGTGCTTTACCTTGGTTTGCTAAATCCCAAAGCATACGTGCTGATGCATACATGCCGGAGTTACCAGCTGATAAAACAGCTGTTAAAATAACGGCGTTCATTACTGATGCCGCAAAGGCAATCCCGGCTTTTTCAAATACAAGTGTAAATGGACTTACTGTTATATCACTTGCTGCAAGGTTTTCGTTTGTATAAGGGATTAATAAACCGATTACGAGAATCGCAAAAATATAGAACAATAGAATTCGCCAAAAGATGCTGCGAATTGCTTTTGGGATGTTGCGTTGTGGATCTTCAGTTTCGCCAGCCGCAACTCCTAATAATTCTGTTCCTTGGAATGAGAATCCAGCTGCCATGAATACACCGATGATTGCCATGAAGCCGCCGTTAAACGGTGCATCTGCAACTGTAAAGTTTTTAAAACCAACAGGTTCTCCGCCCATAATACCGAAAATCATAAGAAACCCGACAATTAAAAAGGCAATAACAGTTACAACTTTGATAAGTGCAAACCAATATTCTGCTTCTCCAAATCCTTTAACAGATAAATAATTTAATAAGAACATAATAGCTAAACAAATGCCGCTCCAAAGCAAGGAAGGCGTATTAGGAAACCAAAACTTCATAATTAATGTAACTGCAGAGAGTTCGGCAGCAATGGTAATAGCCCAGTTATACCAGTAATTCCAACCTAGTGCGAATCCAAGTGATGGATCAACAAACCTTGTTGCATAGGTGCTAAATGATCCTGCTACAGGCATGTAGGATGCTAATTCTGCTAAGCTTGTCATTAAAAAATATACCATAATACCAATTGCAGCATAGGCGACGAGAGCGCCACCAGGACCAGCTGTGTGGACAACACCACCGCTCGCTAGAAATAAACCTGTTCCAATTGTACCACCAAGTGAAATCATTGTAAGATGGCGAGATTTCAATCCGCGTCGTAGTTCGTTAGTTGTTTGTGCAGATTGATTTGTAGTTGTAGAGGTAACGTTAGTAGTTGCGCCGTTCATGTTCAACACTCCTTTTCTTGTAAGATAGGAAGGAGCGGGGGGAATTAAAAAAACCGCCAAAGGACTTTAGCGGAGCAATTCAAAAATAACCACCCCATCATACCTTCCGTTAAGATAGCGCCCCACGTTTACACGGTAATTTTGTAAACGTGACAGTTCTGTTCCTATTCGAAAACAGCCCCAGCATATACTCCCAGAGAAGAAGTATAAACTTCGGCAGCTTTTCCTTTTATCTAGAGTTATTGACATTCTCTGTGTCTCGTCTAGATTACTAATAAAAGCCGCAACCTCTACCTCATCGGATTGATGAGGATTTTTCTATTACTATGATTTTTAATATATGGCAATTGTAATGATTTTCTGAAAATAGTGCAAGGATTTTTTTATAGAAATAAATGGTTATTTTAGAAAAGCGCTTTCAAAATTCATCCCGGTCCTAAAAGAGTATGTATTAAGTGACTCTCTGATAAAAAAGGTTATACAATAGTTTCGTATCGTGTTTCAAAAAAACCTTTAAATTAATAGAAAATTCAGAAAAAATTTTTCGACAAATCTATTTAAAATGATTATCTTAATTTTAAGAAGTATTGTGTTAAACCTAAATTATCTTTTAGTCCTCCAATTACTTTTTTCAATATGATAAGCATGAATTATCTAGTTTTCAGAAAATTTAAATTGAAAAGAACAATTGAAAAGTAATACACTAAAAGGATAAAAGTAAGGGTGGTGAGGAGATGTTACAGTTTGATCATCTTGTTCATGTCGTTCCATGCTCTCCAGCTGAGGTAATCAATCAAATGAAAATACACGGATTTCATGTAGTCCAAGGAGGAGAACATCCGAATTGGGGGACACATAATAGTTTATGTTATTTTGATTTAGCGTATATTGAGTTTTTGGCGGTGCAAAATCAAGAAATTGCAAACCAATCGGAAAATCCACTTATTCAACAAGTTGTTCAAAAGTTGCATAAAGGAGAAGGGATGCTTCAAATTGCGCTACGCACAGAACATATGGAAGTGCTTGCTGAGAGATTGATAGAACAGGGATTTCACATAAATGGTCCATTGGAAGGGAAACGGATGAGGGATGACGGCACACTCTTGAAATGGAAAATGCTGTTTATTGAACAAGAAGAAGAAGGTCCTAGATTTCCATTTTTCATTGAGTGGAGTGAATCGGATGAAAAAAGAAGGGATGATTTACAGAAAAAAGGAGTAATATCGCTTCATAACAATCAAATAATAGAAATGAAATCAGTGTTCTACGCTGTTACAAATGTAAGTGAAATAAGCAAGCGCTGGAAAGATTTACTGCAAATTGAAATGAGTCCACTGAAAATAAATAAGAACTGGAATGCAATAACTCAAAGTTTTTCTCTAGGCAAAATAACAATTCAATTTTGCGAACCTATAGGGAATGGAATCGTTCAAAATCAACTAACGAAAAACGGAGAGGTACCATTTGCGATAGAATTTGAAGGAAATGAAGAAAATATGAGAGTAAGTCATATATGGAATGGTATGTACATCTTTTAGCAGGTATTAAGGTAATGAAGATTACCTAGAGTACAGATACCTACTGTATTTCTAGGTAATTTGTTTGCTTTCTGTTTAGAGATAATAAAGTTGTTTAATCTCGGAATGCGAATGTTTACATATAGTCTCCCTTTTTAATTGTTAATTTTAGCTATTATTGATTTAACGAAGTCTGTTTTATCAGCTGCATATTTATATTTATTATTGGGATTAACCTGTGAAAGTTGAATTTTTAACTGTTCATATTCAATCCGAGCAGTCTTATTATTTTTTAAGTAATTTCTAAAACACAATTGTTCAATTAAATATTTATTACTCTTTTCATACATATGAATTTGATGCGTTCTCGGTTCTCCCTTGTTAAAGTAATATCTTTCAGGTAATACATCTTTTCTATACCTATAATTTAATTGTTCTAACTTAGCAACACATTTCACACCATTTTCAAAATTCTTTAATTCTATCGCAATATCAAGAATAGGTTTTGCGCTCAAGTGTGGAATAGAAGTACTTCCAATATGGTGTATTGCTAAAATGTATTCTCCAATTTGTTCTTCAATTAATTGTTTCTCTTTTAAAAATTCGACTTCCCATTCCTCAGTCCAAGGAACTAAAAAAACTTCACCATGGGGTAATCCTAACATTTGATTAACTCCTCCTGCATATAGCCCTTTTTTACATATGAAATATTGGAATATTCTTTCTTTCATTATAGAGCATACAAATAAAAAGATGGTGTGAAATTACAATTCATACCATCTTTTTGAATAACTATTTTATTTTAAAAAGGAAAAAGGAGATAGATTAACCTTTTATATACGAGACAAATGAATCGCCTGTTGCAGACGAGAGACTCCTTCAGTAATGTGATTTATATCTACTTTTCCATAAGATAGACGAATATAACCATCTTTTGCACCGAAAATACTGCCGGGCATAAAAGAAACTTGTTGTTTTAAACTTTGTATAATTAACTGTTTTTCATTGATAGGTTGATGTAATTTTCCCCATATATAAATTCCCCCTCTTGGTATAGAGAATGAGAGTTCTTCGTAAAGTGAGTGTTGCAGTGCATCTATTAAAACATCTCTTTTTTGTACTAACTTTGAACGTAGTTGCTGTAAATGTGTTTCAAACGGAACGGTTTCAAAAAATTGCTGCATAAGCCATTGCGGGAAAATACTTAAGCCTAATTCCATTTGATGTCGTGCATCTGATAAGCGTTCAACAACGGATTGAGGAGCAACGAGCCAACCGATTCGTAATCCTGGTGCTATCATTTTCGATAGGGAATGAACATAAATGACTGTTCCATTTGTATCAATTGATTTTAAGGTTGAACATGTTTGTTCTTTCTTTTCTAATGTTAATAAACTAGATGGATCATCTTCAACAATCGCAATACGTAAATCTGCACATAAAGATAACAGAGCTTCTCTTCTTTTTGGATGTAGAAGCGTTCCGGTTGGATTTTGGTAATTTGGATTTAAGAAAATCATTTTAATCCGATGTCTACGGTAAAGCTCTTCTACATCATCGGGATTAATCCCGTGTTCATCAACAGGTAATGGGAAAATACGAATGCCAGCCGATTGGAAAAGAGGCAACGAATAACAATGCGATGGGCTTTCAAATGCTACTGCATCACCTGGATTTAATAAACATTGCACAATAAGATGCAGTGCTTGCTGGGCACCGGAAGTAATCATAATCGATTGTTCCGTTGCATCAATTTGTAAATGCTCCTTCATATATGTAGCAACAGTTTGTCGTAATGGTAGAAAGCCCTGTGGATGATCATAACTTAATGATTGTGTTAACGGTTGTTCGTGTAAAATTGCTTGTAATTGCTGGTGCGGAAACAAATCGCATCCAAGTTCTCCATTAGCAAAATCAATGATACTTTCATTTTGCTGCACTTGCTCACGAATATAACGAAGAAGTGGTAAGTTAGGTAAAAATGTCCCGCCCTCTACAAACCCTCTCCAATTCGGTGTGAATTTTGGAGATACGCCCCACATATGTGTGCTGACACGCGTTCCTTTTCCGGTCGTACTTTCAACAATTCCCATTGCACGTAGTTCGTTATAGGCTGTCGTAATTGTACTTCGATTCACATGGAGATGCTCTGCTAGCATACGTTCTGACGGAAGAAAACTGCCAGGTGGAAGCTCACCGTACAAAATACGTCTTTCAATATAATCAACAACTTGTTGATAAATTGGAATTTTACTATCAGTATCTAATGTCCATTTCATTTGTAGCGTCTCCTTGTTTTTTCATTAAAACCATTATAGCAAATTGGCTGGGTGAAAAAACAGCCAATTGGATGGTGTTTCATTGGGCTAATTTTACTATCCTTAATAAGGGAAGGAGAGGTTTTGATGAAACAAAGGAAAATGGAAGTGCTCCTGATGTTAGTTGCTTTAGTATGGGGAGCAAACTATACGATAGGAAAATATGGAGTGGCATATATGTCATCCTTTCAATTTAATAGTATGCGTTTTTTAGTGGCATCTCCAGTTTTATTACTAATTACTTTTATTATGGAACGCTCATTACGTATCGAGAAAAAAGACTGGCTTAGACTTTTGACGGTGGGGATTGTAGGGACTACTTTATATCAAACACTGTTTATGCTTTCCGTAAAATATACATCTGCGACGAACGCTTCATTATTGATTGCAATGTCACCAATCTTTACGGGGATTTTAGCTGTCTTACATAAACAAGAACGCTTTTCTTTAAAAATCCAAGTTGGATCACTGCTGTCATTTAGCGGAGCAACACTTGTGTTATTAACAGGCCATACGAATCAGTCTGCATATGAATATGCGTGGATTGGAAATCTTATTGGATTAGCTGCATCGATTGCGTGGGGCTGGTATCCGATTCTGGCACAGCCGCTTATTACGAAATATTCAGCAATGCGCGTAACTGCCTGGTCGACTTTGGTAGGAATTGTTCCACTTGTAGTTTACTGTTTTATAAATGTCGACTCTTTAGCGTGGCCAACTGACATGTTAAGCTGGGGATCATTAGGGTACTCTATTGGTTTTGCGACAATCTTTGGACTTGCAATGTGGTATGTTGGAATTAGTAAAATTGGTTCAACAAAAGTAATGGTCTATATGTATCTTGTTCCGTTATTTGCTGTTATATTTGCGGCTATAACAATAGGTGAAGAGATAAATATGATGCAGTTATTTGGTGGATTTGTTATTTTTGCTGGTTTATATGTTGTGAAAAAAGGAACAGTGAAAAAGCCAGCATTTAATTTAAAAAAGGTAAGTTAGTATGGAAATGACTACACCGGGAGAGGTGCAGTCATTTTTTGTGTATTCAGAATGTGTATTTTAATATCTAATAATATAAACATTAATAAAAAAAGAGAGGTATGACATATGCACGTTAGGAAAATTAGACCTGAGGATTATATGACGATTCATTCTGTTATTAATGACTGGTGGGGCGGGAGAAAGATGGCAGATATGCTGCCAAAACTCTTTTTTGTTCATTTTCAAGAAACAAGTTTCATTATTGAAAAGGATGGTGAAATTGCAGGGTTTTTATGCGGCTTTTTCTCGCAAACTTTTGTGGATGAAGCATACGTTCATTTCATCGGTGTGAATCCGCAATTTAGAAGACAAGGGATTGCATCGACATTGTATTCTGCCTTTTTTGATGCAGTTCGTTCCAATGGTCGTCACGTTGTAAAAGCAATAACATCTCCAACTAACAAAAAGTCTATTCAATTTCATCGTGAGATCGGATTTGAAATTGAAAGAGGGGATGATGAAGTGGATGGAGTATCTGTACATACAAACTATGACGGAAAAGGTGGAAGTCGCGTGTTATTTGTAAAGTATATAAATGATGTAAGTAGCAAAACGATATAAAATTTTTAATAAAAATCAATATAAAATGCAATATAAGGAGGGTTGAAATTATATTTCGAAAGGAAAGATCACAAATGAACAAAGTTTTATACATTACTGCAAATCCAAAAACACCAGATCAATCATATGGACTATCAGTTGGACAAGCTTTTTTAGAGGTATATCGTAGCGAGGCTCCAAATGATGAAATTATTGAACTTGACTTATATAAAATTAATATTCCTTACATTGATGCGGATGTATTTAGTGGATGGGGAAAGCTACAACAAGGGACAGCATTTGAAAATCTTTCTGCTGAAGAACAAAGTAAGGTCGCTGCAACTAATAAATTAACAGATCAATTTGTAGAAGCGGATAAATATGTATTTGTAACACCGATGTGGAATTTTAGTTTTCCACCGCTCATGAAAGCGTATATTGATACAATTTGTATTGCAGGAAAAACATTCAAGTATACAGCAGAAGGTCCTGTTGGTTTGTTATCTGGTAAAAAGACTGTTCATATTCAAGCACGAGGTGGTATATATTCAGAAGGACCAGCAAAAGAAATGGAATTTGGAGATCGTTATCTTCGGGCCATTATGAGTTTTGTTGGAATTACAGATGTGCAATCTATTTTTGTAGAAGGTATGAATCAAATGCCGAATGAAGCAGAAAATATTAAAGAAAAAGCAATTGCACAAGCGAGAGAAATTGCAAAAAAATTCGCGGAATAATTAGAAAAAAACCCACAAATTTCTTATAATGGAATTTGTGGGTTTTTTATTTGTCAGATAGATATGGGGAGGAAATCGGGATGGATATTGTTTTTGCAGATAATGGGAAACGTTTTAATTATCGCGTAGCAGCTGTATGTATAGAGAATGGAAGAGTTCTTCTTCATCGCGGGAAGGGAGATAGCTTTTGGTGTTTACCTGGGGGAAGGGTTCAAATGCTTGAAAATAGTGAAACAGCCTTAAAAAGAGAGTTGAGAGAAGAACTAGAAGTGGCTGCAAATATAAAACGATTACTATGGGTTGTTGAGAAGTTTTTTACATATGACAACCATAAATTTCATGAAATATGTTTTTACTACGAGACAAGTTTAGAAGATTGTTCGATTCCGAAAACGGGTTCTTTCATAAGAGAGGATGGCGGACGAGAGTTTGAATTTCAATGGGTACAAATAGAGGAACTGCATCTTTTTCATACGCAACCGGCTTTTTTAAAAACAAAGCTAAAACATTTACCTGAGTGTGTAGAACATATTGTGACAACGTAAAGAAATAAGGAAATGTATGATAAAAAAGAGGATATAAAGGTATCCTCTTTTTTACGTGATGGAATGACCCATTACATATTAAAAGTAGCGGAAATCTCCTTATTTCACTTCAGCCATTGGTAAGTTTTCATGCTTAACGAAACACGCTGCAAGTAAGCCTAGACCGAGTATGGCTGCAAATAGAATAAACGTCGTAGTGAAACTGAAAGCTTTCATAAATGTAAAAGAGATAATTGGACCAAAACTTGTTCCAGCAAATAAAATGACTGTGTACATTGATATTGCAATACTACGGGCTTTACCTCCTAATTGACCAACAAGAGAAACTAAAGAAGGTACGGAGAGTGCAATGCCACTTACAAAGACTATACTCATTACTGTTAAAAAGAATATGTTTGTAAGAAAGCCCATCGAAGCTAGGGCGAAAATGGAGAGAAGTAGTGCCCACCGAAGTACAAACAGAACGCTAAAACGTTTTGCTAATTTACCTGCTAGTGGAGACAATATCATTCCTAGGACCCCGAATGAACGAATATAAAGAAGTTCGTGATTGTTCATTTGGAAAGGTAGATTAGTTAAATATTGTCCTAAGGTGGTGTACATACTAACGAAAGACATGAGTAGAACAAACGCTATTACGTAACTAAATATTAGATTTTTATTAGTAAAGACAATGCCGAGTTGCTTCATTGGCTCCCAAATATTTTTCTTTTGATTATGACTTATACTTGTTGGTAGTAACCAGAACACTATTGATGCAGTAAGAATATAAACTGCAGAAAGGGAGTAAAAAACAAATTGCCAATGAAATTGTTGGCTTACGTAAGCACTAAACACTTGACCGACGATTCCGGCAACGAGGAATCCTGTACTAATAAAACCAACAGCACCAACCTTTCTTTCGTTAGGGAATACTTCTAGTGTGTACGCTAACGCTACTGGTGAAAATGTTGCAGCAGCTAAACCTTGTAGACCTCTTAATACAACAATATATGAGAAAGAATGAACCATTCCAAGCAGTAATGAAATGACACTTAAAGAAATTAGTCCAATGCATATAATGTTTTTGCGGCCATATTTTTCAGAAATCGCACCGTAAATAAAACATCCACTAGCAAAACCTATTGAAAATATACTAGAAGTTGTAGCTGCTTGCGATAGAGAAACATGAAAATTATCACTAAACATGGTAATGAGTGGGATACTTACATATAAACTGGACATAACAACCATTCCAGTCCAGCATAATATGAGTGTCATAAGATTATAGTTGTGCTGTTTTTCAAAATCAATCGCGATCATAAAATCACCTTCACCTTTATTTTAATTATATTAACTTATAGTTAGATAACCTAATTAAATGGTCGAAAAAGAGCTACTATCGCTTTGGATAGGTAGCTGTTAATTGTTATTTATCGCTCAATTCCAAGTCGTACTTGCATATTTTCATTTAATTTTTTGATGATTTTCTCAAATACTTGGCGCTCAGTAGGATCTAATTCATCAAAAATAGAGGCACAAACGGACCAATATGTTGGCAATACTTTTTCAACAAACGTACGGCCTTCTTCGGTAATACTGACATGGATTTTTCTACGATCAAACGAGCTGGGTTTTCGTGTAACAAAGTTTCTTTTTTCCAACCAATCAATCATAGAAGTTGCAGATGCCCGCCTAATTCCTAAACGTTCAGCTATTGCTGAAGGAGTTATCACTTTGTTATCATGCAGAGTTATTAAGATTAGCAAATCAAGTTTGCTTTCTGTAATCCCGAAGTGAGCTAACTCTTGATCCATTACATCTAAGATATTATCGCTTAACCATAACATGATTAAGCCCATAGAGGCATCATTACGGTTTGTACTTGATGATGCAGAGTCATTAATAAGGTCTAAATAAGGGTGAATACCCAATTTTGGTAAGGTATCATCTGAATATGTTCCTTTTCCGTTCTTACGCATTTTCGTTATGTCTACTCCTTTAATTAGATTACCTAACTATAATCTATTCTAACTACAAGAAAGGAATTACGCAAGAGGAATTGTAGAGAAATTCATTCTTTTTTTAGGGGCTGTTATTTTAGAAGGAGAAAGATAATAAATTAGAGCATGTTTTGATTAAATCTTAATTTCTAAATTTAGACAGCAATAAGCCAAAAAAATAATGATGGTAGTTTTCACTTAATAAAATAAAGGAGAGCACATGTTGTAAATGACTAATGCATACTCTCCTTTATTTTTTACATTGCTTTCATGGAGGTCTTGAAAGCTTTTTATATTATTTTTTCTTATTAACTACCTTTTTGTAGTTATATAATGTATGCGCTTCTGTTTTGAATTGCTGAAGAAGGGTGCTATCTTCTTTCTCTCCATACCTGGCAGTACTATATGCTTTTATAATAATGTTGGACTGAATATATATGTCTTCTTCAGTGCCAAGTCTTTCCATCCACTGTTCTACTGTTTCACCACGTTGCCGATTTAAGGGCGGTTTTAATTTTTTTTCAAGTTTAAAAATTTCTTTGCGAATTGCATTATTTGGTGGTCGTAACTTTCGGTTTCGTTTTTGTATATTTTCTTGTTCTGGACCAACAACGATAGGTTCATAGGAAGACATACGCCCAAATAGGATTTCATGACGCTTTTTATATAGTTTCCGAATCACATATATCGCAATAACTACAATAATCAAGATGGTAATACATTGGATAATGAAAGGATCATATTCATTTCCTGGAAGCGGTGGAGGCGTCAAATTACCTTGCGTCAAATTACTATTTAAAGAAACGTCTGTCTGCTTCCGTTCAGCTGCTAGAAATAGTGGTTTTAATATATATCCCAATCCTAAAGCAATCCATTGAAGGGCATAAGTAATACCAGTTCGTACGTAAGAGAGTAAAGGGATGAATAATAAAACAATAATCCCAATAGCTGTAATTGAGAATAAACGCAACATTTGTTGGTTCCGATTGAAACTTGTAATCCATAATGTTAGGAATGTATGCAAAATAAGTAATCCTATTTCCCATATGTTTGGAAGTTGCATATGGAGAAGAATCGAACAAAAGGACCATAGAAATGCTCCTAATAATTTATGAAATGGTGAAACATTATCTTTTGCATACACAAGAAAAAAGAAAAACGGTAATAATACGGAACTTATTGAAGAAAATAACGCCAATGAATAGCAAACAATGATTTGTAGAATGAATAGTGCTACGAACCATGTTTTTTTCTTTTGTCCAATCTTTAAAATAGGCAGTAAACAAATATGACTAACTAGCAGAAATAAAATAATGAGTACAATTTCTCCTTTTTCAGTTAATAAAGAGAGAAGGAGAAGAAGAATAAAATCATTAACGTACCGTAGCCATGTATTCAAGCTGTTCCACCACTCCTTCATCGTGAACAATATATGTTGGCTGCATTGTATGAGGGATATTATGTTTAAGGATGCCAAGGAAAAACATCGTAGACGACCTCACTCTTTTTCGCATCATATAATGCAGAAAACTTTCTTTCGGCAGTAATGTGCTATCTTCTGAAATACGTGCAAGTTCTTCCAATGCCTTTGCATAATGCATAGGACCTTCATTTAGCGTCAAGTGCAGCGGCCCATCTTCTGCTAAAATGCTAATAAATAATTCAAAGGGAATTTTCTTTTTTGTTGCAATTTGACAAATGTATGTCGCATAGGAAATCAAGTCTTCTATATTTTCTTTCCATCCAATTCCTCGTTCTGATGCAAGGGATATGCAGATGGTCCAGCTATAATTTTTTACAGCTTCATATTGCTTTGCTTGTAAGCTTTGCATTTTCGCTGATGCTTTCCAATGGATGGAACGAAATGACTCCCTTTCATACTGTTTTACCCCGACAATTGACGTTTCATCATGAAAAAAAGAAAAATTTGTTCTGTAAGTGCCTAGTAATAGTTGCTGTATTTCTTGTAACCCAGCAACTTGCTTCGGGTTAGGATAGACAATAATTTCTGTTTTTAATTTATGCATAACGGGTAAATGAGCTTGAATGATGTTAAAGGGATCACCAATGATGCATTCAAACTGTTCAATTTGGAAAACGCCTCGTCTTGTCGCTGTGAACGATAAATCCCATATATTCTGTGAGCGAGCACGTTGTGAAAATGGGAAAGAAAAGAGCGTTTTTGATATTTGATCTAGACCATCGCTTGGCTGCATAACGAGCGACGGATTAATATGAAAAAAACATTTCCCATTCACTAGCGGTAATTTTGCTTCATTTTGTAACGCAACGGATAGTTGTCCGTTTTCTTCAGGAAACAATCTTGTTGTTTGTTTTTTATTCATAATTTGAAAGTGGTCTTCTATGTAAGTGACATACCGATAAATAAAAAAAGAAAATATATAATAAAACAGCATCAGATATACGATATATGACTGCGGTAAAAAAAATGTGAACAACAGTGCAATCGGGATCGTTAATTTAATGATATGAGTTTGAAATAATAATGGGATGGAGACGAGACGTTGACCATTCATGCTTGCTCAATCTCCACCGGTACATCCACCTCTTTTAAAATTGCTTCTATAATCTCTTGTTTTGTTGTACGAAGAGCACCTTCCATAGATAAAATAATACGATGCTTCCAAATGTAAGGAAGTAGGATTTGTACGTCTTTTGGTGTGCAAAATTCGCGATTACGTAAAAAGGCAAGAGCTTGAATTGCCCTCACTAAAGCGAGTGTTCCACGCGGACTAATTCCATTTGCGATGAAATCATGATTACGAGTTGCATTTGCAAGTTTGATAATGTAGCTTTCTATAGGTTCTGAAACATGAACATCCTTTACTTTATTTTGTACGTGGATTATATCTTCTAGTGAGATAATTGGATGAAGTTCATCTAACGGTTTGTTCGTTCGAAAACGTCGCATCATTTGAAGTTCTTCTTCTGAAGTAGGATAGCCAATCGAAACAGTCATTAAAAAGCGATCAAGCTGGGCATCTGGAAGAGGAAATGTTCCTTGAGATTCAATTGGATTTTGCGTTGCGATTACGAAAAACGGTTTCGGAAGAGGGGTGGAGTGCTTTTCAAGTGTTACTTGTCTTTCTTCCATTGCTTCTAATAAACTCGATTGTGTACGTGGCATCGCGCGGTTAATTTCATCTGCTAATAATAAATTTGTCAAAACAGGACCAATACGCAGTTCAAATTCACTTGTTTTCGGATTAAAGTATTCAATACCCGTTACATCACTCGGTAATACATCTGGTGTGAATTGTACACGCGAAAATTGCCCGCCAATACTTTTCGCAATTGTTTTTGCCAGCAATGTTTTTCCTGTTCCAGGTACATCCTCTAATAAGACGTGTCCATCTGCTAATAAAGAAACGAGAAGGAGATCGATTACATTTTCTTTTCCAACAAAAACAGAAGAGATATTCTCTTTTAATTTATGTATCATTTGTTTCTTCCTTTCTAGTACAATCTTTTTGAATATTTTAACAAAATTTTCTAAAAAATAAAACTATTTTTCGTTATACAACAATGTAGACCATCTCTTAATGAAGAGATATAAAAATGAGAAGCCCTAGGATAAAGGGCTTCTTGTAATTTGTTTTTGTAGTATGGAACAAAGTTGTTTTCTTACATTTTTATCATAAATATCTCGAAATTGTACCCATTCATCGTTGTAGTAAATCGCGATGTGAGAGCTGAAGAAATAAGGGTGCTCTTTTACTTCCTTGACATTTTCGTAAATGTATTCTTCATATCGCATAGGATTATAGTTGTCTTTTTCTTTATATATAAACAGCAGCCTATTATTTGTTATTACTATTACTCCCGGTACGGAAGGCCCATTATGTAGAAATAAAGATAGAGAACATTGTGTGTGATAAAGGATCATTTCATCTTTGTGAAGTAGGTTTTTTACTGTATCTTGTAATGTTGACATTGTATTCAGTCCTTTCTGTATATTATGATTATATCATGTGCATTTGTACGATTTAGAAAAAAGTAATGAATAATAGGG
Source organism: Bacillus sp. BP-3 (assembly GCF_028401955.1). Taxonomy (GTDB): domain Bacteria; phylum Bacillota; class Bacilli; order Bacillales; family Bacillaceae_G; genus Bacillus_A. Next base: position 113,222 of record NZ_JAQOTJ010000003.1, read on the forward strand.
GGATTTTTATGGTTGAAAAACGCGATTATATTCGTTTCATCCGAGAGAAAGTGGGGTCTGAACGGATTTTTCTTAATTTTGCAGGTGGACTTATTTGTAACGAGGAAGGCGAAGTACTTTTGCAAAAACGAGGAGATAGGAATGCGTGGGGGTTTCCTGGCGGCGCAATGGAACTTGGTGAATCTGCCGAAGAGACAGCCATTCGTGAAGTATATGAAGAAACAGGGTTAAAGGTAACGGTTGAACACTTAATTGGGGTGTATACAAAATATTTCGATGAATATCCAAATGGAGATCAAGCGCAGACGATCGGATTCTTTTTTCAATGCAAGCCAGTAGGTGGGTCTTTAAAAGCAGATGGCAAAGAAACATTAGAGCTTAAGTATTTTCCGGTTGACGAATTCCCGCTACTCTTTGTGAAACAGCATGAAGATGCTTGGAAAGATTGGCTTTCGAATAAGAAGGGGTGTTTTAGATAAAGTGAAACTACCTTCAGTATAGAGTCTTACTACCTGTTAATGTCAGATAAATGTAGTAGAGGTGAGACACTTTTAATGAAAAAAATCTTTAAAAATCAGCATCGAAGGTTAGAAAGTAGGTCACCTTTTTGGATGCAATCTGCTAAAAATCGAGATGTGGTTCTTAAAGCTATTGCGAAACTAGAACAAAAGGAAAAAGCCTTCAAATAAGTGAAGGCTCTCTTTTAGATGATAAGTTAATATGTCCATCATTTAAAAACTAAAATAATTGATTTTGTGCGGGTTTAATAAATTGCTCTGGATTTTCAATTAATCCACACGCAGCGCATTGTACACGATATGTAGGACCTTGGTAGGCCATATGAAATGCACTTATATTATCATTTGTATATTCTTCTTCAATTTGGCCAGTCTGTGGATTTAATTTTACTGGTTTTACTGATTGTTCAATAATGTTGAATCGTGTGCGGTTTGTTTTACAATTTGGACAAAGCATTGGTTCCATTTTAACACACCTCCATCGTTAGCATTTGTAACTATGAAGGTATTTATTCACGAGAAAATTTTAGAAAGGATTTTTGCGTATTTTGTCAAATAGAGTAAGGATGTGAAGGAGGAAGAAATGTGAAACTTCAAATGAAATATATCATTTTATATGCGAAGCAATATGAGGACTGTATTCGTTTTTATCGTGATATATTACAGCTACCGATTAAAGGGGAGCACGGTACATATATTGAATTTGATACAGGCTCTACCATTTTGGCAATCAATAGGAGAGATGATGTTCGAGAGTTAACTGGATTACCAATTCCGAAGACGTTATCGGAATCATCTACATTTGAAATTGGATTTGTGGTCGACGATGTTACGGAAACAATACATAACTTCAAAAAACATGGGGTAAAGGTGTTAGTGGAGCCTATTACAAAACCATGGGGGCAAACCGTTTCCTACATTTGTGATCCAGATGGAAATTATATTGAAATTTGCAGTTCATTAGACTGAGGGGGAAAGGGCATGGAGAAGTTTCCTAGTTTAGAAACAGATCGTCTGCATTTAAGAGAATTAACGTTAGTCGATGCAGATGCAATGTTTCATTATTTTGCAAAAGAGCCTGTTATTCGTTATTTTGGAATGGATTCGTTTCAAAATGTTGAAGAAGTAAAAAATGTTATTAAAAACTTTAGGAGCAGATATGAAGAAGGATCTGCATTTCGCTGGGGAATTGTCTTGAAAGGAACAGATCAACTCATTGGAACGTGCGGCTTTCATTTAATTAATAATAAACATAAACGAGCTGAAGTTGGTTATGAATTAGATGAAACGTATTGGGGAAAAGGATATGCAATAGAAGCGCTGCAAGCTATTTTGAAATATGCATTTGAAACACTTTACTATTTACGCATTTCAGCACTTGTGTATCCGAAAAATACATCATCCCGCAAATTATTACAAAAGGCAGGTTTTAAAGAAGAAGGGTTACTTCGAAAATATATGATTCAAAATGAAGTAGCGCACGATGCGATTATGTATTCGCTGCTACAGGAGGAGTGGGTAACATCACTTCAAGGTACGATGAACACGTAAAAATAAAAAAAGATAACCTGAAACCTGAACTGTAGCCTATAAAATGGACGGTTTAACAAAAAATTATAAATAAAAACAAAAAAGCATTAGATATGAGATTATCCTCTTTAGGCAGACAGTGTAAAAAGACCATACACACATGGATGTTACACTATTACTTGGAGGGGATTATTCTAACGCTTTTCCAAATATTTGAAACCAAGAATTCAAAAACCGCTTACAAAATGAAGAACTCGTTACCGGTATTACCTATCTACGATTTCAGGGTGGATTCTGGTACCTTTATGTTGCGCAAGATATTTATAATACCGAAATTATTTCTTGGAAAATCCCTAAACACAATGATAATAAGCTTGTATTAGATACACTTTGATTAATACTAACAGGGGAGCACTCCGTATCCATTAAGTTAAAGAATTAGTGTCCCAAAAACGAAATTTCTATGCCTTTTATAGCAACGAAGTTCATTTTTATCGTTTTGGGGGTAACCCGTTTTATTAGGTTGATAGCGATGGGATACCGCAAGCACTTCGGACCCCCCACGCTAAGAGCATGCAGGATCTTATACAGTTTTTCGGCTAATCCAGTAACAAACAAGAACCCTAAAACTGCTCCAAGACAGGAATGTATAAAAAGATGCATAGAATGATAGAAAAAGAAACAGGCGAATCCCTTGTGAGAGTGAGAGTTCGTCTTTTTCCTTGCTACCAATAATGAGACGTTATGTTAACCAAACATGAATGCAGTATACATATTATATTTTATCTATCTTTTGTAAATAAAATTGTCATATAATAGAAATAACATTATGAATTATACAGGAGATACAAATGAAAAAATTTTTAATTAGTTATACTACAAGTCTGCTTACTTTTATTATCGGATGGATCTTGATCCTGTTTATTTTTGATCCCAGTCATTTTAAATGGACCGATTTATTTGGATTTATTATAATTGTCATCATTTATGGTAGTATACCAGCTCTCGTAGCTTGCCTGATTGGAGAAGTATTATACAGAAAAATAAAGCGATGTAGAGAATTTCAATTTGGAATTCCTGTATTTATAGGACTAGCAGTTATCTATACATTTTTTACTAGGTCATTTTCTTTTTATAGTTTTATTGATTTTGTTAGTTCTGTTACACCTATTATTATAGGTTCCTTAACTTTTTATTTAGTACGTAGAAAAATATAATTAACTTCCTATATCAAGAATTATGTGGACACGAAAGTCCTCCAGCAATCTGGAGGACTTTTAATAGTCTTTTAAATATATTGAATCCCCATAATGTTATGTTACGTTATGTTAACTTTACATGCATGTTTATTAATCACCTGATTAGAGATATGTGATCTAAACTTAGCTTATTCAAGGTACTAAGTTTTTTAATAAAAATAGTCATTTATTGTTATGATTAAATTTATAATATTTTTTAGGGAGGAACTCAACTTGAAGAAAACATTAATTGTTGGAGCATTATGCTTATCGATCGCTGCTTTAACTGCATGTAGTAATGGCGGTGAAGGGGCATCCACTGAAGCGAACAAAAATGAGATTATTATACATATACCTAAAGAAAAATCTAGAAACATAGAACGATTTGAAACATTTTCTCAAAATGTAAAAGATAAGAAAAATGACGAAATACAAATTAAAAATTATTTAACTGACGAGGAAGCAAAAGTACCAACTTTACAAACTGTAACTTATAAAGATGAAAAATTCACTTTTACTTACAAGTACAAAAACGACTATAGAAAGGATATATGTAATAAGCTTGTTACTCCTCAAGAAACACATGGTATAGCATATATGCTAAGAGATTGTGAACAGTCAGAAGATGGTATTATACTTCATAATACAGCGAAGGACGGTGAAGGAGTACACTCCATAAAAGATAAATCTATTGAATTTATTAAAGTTGAAGGGGATAAAACCTACATATACGTAAAACAATTTGATGTTGGAGCATTCGTGAACGCTATCACCCATATCGGGCATACACATTCAAATATATCCAGTACACACAAGCCAAATTTCAAAGTAAATGTTCACTTTTTAAGTGGAAAAACTCAAACATACTATTTGTGGATTGACAAAGAGAAATCACAAGGAATAATTATGGATTCAGAACAAACGAACCAAGGATATGAAATCGATAAAATATTTGTAGATGACATCATAAAAGCGTTAAATTAAAACGACATATTTTAATGCGCCTTGTTAAGATGCACTTTTAAGATGATTACATTAACTCTATTACTATGTTAAAAATCGACTGCCATCACAGGCGGTTTTCTTATACTCTCCTATACTTCCGCTAACGATAATTATGTGAATACAAAAGCTCTCCAAATCGCTTAATTGGAGGGCTTTTGGTAATCTCCTAAATACATTGACTCCCCATAATAGGATGTTATGTTAACCGAACATGTATAAAATATACAGCCAATTTCTAAAAGAAATAGCTTCCTTCGAATGGTACAATTAGGAAAAAGGGAGAAATATTATGCTTTCTGTATTGATTACAATAGGGGATAGCACCACATGCCCATCAAGCTATGCTTTTAAGACACCCCCATAACGAGAATTTTACCTTTTTACAGTTATTTATGAGAATTCGGCTCATTTTTTTCGTTTTGGGGAACAATCAATTTCTTAAGTTGATGGCGATGTATGGTGACCCCATGCCCATCAACTTAAGAAGGAAAATAAAATGAACTTTCGTTCATATGAACAAAAAAAACTTAAAATATTTTATGCCCTTAAAAAGGAGTATACCAAATAAACCTAGATAGGTATTATTTTTAAAAATTATGCTGCTTTCTTTTGTTTTCCAAGTCCACTATACTCATAGACAACACCCATAATATCAAAGACTGTCTTTTTCTCATATCTATGAGATTTCCGTCCATTCTTCTCTAGGAGGTGGAATAGGCGGATTAGAATCTTTATCATTTCTATGGTGCTTTGTCTTATAGCTTGATACAACAGGTGTAAATGATCTTGAATTATTCCAATCGCTTTATATTCACTTAATTCTCTTTTCTTCTTTTTCAAAAGAAGTTGACGCATTTTAAACATAGTAGAGGAGCACAGGAAGATAGCGATTAGCTTTCCATATAATTGGCACTCTAATCGTTCCTGTTTTACATGACGATAATGGTCTATTTTGAAAAGTGATTTCCACGTTTTAAAGATAATCTCTATTTGCCAACGTAAAGTATATAATTCATGTACCTGTTCCATCGGAACCCATTCCCAAGGTATATTCGTCACATACACGTTTAATCCAGCTACCAATTTACTTTTCTCTGAGTACGTTCTATTTTTAGATTTTTCTTTTTCCGCAATCTTCGCTCGTCGTTTTTGGAGTTGCTCTTCTGTTAATCGATTAAAAATAACACGTGCAAATAGTTGTTGTTTATCACCAATATAAGCATGTTTTAATTCAAATGTTTCTCCAGGCTGTAGTTGTTTCAAAATCTGTTTCACATCGATTTGTATGTATTCCGATTGTTTCTTAATGGCACCATTTTTAAAGTGTTCTGGAGCTGGATTTTTCACATATACATTCGTATTTAATTTTAAACGAGAAATATAGTATGTACCTCGTTGATCCATTTGATCTAAGTCTTCCAATGAAAAATAACCCAAATCACGAATACATAAATCTCCTGGGCGTAAAGTATTTAAACACTCCGTGCCAAATGTTTTGTCGTTATTTTTTCCTGGCTCAACTTGAAAGTTAAGAAATTCTCCACTGTGCAGATCATATTCTAATTGAATTTTGATTCCGGCTTTTTGAGCACAGCCTCCAGAGCCTGGATATACATTCTCTAAAGCATTTGGCACCTGAAATACGGTAGCATCTAGGATACGAATTCGCCCAAAATAAGAGAAGAGACGATTAGAAAATTGCGTTTGTTCACATACTTTTTGTTGTAACAGTAAAGAAAAAATATGTTGTAAAAACAAAACTGCTTTAGCATTTAAACGTTTATTTAAGCCCTCAGGGCTGAGTAAAGTACCAGTAGCTGCATGAAGCCTGCTACATAATCGGACTAAGGGATCACTTGCCACCCGTTGACTGATCCAAATACAAATGGTAGCTAAGTCTGAACCAGAAAACTTACGTTTTCGTTTGATAAATCCGATTTCCCTTGCAAGTTCTTCTAAGAATACAGGTGTAACATATCGTTGTAATTCTTCTGCAAATGGTAGTAGTTCATCTTGAATCGAGAGATTCATAAGAAAACGTCACCCTTTCTAATTTAGCTTTTTTAGAAAGGATAACGTTTTTTTGTATTTGAGGGTATTAAAATCTCTTGAATTGATGGGCATGTATGATGACCCTTAAGAGGATAGCGCATTTCTTTGCTATATAGTATAAAGCATGCATATAATTCGATGTTAGAGTGAGATTTATTTAGACACTATTTATTTAAATTAAGTTAATGGATAGAAACATTGAGCCCCTAGAAAAATCGAGGTATAGCTCCTTTATATCATTTATTGTTGATTATGCACTTGTCTTAATGATGGAATATCTGTATTAAAGAACTCCAAGTAGTCGTGTAAATGGTAATCTGCTACATCACTTTGTCCTTGATACATGCAGGTTACAATTCCTAATTCTTTTGCAGGTAACAAATCTAATTCCCTGTCTCCAATAGCTAGGTCAATTCTGTGTTTCTGATGCAGATGAATATATGATTCTGGATTAGGTTTGCGAGGAAAACCATCATCAATTGTAACCATATCTACAAAGTATTTGTCCCAGCCATAGTATTTTAAAATTTCTAAAACGCCATCTCTATGCTTATGTGTCATGATTACATTCTTATCTGCGAACTTTAAGATCTCTTCCACACCATGAAATGGTTTCATATCTTTTGGAGTCAATTTTTTCTTTAATCTTTTCTTTCTGATCGCTAGAGATATTATAGTAGTCCACGACATGGGAATATGAAATTTTCAATTTTTCATAAATTTCCTGTTTGTCTACCGCTTCTCCTAACACTAAAGAGAGCATTTTCGTATAAGCAGGATATGTATCAAATAAGGTTCCGTCAAAATCCCATAGAATATTCAATTAAATCACCTTTCTTGTAGTTATCTTGATATAATTTCGACAAAAAAACGTAAACTCCTTTTCCTAACATATTACTATGTTCCAATTAAGGGAAAGAATGTATAGGCACGCTAAAATAAGGAATTTGCACAGTTTACTCAAAATCTTCGTTTTGGGGTAATCTCAAATTTTTGAATTGATGGGCATGGGGTGACTTGTTTTCTTAAGTTGATGGGTATGTATGGTGACCCCGTGACCCTCAACTTAAGAGATTTTAATACCCCCAAATACAAAAAAACGCTATTCTTTTTGTAAAAATATACAGAAAGGATGGCGTTTTTGTATGTCTATTTCTGTCTCTGATGAATTACAACCAGTTGCTCAAGAAATTCAAAACTTCTTATCTCCAAATATTTTACGAAATATTTAGGGATAGAAGATCGGGATATTTTCATTGATAAAGAATGGAAGTCCGGTTCAATTACAGCAGTAGGAGCTATGAAAAAGTATGGCATCAAACGTTCTTCATTTTATAAACTTGCTAAACAATATGAGGAAAAAATAAAAGAATAGTTTGTCTTATTAATGTTTTCTTAAAAAGAACTTGTAGTGATTGCTACAAGTTCTTTTTGTTAAACTCCGTTTTGTTTGTTAAGAGATATACCACACTTTTTATTCTTTACACGTTTGGATAGATTGTTGGTTGAGAAATGATTTGAATTTTTTTCACATGAATCTCCAAAATGACAAATACCTGTAACATAAAAATGCTATAACAATTTTTAAATAGTAGTTTTTTATGATAAATACAGAGGTGACGTATGAAAGATAGTTTAGAATACACTCAGAAAAATGGACTAATAGTAAAGCCAATCCATTCTTTGAAACAATCAAAAAGAGGGATGTCCCGATGGAAGTTTAAGCGAGCATGTATCATTTTCCTTATAATCTTCATTTTCCCAATCGCTATTTATTTATATGCGTTTCAGTTTGAACCGAAATCATTGTCCATTACATGGACTGATATCGAAAGCCCTAATATTCCCAAAGGATTTCAAGGTGTAAAGATTGTACAGTTTTCAGACACACATTTCGGACCTAATTTTTCTCATGAGCAGCAAAAAAAGCTAGTCGATCAAATAAATGAACTGAAACCCGATATTGTAGTTTTTACAGGTGATTTAATTGATAAATTTGCAGAGTATGGTTCTAAAAGAAAAGAAACACAAACGATTTTGTCACAAATTCATGCTCCTCTTGGAAAATATGCGGTATTTGGCAATCATGACCGCGGGGGAGGCGGAGGGTATTTGTACAAACAGTATATGGAGGAAGCGGGTTTTACTGTTTTGGCCAATGAAACGACAAAAATCAAGGCAAACAATGGTGACTATATTACGATTTCTGGTCTTGATGACTTTTTACTTGGCAAACCAAAGGTGCAACCTACCCTTCAGCATTTACAAGAAAAAGATTTTAACATACTGCTAGTGCATGAACCGGATACGGTAGATGAGGTTCTTGCATATCCAGTTGATCTTCAACTATCTGGTCACAGTCATGGAGGACAAGTGCAACTTCCATTTATTGGTCCTATCATCACTACTAAATTAGCAGATCAATATGTAGAAGGATTGTATTCATTACAAGGGAAAACGAGACCGTTACAACTGTATGTAAATTGTGGTATTGGAACGACAAGAATGCCCTTGCGCTTTTTGAGTAAACCAGAACTCTCTGTCCTTTCATTAAGAAATTCATAACGTTAAGTTAAAATGAAAGATTTGTTAGATATGATGAAGTCAATCTTGCTATATTTAAAATTTGGTTGTAGTTAGGGGGATCCTGCTGACAAAAATGAATTACCCTAAAAGAATAAAAATAAGTCTTATTGTTTTAAAAGACACCAAATTTTCATTTAGAAGGTGACATAAGATCTTAAATTGCTGGCGATGTGACAGGGTTTCTATTAAAAATGACACAGAATATGTATTCTGCTTCACTTTTTAATTATAATCGATAGAAAGAGAAATCAATATCGGAGAGTTCACGATGAAAAAAGGTGATAGAGAGTGCTATGGATTTTAAAATTATCTTTTGGAAAAAGGTAAAAAGAAAACGATTTATATGACTCATTTAGAAAAATGGAGGGTGTGTAGCAACGGAGAAATTTTATATAAGAAGTATTAGGTGGTATAAGAGGTAATAAGAAATGTAATTTTTGGTTCATCACCGTAACATGGGGTTGATTTTTTGAAAATGACTCATTTTTCATACACGGAACGGAGAGTGGCAACTCGGAGTGGAGTGTACATCTATCTATATGTCACCTCCGTCTTTTGGTGATGAACTTACGAAAATTATTTTTTTAGAATTCTGAACAAAATCATAAGAATAAATTATTGATGGAGGAAATATGAACGTACTGATTGTAGACGATGAAAAGGATATGCTGCGGATTTTAAAAGCTTATTTTGAGCGAGAAGGTTATCATGTGTTTCTAGCTGAAGATGGAGAGCAGGCCCTCAATATATTTTACGGAACGAAAATTGATTTAGTGATTTTGGATTGGATGATGCCCTATGTTAACGGGCTTAATGTGTGTAAAGAAGTGAAGAAGCACAGCGATGTAAAGGTATTGATGCTGACAGCGAAAAGCGAGCATGAAGACGAGCTGATGGCACTAAACACGGGTGCGGATGATTATGTGAAAAAGCCGTTTCACCCAGGTATTTTGCTAACGCGGGCGAAAAAACTGCTGAAAGAGGATAAGGTCATATATATACACAATATTAAAGTTGATATGCAGGCGAAGAAAGTTTATAAAGATGATGAAGATTTAGAATTGACGAAGAAAGAGTTTGAGCTTATGAGCTGTTTTTTGCGGAATCAAGGCAGTATTTTGTCACGCAAGGATTTACTGGATCTTGTATGGGGGATTGATTATTTCGGTGAAGAGCGAACGGTAGATACCCATGTGAGACGATTGAGAGAAAAAATAGGTACGGATTTAATTAAGACACATAGGGGAATGGGATATAGCATGGAGAAAGGAAATGAATAAACTCGGGAGAAAATTTGCCATTACCATCTCTGTTTGTATTATTTGTATTTTTTCGTTCTCTATGTTGATTACCAACTATTTTTTGCCCCGCTATTATGTACACAGAGTGAAACAGGATTTAAATGCCATTTCAAAAGAAATTACATCTATGGAATACAATGATTTTATAAATTCTGTGGCGGACCTCGAGAAAAAACATAACTTGACAATTGTATATGAGCCCATCAGCAATGATGAGGAAAGTTTCAATTGGTCGCTGCGTGCACAGCTGGCAAAAAAGGGGCTGACATTGAATAAGTTTTGGGTTACAAAGGAAACATTGCAGAACGTGAAAAACGGAACCCTTGTAAATAAGCTATACGACCAAGGGAAGCTGAAGTCGAGTTTTTTGACAAGTTATACGGTAAAGGAGGGCGTATTTATAATGGTAGGTGAATCTATCGTACATTTTAATGAAACAGCCTATATCATTAATACGTTTAACCTGTATGTCCTCATTTTTGCTATTTTTGTTCTCGTTGTATTGGTATGGATATGGTCGCGGAAAATTACAAGCCCTTTACAGAAGTTGACAGATATTTCTAAAAATATCGCCATGCTAGATTTCAAAAAAACTAATATACGGACAAATGATGAAATCGAAGATCTAGCCAATAGTATTAATGTAATGAGTGATGCATTGAAAGTGGCGCATGAGGATTTAAATAGAAAAAACAAAAACTTAAAACTGTTCATGTCAGATATTACGCATGAGCTAAAAACACCCCTATCTTTAATTAAAGCATATTCCGTAGGCATTCAGGACGGCTTAGATGATGGCACGTATGTTCATACAATATTGAAGCAAACTGATAATATATCTGCGTTAATAGACGAATTGCTCGAATTTTCAAGGATAGAGCGGGAAGAATTGCACAAGGAGCCATTCGATTTGCTAGCTTTGTTTCAACATTGTTTGGCGAAGCATGAAATTGAAATCCAGCTTAAAGAAATTCATCTTTCGATCCAACAGGAAGATAAGGCATTATGGATCACAGCAGACCTCAGCAAGATTGAGAAGGTGCTAAACAATCTGCTTAGTAATGCCATCAAGTACACACAAAATAAGAAAATTGATATACGATTTGAAGAAAAGGAGGATAGAATTCTCTTCACAGTGGAGAACGGTACAAATATAAAGGAAACGGAGATTGAAAATATTTGGGAGCCCTTTTATGTGATTGAATCTTCACGAAGCAAAGATAAATCTGGCACTGGTCTAGGATTAACAATTGTCCAGTCTATTCTGAACCGCCATCAATTTGATTACGGTGTGTCCCTATGTGAGGACATCATTCAATTTTATATTTGTTTTCCGAAGAGTGTCTCTTCCGGCAAAAAAAGCAGCTAGCCATATGTGAATGGATAGCTGCTTTTTTGTTATTTTACCGAGTTTGTAACATTGGCGTCACAATGTGGACTTATAGTAGGTGACAGAAGGAGGTTTACAAGATGAAAAAAGCAATTTGTTATGTGATTATTTCTGTTTTATTACTTATCACGTTTCCCTCTGTGTATTATGCAAAGGGTGAAAAGAAGAAGATAAATGAGGGGCACAAATTTCAATACAGTGACTTCTCATTTGACGTTACACCAGAAACTGGTGAAATCGTCGTGGAGAAGGATGGCGTAAAGGAAAGTGCTTCTCTTCCTGTTCCAAAGAAAAAGGTTGCGGATGTAAAAAAGACAGACCGCCTGGTGTCGTGGAGCTATCCAGACGATAAGATGGAAATCAAGGTAGAGAAAAAGAAATATTATTTGGATATTACGCTGAAATCAGATGGGGCAAAACAATTCGAATGGCCAAAAGTAAGTGCAAATAGTTATACTTTGCCTCTATGGGAAGGTAAGCGAATACCAGCTGATGACCCATATTGGAAAGAATTCTTGAAGGATGAAGAGTTTTCATTTATTGAAAGTTTTTCTATGAGGTTCTTTGCATTGGATAAGTCTAAATATTCGATTGTATATATTGCGAACAATATGTTTAACGATAGCATCCATTTCAATACGGATGGTAATATACAATTTAGCTTTACTCATAAGTTTCCATCAATTAATCCAAATAAGGAGTATGGATTCAGATTATATGTGACGGATCCTGACCCTTCTCAAATCGCTCAAGTGTATAAGAACTATATAAAGGAGAAAGGAGAGTTCAAAACACTTACGGAGAAAGCGAAAGAAAATCCGAACATCAAAAAACTGTACGGTGCTCCTCATATCTATTTATGGAATGAGAATGCAATTACAGTGGAGAATATTCGTTGGAATCAGTTGAAGAGTAAATTGGATGACCCGTTTATCGCTTGGATGGAACAATTGCTGAAGCAGACAGAAGACGGCTCCACAGAGTTTGAAGCAGCTATTAGCGAATTGAATAAACAAGAATATATTGATAAATATCAAAAAAATATAATTATTCGTTCGTTTAATAAAGTACTGAAACTAGATCAGTTCTATAATAATGCAATATTCCCGAATACGGACAACGAATCGAAAAAATTGTTGGAGAAAGGAATTTCTCATTTAAGTGAACAAGAACTGTATACACTCAATAAACTATTACTAAAAAGTAAGCTTAAGGATGCAGCAGATGATATCGAGCAGTGGGGTAAACAGGATTCTACTAATTTAATTGAGGACATGCGCCAATCAGGAATCAAACATGCTTGGATTGGTTTGCCAAATTGGTCAAACGGTTTAATGAACCCGGGCATGGTGAAAGAAGCAAATGATTTAGGGTATCTTATTGGTCCTTATGATTCTTATCACTCTATTCAGGAGACTGCAAGCAAAGATTGGAACACTGCTTCTTTTGAAGATAAGAGTTTATACGAAAAGGCGACCATTACAAATAAGAATGGAGAAAAAATAAAAGGTTTCTTAGGAAAAGGAAGAAAACTGAATCCGACTCTATCGTTACCTAGTGTGAAGCAACGTACAGGTAGTATTTTACAGAATGGTATTCCATTCAATTCTTGGTTTGTAGATTGTGATGCGACTGGTGAAATATATGATGATTATTCTCCAGGTCATATTACAACGCAAGCACAGGATTTGAAGGCAAGGTTGCAAAGGATGGATTATATTGGAAAGGAAAAGCATATGGTAGTTGGTTCAGAAGGTGGTAATGATTTTGCAAGCAATGTTATTACTTTCGCACATGGTATTGAAACACCTGTAATTAAATGGGATGACGAGGATATGAGAGAGAATAAAACGAGTCCGTACTATGTAGGCGACTATTGGTCGTCAAATGATGCAACACCTGAACGTTACAGCAAGACTGTGCCAATCAAACCATTGTACCAACACATTTATCTAGATCCAGTATATTCTATCCCTCTTTATAAGCTTATATACAATGATTCGGTGATTACGACGCATCATTGGGAATGGGGAAGCTTGAAAATCAAAGATGAAGTTGGAAACAGAATGCTGTCCGAGTTATTATACAATGTTCCACCGTTATACCATATCGACAAGGATACGTGGAATACCAATAAGGATATGATTGTTTCCTATGTAAACATCTGGTCTGATTTTCATCAAAAAGCAGTGACAAAACCAATGACAAACTTTAAGATTCTTTCTGAAGATCGTTTAGTTCAATGTACGGAGTTCGGAGAGGATATGAAAGTCATTGTGAATTTTTCAAACAAATCGTTTAAATATAAGAGCGAGGAGATAAAAGGAAAAACAGCTGTTATATATGATGGGCATTCCAAAAAAGTATGGGATGCATCGAAATACTAGAATGATTTTTGTTTGTGCAAGGAGAGGGAGATATCAATGAAAAGGATTGTGTCAGTTCTGGTCCTAATCATTGCGGTTATAGTGGCTTTCCGTGCAATCTATGGAGAGTATACGCATAAGCAGGAAGTGCGTAAAGTAAAAGAGACAATCACTCATATAGCAAAGCAGTATGATATACCGCCATGGATTCCGCTCTTCATCGCTCAACACGAGAGCGGATTTAATCCGAATACTGTAGGGCACGACGGTACATCATTTGGGTTATTCAATTGCATCGATGTGGATTGGCTCTTTCCAACTTGACTGATGAAGAACTGAAAGATCTAGAAGTAAACACAAAAATCGTGGTGTCTCATATGACAGATTCATATAGAAAAGGAATAAAACAAGGATTAGAAGGATTGGAGCTTCTTAGGTACTTCGCAAATACTTCGGGCTGGCCCGGTAACTTAGGAACAAAATGGACAGATGAAAATACAAAATACAATAAGAGGTTGGCGGAAGCGTTCTTTGCTATAACTTCCAGCTAAAACTTGTAGGCGTTTATGTATTACGGCAGTCAGTGTAAAAACTTATTTATAAAGTCAGGAGATCTTCCCATTTGGGGGGGTCTTTCTTTAAAACATATGTAATTAATGTTCGCTAATGCTTATTGTGTGATTTGGTTCCATTGCTACACAGACTCCATATTTGGTCTGTAACTAAAAAAGTAAACTTTTTTACTGATATTGGTGAATCAATACAAGACAAAATCATCGAAAAAATAAATGCAGAAACTCCAGGATATTCTGTATCTTATAAAGTTGTGAAATCTTTTGGGGAAGAGTAAATAATCTATATGGGGTCACCATATATGCCTATCAACTTAAGATCACCTAATACCCCCATTATGAAAATTTTGTGCATTTTGCTCGTTTTTATTGTTTTGGGGTAACCTGTTCTTTTTAACTTGATGGTGATAGGACGCTACTCCTATTTGAAAACTTGGAAACACGTGATCGACTGCTCATCGAGAGTTTGAAAACGACCTTGAAAGAGAGATAAGAAGAACAGAAAATGGAACAGAAGAAAGGATTCTTTTCCTATTTTTTGAATCATGAGGACAAGCTTAAGCGTAGATTCTTATAATGTTGTTGAGGGGTCTTTTTTGATTTTTTCAACTAAATAGCAAAATAATTTAAAAACTTTATACAAAAGTCTTTTCTTGGTTGGAAGTCCCTGGTAATATCTAATTTAGAGATGTAAAGAAAGGGGAATCTGTACATATGTGGAATACCTTGAAATGATTATTTAATTGGATAGAGACAGTGGCGGTCCTTGGTTCTTAAGGATGCGTTTATTTGTCTATCTTAAATCATTCAAGGGATACATGGTGTGGACAATTAAATTCCCATTGCCGAGCAGATACCTTTGTATATCTGCTTTTATTTATGGGTAAAAATACATCTCTATTGACACAATCATAGAGTCCCTAAATTGGGGGGATTTTAATGAAAAGTCAGTACGAAAAAGAAGAAGCACTAACAGGAGGGAATGTCTCCAATGTATATCGTTTGGGAGATACGGTTCGACGAGAATTAAAGCCTGATAGTGTTAAAATTCATACATTGCTAAAACACCTTGAAAACAAAGGCTTAAACGGTGTGCCAAAGTTTTTAGGTATTGATGAAAAAGGCAGAGAGATTTTATCCTTTATCGAAGGAGAAGCTGGCAATTATCCGTTAAAAAAATACATGTGGTCGGATGAGACTTTAAAAGAGATTGCAAAAATGCTTCGTCTCTATCATGATGCGGTGAGTGATTTTTCAGTGGAAGAACGTTGGCAACCTATTGATAACACCCCGCAGCCATTTGAGGTGATGTGCCATAATGATTTTGCTATCTATAACATTATCTTTAATCGCGAAAAACCAGTAGGGGTGATTGATTTTGATTTGGCTGCTCCTGGTCCAAGACTTTGGGATATCGCCTATACGCTTTACACTTGCGTTCCTTTAAGTAGGCTTTATAGCTATTTATTATGATTCGTTAAAGGATGCTGAGCGGATCAAACAAAGGGTTAAATTGTTTTTTGATTCCTATGGTATGGAGGGAATAGAAAAAGGGTTTTTAGAAATGGTATTGCTACGAGTAGAAGGATTATGTAAAACCATACAAAGGAAAGCCAAAGAAGGCGATATGGCGTTTCGAAAAATGATCGACGAAGGACATTATGATCATTATGAAGAGGAACTTCGATTCATTCGCGAACACGGAAAAGAGTGGATTTAAGTTCATAGTTTCTTTTGGATAATTCCACCATTATATAAATATTCCCAAACATCTAAGAACCCTCATAACCGCTTCTAATTACACACTAATATGTAATAAATAAGCCGCTTTTTTTCTTGGAGTAGAAAAAGCGGCTTATTTTATGCTGAAATTTGCTTAGTATAAGTTAAAACAAACATTGTAAATGAATATAATCTAAAACGTTGAAATATTACGGTTTTAGTAATTTGTTTTTGAATTAGCTTTTGATTATAAAAAATCGATTTAAGAAGCAGAATATAAAAGCACCACTTAGAGTCACCAAAAAAATTCATTTTCAGTTGATATATCCTTTAGCGTAAGAAATTTACAGTCTCACATTCTAATAAATGTCATAGGGTATGATTTTAACGTGTTATCGGCGAAATCTTAATTACTCTGAATTAGAGGACAGTCCTATTTTTTATGTTATTTTTAGTAATTAAAAAATACAAATTTTGGATTTACTGAGCTATTCTTTTAATTTAAAATGAGAAGTAATGTTCTGAAAAATATAAAGAGTATAAAGGTTGAAAAAATGAATGGTTTTAAAGATGGGAGATTATGATTATGAGTGAAATATTTAAAACAAATATTTTTTGTAGTTCACCAATAAATCAAATAAAGGTAAAGAAAAAAGAAATAGATACTATGTTCCCAATGCCGATATTTGATCAGATTGTTAAAGGGAAAATTAAGGTTGATTTTGTACACATATCTGTAGAGGAAGTCTTATTTTCTGTAGAGAATGAAAAATTAGCAAAGGCAACTACAATTATCGAACAGTTAGACTATATTCCTGAAATCAATCCAGGGTGTATTAAGATAACCATAGAAGGAACAGCCGAATTTTCTGGGGTGCCTGGAATCGTAGCACAAGTCAGTACTGCTTTATGGAAAAAAGGTGTGCAAATCTTACAAGCAGCTGATAGTCATAAGACGATTTGGGTTTTGGTAAAAGAAGAAGATAGAAAGGGAGCAGTGGATGCATTATGGGAAGCTTTCAATGAATTGAACAGATTTTGTAGGAAAATCAATAAAGATAAACTAAGTGCTGTGCCTTGTTAAAAGATATTACTGTGGATTTGAAATAAAGTTATGATGCTCATAAAAAAGGAATTAGCAAATATAGTAAATGATCGAGTGAGTTATACGGAATGTAAAAGTGAGTTTGTAAATAAGATTTTAGAAGAAGTAATGAAATCATCTTGAACTAAAAGACTATTTATAATGTAACATCCGATACCACTAATTATGCGAACGGAAGTCTTTTCAGGTCTTCTGAAGAGACTTTTAAATTTTTTGTGATACATTGGTTTTATTTTAACAAAAGATGCTTTCATATATAGAAAATAATTTTTCAGTCTACAACCATTTTTAAACAGTCTAAAACATTTTTTTAGTGAAACGGTAAAGTAGGTGAATGAATTGGTAAATTATGAACAATGTATTTATAAAATTTTTTATCTACTTGCATGACAGGGAAATTTGTAGGTAATGTATCAATTTCTATATTTTCAAAATGATGCTTCTCGTAAAACCTGTGGGCCGCTACAAACTGTAACGTCGTTCCTAGGTATATTTCTTTTACTTCTTTTGTCTTTGCCCAAACAATCGCATTATGTAATAAAAGACTAGCTGCTTGAAATATTTTTCCTCTATACTCTTTTTTTACAAACATTTTTCTCAATGCTACTTGATGATTGCCAATATCTAAAAGGGCGATAGTTCCTACAACTTCTCCTTGATAAAGTGCTATCCAAAAGTTACCGTTTCCAGATTGATAAACGCTTTCTATCTTAAGTAAGTCAGGTTGATCCTCTTTTGAAATAGGCATATTATATTCATCTTGTTGAATGGAGAGAATTAAATCTAAAATTTGAGATTGATAGTCAGAAGAGTATTCTTGTATGGTAAGATTCTCATTCATATATAACACCGTCCGATTATAGTAGATTTTCATTACTTCTTTTATTATACAATATTTTATATTGATTATTCTAACAATTTGGTGGTGAAAAATTTCGCAATTTATTCTGAAAGTATCGGATAGGAATGTTTAAGGTTTTATAAGTAATCGAATCATAAGTGTAAAGGAGTAGGATTATTGTATGAAAAAGGTATTGTTTCTTGCTTATCCAGAATATGCTGATTTTGAAATAGCTCATGTACTATTTTTACTTAGAAAAATGGGTAAAGCGAAAATTACTACTGTCTCCGTAGATGGTAACCCAGTAGAAAGTATTGGTGGGTTATGGACCCAAGTTGAAGCTTCTTTATCTGAAATTAAACTAAATGAATTTGATCTAATTCTTATTTCTGGAGGAGATGGTATTCATAAAATATTAGATGAGGCAATTGTTAGTAAGATGCTAATGAACGCTTTTAACTTAAAAATTCCCATTGCTTCTATATGCGCTTCCGCTATTTTGTTGGGGAAGGCAGGGATACTTAACGGTAGAAAATTTACGTGTCTTCAGCATACATATGAGAATAACAAATCCCTATTTGAAACATCGATATATACGGGAGCAGATATTGAGGTAGAAAATACAATAATTACTGCAAAGGGTACTGCATTTGCAGAGTTTGCAGTAGCTGTTTGTCAATTAATGGACTTGCTGAAAGAGAAAGAAAAGTTAGATTCAACATTAAGGTTTTGTAAGGGGATAACCTCTTAACTTAAGAATCTTTTTAAAGAGAATTTCAATAAAGAAGAAATAGGGGGATAGGATGTTGGACCACTTTTCAATTATAAATATCATGTTTACTATTCTTTTCTTCGCTTTAATACTGGTATTTTTTATTTCGCTCGGTGCTTTTATACGCTCAAGACTCGTCAATCAATCTAGTCAAAGCACTTCTTTAGTTGAAATTGAGAAGAAATTAGATAGATTAATTGAGATGTTGGAAGAGAAAGAGAAAAATTAACAACATGCTTGATATAACAAGTAAGAAAATATATGAAATTAGAAAAGAACAAGTGATTTGGATAAAGCAAATTACTTGTTCTTATATCGTGAACATAAATGCTGTCTGAATGGTTAACTTATAATAGTATTATATAATTCTAGGGCTTCTTTTACATTTAATCCATTTTTTACGATACTATGAATAGATTGAATCATTGCGATCGGATGTTCAGATTGCCAAATATTCCGCCCCATATCAATACCTACTGCACCTTCTTGCAGTGCATTGTATGTAATTGTAAGCACTGCTTCAATTGTGTCTAACTTTGGTCCCCCTGCAATAACTACTGGAGCCGGACATGTACTTGTTATTTTTTCAAAGCCTTCACAATAATACGTTTTAATGATATCAGCCCCCATTTCAACACATACGCGTGAAGCTAACGCTAAAAAACGTGCTTCTCGTTTTTGCAGTTCTTTTGCTACCGCAGTAATTCCAAGTACAGGTAAACCATAATCGTGCGCTTCAGATACAACATTCGCAAGGTTTGTTACAGTTTGTGTTTCATAATCAGAGCCAACAAAGACAGATACGCCAACTCCAGCCACGTTATGACGCAAAGCTTCTTTTATTGGAGTAACAATTGTTTCATTCGAAAGATCTTTTCCAACTACAGTAGCCCCACCAGATACACGAAGAACCATAGGAGTTTTACAATCTTCTGGTATACAAGAATTAAGAACGCCTCTCGTTAAAAAAAGGGAGTCTGTGTATGGAAGAAGGTTTTTTACCGTTTCATGAGGTTGTTCCAATCCATGTATTGGTCCTAAGAAGTAACCGTGGTCAATTGCTAACATAACTGCTTTTCCATCAGGCAAAATAGTATTTAGGCGATTTTGAAATCCCCAAGTCATAGGGTATCACTCCTTAATTACAGTTTGGATTTTTTGTTTGCACAGTATCTTTTTCTTGCAAATGAGGTGATTTAATAAAGAGAGCTTTAAAATTTTGTGAAGAACGGTTGATGAGATAGTGAGATTCATGAGGTTGAACTTGTAAGACGTCACCTTGTTTAATAGGTACCTTTACGTGATTTATATAGAAATCTATTTCACCTTCTAATGCATAGAAAATTTCTTCACAGGTTGTATGATAGTGGTTTTGAAAATCTTGTCCTGGTTTAATGACAACAACACCTATATCAATATTAGGGCCCTTTACTAAATATTTTGGTCCACTATCACCGAAGCGGTAGGAGAAATCTTCTTCATTTACTTTTAACATGCTTTTCACTCCTTGTGTAACAATTTATAGAGCGCCAGGTGCAATCCACATATGAGAAGTATAGCCTTGATCAGCTAATTGGAGTTGCTGCTGATATACATTATTCCAGTTTTTGTATAGTTTTTGGTATTGTTTATGGTTTTCGTTGTTCGGTATATAAGTAGTTTCCCATTTTACAAATTGTTCAGAAATAGACTCCATTGAATGATAAATACCGGTGCCAATCCCTGCTACAATCGCTGTTCCTAAAGCGGCTGCTTCTTTGACCACTGGTACTTTTACAGGAACACCTAATACATCAGCTACAATTTGGCACCATAATTTTCCCTTTGATGCCCCTCCGGCAAAGACTACTTCTTTCGGAAATTGACCAGTTAATTCTTCAATTAACTTTAAATTCCCATATGTCACGAAAGCAGCATTTTCTTCAATAGCTCGAAATATTTCTTTCTTCCCGCATTTTTTAGAATCTAAGCTTAAATTTAAAAAAGAGGGAGACGCATGGCGCCAAGAAATATAGTTCATGACATTAGAAAAAATCGGAATGATACCGTGCGATCCAACTGGGACATGTTTTGCTTGTTCTTCTAATAATTCGTAAGCATCGATACCTAGTTCTTTTGCTTGTTGTTTTTCTTCTTGACAGAAAGCATCGCGAAACCAGCGCATAACAAGACCGGGAAAAAAGGCAATTGTTTCGTATTGCCAAAGAGCAGGAAGAACGTGACAATTTACACGAATGCGAGCGTTTGGATCTAGTATAGGATTGCTTACGTTTACTTCTTGTTGCCAAAAACTTCCGCCACAAATGAAAGTTTGCCCGCTTTTGACAACTCCAGAACCGAGAGAAGCCATTTGCGCATCTCCGCCTCCAGTAACAACAGGCGTTCCCTCGAATAATCCAGTTTCTGCTGCACATTGTTTTGTTACGTTTCCAATAATAGTTCCTGCTTCATTTATTTGTGGTGAGGGTATAGAGGAGAGTCTACATTGGGCTGCTAATTCTGGAGCCCAATTTCTATTTTGTAAATTGAAAATTCCCGTTGTACATCCATTGGAAGGGTCAACTTGTAATACGCCGCACAGTTTATATAAAATCCAATCATTTAACATAGAAATAGAATGTACTTTTTCATAAATCTCTGGTTGGTGTTTCGTAATCCACAGTAACCTTGGTAATGCACCTAAAGCGAACGTTTGCCCTGATACTGTATATACACCATGTTCAAGGCGAGGGTGTATTTGCTTAAGTTGTGTAACCTCAGCTGCCGCACGGTTATCAACATTGGCACACGCCCAAATTTCAGTACCATCCTTGTCATATAAAACAAGTCCTTCACGCATGCTTGTTGCACTAATTCCTTGAATAGAAGAAGAAGGGATTCCACTTGTTAGTAGTACATCATTTGTACAGTCTTGAATAAGCTTCCAGTTTTCCTTTACATCAAAATCCATTGAACCTGGGTATCGTGAGTTTTCTATGTGAACCCATTCTCGTTGACTAACAGCAAGTTGATTCCCTTGTAAATCAAATAAGACAGCTCGGATACTACCAGTTCCAGCATCATAAGCTAATAGAGCAGTCATTATATTTCACGCTCCTTCAGTCCCGTACCTTCTCTAGTAAACGGACAACGTTATTTCTAGATATATGTAGCAAGGAGGCATTTTTTTGTGGGGTAAGTTGTTTTTTATAATAATAGTAAACCGTTTTCGTTAACAAATTTTCTTCAATGTTCAGTTGTGTCATGTTTTCCATCTCTTCAACATATGTACATGGATTTTTATTTATACCGTTAGAAGATGGAATTTACTTGAGAATAATAAACTTTAGATATGAAGAAAAAGATAATGCTATAAAACACGTAGAGAAAAAATAGAGTTTGAAAAAATATTACACTCAATGCTGAACTAAGATGATTCTTCAAACCCCTTCCTTTCAAAGGAAGGGGTTATTTCATTAAAAGTTGAATACAGTAATGTTGCAAGAGGGGGAAGAACTATATGATATTTGAAAAAGGAAACCTATCCATTCGATACGTAACAGAAAATGATGTTCAAACTTTATCAAACTGGCTATCAAATCCTGAAGTTTTACGTTTTTATGAAGGACGAGACAAACCACAATCACCACAGCAAGTTCGAGAGCGTTATATAAGTGGTTTGGGAGAGAAAAGGTGTATTGTAGAATATCAAAACCAATCTATTGGTTATATACAAATGTATCCTTTAGATCCAGAATGGAAAGCGCTATACGGATATGATGAGAGAGAAAATGTGTGGGGGATGGATCAATTTATCGGAGAAACAGCGTACTGGAATCAGGGAATTGGTACAGAACTTATACAAGCTGCAATTACATATATTATGAATGAGTTTGGAGCAGTCGCAATTGCGATGGATCCAAGAGTAAGTAATGAAAGAGCAATTGGTTGCTATGAGAAGTGTGGGTTTCAAAAAGTGAAAGTGTTAAAAGAACATGAATTGCATGAAGGGGTATTGGAAGATTGTTGGATGGTGGAGTTTAAAGCATAAGGTAAAGGGAGTGATTATAATGAAACAAGCACTTATAGTAATTGATGTCCAAGAAGGAATGTATTCAGCGGGTATACCTGTACATAATGGCACGGAATTATTGAAAAATTTACAGGAAGTCACTCAAAAATGTCGTGCGCATGATATTCCAATTATTTATGTTCAGCATAATGGTTCTAAAGGTCATCCACTAGAAAAAGGAACAGCAGGTTGGCGCATTCATTCTAAAATTGTCCCGATGCCAAATGAGGTTGTAGTGGAAAAAGAAACACCGGATTCATTTTATGAGACGAATCTTCTTGAAGTTTTGCAAGAAAAAGGAATTGAACATCTTTTCATTTGTGGATTGCAAACAGAATATTGCGTCGATACAACCGTTCGCCGTGCGTTTAGTGAAGGGTATAAAGTAACGTTGATTCAAGGAGCGCATAGTACGTTTGATTCAGAGCAACTACAAGCTGAGGAGATCATTCGTCATCATAACAAAGTATTAGATTGGTTTGCGGATATAGTCGATGTAAAAGAAATAAAACTGATTTAGAGAAAGTTCATTGTATTTTTGTTTCATGGTAGTTAAGCCAGTATTTTTAGGAGGAATCCCTCGAAATGCTGGCTTATTTACTAGTGCGCTTTGTTGTTAATTAAAAAGTAGGTGGAGTAATTGCAAAAATCACTATTGCTTTCTTTTTATATGGATTTTCCCATTTGTGTTTCATGTAAGAGGGAATTTTAACACTATCGCCTTTGTGTAAGGTTAATGTTTCTTGATTTAAAGATAGGGTAACAGTTCCTTCTAAAACAAATGCAATTTCCTCCCCTTTATGTTCCAGCGGTTTTTCGGAAGAAGCGGATTGCGGCAATAAAGTCATAAGAGCAAGCTCGAGTGCTCCGCTTAAATCGGGAGATAGTAACTCGTATGATAAGCTTTCGCTTTCAGGAAAAGTAATTTTTTTTCGCTGGTCAGCTCTAACAACTAAACTTTGAGCATTTGTATTTTCCAAAAAGAAATTAAACATAGGGATGTTTAATGCTGCAGATATTAACTTAAGAGTTTGCAGTGATGGGTTTGCGGATCCCTTTTCAATTTGACTTAACATAGAAGGAGTGATATTGACGAGTGTCGCCAGCTCCCGGCTACTTAATCCTTGTGCTTTTCGGTATTCTGCTATTTTCTCTCCAACATTTATATCATTCATGTTAATGCTCCTTTTATCCATTCCTGTTAAATTAAATTAAAATTTATTAATTTATATTTAATTAATTATGTTTATGTGTTAAATTTATTTTAATTATAATAAATAAATTTTAATTTTGAAATGATAATATAGTAGGAATTAAGAAGGGAGAATATTCGAATGAAGAAGTATGACAGCGAAGCTATACAAATGTTAAAAGAAAAGCATCCTTTATTAAATCAACTTGTTTTGACAAAGGAAGTATTTTGGGTGAATCCGAATAAAGAAGAATTTGAAACAGGAATGAAAAAGGCTCCTCTTACTAAAGATGATGTAATGGATGCGGAGGAAAGGTTAAAGCGTTTTGCGCCTTATATTGCGAAAGCTTTTCCTGAAACGAAAGATACAGGTGGAATTATTGAATCTCCTTTAGTTGAAATTTCTTCTATGAAACAACATCTAGAACAAGAGTATAATCAGCATATCGAAGGTAATGTATTGCTAAAATGTGATAGTCATCTACCGATATCAGGGTCTATTAAAGCAAGAGGCGGGATTTATGAGGTTCTGAAACATGCAGAAGATTTAGCTTTGAAACATCATTTATTAAATAAACAAGATGATTATTCTATTTTAGATAGTGATACATTCCGCGTGTTCTTTTCGAAATATTCAATCGCAGTAGGTTCAACGGGGAATTTAGGACTTAGTATCGGCATTATGAGTGCTAAATTAGGATTTAATGTGACGGTTCATATGTCTGCTGATGCAAAACAGTGGAAAAAAGATTTACTTCGCAGTAAAAATGTTACTGTTATTGAATATGCAGCGGATTATAGTAAGGCAGTAGAGGAAGGAAGAAAGCAAGCAGAAGCGGATCCAATGTGTTATTTTGTTGATGATGAGAATTCAAAAAATTTATTCCTTGGATACGCTGTAGCTGCTTCTCGTTTACAAAAGCAACTGCAAAATCAAAACGTTATTGTTGATGCTGATCATCCTTTATTTGTTTATTTACCATGTGGTGTTGGCGGCGGACCTGGCGGCGTAGCGTTCGGTTTGAAATTATTGTTTGGTGACCATGTACATTGCTTCTTTGCGGAGCCAACACATTCTCCTTGTATGTTAATTGGTTTACTGACAGGTCTACACGATGAAATCTCTGTCCAAGATTTTGGTATTGATAATGTGACGGATGCGGACGGACTTGCGGTAGGAAGAGCATCAGGATTTGTAGGGAAAGTGATGGAGCCGTCATTAAGCGGCTGTTACACAGTAAGTGACGAAGCGTTATATAGATTACTAAAGGCTATGGCTGATACAGAAGGAATAAAATTAGAGCCGTCAGCATTGGCAAGTGTATATGGACCAGTTCAACTCTTTAAACAACAGCAATATATTCAAGAAAATCACCTGCAAGAGAAAATGAAACAAGCAACGCATATTATGTGGGCAACAGGTGGAGGAATGGTTCCACCTCAAATTATGGAAGAATATTATCAAAAAGGATAAACAATTTTTTTCTAATATATTATGTAAGGGTACATCACTTATCTAAAGTGGTGTACTTTTTGTTTTTTATAAGTTTCTTTTGGATTGTATATATTTCTATAACGAGGATAAATTTACCAAAACGTCAGTTTCGGTTATAATTAAATTGTTTTTAAAATTAGGAAAATTCATAATAAGTAAGGGGGATTATTTTGAATACAACTCAACTATCTGAACGATTTAAAAATTTCGCCAAACTAGAATGTAGAGGATCGAGTGAATTATATGAGCATTTATCCATCAAAATTTCAGAGGATGATGAATTGCTAGCGTTATGCATGAATTCTCGAGAAGGGCAGCCAGTTCCTAATTTATTATTTGGTACGGTTCATTTTCTTTTGCTAAAAGGAAATGAACATGTTTTAAAAGAGTATTACCCGAGTGTTACGAAGAATCCAAGGGAAATTGATGATTCTTTTCTTCATTTTAAAGATTTTTGCCAAGTGTATAAAGACGAAATAATTTCTCTCCTAAAGAGTAAGTTAGTACAGACTAACGAAGTAAGACGCTGTGCGTATCTGTATCCAATTTTTTGTTATATTTATAGTGTTGTCAAGAAACCGTTATCATTAATAGAAATTGGAACAAGTGCTGGTCTTCAATTGTTATGGGACAAGTATAGTTATTCATATGGGACAAACGGAATATATGGAGATAGAACCTCACATGTCCATATAACATCTGAAATAAAAGGAGATCATACACCATCATTTCTATTACCTAGTCCTCCAGTAGCTTCAAAAGTAGGATTAGACTTACATATTAGCGATTTAAACAATTTTGAAGATTATTTGTGGTTAAAATCTCTTATTTGGCCCGAACATGAAGAAAGGTTAGCGCTTTTTGAAAAGGCAGCTACATGTTTAATTGAAAATTCAGTAAAACTTATAGAAGGCGATGGAGTGGCATTACTTTCAGAAGTTGCAGAAAACCTTCCGGAAGATACTGCAATTTGTATTTTTCATACTCACGTTGCTAATCAAATACCAGAAGACACTAAGTATGAACTGATAGAAAAAATAAAAATCATTGGAAGTAAACGAGACGTTTTCCATCTTTACAACAATATGTGGGATCGAAAACTGCACCTTGATTATTATCTAGATGGTGTTGAGTACAATCAAACGGTTGGAGAGACAGATGGACATGGTAGATGGTTTGATTGGAACTTGAGGTAGATATGGAGTGGAGTTTTTATGACGATAATCGGTTTATTGGGAACAGTACACATAGATGATTTACGAAAAAGGTTAAGATATCCTCTACATTTAATGGAGAGTGCCATTCGTACTTTTCAGCCAAGTTCAATTCTTGGAGAAGTGAGACCTGAAGATTATAACCGGTACTTAGAAAATAGAAATTATAAAGGATATTTAGGTCCCTCTGAGTATAGGTCTTTAATTCTCCCATTGTGTGAGAGTGAAGGTGTTTCATTCGTACCTATTGATTGGTTTGATGACGAGGTAACAAGCCTAAACTACTTTTCTTATTATAATGAAGAATCGAGAAAGCACTTGGAACATGAGTTGTGTCAAATATATGAAAATATATTTAAAGTGACAGTTTTAGAACCATTTCCTTTAAATTCCCATACGACGAATGAAATAATCAAGAAAAAACAATTATGGCTAAAAGAAAAGAACCCCGTTGTACATGAAATTGTATGGTGTAAAAGAAATGAACAAATTATTGATAATATTATGGAATATGTTACAGATAATGAAAAAGAAAGAATCTTAATAACAATCGGCGCAGAGCATTGTTATTATATTCAGAAAGAATTAAGTAAGATAGGAATAGATGTGATTTTTCCGATTGATGTAAAGAAACGATAATTACTATAACTATCGTAATGTAATGAAAGAATTAGAAAGGCATTTGAAAAATCCATAATGGAGGTAAACTATGGAGAACGTTCCTCAATTTCTTCAAGAAAAAATTGATTTCTTACATTGTGCTAATAGAATTGAAAGATTATCTAAAGGATATTCTCCAGATGAAAAGTATGTAGTCTATTCTGATGATAAAAAACTCTTACTAAGAATCGGAAGTTTAGAAGGGTATGAAAGAAAAAAGACGGAGTTTCAAATATTAAAAAAACTGCAAGAATATCATGTTAAATCTCCTAAGCCAATAAATATAGGAATTTTAGACGAATTGAATTCTTGCTACACAATTTATTCTTTTATTGAGGGCGTTGATGTAAAAGAGAAATTAACTGTTCTTACTGATCAAGAGCAATACAAGATTGGTATTGAAGCAGGAGGACAGCTATCTAAAATGCATTTGCTTGAGGCACCTGTTCATATCAAATCTTGGTATGAACAAGCAATGCACAAGCATTATCGATACCTTGATGCATATAGGGAAAGTGGAATAAAGATTGAAAATGATCAAAAGGTTATGAATTTTATTGAAAAAAATAAGTATTTATTAAAAGGACGTCCGAATCGATTTCAACATGATGATTTTCATTTGCAAAATATTATTGTAGACAATAATAGGTATGCTGGGGTAATTGATTTCAATAATTTTGATTGGGGAGATCCAATTCATGATTTTGTAAAAGTAGCTTTATTTCAAAGAAATGAGAGTATTCCATTTTCAATAGGGCAAATTCAAGGATATTTTAATGATAATATTCCTGAAGATTTTTGGATGCTTTATTCTATTTACGCGGGAATGGTTATCTTTTCATCAGTAGTCTGGTCATTACGTTTTGCGCCACAGCAATTAGATGAAATGATTGAGAGGCTGCATCATATACTGGAAGATCATAAAGAATTTGAAGTTGTAAGACCTTTATGGTATGAACCACATATGTTATTTTGTGAAAAGTGATAAATGAAGTGTATTGAAAGAGGGATTTGGAATTTATGCTTATTAGGTTCATTACATTGTAGTAGAGGTTGAATGAAATATTGGATTAACAAAGTAAGTGTCAATATTGCCCACCTAACATTTGTAAAAAAACCATGGCGACCACTACTTTAAAATGGCTGATAAGGTAATAAAAATGGAAATGGGTATGGGTATGGTTAGCTAGTTTATTACCAAATGGAGGAACGAATATGAATATTGAAAGAGAAAAGCTTATAGCAGATTTAAAAAGGATAGCAGAGAACAACTATCATTTAAATAGCGAGGAAGAAGCAATGAGCTTCGCTCGCCTCATGCTCCAATATATAGGCGATACTGATCCAATCTTAAGAGACGACTTAATATACTCTACTTTTTATCAGTGGATTTGTGAAAAACAGTACTTCAGTAATGAAGAGCTAAATGAGATCGCTGATACTCTCATAGATGAAAAACATCTCTTCTTCCATATTGGAAATGAAGGTGATGATACTGTATTCACAAGGACTTTTTCAGCGCTTCTCATGGAAGTATTTTTATATTGGAATAGAAATAATACATACTTATCCATGGACAAATTTATTAAGATCAAGGATAGCATAATAAGATACTATAACGAAGAAAGAGATTTGCGCGGATATTTGGATGTTAAGGGGTGGGCTCATGGTGCGGCTCATGGAGCTGATGCTATGTGTGAGCTGGTACACAGCAAAGAAAGCGATGAAAATACTAGATTGAAGGTTCTTGATTCGCTGCAGCGGGTTTTAAGCAACGGAAAGTATATTTTAAGCAATGAAGAAGACGAACGTATGACACGAGTAGTTTTCCTTATTGCAGTGAAAGCTTTGCTTCCTAAGGAAAGCATATGCCAATGGATTGAGGGGCTGGAAAAAGGCATTAGCTCAGAATACAGCAGAGAGCAGTATATTGCCAGGATTAACACCAAGAATTTTATCAGATGCCTGTATTTTTCACTAATGCATCAGCAGGATACGAAGGACATTACAGATCTTTTATTTGAGACAGAAGAAAAACTGAATAAGTTTATTCGAATAGATAAAATTTTAGTAAGTAGCTAAATATATAGATTTTAATTTTTAATTAGTATAAAAACTAAACTTTCATATTTGCCGGTTTCTGGGCAATCAAAGTGTATAATACAGTTGTCTCTTTAAAAAATGTTTTGGACTATAGGAAAAAGTATTAGACTGAAAAAGTTGATTTCTGTACATGAAAGCACTTTTTGCTAACATAAAACCAAAGTATCGTAAAACCTTTAAAAGTCCCTTTAAGTACTGAAGGGACTTTCCATTTACATAATCAATGATATTGGTAATTATAGTGGATCACTTTTTTGTATAATTGAATTAATCAAGGTCTGTGTTAGGGGGGATCCGAGGTGACGAGCTATTGATACGATTTGTCCTTTATGATGGAATTCGTGTGTCTCGGTATGGGTTAAAAGCCATAGCGGAGTCGTACTCCATGGTTCTTTTTGCAATTTTACTTCATTTGCTATATTTTCGAACCAGCGAGCATTGAATTCATCCCAAAAACGTTGTACAACTGCATCTACTATCTCAAATCTAGTGCGAACTTTCTCTACATCCGAATGCTCAATTTCATAATCAGTAGCAAACAAAAAATCTGCTTGCTTTTGGTTAAATGCGAATGATCCAAGCCAGTATCGATAGCAATCGGTTACATGAATGTGGGTTCTAATAATATTACCGCTTCCGAAATTCGGAACTGTACTGTGCAACTTTTGCAGTGGAATTTCTTCCAAAAATGTAAATAAACTTTCTCTGGTAGAGCTAATAAAGCTGTATTATTGCTTTAAAACATCTAACATTCAACATCACCCCTCTTTTATTTATCATAATCCCCGTTATTGGAAGTTATTTTTAAAATTAGGATTCTGCATTATAAACATTTAAATCATTAGCATCCTTAAAGTAACTTTTAAATTTTTTATCAATATCTACATCCTTGCTTAATAGTAATATCAAGGTAGAATCCCAACAAACAATTTCAAGGGTTGCTTGTGGATGTTGAATCTTTGGATTTGATACCCAGAGTTCTTCGTTACCGTCTGCATAAGGTTCTATAAGTAGATTATTTACATCAATATTTATAGATTTATCAAACGCAGATAGTACCCCAAAAATAAATTGAGGATCATATTTGTTTACAAGAGCTGAAAGATCCTTACCAGCTATCCAGGTTATTTGATGCGACATTGTAGGATAATCTCGTATAAGTTTCTCTTCTTGAAGAGTAGCAAACTCCAAGTCTGTTATAAGCCAATTAAATTCTTTTTCTCTACCTTGAAATGCATCAAAAATTGGAGCTAAATGTGTATGCCCGGGTAAAATAAAATTCATATGGTTCCCCTAACTATTAATAATTTATGTATCTCCATTCGCTATTTGTAGTTACTATACCTGTTTGTATACTCTATTCATGCTCGGTTAACATAACGTAACATTCTCAAAAGTCTATTCATTAACATTACTTTTTAAATGCTTTTGGATTTTCAACTTTAAAAAATTGAACTAACCCACAGTCTAAACAAAAGGTAGTTAATAATTTAGAACGAGCTCCGCCTTTAAAAATAGTAGAAGATGTATCTTCACAAACATATGCATGAGCTGCATAACCAACTTTTCCTTCTTTAAGATTAGTTGAACCACAATTAGTACAGCTTGTTTTTTGTTTCATAATACAATCTCCCGCTTTCCTTTTTGTTCCATTTTATCATATTCTCTTAGAGGAAACTAAAATGTATATCTTATACACGTAAGGTTAACATAACGCATCATTATCAGCAGTAGCCAAATCCCAGAAACCCATTCATACCAGGAGTTTTCCATCCTTCTGTTTACCTTCACTGTATGCAGGATTTCATACAGCCCTATCACAATAGCATTGACAGTTTAAACCGTTTTCGCAGTCTGCATGAAACCGTGCATATCCTTAACATATAAAATCCTCGTTTTACCGTCATATGATCTTGACGTATCCAAAAAACGAAAAATTTATATCTCGACAGTTATTTATGAGAGTTTAACTCATTTTTTTCGTCTTAGGGGCAATCCATTTCTAAAGTTGATGGGCATGTGACGAGAGCTCAAAATGTATTCATTCATATTCACAGATGATATTCTTTTAGTTGGATTCTTACGCTGAAGCAGAAAGAAATTATTGTTTTTTGCGCATTAATTTGATTTTTTATGGAAAGATATACTAGTAAGTATACAATTTGAACGTTCTATTTTTTAGATTACAACAGGAGGAGAATGAATATGTCGGAAATTGAAATAGGAGAAATTTTTACCCTTAGCGATGAGAGTAATGAGGAGCAGGAAGTTGAAGTGCTCGGAACGATGAATGTCGAAGGAGCAGAATACATTGCTGTTGGCTTTGTAGAAGACATTCAAACGGAAACAGAGGAAGACATTGATATCTTCTTTTTAAAAGTAGAAGAAGATAGTGAATTCTCATACATTGAGAGTGACGAGGAATTTGAAAAAGTATCTGCTGCGTTTGAGAAAATTATGGACGAACAAGAATAATATTGGTTGGACACAAGAGGCGGATGCATATCAGCCCTCTGTTTTTGTATATAGATGTCCGCCCCATCGCTATCAAGCTAACAAGACAAAGTACCCCCTAAAATGAAAAAGACGTTATTCTTTCAGAGGAATCATTGGAAAGGATAATGTCTTTTTTATTTTATAAATTTGGCTCTTTTAAAGATAGTTTTTGATAATACCCTAAAAATAAGAGTGCTCTAATCTAGAGCACTCTTGCTTTTACTGGTGAAAAAGCTGATTAACTGAGTCCTCAGACTTCAAGTGTTCCTGTATCAGTTTCTTTAAGTCTTTTTCATTTTCAAACCCATCCAATTTATTGTTGTACCAATCTTGTAATTTCTCTTTTGTTACAGAGAATTATAATTCCATATGGTTCTTTCTTGGTCTCAAGTGAAATTTGATTTAACTCTTTGTTATGTGCCAATTGTTTTATGATATTTCCAACTGCACTGTTGTCACCTACATATGAATTCTTATATTGAAACAAATCTGTTTTTGAATCAGCATTTAGACTACATCTACTCAATAATATCATTAGCGATAACAATGAAATGAAATAAATGGTAATCCTCTTCACAGTTTACTCACCTTTCAGCTGATATTTTTATCTAATTTTACTATATTCAATAAAATACCTTCTAATAGTTTCTTGTTTTAGGATTTTCAAAGCAATCAATCTAAAGAGAATTTAGAGGGTGTTTATTTATATAAAAATAAATGATTAAGTTTCTACCACAACATTGCATTTTATGTTGTAGTAAATGAGGACATATGTTGTACAAAAAATAGATACAAGCACAATAATACAGCTTGTATCTATTTTTTAAATCTTTCTCACTTTTGTTTTTTGTAAAACTTCTTTTTAATACATTGGGGGTAAAATCCATTCTTAGCTAAATCAATACTCGATTATAAAGGGAGAATCTATAGATGTGAACGAAATTAAACAATTATAATATATTAAATAATTATGTTGATTGTAGGTGAAAATCTTGGTATGGTATTATATCATATTAGGAAAAAGTAAAAGGAAGCAACATCAAGATATAAATTACGAATATCGTGTGAATAGTATTAAAAATTATGTTGTTATTTGTATAAATGGATAATATATGCAATATAAGGTACAAGGAGATAATATTATGAAAGACAAACTAAGTACAATCCCCTCATTATCTTCAAACTCTGTTTATTTAGGTGTTTTGTTAGCTGTAGTTGGAGGCTTTTTAGATGCTTATACTTTCATCAGTAGGGACGGAGTATTTGCTAATGCACAAACAGGGAATGTAGTATTACTTGCTATAAGAGCAGCTAACGGAGAATGGCATAATGCTTTGCTTTATATCCCTCCTATTTTAGCTTTTATGTTAGGGGTTTTAATATCAGAAGTAGTAAAGATTCCTCATATAAGACATGCATTGCATAGTTATAGACGCTCTATTCTTATTCTAGAATGTATCGTTTTAATCATTGTAGGGTTCTTGCCAAAAAGTATGCCTAACATCGTGATAACCGTATGTATTTCGTTTGTATCATCTTTACAGATTTCTACCTTTAATAAACTTGATAAGTGGGCCTACAATTCAACGATGACAACAGGAAATCTTCGAACTGTAACACAGGCAGCATATTTAGCGTTTATAAAACATGATCAGGAAGAGAAAAAACGATTTAATGAATTTCTTGTTATTATTATTTCATTTATACTTGGTGCACTGTTAGGCACATTTACTACCACTCATATAGGATACAGAGCTATTTGGATTGCATCAGGAATTTTAGTGATTGCTCTTATTTTGTATCATAAAGATAGAGGGTATTGGAGAAAACCTCAAATGTTGAAATGAAAAGTTTTATAATAATATTTCAACATAACATTTTGTTCGATGTGGGTTTCTTTATAAAAGACATGTGAAGTGAATTGTAGTTTGAAACACAAATGACCTTAATTTGACAAAAAATCCTGAGAAATCGTAATTCTCAGGATTTTTCTTTTCGTTAAAGAGTGTAGTATTGTGAAACTCACGTCTTTATATTCGTTACCTCATTTCCGTTTTTTCGCATCAGTAACATCTTGCTCCTCAGCAAATTCAGTTCCATAAGCTAGCGACCTGTTGAAGGTGAAAGGTTTTCTTTCTATTGTTTGATAAGTAGCAATGCGATCCATTAAATAACGGTGAACAAAAACTTCTGCACCTGTAACGATAAAGGCTGATAAAATACTTCCCCAAGCTATTTGCATATAATTATTTAAAAGTACACTCCCCAAAATCCATACACTCATATAAGTGAAAAGAAAATCAACCATCAGTGCAGCGGTATTTCCTGCTCGTGGTAAGATAATTTGATCTCCTAGCATATACGACGCGATAGTAATAAATAAACTAAAGGAAAAGATGTCAACAATTGTTGCATCAAAGAATAAATCCAAACCAATTGCAAAAGCAATCATGCAGGATATAAATTTGATAAGCATAATCGTAATATGATTCATTATTTGAACCTCTCTTTTTCTATTTAGTTTGAATGAAAAAAGGGACTTTATGCATGGGAATTTAAAATTGCAATTTTTTAGGTAGTTTCTAAAAAGACAGAAGATAAATGCGTAGTTATAAATCAATTTAATGTCTTTAGTACTTAGCCTGTTTCCTTTGTTTCCGGTTATTTTAAGTACAATTTCTAATATACGGTTAAAATTTTTATTACCTTTACTTGTCTGAATGTTAAAAAAATACAAAAGAAATGTTATATTAGAAAGAGAAAATTAACATTTTTAGGTAAGGGGGGATCGGGGTGTGGATTACTTCGGAAGTAGAAATTCCAGATGAACTCTTTGATAAACTCGAACAAGGGAAACTGGTTTTATTTGTTGGAGCTGGAGTATCTATGAAAGGCAATTCAAACTTACCAAATTTTGATGATTTAGTGGATGATATTGCTAGCGCTCTATATGTAGACAAACGTGAGGAAAATGAACCGCACGATTATTATCTTGGAAAAATTGCAAAAACGAAAGATGTTCATCAGATTGCGAAGAATCTTGTTCATGTAGCGTGTTCAAAGCCGAATCCACTACATTATTCTATTTTGCAATTATTTGCAGCTGATGAGAATGTTCGGATTGTAACTACAAATTTTGATCAGCATTTTTCAACAGTAATTGAGGAATCAAAACGTAAAGTAAATATATATTATGCTCCAGCACTTCCAACAGGAAGAGCTTTTAAAGGAGTGGCATATATTCATGGTAATGTGGAACAAGAAGAAGAAAATTTAATTTTGACCGATGGTGATTTTGGAAGGGCTTACTTAACAGAAGGGTGGGCGAGACGATTTTTAATTGATTTATTTTCTAATTATACAGTTTTGTTTATTGGATATAGTCATAATGACCCTGTTATGAAATATTTAGCAACTGGATTACCACCTAGTACGAGGCGGTATGCATTTGTTGCGGGGGGAGATAATACATATCACTGGGAGCATTTAGGGATTAAGCCCATTGTCTATCCGAATAAGACACAAAATCATCAATCATTAGCAAAAGCAGTGCAGCGATGGGCAGAGTTAATGGGAGATAATTATATTACAAAAAGAACGCGAATTCGTGATATCGTAACGGTTCCACCATCTTTAGAGCAGGAACAACTGTCTTACATTAAACAGTCTGTAAAAAAAATTGAGACTCTTCGTTATTTTGTAGAATTTGCAAGAGACTACGAATGGGTGGAATGGTTAGAAAAAGAAGGACAACTGCGGAATTTATTTTCAGAGGAAGCTGAGCCTTCCGAGAAAGATCACTTGCTTGC
The DNA here is from genome assembly GCF_028401955.1 of Bacillus sp. BP-3. GTDB lineage: Bacteria > Bacillota > Bacilli > Bacillales > Bacillaceae_G > Bacillus_A. Next base: position 149,240 of record NZ_JAQOTJ010000003.1, read on the forward strand.
ACAGTGGCTTGTTGAGCATTTTTTGGTAAGCCACCAAAATGAATTATTTCAGTTAATGTATAAAAATAATACGGAAATATCTACCCTGTTATGGAATACGATATGTACATTTTTAGTGGATATGGAACAACCGATACAGATCGTTTCGTTTGCAAAGTGGCTTTTATTATTGTTAGAAAAGGCGAAAAGAAATGAATTTTCCATCGAAAGTCTGCCTTCTTTGCTTAACAAATGTACGTACCCAGAACATAAAGAGATTATGGTTCTTTTACTGACCTGTATATTAGATGGAAAACTAAAATTGAAGCGACTTCGGCAATGGGAGCAAGAGATGCAAGACGTTATTGAGTTAGCGGAAACAAATCATCTATCAGTTATCACCTTTTCAAAGCTGCAGCACATATGGGAAGCCAAATTGAAGCCATATCTTTCTTATTTTTCGATCCCAATATTACAGATTGGATTAGAAAAACTGCAGAGATTAACGCTAAAACAGCAGGCACTTGAAATACATGATTCAGTTAGTGATTCACGAAGTGCAATTGAACCTCATGAACAAGATAGCCAACCGCGTGAATTTTCGTTTTTAATTAATATAGTTAGAGATTGTATGGACTATGTTTGTGTTCATTATGAAGATAAAGCAAACTTTTATATTTCTTTTTTGATGGAATTTGGGAACACACTCCAAAAGCGAATTGCAGTGCATAGTATGAACTATACTGTTTTTCGAACGCAAAATGAAAAAATAGAATGGTTGTTACAACATCAATTGCTGACTGATGACAATTGTAAGCATGAAGTTTTTCAATTGTTAAAGAATCATTATGAACATGCAGCTGAACAAACGAAACGAAAAGTACTGACAACTATAGTGAAACAGTTTGAAGAAAAGACGTGTTATGTTGCTTGTAACTTAATCGATTGGCTTTATTTGTGCGTACCAACTCATGAATCTACGAAGCAAACATATGAATCCATGAAACAGAAATTTCCTCATTTTTTATCGAGGCAGTTTCCTGATTTACAAGAGGAGCGGACATTACAACCAATCATATGCAATTTAACAATAGAAGGTTTGTTACATATGAAAGAGGAAGAAATGATAGGGCAAGTTCTTCAATATTCACAAGAAGGATTGGTTGAGAAACATCATTTTTTAGAAATGCTTTCAAAGGCATGTAAAACAAATGTACAATGGAGTATTTCGCTTGCGTATCAATTAATTAGATATAAAGATGTAAGTAAAGAAGTATGGTTTGTATTAATAAGAGAATGGCGCAATAACCGGCAATTAACAGATAAAAACATACAAGAACTTTTACCATTGTTGCATCAATTTGTAAGGCACACTACTTATCATTGGCTCATTAGTAGTTTTCTGTATGAAAAGAGCAATCAGTTAGCAGAATTTCAAGAAGATACAATTCGAGCAGTAAAACAGCTTGCTTTTTCGTTATTTCCTTATGTTATGAAAGGAGGACAAGGAAGAGTTAAAGAGCAAATGGATTACTATAGTGAGGCTGTACAGCATCCCGTAGGGAAAATAACAGCAGTTTTATTAAAACTTTTAGCATATGAACATTTATATGATCGAAATATCCATGCTTATTTGTATGTATTTGAAGAACAAATGCGGAAAAAATCATACTGCGTAAATATTATGATTGCGAGGCTAACAGCTGATTTAACATTTCTCTATCATCTCGATAAGCACTGGTGTAGAAAACATATGATTCCTTATTTAAATTTGCAGAAGAATGAAGAGGAAACAAAGTATGCATGGGCAGGCTTTGTAAATACACAAATTAATTTGCCTTTATTTATACAAACAAAGAAATATATTGCTTTTGCTGTTCGGCATTTACATTTGCTGAATGGACAAACACAAGCAGTATTTATGAAATGGCTAAGTCTTGTCTTTTTAAAGTGTATTTTATATTGGGATGAACAAGTAGATTGGTTATACTCACTTTTTATACAGAGAGAAGAGAGCGAGAAAGTAAAGTTTATAGAAAATGTATCGTATTACGTAAAAACTTTGAGTATAAAAGAACAACAAAAATTTTGGCAAGATTGGCTTGCGGATTTTTTAGTAGAACGCCCTAAAATGAGTATAATAGCAGAGAAAGAATATATTATCTTTTTGCAGTTTGTGTTACATATGGATGTTATTGCTGAAAAAGGGATTGAAACGGTTCTATCGAATTTTACTATATCTTCATTGCAAGAAGAAAAACAATCATTGAAGTATTTATTTAAACAGCTGTTAGAAAAAAGTGAGTTAATTTATCAAAGTTCAAAAGTATATGCAACATTATTTTTTGTTTTATTAACAAAGGTAAATGATGCAGAGGGTATTGAAAATGAAGTGATTCATCTTCGGCAATTGTTTGATGAGATGCACCTTGAAAATACGTTACTTGAACATATTCAAAATGAGATGATGCGCATTGGAATGATCAATCGAAACGAAAATGATTCACATTTGTTATTATGAAACATACGATGCAATGGAAAGAAAAAATAAAAAATAATGAAAAAGTGTTGACATATTTTGAAATGACATTTTATAATACAAATCATACTTAATAAAAACAACGCATTGAAGGGAACAGAGTAGTGTTTATCTCCCTGTTAAAGAGAGCTGATGGTTGGTGGAAATCAGTACAAAGATAAACGTGAATTACAGTCCTGGAGCATCTTTTTCGTAGTAAAGACATATGTCTTTATGAAGGGAAAGACGGTCAAAATGATCGTTAACAATGAAGAGAGGTAGACAAATATGTCTGCAACTAGGGTGGTACCGCGATAATAATCGTCCCTACTGATTGGATCAGTAGGGATTTTTTGCATATATGCGGACCAACCTGATAATCAAATAATAAGCGCGATGATAGGAAATAGAGTAGTGGTTGTTTCCCTGTTACAGAGAACTGGTGGTTGGTGCGAACCAGTACATAAACAAGCATGAATTACAATCCTGGAGCATCTTTTTCGTAGTAAAGGCAAAAGTCTTTATGAAGGGAAAGACGGTCAAAATGATCGTTAACAATAAAGAGAGGTAGACAAATATGTCTGCAACTAGGGTGGTACCGCGATAATGATCGTCCCTACTGATTGGATCAGTAGGGATTTTTTCATATATTTCACATGAGGAATCGTTATCAATATTAGTTTGTTATAAGTGTTAGGTTCAGAAAATAGGGAATTTTCAATCCCTTATTATATAATTTCAAAAAGATACAAGGAGGAATTTTTAATGGGAAATCATGAATTAGAACAATTACGTAAACAGGTGGATGAGATTAACTTACAACTTCTGCACTTATTAAATGAGCGTGCAAAGATTGTGAAAGAAATCGGACAGCAAAAGAAATTACAAGGTACGAAACGCTTTGATCCTGTTCGCGAGCGTGAAGTACTCGATATGATTGCAGAGAACAATGAAGGGCCATTTGAAACATCTACGGTGCAACATATTTTCAAAACAATTTTTAAAGCGAGTTTAGAACTGCAAGAAGATGATAATCGTAAAGCATTATTAGTTTCACGTAAAAAGAAACAAGAAAATACGATTGTTGATGTAAAAGGTGAATTGTTAGGGGGCGGTGCGCAAACGTTCATTATGGGGCCATGCGCAGTGGAAAGTTTAGAACAAGTTCGCCAAGTTGCTGAGGCAATGAAAGAACAAGGAATAAAATTAATGCGCGGCGGTGCGTTTAAACCGAGAACATCTCCGTATGATTTCCAAGGATTAGGAATAGAAGGGCTGCAAATTTTACGCCAAGTTGCAGACGAATTTGATTTAGCGATTATTAGCGAAATCTTAAATCCAAATGATGTAGAAATGGCACTTGATTACGTTGATGTGATTCAAGTAGGCGCTCGTAATATGCAAAACTTCGATTTATTAAGAGCGGTTGGAAAAGTGAATAAACCAGTATTACTGAAACGTGGTTTAGCAGCGACAATTGATGAATTTGTGAATGCAGCAGAATACATTATTGCACAAGGAAATGATCAAATTATTCTATGTGAACGCGGCATTCGCACATATGAAAGAGCAACCCGTAATACACTTGATATTTCCGCAGTGCCAATTTTAAAGAAAGAAACACATTTACCGGTTGTTGTAGATGTAACGCATTCAACAGGACGAAAAGATTTACTTTTACCAACTGCGAAAGCGGCACTCGCAATCGGTGCAGATGCTGTTATGGCAGAAGTGCATCCAGACCCAGCAGTTGCTTTATCTGATTCAGCACAGCAAATGGATATTCCGCAGTTCCATGCATTCATGGAAGAGTTAAAAGGATTTAAAAATAAGTTATCGTAACTAAATATATATTGCGTTGATAGGGAAGCGGTAGTATGTATCTTCTTGTTCCAGAGAGCTGATGGTTGGTGGAAATCAGTACAAAGATATATGTGAATTACACCCCTGGAGCATCTTTTTCGTAGTAATGACGGAGGTTTTTATGAAGGGAAAGACGGTTAATATAATCGTTAACAATAAAGAGAGGTAGACATATTTGTCTATAATTAGGGTGGTACCGCGATTTTTTTTCGCCCCTACTGAACGAAATCAGTAGGGGTTTTTTTATAAAATCATAAGGGAGAAATGGAAATGAGATATATAACAGCTGGAGAATCACATGGTCCGCAGTTGACGGTTATTTTAGAAGGTGTTCCGGCAGGTCTTTCTTTAACTGTAGAAGATATAAATAAAGAGCTATTAAGACGCCAAAAGGGACATGGCCGCGGAAGACGGATGCAAATTGAAACCGACACTGTGGAAATTGTAAGCGGCGTGCGTCATGGCTATACTCTTGGTTCACCGATTACATTGGTTGTGAAAAATGATGATTTCAAACATTGGACAAAAGTCATGGGTACACATCCGATTCCGGAGCAAGAAAGTAAAGAAATGAAACGAACGATTACAAAACCACGTCCAGGGCATGCGGATTTAAATGGAGCAATTAAGTATGGTCATCGTGATATACGCAATATATTAGAACGCTCTTCTGCAAGGGAGACAACTGTGAGAGTAGCCGCAGGGGCTGTTGCGAAACAGATTTTAACAGAGTTAGGAGTAAATATTGCAGGGCATGTCCTTGAAATTGGTGGGGTAAAAGCGAAGCGAGTTCTTGACAAATCATTAGAAGAGATGCAACTGATTTCAGAATGTTCGCCTGTTCGCTGCTTAGATCAAGAAGCAGAGCAAGCAATGATGGAAGCAATTGATGCAGCAAAAAGTAACGGAGATTCTATTGGTGGCATCGTGGAAGTGGTTGCGGAAGGAATGCCGATTGGTGTTGGTAGTTACGTTCATTATGACCGGAAATTAGATGCAAAGTTAGCGGCAGCAGTCATGAGTATCAATGCATTTAAAGGCGTTGAAATCGGCATTGGTTTTGAAGCAGCCGAGCAACCAGGAAGTGCTGTACATGATGAAATTTTGTGGGATGAAGAAACGGGTTACACACGAAAAACGAATAACGCTGGCGGATTAGAAGGCGGAATGACAACAGGAATGCCGATTGTTGTCAGAAGTGCTATGAAACCAATTCCTACATTATACAAACCACTGGCAAGTGTAGACATTGATACGAAAGAAGTGTTTCAAGCAAGTATTGAACGTTCCGATAGCTGTGCAGTACCAGCAGCAAGTGTAGTGGCAGAAGCAGTTGTCGCTTGGGAGTTGGCAACTGCGTTAGTAGAACAATTTGGGCAAGATCGTATGGAGCTTATTAAGCAAAATGTTGTTCAGCATAAAAAGTACGCAAAAGAATTTTAAAAAGGAGGATCTTCATGAAAGCAAAAGAACAATTACGGGTGTTGCATCCTTATAAACCAGGTAAATCAGCTTCACAAATGCAAGCGGATTATGGTGTCCATTCATTTGTAAAATTAGCTTCAAATGAAAATCCGTTTGGTTGTTCACTTCGTGTGATAGAAGGATTATTAAAAGAGTGGAATGAACATGCTTTATACCCGGACGGGGGAGCAGTAGAACTTCGCCAAATAATTGCGGAGAAATTGCATGTTAAAAAAGAAGAAATTTTATGTGGAAGCGGCCTTGATGAAGTCATTCAAATTATTAGCCGAACAATGCTTTGCCAAGGTGATAACATTGTGACGGCTGAAGAAACATTTCCTCAATATCGTCATCACGCAGTAATTGAAGGATGTGAGGTAAAAGAAGTTCCGCTTCAAAATGGAGTCTATAACTTAGATGAAATTGCGGCAGTCATGAATGAAAAAACAAAAATTGTTTGGATTTGTAATCCCAATAATCCAACAGGCACATATGTGAATAACCGAAAATTATGTGAATTTATGGAGCAAGTTCATAACGAAACATTAGTTGTGATTGATGAAGCGTATTATGAATATGTCACAGCGAGTGACTTTCCAAATACAATGTCACTTTTGAAAGAATATAAGAACCTTCTTATATTAAGAACATTTTCAAAGGCATACGGTTTAGCAGCATTTCGAGTTGGTTATGCAATTGGAAATGAAACAATCATTGAGAAATTAAATGTTGTTCGTCTTCCGTTTAATGTGTCATCACTTTCACAAAAAGCTGCAGTACTTGCATGGAATGATGAATCGTTTTTACAAAGAACAATTCGCGAAAACCGTGAAGGCTTGCAGCGATATGAACGCTTTTGTAAAGAAAATGAGATTCCATTTTATTTATCTGAAACGAACTTTATCTTTTTACCGTTAGACAATGCTCAGGAAATATACGAACTTTGTGCACAGGCTGGATATATCGTTCGTCCATTTTTAAATGGCATTCGCATTACAATTGGTACGAGTGAACAAAATGAAGGGGTGATTAACGTGTTAACACAACACTTTAATAATAGTAGGTCTCGAGATGAGGCACATGTGTAAAAAAGTTGTATTAATTGGGACAGGATTAATTGGTGGTTCACTTGCTTTAGCGATAAAGCGAGAACACAATGTAATCATTACTGGTTATGACATTCAAAGTGAGCGAGTGGAACGTGCGAAACGATTGAACGTAATTGATGAGGCAGGAGTGAACTTACAGACAATATGTGAAGAAGCCCATCTGATCATTTTTGCATCTCCTGTTGAAGAAACAACGAAGCTACTAAAACAACTTGCTTCGTATCAATTACGTGAAGATGTCATCGTCACGGATGTTGGAAGTACAAAAGGTAAAATCATGAATCAAGCGAAAATGTTGCTGCCGGACGGTGTTACGTTCATTGGCGGACATCCGATGGCGGGATCTCATAAAACGGGAGTAGAAAGTGCAAAGGCGCATTTATTTGAAAATGCATATTACATTTTAACACCGATGCGTCATGTTCAGGTTGAGAAGGTGGAACAATTACAAGATTGGCTAAAAGGAACGCGTTCGCATTTTCTTGTGTTACATACAGAGGAACATGATTATGTAACAGGGGTTGTTAGTCATTTTCCCCATTTGATTGCGGCAGGGTTAGTGAAGCAAGTGGAGAAACATGCCGGAGATAATCCGTTAATTCATATGCTGGCAGCTGGTGGTTTTAAAGACATTACCCGCATCGCTTCTAGCAGTCCCAAAATGTGGAGTGATATAGTAAGACAAAACCGTTCTCATTTATTACAACTATTAGAGGAATGGATTACAGACATGAAGCAACTGCAGCATACAGTTGCAGAAGGCGATGACGAAGTATTACACACTTACTTCGCAAAGGCAAAAGAATATCGTGATTCTATGCCTGTCCGCAAAAGTGGGGCCATTCCCGCTTATCATGACTTATACGTAGATGTTTTAGATAAAGTCGGTGCATTAGCGCATATTACAAGCATACTTGCAAGGCATGAGATTAGTATTACAAACTTGCAAATACTAGAAGCACGTGAAGGATTACTCGGAGTGTTACGTATTAGTTTTCAAACAGAAGAAGATCGTATGAAAGCAACGCAATTTTTACAGGATGAACAGTATCAAACATTTGAAAATATATAAAGGAAGGTGTTTTATATATGAAAATTGTACAGCCAGCTAGAGAAGGGTTGCGAGGAACAATCGTTATTCCAGGCGATAAATCAATTTCACATCGTTCTGTCATGTTTGGCGCAATCGCTCATGGAAAAACAACGATTAAGGGCTTTTTACCAGGAGCAGATTGTTTAAGCACAATCTCTTGTTTTCGTGAGATGGGGGTATCAATCACGCAAAATGGAGATGAAGTTGAAGTAATTGGAAAAGGAATGGAAGGTTTACAAGAAGCGGAGCACGTACTAGATGTTGGGAATTCCGGTACAACCATTCGTTTATTACTTGGCATACTAGCGAATACGAACCTTCATTTTTGTTTGCAAGGCGATTATTCTATTGGAAAACGACCAATGAAACGAGTTACAAAACCGCTCAGCCTAATGGGCGCAGCAATTGATGGACGAGAAGACGGAACATATACACCGCTAACGATACGAGGAGGAAATCTTCAAGCAATTGATTATCTTGCGCCCGTTGCAAGTGCGCAGGTGAAATCGGCTATATTATTAGCAGGTTTAGGAGCACGAGGTGTAACAAGTGTTACAGAACCTTATGTATCAAGGGATCATACAGAAAGAATGCTTCAAGTATTTGGCGTACAATTGAAGAGAAAGGGAACGAAAGTTTCAATAGAAGGCGGACAACAGCTAATAGGGACGAACATTCAAGTGCCAGGAGATATTTCATCAGCTGCGTTTTTCTTAGTAGGCGGAGCGATTACTCCCAATAGTAAGCTTATATTACAAAACGTTGGAATCAATCCAACAAGAACGGGAATTATCGATGTACTTATAAAAATGGGAGCAAAAATAGCAATTGAACAAGGCGATTTAGATACTGCAGAACCCGCTGCTAATCTAACAATTGAAACATCAAAGTTAACGGGAATTGAGATTGGCGACGATATGATTCCAAGGTTAATTGATGAAATTCCAATTATCGCTCTTGCAGCAACGCAAGCAGAAGGGATTACGATTATTAAAGATGCACATGAGCTGAAGGTAAAGGAAACGAATCGAATTGATACAGTGGTAGAAGAACTAACAAAACTAGGGGCACGTATAGAAGCAACTGATGATGGCATGATTATTTATGGAAAAACAGCGCTAAAAGGAAATATCGTAAATAGTCATGGTGATCATCGGATTGGAATGATGCTTGCGGTAGCTGGATGCATTGCTGAAGGAGAGACACTGATTGAGGATGCGGAAGCTGTTGGCGTATCGTATCCAGGATTTTTTGAAGAAATTGAAAAATTGAGGTTAGAAACCCGATAGATTGCTATAAAATCTATCGGGTTTTTGTATGTGAATTTTGTATTTTCTAATTATTGTGTTATATTTTAATGTGCAGTTACGAATACGCTGAAGGGAGAACGGGAGTATGGAAGTGATTCAATTATTAGAGGAACAATACCGAGAAGCAATTCGACTATCTGAATATGCTTTTCAATACAAGGTACCAGAAGATCAAATTGAAAAACGTCTTCAGCTTTTGAAAAAGTATCATCAAATATTGGGGATATTAGAAGAAAACGAGCTTGCCGCAAAATTACACCTTATCCCGTTTGAAATATTTTTAGGTGGAGAAAAGTTCAAAATGGGTGGAATTGCAGGCGTGGCTACATACCCAGAATTTAGACGAAACGGTCATGTGAAAAAACTATTAAAATATGTTTTAGAGACGATGAGACAAGACGGTTATAGCGTTTCGATGCTACACCCATTTTCTGTTTCTTTTTATAGGAAGTATGGGTGGGAACTGTTTGCGAATCGCCTTGTATGTTCATTAACAAAAGCAGATTTAATTAGGAAAGAACATGTATCAGGAAGCATTAAACGATGTAAGAAGGACTCTCATTTGAAAGAAATTGAAATCGTATATGAGCAATTTGCGAAAAAATATTCCGGTATGTTAGTTCGAGATCGAGATATTTGGTTGAATTTTGTCTATGGTGATCTAAATGCCGCTGTTTATTATAATCAAGTGGATGAGCCAATGGGTTATATTTTGTATAAAGTAGAAAGCTCTAAGATGAAAGTAGAAGAATTTGTACCATTAAACAGCGAAGCTAGAATGGGTTTATGGAATTTCATTTGTCAGCATGATTCAATGGTTCAAGAAATTGAGATGATTGTGCATGAAAAAGAACCATTACTATTCTCACTACAAGAGCCGCGCATTAAAGCGGAAATAAAACCTTACTTTATGGTTAGAATCGTTGATGTTGAACGTTTTATTAAAAAATATCCATTTGCTTGGGAACATCATGAAGAAGAGGTTATTTTACATATATCAGATTCATTTGCACATTGGAATAATCAAACGGTAGTTTTACGAAATAAAGAAGCAGTAATCGTAAGTGAAAAAGAAGCTATAGCATTAAAAGCAAAGGGAGTACATGTAAACATTAATACTCTGTCGACTGTGCTTTTCGGTTACAAAAGTCCATGGGAATTATATCAAATTGGTAACATTTCAGGAATGGAAAAAGACATAAAACAATTTGAAAACTTGATTCCTTCTCAGCAACCATTTATTTATGATTTCTTTTAATCATTTATAGAGAAAGAACATAAAAAAGCGCTATGTGAAAGTAGCGCTTTTTATGTTCATTAAAAATTAAAAGTTCCATCAATATTTTCTATACATTGTAGGGATGTGATAAAAATGATAACTGACGTGTGGATGTGTTACCGGAAAGTGAATATGTGGATATTGCCACATGAAGGGCGTTGTAATCCCTACAACGGGACTTGGTGTATGAAAAGCGACAATGTGAACGGAAGGAGTTGCTACATGAATGCCAGCAACAACTCTTGTTGGAAAGAGATTCATAATAAGTTCACTCCAATAGGCGGTGTATACAATAGCATATTCTTTTGTTTGTTTGAAATGTTTGTCCTTTTTTCGCTATATAAAATTCCCTCCAGTTAAACAGCCCGTTTTTTCTTTTAGCTCTTTTTTCTTTTCGGTAAGTCAGGAGCCTTCTTCATTGTGTCAACAACATGCATGACCGTGAAATATGGATGTTTTAAAATCATTTTCGGTCCGCTCTTCTTCATAACATCTTTAACAAAATCTTTCATATCTGGTTTATAACAATGAATTTTGCAATTTTGACATGCTGGCTTCTTCTCTTGAAATGGACATTTTGATAAACGAAAATAAGCATACTCTTTTAACTTCTGACATTCTTCACATATAGTATCTTGTTTATGTTCGTTTTTACAATACATATCAATCATAATGCTAATTGTTTTCTCTTCACGTCCAATTCGATTCATGGCTAGTGCCTCCCGTTCCAAAGTTTCTCTGCTTTGATTATAAGACTTTTTTAGAGAGTTTACATGAATTTTCATTGACAGTTTTTCTAATATTTATTTCCTACGAATTATTAATGGAGAATGTCCCTACCAATTATAATCAGCAGTAAAAGCGAACGCATTAAGACTTAAATAAATGTCTTTCTTTTTCTTACGAGCTTCCGATGTTTAAATCACTGGAGCGATAAGCTTCGACTCGATTCTTCCACGCTATTGATTGATCTATTTTAGCCATAAAAAATCTCCGTCCTGTACGTAAGGAGATTTTTTATGGAATTGATTCTATCGGTAGGCGGGGACAGTTTGACGCTTACTTTAGAGGTGCGTATTCAAACACTTCGTTCTCGTTTAGGTAACCTTGCATTTCGGTTGGATTGTCTTTTGTTTTATTTCAAACAAAAAATACGAATTTACAGTGTTAAAAATCTTAATGTATGCCCTCGCTCCCTCTACTTAATTTTATTGAAAAGGATATATTTTCCTGAATATCAAAATACATTATAGAAAAATGCTGAGAGGGGTGTATGTGATGGGTTTCCCGCCTCAACAACAAAGTAGACCTGGCATTGAATCATTAATGATCCCTAGACCTATATTTGATAACCCAAATTATAAACCAGCCTGTAAGCTTATAAATAAGGTAGCGCTTATAACTGGTGGGGATAGTGGGATTGGAAGAGCTGTCGCTGTAGCCTTCGCGAAAGAGGGGGCAGACATTGCAATCTCATACCTTAATGAACACAGCGATGCAAAAGAAACAGAATTCTATGTCAAAAAGTACGGCCGTAGTTGTATTAGAATTCCAGGTGATATTGAGTATGAGCAGCATTGTCAACAAGTTGTAATGCGAACGATTCAGCGATTTGGTCGTATTGATATTTTGGTGAATAATGCTGGTGTACTATACATAAGGAACAGTCTACTTGATGTAGATTCGAATCAACAAGCAAGCACCTTTCACACAAATGTTTTTTCGCAGTTTATTCTTACGCAAGCTGCTTTGCCATACATGAATTCAGGGAGCTCCATAATAAATACAACATCCCTTAGTGCCTATCATGGAGATCAAGATGCAATTGACTACGCAGCATCTAAAGGAGCCATTGTTTCATTTACACGTTCTTTGTCATTGTCACTGGCATCGCAAGGGATTCGAGTTAATGGTGTGGCCCCAGGAGCAATTTGGACTCCGTTAATTCCATCTTCTTTACCTCCAGAATGGCTTACTACATTTGGAGATCATGTTCCTATGAAGCGAGCAGGTCAACCGTTTGAAGTGGCACCTGCTTATGTATTCTTGGCTTCCGATGATGCATCTTACATATCTGGACAAATTTTGCACGTGAATGGTGGAGCAATTGTAAACAGCTAAATACTTACACTACTAAAGAGTCATTTATAAAATGACTCTTTAGTAGTGTAAAGATCCGTTAATTGTTTACTTGTAATAGTTTTCTTTATATCAATAATTTTTGCTATTTAATTTTTTGTGGAAAAGATACGAAAAAAAGCTTTGAAAAGCTTTTTATACGAAAATAGAGGAGCATATTTATAAATAGATTCATATTTCAAAACTTCAAAATTGGAAGTTTTGCGCTGAAACTTTAAAACGTTGGAAGCTTCTCGATTGTTATGATGGTTCATGTATTAACATCTCCTTTCATCACTTTTTAATTATTACTGATATTTTATGGGAAAGAATGTATAATTTACATACGATTAATAAGTTGTTTCAGAGAGATTACTTTCTTTTTATTGTTAAATTAGTGGATTGTGGTTATGAAAATAAAGGGGAGTTGTATATGGATCAAATTGATTCAAAGATATTAGAATTACTACAAAATAACGGTCGTATGTCAATGGTGGACTTAGGAAAAGAAGTAAATATGACTCAACCAGCTGTTAAGGAAAGAGTCCGGAAGTTAGAAGACAAAGGGGTTATCGAGAATTATCGAGCTGTTGTCTCACAAAAAAAGTTAGGAAAGGATACAACTGCGTTTATTCTTTTTCAAGCAAATAACTGTAATCAATTTGTTGAGTTTTGTAGACAGTCACCGCATGTCATTGATTTATATAGAATAAGCGGACAATATAACTACTTGCTAAAAGTAGCGACAAGTTCATCAGAATTACTAGAGACCTTCAGTGATTCTTGTAATAAGTATGGTCGTCCGACAATTTTGATGGTATTGTCTACGCGTTTTGAACAAAAAGTTATGCTTCCTGAGCTTCTTTCAGAATAGGAATATATATTTGTTGGAAGAGAATCGTATTGAGACGACGTGTAATGTATATGATAGTGAAGTGAAATTTATGAGAGAAAGACGAGGAAATTGCTTTAGGAAGCTATTTGATTTCCTTGCAGAAAATAAATCCATGGTTACTATTTATTCAAATTCTACTATAGAATAGCAAGAGTCTAAAATAAGTGAGTCGTAAACTGTAAATCTTAAGGGAATTGACGAGGAAACGCTTAAAACAGCAGTAGTCAAGGAGAAAGACGCAGACATGAGCATACGCAGTAATGGGAGAATTGATGCATAGCGTAAACTGTTAAATAGTGAAATAATTAGAGTTAACTCATAAAAAAAGACCTAATAATATAGGTCAGAAGAATAGGGTAACCACATATTAACATTTTTGTCAGTGGAGGTCTATACGTATCGTATTGAGAAAAATAAAAACGACTTGTGCCGAAAATAGGGGAATAAACAAACGACTACGACTGCGTGAAGGGCTACAGGATAGAAATCTACATAGAAAAGTTGATCCTACATTGCTTATGTTTTTCGTTTTAACAATTCTGATTATTGTGTTTTCTTTTATACCCAAGCGTCAATCTCGACTTTAAATATAGGTGTAGCTTATGCGACTACATAAATCATTGTCGTACAAGGAAGGTGACCACTAAGAAAGTCACTTATTACTTCCTTTCTTTTATCAGAATCAATTTCTTCAACCAAATAAAAAACTAGCTTCGTCAAATCTTGGATACTCATGTTAGCAGATTCAAGATTTTTTCAGATATTGTCTATTGCTAGTTACATTTGTTCTACTGGATCTTCAAGTACAGTTCCATCTACTCTCATACCTAATTGTCCAGATAATGTTAACCATCTTTAGGTCCACTTAACATATTTGGTGTACAAAAGGAGCTACTGGTAAATGAATTTCTTTTGAATTTCTGGATATTTTCATATAATCAATCTTTTATTGTAATATTTTAATTAAACTCCCTAAAAATATTGCAATAATTAGAAAAATGCTATATTTTAATCACTCTTTCTTGTTGCTTTATCATGTTTAATAGCATTTATTTGATCAAACTTTATTTAAAAGTTAAAACAAAGGTATTATTTGATGGAGGTGTAATATGAAAAAAGCTTATGTAATGTTGGATGTTTGGGATGTCAGTACATTATAGCAGCAAGAAAAAAACTAAACAAAATCATTATCTTGTAGAAAAGGGGAATGTGAGATGTTGAATTTACAAGGAAAATACAATGAAGCAAAAGTATTTACTAATCATGTTGAAGAGAGTGCTATGGGGCAAATTATTGACCTTTGTAACCAGGAGTTCGTCAAAGACAGTAAGATTCGTATTATGCCAGATACACATGCCGGAGCTGGGTGTACGATTGGAACAACAATGACAATTCAAGATAAAATCGTACCAAATCTCGTAGGCGTAGATATAGGCTGTGGTATGGAAGTCGTTGTAATTAATAAGAAAAAAGAAGAGATTAACTTTGATCAATTAGATGACACAATTCGTAAATACGTTCCAAGCGGTTTTAATATCCGAGATAAAGAACATAGGTTTTCAAAAATGATTCATTTTGACGAAGTGAGAGCACCATTTACGTTACAACGTGCTCAAAAGAGTATTGGTACCCTTGGAGGAGGAAATCATTTTATTGAACTTAATGAGGACGAAAAGGGGAATGTATACATTGTTATTCATAGCGGTTCCCGTAACTTAGGAAAACAAGTAGCAGAGTACTATCAAAACTTCGCATATGAGCAACTGATGAGTGTTCAATCTGTTAAAGACGAAATCATTGAGCGATTAACAAAAGAGGGTAGACAAAAGGAAATATATGAAGCCTTACGAAAAGTGAAAAAACCTAATGTTCGCAAAGAACTAGCTTATTTAGAAGGTCAAGGATTCAGAGATTACATGAATGATATGAAGATTGCTCAAAAATATGCTGAATTAAATCGGAAAGCGATGAGTGATGAAATCGTCACTAGAATGGATTGGAAAGTAACTGATCAATTTACTACAATCCATAACTACATAGACATGGAAAATATGATTCTACGAAAAGGAGCCATTTCCGCTCAAAAAGATGAACGAGTAATCATTCCAATCAATATGAGAGATGGTTCAATTATCGCATTCGGTAAAGGGAATCCTGATTGGAACTTCTCTGGACCACATGGAGCGGGGCGTATTATGAGTCGAAAGAAAGCGAAAGAGGTACTTAACTTAGAAGATTTTCAGAATATAATGACTGATGTTTGGACGACATCAGTTGCCGAAAGTACTTTAGACGAAGCGCCAATGGTATATAAACCAATGGATGAAATTGTAGCAAATACTAAAGACACAATTGATATCAAACGTATTATAAAACCGATTTATAATTTTAAAGCTAATTAATTCAGAGATGTAGTATATAAACTACGGAGGTGTCTCCGTTCACTTCTATACTCAACACTTGGTATCTTTTCACTACTATAATGTCCTTTTAACAGTTTTCCTCCTAATTGAATTAACTTTACTGTCTGTTCACTGATATAAAAAGGATTAACTTCATCGCTACCTGGATTTGTGTCCAAAATATTGACTCAAGTCCAGTTATATTTAGTTAATTATATTATGGTGGAATATTCCTCTAACTATATTTTTAAGAGGTAATTAGTTTGGGAGTTTTCTATCATGTTTCGAATGATGAATTAGTAGAAGGAGCAATATTAGAATCTAGATATGGTCAACAAATAATTGATCCAAATACTTTCACATATAAGAACTTATTAAGGATGGTAATTGTATGTTTTTTTTCAAAAATATCAAAAAGTTAAAGAAGGAGCATTATGTACTAAAGGAAATGTACCATGAAACAAAGGATAGAGAGCATTCTTTAATGAAGGAATTAGAACGCTTGGCAGAAATTGAAGCAGATGGCAAATTTATTGAATCTATGCTGAAACAAGGTTATATAATTGATGGTATTGAGATTAATAAGACTAATATGAAATATTATGTGTGTGTTACTATGGATAGTGGGAGCATCACTATATCATTAAGAAATAAGAATCTGAGCCATTCATATCCAAGGTTATATGTGAACTTTGTTAAAGATCTTTATAACCCTTATATCATAACCTGTTACATTGTTGATGTGTTTGCAGTAGAAGAGAATATTGGAAATGGTTCTATTTTAATGAAGTATATAATTAAATGGGCTAAAAAAATGAAAGCATGTGAATTAAACGGAATGCTTTCAAATGTTGATATAGAAAAGTTGGATAAATTAGAGAAGTTTTATGAAAATAACGGTTTTACTGTTAAGTTTAATGAGGCAAGAACAAGTGGTGGAATAGAATTAAAGCTTTAGATGTGTATGTGAGTGTCAAGTAACAACAAATCTGACTTATATTAGATTGAGTCGGATTTTCTTTAGTTTATAACATGATGAAACTAGAACTTTGATTACCTTCTTCTATACATTCAATAAATATTTCTCCCCATGAATCTAGTAAAACTGTTGTTGAGTTGAACTTTCCTTTAAAATATTTTTTATCTTCTTGATAATTCAATAGTTGAAAGGATTCATAGTCATCAAACGAACTTCTCAATTCCCAAATTTTCATTTTTACTCTCCTTTGCTATTTTTCTAGTATAAATAAGATTACTCTTTTTTCGGTTTATTTAATCTTAATTCACCATTCAATAATTTTAGGGGAAGTAAAAATATAGACATCCAACTCTGAATTTCGAATTTTTATTAATTGTTTTATTAAATAAAATAGTCAGGATTTTCATCCGTTTTCATTAAAAATTCCTTTAAAGAATCCGCTATTTTTGCAGAACTAGAGTAGATTGGACACTGACCTAATTCATTTTCTTCTTTAAATTTAATTGTTAAAAAGCTGATTTTCGTGATTTCAAAAAATACTAATGAGTCTTCATCATCTATATTAGGGTTAGTTTCAAGAGTAAACATTATATTTAATAATATGTTCGCATTTAAATGTTCAATTTATTTAATAATTTTTCAATTCTTTTCAATTCATTATTACTCTGTTCTACAAGATATTCATCAGGACAGTCTTTCAATATATCAAAAAAGTTTTCAGCTTCTTTTAATACAGCTAAAAATAATTCATCTTTATTAAAACATGTTTTTTCTCCTGCAATAGACAATAAAATTTGCTCTTGCGAAATAAACTGCATTTTTACCTCTAAAGGTTGGTCTGGAAAATAAAACCTTACATCGTTTTGATTTTCAAGCAATTCTTCAATTGCATTTATGAAATATGACCACAACTGATCAATCATATCCCACTCTTTAAATCCTAAAATAGTATTTCCGTAATAGTTTATTATTATTGCACCTTCCATATAATCAAAATCAATAATTAGTTCTAAACATTTCGCATCGTCAAAATGTATGAAATATTCAAGAAAATCGCTTTCAATATTATCTAATGAAGTTATTATTGTATCATTTTTTATATATGATTTTACACTAATTATATTAACATCACCTCGGATTTTTATTTAGGATATAATTGTGCTACTCTGCCATTTTTAAATCCAACAATAAACGTTATTCCATCTACTTTTCCCTCAATTTGATACATACCTTTTGTTCCTTTGGAAATAATCATATCTCTATTCTGCCTGATAACGTCTCCTGCTATATTTTGTATATCAGATATTGACAAATCTTTGTTTAAAAATGATTGTTCTTTTTTTACTGAACCATCCCAATGATCTGGATGATGTCTGTCTAAAACATGTTTCATGCCTTTTTTATCAAACATTATTTCGTTTCCATCAACATGCCATTTTTTTGATTACTAGTCTCGAAGAAATGCTCGAAATGATACCGGATGAGATATCGCAGAAACGTTACCGAAACATCGTATATAACGCGCCTTGGTTACTAAAACGGTATTCATGAGTTTCGTGGTATGACGAAAGATGAGCAAGTAGCTTTTTTAAGTTTGAAAGAGGGAGTATTAGATGATATGATATCGAATTTAGAGGGAGCGCTAGTATAAACGTAACAATAAAACCGCCCTTGAGGACGGCTTCTTTTTGTGTTATTTCCTTAAAGTTCTATGCTTTCTTAGTTTTTCTTTAATATATTTTACATTATTTATGCCTAGACGAATTGAAGCGATGATAAGGTAAATCATTATAATGGAGTAGACAACAATCCAAATCGTATAAATATATGTATCTTGGTACCCATTTTCAGCAAGCCAGTTAGTAACTAGCATTCCGCCGAAGTAAGACGGAATTGTTAGCAAGCTTACGTCTCTAGGATCGGTTGCAAGATAAATCATAAGAAATAGAAAAGCAAGGGCACCTATTGTATTTACATTATCAAAAATCATCATCAAAAATCACCTGCTTTACGATTAATAACATAGCAACAATTCATTATTTTCATTCAATGAGCGTTAACTTCTTACATCTTCCGCAAATAAGTTGTTCCGCAGTTTTTCATAACTCCATAGTATTACTCCTTATGCTAAGTATATCAAACGTTAAGGGGAATTTCTCCAAATATTAGTTGGAATCACGGTTTTGTAAGTAAATTTCATACTCTGCTAACCATACCAGCATCAAGCTCTTTAATTCAATTGTTTCAATCTCGCAAGTATTCTCTTCTTCTTCATAATAACGATGAACAATTTTAGTATAATCTGTTCGTATTTTCAGATCGCAGCTATTTCCACCTATTTCAATATGGTTAACTTCGCCATTTAATACTCTATTAAGATATTGTAGACCATGCTCACTATGGATATCATCTTCTAACAAATCTGAAACTAAAGAAATTTCTTTTGGAAGTTCAATTCTTAAGATATTTAAAGGACATATATAAATTTTATATTCATATTTCATAAACTAACTTCACTTCTTATATCAATCAATAAATTGGATATACTGAAATTATTCTTCTGTTTGAGTCAATAAATAACCTAATCTTCATACTGTTAGAAGTTGTACCACTCCATCTACTTTAATCTTTGCTTCATATACTCCGTATTGTTTGTAGCCGTGAGGTAAATGTAAAAAGCCCCCCTATTATGGGCGGTCGATTGTTACTAAGTATTTTTTAATGCGTGTTTTACCGTTTTAACTGTTTGTTCGAGCCATTCCAATGGTGTTATTTCTAATCCTTCAAAATATATTCCATCTGTAGAATACTGTATGTACTCATTTTTTTCTTTATCACTATAATTACTTTGAATAAATTCAGTTAGAAAAATAATAGCATCTTCTAAATACTCTTTGGGTGCCTCTTCTAGTAATTCTTGGAGTGCTTCTTCATAGAAAGTATCTTGGTGAAAATTACTCCCTAAAAATTGAAATACCTCTTCATCTTCGAGATTGTTTTTAAGTAACATAATTCCCCTCCGTCCCCAGTTGAAATTATAAGCCGAGAGGATAAATATATAAATACCTAAATGGAGAGCGCAGTATTTTTGTTGTGTTTCTTACGTTATAATTTTTTCCTATGTATTTGTATAATGGCTGTCTAAATCGTAATGTAATATATACAATAAATGGGTTATCTTACATGGGGCATCTGTCCTTTTTGTTAATTTTAAACGTAAATAATTTGAGTGTTATCTAAGGAAATGGAGGGAAAGTATTGAAATGGTTAGGGGACGAGAGTTACAGTTTGGATAATGATAATAGTTATTTCGATAGAGTTTTAATATGTTCGAAAATATAAAGGGAATAAGCTATTAATCTAAAAATAGATATGTAATTTTTGTCGTAAATAATCCGCTAATAATTCAGTAAACTTAAGCGTTTAACATATCTATTGTCTTTCCTATATTTACTACGGTATAATGTGGATACAGTTTAAAATACGCGAATCGTAATCTGTCTTTTTTATTTAACGCGTGAGAAAACGCTGAAAGCAGCGGTATTACTAGGAGGAACTAAATGATTACAGTAAGTAACGTGAGTTTACGTTTTGCAGATCGTAAACTTTTTGATGATGTTAACATAAAATTTACACCAGGTAACTGTTACGGTTTAATCGGAGCAAACGGTGCTGGTAAATCTACATTCTTAAAAATTTTATCTGGTGAAATTGATCCATCAACAGGAGATATTCATATTACACCAGGTGAGCGATTAGCTGTTTTAAAACAGAACCACTTTGAATATGAAGAATTCCCAGTTTTAGAAACAGTTATTATGGGGCACACGCGTCTTTATGCAGTAATGCAAGAGAAGAATGCGATTTACATGAAGGAAGATTTCAGCGATGAAGACGGTATGCGCGCAGCTGAGCTAGAAGGTGAATTTGCTGAGCTAAACGGTTGGGAAGCAGAATCAGAAGCTGCAATTCTTTTAAAAGGACTAGGCATAGGTGAAGACCTTCATGCGAAAAAAATGTCTGAGTTAACAGGGGCAGAGAAAGTAAAAGTATTACTTGCTCAAGCGCTATTTGGTCAACCAGATATTTTATTACTGGATGAGCCTACGAACCATTTAGACTTAAAAGCAATTCAATGGTTAGAAAACTTCTTGATGAACTTCGAAAACACAGTTATCGTTGTATCCCATGACCGTCACTTCTTAAACAGAGTATGTACGCACATGGCGGATCTTGACTTTGGTAAAATTCAACTTTATGTTGGTAACTATGATTTCTGGTATGAATCTAGTCAATTAGCATTAAAATTAACACAAGATGCAAATAAGAAAAAAGAAGAGAAAGTAAAAGAGTTACAAAACTTTATTGCGCGTTTCAGCTCGAACGCTTCAAAAGCGAAGCAAGCAACTTCACGTAAGAAATTATTAGATAAAATTACATTAGACGATATTAAACCGTCTTCTCGTCGTTATCCGTTCGTTGGCTTTACACCAGAGCGTGAAGTAGGGAATGATTTATTATCAGTGGAAGGTCTTTCTAAAACAATCGATGGTGAGAAAGTACTAGATAACGTGTACTTCACTGTTAATAAAGGCGATAAAATTGCATTCGTTGGACGTAATGAAATTGCAATTACGACTTTATTTAAAATTTTAGCAGGTGAAATGGAGCCGGATAGCGGTTCATTTAAATGGGGCGTTACAACATCCCAAGCGTACTTCCCAAGAGATAACTCTGAGTACTTCGATAATAGTGAGATGAACTTAATTGAATGGTTACGCCAATTCTCACCGCAAGATGAGTCTGAAAGCTTCTTACGCGGATTTTTAGGTCGTATGCTATTCTCCGGTGAAGAAGTAAAGAAAAATGTTTCTGTTCTTTCTGGAGGAGAAAAAGTACGTTGTATGCTTTCTAAAATGATGTTAAGTGGTGCAAACGTATTAACATTCGACGACCCAACAAACCATTTAGACCTTGAGTCTATTACAGCATTAAACAACGGTTTAATGGCATTTAAAGGAACGATTTTATTTACATCTCATGACCATCAGTTTGTTGAAACAATCGCAAATCGTATTATTGAAGTAACACCGAACGGTTTAGTTGATAAACAATCGACATATGATGAGTATTTAGAGAACGAAGAGCTTCAGAAGCAAGTAGAAGCTATGTATAAAGAAGCAAAATAAATAGTAACATCCCCTACAATAAGGGGATGTTTTTTTGTTTCATTTTTAAAATTTCTCCTTTTAATTTGTCACAAGTATATGGATCAAATCGTTTTAAGGCTAAAGGGGGAATTAAGATGAAACATATTGTTATTTTAGGCGGAGGATTTGCTGGAATTAATTTGTTAAATGGATTAAAGAAAGAGTTGGGTCATTTAATAGGAAGAGAAGTCAAGATTACGTTAGTGGATAAAAATTCGTTTCATTTTCGGAAGGTTTTATTGTTTAAGTCAGTTGTTGAAGATGCGGATTTGAAAGTTCCATTGAAAAGGTATTGTACAGATGGAGTGGAATTTGTTAAAGGAGAAGCGATAGCTTGTAATCACTTTGAAAAAGAAATAGAAATAAAATTGGAAGATGAAGGAATAAGAACAGTGCAATATGATTATCTTGTATTAGCTCTAGGGAGTGTCATTCAAGAAATTCCTAGTACGTTAGGCGGGACAACATTAAGTAGTGTGAAGACTGCCGTAGACGTAAGACAAAAATTGCTTTCTTTAATTCAATTAGCAAAAACAGAAGAAAACAAAGATGCTAGACGGGAACTATTGCGCATCGCTATTGTTGGCGGTGGGATTACTGGCATTGAGACATCTGCAGAAATATGTGTTTGGTTTAAAAAAGAAGTCCAAAAAGTAGGGCTTAATCCAGATGAGGTAGAAGTTATTTTGTTTGATTCAAAAGAACATTTATTACGCGGGGTTCCGGTAAAAGTAAGTGAACGATTAACATATGAACTTAAAAAGATCGGAATAAAATGCATCCCTAAAACAAGAGTGAAGAAATTTGAAAATGGTCAGTTGCTTTGTACAAATGGAACAATATATGCAGCAGGAGAGTGTGTTTGGACACCAGGTGTGAAAGTGAATCCTATCATTCAAACATTTCAGCTTCCGTTGTCGAATGAGAACCAAATATTAGTTACTGATACGTACAGTATAAAAGGATATTCACATATATATGCAATCGGAGACTGTGCAAGGGTTGTTGACCAAAAAACGAATCAAGTAGATGGAATGACGTGTAAAGAAGCGATTCCACAGGCGACGAGATTAGGTAAAATTTTAAAGAATGAGATATATGGAATTTCTAACTCTGTTACTCACAAAGCGTACCCTGTAAAATTATATTGTATTAGTCTTGGACCTAATAACGGCTTTGTTTGGGTTCAAAAATGGGGAATGGACTTTATTTTATCAGGGAAAATTGGTGCTCGTATTCGCGAAAAAACATGGGATCAAGCTAGTTTACTTGTCTAACGGAAATAGAAAGCGAGGATTTTTTCTATGGAAAACGCTGAACTAAGTCAACTATATATCAATTATAAACTTCTTCTTTTCTCACTTGCTTATAAAATGACAGGTAGTGCTGCTGATGCAGAAGATATTATTCAAGATGTGTTTATAAAGTTGAATGAATATGAAATGAAGCACAGCTCAAATATAAAAGCATTTCTGTGTAAATTGGTTACGAACCGCTGCAACTAAGCCATTTTATGGTGCAGTGCGTGTACAACAACTTCTTATTGCTTTGGTAACTAAATTTCTTACGAATCAAGAAGAATACTCAATAATGCAAACAGAGGTGAATGGCTGTCCTGGAGTTGTAATCAGAAATCGCACTGGAATACAGGCTGTAATGAGTTTTAAATTTGAAGGGGTTAAAATTAAATCTATTTATACTATTTTAAATCCCGAAAAGTTAAAACATTTCCATATTAATATAGATCTAGCGGATTAAAAATGCGTTAGAAAAGGGCTGATTCTTATAAGAATCAGCCCTTTTATTCATGTTAAATTCGTTTATCATGCCAAAAGTTTAATTCGAAATGTTCATTTTCATTATAACTTTCAAACTCATAGCCTTTTTCTTTTAACCCTTTAATAATAGCAGATACGGCAGAAACAGATTGTGGGTGAATATCATGTAGCAGAATTACTTCTCTGTTAGTTTTTGCACCTGCAATTACATTTTCTACAATTTTAGTAGAAGCAGCATCGACTGGCATTTTATTATATTTCCAATCTAAAGAATCAATAGTCCAGTCCCATACTCGCAAACCATTTTCAGAGACTTGATTTCGTAATGCTTCATTCAGTCCTGGCATGGAACCATATGGTGGACGTGTTAATTTTGGATCTCGTCCAATAATATTAGAAATTAATTTTTGATCTTCTTTCATTTCATTCACATAACCGCCTTGCTTGTATAGCTTCGCGTAGTCATGTGACATACTATGCATGCCGACATAGTGACCTTCTGCTAATTCTCGTTTTACTAAATCTGGATATTCTTTAACGTTAGAGCCAATAAGGAAAAAAGTAGCTTTCGCATCATTTTGTTTTAATGTATCTAATAATTGAGCAGTGTATTTTCCTGGTCCATCGTCAAAAGTAAGATAAGCTACTTTTCTAACTTGGCCATTGTATTGTTGAGGTGCTTCTTTTGGAGCTAGTGCAGTTTGTATTTCACTAACTAGTTGAACAGGTTGTGAAGAATCTTCTGTACTAGCTTTTACAATGTGATTTGATCCGATTGATGCTCCGTATATGCATGAAATTCCTACACACATAATAAGAGTTCTTTTAAATAAAGTTACGAGAGATGATTTGTTACGCATAAATGTCCTTCTTTCTATTTCTAATAATCCCATTCTATTTCATTCTATTATATTAAGAATTTTATGTATAGTACTGTAAAAAAATATATTTACAAGTAAAGAAGGGATTTGTGAAAAGGATGCAAGATTTTTTGAATTTTGTTTATTAATTGTGTAATGAATTCATACATATTAAAGACATATGCTTTTGGGATGGAGTGGAATTATGAAAGTCTTTCATTTTAAGGATAAGAAATTCTCTTTTTTTCAACGATTTATACAAAGGAAAAACTTTAATACATGTGAAATTTTTATGGGAGCTATTTTTCAAAAACAAAAATATAAAGAAGGAAA
Source organism: Bacillus sp. BP-3 (assembly GCF_028401955.1). Classification (GTDB taxonomy): domain Bacteria; phylum Bacillota; class Bacilli; order Bacillales; family Bacillaceae_G; genus Bacillus_A. The sequence goes on from NZ_JAQOTJ010000003.1 coordinate 174,430, forward strand.
CGGGCAAAGTGATGAAAGAGAAGGAAATATAGAAAAATACTTTCGTCCGTCATGCTTCCCCGTTCTAAATAATCGTTTCAACTATCAGTTTTTTGATCCCTTCATTGATAAAAAATACAGTCAAATCATTCTTCCTCCGTCGCTTATGAATTCACCAGAAAATACAATCATTCATTATTTCAGTGTTTTACGAGAAGCTGAAAATCTAACCAAAAATAAAAAAGGAGGGTGCGGGACTGTTGGACTGTCCCAAATACCGTATCCAATTGCTTATAATTTTTTTACAAGTCAATACCAAGAACGAGTGTCCTATAAGAGCTATTTCCGTTCGTTCGAAGGAATTGGACATATCAATTTAATAAAACTGGCACCGTTACATCGAGATAAAAAACATCCGAAGGCAAGTCATTATTTCTTTGAAATTGAAACAATTGAAGGTTCGGCTAAAGGGATTACTTATTTCGCTTATTATTACGGTTATATTTATATTGAAAAGGAAGGAAATTTTTACAAAATTGATGATATTGAACTATACGGTGAGGATTTCTTATGTGCAGCTTATCACTTTTGGCAACATAGCGCAGAGATGGTCGTTGATACGAAGTTCGGAAATTGGTGTAAACTTGTGAAAGAAAGACTTCCAACAAAGCAAGAAGGTTATACGAAACAGATTGATGTGATTGGAATTGATGGGAACAAATATCGCTTTATATTTTTTCAACTAACAAATAATACAGATATTTTGGCCGCACAATATAAAAAGAATAGTCAAGGACAATGGAAGTTTATTGATATCGATCCTGAAAAATGTTTGTAGTTTAATACAAGGTGAAAAGCCGACAATGAATATAGGTCATGTTTTATTTTGCACCGCAGTATATGTCGAATAATATAATAAAGAAAAATTTATTAGAAATTTATTTTTATCTCGTATCCTTTCAATATAGCTTGAAAGGAGAATTCTATGAGAAAATTGTTTAAAGTATTAAAAAATATATTTGTTGGGTTCATTGCGGTTATTTTACTTGTATCAGTATCTGCATGTATATACCATAACTACCAATTAAGTAAGGAAGCAGCATTAATTAAAAGTAAGGGAACGTTAGTTAATATTAATAACAAAAAAATGAATGTATATAATGAAGGTAGCGGTGATGATACATATGTATTTATGTCTGGTTCTGGGATTGCTTCTCCTGTTTATGAAATGAAAGGAGTATATAGTAAGTTTTCAAAAGAAAATAAGATTGCTGTAGTAGAAAGAGCGGGTTATGGGAACAGTGATGTTTTTAACGATGGAAGGGATATTGATAAAATATTAGATCAAACGAGAGAAGTGCTTATTAAAAGTGGAAATAAACCACCTTATATTTTAGTTCCGCATTCAATATCGGGAATAGAGGCTATTTATTGGGCACAAAAATATCCTAAGGAAATTAAGGGGATTATTGCGTTAGATATTGGTTTACCTCAGCAGTATGTGAAATATAAAAGCGAAGTGGATAAGTCAACATTAAAAATAAGAGGAATAAATCTCTTAACAAAAATGGGTATTCATCGGCTTCTACCTTCTACTACTTATAATCCTGAAGTGATTCGACAATCTTTTTTAACTAAACAAGAAAAAGAAATTTATAAAGCAATATCGTATAAACAGTTTTTTAATGATGATATGAAACAAGAGCTCTTACATTCTTACGAAAATAGTAAAAAATCCATTAACCTTCCGATACCAAAAGAAACACCTATATTATTTTTAGATGCAATTGCTGATCAATATAAGAACTCGAAATATACAATACAACATTATAAAGATTATAAAGAATTTGCAGAACAACTTGAAATAGCGGATGTTATAAAATTGAGGGGGACGCACAGCATTTATTTATATCAGGCTGATGAAATATATAAGTTTTCTAAAGAATTTATCAACAAAAAAGTGAAATGAAGGTTTGCATAATGAAGGGATATCATATTTTAATAGTTGAAGATGATTTGATGATAGGTGATTTATTGCAAAAAATTTTGCACCGCGAAGGGTACAATGTATGTTGGAAGAAAGAAGGGGGAAATATTAATGAAATTATCCGTGAGATAGATTTAGTCATAATGGATATTATGTTGCCTGGTGAAGATGGCTATCAAATTACAAAGAAAATAAAAAATCTTGGATTAAATATTCCAGTTATTTTTCTATCCGCTCGAAGTGATATAGATAGCAAACTCCAAGGGTTGACAATCGGGGAAGATTATATGATAAAGCCTTTTGATCCTCGAGAGTTGTTATTAAGGATACAGAAAATGCTAGATAATCAATATGGTACTTTTACACAAATCAAACATGTATATATTGATGCAGAACATAAAAAGGTTTTCAAAAATAGCTTGCATAATGAAGTTGTATTTACCGCGATTGAACGTAAAATATTCTTTTATTTATATGAAAATAAGGATAGGATTTTAACGAAAGAACATTTTTTTGATTACTTATGGCAACTTGAAGACCGGAATCCAAATATCGTGAATGTACATATAAAAAAAATTAGAACAAAAATTAATGATACAAACGGGGAAATTATTCAAAATATATATGGAGAAGGGTATCGATTAAATACCTATATGAAGAAATGAAATTAAAGAAGAAATACCAGATATTATTATTTACCGCTATTAGTAGCGTACCATTGTTATTGCTATTGATTAGTGTCCTAATGTCAGTAATCTATGATGGTGTATTTAAAGCGAAGAACAAACACATTCCTTTTCATGAATCATTTGCATATCCTACAATGCTAGTTATCTTTTTTGTATCACTATTATTGTTAGCCGTTTTATTCTCGAAATCCATTAATTCGCTATTAAATAAAATAAATATATTAAATACAACGATTCGGCATTTAGCTAGCGATAAAAAGCTCCCGAATAAATTAGATGTGAAAAGTGATGATGAAGTAGGGGAATTAATTAGATCAGTAAATTTATTAATTGAAAGAACTACATATCGAGAATTAGAGCTTAAACAGCAAGAGGAAATGAAAAAGGAACTTTTAAATAAACTAAGACATGATATTAATACGCCTTTAACAGCAATGAGATTACAATTATTTTATTTAGAAGATCAATATCCTGGCCAAACACAAGTACTAGAATCGTTATATCAACAAATACAGTATATTGCTGAATTAACCAATGAATTTAAATTACAATCCACAGAGACGTTAGAGAATTCTTATATTGTAAATGATGATGTGAATATACATGATTTACTAGAAATAATGGTTAAAAAGTGGAGTTATCTGTATAGCATGCACGACATCGAATTAGTATATAATTCAGGTAATAAAGATTTAATATGGACCAGTAACGATTTATGGCTTCAAAGGTTGTTTGATAACATTTTTCAGAATACGTTACAACATTCAAAAGCGAAAAAACTTGTGGTAACGATTGAAAATAGTGTTGTCTCGATTGGAGATAATGGAATTGGTTTTGATATGAATGGTGAAAGTACGGGACTTGGATTGAAAATAGTTGAGGATATATGCAGACTGCTCAATATCAAATATACTGTACAGTCAAATAAAGAGGGAACTATATTTTATTTTACTACCATTGAAAAAATATATAAACCGAACTTTTCATAAAATACAAAATTAAAAAGAATCGATATGGATCACTTTTTGATCAACATCGATTCTTTTTAATTTGTGTGAAATATGCGGGTCTGATTTTTTCAATAAAACTATATAAAGATTATTTATAAATTTCACATACCGTATTATATTTTAATATAGGAAAAACAAAAATAATGTCGAATATATCATGAGTGGTAATAGGTAGTAAAGAATATATAAATAATAAACGAATAGGAGAGATACATATGGAACCAGTAGAGGCAGCTAAACAAATTCTTGCAATTCAATTTTCAAATTGTGACGCGGCTCTTTTAGGAGGAAGTATTGCTAGGGGAGAAGGAACGAAAACTTCTGATTTGGACATTATCATTTTTGATAGTACGCTTTCTTCAGCATATCGTGAATCTTTCAGAGCTAACGGATGGCCTGTTGAAGTGTTTGTACATAACTTTACGTCTTATAAAGACTTTTTTGCGAGCGATTGTAAACGTGGCCGTCCCTCATTACCACAGCTCGTTGTAGAAGGAATTGTGTTAAAAGATATAAAAGACATCATACCGGCTATAAAGAAAGAAGCGCAGCAACTATTAGAAAAAGGACCTGAACCTTGGACAAAAGAAATGATACAACAAAAGCGTTATTTCATTACAGATGTATTAGACGACTTTATTGGCGCAGCAAAACGAGAAGATGAATTGTTTATCGCAAATCATCTTGCGGATCTTGTTCATGAGTTTGTATTACGAATGAATAATTGTTGGACAGGACAATCAAAGTGGTTTATGAAAACTTTAAAAAAATTTGATGAACAGGTTGCTGCAGAGTTTGTAACTGTGTTTGAAAAGTTTTATAAAACAGGGGAGAAGGAGCAAGTTATTACATTTGTGAATGGTATTTTAGATATGTACGGAGGCCGACTTTTTGAGGGGTTTTGTATTGGGAAGGTTGAGAAGTAATGAGGCTTAATAAACTTTTAATAAAGGATGTACAACAATTCATTCCTTCTACTGTAGAAATAGGATTGTATTTATATGACACGAAAACAAAGGAAACGCTATGTATAAATGAAAATAAAAATTTCCCTTTAGCAAGTTTGGCAAAATGGATTGTTGGGAGCATTGCTTTTCAGAAAAGTAAGCATATAGCACCTATAACAATTAAAGAAGTTATTAGTAAACATTCGAGAAAAGCATACGATTCTATTTTAGAAAGAATTGATATAAGAAAGATTAATAGTGAATTACAGCATATGGAACTCGATATACTCGTTAATAAGGATAATATGAGTATAACTAAAAATTGTGGAACACCCGTTAGTATATTTCAATTCATGAAATTCTTATATCAGTACGAAAAAGAGAATATGCTTGTTTTCGAATCTTTAAAAGAACAAGAAGATCCAGATGGTTTTCGATTCTCTAATGATGAACATGAATGGCTACATATGACTGGTGGGCTTGAAACAGTTTGTAATGATGCAGGTTATTTATATTTAGAAGATCGAGTGCTATTTTGTGTTGGTTTTGTCCAAGCAATCGATGAAAATACAGAATGGTATCAATTAGAGCAAGTGCTGAAAAATATAGGAGAACTAATTGTACAAACATATAAAAAGGGGGAATGATTATATGTTTAATTTACCGAAAATTCAATTAAGAGAACTGTCACTAAATGATATAGAAGATCGTTATGAATGGTCTTTAGATAAAGAAGTAACGAAGCATTTAGTTGTTCCAGAGCAATATCCACCATTTACACGGGAAGATACAAGAGGATGGATTGAAATGTGTATCAATCGAACAAATGGTTATGAACAAAGAGCAATTTGTTCCGAAGATGGTGTACATATTGGTTGGATAGATTTGAAAAATTTCGATAGAACAAATAAAAATGCAGAGCTCGGAATTGCCATTGGTGATAAACGATATTGGGGAAAAGGATACGGAATGGTTGCTCTATACGAAATGCTGGAAATTGGCTTTGAAGAGTTCGATTTAGAAAAAATTTGGCTTCGAGTAGATGCAGATAATACGAAGGCGATGAAAAGTTATGAAAGAGCTGGATTTGTATGTGAAGGATTAATGAGAAAAGATCGACTGAGACAAGGAGAGTTTATCGATCGTTATCGTTTTAGTATGTTAAGAGAAGAGTTTTTTGAAATTTTGCGGAGTGATAAAAATGCATTTTATCAAAAATAATAAAATATCTGATGAAGTAATAAATAGATGGCAGGATATATTTGTTCCTAGTGAAGACTATTTTTTCTTTGAAAAGAAGCCAGCATTTTTCAAGGTAGATGAGAGGAATGCAGTTCATATTCATTTAGATAGTGGAACAAGTTATGCGTAATTTAGAGCAAGATGGTCGCCTTATTATACATAAAAAAAGAAAGAAGCGTATTGAAAATATATAGATTTGATGAAGAAGTTGGAAAGAAAATAGGTGCTTTTTAGGAAAAAGGAGAAAAGTATGAGACAAGTACAGCTACTGGTTTGAGGGAGATTGTAACAGAAGAGAAGGTCTATCAGTAAATATGCCTATACTACAAAAGTAGCATATATATTATCCCTCTTTAAGTGGATTTTTTTACTTAGTATATCTTATACACTAGAAGTAAATAAACATTGTGAGGGATGCTATATGATTACACATTTTGCAGATATAGAATTACAAACATTATCTATTGAAGGCGTAAAACAAGTATATGCTGATATTCTGCAATTTTCGATTGCAAAGCAAACAGAAACGTACATTCAATTTCAAGTTACTCCTTTTACAACCATTAGCTTCAAAGAAATATTAGAACCAATTGCACCGACTCATTTTGCTTTTCAAGTACCGTACTCTTTGTTTGATGAAATCGCATTGTGGCTCACACAATCGGGTGTCCAAATTTTAAAAGATAAACAAGGAGAAAAAGTTACACATCATTCTAAGGTAAGTAAAGCCGTATATTTTAAAGACAGTGATGGAAATATTCTTGAGATTATTTCACACGAATATGTACAAGAAGACGTTTTACAAAGAAATGGTCCTTTGCAAGTTATGTATGTTCGGGAAGTCGGATTTCCAGTTCCGTCTGTTCCTATGTTTCGAAAATGGCTAAAACATACATTACAAATGAAGACGATGCATGATCAAGATATATTCAATTTTGTAATTGGAGGAACTGCACATGCTGTTGTTGTGAAAGAAGGAAGGCCGTGGATTCCAATTGATATGAGAGCATTAATGCCAACAATGAATATTACTTTTGGAACACCAGATTTAGAGTTTATACAAAATGTAAACAGTAAAGACCATACATTATATTTTAAGAAGCATTCTTATACTATTACGTTGAAACATGTACCAGAGTTTTTACACGCTATTCCGAAACAATTGCATTTACCATTATCTTTGTAAACTAAGGGGGAATTTAAAATGAAGGAAGCTGCTTTATATGCAGAGAAAAATAAGAATTGCTATATTTCAACTAATAAAGATTTGTTACAAATGGGTTAGAGTTATAAACTTATAGTGTAAATAGATTCTTTAGAAAATGGGTGATACATAGATGGCTCAAATATTAGTAATGGGTGGTACGCAGTTTGTCAGTGAAGCGTTAGCAAAGTTTTTCATTTTTAAAGGATATGAAGTAGATATTTTCACTAGAGGAACACGTGACATTGCGTATAAGGGAGTACGTACACATCTTAGAGGAGATCGAAATGTTCCCTTAGACATAAAGAAAAACATTTCAGATAAACAGTATGACTACATTTTTGATATTACAGCTTATCATAAAAATCATGTAAAAACATTGCTTGATAATATAGATAGAAGTAAATTAAAGCGATATGTACTGTGTAGTTCAGGAGCAGTATATGCCCCTTCTACTCAAGTGTTATTTGAAGATTTTGAGCGAGCAGAAAATTACAATTGGAGACAATATGGACTCGATAAAAATGAAGCAGAAGATTATTTATTTTCCTTACATAAACAAGAAGGATTTCCAATTACAATTTTTAGACCTTCGTATATTTATGGAGAAGGCAATAATCTGTATAGAGAGGCGTACATATTTGATCGCTTGACAAAAAAACTTGCTATTCCTATTCCAAAACATGTGGGTCCAGTGCAATTTGTGCATATTGATGATGTCGTTCGAGTGATGGAAAGTGTAATAGGATCAGAACAATCTATTGGACAAGCTTATAATTTGTCGTATCCAGAAGATATTACATGGAAGACACTCGTTGATACAGCAAGTAAAATAGTTGGAATAGAAGCACATACTATAGAAGTAGATGAAACAATATTAAATCTTGCCATTTCAACACGAAATTATTTTCCGTTTCGAAATGTTACTTACAGAATGAATATTGAAAAATTAAGTGCACATCATTTATATGTCCCACAACTTGATTTACAGGCCGGTCTACAAAAGGCGTATCATTTTTATCAAACTGAAAATGTTCAGTTAAGTGATGCAACTATGAATAAAGTTGATGAGGTACTTCGTATGTTTTCATTACAGAAGTAATAAAAACATAATGATGTTATGTAAATTAAATATCATTTTATAAATATAAAGGAAAAAGTCTAATTTTGTAGAACCTGTCTAAAGGCAGATTTATATTTTTATGTAAGAAAGGATGTAGCCGGATGATTAGAATGTTAACGGAAGTGGATGCAGAAGAATATTGGGATTTACGCTTAGAAGCATTGCAAAAAAATCCAGAAGCATATGTTACTACATATGAAGAAGCAATCAAGAAAGAAGAGCCAATTCAAGAAGTTATAAGAAATTTACAAGGGGAACATAGCTCTACATTTGGTGCTTTTGATGAGAATAATAAGTTAATAGGGGTTGTAACACTATTAACCGAATCAAGAGCAGCACTACGTCATAAGGGGCATATTGTTGGAATGTATGTAAGTGCTCAAAGTAGAGGAAGAGGATATGCACGTAACTTAATAGATGAAGTCGTGAAAAAAGCAAAGGGGTTAACTATCGAACAAATTAGCTTATCAGTCGTTTCAGATAATATTGCAGCAAAAAAATTATATCAATCAATTGGGTTTGAATCGTATGGTGTAGAAAAAAAGGCATTGAAAATGGGTGAAGTATATCGGGATGAAGAATTTATGGTATTATTTTTGTAAGAAGTGAAACTACGTAATGTTGGATTATATAAATCCATTTTCCGAAAAGAGTTAAATTGGTAGAACTACATGTTCGTATCCCGAAAAAACAGGAAAAAGAAAATCATATGGAACTGATTTTTACAGTTGGTATAAAAGAGATTACTGGAATTGCTCAAGTTGTGTTTAGAATTTTTCGCGATGATCAAGAAATTTTTGTGGCTCAACAAGGAATAGAATCTAATGACTCAGAACAATTTTATATCGTAACATTTCAAGCGATAGACACGAATGTAAAAGCTGGTTCTCATACGTATCGTGTAACTGCTGAAAATATTACTCAAAATACAACAGCAGAAGTTGTTGGGCCAATTTCTTTTAGCGCTTTAGCTATCGCACGCGAGCATGATTGTGACGATTAATATATAATGAGTACAAATGGAAGGCATCTTTACAGTGTTTAGGAGGGGGATTTCTTTTCCCGTCCTTTTTTGAATGAGATGATAAGAAAATTTATTCTTTACTTTTTATAGCTTCTTTTAGTATTGCAAGGGTCTGCTGTAACCATTCTATAGGTGTTATGTCTAAACTTTCGAAATGTATTCCATCTGCACAACGCTGAATGTAGTTATTTTTTTCTTTATCTTCATAATCGCTTTTAATAAAGTCAGTTAAAAAAATGATAGCGTATTTTACTATCTAATAGATTAACACAAGTTGCAATTATAGTTTTTATCTCATCTTCATCAAAAATTGTATTGTTATAAGGATCCATTCCATATAAAGGCTGCATATCAAAAGAAACTTTATTTCTAATATGATATAAATGGATTTGAAGTTCATCATTGAATTCAACACATTTTGATTTAAAATAAATACTATTCATATTTTTTCCAACGTAAAAGTCTAACCCCATATTATACTCCTCCTAATTTTCAGGAAACGCAGTTATTACATTTCCCTTCTTCTCAATAACTACTTTCAAAGTGTTAATAGGCCTTCCGTTAGTTTTAATACCGATAGGTTGTCTGAAAGTTTGTTCGAATATATATCCTTCTCTTCCAGAAGTATTAGGCTTAACTAACACACCAATTCCCTTTAATGTACTATCTATTCCTGCCCTAATATCAAAGTTAGAGTTAAATTTTGATTTGTTTGCATAAGCTCGATTATTGCTATTACTTCCATGCTTTTCTAAAATATGAGTAGTATATACTTTATTATTTAAAGTATAATTGTCAGTTACATCAAGCACTTCTTTAAGTTGGGAGTCTGGTTTTTTACTATCCTTGTACGGTCTTTTTACAACAGGAGTTCCTAGTAAAGAACAAACTATGCAATCTATTTTAGTTGCTATTTGTTCGGGTGTAATTGCAACTATTTTATTTTTTAAAGCAACTGATATGGTTAGAGGAGATATGCAAAAACTAGCTACCGTGGAAGTAACACAATCTATGGAAGTACTGTTTGCTGTTATTGGACAATTAGTTTTATTACAGTCTTCATTTCCTTCTATTTTATCTTGGTGTGGTATGTTTGTAATAATGTTAGGAATGATAGCGCATAGGTATGTTTCCCATAAGGGTGAAGTGGTACATAACCAAAATGTTAGTGCCTAAATGATGCTTTAAAATGTATATATGAAACCTGTTCAATTTAGTATAGGCAATTTTATTACTTTTTGAGAATGTATTACTATAAGTTTTATGTCAAAAATTGATTGGGTAAAAGAATATGAACAAAAGCCGATGCCCTTAATATATAGGGAAATCGGCCTTTTCTTTATAAAATTTTCCTTAGCGTACGCTAAGGAAATTTCAATCTTTTTGCAGACTGTGTAAGCTGCTAGTCGAGAAAGCTAATTTTTGGGTATAATAATAAAGAAATTTATCAATTTATAGTATCGGTTAGGAGCTCAGTAGATATGAAAACAGTTGTTGTAGTAGGTGGAGGTATTACGGGACTCTCTACTATGTTTTACTTAGAAAAATTTAAAAAGGATTACAATATAGATTTAAAATTGATCCTTGTAGAAAAAGAGGAATATTTAGGCGGAAAAATTCACAGTGTAAAAGAAAATGATTTTATTATGGAAACAGGAGCAGATTCAATTGTTGCTCGAAATGAAAATGTGATGCCTCTTGTAAAAGAACTCAATCTAGAAGATGATATGATATTTAACGAAACTGGGATTTCTTACATTTATTCAGAGAATACGTTACATCCTATTCCCGCTGATACAGTATTTGGAATCCCTACAAGTGTAGAGTCATTGTTTAACAGTACGTTAGTCTCAACGAAAGGGAAAATTATTGCACTGAAAGATTTTATTACTAAAAACAAAGGCTTTACGAAAGATACATCGCTTGCTTTATTTTTAGAAAGCTTTTTAGGAAAAGAATTAGTTGAGAAGCAAATTTCTCCTGTCCTTTCAGGGGTATATTCTGGTAAATTAAATGAACTTACAATGGCATCTACATTACCATATTTACTTGATTATAAAAATAAATACGGCAGTATTATTAAAGGGTTTGAAGTGAACAAAAAACAATTCCAGGCAGCTGGAAATAAAAAGTTTTTATCGTTCAAAGGAGGACTTTCTACGATTGTTAATCGGTTAGAAGAGGTGTTGACTGAGACGGAAATACGAAAAGGAGTAACAACGACGAATGTAAGTAGAGTCGGTAATGGGTATGAAGTTTCTTTTTCGAATCGAGAGAAACTAAAAGCGGATTATATTGTTTTAGCTGCTCCTCACGATATTGCACAAGCAGTATTAAATTCTGCCGAATTAAACAGTGATTTCAATAAATTCAAAAATTCATCTCTTATTAGTATTTATTTAGGATTTGAAATACCTGATAATCAATTACCGGCAGATGGGACAGGCTTTATTGTTTTAGAAAATGGTAATTTATATTGTGATGCATGTACATGGACAAGCAGGAAATGGAAGCATACATCAAATAAACAAAACTTATTAGTAAGAATGTTTTATAAAAGTTCAAATCCAGAGTATGAAAAGATTAAAAATAATAGTAAAGAAGAATTCATTCAATTTGCTTTATCTGATATTAAAAAAAGTCTTGGAATTCAGGGTGAACCGCAGATTGTTGAAGTTACAAACTGGAAAGACTTAATGCCAAATTATCATTTAGAACATAATCAGGCAGTTCAATCTTTGAATGAGAAATTGTCAGCTGCTTTTCCAAATGTTTACTTAGCTGGCGCTTCATATTATGGTGTAGGCATTGGGGCTTGCATAGGGAATGGAAAGAATACGGCAGATAAGATTATGAAAGCATTACATAATTGCTCGGAGTAATGCGGGAGATAAACTGCCCGTAAAAGCCCGAGTGGTGAGGGCTAATAATCAGTGGGGGATGAAGAACCCCACTGATTAAGGTTTCACTTTATATTTTTGATAAAATCCTCCTCTAGTATAAGAGGAGGATTTCGTACGTTGTTGTACCTATATAAACCCATTTTAATTTTTCGATATATAAGCCGCAGTAATGCAAAATGTAACATGACCTACACTCACTTTTTCCTTTTGTTTTAATGGAAACAGGGCCTACCTATTTCTATACGTGGTCAAATGCTATCGTCCCCTGAAAAGAAAGGAGGTTTTATGTCGTTTTTTAAAAATTGTATATAAGTGGGTTCTTTCAAGTTTACTTAATAAGTCTATTAATGTAAAAGATGATCCACAAAAATTAGCAACAGTTGAAGCGACGCAATCTGGTGAAATATTATTCGCGCTATGTCACGAATTAATATTATTATCAGCACCGTTTCCATCAACCTTGTCTTAGATTGGAATGAGCCTTGTTATCGCAGGAATGATTTTACATAGTTTTGCGGCGGTTATGGAGAAAAAAGAGGAGGAAATATCAGCATGAGAGGATGATCTTTTAGAATCATCTTTTTTGTTTTTCAAGGGAGAAATTATGAATGATAAAAGGTAGCTCCTTTTCTAGATTAAAAATTAAGAAAAATATGATAATATATAAATGGAAGATAAAAGAAATTTCATTAAAAGGTATAGGGGATTTGTTATGAAAATAAACGATATAATTGCTAAAACAAAAGTGCCAAGCACAATTCATACACTTGCAAGTGATTTACGAGAATTAGGTGTTACAGAAGGAATGAATGTTATTGTACACTCTTCACTTAGTTCGATTGGTTGGATAAGCGGAGGGGCTTTGGCGGTAGTAGAGGCTTTAATGGAAGTAGTTACAGAAGAAGGAACAATTATGATGCCGACTCAAACGAGTGATCTATCTGATCCAAAAAATTGGCAAATGCCACCTGTTCCAGAAAGTTGGTGGAAAATTATTCGAGACAATGAACCACCGTTTCATCCAGAAACAACACCAACACGAAGTATGGGGAAAGTGGTGGAGTGTTTTCGTACATATCCGAATACAAAAAGAAGTAATCATCCGTTACATAGCTTTGCAGCATGGGGGAAACATGCAAAACAAATGATTGATGGACACAACCTTGCTCCTAGTTTTGGAGAACAGTCACCTTTGGGGAAAATGTATGATTTAGATGGATATATATTATTAATAGGAGTAGATCATGATTCAAATACATCACTTCATTTATCTGAAGTTCGTTCGCAATATCGAGAAAAAGTTCAAGTTGGAGCACCGATTATTGAGAATGGAGTTCGTGTATGGAAAGAGTATGAGGAATTTGACTATGATTCTGATGATTTTGAGTCATTAGGAAAAGCATATGATGAAACCGGATCAGTTATATTTGGGAAAATAGGGAACGCATCATGTAAATTAATGAAGCAACGAGAAGCGGTTGACTTTGGAACGGAATGGTTTTTAACACAAAAGCAAACGAAGCAAATATGTAACTAAAGGATGGAGAACATGAAGGGGAAAAAAGTACTGATAACAAGTGGCGGCTGTTTAGAAAAATGGGATGAAGTACGTGGGCATACGAATTTATCGACTGGAAGAATGGGAAGGTTTCTTGCTGAAGAAGCATTGAAGGCCGGGGCTTCTGTTATATATTTACATGGTTACTTTGCAGAAAAACCTGAAGAGGCTAATAACCTTTCTTCTCATTGTTTTGAAGGAATTATCGATTTACAAGATAAAATGAAGCAAATTATTACAAGGGAAAAAGTAGATATTGTAATTATGGCGGCAGCTGGATCGGATTGGGTTGTTGATAAAATTGTTGATCAAGAAGGAAATGTTATGGATAAGCTAGGGAAGTTATCAAGCGATATACCGCCAATTATTCATTTTAAGAAAGCTCCAAAAGTATTAGCACAAATTAAACAATGGGATCCGGGTGTTATGTTAGTCGGATTTAAATTAGAGAGCGGTATAAGTCAACAAGAGTTAATAACGAGAGCACAAATCAGAATGGAAGGTGCACAAGCAGATTTTATGGTTGCGAATGCTTCTAACGCACTATACACCTTTGAAACAAATCACTATATTATTACTAGAGATGGTGAAGTTCAAGTGTGTCCGGGAAAAGCAAATACAGCTAGAAGTCTTATCAGTAAACTTGCGATGATTGATTCTGAAAAAGAACAAGTTGTTATTCATTAATGAGTGTTAAGAAAGAATACATATTGTAGGGTGAGAAGATGGAAAATCTATTGAAGAAAGCAATTCAATTACGCAATGAGAATAAATTCGCTCAATCAAGAGAGATATTATTAAGTTTAACAAACTTTACTCAAAATCCAGAAATCTTGTATCAATGCGCATGTACACACGATACTATGGGGATGGAAACGGAAGCCGTTTCTTATTACGAGAAAGCTATTGAACTAGGTTTAGAAGGAGAAAGTTTGCGAGGTGCTTATATCGGTTTAGGAAGTACATATCGCTGTATTGGAGAGTATGAGAAAGCGATTGCTACATTAGAAGAAGGAATCAAACTGTATCCGGATGATGACGCTATGAAAGTATTTTTATCCATTGCAAAGTACAATGTACAATCTCATGAAGATGCGATGAAACTGCTGCTAGAAGTGGTAGTGAAAACGGAAGGTGTAAAGAACTATGAAAGAGCAATTATATTTTACAAAGATCATTTAAATGAAATTTTCAAATAGAAAGAATAGAAAGGGATGATTACATGAATCATACTATATCGAAGAAACGATGCTTAATTTGGTTCGCTATTACGAGTTTGATTATCCTTTCGAATATTCTCCTTTATGCACTACCTATAATGTCGCCTTTACCAAACCGAGTAGCACTTGCTTCTCTATTTGATTTTATACTTACTATTCCAATCGTTACTTACATACTGATTATAAGAAAGCGATATTCACTAAAATATATTTTTCCTGTGATATTTGCAGGTTATGTGGCTGCAAGATTTATTATTCCTAATCAGTATTTTGAATCTTATTCGTTTATCACATATATAGTAATAGCTGGGGAAATTGCATTTCTTTGCTTAGAGCTGTATCTTTTTTACAAAATAGCAAGAAAACTACCTGCGATTGTTCGTTCTTATAAGAAATACAAGCTTGCGTATCCATCTTTTTCATATGCAATCGATAGAGCTGTATACGATTCCGTTTTCAAAAATGTCGCTGTGAATGTATTGTTATCAGAGTGTAAGCTGTTTTATTACGCGTTATTTTCTTGGTGTAAAAAAATACCTGCAGGTTCAGGAATGTTTACATATCATAAAAAAACAGGTGTAATTGCATTTAATATTATGCTCATACATGCAACTTTAATTGAATCAATCGGTTTTCATTATTTTCTTCATCAATGGAATCCGCTTGTAGCATGGATTTTGCTAATTTTAAATATTTACGCTGTGATATTTTTCTTAGCAGAAATACAAGCAATTCGTTTATGTCCATATGTTGTAACTGATAAAGAGCTTATTCTACAAGTTGGGTTGACGAAACAGCTTATCGTCCCATTTTGTAAGATTCAAAGCATACGTCATAATAAAGGAGCATTACCTTCTGAAATTGAACAAAAACAAATTTTTGATGCGACAGTAAACGAGTTTATGAAAGAACCAGCAAAACTCGAAATCGTATTGGTAAAGCCAATGCAGGCAACTATGTTTTATGGGTTTCAAAAAACAGTAACAAGGGTTCACATCAATGTGGATGATGAGAGAGCGTTCTATGATACCGTTATGAATAAAGTTCAAGAGACAATCAGTTGTCAATCATAAAAGCTGACCATACAAGAATCCTTACCAGCCGAACATTTAATCTTTCAGCAGGTAAGGATTCTTTAGTAATACTTATTTTTTCGGAATAACGACAAATGCATTTGGAAGATATCGCATCCCTACAGACGTTTCGGTTGCCGGTTTTAATTGTAGCTTTCCTTTATAAATCATAGTTGTGGAACCTCCGCCGTCTAGGGCAAACGCATCTATACATCCGTATTTTTTGAAAAGGGAAACCATATCTCTCATGGAAGCTCCGCGATGGTTTTTGTTCCAATAGAACCTTCCGTCTGTTACAATCATGATGACATTCCCCTCAGTATCTTGTCCGATGCCTGTTCGTGGTGCCCAGCCAAAGGCTTCCTCAACTTGATCAGTCACCATATTTTTCCCGTCTACAATCAACTGCGGTCCGAATGCAACGGCCTGTGTTACGTTCATATGCTTTAATTCATTTATAGAATACATACCTGTAATGAATTGTCCTTTTTTGGTGAATCCACAAACAAGATTACGTGTATCTTGACTAAATCCAGGCTCTGAACGAATTATTCCATCAGATAGTGCGATTCCAATAATTTGTCCACCACGCCCAACACCTCCTGGATCTATAAAGCCTCCTGCATTGATACCTGCAATAGCTTCATTTTGTTCAATGAGATCAGATAACGGTTGTCCTTGATCGTGATATTTCGTACTTACTAAATGAATGGTAGTTGGGTCATTTACTTTCATTACCTTTGCTGTGAAATGCGGATCTTCAATGGTCTCTACAGTTACAGAAAAAGGTTGTTTTTTACGAGAAAATAAACCATTAAGAAGCTTTGATTTTTGTGTTGGGGGTGCATAAATAGCAGTTTGTAGTTGATGAATCTCGTCTTTCGACAGGAGTAATCTTGCAAATTGTGGATGTTGTGATGACAGAATAGAGCCTCCTATCATTTCACGCAGTTTGTGACCGGAATTTGTAGCATACAACCAAATTACTCCTCCTGTAAGAACAATGAGAGTGATTATACTTATTTTTTTAATACCCTTTTTTATCCGATTCTTCATATGACTACCTACTTTTTTCTTAGTATGTCACATTTGTTATTTCTCAACACAATAAAATAACCGGCATGTACAAAGCTCGCCGGTTTTCATCGTAAAGAATTGAAAATTATGATAAAATGAAAGAGTAACTCATGGTCAGAGTGGTTGTTTTGTTATCACTTCTCTAAGTGTTGGGGGGTGATAAATTGAGTGAACTTTCGTTGCTTTTGCAAGGCGGTCTTTTTCTCGTTGCATTGCTAACGTTTGTTGTGTTATTAATCGACAAGCTCAAAAAATAACAACCCACTCTACGCCAATAGAAGGTGGGTTGTTTAATTCATGAGAAACAAATAGGATAATGAATAATCCACTCTGCTGAGTTATATGGGACTAGTGTGTTGCCGCACGCTAGTCTTTTTTTATTTATATGCTAATTTAGTTTATTTATGTGATTGTATCGCTCTTTTCATTGTTATTATAGCACAATCTTGTTTATATAAAAAAGGAGAGCGTACGTTCTTCTTTTTGGAAACATATCGATTATTTTTTAAGATTGAATTCCGTTTGCTGGCTTGAATAATCCATTCATATATTCTTTTAAACTTTTTCTATAAAACATTTGGTTGACTGCATCATTTATACCAACAATTGGTGACGGAAGATTGTATCTTTTTTTCGATAAATGAACAACGACATCAAAAACATCAAAGAGGCGAATAAAGCAAAATAATCCATCTTTGTCGCTTAATAAAATGAAATAGTGGTTTTCACAATCGGTATTTAATGTGTTCCATAATGAACTTTTGCTTAACTCTCGTACAATATTTCTTTCTTTTAATTCAATGAAATCTATGTTAGATAAAATGTTAGAAATAACAACTGCATCGGGATCGTGAAAATAACCATCTATTGTATGTACAGCAAACAAGTAAGCCATTTTCAATAAACTCATCTTATATTTGCGGTTATCAAGGAGTAATTCACGTTGAATAGAACCCGCAACTTTTGTTACTCGCTCTTCTTTCCAAATTTCATCATGAAGTGAGATATCGTGTCTTTTACATAGTTTCATAATGAGAGAATTTGAAAATCGTAACTCAGCACTATCCGGTTCTTCATTTGCATATTCTTCTTCATTATATATATCAAGAAGAAGAGGAGAATCAATTTGATGTTTAAGTTGATCTATTTTATACTGTATTAATTTATGGCTAATTAATAGACGATCAATACTTGCTATTTCGTTTTCATGGCATGTTTCACACACCGTGTTGATATAATAATATCCACATAACACTTCTGGAATTACATATTGTTCTATACATTGTTTATCATTTCTACAAATACTGCATATTGGCATAGTTATCACCTTTTAGTTGCAAATTTTTATCTTGCTATGTACGGACAATAAAACCCTCACCTCAAGAATTTGAGATACGCAAAGGAGATAGAGAGGGAATAACTGCCTGTAAAAATTCGTTTGGTTCAACTAATAATCAGCAGGGAATGAAAACACTGCTGACAAAAGTTTTACTTTGTATGTCTTTATTGTAGTGTATTTATTTATGTATTGGAATATAGATCGAGGAAATAACATATAAATTTTTGCTTCGATTTGTTACAATGATAGAAGAAATTTAAAAGGAGGCACTTTTTTGAAATCAAAAGTTCATTTTTGGACATTAGAAGTATTGATGGTTGTAGTGATTATTTTTATCTGTACAAAAATTTCGTTTTTATTTCAACCAATCGGTATTTTTATTTCCACTTTATTTTTCCCTATTTTAATTGCTGCATTTTTGTATTTTATGTTTAATCCCGTGCTGCTTTTTTTAGAGAACAAAAAAGTACCGCGCAATTTAGCAATTTTGTTACTGTATGTCTTTATTATTACATTAATAGCTGTTGCGGTCGGCGTTGTAGTTCCAACTGTATCTCATCAGCTTATGGAATTAGTAACGAATATGCCAACGTATATTAAAGTAGGGAGAGAATACATAACGGATTTATCGAATCATAAGCTATTTCAATGGCTTACAACACAGGATTATGTTTCTCTAGCAACAATAGAAAAGAATGCTCTTACTTATTTGAAAGAAATACCCAATACGCTTACAGCGAGTGCAACTGCATTATTTGGAATTATTACAAATGTTGCGTTAGTTGTTTTCACAGTTCCATTTATTTTGTTTTATATGTTTAAAGATGGTCATAAATTCCCCGGATCAGCGGTTCGTTTTTTACCAGAAACGTACCGTGAAGAAGGGCTTCGTCTTTTTAAAGAAACAAATGAAACCCTCGCGGCGTACATTCAAGGCCAAGCACTCGTTTGTTTATTTGTTGGAGCTTTCACGTTTGTTGGTTATTTAATCATTGGGCTTCCTTATGCTTTTATTTTTGGGATTGTGGCAGCAGTTACGAATATTATTCCAAATTTAGGCCCGTTTATTGGAGCAGCGCCAGCTGTTATTGTTGGACTATTTGTATCGCCAATGCAGGCGGTATGGGTTATTGTTGTGGTAACAATTGTTCAGCAATTTGAGAGTAATATTTTATCACCGCGAATTATGAGTGAGAAACTAAATATTCATCCTTTAACAATTATCATGTTAATTCTAGGTGTCGGAAATTTTGCTGGAATTATTGGGATGATTTTAGCTGTACCAACCTATGCTGTATTGAAAACAATTATTTCAAACTTAGTAAGACTTTTTGAATCGAAAAAAAATAAGAAATAGAAAGAAGGCCGGTTACAGAGTGTAACTGGTCTTCTTTCTTTCTCAATGTAAATGTAATATATATATAATTAAAATATACGTATGGCTGATTTGACTTTCGGCCGTTTCATATCGTCAAAAATTTGTATTGAAAATTATTTACGATAGCAGTATTCTATACATATTCAAACATTTGAAGATGTATAGAATACTGCTAAATTCTTTAAAATTATAAGTAAGTAATGGAGGCGTTTGAATGGGAAATGAAATGCAACAGTTTAAGGCTGACTTTTTTAAAGCCTTATCACATCCTTTGCGGATCCGTATTCTTGAATTATTGTCAGAGGGTGAAAAAAGTGTAAATGAACTCCAAAGCATTCTTAATAAGGAGGGTTCTGCCGTTTCACAACAATTGAGTGTACTACGTGCAAAGAACATTGTTGTTGGTACAAAAGATGGGAAACGAGTTTTATATTCTCTTCGAGATCCAATGATTATGAATTTATTAGAAGTTGCACGAGCGATTTTTAATAATCATTTAATTGATACGATTTCAATGTTAGAAGAAGATGATAAAACCATAGTAAAGGAGGGGGTTGAGTATCGAAGTTAAGAAAGATGTTATTATTCAACATGGAATTGAAATATTTCGCTCAGTAGGAGCACATCATGTTTGTGATGTTTGTATTAAAAGTGGGAATTCTTGTTGTTTTGCATGCCAGCATTTACAAGATAAAGTTGGATGTCAAAAGAGAAATACATCTTGTACAGCCTGGTTATGTGGGATTCAAAGTTTTTTATTTGATAGAATAGGATTACTGGATGAATGGAAGAGTTTTTGGAGTGAAGTTCCAGGTCAAATGTTTCGTAGAGATCGTACGCCAGATAAGGTATGGATTAAATCCTTTATCGATACAGAGAATCTAGATAGCCGAGAAGGAGAGCTTTTAGCAGAAAGGTTGAAAAACTATGTGCAAGAGAACGGAGATATAGGTGAATTAGAACGTCATTTGAGCAAAACGTATAGTCAATACTAAGCTAATGTTTTCCTTATATAAGAGCATGAAAAATGTATTTACAATTCAAATATATTAAGAGGTAATTAATTTTTCAGAAACAGCAAGATTTATTAATAATAGAAAAGAAGGGTTTATAATGAAAGGGTTATTTACAGGAAGATTTGAAGGATACTCATTGGGGCACTTTCAAAAGGATCTTCTTTCAGGAACGATTGTCGGAGTTGTTGCGATTCCGCTTGCTATGTCTTTTGCTATAGCTTCTGGAGTTAAACCAGAGTATGGGATTTATACAACATGTATTGCTGGAATTCTTACAGCGCTATTTGGTGGTTCGAGATATCAAATTGGAGGGCCAACAGGTGCTTTTGTTCCGATTCTTTTAAGTATTGTAATTACCTATGGATATGAAAATTTGTTACTGGCAGGTTTATTAGCCGGAATTCTTTTATGTCTAATGGGTATATTTAAATTGGGCTCTTTAATTAAGTTTATCCCGCGTCCTGTAACAGTTGGTTTCACATCAGGTATTGCTGTTACTATTTTTACGGGACAAATTGCTAGCTTTTTAGGTTTAACAGGTATAAAAAAGCATGAGGCATTTATAGCAAATCTGAATGAAATCTTTATTCAGATTGATACCGTCAATTTTTACAGTATTATAACAGCTTTCATTTGTCTTATTGTTATACTCGTAACACCAAAAATTTTCCCAAAAGTACCTGGTTCACTAGTAGCTATTGTAATTTCAACTTTAATTGCAACGGTATTTTTTACGGGCCATGTACCAACTATTGGTACAGCTTATGGCACGATACCCAATACACTTCCGCAGTTTCATGTGCCAGAAATCACATTAGAACGGATCAAACAGCTGATGGGGCCGGCATTTGTAATTGCGATGCTCGGCGGTATTGAATCTCTTTTATCCGCTGTCGTGGCAGATGGAATGACAAATAGTAAACACAACAGCAATAAAGAACTTATTGGTCAAGGAATTGCTAATATTGTCACACCGTTATTTGGAGGAATTCCAGCAACTGGAGCCATTGCCCGAACAGCAACTAATATTAAGAGCGGAGCCACTTCGCCGATTTCAGGTGTTATTCATGGAATCTTTGTATTATTAATACTTTTATTACTAGCTCCGTATGCTTCGCATATTCCACTTGCTAGTATGGCTCCTATTTTAATGGTAGTAGCTTGGAACATGAGCGAACAAAAACATTTTGCTCATATCCTTAAAATGAAGAGTGGGGATTCTCTTGTATTAGTTGTAACATTTTTGTTTACTGTATTTACGAGTTTAACAACAGCTGTAGAAATCGGTCTTATTTTAGCTATTATTTTATTTACAAAACGTATGAGCAACATGCTAGTCATATCTAAAGTGCTTCCAGACCATTCAAGAAAGAATGAAAAATTGTTACCGCATGTGGTGAATAAAACTCATGATTGTCCGCAAATTAGTATTTATACAATAGAAGGTCCATTATTCTTTGGTGCTGCTCAAACATTTGAACAAAACATTTTAGCAACTATTCATTATAAACCTAGAGTTTTAATTTTACGAATGGGAAAAGTTCCTTTTATTGATACTACAGGAGAGTCTTACTTTAGAAGTATTGTTCATTCTTTTAAACAACAAGGTGGTATACTTCTAGTCTCAGGTATTCAATCTGAACTAAAAACAACCTTAGTTAGAAATGGATTGTATACTGAAATTGAGGAACAGAACTTCTTTGAGCATACAGGGGACGCAATTAACTACGCTTTAGAACATTTGGATACGAAAAAATGTTTAGGTTGTAAACATTTTGCATTTCGTGAATGCAGCCAACTTTCTCATCAACCTCAGAAAGTGAATACATTAAAAGATAAAGTAAATGCATTAGATTTTTAAAAAAGTAATAAATAAAAGTTGTGAACAAGGTTGCTTATATTTTTTTAAGGCAACCTTGTTTTTTGTTTGTAGATCAGATTTTAACCGATAAAAGATTGGTTGATAAGAGCATTTTACTAATTTAAAAATGGATTCCTCTCGAACTATTCAAACCGTAGTTTTTTTAGATTTTGCAAACTGTATTCCTGCATGTTGCAAGCTTGACAGAGGTAATTTTCAATAATTCCATTTATTCATAATCTAATCCTAAAAAATACATATTTTGTTATGCGGAGTCTACCTCTACAATCCAAATCATAATTTTCCACTTAGATAAAATCATTTTAACTATCTCCTTTCATCGCTATTTAGTATTCAAGATTACAGATGGTTATAAAACGATATTTGTCGATCTTTTACTTCGTCTACAATTTGTTGAACACGTTGTTTATGTTCAAGTTCTTCTTCAGATAGACGAGCTTTTTGAATCGTAATCGTTAAAAAGAATACGTGAAATGTCATATTATTTTTAACTCCCTTCAAATGTGTAAAATTGTAAGAATGTGAAAATCGCACAAAAAAGCCACAGGAAGACAGAGTGCTCCTGCGGCAAGTCATGAAAAAGCCACAGGAAGGCATTCGACCTCCTGTGGCAGAATAATTTAAATCATAGTAAACACGATTTTCAATTCTCCATACGGATGGTCGAACATTTATTTAATTGTGAAACAGGCGCTACATTTACAGTTACTTTCATCATTTCATTCGACCTCCTTTGGAAATTTTTTCTTACGTAAGTAAGTATATACAATTGGGTAACACTTGTAAACCCCGAAATGTAAAAATAGGATAAAAATTTTGAATTTTGATGAAAATATACAATTTTTAAGAGAGATTTTTTAATGAACAGAGAATAATTAGTATGTAGTAAAATAAATTAAAATTTCCTATTTTTGGAGAGGGACAATTATTAAAAAACTGGATGGGGGTATAATTATTATCATGGCTTTTCAAACTGATTATCTTTTAAAAACAATAATTAGCACTGTACTATTTCCGTTTACAGCGGGAAATCTATACATAAGAAAAAAGAATGAAACGAAGGAACCCGGAAGTATCGTGAAAGTCCATGGTCGCAGCATTCATGCTATTATTTCCGGTGAAGAAAATGGAAATCCTACTGTTATTTTAGATGCGGGATTAAGCGGAAATTGTTTAGCTTGGTGTCTGGTCCAGCCTGGATTATCAAAGTTTACAAGAGTAGTTTCTTTTGACCGGGCTGGATATGGATGGAGTGATACGAGAAGTGGTATATCGACTAGTAAAGAAGTAGTAAATGATTTGAAAATAGCTTTAGACGAAATGAACATTTCTCCTCCTTATATTTTAGTGGGACATTCATTTGCAGGACTAAATATGCGCTTATTTGCAAGTCAATATCCTAATGAAGTAGCAGGAATTGTCTTGGTTGATGCGGCACATGAAAATCGATACGTGAAAGAGGAAATGAATACAGACAGATCGCAGCAATACATAAAAAGCTTAAAGCAGATGAGGTTAGGATATATCACCTCTACTATTGGTTTGCCGCGCCTGTTAAAAATACCGGTAGGAGGAAGAAGTCTTCCGGCGCAAGTTCAAAATCATGTAAAACATGTGGGATATACTCCCGGAGCATATGAAGCAGTTTATAAAGAAATGTTGTACAGTGAAGAATCAGCGAAACAAATAAAGCGAGCAGAAAATTTACGTGAAAACTTGCCGGTAGTTGTCATAAGTTCTAACAATACAGATCCAATATGGAAAGAGCAGCAGCAACTATTATGTGGACTAACGAGCTGTACGAAGCATATTCAAACAGAGAATGGTCATTCGATTCAATTAGAGAATCCAGAGGTCGTGATTAAAGCTATAACAGGATTATTAAAGATAGAATAGATTGTCTCAAAATCTCAATGTTTCTATGAAAAAAAGAGAAACATTAAGATTTCTATTTTTCATAGATTGCGTAATGAAAATCAAAAATGGGAAAATATATAAATTGCAAGTGGAAAATATGAATAAAAGGAATACACTTGTAGAAGGAGGGATGGGGATGAAGGCTTGGAAAGATGATGTGTATAGGATACTTGGAGTATGGTCTTTACTTGCTGCTTATATTGTTTTAACAATGTCTATGCGTTATTCATGGTTAACGGTGTATCAAAGTTTAGCGGTATTAGGAGTACCCATTATTGCAATCGTATGGTACTTTACAGTTAGAAATGTAATGTTTGCAAATGTGCTGTTTATAAGGGGGATGCGTGTAACCTTATATCTCGCCTATGCGTGGTCATGTTGGATGCTTCGAAATATTTACGGTATTGAAAATGAGAAAATATGGCTTTCTGTTAGTTGGCTTCTTCCAGCATTATATCTTTATTTCACTGACAAAAAAACAGAGTGGTATGTGCTTGGCGGCGGAGCAGTGCTTTACTTTTTATCAAATTTAGATGAAGCAATGTGGTTTGTCGTTTCACATAAATGGCAATCTATTATGATTACAACTGCTTCAGTTATATGGTATTGCCTAGAACGAAAGATGTCAGGGCGCTATTTATTTTATACAACTAGCTTGTTAGGATTATGGATGGTATATCTTGCGGTTTTATATGAGCAAGGAGAGCCTAATTACTGGTTAAAAGTAGTTTGTGCAATTTTCATGACAGTCACATACACAATTATCTTTAAAAAGATAAAAGAAGGACATTTATATAAAATAACGACTGGTGCAATCTTAACGGCATGGTCATTGTATGCATTTATAGACATTACAAATCTATTTGTAAACTTAACTATGAATCTCTCATATATTTTGATGGTACTTGTCGGTTTGTTTGTTTTAATTTCACAGCAATATTTCACTTGGCAAGAAAAAAAGAATCAAACGAATATACACCCTCGGAAAATAGGAGAGTATGTGTTATATGTTTTAGTAAGCTCAATAGGAAGTGTTCTTTTTCTTGCTAGTCTTTACTTTATTTTATGGGAAACCGCAAGAGAAAGCAGTATGATCATGATTGTAGGCGCTACGCTAAGTGTGCTTGCGATTTGGGTATATAAAAAAATAACAACAAAATTTTTACGAATTTTTTTATTTGTCTTCGGTATCATGGCAGGCATTACAACACTTGTAACAAGTCACCATTACATATGGGGATTATTGTATGCTGCTTGTATTTTTTTGTATTGGCTATTCGCAAAATATAAGGCAGAGCAATATAGTTTATGGTGGTTATTAGAAGGAGTCATAGTAAGTGAATGTATGAAATCGGTTGAATATACAACAAGTATGAGTTATCTCGTATTTATTCACATTGGATTTTTCATATTTACGATTTTACGGAAAAATAAATGTTTATTACGAAATAGCGTTGGCTTTGGAATGATATATGTCTTTTTCTATTTGTTAGCAAAATACGAAGGGGCGGATCCTTGGTTTATTGTAAGTGCACACGGTGGATATATACTACTTCTTGTACTAGGCATGTTGTATGTAAGAGATACTGTAATCAAGCGGATTGGCGTTGTTATCTATTTGTTTACGAATTTTATTATGTATGAGACAAATTACATTGGAAACTATGGATTGAGCTGGATGCTGTTTCTGGCAGGGATTATATTGTTATTAACAAAAAAGCAGCAAAAACAAGAAAATATTATTAAACTTAACAGAACGTATAAGAAAAAACACGCATGGTTAGTAGGTATACTTTCTAGTTTCATTTTACTTGGTACTATTACACAGCAAGAATGGAACTATTATAATAGCACTGTTGTATTACTGAAACTGGAAAATCAAGTTGAGAAATTAGGCAATATGAAAAAAGTATGGTTTTCTTTGGAAATAGAAGCGGAAGCAAACGAGATGATGTTGAATCGTGAAACGAAAAAAGAAACAAAAGTACCTGTGTTTATAAAATTAAAGAAAAATCAAGGGCAAGGGAAGGATTATCATTTAGATCAAATAAAGCTCGGTGACTACCCGAAAGAAAAAGGAATTTGGATTAAAGGATATATGAATTATGGATTTGTTACGATAGGGAGTAAAAGTGAAGTTCCTGTTAGCCTTGTGAAAGGAGAAGGGATGTATGCGAAAGTCCAAATTGCGAAGAACGGAAATAGTAGAGTAATCGGAATTCAATGACATTAATGATGAAATTGAATATGCTAAATAAAAATCGATTCCCTAATTAGGGAATCGATTTTTATTTGAAACTTTAATAAGCGTCCTTAGTATCGAGTGAAATTGTCGTTTACGGTTCCTATTTTCATTGAACTAAGAAAGCTGTATATGTTAAAATGAAAAAATGACCATTAGAAACCTTATTGATTTACCCATGTATTTATCCATAATAATTTTATCAAAAAACAACTGTGTTTGTCAAACTTTTGGTCAAATTATTTTGTCGACAAGGAGTGACAATATGGAGAAGTATGAACAAGAGTGGAAGAGAGAACAAAAACGAATAGAGGAAGTTGTCAAGAAAATTAAAGGGCGCGTAGAGAGTCTACAACAATATGTAAGTAGCGGAAAAAAAGAGGTAGTTCATATTCGGAAAAATTTTTGGAATGATGTAACAGCTAACTTTGATAATGCTGAAGAAGCCGTTGAAACAGCGGCAAGTATAAAGCAACAAGTAGAATTGTTAGCAGAAAGAGAACGCAGTCACTATCATGCTGATAAACAACTTACCATGTTAAAACGACTAGAACTATCTCCGTATTTTGGAAGAATTGATTTTTTAGAAGAAGGTGAAAGAAGTCCAGATCAAATTTATCTTGGTATTCATTCGTTTTTTGATGAGAGTACAGAACAATTTCTAGTATATGATTGGAGAGCACCAATATCTAGTCTATATTATGATTATTCGTTAGGATCGGCCGTGTATCATGCACAAGATGAAATGATTACAGGGGAAATAACTGTTAAGAGACAATTTCTCATTCGTAACGGTCAAATGAAAAGTATGTTTGATACCGGAGTAACGATTGGTGACGCGTTATTACAAGAAGTGTTAGGGAAGAATGCCAATACACAAATGAAAAGTATCGTTTCTACGATCCAGAAAGAACAAAATCTAATAATTCGTAATGAAACGAGTCGTTTACTTATAGTTCAAGGAGCAGCAGGGAGCGGAAAGACATCGGCTGCATTGCAGCGTGTGGCCTATTTACTATACCGATATCGAGATACATTACATGCAGATCAAATCGTTCTTTTTTCTCCTAATTCAATGTTTAATAGTTATATATCGTCTGTTCTCCCTGAATTAGGAGAAGAGAATATGAGACAAACAACCTTCCAAGAGTATTTAGAGGAGCACATCGAAAAAACTTTTACTATAGAAGATCCATTTACACAAATAGAATATGTACTTGCAGGCAAAGAAGACTCAGAATACTTATTACGCATGCATGGTATTCGATATAAAGCAAGTGCACATTTTGTAAAGATTGTAGACTGTTATGTGAATTATTTAAAACAAGGTGGAATGATTTTTAAAGATGTGAAATTTCGCGGGAATGTATTAATATCGAAAGAGGAAATTCGAGAAAAATTTTATTCTTTCCCTCAATCTATGCGAATTCCGAATCGAATAAAATTAATTTCTGAGTGGTTACTAAAAGAATTAAAGAATAGAGAGCTGTTAGAACGAAAAGAACTTTGGGTAGAAGAAGAAATACAGCTATTAGATAAAGAAACGTACGCTAAAATTCATAAAAAACTACAACGAGAGAAACAATATGACGCTAATACATTTGATGATTTTGAACGTGAACAACAATTGTTAGCTGCAATGATTGTAAAAAAACATTTTAAACAGATTCGTAAACGCGTGAAAAAGTTTCAATTTATTCATACGGCCTCTATTTATTTACAGTTATTTACTGATCCGTTATTTGTAAGAAAATTCATAGATGTTAACAATTTACCGTCAGACTGGAAAGAAATATGTGAAGAAACGGCTAATCGCATACGTAATTTTAATATGGCTTATGAGGATGCGACGCCTTATTTATATTTAAAAGATCAGTTGGGGGATTTACAAAAAAATACATCTGCAAAGCATATATTTATTGATGAAGCACAAGATTATTCGGTATTTCAATTTACCTTTTTGAAACGATTATTTCCGCATAGTAAAATGACAGTACTTGGTGATTTTAATCAGACGATACACGCACATGCGACTGAAAATGAATTTTCGCAACTATATACCTTATATGGAGAGGAAAAAAGTAAGAAGATTGAACTTAATCGTAGTTATCGTTCAACAAAACAAATTATTGAATTTACGCGGCAATTTATTTCAGAAGGTAAGGGTATTAAACCATTTGAGCGTGAGGGGAGAAAACCGGTTATAACAGCGGTAGAAACAGATGAGGAATTACATCAAAGCATTGTAACTCGAATTAAAGATTTTAAAAAAAATAATCATAAAACGATAGCGATTATTTGTAAAACTGCCGAGGAAAGCAAAGCGGCATATGGCATATTGCAGCAACATGAACAAATGCACCTTATCGAAAAAGAAACAGCTTCGTTTGATTCGGGGATACTTATTGTGCCTTCATATTTAGCGAAAGGCATAGAGTTTGACGCTGTTATTATTTATAACGCTTCAAACCAACAATATAGAAAAGAAAGTGAACGTAAGCTTTTTTATACAGCTTGCACACGTGCTATGCACGAGTTATATATTTATTATAAAAAGGAATTAAGCCCTTTTTTATCAGCAGTTAATGTAAATACTTATATTCAGGATAAATAAACGAAACAGAGGTCAGGCTATGAAGCCTGACCTCTGTTTCGTTTACATTTTTATATGGTGGAAGGGAGATTTCGTTGGATTAAATTTCCGTACATCACACATAATAATCCGTAAGAAATTCCAATGATATAGGATGGTTAAAATGTGGAAAACAATAGTTGCCTATCTTCCAGAATGGAAAGTATTTGGACAAGCTTTTATTGTATTATTCGTCCCATATGTGATTTCAAAAATCTTTAGTTGGATCCATACATTAGAGGAAAAGTAACGGAATGAATGATTCGTGTATTCATTCTTAAGTCAACCATAGAAGACTTACTTTATTAACATCCTCTCAGTCTGATAAACATTTGCATGTGATGCCAAAAGTGGTGATTGCTGGTGAAGTTTAAGTTTAGGCTGTCATTAAATTTGGATATACATTAAGCTTTTTTAAGAGAAAGAGTGATAAGAATGAGAGAGCAGGAGTCAACAAATCAACAAATGAACAATACAACGAAAATGTATGAAGGTGAGCAAGGAATGATGTCCAATCAAAACTCATCTGAAAAATTTATAGGTAACTTTACGTTGGATTTAGAACTTGTAAAGCAAGAAATTACTTTTAACTCGGATGTACACTTTCGAGAGTTTAACATTGGACGTACAGGTATTCGGGCTGCGATTATTTTTGTGGAGGGTTTGTCAGATAAAGAGCTCATTGACACACATATTATGAAATCATTAATGAATGATTTTTATGAAGAATATAAACATGACTCATCTTATATGAACGGGACAGTTTCAAAAGAGTTTATTATCGAGCAAGTCCTTTCTATTAGTGAAATAAAAGAAGTTCATGATATTAAAGGGTTGATGTCAAAAGTATTGACAGGGTCAACGGGACTATTAGTTGATGGGTCATCAGAAGTATTGATTCTCAGTACAACAAAAGGAAGAACTCGGAATATTGAAGAACCTATTTCAGAGGTATCCGTCCGAGGTCCACGAATCGGTTTCACAGAAATTTTAAGCGATAATACCGCTCTGTTACGACGTCATGGTGAAAATGAAGGCTTATCATTAATAAAATTCCAAGTAGGGAAGCGAGCAAAAAAAGAACTTGTTGTCGCTTATATGAATGAGATTGCTGATTCGGAATTAGTAGAAGAAGTGAAGGGGAGAATTCGAAAAATTGACATTGACAATGTAGCAGAATCAGGTTATGTAGAGCAGCTCATCGAAGATAATTATTTCAGTCCTTTTGCGCAGGTGCAGAGTACGGAGCGCCCTGATCGTGTCGTTGCTGCATTGATGGAAGGGCGGGTTGCAATTTTATTAGATGGAACGCCTTTTGTGTTAATCGCTCCAGTTACATTTAGCATGATGATGCAATCGCCTGAAGATTATTATGAACGTTGGATTCCAGGCACACTCATCCGCCTATTACGTTTTGGATCAGCTATTATTGCTCTTTTTACACCTGCTTTGTATATTTCTTTTATCTCGTTTCATCCTGGATTGATTCCGACTAAGTTAGCCATTTCTATTATAGGAGGACGCATAGGTGTTCCTTTTCCTGCGATTATAGAAGCATTGCTTATGGAAGTGGCTATTGAAATCTTGAGAGAAGCCGGGCTGCGTTTGCCAAAACCAATTGGCTCGGCAATGGGGATCGTTGGCGGATTAATTATTGGGCAAGCTGCGGTAGAAGCTGGAATTGTTAGTCCTATTATGGTCATCGTAGTAGCCGCAACGGCCATTTCTTCATTTGCTCTCTCGCATTACAGTACAGCGATTCCACTTCGCATCCTTCGCTTTGTAGGCATGTTTTGCGCTGCATTGTTTGGACTGTACGGTCTCATTCTGTTTTTTCTCTTCTTATGCAGTCATTTGGTGAAACTGAAAAGTTTTGGCGTACCCTATGTTAGTCCAGCTGTTCCTTATCGGACAAGTGATTGGAAAGACTTTGTCGTTCGCGTTCCATTCCAAATGATGAAACGTCGTCCAAAGATGATGCGTACGAAGGATCCAATACGAAAAGGATAGATTACTTTGAAAAGGAAGTGACCAGCGATGATTACCAATCCTAAAGATCGAATTGAGACTTCACAAGCGGCTGTCATTATGATCAATTATGTACTTGCAGCAGGTATTCTCACCTTGCCTAGAACAGCTGCTGAGAAAGTACAAACACCAGATGTGTGGATAACTGTTATTTTAGGTGGTCTGATTGCAATGGTTACGGGGATAATCATGGTCAAATTAAGTCAACAGTTTCCTGAAAAAACATTTTATCAGTATAGCCAAGATATTGTAGGGAAATGGATAGGCGGGTTACTAAGTCTATGTATTATCATTTACTTTTTTACGCTTTCCTCATTTGAAGTGAGAGTACTGGAGGAAGTAACCAGTTTCTTTTTACTGGAAGGAACACCTGGCTGGGCTATTATTATGACGTTTATGTGGGTGGGTCTCTATTTGATGATAGGTGGCATCAATCCAATGGCTCGTATGTTTGGGATTATATTTCCGATTACAATCTTCATTTTTTTGTTAACGGCCTTTATGAGTATCGGAATATTCGAGATAGATAATCTCCGGCCGGTATTAGGATTAGGTATTATGCCAGTACTAAAAGGGATCAAAACAACAACTCTCGCTTATTCAGGTGCGGAAATCATGTTGCTCCTGTTGGTGTTTATGGAGCAGCCAAACAAAGGTGTAAAGGTTGTACTAGTTGGAATTATTATTCCTTTGATCTTTTATGTAATTACTGTTGTGATGGTAATTGGAGCGTTTTCTGTTGATGGAGTATTAACGAGAACATGGCCAACGTTTGATCTTATGAGAAGTTTTGAAATCCCTGGTTTAATATTTGAACGGTTTGAATCTTTATTACTTGTAATATGGATTATGCAAATCTTTTCAACTTATACAATCTGTTACTATGCGGCTGCTTTTGGATTGGCTCAACTTTTTAAAAAGAATATTCATTCGTTTATGTATGGATTACTACCAGTTGTATACGTTATTGCTTTAATCCCAAAGAATACTAACGATTTATTTAAACTTGGAGATATGATCGGGAATACTGCTTTGTTTTTATTCGGTGTATTGCCAATTCTTCTCCTCATGATCGTAAGATGGAGGAAGGGAAAGAATGAAACAAAATCTTAATAATATACGATTCCTCCTAGTTTTACCGTTAGTACTTTTCCTTTTTTCTCTTACAGGGTGCTGGAGCAGTCATGTAATTGAAGAGCTTGGTTTTGAAGTAGGTTTGGCATTTGATAAGGGCAAGGAGTCGACTGTTGAAAAAGCACTAGAAGACGAAGGTGGAGGATATCCAAAAAAGAACCTTATAACCACTACCTATCAATTTGTTAACCCGCAATCATCTGGTGGAGGTGGGAAGGGCGGGGCGTCGCAACAAAAAGCTTATACGAATGTTTCCGAAACTGGAGATTCTCTTCATCAAATGATTCGTGAAGTTTCATTGAGAAGAGATCGCCCTGTAATTTTTCATCATACGAAAGTGATTGTTATTAGTGCAAATCTGGCGCGTACGTATAGCTTAAAAAAAATACTGGATATTTATCTTCGTGATAATGAAATTCGACCAAGTTGCCTTATGTTAATTAGCAAAGGCCGAGCTAGTAAGACGCTCGAAATGAAGGAAGCAGGGGAAATTCCAGCGCTTCGCCTGTATGGAATTGCAGATAATCAATATAGAACGTCAAGAATTTTGCCTCCTGTTCCTCTTGCTAAATTGCCAGGAAAGATGCAGTCAGAATCCAGTTTTCTTTTGCAAAATGTTATTTCATCAAAAGGAGAAGTGAAATTTTCGGGGGCTGCTATCATAAAAGGAAAGACAAAAAAATTGCATGGCTTTTTATCTGAAAAGGAATTGGAAGGCTTAACATGGATAACGGGGAAAGGGAAAGGTGGTTTAGTAAAAGGTATTGATAAAGAGACAGGCCAGCCGATTATGTATGAGGTTGCGTCTATGAAAAGTACAATCACCCCACATGTTAAAGGAAACAAAATTTCTTTTGATGTAAAAATCGAATCAGAGGGTCGTATATCTGAAAATTGGGTTACTTCGGGAAATCCTTTTAATAATAAATTTCTAAGAAGAGCAGAAAAAGCTGCTATACAAGAAGTGAATCGACTAGTAGATCACACATTAAAAAAGATACAAAAAGAATATGAGGTTGACGTTGCTGGCTTTGGAAACAGATTAAGAATTAAGAACCCAAAAGTATGGGAAAAGGTCAAAAAAGATTGGGATAAAACATTTAGTAAAGTTCCAATTAAATATAGCGTAAAAATAAATATTAAAGATTATGGAGCAAAAGGATCTTAATAGAAGAGAAAAGAACAGTGCGTGTAAATGTCACTGTTCTAATTTTTGTAAATCTAAATTGGATTTCATTGCATATACACTAATAATTTATCTACACTGACTATGGTTTTCTTATTTACAGTGACATGGCCTTTCCCAAGGATGAATCCACTCTTATTACGAATAACTTCATAATATAGATCTAATCGATCACCAGGCTGAACGGATTCTAAAAAATCTACTCCCTCAAGTGATGAAAGAAATCCAAATCCATCAGTATTTTCCACGCTGACAAATGCTCCGAGTTGTGCAATTGCTTCAACAATTAACATGTGTGGCATCGGCGTTTGCAATTCGGTTATAAACCATTCGTTACAACTTATATTTTTATAACCTTTTACCTATTTTCCTGACTCCATTTCAACGATGCCATCGATCATTAAAAATGGATACCGGTATGGGAGTATGCTTTGAATATTAATATTACTCATGCATGACCTCCTTGATTATATTTAGATAAGAGAGAAGAACAGTAGATGTGTTCTCGTATTCTTTTTATAACGCCACTTGCTTTCTTCACATGTGGTAGGGAAAGGCCTTAACTGCTTTTACGCACGGTCAGGTACTCTAAAGTGGTTTTTATGTCTTTTTTTTAACTCGTATATATAGAAAAGGGTAGAAAAAGTGTAACTAATTTTTGATTAAAGCACTCTCACTAGAAAAAATGCCGCTATTTTTAATGTTGTTAACTACTTGTTTTAATTTTTCTTCATTTTGAACAAGGGCAATGCGGACAAAACCTTCTCCATGTGGGCCAAATGCATGACCTGGTGTAACAACGACATTGGCACGATTAATTAATGCATATGCAAATTCCAAAGAAGTATAATCTTTTGGAACTTCTGCCCATATAAACATGCTTCCAGCAGGCTTTTCAACATGCCAACCCGCTTTGGCTAGCCCATCAATAAATATGTCTCTTCGTTTTTGATAAATTTTCCGATTTGCTGCGCAATATGCAGTACCTTCTTTTAAAGCAACAGTTGCTGCTTTTTGAATTGGAAGAAAGACTCCATAGTCTGTATTTGATTTAAATTGGTTGAGCGCTCCGACGATTTCTTCATTTCCAATTATGTAACCAATACGGCTACCAGCTAAGCTATAGCTTTTAGATAAAGAGTTAATCTCCACACCGACGTCTTTTGCTCCAGGAACTGAGAGGAAGCTAATAGGTTTTTGATCATCATAATAGAATTCAGAATAAGCGAAGTCATGAACAACGATAATATTATATTCTTTTGCAAAAGTAATCACATCAGTAAAAAATGATTCCGTTGCCATTGCTGGTACTGGATTACCTGGAAAGTTTAAAATCATCATTTTTGCTTTTTGAGCAACTTCTTTTGGGATTGAATGTAAATCAGGAAGAAAATGATTTTCTTTTTTTAACGGCATAAAATACGGAGTTGCTCCTGCCATCGCAAGACCTGTCGCATATGCTGTGTAACCTGGATCTGGAACAAGAATAATATCGCCTGGATCAGCAAAAACCATTGGTAAATGAACAAGTCCGTCTTGTGATCCCATTAATAATAAAACCTCATTATCAGCATTTAAAGTGACATGATGATGTATCTTATAATATTCTGTTACGGCTGCGTGAAATTCTTGTGTACCAGTTAAAGTATATCCATAATTAGTCTTTTCGTTTGCTGCATTTACAAGTGTATTTATGACAATATCAGCAGGGGGCATATCCGGGTTTCCGATACTTAAATCAATAATTGCATGACCTTCTGCTATTTTCTTTTTTTTATATGTTGCTAGTTCACTAAAAATTGATGCTTGAAATGCTTCCATTCGATTTGCTAGCGTGAAATTCATGAATAACGCCTCCTAAAATACTGGTGTTGTAGTTATAACTTGTCTTGGAATTCTTATTATTTTATTTTTCTGAAAACACATACAAATATATTTTATCATTTTTTATGAAGATGTAAAAATAGTGTTGGTTGTAAAATTTCCTTTACCGTATATTTTATTTTAAAAATAATACTTACACAAAAAAAAGAAGTTCTTAGAACATATGTTAACTTTGATTTTTATAACTAATTTTCGTAATTATGGAAATAATAGAGAGTGTATATCAACAAAGGGAGAAATACAAAATGAAGCAAATTCCTATCGGTGTATCAAATCGACATATTCATGTGACAAAAGAAGACTTAGAAAGGCTTTTTGGAAATGGCTATGTGTTAACGGTAGCAAAGGAGCTTTCTCAACCCGGAGAATTCGCAGCTGAAGAAACAGTTACGATTAAAACTGAGAAAGCCGAAATTGCGAAAGTACGAATCCTAGGACCTGTTCGCAAATTTACACAAGTAGAGATTTCAAAAACAGATGCTCGTCATCTTGGCATCAATGCCCCGCTTCGCTCTTCAGGAAACATTGATGGGACACCTGGTATTACTTTAATTGGTCCAAATGGTGAAGTTCAAATTGATAAAGGCGTAATTGTCGCTGAGCGGCATATTCATATGACAGCACAAGATGCAGCGCAGTTTCAAGTGAGCGATGGACAATATGTGAGTGTTAAAGTTAAAAGTGAGAGAGGATTGATTTTTAATCAAGTATTAATCCGGGTGAAGGATACATATGCTTTAGACATGCATATAGATACTGATGAAGCAAACAGCGGAAACATAAAAACAGGAGATTTCGGTGAACTAATTATATAATAATGAAAGCCATCTCAAAAATGAGATGGCTCCTACATATTCGGTGTTTGGGAAGTATCTTTGCTTAGTTGTTTTTGCTGTAAAACCGAAATGAAAATAATAAATAAGGAAATAACACCAAAGATAAGCACCATATACTGCAATCCAATTGTATCCAAGAAAAAACCAGTTCCAAGTAAGACAATTTGGAACATTACACGATCAAACATATTACGGAATGAGAATATTCGTCCATGGTAGCTTTTATCAATTTTCGTTTGGAAAATTGTTGACATAACAGGAAAGAAGCAGCCCACACTAAAACCAAACATACCAAAAGAGACAAGTGTCATCCATTTTATATCGCTGAAATAGAGAGATAAATGGGAGAAAGCAATGCAAAATGAAAAAATATACAGTAACTTATATGATGAAACACGTTCGGATAAACGTTTAATAACAAATGCACCAAGCATAAATGATAGACCTTCAATTGTATAAATAAACCCTTTAATTGTTGTATCATGCTGCAATTCACTAATATTTATAACCATTAAATTAAAACCGCCAATAAATAAAAGTGGAATAATACTTAAAATTAAAGCACGAAATGCAATCGGGATTTCTTTTAAAATACGAAATACTTCCATAAAACTTGTATTTTGACGTTGCTTTTCATTTGTTATATTTGTTTTTGTATCTTCAAAGTTTAAGAAAAAGGTAGAAAAGAATAATAGTGCGTATGCAGCCATCGAAAAAGCGTACATATATTTTAAACTCATTATAACGAGAAGAACACCGCCAAGCGATGTACCAACAATACGAGCAATCGTTGCGATATTCATATGAATCCCATTCATTTGTAATAGTTCATGCTCCTGAACGATAAGAGGGATAACAGATTGCAGTGCAGGGAAGTAAAAAGCTGCAGAAATTTGAATGGTGATCATAAATAAAATCATAAATGCAATGCTTTCATAATGAATAGCAAAAAACATAAAAATAACGCTTATGACACGGCCAAACCCTGCATATAAAAGTACTTTTTTCTTGGAATATTGGTCAATAAATCTTCCGGCCATGGGACCAACAAGAACGCCAGCTAATAAACCAATAAACATAATAACGGATTTCATAAAATCAGATGGAACATGCTTTTGCATGAATTCCAAATTTCCTAAAATCCCAAGCCATAAACCAACCCCAGCAATAAATTCACCGGTGAGAACAACCCATACATTTTTATTATGCCACATAGAATAACCTCTCAGTCTCTAATTGTAGTAAAAACCGTATATAAAACCTCCTTTTTCATACTATCCTATAACTTCATTTTTTGAGTTAGAGTATATATTAAAGGTTTAAAGGAGGATTTTCAATTTTTTTGATTTAGAGGTTATTTCTGTTGCTGATAGAGCAACGTATTACTCCATTTTAAAATTAATTGTTATTTCACCTATTGAAAATGGGAATTATCTCCTTTTTATTTACTTACCGGTAAGTAAATAAAAAGGAGATTAAAAACCATGTCAATCAAATATGAACAAATTTTAGAAGTCGCATATAAATTATTTGCCGAAAATGGATTTGAAAGAACTAGTTTATCTATGATTGCAAAAGAAGTAGGTGTGACTAAACCTGCAATTTATTATTACTTTTCTTCAAAAGAAGAATTAATGAAAGAATTGTTTAAAGTAATTATAAAAGAAATAAATTTTTCTAAATTTTTTTCAATTTCTAACTATAGTAAAGAAAATTTTGAAACACAGCTTATACATGACGGAATTCATATGATACAAGTTCAAGAAAAAGACGTCTATTACTCCAAAATATTAAATGAATACGTTATGTTGAGCATGCGCGAAGAAAAGTATGGAAACTGGCTACAGGAAATATTACAGGATTATTTAAAAGGGTTTATTGAAATTTTACACTTTGGAGCTGAAATAGGAGTACTAAAAAATGAAAAAATTGAAGCGAAGGCACAATTGCTAACTTTAGTTGTAGAGGGATTAGATAAATATGTAGGAAGTTCATTCAATCTCCATGCGGAAGAAATTTGGAGGTTAACGGTAAAGAGTATTTTATAAAGGGGAGTAATACTATGGTTGAAAAATCAAAAAGAATAACAGGTTTCGATTTCGCTAGGGCACTTGCGATATTTGGGATGGTCATTGTGAATTATAAACTAGCAATGGGAGCAGATGGTAATGGGGCAGCGTGGATTATTTATTTCACAGGCCTTTTTGAAGGAAGGGCGTCTGCAATATTTGTTATTTTGGCTGGAATTGGTATCTCTCTTATGACCAAACAAGCACGCGTAACGAAAGATCCTACTCTTATAAATAAGAGTAAACATACAATTTGGAGAAGAGCGATATTTTTATTCATTCTGGGAATATTCTTATATACAATCGGCTGGAGCGCTGATATATTACACTATTATGCATTTTATATGTTTCTATCCTCCTTTTATATTGTCGCATCAAATCGTACTCTTCTATATTTTTTCATCGGAATTTTAACTACAGCACAAATTTTTCAACTTATATTTGATTATACGAAAGGCTGGGATACAACTTTCCATGAATACCCTGCATTTTGGACACTAGCAGGTTTTTGGCGTAATCTCTTATTCAATGGATTTCATCCTATTTTTCCTTGGTTTTGCTTCTTATTACTCGGTATGTTGTTAGGAAGGCTAGATTTTACACGAAATGATATAAGAAAAAAATTATTATGGTATTCCTCTTTTTCATTTCTTGTATTAGAAAGTCTTTCGTTTTTTTTTATTAAAACAATAAGTCCCTATATAGGCGGAGACATTGCAATATATATCTTTTCCACAAAACCCATGCCTCCAAATCTATTTTATATTTTATCTAGTTCAAGTACGGCTATTATCGTGATTATCTTATGTATATATGTCTCAGAAATTTTCACTAAAAATGTAATTATAAAATCTCTTATTCTAACAGGACAAATGGCATTAACACATTATATTGGTCACGTCCTCTTTTTATTTCTTTTAGCAGCTGGAAATTTGTTAGAAAATCAAACTCTATATATTTCGCTTATGTGGTCTATTGTTTTCTTTATAATTGCAATTGTTCTGTCCTATATATGGCGATCTCGTCTTACGAGAGGACCAATCGAATTACTCATGAGAAAATATAGTGATTAATGATTGAGAATATGTCATATTTTCTATCTTGTGAGATTCATAGTAATCGATATACTTGATAGAGTGGAATATATTTAGCAGGGAGCAATAGCAATGATTCGTGTACGTATTGAAGGAACAGAAACTGAAGTTATGCGATTTTTAAAAGATATGCCTGAGGTGCCTGGATATGAAAGAACATATTCACGTGAACCACGAAAGGGAAATAATCCGAAGTATACAAATAGCAAGAGTGTTTTAGCATATCTCACATATAAGCAAATAAAATAACCGATCCTATTTAGGATTGGTTATTTTATTTTATATAAGATAGAGAGGAACTATACTTATAGCCTTAATGAGTAGGTAATGAGGTTTATATGGAAATACGACGAACACAGAATATTAATTTTTATATTTTTCAACCAATAAAATACAAAAATATATTGACTATTTAATTGAGAAACATTATCATTTTAATTGTTATATTGATAGTGATAATCATTATCAATATCGTTAAATTAATGATAGATAAATGAAGCCCTAAAATTTATTTCTTAATTGACAAACTATATAAAATCTACTTGTTTTACAAAAAAGTAATTTATATTTTAGTTTGTCAATTACCTACATCTTAAGAAAGGAAAATAGCTATATGAATCTTACAGGAAAAGTGGCACTCGTTACAGGCGCTGCCCAAGGTATTGGAGAAGCAGTAGTACGCATATTTGGTGAGTATGGTGTACAAGTTGCTGCTGTAGATAAAAATATAACTGCACTAGATAAACTTGTTTCTGACCTAACTGCTAAAGGTGTTTTTACGAAAGCGTTTGCCGTAGATGTTAGTGACAGCGCATGTGTTGAAGACATTGTCAATCAAATTGAAAATGAAATGGGACCAATTGAAATTTTAGTTAATGTCGCTGGCATACTTCGCATGAGTCCCATTGATTTGTTGAGCGACGAAGAGTGGAATGAGGTTTTTTCAGTTAATTCCACTGGAGTTTTTTATGTATCTCGTTCAGTGAGCCGACGCATGATGTCTCGCAAGTCTGGTTCGATTGTAACAGTGGGCTCAAATGCTGCATCTGTACCACGAATGCATATGTCCGCTTATGCAGCGTCTAAAGCAGCGGCAACAATGTTTACAAAATGTCTTGGTTTAGAGATGGCTAAATATAACGTTCGTTGTAACTTAGTTTCTCCAGGTTCAACATATACTGAAATGCAGCGGCTACTTTGGAATGATGAAGATGGAGTTGAAAAAATCATTGCAGGTTCGCAAGATACGTACAGATTAGGAATTCCATTAAACAAAATAGCAACTCCTTTAGAAATTGCTGAAGGAGTTCTGTTTTTAGTTTCAGATAAAGCAAGTCATATCACAATGCATAATTTGTGTATTGATGGCGGTGCTACTTTAGGAGTCTAAATTTAAATAGAGGAGGCTGTAAAATGATGAATCATACAACTGCTTTAAGGGAGTTAGCGCCAAAGCTATTAGATGACTATAAAGCTGAATCTTCTTTCTTTTTTGCTTCACCTTATCGAACCATACTTGCCGAAGGAGTGTTTACTACAGTGAAGCATAATCAAGTAGAAAATTTTCCAGAGCTTGTTCATGCTGTACTAAGTAATGCAAAGCAAGCGGGCCATCGTAATCCAATTGTTGTAGGTGCTTTACCTTTTGACAGACAACGACCTGTACAGCTTGTTGTACCTCAGGAAAGCAGGGTTGCTGATTGTTTACAATTCGGTGCTCAAGATCAAGTCCAGCTGTCTTCTACACTTACATATGAAATGAAACCTGTTCCATCACCTGCAGAATATATACGTGGTGTAGAACGAGGAGTAGCAAAAATAAAAGCAGGTGACTTAAAAAAAATTGTTCTATCTAGATCACTGGATTTGAATTCTCCAGAAAAGATTAATATTCAAAAGATACTTCGTGGTTTAGCGAAGCACAATAAACACGGATATACGTTTGCGGTAGATTTACCGAAGAGTGAAGAGGAAAAGAATAGCGATATTTCACTAGAACGTAGTCGCACACTTATAGGAGCTAGTCCAGAGTTACTTGTTTCACGTAATGGAATACAAGTCGTTTCTAATCCTCTGGCAGGATCTAGACCTCGAAGTGAAGACCCTGTAGAAGATAAGAGACGGGCAGAGGAACTACTTTCTTCAGCTAAAGATTTGCATGAACATGCCGTTGTTGTTGAAGCAGTAGCTGCTGCATTACGTCCGTACTGTCGTATATTATACGTTCCGGAAAAGCCATCATTAATAAATAGTGAAACGATGTGGCATTTGTCTACAGAAGTAAAAGGAGAATTATTTGATACATCCGTTTCTTCATTAGAACTTGCACTTGCGTTGCATCCCACACCGGCTGTTTGCGGAACTCCAACTGAAAAAGCTAGGGAAGCTATTAAAGAAATTGAACCGTTTGACCGAGGGTTTTTCACTGGGATGCTTGGCTGGAATGATTTAAATGGTGATGGTGAATGGATTGTTACCATTCGATGTGCGGAAATTGAGGAGAATTCACTTCGTTTATTCGCGGGAGCTGGGGTTGTTGCAGAGTCAAAACCCGTGGAAGAATTAGCCGAAACAGCTGCTAAATTTCGCACGATGCTACGTGCCATGGGATTGAATAATGAATTACTGGAGGGATAAACGATGTTAACAGGATGCAGCGAGTGGCCGAAGGAATTTGCAGATCAATATAGAGAGAAAGATTGCTGGCGCGGGGAGACGTTTGGAAAAATGCTACGAGAACGTGCAGAAAAGCATGGTGATCGAATTGCAATTACAAGTGGAGACACGTATGTAAGTTATGCTGAACTTGATAACAAGGTAGATCGTTTAGCTGCAGGTCTTCGAAGTTTAGGAATAAAGCAAAAAGATCGAGTTGTTCTTCAATTACCTAATGTTGTGGAATTTTTTGAAGTATGTTTTGCGCTCTTTAGGATTGGTGCGCTTCCAGTCTTTGCATTGCCATCACATCGAAGTAGTGAGATAAGTTATTTTTGTGAATTTGCTGAAGCAACGGCTTATATTATTTCTGATAAACAGCTCGGATTTGATTATCGCAAGCTTGCTAGAGAAGTAAAAGAGAAAGTACCAACGTTACAACATGTCATAGTTGTAGGAGAGGAAGAGGAGTTTGTAGGAATACATGACCTCTATATGGACCCAGTCAATCAGTGCCAAGTACAATCTAATGATGTAGCGTTTCTACAATTATCTGGCGGAACAACGGGGTTATCTAAATTAATTCCACGAACACATGATGACTATATTTATAGCTTACGAGCAAGTGCTGAAATTTGTAAATTGGATAAAGCCAGTGTGTATCTAGCTGTACTTCCTGTTGCACATAACTATCCACTTAGTTCACCGGGAGTTCTTGGAACATTATATGCCGGAGGAAGGGTAGTGCTTGCTTCTGGAGGAAGTCCTGATGAATCTTTTTCTCTTATCGAAAAGGAACGCGTTACAATAACAGCACTTGTACCGCCACTTGCGATGGTATGGCTTGATGCAGTAGCGTATCGAAATAATGATTTATCGAGTCTTCAAGTTTTGCAGGTGGGTGGTGCGAAATTTAGTGCTGAAGTTGCTAAGCGTATACGCCCGGCATTTAATTGTACATTACAACAAGTTTTTGGTATGGCTGAGGGATTAGTGAATTATACGAGATTGGATGATTCAGAAGAAATCATTATTCATACGCAAGGAAGACCGATGTCCGAGTTTGATGAAATTCGTGTCGTTGATGAAAAGGATCATGATGTGGCGCCAGGGCAAGTAGGGAGTTTGTTAACTCGTGGACCTTATACAATCCGTGGTTATTATAAAGCTGAAGAACATAACGATAAATCATTTACTTCCGATGGATTTTATCGCACTGGCGATCTTGTCAAAGTAAATGAGCAAGGTTATCTAATAGTGGAAGGGCGCGATAAGGATCAAATTAATCGCGGCGGCGAGAAAGTTGCTGCTGAAGAAGTTGAAAATCATCTTCTAGCTCATTCAGCTGTACATGATGTAGCAATTGTATCCATGCCAGATGATTATTTAGGTGAACGTACTTGTGCCTTCGTAATAGCACGCGGACAAGCACCAACTGTAAGTGATTTAAAAATGTTCTTAAGAGACCGTGGGATTGCAGCATATAAAATTCCAGATCGCATCGAGTTTGTAAAATCATTTCCACAAACTAGTGTAGGAAAAGTGAGCAAAAAAGAATTGCGTAAAGTTATTGCTGAAAAACTTTATTTTACAGTGCAGTCATAGATTGTCTATAGATAATTTTAATAATACTTGGAAGGAAGTGATTAGATGGCTATTCCGGCTATCTCAGTATACACAATGCCAGTAGAGGCAGATTTACCAAATAATAAAGTAATGTGGAAGCCAGATCCTAAACGCGCAGTTCTTCTCATTCATGATATGCAAGAGTATTTTTTGGATGCATATCATGCAGCGGAATCGCCGAGAGTAGAACTTATTTCAAATATTCAATCAATCAGAAAAACATGTAAAGGACTTAACATTCCTGTTATTTATACAGCGCAGCCAGGTGGACAAACAATAGAACAAAGAGGATTATTGCAAGATTTTTGGGGGGCTGGCATTCCTGATGGGCCTCATAAGAAAAAGATTGTAGATGAACTTGCTCCAGATAGGGATGATATTTTCCTTACAAAATGGAGATATAGTGCTTTCAAGAAAACAAATCTTTTAGAAATTTTA
Source organism: Bacillus sp. BP-3 (assembly GCF_028401955.1). Classification (GTDB taxonomy): domain Bacteria; phylum Bacillota; class Bacilli; order Bacillales; family Bacillaceae_G; genus Bacillus_A. The sequence continues at coordinate 218,822 of NZ_JAQOTJ010000003.1, forward strand.
CACGAACAAGGGCGTGATCAGCTTATTATTTGCGGGATATATGCGCATATTGGATGCCTTTTAACAGCGTGTGAGGCATTTATGGATGGGATTCAGCCATTTTTCATTGCTGATGCAGTTGCTGATTTTTCACAAGAACATCATAAACAAGCTTTGCAGTACGCATCTGATCGCTGCGCAGTAACTTTAACAACAAATTTATTATCGAAATATTTAGAGGATTCGAACGACACTTCTTCGATAGAGAGAGATTCAAGATTTACATTACAACGAGTACGTGAGCAAGTAGCGGAATTGCTTCGTGAATCACCATCTGCTATTGGAGAGGATGAAGATTTATTAAATAGAGGACTCGACTCAGTTAGAATTATGAGTTTAGTAGAGAAGTGGCGCCAGATGGGGGTAGAAGTTACATTCGCAGATTTAGCTGAACGTCCAACAATTTCTGAATGGTTTCATTTGTTGTCTTCTCAAACAGAAAAGATGCTGTCAAATACGGATAACATGATAAAGGGGTAAGTACGAATGTCTAATTATCAAGAGGTTCGCTATTCGTTGTCAGGTGCGCAAATAGGTATGTGGTTTGCGCAGCAACTTGATCCAGAGAATCCAATTTATAATACTGGTGAGTATATAGAAATACATGGTGCAGTAGATACAAAAATATTTGAGTTAGCAGTGCGTAAGGTTGTAATGGAAACTGAATCTTTACATGTTCATTTTGAGGAAGATGAAAACGGGCCATGGCAAGTTATTGAGAATTCTTCTGAATTTCATATGCATTTAATCGATGTTAGTGGAGAAGAGAACCCGATAAAAGCCGCTGAAGCTTGGATGGAATTAGATTTATCTAAGCCGATTAACTTGAAAAAGGACAAGCTGTATACAGAGGCGCTTTTTAAAGTTTCTTCTAATCGTTTCTTTTGGTATCAGCGCATTCACCATATTGTAATGGATGGCTATGGTTTTTCGTTACTTGCAGAGCGAGTAGCAAAAGTGTATACGGCATTAATGAGTAATCAATCGTATGATGAGCGTTCATTTGGACACTTACATACTATGTTAGAGGAGGACGCAACATATCGTACATCAGAACAATTTGAGAAGGATCGTGATTTTTGGTTAGAACGCTTTCAAGATCAACCCGAAGTAGTAAGTTTGGCAGAACGCGCTTCTAGAACATCAAGAGCATTTCTTCGTCAAACAGCCTATCTGTCTCATTTAAGTACAGAATCTTTGCAAAAGGTTGCACATAAGTGCAGTGCAAGTTGGCCGGAGCTTATTATAGCCGCAACTGCAATCTATATTTACAAACTAACAAGTGCAAAGGATGTAATTCTAGGTTTACCGATAATGGGACGATTAGGATCTGCATCTATTAATGTTCCTAGTATGGTTATGAATGTAGTCCCGTTGCGCTTATCTATAAGCTCCGATTTGAGTTTTGCTGAGGTTATTCAAAATGTTTCTCATGAGATCCGTAATATACGCCTTCATCATAAGTATCGTCATGAGGAATTGCGACGAGATTTGAAATTATTAGGAGAAAATCAAAGGTTATTTGGGCCAATGATTAATGTAATGCCATTTGATTATGGTCTAAACTTTGCAGGAAATCGTGGAATGAAACATAACCTTTCAGCAGGACCAGTTGATGATCTTTCAATAAATGTGTCAAATGAGTTTGGTGGAAACGGCTTAAGGATTCATTTTGACGCAAATCCTGAGGTGTATAACGTGGAAGAGCTACTAATTCATAAAATGAGATTTGTGAATCTTCTGGAAAACATCTTGAATTTTCAAGTAAATTCACCGATTGGAAAACTAGAACTCTTACTTCATGAAGAACGTAAGCAAGTTTTGGTCGAATGGAATCAAAATACGAAGGAAGATTCATTCATAAGTGTACCTGCTCTCATTGAAAAACAAGTAAGTAAATCTCCTGATTCTACTGCTGTAGTATGTAATGGGGTGGAGCTTACCTATAAAGAATTAAATGAACAGGCAAATCAACTTGCTCATTTCTTGCTAGAACAGGGCGTTCAATCTAAACAATTCGTAGCGTTAGCATTTCCAAGATCTGTAGAGATGGTTATTGGGATGCTAGCAGTTCTTAAGACAGGTGCAGCGTATTTACCGATCGATCCAGAATATCCAGAGGATAGAATTACGTATATACTAAGCGATGCGCAGCCTGCTTGTATCCTAACACATTCTTCTGTTTTGGCTAATTTACCGAATGAGGGTCACACAACAATAGTTGTACTTGATAACAAGGATACAAAAGAGGAGTTAAGAGGATATCCGAAAAGTAATTTAGATTCATTTGATAGCGTATCACTTTTAAATCCTGCATATACAATTTATACTTCGGGGTCAACAGGTAAGCCAAAAGGTGTAGTTGTGCCAATGCAAAGCTTAAGTAACTTTTTATTGGCAATGCAAGATCAATTCTCATTACATGCAAATGACCGTTTGTTAGCTGTTACAACTTTTGCGTTTGATATTTCCGCTTTAGAAATCTATTTACCACTTATTAGTGGATCGAGCGTTCAAGTTGCTAAGAAGGAAGCAGTCCAAGATTCGACTGTATTAACAGAGATTATTCAAAAAGAAAATATTAAAATTATGCAGGCTACACCAACACTTTGGCATACACTTGTAACGGATTATCCAGAAAGGTTAATAGGACTTAAAGTTCTTGTTGGTGGTGAAGCGCTTCCTTCTAATCTAGCATGTAAGTTAAAAGAATTAAATTGTCATGTTACCAATCTTTATGGACCAACTGAAACAACAATTTGGTCAACTTTAATGAATATGGAAGAAGAGAACGGTACACCTTCTATTGGAAGACCGATTTGGAATACGCAAGTATTTGTACTAGATGCAAGTCTACAACCTGTGCCACCTGGAGTAATTGGTGAATTGTATATTGCTGGTGCTGGACTGGCAAATGGATATTTAGGAAGACCTGATTTAACAGCTGAACGGTTTGTTGCTAACCCATATGGACCACCCGGCACACGCATGTACCGTACAGGTGACCTTGTCAAATGGCGTATGGATGGTTCATTAGATTATGTTAGTCGTTCCGATCATCAAATTAAGATTCGTGGGTTCCGCATTGAGCTAGCTGAAGTGGAAACGGTATTGCAGAAACATCCTCATGTAGAACAAGTAATTGTAATCGTTCGTGAAGATCAACCTGGTGAGAAACGCTTAGTTGCTTATATTGTACCTCATGTTGAAGGAAGCTTTGACTCTGCAGAGTTTCGGACGTATGCTGCAGAAAACTTGCCAAGTTATATGATACCATCGGCGATTATGATTTTATCTGAATTGCCGTTAACACCGAACGGAAAAATTAATCGTCAAGCATTGCCAGCACCTAATTTTAATTTATTTGTTAGTGAACGCGTAGCTAGAAATCCAAAAGAAGAAATTTTATGCGATTTGTTTGCAGAAGTATTGAATCTAGCGAGGGTTGGAATAGATGATAACTTCTTTGAAATAGGTGGCCATTCTCTATTAGCTGCTCGTTTAATGAGCCGTATTCGTGAAACGTTAGGTGTAGAATTAAGGATTGGAAAACTATTTGAATCGCCAACTGTTGCTAAACTTGTTAAACAGCTAGATAGTACTCAAAGTGCAAGACCAGCCGTTCAAAAAGTGGAACGTTCCAAGGAAGTACCACTTTCTTTTGCGCAGCGTCGTTTATGGTTTTTAAACTGTTTAGAAGGTCCAAGCCCAACTTACAATATTCCGGTAGTGATTCGGATGTCCGGAGAATTAAATCACGAGGCTTTACAAGGCGCATTCTATGATGTTGTCGATCGGCATGAGACGCTGCGAACAATTTTTCCAGATACGCTTGGTATGTCACACCAGCAGATTTTGGAGACTATTGATGCTATACCGAATCTCATAATTACACATACAACTGAGTCAGAATTACCTGAATTACTTGCTGAAACAGTACGATATAGCTTTAAACTGGCAGAAGAGCCCGCTATTCGAATTCAGCTTTTTGAAATAAACCCCAATGAGTATGTACTACTTATATTATTACATCATATTGTTGGCGATGGCTGGTCTTTAAATCCGCTATCAAGAGATCTTGCTACTGCCTATCAAGCGCGTTGTCAAGGTGAACCAGTTCAGTGGAAGTCACTTCCGGTGCAGTATGCGGATTACGCTCTTTGGCAGCAGGAGTTGTTAGGAAATGAGAGTACACAAGATGGGCTTATTTCACAACAAATTGATTTTTGGAAAGAAGAGTTGAAAGATTTACCAGAGCAAATTGAGTTACCTATAGATTTTCAGCGTCCAGCGGAAACGAGTTACCGCGGAGAAACGATACATTTCCATTTGAATTCTGAGTTACATGAACGATTATTAGAGCTTGCTCGAAAAAATAGTGTTAGCTTATTTATGGTCTTACAATCTGGCCTTGCAGCATTACTTACACGGTTAGGAGCCGGAACTGATATTCCAATAGGAAGTCCAATTGCCGGACGTAATGATGATGCTCTCGGAGATATTGTTGGATTGTTCGTAAATACACTTGTTTTACGTACAGATACATCTGGAGATCCTAGCTTTAGTGAGCTTTTAAGTCGTGTACGTAAGGTCAATCTTGCAGCATATGAACATCAAGATGTCCCATTTGAAAGACTTGTTGAAGTATTGAATCCCATACGTTCGAGAAATAGTCATCCACTATTTCAAATTATGTTAGCTTTTCAAAATACACCAGAAGCTACACTAGATGTGCCGAATTTAGAAACAATCATTGAGATTGAAAGTGTTGGGTCATCAAAATTTGATCTTACTATTGAATTAAGTGAACGTAACACTGCTGAAGGTACACCAAATGGCTTACACGGTTTAGTTGAATACAGTACAGATTTATTTAAACGCGAAACAATAGAAAAACTCGCTGCACGTTTATTGCGATTGTTAGAAAATGCTGTAGAAAATCCAGATCAACCGATTGGATGTTTAGAAATCTTAATACAAGAAGAGCGTCAAACAGTACTACAAAAATGGAATAGTGATGTTCAGCTTATACCTGAAATGACTTTACCAAAATTATTCGAAAAGCAAGTTCAACGTACACCAGAAGCTACTGCAGTAGTATTTGAAAATACTAAAATAAGTTATGCAGAGCTAAATAAGAAAGCAAATCAGCTCGCACGCCTATTGATTGCGAAAGGTGTTGGACCAGAAAAAATGGTTGCTTTAGCAATGTCAAGATCGTTAGAAATGGTTGTCAGCTTATTAGCAGTTCTGAAAGCTGGTGGTGGATATTTACCGTTAGATCCTGATTATCCATCCGATCGCATCGCGTTTATGTTAAATGATACAAAACCTACTTGTGTCATTACAAACACACAAGTAGTAATTGATTGTGGCAAGATACCAAAAATTGTAGTTGATGATTCGAAAATAATTGGAGAATTAAGTAAGCATAGCGAAGAGAATATAGGAGATATAGAACGAATACAACTGTTATCACCTTTACATATCGCCTATGTTATTTACACATCAGGTTCGACAGGTAGACCAAAAGGTGTAATGATTCCTCATCAAAATGTCTTTAGACTGTTTGAAACAACAAATCATTTGTTCCAATTTCATTCAGAAGATGTTTGGACAATGTTCCATTCTTATGCTTTTGATTTCTCAGTTTGGGAAATTTGGGGACCGTTATTGTATGGGGGACGTCTTGTTGTTGTACCACACACTGTGACCCGTTCACCTAAAGAATTTTTAGACCTACTTGTTCGTGAAAAAGTAACAGTTTTAAATCAGACACCATCAGCATTTTATCAACTTATGCAAGCGGATCGTGAAAATATTGAAGCGGGGCAAAAACTTTCTTTACGCTATATTATCTTTGGCGGTGAGGCACTGGAACTTAGTCGTTTAGAAGATTGGTATAGTCGTCATCCGGAAAGTTCACCTAAACTTATCAATATGTATGGTATTACAGAAACAACTGTACACGTGAGTTATATTGAACTCGATCAAAATGTTGTATCTTTACGAGCAAATAGTTTAATTGGATGTAGTATACCAGATCTTAAAGTTTATGTATTAGATAACTATTTACAGCCGGTACCACCAGGAATAGTAGGAGAAATGTATGTCGCAGGGGCAGGGCTTGCCCGTGGTTATTTAGGACGTGCGGGATTAACTGCTGAACGATTTATAGCAGATCCATATGGAAAACCTGGTACCCGCATGTACCGTACAGGAGATTTGGCACGTTGGCATCAAGATGGCACATTAGATTATATAGGACGTGCAGACCATCAAATTAAAATTAGGGGTTTTCGAATTGAACTAGGTGAAATTGAAGCAGTTATTATGCAGCACCCTCATGTTGAACAAGTGGCTGTTATTGTACGTGAAGATCAACCTGGTGATAAGCGTTTAGTGGCCTATATTGTTTCTTCAGAACATAATGTTCTTGATACAACTGCAATGCGCCAGTATGTAGGACATAGTTTACCTGATTATATGATCCCATACGCTTTCGTTATGATAAGTGAATTACCTCTAACTCCAAATGGCAAGTTAGATCGTAGAGTATTACCGACACCAGAGTTCACAACATCTACAATAAGTAGAGGACCACGAACACCACAAGAGGAAATATTATGTAATTTATTTACAGACGTTCTGAATTTACCACGAATTAGTATTGATGATGGCTTCTTTGATCTTGGTGGTCATTCATTACTTGCGGTTCAGTTAATGAGCCGAATTAGAGAAGCACTTGGAGTAGAATTGAATATTGGGAACTTGTTTGCGGCACCAACAGTTGCTGGGCTTGCTGAAAGACTTAAGATGGGAACAAGCCAAAGTGCACTAGATGTAATTTTGCCATTAAGAACAAGTGGGGAACAATTGCCTATATTTTGTGTGCATCCAGCAGGTGGACTAAGCTGGTGTTATGCAGGGTTAATGAAGTCTTTAGGGACGAATTATCCAATTTATGGTGTACAAGCGCGTGGTATTGCAAAAAATGAAGAACTACCAAAAACATTAGAAGAGATGGCTACAGATTATATTGAACATATTCGTGAGGTTCAGCCGTACGGCCCATATCGCCTATTAGGTTGGTCTCTTGGAGGAAATGTTGTTCACGCAATGGCGACCCAATTACAAAATCAGGGAGAAGAGGTTGAACTGCTTGTTATGCTTGATTCTTATCCAGGTCACTTCCTACCGAATACAGATGCACCTAGTGAGGAAGAAGCACTCATTGCATTACTGGCATTAGGTGGATATGACCCAGATAACATGGATGGAAAGCCTCTTCATATGGCGAACGCTCTTGATATACTTCGCAAGGATGGAAGTGCGCTAGCTAGTCTTGAAGAGGAGACGATTTTGAATTTAAAAGAAACATACGTAAATTCTGTCAGTCTTTTAGGGAAGTACGTTCCAAAAACATTCCAGGGTAACCTTTTATTCTTTAGATCAACAATTATACCAGAATGGTTTGATCCAATTTCTCCAGACACATGGCATAGTTACATAGATGGAGAAATTGAACAGTATGAAATTGATTGCCGTCATAAAGATTTATGTCAGCCAGGGCCACTTACAGAAATTGGGCAAGTATTAGCTGGTAGATTACAAGAAATGAGAGGGGCAAGTAAAGTATGACGAATCCATTTGAAAATGATAACTTCATGTATAAAGTGCTAGTAAATGAGGAAGGCCAGCACTCTGTCTGGCCAGCCTTTCTTGATGTACCATCTGGTTGGGATGTTGTTCATGGACAAGATAGTAGACAAGCTTGTCTAGCATATATTGAATTACATTGGAATGATATGCAGCCAAATCATCTTCGCTCGCTTGCATGCATTCCAGCAGAGAAGTAACAATGAATTTGAAAATGAATCCGAAAATTGTTGTTAGTGTTGTGTATGTAGTTGCTATGTTTATGGCTTCCATGGACGCAACTATCGTAAATATAGCTTTGCAAACGATTAGTCGTGAATTACAAGTTCCGCCTTCAGCAATAGGGGCTGTTAATGTTGGCTATCTAGTGAGTCTTGCTATAGTCCTACCCATTTCTGGATGGCTTGGAGATCGATTTGGTACAAAGCGAGTATTTTTAATTGCGCTTTCTATATTTACAGCTGCTTCTGCACTATGCGGAATTGCTGATGATATTATTTCTTTAAATATATTTCGGATGATACAAGGTGCTGGCGGAGGGCTATTGACACCAGTCGGAATGGCGATGTTATTTCGAACATTTTCTCCACAAGAAAGACCGAAGATTACAAGGTTTATTGTTTTCCCAATTGCTGTTGCTCCGGCAATTGGACCGATTATTAGTGGGTTCTTTGTAGAGCATATGTCTTGGCGATGGGCATTTTATATTAATCTACCTTTTGGAATAATGGCTTTACTATTTGGTTTGTGGTTTTTAGTTGAGCATATTGAAAAAACTGCTGGCCGGCTAGATTTACCTGGCTTTATCCTTTCGGCATTAGGTTTTGCGATGTTGATATATGCAATGAGCCAGGGACCTTCGAAAGGTTGGAGCTCTCCAGAAATAATAGGGACAGGGTTAGGTGGACTTTTACTTATCGTACTCTTTATTTTAGTTGAGCTTCGTGTAAATCAACCACTGCTGGATTTTCGCTTACTACAAGATCGACTATTTCGGAATATGAGTCTCATTTCGCTATTTACAGCTGCTGGATTACTCGGCATGTTATTTGTATTCCCGCTTATGTATCAAAATGGATTACATGCGTCAGCGCTAGAAACAGGTCTTACTACATTTCCTGAAGCGGTTGGATTGATGATTGCTTCCCAGATTGTACCTTGGTCTTACAAAAAGTTTGGTGCACGTAAGTTGATTTCTTCCAGTTTACTATGCGCAGCAATCGTATTTATTTTGTTAAGCTTCGTAAATCAGGAGACAAACCCTTGGGTTATTCGAATATTACTTTTTCATATAGGTTTTTTCCTAGGTCACTCTGTAGGATCTGTTCAATGTTCAGCTTTTCATAATATTTACCCATCCTCAATGGGGAGAGCAACAACCATTTTTAATGTGCAAAATCGGTTAGGTTCTGCTATCGGTGTTGCAATTCTTGCGAGTCTGCTGGATGTTTTGGGGAATGATACTGTCGGTGAAACAGGAACTGACAATACTAGTATTGCAGCGTATCAAATTACTTTGATTGGTGCTGCTATATTTCTTTTAGTAGCATTGTTGATTGCATTACGAATTCGGGATACAGATATGATACGAACAGTACATAAGGAACAACCAATTCATTCAAAAGCAATAGCGAATGAGTAACGTATTGTAAAAAAATATTATCCAGACTAAGCAAAAAGTTTGGATAATATTTTCACTCAAGTATTGTACGAGAAAATAATATGGAAGTTTCCTTTATAAAATATAGGGAATGTGAAAGTGAGTGATTTTTTATGAAAGATTGGGAGGTTGGTGATTCCGTACCACTACTTACTAGAGATAGCTGTCAAATATGGTGGGCGCGAATTACAGACATACAACCATGGCATTATGACTTATTAAATGAAACAGAACGAGAAAGAGCAAATTTATTTCATCATTCCCATGATCAAGCAAGGTTTATTATTGGATGTGTGATTAGTAGATTAGTATTAGGTGTGCAGATTCAGATGTTGCCGTATCAAGTCCCAATAGACCGTACCTGTTCTAATTGCAAACTACCACATGGACGGCCACAATTACCTAATGGAATGCCGCATTTTTCTGTATCGCATTCAGGCGAAATAGTAGGAGTTGCATTTACTGCGTCAACACCTGTGGGGTTTGATGTAGAACAATTGAAACCAAAGCTTGACGTGGCGACAATGTCTGAAGGAGTACTAACGGATCTAGAATTCGCTCAAATTAAAAAGTTAACAATAGAAGAGCAAGTAAAAGGATTTTTAATATATTGGACAAGAAAAGAGTCACTTTTAAAAGCAACAGGAGAGGGGCTTACTATTCAACCTTCTAATGTTAGTGTGTCTAGTCCAGCCTCTTCTCCTCAGTTACTTTTATTTAAGAATAAACCAGAACTTGTAGAAAGTACTTCAATGATAGATTTGTATCCAGAAACCGATTATGTCGCAGCTCTTTCTATACTAAGTAAAGATGTAAAAGAAATTAGACAGTTTCATGCAAAGCAACTTTTAGATAAAAATCAGAACATGACTGTATCCTATTAGAATAAGTTGGTTTTGATAACCGTTATTTCATTATTTATAAAAGAGGTGTTTGTTATGTTGGTTATAGAGAGTGTAAAAAGAGAATCCAGTAATAGTAGATCAACTAAAATAATAAAAGATCTACTATTCTCTAACAATGAATCAACTAAAGTACTGTTAGAAAAAATACTGAAGGATACTGTTCAGACACATATAGTTGAACAAGATATGATTGAGAGAAAGTTCATTCCGAAAGAAGCAAGGAATTTTTTTGATATCAATGGGACATTTCTTTATAGATTATCTTCAATTCATTATAACGGGAAAGTACTATCTGAGAGTGTGGCTTTTGTTGATGCAGCTCTTTTACATGAAAGCCTTACAGAAAAATTAGAAGCAAGAAATATGTTCATTGAAAATATCATACAACGAATACAAGCACGAAGAAATATTTTATATCAAGGTTATCAACCTTCCGGAAATATTCTTGAGTTATGTAACGGATTTTCACTGGAATCTAATATATTCCCTACAATAAAATATCAAGTCGTGCAAAATTCTAAATGTACTTTTTATATTTGTGAAGTATTCCATTTAGACAATATACATAGCGCAGTATACGGAAATTTGTGAATCTTATAAAAAGAAAATTTTCATCCATGGAAGAAAATACATGAAAATAGATAGAGGGAGTGGTTTACAAATGGGTAATCAATCATTAGAACAATTACGTAGCGAAATGGATGAAATTAATTTGCAATTATTACACTTATTAAATAAGCGAGGTACAGTTGTTCAGCGAATGGGACAGCAAAAGAAACGACAAGGCATGAAACGTTTCGATCCAGTTCGTGAACGTGAAGTACTTGATATGATTGCAGAGCATAATGAAGGACCATTTGAAACATCTACAGTGCAACATATTTTCAAAATGATTTTTAAGGCGAGCTTAGAACTACAAGAAAATGATAATCGTAAAGCATTGCTGGTTTCGCGTAAAAAGAAACAAGAAAATACGATTGTTGATATTAAAGGTGAATTGTTAGGTAGCGGCATACAAACGTTCATTATGGGGCCTTGTGCAGTAGAAAGCTTAGACCAAGCTCGTCAAGTCGCAAAGGCAATGAAGGAACAAGGAGTTACATTAATGCGCGGCGGTGCATTCAAACCGAGAACATCTCCTTATGATTTCCAAGGATTGGGAGTAGAAGGGCTGCAAATTTTACGCCAAGCAGCAGACGAATTTGATTTAGCGATTATTAGTGAAATTTTAAATCCAAATGATGTGGAAATGGCACTTGATTATGTGGATGTGATTCAAGTAGGTACTCGTAATATGCAAAACTTCGATTTACTAAGAACGGTTGGAAAAGTGAATAAACCTGTATTACTAAAGCGCGGTTTAGCAGCGACAATTGATGAATTTGTAAATGCAGCTGAGTACATTATTGCTCAAGGAAATGATCAAATTATTTTATGTGAGCGTGGTATTCGTACATACGAGAGAGCAACGCGTAATACATTGGATATTTCTTCCGTACCGATTTTAAAGAAAGAAACGCATTTACCAGTTGTAGTGGATGTAACGCATTCAACAGGAAGAAAAGACTTATTATTACCAACTGCGAAAGCAGCATTAGCAATTGGTGCAGATGCTGTTATGGCAGAAGTGCATCCAGATCCGGCGGTTGCGTTATCAGATTCTGCGCAGCAAATGGATATTTCGGAGTTTCATGCATTCATGTACGAGTTAACCAATTTTAAGAATAAGTTATTGTAGTTAATAAAAATAGAGGTAATTGTGTAAATAACACAAAAGGGGAAATAAAATGAGGTATATAACAGCTGGTGAATCACACGGTCCGCAGTTGACAGTAATTTTAGAAGGTGTTCCTGCAGGTCTATCTTTAACTGCAGAAGATATAAATAAAGAGTTATTAAGACGCCAAAAGGGCTATGGCCGCGGAAGACGGATGCAAATTGAAACGGATACTGTGGAAATTGTAAGCGGCGTGCGTCATGGCTATACTCTTGGTTCACCGATTACATTGGTTGTGAAAAATGATGATTTCAAACATTGGACAAAAGTCATGGGTACACATCCGATTCCGGAGCAAGAAAGTAAAGAAATGAAACGAACGATTACAAAACCACGTCCAGGGCATGCGGATTTAAATGGAGCAATTAAGTATGGTCATCGTGATATACGCAATGTATTAGAACGCTCTTCTGCAAGGGAGACAACTGTGAGAGTAGCCGCAGGGGCTGTTGCGAAACAGATTTTAACCGCGTTAGGAGTAAATATTGCAGGGCATGTCCTTGAAATTGGTGGTGTAAAAGCGAAGCAAGTTCTTGGAAAATCATTAGAAGAGATGCAACTGATTTCAGAACATTCGCCTGTTCGCTGCTTAGATCACGAAGCAGCGAAAGCAATAATGGAAGCAATTGATGCAGCGAAAAGTAATGGAGATTCTATAGGTGGCATCGTGGAAGTGGTTGCGGAAGGAATGCCGATTGGCGTTGGTAGTTACGTTCATTATGACCGGAAACTAGATGCAAGGTTAGCGGCGGCTGTCATGAGTATGAATGCATTTAAAGGTGTTGAAATTGGCATTGGTTTTGAAGCAGCAAGGCGACCAGGAAGTGCTGTACATGATGAGATTTTGTGGGATGACGAAATGGGTTACACGCGAAAAACGAATAACGCTGGTGGATTAGAAGGCGGAATGACAACAGGAATGCCGATTGTTGTTAGGGGTGTGATGAAACCAATTCCTACATTATATAAACCACTAGCAAGTGTAGATATTGATACGAAGGAAGTATTTCAAGCAAGTATTGAACGTTCAGATAGCTGTGCAGTACCAGCAGCGAGTGTAGTGACAGAAGCAGTTGTCGCTTGGGAACTGGCTGATGCATTAGTAGAACAATTTGGACAAGATCGTATGGAGCTGATAAAGAACAATATTGCTCAGCATAAGAAGTATGCGAAAGAATTTTAAATGAAACAATAAAAGTCGCTATTTCTATTTTTAAGAGATAGTGACTTTTATTGTTTCATGAATTAAATAAGATGTAGATAATCTAAAATGTTTTTTCCGATTAAAAAGAGAGTTACTGCGATAAATAATATTCTGACATACGATACACCTTTTTTAATCGCGAAGTTGGATCCTACAAGAGCTCCTAAAATCATAGCAATCCCCATCGGAATTCCATATGAAAAATTCACAATATCTAAGTATAAAAACATGATGAGAGCGGCAATGTTACTACCAAAATTAAGAACTTTTGCATTACCGGCTGACTGAATAAAATCAAACCCAATCATTAAAAAGGAAAATAGCAAAAACGAACCAGTTCCAGCCCCAAAGAATCCGTCATAAAATCCAATAATAAATACTGTTACCGCAAAGGCTGCTCCTCTTTTCCAGTTCATTCCTTCATATGTAGAATCTTTTCCCCAATCTTTTTTCAAAATTGTATAGATAGCAACTGTAATTAGTAATACTAGCACTAATGGTTTTAATACTTGTGAGGAAATATGCTTTACCACATATGCACCAAAAAACGAACCAATTACAGTCAAAGGGAATAATTTAGATACAAGCCGAAAATTAACTTTACCTGATTTAATAAATGATATTGTACTTGTTAAAGCTCCCATTGAACTAGCTAATTTATTCGTAGCAATTGCTGTTGAAGGTGGCAATCCTGTAAATAGTAAGGCCGGTATAGAAATCAAACCACCACCTCCAACTACTGAATCGATGAATGCAGCTAAAAAACCAGATAGTACTAAAAAAGCTAGTGTGTATAAGTTTAAATCTTCCATAGTAACTACTCCTAAAATAGTATTTTGTTATTAAAGAAAGGTTCTAATTATTAGTCACTATTAAAGTAGTGACTAAATATATGTTAGCAAAATCATAAGTATTTGTGAATAAAAAATTCGAAAATAATGACTAATAAGGAAAGTTGAGAAATCAAATTTAATTAGATGTTAGCAATTGATAACGAAATAGAAATCATTTACTAAAATGTTTTTTAACGATACTATTAGCTTTAGTAGTTAAATATTTAACGTTATTTTAAACGCTTATATAGGAAGGTTATTATGGAAAAAATCTTACAAAAAGTTCAATCGCTAGGTTTTAATCAATACGAAGCGAAAGCGTATGTAGCCCTTGTATATTTAGGGGCATCAAGCGCTTATCAAATAAGTAAACAATCAGGTGTTCCTCGTGCTCGGATATATGAAGTGTTAGAAGGATTAGAAAAAATGGGTGTGGTGATGAAAGAAGAAGTAAATGAAGCTACACAATATTCTCCTTTGCCTGTTGATGTATTTCTAGAATCAATTAAACAAAAATGGGAAGATACATATACATCTGTACAACAAGAATTAAAAGCAGTTGAAAGTCAAAGGCCAAAAACTGATCCGCGTGTTATAACGATAAAGGGAGAAGAAACGATACTTTCATTTTGTCGCATTCTACTTCGCCGAGCTCAAAACAGAATTATAATATCTATGTGGAGGACAATGTATGAAAAGCTTGAAGATGACTTACAAGAGATGCAAAAAACTTGTAGTCTAAAGGGAATTGTTTTTCAAGTTGAGAATCCATTGCCAAATTTAGTAATTCATCGTAAGACCGATTATATAGATAACATCGGAGAAAAAAAGTGGTTTATTATTTCTATTGATGGCAAAGAAATGATTTACGGTCACCCTGTAGAACAAAATGAAAATACCTTTTATACAGATGACCCTGTACATGTGTCACTATTAGAAAATTACATATGGCATGATGTATTAGTGAATCGATTAATGCAAGAAAGTAAAGAGAATTTACAACCTTGGATTTCTGCAGAAAGAGAAAAGTTTTTTAATTAATGATTTCCACATATTACTCGATAAAATGTAGAGATCCTATAGAAATGTTTACGGAGATCGCTTAACGTTTATTATAAGCGGTCTTTTTTAGTATACATTTTGTAAGTGAATAACATTAAAATACCTCATCTTTTTTTCTTCCACATAATTTCTTGTAATTTCCTTTCATTTTATGTTCGAAATTTTAAAAAAGTCTCTGAAATTGATAAGCTATAAACTTCGCACTTCAAATAAAATTTTTTATAGTTATTGCGAGAGAAAAAATTTTCTCAAACGTTATATAGAGTGTAAAAGCTTTTACAAAAATGTAAGGAGAGTTGTTACATGAAGTCTAATGATACAAATTTTATACGGCGATTACAGCGACAAAAAGAAGACGCACTCGAATTCATAGTCGATATGTATTTACCGCTAATAAAAGGAATTACTTATAAAATCCTTGCTCCACTTGAAAATAAAGGAGTCATAGAAGAATGTATAAATGATGTATTTTTGTCCATTTGGAACAATTCGAAAAAGTTTCATGGAGATCAAACTGATTTTAAGAAATGGATTTGCGCGATTGCGAAATTTAAAGCGATTGATTATTATCGAAAGGCTGCAAACAATATAGAACTTCCTCAAAATTATATGGATTTGAATGCAGAAAAGTCACCTGAAGATGAACTGATTTTAATAGAAGACCGAAATGAACTCATAAAGTTAATGAATCAGTTAGAGCCAATCGATAGAGAGATTTTTATTATGAAGTTTTTTCTAGGTTTAAAAACGGAAGATATAGCACAAAAATTTGGTTTAACTAGAGCAGCTGTAGATAATCGGATTTATCGGGGGAAAAAGAAACTGCATAAAACTGCTACAAATCTTAATTTGGGAGGTAGTGTAGTATGAAAGATATTTATGAATTGTTAAATGATGTAGATATAGATGAAACGGAATTTAAAGAAATGGAAGTAAGTGAACTTGAAAAGGCAAAGGTGAAACGCACTTTAAAACAATCTATACATAAGAAGAAATATACAAAAAGTTGGAAAGTAAAAATCGTTGCAGCTACAATTATTGTTGGTTTATCAGCTACTACTTTTGGATTAGCATTTCCTACTTATGCAGGGAGTTTACCTATAATGGGTGATATTTTTCGCTTTTTAGATAATGGGAGAACAGGTCTTTACGGTGGTTATAAAGAGTTTTCAACTGAAATGAATATGACAAAAGAAAGTAAAGATATTAAAGTTACTATTAATGATGCGGTTTTTGATGGGAAAACAACAACATTTACATATTCTATAGAAAGTGAACAAGACTTAGGGGATAAACCTGTTGTATTCGATAATTTAAATTTAGTGGGGGCAGATGGAATGACAGGAAGTTCTCAAATTTCAAAAGTTGCTGAAAAGAAGTATGTAGGCTTGGTAACGGCTACTCATCAAAATCCAAAGAAAAAAGATTCTATAAATGTAAGATGGAATGTAGAAGGTATAAAAATTTCAGATCAGGAGAAAGAAATTAAAGGAAATTGGAATTTCGCTTTTAATTTAAAAGCAATAGATAATAATGAGAAGTCGATTAACGGTAGTGTAGAAAAAGATGGTGTAAAAGTAAATATGGAGAAGTTAACAATAACACCGATGTCATTCATTGTTTACTACAACCAAGAAGTTTCTAAAGAAGTTAGAAAGAAATGGGATGATGTGGATATAGAGTTAGAAATTAAAGATGACTTAGGAAATCAATATTCGGGGGAAGGAAACGGAGGAACTGGTAAAGATCCATATAATATTAGCTGGAGTAAAACGTTTCAAAAGCTTGATAAAAATGCAACTAAACTAATCATAACCCCTCATGTTAATTTACGAATTCATACTCCTGATAATCATGGAGGAGTAGAAATGACAGGAGGAAAAGAAAAGAAAATCTCAGTGCCAGAAAAATCTGGTGGAGAGAAGAATTTTGTTTTAGAAGATATAGTGATTGATTTAAAGAAATAACAATATTCTATGAACATTTTAGCGTATTTTTCCATAAAAATGTAGCATAACTAAACGTAAGTAATTACACATTTGATATGTTAACAATTTTAAGGGGGAAATAGCGCATGGCATTTTTATGGTCATTAATTGTTGGCGGTATTTTAGGTTGGTTTGCAAGCTTAATTATCGGAAGAGATGTTCCTGGTGGTGTAATTGGTAATATTATTGCGGGGATCATTGGATCCTGGATTGGTACATCGCTTCTTGGTAAATTCGGCCCTGTGATTGGCGGCTTTTCAATTGTCCCAGCCTTAATTGGTTCCATTATTCTTATTTTTATCGTTAGCTTTTTGCTTCGGATGATGAAAAAGTAAAGTAGGAGGACTGTTTACTAGTGTAAGCAATCCTTTTTCGTTAATTTTGTGTTATATTCATAAATCTGTTATGCTAAGGGCATAACATTTGGAGGTGTCAACATGAAAGAATTTACAGTTAATTTTCATCAAGAAGATAATGCAAAAGCAACGACTGTTTATAAATTAAATGAAGATGATTTTAATAAAGCTACAGAAGGCGGTACGCGTCATCTGTTTGATTTAGATACAAACGTAGGTTTTTTTGTTTTCTTCGATGCAGAAGATGCTGAAGGTAATGAGCAATATTTAATGCTTCAATATGAAGGGGATCATGAAGAACCAAGCGCGTGCTACGGTTTTGATTTAAAACTATTTTATCAATTTGTAGCTCTGTATTTAAATGATCTTGAATTCCAAGGTGAAACAGATGAAGAAGAGGAAGAATACGGTCCAATTCATCATTTGGCACATTTACTTTATCACATCGTAGAAGACGGAAAAGAGATTGAAGCTTAATTACATAAGAAAGGCTGCCCATTATGCGGACAGCCTTTTTGTTTTGTCTTGTTTTAGAATATAAGTTATAAAGAGATACTGACATGTGCCGCCGATGATAAGAAAAACGGCACACATATTAAACAAGAAACTCCCGCTAAAATGTTGTAATAATAACGCTCCAGCTGCTGGACCGAGCATTCGTGAAATATCCCAGTGCGTACCGTAAATCGAAAAATATATGCCTCGCATATGTTCTGGTGCTAATTCAGAAACGAAACGTAACAAATGATTTAAAGCGATACTTTCTCCTATTGTTAAAATTAGTAGTGTAAAAAATAGTAACCATAATGTATTGGAGTAGCCGTAGCCAATCGCGGCAATCGTATAGCAAATATAAGAAATAACAATAATTTTTTGCATAGAAAATTTCTCTGCCCATTTTACGACTCCTACTTGCAAAACAATCTCCATAATGCCTTTACAAGTAGCCATAAATGTAAAAACAAACATAAAATTAGTGAATAGTTCCTTTTCGGCATATAGTCGATAGTTTGTTTCCATTTGCGCATAGAAAAAACTGATAGGTAGCATAAAAATCATAAGCCCAAACACACTATAATGTCGCGATAGAAAATGTCTCCAATTCGTAGGTGTAGTTTTTTGTTCATCATGTTGGAAAAGTGGAGCTGTTTCGGGAAGTTGTGTCCATACAAGAACTGAATAGAGAAATAAAGCAGTAGCTTCTAAGATAAAAAGAATAATTGGATTATCATTGTAGAATAGATATCCAAGTGCAGGACCAACGATTGTTCCGACTGCCCCAACCGTTTGAATGAGAGCAAATACTTCAGCTTGCTTTTCTTTCTCTGTTACATCTACAATTTGCGCTCGCTGTGCAGGGATATAAAGAGAACGCCCTAGACCATTCATAATGTAAAAGAGAGCAAAGAGTATAACGGATTCGGCGAAAATAAAACCAGTCATAGCACATGCTTGTAAGAGTAGTCCAGTTAGAATAATTCTTTTTCGTCCATATCGATCTGTTATGCTGCCGCCAAAAAGTGTAAAGAGAATTTCACTAAGCGGTTGTAGACCAAAAAGTAACATAGTAAACAAGGCGTTTCCATTTAATGCTTTGTTTACATATAAGATAAAAATAAGTGCGAGCATTGCTCCGGTTATACTTGTTAATAGTTCTCCAAATAACCGAATCCATATTGGTTTACTGTAACGTTTTGCAAATGTCATCATTTCATTCTCTCCTTTCTATATGGAAATTTTATGATAGAAAGGAAAGAGGAAAAAGAGTAGAATGGAGCAAAGAAATTTTTCATCTTTTAGGGGGATATGCATGGTAATTTTGGATCATTACATACAGCTTTGGCTTCAGTATGCAAAAGGGAGAAATCTTGGGGACAACATAGAAATATCGCTGCAAGACATTTCAAAATCATTATATTGTACAGATCGAAATAGTAAATTCACAATAAAAAAACTAGAAGAAATGCAATGGATTTGTTGGTTTCCAGGACGGGGAAGAGGAAATCGATCGAAAATCGCTTTTTTACAAGATCCTGCATCGCTTATTTATGAAAAAGGAAAAGCATTAGTAAAACAAGGCGAAATCAAAAGTGGAAAAGCATTTATTCAAACATATGCAAAACATTTCCCTTACATATTAAAACAATTCCAAACATGGATTGACACACTTTTTGGATACCACATTGAACAGTCACCTCAAGGAAGAATTGATGTTTTACGTTTAAACATGCGCATACGGCCAATTACATGTTTAGATCCGATGTATGTGACACTCCGTTCTGAGTGCCACATTGTTAAGCACGTTTGTGATACGCTTGTTCATTATAATGAATTGACAAATGAAATTGAACCTCGCCTTGCTTTCTATTGGGAATACAATCATACACATAATATATGGACATTTTATCTCCGTAAAGGCGTTCATTTTCATAATCAAAAAACGTTTACTGCACAAGATGTTAAGTATACTTTCAATCGTTTTTTAAGTACAAAAGATAATCCTTATCGATGGATGCTGCAAGATATTAAAAGTATACATATCGTAAGTGAATATACAATCGAAATTCACTTGCAAAGAGAAAATGAATTATTTTTACATATTTTAGGGGGGGGACATTGTTCTATTGTTTCGGAATCATATGTAACAGAGAATAATGCATGCCTATTAAATGGAACAGGTCCATTCAAACTTGTTAAAAATGATGATGCACTTCTTATTTTGGAAGTAAATCCTTTATATTTTCGTGAACGCCCATTTCTTGATCGTATTGAACTATGGTACTCACAAGATTTAAGCAGTTATAGTGGTTATGAGGTATTATTAGGTTCTTTACAGCATGATAGAAAGAATGTTCAAAAAGAAACGTCTCAATTAGAAGCGAATGTAACATACATAACACTCAATACAAAAAAACAAGGTCCCATGCAACATATAGCTTTTAGGCAAGCTGTACAACAAATTATCAATGGCAAGAAAATATTAAATGATTTAAGAGGGGAACGAGAAGAAGTAGCAACGAATTTGTTATTAGGGAAAACAATCGAAATAAATAAAGAAAGTTCAATTAAAGAGTTATTGAGAATTAGTGGATATAGTGGGGAAACATTATATTTATATACTTTTCAAGAGCAAGATCACGTTGAGGATTCACATTGGATTCGAAGGGAATGTGCTAAGTATGGAATTAAGATAGAACTATCTTTTTTAGATGCACATGAACTTCTTACACTTCGAACAATAGAAGAAGCTGATTTGATTCATGATAGTGCTACAATAAGCGAGCACACTGAATTAAGCTATCTATATTTACTACTAACGACAAATAGTTTTCTTCATCAGCATAGTTCTTTCAATTTAAATGAAAAGTTGAAACGTGTATTTAAGGAACAAAATCAGAGTGTACGAATGCAATTGTTAGGGGAAACAGAACAGGAGCTCTTAGAAAATATTCATATCATTCCTTTGTATCGTAACAATATGACGATACATACGCATGAGACAATACAAAATGTAGAAATTAATTCCCAGGGCTGGATTAATTTTTATCATATTTGGTTTAAACATACACATAACGTAACAATGTAGTAAAACAAAGTACTCATAACCCATCATTTCTTCGAACGTTATACGATGAAATGATGGGTTTATTCTTTAATATAGGGAGGATAAATCTATACTAGTGATAGCGCTTATTATAGTTTGTTTTTCATAAAGATAGGAAAACACTCCTTCACAGTGCAACAATGTTATGTTACACTGAATAAAAAGAAGGGAGAGCAAAATTTTGAGCCAGGACTTAATTTCGAAAAAAGATTTGTTAGATCTTACAGGGATTTCCTATGGTCAGCTATATAGGTGGAAAAGAAAAAACTTAATACCCGAAGATTGGTTTGTGCGAAAATCAACGTTTACAGGGCAGGAAACGTTTTTTCCGAAAGAAAAGATTTTAGATAGAATAGAAAAAATACAGACGATGAAAGAAAATTTGTCTCTTGATGATTTGGCTGACATGTTCTCACCAAATGTGAATGAGGTTTGTTTAACAAAGGAAGGAATTATACAACGTGGAATCGCTTCAGAGTCAGTAGTTAATTTCTTTATAGAACAAAATCAAGAAATGGCTGAATTTCATTTTGCAAAAATCCTTTTTATTTATATTTTAGAAAAGGTGCTTCAGTCTGGAGAGATTAGCCTTGAAGAAGGAAAAATGATGTTACATGTTTTAAATGAGCACTATGAAATGATGAAGAATAAACAGGGTGAACTTATTTTCATTCGAAAATTAGGTATTTCAACATGTTTCTTACTTTCGAATGTAGAGGATTTATATTTTGATCAAGGTACGAAAATCGTTTTACGTTTACCTTTAATGATTTGTACAGAAGAATTAAAAACAAAGTTATTATGATGGAGGGAAAATAGTGAAAACAGATGACTTGTTAATTAATGGATATGGAACGTCGAATGGAGGACAGTTTCGCAATGTACAATTAAATGGAAAAGGGACTGTAAATGGGGATGTAGAATGTGTGGATTTTGAATGTAATGGTTCTGGTCATGTAAATGGAGATATAAAAGCTGAGACAGTAAAAATAAGCGGTTCTGGAAAGATAAATGGAAAACTAGATGCCATGCAAATGAGCATTGAAGGCAGCGGCAATATACAACAGGATGTGGATGTAAGGAAAATAAAAATTTCTGGCAAAGGAACAATTGGAGGACATGTATCTGGTGAGGACATGAATGTTAGCGGTAAAGCAATCATTGATGGGAATTGTGAAGTAGATACATTCAAATCAGAAGGACAATTTATCGTGGGTGGCTTATTGAGTGCAGATGATATTTTTATTGATATGCACGGAGAATGTAAAGCAAAAGAAATAGGTGGTCAAACGATTAACATAAAATATAGGAAATCCGCTTTAAGTTGGCTCTTTGAAACAATGTTTACTACTCGGATGGAAACAGAGTTAATAGAAGGGGACAATATTATAGTTGAGTATACAAATACGAAAACGATTCGAGGTAACAATGTTACGGTTGGCCCCAATTGTGAAATTAATCTTATTGAATATACAGGAGTTTGTACAATCGATGAAAACGCTAACGTAAAAGAAAGTCGAAAAATTTAAATTTTTAATAGAAAGGGAAAGATAGCATGAAAGAACAGTATAACCTTAGTTTAAGTGGTTCTGGTAATTCATCGGGTGGTATCTACAAAAATGTCAAAATTCGCGGAGAAGGAACGATTTTGGATGATATTGATTGCGATGTGTTTAAGACGTATGGAGCGAGCGAAGTGCAAGGAAATGCAAAAGCACATACGGTAACTGTGTTTGGAGAAACGAAAATTCGTAGAGATTTGCATTCAGAAAATGTGAAGATTAACGGTAATCTTGAAGTTGGTGGTTCGGCAGAAGTGAAACGTACAAAAGTACGAGGGATGTTTGACATTGGTGGAAATTTTACTGGCGAAGAGGTCGATGTAACGGGTGGAATAAATGTGAAAGGAAATTTAGAAGCAGAGAATTTCATATTAAATGGCGGTTTTACAATTACAGGTATGCTGAATGCTGGAAATATTAATATCATTATAAGGTATGAGCACAGCAATGTAGAAGAAATAGGCGGCGAGAAAATTACAGTTCGAAAAAAATCATCGTTCTTTCCTTTCTCGAAACACGGAGGATATCTTCAGGCCAATGTAATCGAAGGAGATGAAATTTATCTTGAATATACAAAAGCTGATGTTATTCGAGGTAACAATGTTACGATTGGTCCAGGGTGTGAAGTCGGAGTAGTGGAATATCACGAAACTTACAAAAATGCGAATCAATCACTTGTGAAAGAATATAAACAAATATAGTGGAATACGGAAAACTATGATTTAAGAACCGTTTTTTCGTGTATTATCTCAATAAAGAAATCGATGAAAAACACTCCCTTCATTTGAAGAGAGTGTTTTTATTATTAATGATTCAGAAACCTAAACTGAAATTATTCTTCGATAATTTCGTATTCTTCATCTGCTAATAATAAAATTTGTAACTTCTTACCTTTATTATGTACTTCTATTACATCATATGTTCCTAATTTTTTCATTTTATTTGCTGAAGCATTTACCATTCCTTCAACAGAGTCGATTAAAATATCTTCTTCAACGTAGGATTCAGGTAAAGACATATCTTCAGTTTCTAATACACATGCATATAAATTTTCTAAATCAGTAGCTGATGGGTTTAATTCCTCAACATCAATAATATTTTTTATTGCATCTACATGTTCTTCTTTCGGTTGATATACTTTAATTTTAGCCATATTCTATTCTCCTTTATTTCTTAATCTAAGAGGCTATATATTATTATAACGTTTTTTATGAAAAACATGAAATAGTAATATGAATGTAAGTGAAGAAATAATATTTTTATCCCGCATTAACGGGCAGTAAAAGTCCGATTGGTGAGGGCTTTCCATCAGTGGGAGATGAAAAAGTTCTCCACTGATGGAAGTTTCACTTTATTCGATTTTTTATTTATACTTGAGAAAAAAGTCATTGTTACTTCTTTGTGTGAATACAATATAGTAGAAACATGATATATAATATTTTTCACTTTCTTAATCTTTGTATTACATATATAATTTAGAAGAGACGAATCCGACTGTTTATTTATAAAAGAATTGAGGTTTACAAACAATGACAATAAAAATTATTACAGATAGTGCGGCGGATTTACCGAAGGAGCTGCTCCATACTTATGATATAGAGGTTATTCCTCTTCGTGTATATGATGAACAAGAAAATGAATTTATTGACGGGGTAACACTAGATCCAATTGACTTACTTCGAAATATGAGAGAGGGAAAAATATATAGAACATCTTTACCTTCTTTAGAAAAAATCCAAGAGGTATTTACTACATACGCAAAACAAGATGTCGCATGTATTTATTTAGCTTTTTCTTCTGAGCTCTCTGGCACATATCAATCCTCTGTTCTTGTAAAAGAGGAAGTAAAAGAAAACTACCCTAATTTATCTTTAGAAATTATTGATACAAAATGTGTATCAACTGGTCAAGGATTAATCGTAGTAGAAGCTGCAAAAATGGCACAAGGCGGAGCTACTAAAGAGGAAATATTAAACCGTATTGCTTTTATGGCTAATCATATGGAGCACATATTTACGGTTGCGGATTTACAATATTTGGTTCGTGGTGGGCGGTTAAGTAAAGTAGCAGGGTTTATAGGTGGCTTATTAAATATTAAGCCTATTTTAAATGTAGAAGATGGAAAACTTATTCCGCTTGAGAAAATACGCGGCCGGAAGAAAGTATTTCAGCGTATAGTAGATATTATGGAAACAAGGGGTAAAGACCTTGGGAATCAAACAATTGGAATTTCGCACGGCGATGATTTAGAAAGTGTAAACATTTTAACAGAAATGATTGCCGAAAAATTTGGATGCAAAGTATTTGTAGTAAATTCGATTGGTGCGGCTGTTGGAGCCCATGCTGGTCCGGGAACATTAGCTATCTTTTTCTTAAATGAAATATAAGAAGGAAAAAGTCTCTTAAAATAAGAGGCTTTTTCTTTTTTGTTAATAACAGTTATTCATACAACTGTTTCGTTTTTTGGATCATATGTACTTTGGAAAATGAAATCCCTTATGTAGTGATAATAGATATACGTAATATTTTTAAGGACAAAACATTGATTTTAATATATAATTTTTATACATTAAATATTGTTATTTAGACGTTTAAAATTTATTTTAAGGATGTATACTCATGAAAAACATTGATTTTATTCTTGAAAGTGATGAGGTATTAAAGCCCTCAGAACGACTTATTTTATTACTATTAGAAAAACATAGAA
Organism: Bacillus sp. BP-3; assembly: GCF_028401955.1. Classification (GTDB taxonomy): domain Bacteria; phylum Bacillota; class Bacilli; order Bacillales; family Bacillaceae_G; genus Bacillus_A. The sequence continues at coordinate 244,178 of NZ_JAQOTJ010000003.1, forward strand.
TACTATATACAAATGATTTACTTGTATTATCGAATTTATCGTATAAAACATTAGTGGATTCTCTAACAACACTCGTTATGAAATCTTATATAATTAAGGAAACTGGAAAAGGACGCAATCAAAATAGATATAGTTTAATATAAAAACATTATTGTAAACTAAAAGAGGGAGAGTTATAAATATACTCTTCCTCTTTTAATGTTAAAATTCATCATCACTAATTAAATTCCCAGCGTCATGATCTTTCATTAATCGTTGCTTCAAATAATTCTCTTTCGTTGTTCTATCATCTTTATGCCCAACAGCTGCCGCAATGATATGCGGTGGTAATTGTTTATAGTCATATAGGTATTGAACATAAAAATGGCGAAAGAAGTGTGGGGTTATTTTTTCATTTTTTGTAAACGATAAACATGTTTCTTTTATAATTTTGGTAATGTATTGTGACAGGTAATTTTCTTTATATTCTGTGTTATTTTTTGTTTGAAAAATTGTACCACCATGCTTGATTCCTAGCTCAATTGGCAAACGGCGCCGTATTCGAAAAGAAATGATTCGTTCAAACACAGCTTTATTAATGGGTACGATTCGTTCAGAATCTCCCTTTGTATTTACATAAAGATAATAACGATTGCGTAATGAATCATATTCTAAATCTTCCCATTTTGCATGCGCAATTTCGGCAACACGTAATCCAGTTGTTGCTAATATGGAAAGCAGGGCATAATTGATAGGATTATTTTTATAATAGGAAAGCAATTGTTTTACTTCTTCGTAAGATAACTCTCTTCTTGGTTTATGTTTTTTCGTTATCGTTGTACTTAGTATATCAATGTACAAAGGCTCTTTAATATATTCAATTTCATATAACCACTTTAGAAAAGAACGTGTAATGCGTAATTTTCTACTTATTGTTGATGGCTTATAGGTTTCATTTGATTGATAGGAAATAGCTTCTTCAGCAAGCCATTTTTGATAATTACGAATATGTCGTTTTCGTAAATTGATCCAAACTTTACCTTCTATGAAATGTTCCACATCCATTTGTAAAAATTCCATATGCTCTTTAATAAAAAAATAAAATTGTGATAAATCTCTAGAATAAAGAAGACGAGAGGTATCTTTTACTCGTCTTTCTTTATCAAAATGCGTTTGTCGATTTAAATAATAGTACAAAATTTCTTCATCAGAAAAACCGTCGTATGAGTATGTATGCTGACGTTCATTTTGCTCTTTTCGATTTTCAGCTTCTTTTATAAAATCTTCGTTCCATATTGCAATCGTATTTGCAAATTTTTCATTATTACTTTTATTATATAATAACGAATATTGATTATGAATTGGTATAAAATTAAATTTCATATTATATCAAATCCTTATTTGTTTCATTTATAGTAAGAATAAAAGAAAATAAAATATATCTAATATTTATTTTAAAGTGCATTTAAATAAAATACAATATTAATTCTTAACCATAGAAAATCACACATTTTCTATGGTTAAGAATCTATTTGTAAATATTAATTTTTATAAGTTGAATTAAAAAATATAAAATTTAATTTAAATATAAAAAGAGTTCACGTCTGTTGATACTATAATTATAGTTTTGTGTTTATATGTGTTATAATAAGTTTATATTGTATAAAATTTATCTTTTAAGTTCAATTATATTTAGTTTTGATTAGAAAGGATTTATCTTTATGTACGATCATACATACGAACAATATATGGATACAAATGAGGTAAAAGAATATTTACGGATTTCAAATTTCACATTTAAGAAATTAATGAAAGAACATAAATTAACGCCAATTAATAAAGACACGTGGCGATTAGACGGAAGTTTTTTGTTTCGAAAAAATGAGGTTACTACATTACAATCTCAGTTACGTATAGAAGGAATTACGTTAAACCAAGCAAGTAAACAGTTTCATGTTAGTATGTATCAATTATGGAAATGGATTGAAGAAGGGGAGTTATCCTATACAATTCAAATGCATAGAAATAAAGAAACAAAGTTTGTACAAGAAGAAGATGTAAAGAGTTTGGCTGAAAAATTAGATGATACCAATAGCCTTTATACATATTCTCGAAAATATAATGTTGTTTTATTTCAAAAATTTATACATGGGAATACAATTGCACGCATAACCTCTATTCCAAAAAGGGGAGATATTATCGTAACAGATGAATTTGGAAATGAGATGACATTGCAGCAGGCAAAAGAAGGGGGCTTTTTTGCAGCATACCAGTTATCAGATAAGCCGAGAAGCCACCATCAAAAATTTGTGAAGTTTCGCTTTTTGAAAACACACAATTTACGAAGCGATATTTTTCAGCGAATGGATTTCTTATTGCAATATGTATCACCAAGAAACATTCGAATTTCAGAAGAACACAATTTTTGGATTGTTGAAATTCGCCAATCACTTATTCAAGTTCCTATGCAAATTCAACAAGAGTGGATCGATTCTCTTATGCCATACATAATAGAAGGGAAATTAGTAAAACGTCCTAATAATAGTATTTACTTAGATAGTAATAGTGTTACGAAAAGTATTGTACTTTCTTCATCAGAGTATCAATCTATCTCAAATATTGTAAATGAAGAAAAGATCTCAATAGAGGAATTTATTACTTCAGCGATTCGAGAAAAATTAGATCGTTATATAATAAAATACTAAAAGACTTATTATGTTACAGATAAGTCTTTTTTTATACAAAAATACCCAAAACCTCTTAAAAATGACCCTTCAGATTCCTTTTTAAGAGAAGATAATGTATAGAGTAATACGATAAGATTCAATCCCTATAAAAATTCGTAAATGACCTTATAGAACCCTCAAATTAATTCGTTACCTTTAAAACCACAAGAAGTTTACATAATAATTTTATGTATTAGAAGATTGTATAAAATAGCAAAGAATAGATAACATTTTCTTATACATCTTGAAAATGATAATGTAATGTGATTATTTTGCAAACTCGTTTATTATGGATGATATAAATGGAGGATAGCTATGGAAATTCAGATTGTATTATTTGATGGATTTGACGAATTAGATGCGATAGGACCTTATGAAGTATTAAAACGGGCAAATGAGTTTGGAGCGAATTTCGATGTAAAAATGGTTTCATTACATTTGAAGTCGGTGACTGGATTTTATGGTTTAAAAGTTGAAGTGAATCAATTTCTTAGTGAAGACAACTGTCCAGATATTTTAATTGTACCAGGTGGTGGATGGAACCATAAAGGTGAGAAAGGAGCACGGATAGAAGCAGATAAAGGTGTATTACCTAAATGGATTGCTAAGTTTTATGAGAAAGGATCTATCATTGCTGGTGTTTGTACCGGAGGAATGTTAATGGCTGTTTCAGGCATAACAGTAGGACGGAAAATAACGATGCATCATCTTGCGCAAAAAGAACTGGCATCATACGGCTGTGAAGTACTAGGTGCTAGAATTGTTGATGATCATGACATTATTACTGCAAGAGGAGTAACATCCGGCGTTGATTTAGCTCTATGGATTATTGAACGTTTTGTAGGTTCTGAAGTAGCGTATTCCGTTGAAAGAAGACTGGAATATGAAAAAAGAGGTACTGTATGGCGAAGAACATAATTTAAATTTGCAGAAGAAAAAAAGTAAATTTTTAAGGGAATCGGCATTTTATAATGAAGTGCTGATTTTTTATTTATACAGCTATTCATCGGCTACAAAATAAAAAAATGAGAAATATAGCTTTCTATATGTAAAAACAAATGATATAATTTCAATCAAAGTGTAATAATACACTTTGATTGAAAGGGGAGGATAAATTGAAAAGAGGTAAGTTGATAATTTCTCTAGTGATATACACAAGCTTATTAACGGTTTCTATACATACATATACAAAACAACTAGCTCAACCTGTTATAGCAGACGCAGGACGATTACTTCCGACAAAAGTTAAACGAATAGAGAGCGTTCAAGATGAAAAGAAGTTACAACAATTGGTTCGGGACACAAACACTTCAAATGAAAAACTCTCTATTGCTGGGATGCAGCATACGCAAGGGGGGCATACATATTATCCAAATAGCACTGTTTTAGATATGAAGAGTTACAATAAAATATTGGACTTCAATCCAAAGCAAAAAAGAATTAGGGTGCAGAGCGGTGCAACGTGGAATGATATTCAAAAGGTAATTAATCCATATGGTCTTGCGATTCAAGTCATGCAATCACAAAATATCTTCACGATAGGTGGTTCTTTAAGTGCAAATGTACATGGGCGGGATATTCGGCATGATGCACTTATAGATACAGTGGATTCATTTCGATTATTAATGGCAGACGGCAATATTAAAAATGTAAGTCGAAATGAAAATACGGAATTATTCTCTCTTGTAATAGGTGGATACGGTTTATTTGGAGTTATTCTAGATGTTACATTAAATTTAACAGAAGATGAACTATATCAAATACGAACTAAAACAATAAACTATCATGATTATACTTCTTATTTCAAGAAACATGTTGAAGGTGACGAGAGAGTGCGTATGCATTTAGCTCGTATTTCTGTTGCACGAGATTCATTTTTACGGGAAATGTATGTGACGAATTACGTTCTTGTTACGAATCAAGAAAAGCGAGAACAATATAGTACTTTAAAAGAAGAGACAAATGTTGCTCTGCCAAAGTTTTTTCTTGGATTATCAAGATATAGTGACAGGGGAAAAACTTTGTTTTGGAACATCCAAAAGAAATACTTTGAACATGCGAATGGATCTTATGAAACTCGAAATAACGTCATGAGATCAGATAGTGCCTTTATGGAGTATGAAAATCCGAATCAAATAGAAATTTTACAAGAGTATTTTATTCCAGTTGATCACTTTTCACCGTATATAGATGATTTAAGAAATGTACTAGAACAAGAAGAACCTAATGTTCTGAATATTACAATTCGATATGTAACAAAAAATGAAAATGCGGTTTTATCCTATGCGAAAGAAGATATGTTTGCTCTTGTACTTCTTATCAATCAAGGACGTTCTGAAGACGAAATAAAAAAAACAAAAAAGGTAATTCAGAAGATGATAAACGTTACTTTACAGCATGATGGAAGCTACTATTTGCCGTATTATCATTATCCAGACAAGCAGCAGTTTCAAAAAGCTTATTCACGTTCAAATGAGTTTTTTCAAAAAAAGAGGAAATATGACCCACAAGAACGGTTTGTTAATTTATTTTACAAGGAGTATGGTCAATGACATATAGAAGATTTGTAGTTTCACAAAGTCTCATTATGATGGCAGGGGGTATGGTGTTTCCTTTTTATGTATTACTACTAAGAAGCGTAGGAAACAGCTTTTCACAATTTGGCCGGGCATATGGTTTATTTGCATTAACATCAGCACTTGCCTATCCTCTAATTGGGAAAATCTCTGATCGGTTTGGTGATAAAAAACTGTTAATCGTATATTCATGGTCAATGGCTGTTTTAATGCTATGTTTTCCGATCGCTACAGAAGTTTGGCATGTATATATTTTACAAATTTTAATGGGATTGTTAGGGGCTATACAGAAAAATGCAGAAAAAACATCGCTTGCACGAAAGGTAGAGCGTCAAGAAGCTGGATATGAAATTGGAAAATATCACGTCTGGACATCTTTAGGGGCAGCGATAGCTATTATTTTAACAGGATATTTAGTTGATTTTTTAACGATTGGAACAATTTTTTATATCGCTTCTATTCTATATATGATAAGTGGTATCGTACTTTGGAGGACAAACAGCGAAACCACCTATAACCGATAACACTTGTTATCGGTTATAGGTGGTTTACAATGGTTTAATTCACATTTAAATGCTGTAAAAATAACGTAGCTGATACGTAGCGCTTCGCTAATCTTTGTACATAAGCAGTATGAACAGATAACGTTGCAATAACAATTGTATTTCGAATGGCTTCGCGTTGTTCCATGTTTATATGCTCAATTTTAGCTGCCAACTGATCGGCATGTTCTTTAATTGTTTGTTCAATAGTATAAATCGTATTCGTTGTATTGAATTGAATGTAACCTCGTTGATTCAATTTTTCAAATAGAGAAGAGTAAAAAACGTATAATTGTATAGGGTTAATTAAATCATCAGTGCGATCTGCAGGGTCATTCACGATAAGCTTTAATAACTTTCGAATGGAGTCAAAATCGAGCGCTGTTTTTAAATCTTCTACAATAAATAATAAGGCCGCTTGTTCAATTGAATATTTTTTCCCCTTTTGCGGAGAACCGATCATTTCTTTTATATCACGTTTCACCCAATTTTGCAGTGCCGTAACAGAAAAGTTAGTATTTTCAATTTGATTCCCAAGAGCTACAATTTCATTTAAAGAGAATCCAATATCTGTTTCTTCTATTTTAATAAGCTTTTCGAAAATGGGTGCTAGTGCAGTTGTAATAATAGCTGTAAAACTTTGGCCGTTCTCAATATCTTCTTTATGTGACTTTGCCCAGGCTTCTTGTAAAATTGCAAGAGGCTTTTTTGTATTCCATCCTCTAAGAGAAAGAAGGAGCATCGCCATTTCGTTTCGTGTGAGATGAAATGTTTCCATCTTTTCACCTCCAATAATATAAAAGTTCTTATGAACTTATATTATGCATTGTTCTATATAAAGTCAATTGTATTTTCATGATTGTTCGTGTGGTTAATCAAGTTAATAATTTTAATAAATATCTCTTGATTATTCTAAAAAAAGTTCATATAATAGGTTCATAAGAACTTTTTAATTAACTTTAAAAAATATCTATCTTTTTCATGATTTAATAGAAGGATAGATATGATATATATAATAGAAGGAGAATGAATTGTATATGTTAAAAAAAATAGTTACAATATTGACAGCATTTATGTTTGTCTTTGCTGCAGGTAGTTTCATTTCAGTAGATAGCGCTTATGCAAAAAGCTATAAATCTGGTAAAAAATCATATACTCCAAGTTCAAGTCAAACACAAAAATCAAAGGTAGATTTGAATAAAAAAGATTCTAATGTAAATGCAAATAAAACAACAGATTCAAAAACAAAAGCAACAAATACAGCACCAAAAAGTAATAAAGGTAGCTTTATGAAAGGTCTTTTACTTGGTGGTCTTGGTGGTTTATTAATGGGTAGCTTATTTGGTCACATGGGAGCTCTTGGTTCTATATTAGCATTTATGGTGAATATGCTAGTAATGGCTGGAATTGTAATGTTAGCAGTTCGCGCATTTAAATACTTTAAAAATCAACGTAAAAAACAGGTGGAAGAAGCAGCATGGAAACGATAAAAATATCTGAACAAGAGCTGATTAACGCACTTTGTGTATATATTGCACAAAAACGTCAAGTTGCTCCGGAACAAGTGTCGGTGGAACTAATGTACGATGACGATTATGGTTTCTCAGCTGAAGTAGAAGTAAACGGCCGTCAGCAAATTTTAATTCAAGCAAATTTAATTGAGGCACTTCGCTTATGGCTTGATATGGAATATAACATTAATCCATTTGCTGCAAGATTACAGCTTGAGTTACATGATGAAGAAGGTATTATCGCGCTTGTGAATTTAAATAATTCTTATGAGTAATATAAAAATAGCTGCTGAGACATAACAATCTCAGCAGCTATTTTTTGTTAGTAAAAGAACATAAAAGTTATATTGATTAAAGATGCCCTATAAGGAACTCATAGAAGTATGCGGAGTTGCAGGAGCAGCGGCTACGGATGAGTCAAACTGTTATACTTGTGCAGGAATGCATGGAAGAATTGTGTTAACAATAATATTAATAAAACACCTTGATTAAGAAGGTGTTTTATTAATATCTATAGATTGAATAAAGGTATCTACTATTTTATTAAAGTTGTCAGCTTCTTCTAAAAATGGACAATGGCAGCTATCTTCAAAAATGATAAGCTGAGAGTTTTGAAGATTCGTGTGTAAATGTTCGCCTGCTGCAACCGGAATGAGCTTTTCTTCTCTGCCGAAACAAAGTAAAGTAGGGATGGTAATTTGAGCTAGGTAGTCTCGATAATCCACAACAGACTGGTCAAACAAAATAGCACTTGCGACAGATTCTGGGATAGTTGTCACTTCTTTTAATATCCACTCAAAATCATCTTTAGAAAGAGGATTTTTGAACATTAATGATATAAATTCTTTCAAGAAGTTAACTCGATTCATTTGTATTTCTCGCATAATATGAATAAGGGCTGGAAGATCAAAAGCCCCAATTGGAAAGTCAGTCCATTTGAAATCAGAAGCTAGTTCATCTACGATAACAGAAGCTTTCACGTTACTTTCACCAAATTGTTTTAAATATTCCCAAACAACAAATGCACCCATAGACCAGCCAACTAATACAACGTTTTCAAGAGATAATTTTTCGATAAAAGCATGTAAATCACGAGCATAGTTTGCAATGGTATGCCCAGATTGAACGTGTGAAGAACGGCCATGACTTCGCAAATCTAGTGAAATCGCGCGGTGATTTTCACTAAAATACGGTAGCTGTTTATGAAAAAAGCGGCTGCTCATCCAAACTCCATGTACGAATATAATTGGGGTTCCTCGGCCTAGGTCTTCATAATATATATTCGCATCATTATCAAGTTTGATATAAGGCATGTTCGTAAACCTCCTTTTTACAGAAAAAATAAGTTTATATATTCGAAAATATGCTTTATTTCAGCTGTGTATTCAAAGATTCTAAAAAAATACCATCGCCTTTTTTACAAAATAGTCATATATATCGGTACAAATCTCTACTTTTCACGTAAATTCAAAAGAAACATTGATTATTTCAAAAAAAATTCGCATAAAATATTGTCATATCCTGCCCTTTAAGATATCCTTTTGTAGAGAGGTGAAATCATGGAAAAAGTACTTATTTTCGGGCATAAAAACCCAGATACAGATGCAATTTGTTCTGCAATTGCATATGCAGAGTTAAAGAAAGAATTAGGAATGGATGCTGAGCCTGTTCGTTTAGGCGAAATTAGCGGTGAAACTCAATTTGCTTTAGATCATTTTAAAGTAAAAGGACCGCGTTTTGTTGAAACAGTAGCAAACGAAGTGGACAATGTTATTTTAGTTGACCATAACGAACGTCAACAAAGTGCGAATGATATTGAGTCTGTTCGTGTATTAGAAGTAATCGACCATCACCGTATTGCTAACTTTGAAACGAGTGATCCTTTATACTACCGTTGTGAGCCTGTTGGTTGTACAGCTACAATTTTAAATAAAATGTACAAAGAAAACGGCGTTGCAATTCGTAAAGAAGTTGCAGGATTAATGTTATCTGCAATCATTTCCGATTCTTTACTATTTAAATCTCCAACTTGCACAGACCAAGACGTAGCAGCAGCTCGTGAATTAGCTGAAATCGCTGGTGTAGATGCTGAAAGCTACGGTTTAGACATGTTAAAAGCAGGTGCAGATTTAAGTGGTAAAACAATGGAACAATTAATTTCACTTGATGCAAAAGAGTTCCAAATGGGCGATGCAAAAGTTGAAATCGCACAAGTAAACGCTGTTGATACAAATGACGTTCTAGTACACCAAGCAGAACTAGAAAAAGTAATCTCTGCAGTAGTAGAAGAAAAAGGTTTAGACCTATTCTTATTCGTTGTAACAGACATTTTAACAAACGATTCTGTCGGCCTTGCCATCGGTAAAGCAACACAAGCTGTTGAAAAAGCATACAACGTAACGTTAGAAAACAATACAGCTACTTTAAAAGGTGTTGTATCTCGTAAAAAACAAATCGTTCCTGTATTAACAGAAACATTCCAAACTCTATAAGAGAAGTTTTGGATGAAAAGGAAAGAACAAGCAGATATACAGTCTACTTGTTCTTTTTTTGTTTTTAGAAGGCATAAAATTTCGATATTAAAGTCTGTTATTTTAATGTTTCATATAGAAAAGGTGGAACTTGAGTAGGGAGAATTGAAAAACCTGATATTTTTATCTGTGAATGAAAAATGCTATGATTTTATTGCAAATTATTTTGTCATATCTTAAAAGTAATAATGAAAAAATAAAGCAGGTTATATAGGATTGAGAGAGAAAAGAGGTAAGAAGATACGAATGAAAAGACTATGCATAATTCCATGTGGAAAAAAGAAGATTTGGGATAAGTGTCCTGATATTGGGCCGAAAGAAGCAAGAGAAGTGTACATTAGCCCATTCGGAAAAGCGTGCCAAGCGTATGCTTCTCAATTTTTTACACACTGGGTTATTTTATCTGCAAAGCATGGATTTTTACTACCAACCGATATAGTGAAAGAAAACTATGATCTTGCTTTTAATTCGAAAGGAAGTGAGATTATGAATATAGAACAACTAAAAAAACAGATGATGGATAAAGACCTGCTAGACTTTGATGAAATTGTTCTGCTTGCAGGAAAGAAGCATAAAAAAGTAGTGACAAAGTTATATCCAGAAGAAATCATCTCTTATCCATTAGAAGGCTGTAAAGGGATTGGATATATGTTGCAGCGGCTGAAGATGGCAGTTGAAAATCATAACGAGATTCAGTAAATGTAAAAAAGTTTAATTAACGTGGAAGTTAAAAAAATAAAGGGGCATTTGGAAACCCCTTTATTCTAAAGAGAATTTTCATTTAGATCATTCTAAATGTTGGTAATAATTTATCACTTGCTCCATAAGATTTCTGATCTCTTTTACTGGTGGTTTTTTATCGTATATATCTATATGTGAAGAGTAATAATTTAAATTTCTAACAAGGCCTTTTCCGATTTTTTCTTTTAGGAAAGGGAATATTTGTCCAGTATAGTCTTCAAGAGATTTACAATAATATTTTTCATCTAAATAAATACTATATTTACATGTTAGCTCTACTAGTGGGTTACCTTCAAAATCATATACATCTTTAGAGTCAAAAATGTCTATTAGTGCAAATCTATCATTAAGATAAACTTTTTTCTTTTTTACAGGCTTATTAGAAAGAATAAAAGCGATACCTATTGCATTAATCAATATGATGCCTCCTATAAATATAAAGTGAAACTCTCATCGGTCCTCACCAATTGGACTTTTATGTGCAGCACATCTCCCGTCTAATCCCCTTGCCCTTTGTTGAATTTTGAGTAGGGGGATCTTATTACCTGTTAATGCCTTATAAAAAAAGATACTAATAAAATATATCGATATTTGTTAAATGTAAAGGGGGAAAGTGTAGTTAGAGGAGAAGTAGAGAGTACAACGACTTTTGACTAATGGTATAATACTAATAGATGAAAGACTAAGAAAAGCAGGTGAATCCTTTTTGTTTACTAAAGCACAAGAACTTTTAGCTTCCTATTTTGGCTACTCGTCATTCCGTAGAGGGCAGGATGAAACAATTAAAAATATATTGGATGGAAAAGATACTGTTTGCATTATGCCAACAGGCGGCGGGAAATCTTTATGCTATCAAATTCCAGCATTAGTGTTAGAGGGAACAACATTAGTTATTTCTCCACTTATTTCTCTGATGAAAGATCAAGTTGATACCTTAACTCAAAATGGTATTCCAGCTACATATATTAACAGTTCTATTTCAATTACAGAAGCAAATCAGCGCATTCAGTTAGCGAAACAGGGACATTATAAATTGTTATATATTGCACCGGAACGTCTTGATTCGATTGATTTTATTGATCAACTCATTGATATGAATATCCCGTTAATTGCAATTGATGAAGCCCACTGTATTTCACAATGGGGACATGATTTTCGTCCGAGTTATTTGCATATTCATCGTGTACTTGATTACCTTCCAGTTCAGCCAATCGTACTTGCATTGACAGCAACAGCAACGCCACAAGTACGCCAAGATATTTGTAGTGCTCTAGGAATTGCAGAACAGAATACAATTATGACGACTTTTGAACGAGAAAATTTATCGTTTTCTGTTGTGAAGGGACAGGACCGTGATGCCTTTTTATCAGGTTATATTCGTCAAAACAAAAAAGAAGCGGGAATTATTTATGCAGCGACGCGTAAAGTTGTTGATCAGCTGTATGAAAAGTTAAATAAAGAAGACGTTTCTGTCGCGCGTTATCATGCTGGTATGAATGATAACGACCGAAATGAACAGCAAGAACGTTTTTTACGAGACGAAGTAAATGTAATGATTGCGACATCTGCATTTGGTATGGGAATTGACAAATCGAACATTCGGTATGTAATTCATTATCAACTTCCAAAAAATATGGAAAGTTACTATCAAGAAGCAGGACGTGCTGGGCGTGACGGATTAGATAGTGAATGTATCTTGCTATATTCACCGCAAGATGTGCAAGTACAACGCTATTTAATTGATCAGTCAACAGGAGCGTCTCGATTTTCAAATGAACTAGAAAAATTGCAACATATGACTGATTATTCCCATACCGAAAATTGCTTACAATCATTCATTCTACAATATTTTGGAGAAGAGCCAAAGCAAGATTGTGGCCGCTGCGGTAATTGTACAGACGATCGAAATAGTGTTGATGTTACAAAAGAAGCACAAATGGTATTGTCATGCATGATTCGAACAAATCAACGTTTCGGTAAGCAAATGATTGCCCAAGTATTAACAGGATCAAAAAATAAAAAGGTGATGGAATTTAATTTTCACACGTTACCGACGTACGGACTGCTGTCAAATCAAAGTACAAAAGAAGTGAGTGAGTTCATTGAGTTTTTGATTTCGGAAGAACTGATTGCAGTGGAGCATGGCACATATCCGACATTAAAAGTAACAGCTAAAGGTAAAGAAGTTTTACTTGGGAAACAACTTATTTTCCAAAAAGAAAGAGTGGAAACAAAACAAATAGTGAAAGATCATCCACTATTCGAAGAGCTACGTCATGTGCGTAAAGAAATTGCCCAAGGTGAAGGGGTACCACCATTTGTTATTTTTTCTGATCAAACATTGCAAGATATGTGTGCAAAACTACCGAAAACACAGGAGGAAATGTTAGAAGTAAAAGGAATTGGGGAACATAAGCTTGATAAATATGGTAATATATTTTTACAAGTTGTCACAAATTTCCTCGAACAGCATCCCGATATAGAAGAGATGATAACGACAGAAGTGATAATAGAACGAAAGCAGTCAAAAAAGGCAATGAAAAATTCTCATCATGCTACATATGAGATGTATAAACAAGGGAAAGAACTTTCTCAAATTGCCGCTGCGCGAGAATTGTCTTTGCAAACGGTAGAAAATCATTTAATTCGTTGTTTTGAAGAAGGAATGGAAATAGATTGGCCAAGTTTTGTTCCGAAAGAATACGAATCTATGATTGCGACCGCAATAGAGAAAGCTGAGGGTGGATTGAAAGCTATTAAAGAGCAGCTTCCTGACTATATTAGTTATTTTATGATTCGTGCTTATTTACAAATGAACAAATAATTACTTGTATGAAGTCATTTCATGTCACTTCTAATTTGTCTAGATGTTTCATACGTTAAAGAGTATGAGAGATTTGAAAGGGGAGTAAGGTATGAATAAATTAATATTTAAACAATTTCGTATGACAAGAAGTTATTTTATTAAAAACGTAGAATCACTTTCGAAGGAAATAGTAAATGTACAGCCAAACGGTTTTAACAACACGATCCAATGGCATATCGGCCATGTATTAACAGTTGCTGAACAGTTTATGCTTGGCTTTCCACATAAAACGACCCACCTTTCCGTAAATTATATTGAATTATTTGGAAACGGTACAAAGCCGGCTAATTGGAAAGATGATGTACCTACTGTAGATAAACTCATTATAGAGTTGAAAGATCAGTTAGTTCGTCTTCAACACATTCCTGCTAAACGGTTAAATGAAACGCTGGAAAAACCATTTATGGGACTTGAAACTTTTGGAGAACTAGCAGGTCTTACGTTAATGCATGAAGCAAATCACTTAGGACAAATTCAAGCAATGAAGCGTATCATTGAACATACAGGTGTAAAGAATTAGTAAACTCCCGAAAAATTAATTAGTGACTTTCAAAAGGGGCTATTCTCAGTGAGATAGCTCCTTTTGATTTTGCAAAAACACTCAATACAAAAGTTATGGTTAACGAGTGCCTAAAAGAACAAGTTTCTTCGTCAACGTGGATTAAAGAGTTAATATAGATTTTTTTAGAAAATCTCTCTAAACACTTGACTTATAAGTTTCATTTTTAATACAATTAATTTTCGACTGAAAATTCCAACGAATGGGAGGGGATTCCAAAAATGAAAGACATGTATGAACTAGAGCTAGAGAAATTAAATCACACACTTTCGCAAATTAATCACCAATTGGATAAGCTAGAAAATATACCGGTTTATCATGGAGAAAATTTTACTGAACAAGTACTTGAAACTATGCGAGAATCTAATCGTCAAAGACTTCGTATTGCCAGTGAAGAACCTTATTTTGGACGATTAGATTTTAAAGAAGAGGGACATGCGCAGCCAGCACCTGTTTATATTGGTAAAGTTGGTGCTTCTGATGAAGAAACGCAGCAACCAATCGTTGTTGATTGGCGGGCACCTGTTGCCAGTATGTTTTATTCATTTACAGGAGGAGAAGATGCAGCTTTTTATGATTCTCCAGAAGGAATCGTTAAAGGAATTGTTTACTTAAAACGCAATATTGCTGTTAGGAAGCAAACACTCGAACGTGTTGTGGATACATATGTAAGGGGAAGTGAGGATCTGTCACTAGCAGATGATTTTCTTCTCTATCGCTTAGGGGAAAATAAAGATAACAAATTAAAAGATATTGTTTCAACGATTCAAGCAGAACAAAATGATATTATCCGTGCTGAAAAAAATGTTCCTCTTATTATTCAAGGTGTTGCAGGTAGTGGGAAAACAACGATTGCTCTGCATCGTCTTGCTTTTTTAATTTATCAGTATCATGAGCAACTCAAGGCTGAAAAAATGATTGTTTTTGCACCTAACAGTATATTTCTCGATTATATTTCCAGTGTCTTGCCAGAACTTGGTGTTGGCAATATTCATCAAACTACGTTTCAAGACTGGGTATTACATACTTTAGAAAATAGTGTTTTTGTAAAGAATACTGATAAACAACTACAACAAGCATTCTCCATTCATAAAAACAAGCATGAAATCATGGCTGGTAAATTAAAAGGTTCAATCGAGTTTCAACTATTTATTAAACGAAGTCTGTCTGACTACGAGAAAAACATAGTGCCAACGAAAGACTTTGAACCTTGGGATGGTTCCGTATTGCAAGGAAAGGTAATCCAGCAATGGTTTGAAGCAGAATATAAACATTATCCAGTTGGGAAGCGAAGAGAGCGAATTGTCGCTCGCATGAAGCGTTGGATTGAGATGGAACTCAAAATGATTTCAGATACAAATAAAAAGAAACAACTTAAAAAACAAGCAACGCAAAGAATGAACAGTTATTTAAAATGTTGGCCAAAGATGACTGCACTATCTTTTTACAGTATGTTGATGAAACAAGAAAATATTTTCAGTGTGTTGCCAGCTGAAATTGTACAAGAAACAGCAAAAAGCTGTCGGAAAAAAGAATTGGCACTAGAAGATTTAGCACCGCTCATTTATATTCATCACTATCTAGAGGGCATAAAACTTGGACAAAAATTTCATCATGTCGTAATTGATGAGGCGCAAGACTTCTCACCATTTCAACTGTTTATTTTAAAAGAAATAACACTTGGTAATTCTTTTACCATTTTAGGTGATTTATCACAAGCTATTCATGAGTATCAAGGAATTGACGATTGGGAACAGTTCCAAGACGTATTTGATCACAATGCACAGTACTTTGAATTAACGAGAAGTTATCGGTCAACAAAAGAAATTATTAGTTTTGCAAATGAAGTGATTCAAACGGCAAATATTCCAGTAGGTCTTGCTAATCCTGTGTTTCGCAGCGGTGAAAGTGTAAAAGTTGTCTCAACAAATGATCAATTGCAATCTATTCTATCTACTGTAAAGACTATGCAAGAACAAAATGTAAAAACGATTGCGATTATCGGACGTACAGAAGAAGAATGTCGTGAGATATATGGAAAACTCACAGAAGCTGGTATTTCTACAAATATAATAGAAGCGAATCAAAGCAAATATGAAGGCGGTATTTCAGTCGTTCCTGTTTATTTAGCAAAAGGATTAGAATTCGACGCAGTACTACTTATGGATGTAGATGCAATTCATTATAAACAAACAAAGCGAGATGCTAAATTGTTATATGTCGGGTGTACTCGTTCCCTACATGACTTATGGATTTTTTATTCAGGGACATGCTCACCTTTAATTCAACAAATTTCAAAAGAGTTGTACGAAGAAAGGATAGATGATTAATTAAGAAGGAAATGAAATTAAAAGCTATAGCCCTGAAATACACTATGTTTGACGGTACTTTTAGGGCTATAGCTATTTTTCATGAGTAGTTAGTTTTAAGAATATAATGAATAGTATGTTTATTCAAATGGTCTGGGTCCTGCATCCATCCCTGAGTTTTCTACTGTTAAAACAGGACGAACTGTCATATCTGCATTTATATATACTTGACATGATAGACGTAAGTGATCCTCTACACCTTTTTCTGCAAATACAGATTTTTCAATCTTACCAGGTTCACAAAAATTACCTTCTAAAATTTCCACACGGCAAGTTGTACATTTTACTTTCCCGCCGCAGCGATGAAGAATATTCACACCATTATCTTCTAGCGCCAACACTAATTTTGTTCCTGTTTCCACTTCAAAAGTTCCTTTTCCTGGAACGGTTATTTTTGGCATTTTATACTCTCCTTATATAAAATATGAATAAGATAATTATCACCTTACCCTGTAAGAGGTAAACATAAGAACGACAATATTTCTTGGATGAAAAACTTATTATAAAAAATTCATAACACCCGTAACTTTTTTCTTTTTTTAATCGTTTATTAAATAAGCGCGCTTAAAAGGAGTGATCACTTTGAATACGAAAAGAGAGATGATTTCACAATCTAATGTAGAAATGCAACAATTAAATAGATCTATCATTATTAAACATTATGCGGAACTGAAGCGTTATTGTACATTTTTAACAAAAAGCACATGGGACGGAGAAGATTTGGCACAAGAAACAATATGTAAAGTATTGAAGAAATATATGAATGAAGATTGTAACCAAAGTATTTGTTTAACGTTGCTATACAAGGTGGCTCGTAACCAATGGCTGGATCATATGCGGACAAAAGCTTATGAAAAAGAAAGTAATAAAGAAGCTTCTTATGAACCTCATGAAAATGTTGCTGAATTATATGATTTAATCGAAATAATGCTATCTTGTTTAAATGAAATGCAAACTGTTATTTTCTTATTAAAGGATGTGTTTGAATATAGGTTAGCTGATATCGCGGCCATTACTTCCATGTCAGAAGGAGCAGTAAAAGCTTCCTTGTTCCGAACACGTAACAAACTGAAGACGATACAAGAAGAGGAACGTTTTGTAACCTCCAAAGACATGGAAGAAGAAACTGAAATACTTGTAAAGGCAATACAACAACAAAGGCCAGAGTTATTCGTAAAACTCATACCAACACTGCGATTTTCAAAAATCTCACAACAACAACCATTACTTTTATTACACAAAAGGTCTTCATACAACTGCTTTTCATGTGCTGCTTAAACTAAAATGGTGGAGGGGTTTTTCATGAGTGTAATTCCTTATGTGATAGAACAAACAAAACTTGGTGAACGTTCGTATGATATTTATTCCCGGTTACTAAAGGATAGAATTATTATGATTGGGCAAGAAATTAATGATCAAGTTGCTAATAGTGTTGTGGCTCAATTATTATTCCTAACGGCAGAAGACGCAGAGAAGGATATATCTATTTATATTAACAGTCCTGGTGGTTCAACTTCTGCAGGTTTTGCCATTTTAGATACGATGAATTATATTAAGCCGGATGTACAAACCATTTGCATTGGTTTAGCAGCTTCGTTCGGGGCGTTATTGTTATTATCGGGAGCAGAAGGGAAACGCTTCGCTTTACCAAATAGTGAAATTATGATTCATCAGCCGCTCGGTGGAACGCAAGGGCAAGCGACTGAAATTGAGATTTCAGCAAGACGGATTTTGAAATTAAAAGAACATATCAATCAAATTATTGCCGATAAAACAGGGCAGCCAGTTGAGAAAGTAGCAAAAGATACAGAACGGGATTATTTTATGAACGCAGAAGAGGCGAAAACATATGGAATTGTAGATGGGATTATCGGTTAAAGCTGAAAAGAGGTTATTGAATCATATCGTTCAATAACCTCTCATACTGTTGAAAAACAATCTAGTCAATATTTTGAATAAGTTTTACTTTATATAAAGAGTAGAAAGAATCAATCAAACATTGCTATTGTACAATGTTTGGTTGATTTTTTTATTTTGGAAAAGATGCAAGTGCTTCTAACCAGTAAGTCACTAATTTTGAATTCCAGCGGTCTTCATGATAAATCGCATAAATATGCCGTTGTAATATTTATTGATATTTGTGGTATTTTACCCAATACAGTTCCGAGTATTGTTATGGTTGTAGGGCTCATTTTATTTTGGAACGCACCATTTATGCCGCTTCCAATTTATAATACATCGGTTATGGTTATCGTTACATATGTTGTACTCTTTTTGCCATACACGGTGCAATATGTGAAAGCTTCATTAGGACAAATTGATGATTCGCTTCTATATGCTGGAAATATATTTTCTGGAAGCCCATTATATATATTTTGGAAGATTATAATGCCACTTATTGTTCCGGGTGTTCTAGCTGGGTGGGCCATGACATTTATTATTTCTATACGAGAATTGGTAGCATCACTTCTTGTAGTACCGCCATCTGTGGAAACATCAGCAACATTTATTTTTGCACAGTTTGAACAAGGGAATGTTTCAGTAGGCATGGCTATGGCTGTCGTTTCAGTAGGGCTAACTACAATTTGTTTGTTACTTCTTCAATATTTACAAGAAAAAAAGAAAGGAATACGTTCATGAGAGTGAAAGTGTGGGGAGGAGCTGGAGAATATGGACGGTCCTGCTACTTTATAGAGAATAAAGCGGAAACGCTACTGTTTGATTGTGGCATTAATCGCTCTTGTACAGATTGTTATCCCAAAATAGAAAAAGAAAAAGTCCCATTTTTACAAGCAGTTTTCATATCCCATATTCACGAAGACCATACAATGGGGCTTCCGCTTTTGGCTAAATATGGATATAGGGAAAAATTTGGATCACTAGTTATACACTACAGCAGCTCCCGCTATATTTCGAAAAATGGAAAAGCTACAATAAAGAAAAAAGAGAAGACTTACCATATAATCAATGTGATATAGAAAATTTAGATTATATATGTATTGATCAAATGAGTCGCCCAAATGAGTGGGTGGATGTTACATCTAGCTTACGTTTTCAATGGGGATATAGTGGACATATGTTAGGGGCTGTGTGGTTTTTAGTGGATATGAACGGAGCGTATGTTTTTTATTCTGGAGACTATACACCAAAATCATGTTTATTACGAGCTGATTTACCTGCGAATTTAAAAAAATCTATAAAATTAGCAATTCTGGACGCTGGATATCATACAGATTGTACGTCTCAGAAGGAACGAACTCTCCAACTATTTGATGAAATAGACGAAGCAGTGAGAAAGAATGGTACAGTTTTATTACCCGTTCCTCCATTAGGAAGAGCTCAAGATTTATTAATGCTCATACAAAAACGATATCATAAGATACCTATACTTGTAGATAGCGAAATAAAAGATGGTTTAGAAAAAATGAAACACTATACAGAATGGTTAAAAGAAAATGTGTTTCTCAAAAAAGATACAGATGTACGAAATATATTCCTAATCGACGGAAGGATAAAACTGCAAAAGAATAATTGTACACAAATCATTCTTATACGGGATGCAAATATGCGGACAGATGATGCGAAGAATTTGTACAAACAATTAAAAACGGACAATCGTAATACCATTATTTTTACAGGAAACATTGCAAAAGGAAGTTTTGCTGAAAAAATAAGAAATGGACGAGGACTTAATACTCGATATATTCCATATAAAGTTCACCAAGGTATAGAAGAAGTGAAGGAAATGCTTCAAAATATATCGCCCCAATATACTTTACTCGTTCATGCATCTAAAAACGATACTGATCAATTACAACAGAAATTAATGGAATGTGGATTTAAACACATCTATTCGGCTACTTTAGCTGAAGAAATAAGTTTTAAAAAAGAGGTTGTTGAATATAACGCTCAATAACCTCTTTTTGGTTTTTGAAGGATTAACAGGCAGTAAAATTCCGTTGTTAGAAGTTTTGCTCTATAAACAATTGAATTTTCCTAATTAATGGAATAGAATGAAAATATTATATATTCTTCGTTACTAATATATAAAATACATATTATTTAAGGGGTCTACAATGCAAAGAAAAAGACTAAGAGATTTAGATATTAATATCGGAAAATTAAAACCAGGAACATGTAATGCAATTACAGATGTGGAGGGTGTAATCGTCGGTCACAAAACGATTTTAGATAAGGATGTTTGTTCCGGACTTACCGTTATTCTACCTAACAACGGGAATCTAGCTGGATCGCATTTTCCAGCAGGCTTTTTTTCTTTTAATGGAACGGGTGAATTCACAGGAAGTCATTGGATTGATGAAACAGGTACTTTAGTAACTCCGATTGTTTTTACTGGTAGCCATTTACTTGGATTAGCACATCATTTTCTGTCGCGTGCTACAAGAAGAATTGAAAATTTAGAACCTTTCTCAAATGGAATAGTAGCAGAGACGTGGGATGGATGGTTAAGTGACTTAGAAAAAACATCCATGACATACGAAGATTTAGAAGAAGCAATCCTTCATGCTAAATCTGGCGTAATCGAAGAAGGAAATGTTGGCGGCGGTACAGGGATGATTTGTTTTGAATTTAAAGGCGGTATCGGTACTTCTTCTCGCATAATTGAATGTGAATCTGGGACTTATACAGTCGGTGCTCTTGTACAAACCAATTTTGGTAGAAGAGAAGATTTTATTATGAATCATAAACCCGTTGGCAGTATATTAAATGAAATGGAAGTGCCATTACCGTGGAGCACCCCGGAAAATGCAGGTTCTCTTCTCGTTACAGTAGCAACGGATGCACCGTTAGTACCTTCACAATGCGAAAGAATATCAAAAAGAGCATCGCTAGCAATGGCTAAATTAGGCGGTATCGGAGAAGAAGGTAGCGGAGATTTCTTCCTGACCTTTTCAACGGGGAATTGTTATTCTTACGATAATGAAACACCTCATCCTATCAATATGTTTCCATCAGAACAGTTAGATTTTATTTTTGAAGCAGCGATTGAATCTGTTCAAGAAGCAATTGTTAATTCTATGTGTATGGCAGAAACGATAACAGGACAAAAAGGGAGACAAGTACATGCATTGCCGTTAGAGCGTTTAGTAGAAATCTTAAAATCTTAAATTGGCAATGTATTATCACCGACAAGGGGGGCTTTATGTTTTATAGACGAAAGTTTTATATTGTAAAAAGTGAGTTTGTCGAGATTTTTAACAGGCATTTTAATGAAACCAATTTACCAAATCAACTTAAATATGGCTCACGGCTAATAGGCCGATGGATGAAGGATAATGGTGATGATACTGTAGAGGTTTTTGCAATATGGGAATATGATAGTTACGAGGATTATGTAGAAATTGAATCCAAAGTTAGAAGTGACGAGGCTCATCTTAAACGCATTCATGACTGGTACGAAAAAAATGGCGGAAGAGAGCATGTATTAAAGGAATATATACTAGAAATGAGAAATGAAGCCTTAGAATCAACTGTAATGAGCGATGAGTAATATATGAACAATAATTTCAAGTATTCTATCTTCGTCAAACAGGCATGATTGTTGAAGAATCATTAGATTTATACAATTTTATTTTCACTTTACAAATAGGGGGTGTATATATGTTTTCTCATAATCAAAGCTGTTTTATTTGTAAGAAACACAAAGGAAGTATTTCCGTACCAGGCGATGTTATTTATGAAGATAACTTTGTCTATGTTGGACATGTTTATTGGGAAGAAGAAGAAACATATTTAGGCTATCTGATGATCGATACGAAAAGACATACACCGGGTTTAGCGGAAATGAGTGAAAAGGAAGCGCAAGCATTCGGGCTCATTGTTAATAGAGTAAGCCGGGCTTTAAAAAAATGCGAAGGCGCGGAACATATTTATGCATTTGTATCTGGAAATGGCGTACCACATATGCATCTTATCCCGCGTTATCCGAACACACCGCAAGAGTTTTGGTCTCCAACAAAAATTGCAACTTGGCCAGGGGCGCCTCTAGGAAGAGAAAAAGAAATCGAACAATTATGCGAAAGGATCAAAATGTATTTGGTGAATGAATATGAATATAACGGATAAACCTCAGCAGTTTTCGTGGGTAGGGAATGAAGAGATGTGTATCGATCAAGTGAAAATTGATCAATGCGGCGATGTAATCATCGGGAGATATGGCGGAAACAAAGCCACTGGTGCTAAAAAAAACGAAGATGGAGCATTAGTATGGGCCTATGATGACTGGGAATTTGCTATGATTTTAGATGCTCATTATAGTGCGGAAAGTACAGCGCTACTAGTGCAAACGATGCAAAATGAGTTTTTTAATTTAAAAGAATTGTTAGATGAACCGATAGAAACGGTATTCCAATCCGTAGAAAAATATATATTATCTATTTTTCAATCTGAATCATTTCAACAATCTTGCCAGCGTATAAAAGGAGAGACAGCTTGTTTAATTTGTGTACGAAAAGCAAATTATCTTTGGTGGTTATCCGTTGGGGACTGTGTAGTATATCTTCTGCATGATGAATTACATAAATTAGGTCAGTACACTTTGAATCAACGAAACTTCTATGAATGGGTTGGTTTTGTCAATACATTTTCATTACCAGTACCTTGTTATTCATCTGGAGTTCGAGAATTGCGTACAGGACATAACCGTATTGTAATGGTGACAGATGGTCTATTGGAATGCGGGGAACATTATTACGAAAAACAATGCAACATATATACTGATCTCTATGGAGACAAAGAGAATACACAACTAACCAATCGCATTGAGAAGGTATTACAGCATGTACATGAGCAGCGTGGAAGAGATAGTGCGACGATTATAAGCTGGGATTATACAAACTCATTACCATCTATTTATCCAAGCGATCAAATATTTCAAAAGTAAAGCTTAATACTTATAAAGAAGGGGAGTAACATGGATCTTGAAATAGCTTTTGAAGAATTTCCGATTCTAGAATCTACGAATTTAGTATTAAAGAAGATTGAAGATGTTCATTTGCAGGACGTATATACAATCTATAGTAACGATAAAGTATTTGAATACTGTGGAATTATCCCGAAACACAATTTGAAGACAGTAAGTAAAATGATTCAGCACTTTGAGAGAGACTATAACAAACAAAGTAGAATTAAGTGGGGGATTTTTCAAAAAAATAATAGTGATACATTAGTTGGAATTATTGAAGCGATGGATTTTAATCGAAAGGTAAATATGGTCACAATCGGATACTTTTTAGGGGAAGAATACTGGGGGAAAGGGATTGCATCTGAAGCAGTTCATGCGGTTGTGAAGTTTTTATTTGAGGATGTCCATATAAATAGAATACAAGCTGAGGTTATGCCAGCAAATGATATATCAAAGAAGGTACTTGTGAAGAACGGATTCCTAAAAGAAGGCTTATTAAGACAAGCTACTTTATGGTCCGGAAAGGGAATTGTCGATTTAGAAATATATAGTTTTCTTCAAGAGGATTATAAATGATATAAAATAATAAAATTTTGTTACAAACACATTAGTGACCTTTATCGTAAAAATAACTATACAAATTAATTTTGAGGAGGCCATAAACGTTTACAATTTCTTTATGTGTAATGGCATTAGGTATTTTCATTATATTTGTAGGATATTCTATACGAAGAAAAGGGAATGCTTCATTTATCACAGGAAACAATAAAACCTTTGTTCCAAAAGATGAAAAGAAATTAACTGAACGAATAGGTATAGTTGTATTTTCATTTGGCGTTGAGACTGTATTGTTTCCGGTGATCTTTCACGTGATTCATGGTATTGAAGGGTACTATTTTGCAATATTAGCTTTGCTTCATATAATGGTTGTATTTTTTTCATGTTTTTCGACCAAATGGAAAAGCAGCGCTATCCAAAGAAGGAATAGTTATATAAGCTGAGGATCTTCACCAATGAAGATCTTTTTTACATTGAATAACATTAATATAATTACATTCCCTTTCATTAACTTTATAGTGATAAGAAACAGTCATCATTTATTCTCCGTGTTTGTAATAAAATGATACAAGAACATTCATGTTAACGGGAGGAAGAGGAATGCACCAAAACGATCGGAAAAAGAAATGGAACGACTTTTCCAAAATAATTCCGCATTCTCTTTTAGATGTGAAAAATGAATTAAAGAAAAAATGTGAAAACAAACAGCTCCCCGTTAAAACATGGAAGTTAACAGAAGAAGAAACAATGCTAATTCATAAAATTAAAGAACAAACAAGTGGGCGCAACAAAAATAACGTGACGCGAACGCACGCTTATTATCGTTTTTACCTTCGATACCCAGAGATACAATGGGCATTGCTTGGGCATATGGTATCGCGTAATGGCGGTTGGAATATGACCGATTTAAAAGGGGAGTTATATACTAGATTATTGTCAGAAAAAGATCAACTCACCTTCTTTTCTTTTTTAGAACGAGGTAACTGGTTAATCTTTCAGGATGTATATCCGCAATTTTTGTTGTACGAACAAAGTGTAAAAAAATCAAAAAATTTATTCTATCTTTTACCTTTTTTTCATGTATCAACGTTTATGGAAACGATATGGAATTATTTTTGGAACACAGGTGATCGCTATACATTAGCCATTGCCACCGTTATTAATGAACAAAGCTATTTAGAAAAAAGGGTTATTCAAAATGAATATTTTAAAAAGACTGTACTAAATAGTATTGCATTCAAACTTTACGATTTTTTCCGTTTTAATCATATCCTCTTTCCGTTTTATAAAGATGAGACTAAACAACAAACACTGCTATTCGGTGATACGATGAAACATTTTACTTCCCTCCATGAACGAATTCTACTCGGAAAACGATTATACTCACTATTATTTCGCCGCGAAAACATCTTACAAAGAGTATTAAACTGGGCTCATGATTATCCGCATACTGGTTCACGAAAAGACTACTGGCCGCATTTGTTTTATGATGTAAACGAATCATTTTCTCGTGCATTTTATGAACGCCGAATAAAAAACTGCCAATTAAGAAAAGGTGCGAATCGCTTATATAGTCCACGATTAATATACGCATGGAAAGACCTTAATCATGAAGAAGCGGAAAGTGAAGACTGGTTTGAAGACTGGCGCGTTATGGATTATTTAATCGATAAGGGAGAAAGTACAGATGGAAAGATTTATAACGAATACTGCAAAACGCTTGAAAAAATTGAGCTTGCCATCTTGGTCAAAAAAAATGTCTTGCTCCGAGAAGAAGCAGGGGAGGAATAACCTGAAAGCTATTGTAGCCGCGATCATTGTCTCTAGTTTAATCGGAACATATTTAGATTTATTATTTGTCAATAAACAAATGTATGCCTTTCCAGTGAGACCCTTCCCGCATATATTTACAATTAATATTGCATTTACGTTATTCATATTACCTACTTCCACCGCTCTTTTTGTGTGGAGTATGAAAATGTTACCTACATTTTCAAAAATCATATTTATCATTTTGATTGGACTTTGTATGAGTATTTCTGAACGATTTGCGGAGCAGCTAGGATGGTTCGTTCATAGCGAAGCATGGCATCATTCCTATTCTTTTTTCGGATACATGATTTTCCTGCTTTTTATATGGAAGTTTTATCGTTGGTTTCAATAACAGGAAATTGCGTTAAAGAGATCTAAAAAATAAACAAAAAGATTGTTCGAAATCCTGTATTGAAATTTAAATAAGATTTATCATATCTGGCGAGAAGACCCCTACCTCAAGCGTGCAACGGTAGGTGGGGGATGAATCGCTTTTTTGTTTTTTAAGTATATGAATAGAAACGTACGTTCTTATTTGGTATACTTTGTGTATACAAAACAAGAAAGGGGTATGTCCAATGAAAAAAGCATATTTTTCAATTCGTATCTATAAGAATGCACTGAATCCGAAATATGTTGAAGCTATAGGGCATGCTCTTTTCGTATTTAACCGTGCGAAGCATTTCGCTTTTCAAACGCAAGTGTTAGAAAAACGTTCTGGTACTTCCAGACGTTCTGATAGTATGCAGATTACTGTGAAATCACGATTTAGTTTGAATGACTATTATGCAAATAGTGCTGTGCAGGAAGCCAATGCACTATTTTCTTCTCAGACAGAATTGAAGAAATTGTATATTGAAAATAAAAATGAACAAATGAAAGCTGTAAAAAAGAAGATGAAGAAAACTAAGTCAGATTTGACAGTGCTGAATAAAATAAAAACATCGTTTATCAAAGGGAAGCCAACGTTCAATAAAACGTCCAAAGAACAACAAAGGGGACAATATTTTGTTGTGCAATTTAAAAAGAGAACGGATATTTACTATCATGCCTATCAATTTGAGCATGAATATTTGGATGTGCGTATTCAAGCACTTCGTTCTCGGTTAGGGAGCCTTACATTTCAGTTGGATAGACTACAAAAACTACTTCATAGTTTGAAAAACAAAGTTTCTTCTGTTGTATTTGGGAGTAAAAAATTATTCAAAGCACAACATACTGTAGATGCTTATGTTCAAAATCATTCACTTTGGGTGCAGGATTTTGAAAAAGCTCGTTACAATCAAATGTTGATTTCAGGTCGAAAAGACGCGAAATCAGGAAACTTTGTTTTTACATATAATACGGAATCACAATCTTTACACTTTACAACCCCAAACAATGTTGCAGTTGAAATTCCTAATCTTACATTTCCGTATGGACAAGAACAAGTGAATGCAGCTGTTCAAAATCAATGGAATTGCAAAGATAAAAAGAATGCAGGGAAACCAATCAGTTGGGCAATTGAAGACCACGGGGAGTACTACATTTTTAAATGTTTCGTAGATATTGAAGAGAACCAAAATAAAAACTTCAGCAAATCCGATGGTGTCATTGGAGTAGACTGTAATTTTGACCACTTTGCTTGGTCAAACATCAATAACCAAGGACAACTTATAAAAACGGGTGTATTATCCTTTGATATTTTAGGTAAAACATCAGAACAAATTACGAAAATAATTGAAGCAGAGGCCATTGCATTAGTTGATATTGCTGTAAAAGCAAACAAACTGATTGTTGTAGAAAAATTAAACACAACAAAAGAAAAGGTTAAGAATCCTTATGGCAACAAAAAAGCAAATATGATGATAAGCATGTTTGCTTATAAAAAGATGATTTCAGCTATGAAAAGCCGTGCTGAGAAGATGGGTGTAGCAGTATTTGAGGTGAATCCAGCGTACACTTCTCAAATTGGTAAAATCAAATATATGAAACGTTTTGGTATCAGCATTCACCAAGCAGCTTCTTATGTCATTGCTAGAAGAGCAATGGGATTGAAAGAAAAACTTCCACCAATTTTGTATTCCCTATTACCGGAGAAGATGGTAGGTCTGCATCATTGGGCGCAATGGAAGTGGCTATCTGGGATCCTGTCTGATTTGCGTGTTCACACATTCTATCAGATGGAGCTTTCGAACCATAACAAGATTCGTTCTGTGAACGAACTTTTTCCTTCAGGGGCTCTTACCGACTTGGAAGTAAAAGGTTTGTCTAAGTTTGAAAGCAGAAAACCCATACCTTGTTGAATGGGTATGGTCTGCTAAGCATTTTGTCTTAGTTGTTCCTTTGGGGAATCCCCTTCCTCAAAAATTCGTTAGGATTTTAGGTGGGGGTAGTTCAATTTCAATAACGCGTATTATGTTGATTTTACATGTATAAAGGATACATAAAAAAACGCTGATTTTTTATCATCAGCGTTTTTTTATATAATTTTTCGGCATATCCGACACACAACCTGAACACTGAAAGCCGCGCCGCTGCAGCGATATATAAAATCCTGCATATTTCAGAATGTCCGAGAATCAGAAAAATCCTTGATACAAAAGGATTTTTGAAAGTAAATAATTTTTAACAATGATATATTATGTTAATTGAAAATGTATAGAACTTATATTTTTAGATAAATAAAGACAATAGCACAAGAAAACATGCTCTTTTTACATTTAATATACAAAATACAAAAAAAGGAGCTTGATTATTCATGCCATTAAAAAATAGAGGCTTCTTTATTCCTGTGGCATTTCCTATTGAGATTCCAGAACCTATTCCAGAACCTATTCCAAAACCTATACAATCAACCGAGCAGACCGGATTTGATTATATCGTGATTGGTGCTGGAACTGCCGGAGGGGTAATTGCCAAAGAATTAACGGATGACAAAAGTACTTCTGTATTAGTGCTTGATGCAGGAGCAAATATGACGAATGAGCTAAGCGGTGCTTCCATTACAGATGCAATTAATTTAGCCAGCGATAATAAGTTTACCTTTAATGTTACTTCCAATCTAGAGAAAATCATTGAACGTCCGCTTTTTTCACAAAATGGTCGGGGAATTGGGGGAAGCTCAAGTATTAATAACATGTATGCGGTGCGCGGGAGTAAAGAACTTTATGATAAATGGGGAGAACTTGTTGGTGATCAATGGAGTTACAACAAGATTCGTTCCTTATTTATGAAAAATGAGACCTATATAGGGGGAACACAATGCTCTAACGAGAGGGGAACGGAAGGTCCTATTTTTGTTAGACAGCAACTTATTCCTCCTCATGGGCTTATAGAAACCTTGACTAACGCAACCGCAAAGGTTTTGGGTATCGACATTGTTGAGGACTATAATACAGGTGTAAGAGATTGTACATTTTACAAATCACAATATACCCAACAGGAAAAAAATAGTCAATTTGTTCGTTCATCGACAGCAACAGGATATTTAAATGACAATATTGTTAGTCAAGGAGACCCGTTTCGTCCAGATGGGTTTGGAGTTGATGGAAGAAAGTTGGTTATTTTAGCTGAAACAACTGTTAATAAAATCTTATTTAAAGAAATTCAGGGACTGAACATTGCGGTTGGTGTTGAGTTTGTCAAGAACGGTATTTCACAAAGAAGGTTTGCAAGAAAAGGCATTATCGTCTCTGCAGGATTTTTTTCCTCAGTCATTCTACAACGTTCAGGAATCGGCAGATCGTGCGATTTGGCTAAAGCAGGTATATCAACATTAATAGAGAGTCCAAATGTGGGTTACAATCTACAAACTCATGCTTATGTTGGACTGGGAGTTAGAGTGGAGACCTCTCAACTTGTATCGATATTATCGGCTGATCCTGACCAGCCCATTGCCCTAGGTGCCTTTAAAGCAGAGAATCCAGCGAGTCTGGAGGGTCGTCGTCTCCAAATGTTAGGGGCCCCCGTACCTTTATTTCTTCCCATTCAAGAGGTGATCAGTAATGGTTGGAATTTTGATGGCTCCAGTGATACCAATATCATGAGTTTCGGCATTTTAGATCTTAACCCGAAAAGCAAGGGTACGATTATGGCAGCACATAGCAATCTTGAAGCTCCTCCATCGCTTACCTTCAATCCGTTGCAAAATCGTGATGATCTAGATTTTCTTCTGGATCAATATATCAATACTTACAATATTATTCAGCATGCTCGAACTCTTAATAACGGCATAGGTGAGGTTGTATACCCTCCGGAAAATATCTTCAAGACAGGCGCACGAAAGCAACTTGAGAATTATGTTAGGGCGTCTTATTCGAACTTCTTTCATTTTGGAGGGCAATGTAAGATGGGAAGGACGATTCAAGAAGGAGTAGTAGATGGATTCCTCAACGTCTTTGGTACAAAAAATCTTAAAGTTGCTGATCTTTCCATTTCACCTATTTTACCAGATGGCAACACTTCCATCGCTGCTCAGATGATTGGTTTAAATGCGGTACGATTTATCCGTGAAGATCCTCACCCTTACGTAGTAGATGATAAAGAATTTGAGAATTATAAGGAATAGCACACACATTTTAATGTTTTTATACGCTAAGAGATTCTCAAAACTCGATGTTAGAGGGAGAAGGAACAATCGTGCCATAAAGTACAAAATAACTTACAGATAAGGAAATAATGAATTTTTGATATTCCATAAGATACACAAAGATTAGTGATAAAGGCCCATGGAGGCGTGACGGGATTTGTGATACAAGATTTGATATAACTGTTCCTAAACGGTCTTTATGTTTTGTGGTGTAACAGGATTATAAATCGTAGCAAAATATTGCTTATTTTTCTTCATATGTTACAAAGAAACTAAGAGGAAATGAAAAAGTAGGAATGCTTCTAAATGAAATAACAGGGATGATTTTTATCGGTATGGGGTTGAAGCTGCTTCAAGCAAAGGCCCATCAATAAGCCTACATTATAAATAAGTGCCCCTTGCAGGAAGTTTAAATGAAAAGAAAAAGCCTCTTTAGTTGAATCTTAAAGAGGCTTTCGCTATATAAAACATTTATTTTACTACTTTCTTAAGTATAATTAGTCACACATCTTATACTTAATTATCGAGTTTTATAACTCAATTCGCTCTACAAGATTTTGAATTTGTTCTTTTGGAGCATTCATACAAATGCCTCCGTGATAACAAATGACCGATTCGATATCAAAATCTAAATATTTCTCTAAAGAAGCAAGGGCTGTATTCATGTCTAACGTTGTTCTCTGAACAGGTCCTTGTAAAGAACCATCTACACATATCATTGCATCACCAGCAACAAGAGTTTTACTTTTCTTTACATACAGGCTAACATGTCCCGGAGTATGTCCTGGTGTATGAATCACTTGAATGCCTCCGCAATACGGAAGTTCTTGTCCATCTTCTAAAGTTTGATTTACGTTACATTTAGGAGGATTTGCATACAACAATTGTATTTCTTTCGGAAGAGATGCCCACGCTTCTTTGTTCATGCGTCCAGGATCTGTTTTTATAAGCGGGAATTCCCCCTCGATATATGGTTTATCAAGCTCGTGTGCATACACATTGATTTTATTAGTGGATGCTTGTAGTAGTTCTGGAAGGCTTCCGATATGGTCTATATCTTGATGTGATACAATGACTGCCTTTAAGTTTTCAAAAGGAACTCCTAAAACATTCATCGCAGTATGTATTTGTTCCAACTGACAAGGCATACCGGCATCAATCAAAACAGCTTCTTCATCATCCCAAATAAGTGTAGGATGTAAGATAAAACCTTGTATTTTTAATTCAAGTGTGGAAACTCCATTTGAAACCTTCATTGATTACGCCTCCTTGATAAATGTGTTTGTATAGTAATTAATACTACATATGATAATTTACCACGTCTTATGAATGTAATCAACGATAAAATATTAATTATAACACAAATGAGTTTATTCGTCAAGTTATTATTAATTTTTATTGTTAAATTTAAGCAAAGAGGATTTCCAAACTATATCTAGAATAAGAAAAAGATATTTTTAGACAAGGAGATGTTTACATGGATCTTATATCAAACGTTAAAGGGATTGTTTTAGACTTAGATGGTACGTTACTAAATTCGCAAAAAGAAGTATCTAAAAGAAACTTACAAGCTATTCGAGAATGTTATAGAAACGGAATAACTGTTATTTTTGCGACAGCAAGACCCCCGCGTTCAGTAAATGCCTTTCTTCCACAGGAACTTCAAGAAATGGCGGCGTTTGTATATTACAACGGAGCTTTAATCATTGATAAAACATCAGAGTACAAACAACATTATCCAATTGAATCAGCTATTACAGATGAAATTTTTGAATATGTAATTACTCACCATTCAGATGCTTGTCTTTCTATCGAATCTGAAGATACGTGGTATAGCAACAAGATGCTAGATTATAGTAAAGCTATGAATGCAATTGTAAATCCAATTGTAGTTTCGTTAGATGAATTGAAAGAAATGAAGGCTTCAAAATTATTAATCACACAATATCCGTATTATGAGAAATTACATAAACAATTTGAACATAAAGTAAACACTGTATGTACCGACTTGGGAACTTTAATTCAAATTATGGCCAAAGGTGTTTCGAAAAAACAAGCTATCATGGATCTTTGTGTTCAAAGTCAAATACCTATGAGCAGCATAATGGCATTTGGTGATGATTGGAACGATTTAGATCTTTTCCATGCGTGCGGTTTTCCAATTGCTATGGAAAATGCAATACATGAACTAAAAGAACTAGCATATGTTGTTACGAAATCTAATGATGAAGATGGTGTAGCAGAAGTGTTAGAGAAGTTAATTTGTACTGTTAGTAATAGTTGAAGATGTATTTGAAGAAGGGAATTAGCGAATGTGGAAAAGAGAATTGAACAAATAATAGAGTTTTTACGAATAATAGATCTGTTCAAATCGATTGAAAGAAAAACAAAAGTTTCTCATACTAATCGTCATGAAAATGATGCAGAACATACATGGCATATGTGTATGTTTGCTCTATTATTACATAAAGAAATAGAAGAGGAGATTAATTTTGAAAGAGCTTTAAAATTAATCTTAATACACGATCTTGGTGAAATATATGCTGGTGATACTTATGCGCATGATTCTTTCGCTAGAATAAATAAGAAACAAAGAGAAGAGGAAGCGATCAAAAAGTTATTTCGTGAGTTGCCAGATGATTTAGAAGCTGAATTTCACGAACTTTGGAATGAATACGAAGCAAATGAAACGAAAGAAGCAAGGTTTGTTCAAGCGATAGATAAAATGCAGGCATTTACACAAAATGTACATACAAATGGGGAGGTATGGCAGGGAAATAAGGTAACCTCTAATAAAATCATTAAATACAATGAGAAGTGGGCCAAACAAAGCAAGACATTTGAAGATATATTTCATTATTTTTGGAAAGTTGCTGAAATTAAAGAAATATTTTATACAAAAAAAGAGGATTGAGTCCTTCGATAACAGGTTCGGTTTTCGAGCACAAAACACAAAATAGCATACTAATTAACAAATCAAATTACATTTGCTTTGGCTTGTTCTTATTCCCTGTTATATCAAAGTTTATCTGTTTTTAACAATAAATTAGCATAAGGAATAAAACCTCAAATAACATGTTGACAATAGCTATTGTCAAAACGTTAAATACTATGTTAATTTTGATAAATCAAAAGGATGATTGTAATTTTATGTTAAAATGAATATAGAAATTGTGAAGAAATGTACTTAAATTAATGAGGTAGTTATCTTGAACAAAAGGAGTAAGGAATTGGACGAAAAGAAACTATTAAAATTAGTTTTAGAAATTCAAGAGCTACAAGATTTCGGGAAAGATTTTGAACATAAACTTACTGTATTTGAAAATAGTGTTCCCTATCCAAACGCAAAAGAATTATTTTTTGCTGACTACGGTGCAGAATACATTGTAAAAAGAGCTATTAACCATAAAGCTATAAAGTTAGGTGAGTTAAGTAAAGACGAGTTAGTTACCTTGGTTCAAAAACTTATGGATGGGGAAGGAGAAGAATGGGAGCTGACAATTTGGTTGGACATGCTTACATCGTCTGTTGTTGACCCTGAAATAAGTGATTATATTTTCTGGAGTGATGAAGAATTAACCGCCAGAGAAATTATAGACAAAGCATTGGCTTATAAACCATTATAATTATAAAGTGTGTTGCTCCAAGTAGAGTTAACGCTCTTTTTTAAGAATGAATTGTGTGAAATCAATATTTTTAGAACTTTGTTTGAGTTTGGTCTTTAATTTTAATTGAATAAGACAATAAAAGACGCTCAGAGTTTTTTTCAACTCTGGGCGTTTTCATATGCTAATTATAATGTGATTTTGCAGGTCAATTCGGTTTCTAATTTTATTGTGAATTTATCTTCTAAGTATAATTTTGTACTCCAAAACTGACCCCGTTAGTCTTTTGAATCAAATCCATCTTATATCTTCATTGATATATGGGTAATTCGACAAAAGATAAAGACGCTTCGACGATGTTTGGCATTCCGATTGTACCAGTAGGAGCTAACAGTAGTCCATTTTCAAATCAGTTTTCTTATTTGTTGACACTATTTAAATCGCCTTAAAACAAGAAACTCCCACCATTTCCACGGCAGCAGATTTTTCAATAGAATCATTAGCTTTACACCTTTTCCGA
The DNA here is from genome assembly GCF_028401955.1 of Bacillus sp. BP-3. Lineage (GTDB taxonomy): Bacteria > Bacillota > Bacilli > Bacillales > Bacillaceae_G > Bacillus_A. The sequence goes on from NZ_JAQOTJ010000003.1 coordinate 278,568, forward strand.
TTGGATAACGTAAAGTTGGATGCTGTGATTGTGCAATACTTACGATTTTCTCAGCAACATCTTGTGGATCTCCAAAATTCTCGCTTCCGTTATGAATATGTTGTTCAATTTTCTTCATGTATTCTTTGTAAGGGGACTCAGATTCGGAGTTAGCTTCCGCAAGTTTTTGTCCTACTTCCCAAATGTTTGTGTTATATGATCCTGGTTCAATTAATGAAACATCAATTCCAAACGGTTTTACTTCTAAACGAAGAGATTCACTCCAGCCTTCAAGGGCATATTTAGACGTAACGTAAGGGGAGAGGCCAGGGAACCCTATTTTTCCACTGATGCTACTAATATTAATGATTTTTCCATGTTTTTGTCTTCTCATAATCGGAAGAACAGCTTGCGTTACTGCGATGGCTCCAAATACGTTTGTCTCAAATTGTTTACGATACTCTTCAATTGGAATTTCCTCGACAAAACCCCCACTTGCATACCCTGCATTGTTAACAAGAATATCTATCTGTCCAAGATTGTTAATAAAAGTTGTAAATTCCCTAATAGACTCTTTGGAAGTTACATCTAATTGATGAATATTTATATTTTGTTCTATATGTAACGATGTAGCATGTTTCATTAATTCGGTTTGTTTTTCAATGTTTCGCATCGTAGCGATGACAAGATAATTTTTTTTAGCAAATTCTAATGATGTAAGAAGTCCAAATCCGCTTGATGAACCTGTAATAATCGCGATTTTTTCAGTCATTTGTTTCTCACTTTCTATTGAAATTAAGTTTGATTTCATCATATCGAAAGGAGGAAGGGGAATACAATAGATTATTTACATAGACATATTCGATATTTTCACTTAAAAAAGTAGATTTTTAGGGAATTTGCTTTTTATATGTCAGAATATGCGCTTACCGGGGAAATAATAGGGAAATGCTATTTCCAATAAGTAATAACCTAGAATTACGAGATATGAAAATGTATGGTATAGAATAGATACTTTAAAAGGCTTGTTTTATATTTATACGGTACATTTTAAGAATAAAGCCCGCCCATATACATTTCCGTTAATGTATGTACAATGTCTTCGAGAGAAAATTCTCGTTCATTTCGTACAATTTCCCATAAAAACATTTCATTCGCAAAGAACCAACTTCTCGCTGCTAAAAAACAATTCAAATCGTTACGTGCTAAACCGCCTCTTTGTGAATATGTAATATCTTGAACAATTCGTTCAATAAAACGTTCTCGAATAGTATTCCATCGATTTCGAACTTCTTTAGAAGTACCAATTGCTTCTTCAACAACTTGTAGTAGTTGCCTCTCCGTTTCTGCCATTTGTAAAAACGCATGAACTTGCTTTTGAATCATATGATGAGCTTCTTTCCTTGTTGTTGGTTGAAAAACACGTTCTGCAATCACATAAAATTGATTCATCACATCCTCCATTAAAACAATGAGTAAATCATCTTTATTTTTAAAGTATACATAAGCTGTTCCATATCCTGTTTCAGCTTTTTTTATAATTTGGGAAATGGTTGTTTTTTGGAATCCTTGTTCGATAAATACTTCACGGCCAGCCAGTAATAATTTCTTTTTTGTTTCTAGTGAACGGCGTTGTCTTGCCGAAAAAGTAGCTTTAGTCATATGTACCACACCTTCATACTGAAATATCAGAAAAATCAACTTTATTGTAGAGGAAACAGTAATATAATGTCAACTGACATTATGTCATTGACGCTATGTCAGTTTCGATGATATATTTTAACTAATTAGAATTAAGGGAAAATTCAAAGGAAGGTGACAGAATGTACGCAAAACCATTTGAACCATCTTATGAGTATGCTCGTCAATGTGATCAGTATGATGAGCTTGCATCGTTTCAACATGAATTTTATAAAAAAGAAGGAACTATATATTTGGACGGAAATTCACTTGGACTTTTGTCAAAACGAGCTGAGCAGTCTTTATTAACATTGCTAGATTCATGGAAACAATTCGGTATTGATGGTTGGACAGAAGGGAAGTATCCTTGGTATTTCTTATCTGAGCAATTAGGTGAATTAAGTGCTCCTCTTATTGGTGCTACGCCCGAGGAAGTAATTGCAACCGGTTCCACGACAACGAATTTACATCAAGTAGTTGCTACGTTCTACGAACCGAAAGAAGGAAAAACAAAAATCCTTGCTGATGAATTAACATTTCCATCTGATATTTATGCTTTGCAAAGCCAAATTCGTTTAAAAGGATTGGACCCTAATGAGCATCTTGTTCAAGTAAAAAGCAGGGATGGAAGAATGCTACATGAAGAAGATATCATTGCAGCAATGACAGAAGATATTGCACTCATAGTACTTCCAGCCGTGTTATACCGAAGCGGACAAATTCTAAATATGAAACTTCTTACGGAAGAAGCACATAAACGCGGTATTCATATCGGCTTTGATCTTTGCCATTCTATCGGTGCTATTCCGCATCATTTTGAAGAATGGGACGTCGATTTTGCAGTTTGGTGTAATTATAAATATTTAAATGCAGGACCTGGCGGCGTTGGCGGTTTATACGTAAATAAAAAACATTTCAATCGTCTACCAGGGTTAGCAGGTTGGTTTGGCTCCCGAAAAGATAAACAGTTTGATATGGAGCACGAACTTACACCAGCTGAGCATGCTGGTGCTTATCAAATCGGAACACCGCACGTATTAAGTGTTGCACCGCTTATCGGTTCTTTAGAAATTTTTAAAGAAGCAGGTATTGATCGCTTACGACAAAAATCCTTGCATATGACACGTTATATGATAAACCTTATACAACATGAATTAGTAGATATGGGCTTTACACTTGGTAATCCGTTAGAGGATGAAATACGAGGCGGACATATTTATTTAGAACATAAAGAAGCAGCAAGGATTTGCAAAGCATTAAAGGCAAAGGGAATTGTTCCTGATTTCCGCGCACCAAATGGCATTCGTTTAGCTCCTGTCGCTTTATACAATACATATGAAGAAGTATGGAACGCTGTACGAATTTTGAAAAAAATCATGGTAGAAGAGGAATATAAACAATTTGAAAACAAACGAGAGGTTGTGGCATAAAGATGAGAGAAAACAAGTGGATTGATATTTCACAACCTCTAAATAATGATATTGCCACCTGGCCTGGCGATACACCTTTTTCCTATGAAGTTTCATGGACAAAAGAGCAGAGCGGCTCTGTTAATGTTGGGAAAATTTCAATGAGTATCCATACCGGTACACATATTGATGCGCCGTTTCATTTTGATAATGATGGTAAAAAAGTAAGTGATCTAGACATTAACGTCTACGTTGGCCCTGCTCGAATTATAGATGTAACAGGTCACGAAAGCATCGGAGAAAAAGAACTCGAAAAGTATGATTTAGAAGGGGTTAATAGATTATTATTGCGAACCTCATCAAAAACAAATCCACATGTATTCCCTGAAATGATTCCGTATTTACGTGCGGATCTTGCGCCCTATCTTTATGAAAAGGGAGTACGTCTAATTGGTGTGGATGTTCCGTCAGTGGATCCGCTTGATGATAAAGAATTAGCAGCACACCATGCGTTATTTGAACACGGTATTCATATTTTAGAAAATGTTGTTTTAGAAAATGTACAAGACGGAGACTACGAACTTATTGCTTTGCCGCTTGCGATAATAGATGCAGACGGTAGTCCAGTGCGTGCTGTATTAAAACCATTATAAAAAATAAGTATATACTGCATAGAGAGGATGTACACATATGAGCGAGAATGAAAAAGTAATTATGGAAAAGGGGATTCATACAGATTTTCGTAATAACATGACTTACGGGGAATATTTACAACTTAATAGTCTGCTATCAAGTCAAAAGCAATTGTCTGATCATCATGATGAAATGTTATTTATCGTGATTCACCAGGCAAGTGAACTTTGGATGAAATTAATTTTACACGAATTAGAAGCAGCTATTGAATCTATTAAAAATGATAATCTTGCACCTGCTTTTAAAATGCTTGCACGAGTTTCAAAAATTCAATCGCAAATTATTCAGTCGTGGGATATTCTTGCTACGCTGACACCGTCTGAATATATTGAGTTCCGCGATTCGCTTGGTCAAGCATCTGGTTTTCAATCTTATCAATATCGCATGATTGAATTTGCACTTGGTTATAAAACACCACATGTTCTTAAAATCTATGAAAAAGATGAAGAGTTACATGCACGTCTACATAAAGCACTTCATACACCGAGCCTATATGACGTTGCAATTCAAACACTTGCAAAAGAGGGCTTTCTAATTAACGAAAGTGTTCTTCAAAGGGATATTACACAGCCGTATGAGGTCGATGCAACAGTAGAAGCAGCGTGGTTAGAAGTGTACTCAGATGTGAAGAAATACTGGGATTTATATCAATTAGCTGAAAAGCTAATCGATATTGAAGATTGGCTACAGCAGTGGCGCTTCCGTCATATGAAAACGGTAGAACGTATTATCGGTCATAAGATAGGCACTGGCGGTTCTTCAGGTGTTTCGTATTTAAAACGTGTGCTTGATCAATCATTTTTCCCAGAGCTTTGGGCTATTCGTACAAAGCTATAAACGATTAAACAATAAGCATAAAAGTTTTCTCTATGAAAAAGCTTTTATGCTTATTTTATAGTGTTACAAAAATGATGTTGTGGGTTATTGAAATACTCTTAGCTTTGTTAAGATCACTGTATGGTTTGTCTAAATCTTGGTGCTATTAATTAAATTTGAATGTGTTCGGAAATTATAAAATTGTGATATATCCTTCTGTTCCATGCACACGAATTCGTTGCCCATCTTTTATCAATTTGGTAGCGCTTTCCACCCCGACAACTGCTGGTAAGCCATATTCACGTGCGATAACTGCTCCATGGGTCATCAATCCACCAACTTCGGTGACTAGGCCTTTTATGGATACAAACAATGGTGTCCAGCTAGGGTCAGTAAAGGAGGTGACTAATATATCTCCATCTTCTAGATTAGCATCTTCCATGTTTAAGATAACACGTGCTCTTCCCTCTATAACTCCGGAAGAAACAGGTAGACCTATAATTGCTTCGGCCGGGAGATTTTCTCGTTTGTACTCACCTGCAATAATTTCACCATCAGACGTGATAACACGTGGGGGAGTTAGTTTTTCGTATAATTTGTACTCGTCTTTTCGTTTGCTGATAATCTGGTAATCTAGTTTATTTGTGCGTACGACTTCGTGAAGTTCTTCAAAAGTCAGATAGTATATATCTTCTTTTTCATGAATAACGCCCTCTTGTACGAGTTGTTCGGCTTCTTTCAGTAAAGCCTGCTTATAAACGAAGTAGCGATTAATCATGCCGTATTTTGGATATTCCCGATAACCGATGAAATTCCGGATTAGGTGGATCATTCGTTTTGCTTCTTTGACTTTTTGTTCACCATCCGGTAATTGCTTCAATCGATCTAATAACTCTTGTTCTTTTTTCAAAGCTTCCTGTTGCCCTTGCTCAAATTTCCGATTGCTAGCATTAGGCTCAAAGTTTTTAATGTTATTAAGAATCATAGGGACAAGTGTAATTGGTTTTTCACTCCATCGAGTTCTAGTAATATCGATTTCTCCGGCACATCGCATTCCATATTTGCAGAGATAATCATAGATAGCGTCTTGGGCTTCCCGTCCACCATCAAACTTGACCAGGTCATCCAAAAAGTTATCATCTTTTACATGTTGTAAATAATCAATTACTTCTGAATAAGGACGAATCACATCTGCAACATCCAATAGTGCCAGACCCATTTCCGAAGTAATATTGTTTGGTACAGATTGAGAAAGCGTATCTGCTACGTTTTTTTCACCTAACCACTTGCTCATTTTTTCACCTAACCACTTGCTCATTTTTTCATTGATCCATGTTGAAGCATCCATAGCAGCCATAAACACGGCTGAACTTTGTGGGTCAAATAAAATCTTTTTTAATATCTGGATATCTTCCAAAATAAAAGTAAATAAATCCAATCCTAATTTCGTTTGGATGTTTTGTTTTAACTCTTCTATTGATGTTTGACTACTCTTAATCAAATCAGAAACGATTGTCGGATCGTTTTCAATTTGTGCCCTAGAATCCGTAGACGACACACTTTTATTGCTTTTACCGGAACTCTGTTCTTGCTTATCATTTAGTAAAGATTTTATGAAATCTCCTCTCTCTATTATGGTCATAAGTGAGTCTTTCATGAGCGGATCGTGTTGTCCCATGGCATCTAATAACATTTTTCTGCTGTCAAGTGAAGCTAGCATATGTGTGACATCAACAAACAACCTTCCACCAGCTTTACGCATGGGTGCATTAGTCGTTAACAGGAAAAAAGACAATCCCAGTGGTTTCATGGGATCGGTCATCATTTGTTGATGACCAACAGATACATAAACGTGATTTTCTTGATCATTCGCTTCAGGGATAGGGTACAAAGTAGTGATTGGCCGACTCTGGACAATATAAAATGTATCATCAACCAAACACCATTCGATATCTTGTGGGCAACCAAAATAAGCTTCGATCTGTCTTCCTGTGCGTGCTAGTTGTAAAATTTGTTGTTCAGTAAGTGTTTGCGTCTTTTGTTGATCAGGATCAATCTGTTGTGTCTCTGTTCCGCCTTCTTTTCGTCCATAGATTGCCAATTTTTTGGTTGCTATCATCTTATCGACGATTTCCTCTTCCTGTACTTTATAACAATCGGGAGATACCAAGCCAGAGACCAGTGCTTCTCCAAGTCCAAAACTGGCATCGATTGATAGCAGCTTTCGGTTAGAAGTAATTGGATCAGCGGTAAATAAAATCCCTGAGGCCTGTGGGAAAACCATCTTTTGAACGATAACGGATAAATAAACTTGCCTGTGGTCAAATCCATTTTGCATACGGTAAATTACCGTGCGAGCCGTAAATAAGGAAGCCCAACATTTGTTGATATGCTGCAAGATTGCTTCTTTGCCGATGATATTTAAAAAGGTATCTTGTTGACCAGCAAAAGAGGCATGTGGTAAATCTTCAGCAGTCGCACTAGAACGCACCGCATAAGCATGTTCATCACCAAGCTGGGAGAGATAGTGAGTAACTGCTTTTACAACATCGGAAGGAATTTCTACTTCCATAATGAGTTGTCGAATCTTCCTGCTAATTTCACCAATTTGATCTCGATCTTCTACTTTTAGCATTGCTAGTCGATCTAACAATGCATGATACGTTTCGTTTTGCTCGATGGCTTTTTGATATCCCACTGTTGTAACACAAAATCCTTCTGGTACTTGTATTCCTTCAATTTTTGATAATTCCCCTAAATGTAACCCTTTTCCGCCGACAAGCAAAAGCTGCGTGTTTTCCATTTCTTGAAACCCGAGAACCAAAGAACTCATTCTGCATCTCTCCTTACCATCAATGTTCTATTGATTTTAGCAGTAGTAAATGAGAATAAACAGTCTATATTAACCATTTTCTACATGTTATAATTAAGTTAGGAAGAGTGCAAAAAATAGCTAGACCTTAGCATAAAGTAAGCTGATGTCCCCGTTCACTCCTCGAAAGCAGCTCATGTACCTTCTAACCCACAATGAATATGACTACAATCAACTTTTCCATTTAATCTGTTTATTTCCTCAAAAATATCACCTTTTTAAATGTAACCCTGCTTCATTTGTTTTAATTCTTAAGTTGATGGACATGTGGCGGTAGCCCTAGAAAAAATCTACTCTTTTTTGTTTCTCATTTTATATTCCGTTATAATGGTCAAATTAGCGCTAAGTAGTAATGGAGGAGTTTCTATTGAACTTACCAGAATTAGAACATGCACTTAAAAAGAAAAAAGTAAATGCTTTTCTCGTTTATCAAAAAGGTGAAATCGTTACAGAATATTATAAAACAGAGAAATGTGCACAAAATCTATATAAAATTAATTCGATAACAAAAAGCGTTATCTCTATTCTAATTGGCATTGCAATTGAACAAGGATATATCAATAGTATACATACACCCATTGTAGAGTGGATTTCAAATATGCCAAAAGAAAAACAGTTATTAACAATGTATCATTTATTAACGATGACAACGGGAGAAGAGTGGAACGAATTTGGTGACGGTGTTAATTTCCCAAATGATTTTGTAGAGTCGGAAAACTGGATTGACTATATTCTCAATAAACCGATCAATGAACAACCAGGAACAAAAATGAATTATAATTCTGGTTCTTCTCATATATTAAGTTATATTTTGCAACTTGCGACAGGGATGACAACAGCAGCGTTTGCTGAAAAATATTTATTTGAACCGTTACACATTATGAACTATGAATGGCAACAAGATCCACAGGGCATTTTTGTTGGTGGTTTTGGTATGAAAATGAGTCCAAAAGATTTACTTAAAATCGGGCTTCTCTGTCTACAAAACGGCTACTGGAATGGACAGCAACTCGTTTCTTTAAATTGGATTGAACAATCGCAGCAAAAACGATTTACGACGTATGAACATATCGGAGCATACGGTTATCACTGGTGGGTCTTAGATAGAGAGACGTGTAACGTGCCATATCATACATATTTTGCAATGGGATACGGCGGGCAATATATTTTAAATGTACCTCAATTAGAACTTACCGCAGTCATTAGCAGTCAAATGCCTAAACGAGGATTAGTACCTCTCAAATTGTTTGTGAAATATTTACAAGAAATGCATTAAAAAGTAAAGCTACCAAACACAAACCTCGGCACTACTCAGAACTTCAGTAATAGGGTAGAGTTTTCTTTGTTTTTGTTGACTCGCCTTGAAAAAATCTTTTTCTATTGGCACAGCATGCTGTTTTTATCTAGGGGTTTCTTTGAAGGAAATGTTGATAAATTTTTCTGTTTTTGTTTCAAATTCTACATCAACAAATACTCCAAATTCTTTTCCGCTCTTGTCACGCAACCATAACTTAAATTTTTCAACTGATATATTTACTGTTTTCGGTCTTCTTCCAATATGAAGATAATCAATAATATCAGCTTGCGGATATTTTTCTTTCGTCATTTGCACCGCAAGCTTTCCCCATTTCGCATAGGGAGGCTGCGCATGAACAGAAGGAAAAGGGTTGAAAATAAACAAAACCATTGAAGCAAGGCCGATACAAATAAATAATTGAGTATATAACCGTGTCATCTTAAAGCTCCTTTATAACATTTTTTATCCCGCATGAACGTGCAGTAATACTCCCAACTCAAAGTTCAGCGAAGGCATTGTCTAGTTCTAATGGCTAGAATCTCCGGTCGTTTCGCCCCCCATCGGACGAGGCAAAAAGCGCTTTTCTGAAGAAGTTAGGTGGGAGATAAACTGCTGACATGCGCCCGATTAGTAAGGACTGGTTAAAGTTTCACTTTATAGTGTTTACACTTAGGCATATTCATATGAATGTGCCTTTTTTTGTCTTTATTACATAAAACCGCATGATTTACAAAAAATAACCTTGAATTCATCGTCATATTCAAGGAGGTTGAACTATGCAGTGTAGAGCTTTTTTCAAAGTGGCGCTTCTGCTCATTACGGTGGCAGTTACTTTGTTAGTAAGTAGTGTTCATGAGAAGGAGGTAGGGGCTTTTTCCAATCAAGTTATCCAAAAAGGCGCTTCTGGAGAAGATGTAGTCGAACTACAATCAAGACTCAAATACATTGGATTTTACAATGGGAAAGTAGATGGTGTCTTTGGATGGGGTACATATTGGGCTCTACGAAATTTTCAGCAAAAATTCGGGTTAAAGGTTGACGGACTTGCTGGTACAACTACAAAACAAAAGCTCGTAAAAGCTACCAAATATGAAAAGCAACCAAGTAACACAGCGAACAATCAAAATAATAAACCATCGCAAAATAATAAACCAGCACAAAATAAAGGCACAAATGTTCCGAATGGATACTCGCAAAACGACATTAAAATTTTAGCAAATGCTGTATACGGAGAATCACGCGGTGAACCTTATATCGGACAGGTTGCTGTGGCAGCTGTTATTTTAAATCGCGTTAGTAGTTCATCTTTTCCAAATACAGTCGCAGGCGTTATTTATGAGCCGCGTGCGTTTACTGCTGTTGCAGACGGCCAGATCAATTTAACACCAAATGAAACAGCAAAAAAAGCTGTACTCGACGCAATTAACGGATGGGATCCATCTGGAGAAGCACTTTATTACTTTAATCCGGATACAGCAACAAGTAAATGGATTTGGAGCCGCCCGCAAATTAAGAAAATTGGAAGACACATTTTTTGTCACTAGTTAGGAGGTGGATGAGATATGTTTAGAGGTTTATTAATTGTTTTATTAACAATCGGAGTTGTAGGCACAGGGTATTGGGGATATAAAGAGCACCAAGAAAAAAATGCGGTATTAATACACGCTGAAAATAACTACCAGCGAGCTTTCCATGATTTAGCCTATCAAGTCGATCTATTACATGACAAGATTGGAACAACATTAGCAATGAATTCACGCACATCATTATCACCAGCATTAGCCGATGTGTGGCGTATTACATCGCAAGCGCATTCTGATATTGGTCAATTACCACTTACGTTACTCCCGTTTAACAAAACAGAAGAATTTCTATCAAATATCGGAGAATTCAGTTACCGTACAGCTATACGTGATTTAGATAAAGAGCCATTGAATGATCAAGAATATAATACACTTCAGCAACTATATAGTAATGCTGCGAATATTCAAGATGAACTGCGTAAAGTACAGCATCTTGCTTTAAAAAACAATTTACGTTGGATGGATGTTGAACTAGCGCTTGCTTCTGATAAGAATCCAGCCGATAACACAATTATAGACGGATTTAAAACAGTAGAAAAAAACAGTAACTCTTATTCACAAAGTCCTTTTGGACCAACGTTTACAAGTCTGCAGACAGAAAAAAAGGGTGAAACACACATATCGGGTCCCAAAATTTCAAAAGACCAGGCAATAAATATTGCAAAATCTTTCCTTAGCTTGAAGGGAAATGAAACGATTTCTGCTGAAAAAAGCAGCAAAGGAGCAAAAGAAAAATTTTATAGCATTACAGTAAAAGATCCTAAGACAAATAGTGAAACGAACATGGACATTACTGAACAAGGTGGCTTTCCAATTTGGGTTATGAACAACCGTGAAGTAAAAGAACAAAAAATCAGTTTAAATGAAGCAGGAGAAAAGGGACTTTCCTTTTTAAAACAAAATAAATTCAAAAGCATGGAGTTATATGAAAGTTCACAATACGATTCTATTGGTGTTTTCACATTTGTAACAAATCGTCACAACGTGCGTATTTATCCAGAATCCATTCAAATGAAAATTGCGCTTGATGACGGTTCGATTGTTGGTTTCTCTGCTAGAGACTATTTAGCATCTCGTAAAGATATAAAAGTCCAAAAGCCAACATTATCGGTTTCGGATGCGCGAAAGAAAATTAATCCTAATTTGAAAGTTATGGAAGAGCGTGAAGCAATCGTTGTAAATGACTTGCATAAAGAGGTTCTATGTTATGAGTTTTTAGGTACTCTTGGGAAAGACACCTATCAAATCTTTATTAATGCCAATAGTGGTACTGAAGAAAAAGTAAAAAAATTACAAAGTGTAGAACAAATTTATGATTAACGAATAGGAGTGACACCTTTGAGGAAAACCTTATATTTTTGTATCTGTTTACTTCTATTAGCAAGTTGCAGTACAAAAAAGAATGATAACGAAGCGAATCCTAAACCAACTTCAAATACAAAACAATATACAACAAGAAACGTAACATATAAAGAAAATACGCGTAAAACAGAAGTAACAAAAGCTGATCATCTTGCAAGCATTGCCTCAAACATACCTGGTGTAAGAGATGCAACAGCTGTTGTTCTTGGTAAGTATTCCATTGTCGGTATTGATGTAGGTGCTAAGTTAGATCGTACAAGAGTAGAAACAATAAAATACTCCGTTGCTGAGAGCTTAAAACATGATCCACAAGGTTCTAATGCTGTTGTTGTGGCTGATTTAGATACGTACGAGCGTTTAAAACAAATTGGAAAACGGATTAAAGAAGGTAAAGCTGGCGAAGGAATTCTCGATGAACTTGCGGCAATCATAGGTCGTGCGATGCCACAAGTGCCAAACGATTTATTAGAAAATAAACAGACCAATCCAGTGAAAGAAAATAATCAACAATTACCAAAAGACGAACAAAATGAATTAAAACAAGAACAAGTCGACCAATCTAATCAACAGTTAAAACGATAAAATACTCCCCGTGTAATGTAGCACGGGGAGTATTTTATCGTTTCGAGATTGAAAATTTCATTTATTCTCAAAAATATTGTATGATTTTGTATGGAAGGAAACGTATGTTTTTAGAACTGGGGAGGAATAAATGTAATGAAAACGAATCAATCCATTCAACTCGTTCCATATACAGAGGAATATAAAGAAGCTTTTCAAACCTATACTTTACCAGAAGAACAAGTACAATTTACTGCTCATCCAATGGATCTTTTAGACAAAGTAAAGCAGAATCCAACCCGAAATCCTATTATTATTATAGCTGATGACAAGCCAGTAGGTATTTTTTCATTGCAATCAGGAAGTCGTGTGCAAGAATATACAACGAAAGAAAACTCTTTGTTACTCACTTCATTTTCAATCAATTACACTGAACAAGGAAACGGATATGCAAAACGAGCATTGCAACTGCTACCAAATTATGTAGATTTATACTTTCCAAACATAGAAGAAGTTGTATTGGCAGTCAACGAAAGAAATATTCCTGCGCAAAAATTATATATAACAGTTGGTTTTGAAGACAGAGGACAACGCCGAATAGGACCGATTGGACCGCAACTTGTTTTATATTTACCTTTAAAAAAATAAACATTCAAAAGTTAGCGGAGGATCTTATGCAAATCAAAATAATACTTGCTGGTTATGGCACCGTTGGAAAAGAATTTATAAAACTCATTCATGAAAAAGCATCGTTTATTCATAAAGAGTTCGGCATAGAATTACTTCTTGTTGGAATTATTGGACGTGATGTGAAGTTATATCATCCAGAGGGGCTTTGTGCCGATACTTTACTCACACAAGGAGAGGGATCAGCAGCTTTACATAGATACATCGAACAACATCCAGTTCATAACGAAAACATGCTGGGTCATGTTTTTATTGAGTCAACACCAACCAATCTTCAAAATGGGGATCCTGGAAAAGAATATATATTAGAGGCAATAAAAAAGGGAATGGATATTGTCGCGATTTCCAAAGGAGCTCTTGTTACTTCATTTAAAGAAATAGACGAAGCCGCTCGATTCGCAAATGTACGCATCCGATATAGCGGTGCAACAGCTGCTGCACTCCCTACATTAGATATCGGTCACTTCAGCCTAGCGGGATGCAAGATTGATCGCATTGAAGGCATCTTAAACGGGACGACAAATTATATTTTAACAAAAATGCATGAGGATGGCACTTCGTATGAAGAAGCTTTACAGCAAGCACAGCAAAAAGGAATTGCTGAAACAAATCCATTATTAGATGTGAGTGGAATGGATAGTGCTTGTAAATTATTGCTACTATCAAATAGTTTATTGAACACAGAATATACCCTTGAAGATATAAGGATTAAAGGAATAGACGATTTATCAAAACAAGATATACAAGAAGCAAAGCAGCAAGGAAAACAAATCAAACTACTAGCAAGAGCAAATACGGACGATAACGGTAAAGTGCGGCTTGAAGTACAACCTTATGAAGTAGACTCGAATCACTCTCTAGCTGGCGTTATCGGAACCGAAAAAGGAATTACTTTTTACACAGACACCATGGGAGCAGTTTCTACTATTGGTGGAGCTTCTAATCCAAGAGGAGCTGCCGCCGCTGCCTTAAAAGATGTGCTCAATTTATATCGAAAAGACAGAATATAACTTTACATATAATGTTGGTGCAAATCCCACTTATTTAGAAAAAGTGGGATTTGTCATTTTCTTATATAAAAGCAGTGATTGATTGTCAATTATCGTTATGTTTTTCTATTTACTTTTTATCATCAGAAGGATTAAGATATTTTTTAAGTATGTATACAAAACAGAAAAATACCATTATGCTATAGAAGTTAGAAAGCTGAAAGGGATTGAGAATTGTGAAAAAACTTGATGTACTGTTAATGGTGCTCAGCGCCCTGTTCCCAGTTACAGGTTTAATGAAACAAATGCCACTACAATTATCATTATATATAGGTGGATTATTGTTTTTAACTAGTTTTGGGAGCTATCATGCAAAACGAATGCATTCAAGAATATTTAGTTGGGTAGCTTATGCATCATTTATCACGCTTTTGCTGGCAATTTGGAATCAATATATAACAGTCGATTCTTTAATTGCAAACGCAAAAATTGCTGCATGTATTGCTATCATCCCATTTTTATTCCGATTCCGTACATATGCCATTACATTAGGGCTACTCGGATTATGGGGCATGATGCTTTGGGATGTAAAACAAATTCAATCATTAGCAGTTCTTCAGCGAATGATGAACATACTCACAACAGAAAAACTGTATTTAGTCATTTTAGTGGCAGGTTTCTTACTCGGCGGATTGCTTGCAAGCGTACTGCATCGTGATAACAATAACCAAGAAAAAACAAACGCATTTAAACAAAAACAGAAGCGAATGAGACCTACATTTAAAATTCGCATTCCAAGTTTACCAAGGTTAAAATTTAAAATGCTTAAGTTCAGTAAAAAATCTTCTAAACAACGAGACACTCGCAAGTATGAACAAAATCATCAAGAAACAGCACCAACAAACCATACAACGCCAACAGAGCAACATAATGATGTTGGAACAGTGCAAGGACAGACGAGAATGGAACGAAGAAGAAATCGTTATAATGCATAGAGAATGATCTTGTACAATTTTAAAAACCCGTAATGTCTACGTATAATCGATAGAGCATTATGGGTTTTTCGTTGTAATAATATACCTATTCATTATCATAAATTTGAACAAGAAAAAATTTAAAAGCGAGTTTTTGTTTGAAAATAGCCATTGTCCAATTAAAATGAATATTTTATAGTTAAATATATAGAAAATATTAACAATAGGAGGGCGACATGCAAGAAAATTACGTACTCTCCTTTTTACAACCGCAGTATCCAAAAATTGCTGATATTGCATATAGCATAGAAAAGAGTGTCTACAATGATCCGCATGAAGCACTTGTTAAAACTCGTCTATTTGGAGAAGCTGTCGCAAAAGAGATTTGGGATAAAGAAAATTTACAAAGTGTATATGAGATAAAGCATGTAGAACGCATACATAAGCTATTTCGTGAAGGAATTATTAATGAAACATTCCTTGGTTATTTTGATTTAATCCGTACAATCGGCAATAAAGCTATTCATGATGCCCAATACGGAAGTATTGTAGATTCGATCCGAATGTATCGAATTGTTTTTAAAATTGCTGTTTGGTTTATAGAGTCGTATGGCAATGTGAACTTTCAAACTCCAAAATATCGAGATCCAGAGATGCCGCAAAAGACAGCTGAGGTTCATAACGATGAATTGACAGAACTATTAAGTAAAACAGTGGAAGAAGTGATTGAAAAATCCATTCAAACAACGATACAAGAAGTATTCGCGCATATGATGATACAACAACAGATGCTTAATGTCGATCTCAAAAAGCAAGAAGAAACAGAAGTAGTTATTTCAAATGAAAAGAAAACAGAACAAGTACTTAATACAACTTTTGATTTAATTACATATCTTCAAAAACACAATGTAGATGTAATTGACAAACGTGAATTTGGGGGAACATTGTGGGTTCTTGGCGGTTGGGAATTAAATGAACTTTTATTCCCATTAAAAGAAAAAAAAATATTCTTTCGTTACAAGGAAAAAGGAAATCGTACAACAAAAGGAAAACCGGCTTGGTTTTTATTTGGTCCATATGTAACAAATAAAAAATCAAAAACAACAAATAAGAAAAAAGAAATAATGAAGTTTGATCTTATAACATATTTAAAAAAACAAAATGTTGAAATAATAGATAAACGCAATCGCGGTGGAACATTATGGATCATTGGTGGTTGGGAGCTTAACAAAATTTTATTCCCGCTAAAAGAACATAACATTTATTTCCGCTATATAGCAAAAGGAAATCGGGCGACAAAAAATAAACCAGGTTGGTTTCTGATGGGAAAATAATGTATAGAAATGTACATCTTACTATTAAATTTACATTTCTATATTATTAATTATATACCTATTTTGTACCTTATTAAGTCACAACAAATGCCACTTAATAAGATTTTAATTTCATTGATTTCACATAGTTTTTCATAATCTAAGCTGCTTTTCTTTTTCATATAGGAAGAGGAAGACGACTAAAGTAAGACATTTGCCGATTACTGTTTAATAAAAAAACATTAATACATAAAGGGATTTTTCATATGACAGGATCTTTGCACGCTATGAGATTTTATAGCGTACGATTAGCACAGCCAAAAAAATGATATAGGATAAAAGGAGATGTATATGACAACATCTTCTTTTGTTCTTTTTTAATAAAAAGTAATATATAATTGCAACTTTCTAAACTTTTATAAAACCAAATGCGATATAATTATTAAATGCTTCGATTACCAAATATTTCTGAATTCAAAGATTGTAGAGAAATCTTCAAAAAAGAAATAAATAAATGGTAGCTTTAGATCAAACAATAGATACACACTTTGAGGAGAGTAACAATGGTATATTTTCGACAATTAGTTTATTTTGGCTATCAACAAGCTCTTTCCTGCATGTTTCCTGTCCTAATCTTTTTGACACTTGCTCTTTCGAAGGTGATTCATATTCCGGGTCTATACCGTTATGATTTCATCTTGCTTGTCTGCCTTCTTATTCAATATGGCATGTATAAAACTGGACTCGAAACAAAAGATGAGCTCAAAGTGATTACTGTTTTCCACCTAATTGGACTAGCATTAGAAATATATAAAGTGTATCAAGGTTCTTGGGCTTATCCGGAGCAGGCGTGGACAAAAGTGCTAGGCGTGCCGCTTTATAGCGGCTTCATGTATGCAAGTGTAGCAAGTTATATATGTCAGGCATGGCGCAGGTTTCATTTGCAAGTAGAAGGATGGCCAAATGCAATATGGACAATTCCACTTGGAGTGATGATTTATTTTAATTTTTTCACACATCATTTTATATATGATTTTCGCTGGGGTCTAACAATCTTATTATTTGTAGTGTTTTTTCGTACTTATGTACATTTTTCTTTGCGAGAGGTTACATACAAAATGCCGCTTGTTCTTTCATTTTTCTTAATAGGTTTTTTCATTTGGATTGCAGAGAATATTGCAACTTTCTTTGGCGCGTGGCAATATCCAAATCAACATGGAACATGGAAACTTGTTCATATTGGAAAAATTAGTTCCTGGTTTTTACTCGTTGTCATTAGCATTATGATTGTGGCACAATTAAAACAACTTAAAATAAAAAAAAGCAGTAGTTCTTCTTAATATAATTGTCTTCATCCTACAGTAAAGAGGTGAATCCGTCTTGAAGAAAAGAAAAAGAATAGCCTTTTTGGTATGTATTTTAATCGTTATTTTGGCAATAGGGTTTATTGTATATAACAAAATAAGTGAAAATAATTTAGATTGTAAAGCGAGTGCTGTTCAAATCAAAGCTGTTGTGGTAAATCATACGGATCAGCCGCTAGCTGGTGTAAAAGTGTATGAAGGTTCAATTGCTAATAACGAACGCACTGTCACAAATTCACAAGGAGAATTTCAATTTTACTCCGGTGTTTGCGGTGAGATTACTATACTATTTGTTACACCTGATGGAAATACATACACAAAAAAATACGACAGGGAAGACGTACCTAAAACAATAAAGTTTGAGTAGTGAATTCAATATATCAATAAGTAAGAGATGTACTTCTGAACATCTCTTTTTTTGTTTCATTATAAAAGGTAATGTGAATTTGTAATTTTCTCAACTTACATAAAAATGAATGCGTTATAATAGTCATTAGGTGCTATAATCACCAAATATTTCTAAAGACGGAGGTTAGCGGTATGTCTTCAAATAACGAAATGAATCGTAACACATTACCTGAGATTAAATTAACTTCGGCTGCATTTAAACATGAAGCATATGACATTTACAAAGAGTTACGTGCATCTCATCCTGTTTATCAGGTATATCCTAACGCCTGGCTTATTACAAGATATGAAGATGCAGTAAGTTTATTAAAAGATACACGTTTACTGAAGGATGCTAAAAATGTATTTAGTAAAGAAGAGTTTGAGGCCTATTTTACACTAGAAAATGGAGAGTATTTGAGAAAACATATGTTGAGATCTGATCCACCTGACCATAGTCGCCTACGATCCCTTGTTCAAAAAGCGTTTACCCCGCAGATGATTTTACAGCTGAAAGATAACATTCAATCTATTGCTGATACTTTATTAGACAAAATAGAACATCAGCACACTATAAACCTCGTAAATGATTATGCTTTTCCACTTCCAATTATTGTGATTAGCGAGATGCTTGGTATCCCTCAAGAAGACCGAGATAAATTTAGAGTTTGGTCACATACGGTTATTGATTCTCCAGATACACTAGAAGCTATTCGAGAAACTGATAAAAAGTTAGGTGAATTCATTGATTATTTACGAGATTTAGTAGATAAAAAACGAGAAAATCCTTCAGACGATTTAGTGAGTGCATTAATACAAGCAGAAAGTGAAGGAACAAAATTAAGTGCCACTGAATTAAATTCAATGATTATGCTGCTTATCGTTGCTGGACACGAAACAACTGTCAATTTAATTACCAATATGACTCTAGCATTGCTTGAACATCCTGATCAATTGCTACTTCTACGGCAAAATCCAGATTTGATTGACTCAGCAATTGAGGAGTCATTACGATTTTACAGTCCAGTTGAAATAACGACTATGCGCTGGGCAGCAGAATCATTTACATTGCATGGTCAAAATATAGAGCCGAAAAATGAGGTGATTATTTCCTTAGCCTCTGCGAACCGCGATGAAAAGATATTTCCAAACGCTGATATTTTTGATATTACAAGAAAAAATAATCGTCATCTTGCTTTTGGTCATGGCAGTCATTTCTGTCTTGGTGCACCGCTTGCCCGTTTAGAGGCGAAAATTGCAATTTCTACCTTATTACATCGCATGCCAGATCTTAAATTAAAAGGAAAAAGAGAAGACTTAAAATGGAGTGGTAATTATTTAATGCGATCATTAGAAGAATTACCATTATCTTTCTAAGCGAATGGATACGAAATAGTATGACACCTCTCAATACTGTTCATACTAAACAAAAAAAGGAGGTGTCATACTATGGCTCAAGATGTTCTTTGTGAAGTGAATAATTGCCAATATTGGGGAAATGGAAATAAGTGCAATGCTGAATCTATTTATGTAGTAAGTCATACAGGGAAACAAGCATCTGATAGTAAAGAAACAGATTGCAAAACATTTATACCAGAAGTTTAAGTCTCTAAGGGTAGCCTAATGTGGTTACCCTTGTTTTATGTATATTATTGATAATAACAATCATTTTCATACTTTTTTTTGCATGTAGAGAAAATAAAAATTTTCTTTAATAAATGGTTTACTCTTGACCTGAAATGCGTTTCATACATTATAACTATGATGTTACATGTGAGAACGATATCATTTAAAACAAATATAGAAACGAAAGTAGGGAAAAGAATGAAGCTTATTGCAATTGATTTAGACGGAACCCTTCTTACATCAAAGAAAGTAATTAGTGAAGAAAATGCAGAAGCTATTAAGGAATGTCAAAAAAAAGGACATGTTGTAGCTATTTGTACAGGGCGTTCAATGATAGATGTTCATAAACTTTTACAAGAAACAAACTTACAATGTCCAATCATTGCGGAGAACGGTGCGATTTTGTATTTAGATAATGAAATGATACAACGATATCCCATTGTAAATGAACATGCAGAAGAAATCGTTGATTATTTAGAAGAAAAAAATATATCTTATCAATTGTATACAGATCAAGGTGTATATATCCCAAAATATGGAGAAGAAATCATTCAACTTGAGATGGATTTTATTATAAACTCTGATATACATGTTGATGAAAAAGAATTGAAACATATAGCAGCTTTATATTTACAGCATACTGAAACGAAAACAATCGAAAGCTGCAAACCGTTATTTTCAGAGCCAATTCATATTCATAAAATTCTCCCATTTTCATATCAAAGGGAAAAATTAAAGCTATTAAAAGAGCAATTTATAGACAACGAGGAGTTATCGATTACGGCATCTTATTGGCACAATCTTGAAATAAATCATCTGCATGCTCAGAAAGGAAATGGATTATATACACTAGCAAATCATTTAGGAATATTAAAAGAACATACTGTCGCTATTGGTGATGGCTTAAATGATATTTCCATGATGGAAAAGGCAAATATATCAATTGCAATGGGAAACGCAGTGGAAGAGATTCAAGCACTTTGTCATTACAAAACACTTTCAAATGATGATCACGGTGTCGCTCATGCACTGCGCCGCTATATTATTGGATGAACTGATTTTGTTATTTAGACCACGGTGAAAAGTGATGAAAGAGTAAAAACGTTCTTATTAATCCCATTACTTAAACTTCTAAATAGTTAAACGCGCAAAAATGCACAAATTTCGACAAAATATGTGCGTTTTTGCGCGTTTTTTTCTTTTTTTTCCTATATTTCGTGTTGAAAAATAAATAAATTTATGAATAACTCTATTTTTCTATGTACCTTAATAAATTTAATTCGTATAATGGAAAAGTTGGGTAAATTTGAAAATTAAACACAATTGAAAAATCAATATATACATTTGAATTATTAATATAGGAGTTGGCGGATATGTATCGGCTTACAGAACTTATTGATACTAGAGAAGTACAAAAAATGGCAGAGCAATTTTATTTTTTAACACATATTTCACATCAGCTTCTTGATTCCAATCAAGGGATAGTGTTCCATTACGGCACAGAATCTAATGATACACATTCACATACAAAAATCCATGTTCCGATTATCATTCATGAACATATGATTGGTGATTTTATCGTTTTTTCTCCTCAAGATTGTATTGATTCTTGTACAATATTTTTTAAATCTCTTGCAGCGCTTATGACCAATTTAGGAATAAATAAATTGCACGAACTTCAGGAGAATCAATCGATACCTGCGGAAAATCTATATACTATTTTACAAAACATGCCCGTGATGGTCGATGCATTTACTGAAAAAGGTACTATTGCGATATGGAATCGAGAATGCGAACAAGTAACAGGGTATAGTGCAGCTGAAATTGTTAAAAATCCTCGCGCATTAGAGCTTCTTTATCCTGATGAAGCGTATCGGAATCAAATGCTTCATGAATTTTCTACACGCGGTAAAAACTTTCGTGATTGGGAAATGACGCTTACTTGTAAAAATGGTGATAAGAAAACCATTATATGGTCAAACCTATCAAAGGAATTCCCTGTTCCTGGATATAGCTATTGGGCAATTGGCGTGGATATCACCCATCGAAAAAAGATTGAAGAGGAACTCATTCAAAAATCTTCAGAGTTAGAATTAATTTTTAAAGCTCTTCCAGATTTATGCTTTTTAACTAATTTTGATGGCACAATTGTTGATTATAAGGCTGGGTGCCCAACAAAATTTTATGTGCCTATTGATGAATTTATGGGGAAAAAGTTTCAAGATGTTTTACCTTCTGATGTTGCTGATCAGTTACAAGAAGCATTTGTAAAAGTACAACAAAATAATTCCATAGAAATTGTAGACTACTCCTTACCGATGCACGATAGTATGTATTATTTTGAAGCACGATGTTTACCGCTTTTAACAGATAAAATTATGATTATTGTTCGTGATATTACCGAACGAAAGAAAACAGCTGAACTATTAAATAAATCAGACACATTAGATGCGGTCAGTCAACTTGCTGCAGGCGTTGCGCACGAAGTACGTAATCCTTTAACTGTCATTAAAGGATTTATACAATTATTACAAATTCAAATGAAAAATGACACAGATTATTTCCCATTGATGATTTCCGAAATTGAGCGTATAGAATCTATTATTCATGAGTTTTTATCGATTGCAAAACCTGAAATTACCTCTTTTGAAAACAAGAATCTTTGTTTTATATTAGAAAATGTTGTGTCGTTAATTAACACAAAAGCAATTATGACGAATATTCATATCACATTCCAAACTGATCCTGACGTCTTGTATATGGATTGTTGTGAAAAACAGTTAAAGCAAGTATTTATAAATGTTTTACAAAATTCAATTGAAGCAATGCCAAATGGTGGAGACATCATAATTTCTGCTAAAAAAACAAGCGACAATGAGGTCATGATTTGTATTTCTGATGAGGGGATTGGTATTCCAGAAGAAAGAATTATAAAACTTGGAGAACCTTTTTATAGTACGAAAGAAAAAGGGACAGGCATTGGTTTAATGATTAGCTATAAAATTATTGAACGTCATCAAGGAAGGATTCATATAACGAGTAAGGTTGGAATAGGGACTTCGGTGAAAATTTACTTACCAATTTCTCAAACTTATATAAATGCAAATTGAAAAAACACTTTTTAGGGGAGGGCGAGAGTATTAGGCCGTGTATTGAAGCGGTCAGATGCTCTTTTTTTCTTTATGTAACTGTAAAACAAAAAGAAAGATGAGTATAAGTGATGTAAATGTATACTCATAATGAAACATCCTTTCATTTTTTATCACTACCAGGTTACTCAAATATGTCCGAACCCACTTCCTTCTTAAGAAACTATTATGCATTTTCTCATCTAATTTTAATCTTTCTTTCATCGTTCTTTCCATTTTTATGGTTAAAATATAAGCGAACAATCACTTTTCATCCTTACAGAAGGAGGGAGACTAAAATGTCGAAAAGTCAATTAAATCAAATTTTTCATGTATCCGTTAAAATTATAGGGGCTTGTATTATTGCATTTGGTGTTACAATGTTAGTGTTGGACTTTATGGTAGGAAATCAAATTGCATTAAAAGGGTTGAATAAAAATCTTGGATCCCTCGCAGAATACGGGGCAATTGCAGCAGGTTTCTTATGGTTATTTCGTAATATTTGGTTGTTTTTACATAAAAGGAAAGTAACGGTTGCCAAATACACAAAAGAACTTTATATGTTATTAAAGCAGTATCATACGTTTATCGGGTATGCAGTTTTTACAGTCGCTGTTAGTCATGGGATATATTTTTTAATAGTAGGTAGCCGTAATAAGATTCTAATTTATAGTGGAATCTTTACTTTAATAGGACTAGTTCTTGTTACCATAGCTGGTATACTATTACACAAACTGAAGGATAAGAAAAAATATGTAACGTATCGAAAAGCTCATCAAATTGTAGCTATTATATTTGGAATTGGATTACTCGTTCACCTTGTTGTATAGGAGTGATAATATTGCATCGTATTTTAATTATTGAAGATGAAGAAAGTTTAGCGGAATTTTTAGAGTTAGAACTAAAATATGAAGGATATGCAGTAGATGTTGTGTATGATGGGAGAAAAGGATTAGAAACGGCTCTTGAGCATAATTATGACATTATTCTTCTTGATTTGATGATTCCCGGTCTTAATGGAATTGAAGTATGCCGCCGATTACGGGCAACAAAAGAAACACCTATTATTATGTTAACAGCGCGTGATAGTATTATGGATCGTGTAACCGGATTAGATAGCGGTGCAGATGATTACTTACCGAAGCCATTTGCTATTGAAGAATTATTAGCAAGAATGCGTGTGATTTTGAGACGAAATCAAAAAGAAGAGCATAAAAATAAACTTCTTTTAAGATTTAATGATTTAGAACTCGATGTAGAGTCTCGAACTTTGCATAAAATAGAAGAGATAATTGAGTTAACAAATAAAGAATTTGAGTTGCTTATGATGTTTATGAAAAATATTAATCGCGTTTTGACAAGAGACATGCTCTTAGAGCAAGTCTGGGGATACAATGCAGTGGTAGAGACGAATATAGTAGATGTATATGTTCGTTATTTACGCAATAAATTGAATAGCCATGACAAAGAAAACTATATACAAACTGTCAGGGGCGTAGGATATGTGATGCGATGATGAAGCAAATAAAGAATCGGATTCGAAACTTACCTATAAAATGGAAATTAACACTATGGTCCAGCACGTTATTATTTGTCTTATTCTTTTTATATAATATTTTACAATATGTTATTATTGATCACTGGACACTTGATTATGAAAAAAAACAAATTAGCAGACAAGTAACAGAAATTGAAGCTTATTTTAAGAATGGGAATACAAGCTTTTCCGCAAATACAATTGAAAACAGTAAGGATTTTCTTGCAACTATAAATGATAAACATCAAATGATTCGAATTTTGGATGCAAACGGAAAGGCACTTGTCACTGTTTCACGTGACTTTAATCCAAAATTAGTTGTGCCAAAGTACGTCAATGAATCTGAAACTTCTATGACAAGACATTATGAAGATAGAATATTTGTACAGCGCACGCCGATTACAACACATACATTTACGGGTACAATTGAAGTTGGACAAAACTTTGAAGCTTTTGATCATTTAATGAAGCTTATTTTTCTCATTATGATCGCTGCTGGTATCGGAGGATTGCTACTTAGCTTTTTAGGCGGTACTATTCTTGCAAAGCAACTTCTTTTAAGTGTGCAAGCTATTACAGATACGATGAACAAAATTAAGATAAATGGATTAAAAGAAAGGGTACCAATTCACGAAAACAATGATGAATTTGCCAAGCTCGGATTGCTTTTTAATGAGCTAATGGACAATTTAGAAACATCTTTTGTGCAACAAAAACAATTCGTTGAAGATGCATCCCATGAATTACGTACACCACTTACGATTATACAAGGACATCTCTCTATGTTAAATCGCTGGGGAAAAAATGACCCTGCTATCTTACAAAAATCATTAGATTCGAGTTTAAAAGAAGTAGATCGTTTAAATAATCTCGTGTCAGAATTATTAGAATTATCACGAGCAGAATCTGAACAAATGTATCCTATTGCAGCCGAACCTGTACATGTACATTCAGTAATAGAACAAGTTACGCAAAATTTCGAGTTGCTGCATGCAGACTTTCATTTTGATAGAAAATTACACGCAAATCATGCATGTGTTTCTATTCCTGCTTCTTATCTTGAACAAATTTTAGTCATTATACTGGATAATGCGATCAAATATACAAAAGAACATGAAAAATATATTTGCTTGCAAAGCGAAGTAGAAGAAGAAGAAATTAAGATTACCATTGCAGATCGCGGGGTCGGAATACCAAAGTCTGATTTGCCATATGTACTAAATCGTTTTTACCGAGTCGACAAAGCAAGAAGTCGAAAACAAGGCGGAAATGGATTAGGACTTTCCATTGCAAAGCGCCTTGTAGAAAAATATAATGGACGTATTATGATAGATAGCAAAGAAAAAGAGGGAACGACAGTTACCTTATTATTTTATTGTCTAAAAAGCGAGAAGTAGATTACATCCTTCTCGCTTTTATTTGTGGACTTAGCATAATTATAATGAATGCAAATGAAAAATGAGAAAAAGATGAGAAAAATTTAAAGAACATTTCATATTGCTAGTGTATACTGAGCGAATCAACGAAATAGGTGATCACTAATGATTTAAAATTAGTGATTATGAACTGAATGTAAACAAGGAGAGACTTATATGAATTACACAATATTCCACTGGATTAATAATTTGGCAGGATCCTCTGCTTTGTTAGATAAGATGATGATATTTATTACAAATAGCGCACCTTATGTTGCAATTATCTTGATGCTTTCTTTATGGTTTAGTAACGGTCAAAAAGATACAGCTATTCGTAAGCAATATACAGTTTTGTACACAGCTCTTTCTGTTTGTACAGCACTACTTTTAAATGTTTTGATTCATGCACTTTATTATCATCCACGTCCATTTGTCACATATCATGTACACAAATTAGTACCACATGCTACTGATTCTTCATTCGTAAGTGATCATGCTGTACTTGTATTTTCTATAGCATTTACAATGATTTTACGCGGAGAGGTATGGAAAAATATCGCGGTGCTTTGGGCTATACTAGTTGGTATTTCGCGTATTTATGTTGGTGTTCATTACCCAGCAGATATTATAGGTGGTGCTGTTTTATCTTTCCTAACAAGTGCTTTAGTCGTCAAATATACAAACAAAGTAGAACCTTTGATACGTCTCATGTTTCAAATTTACGCTAAAATAACAAAACGAATTCCATTGCTGTCTAAGTACAATCACATAGCTTAAATTGTCCACGGTTTATAAATACGTTTTAGATTAGAATGCAAATATTTGGTCATAATAGTAATCATGTATATCAATTTAAAGGATGATATGATGATTTATATTTATACTGATTATGGCGGGACACATACAACTTCATTAGCAGCAGCATATCATTTAAAAAAACTACCAACTAATCGAAAACTTACAAAAGACGAAATATTAAACGTTGATTATTTTAATAAACTAAAAACTTCTGATATGGGAAAAATTATTTTTCATGGGCGAGACGAAAACGGAGACCCTGTTTATACAGTCGGTCATGGTGCATCTAAAGTTGTAGTTCCAGCATTAAAAAATTTAAGTATATTATTACAAGATAAATATCAAAATCACGAAAAAATTGTGTTTTCTAACACATCACCAACTGTACCAATTGCTATGACGATTGGTGGTTTATTTTCAAGAAGATTAAAAATTGATTTTATTGGTGTACCGTTGTTAGTTTTTGGTGCAAAACAAGCTTGTGATAATATAATCAGGCTCGTAGATTATACAAAACAAGCTGGAAGATTAACAAATGATGATGTTGTAGTATTAGAAAATGAAAACTTTAAATAGTTTATCAAAAAAGGATGGTTAATCATATATTAACCATCCTTTTTGTTATACGATCTCAACTTTTTTTCGAATGACAATCTTATCAATGTCATCTTCTTCATCACCAATATATAAATCACGTTCTCTCAAATACATTTCAAAATATAAATCCGCTTCAGCACGTTCATCGTAGGGCTTTATAGATAAAACAAATCCTAATTTATGTTGATCTTCTAATTCCACAGTTGAAATGTATGCTGGAATTTTATTACGTAAAAATAACTCCTTAATTGGAATAATCATGTCTTTCATTAATTTTGATAAAAGAGTCGTTTCAAATTCAAAATTAAAGCGCTCAATGCTTGATAAATCTGCAAAAACAACGCCAATAAAACCAGTATTAAAAATTTCTTGATAGTTTTCTTCTTCTATATTTCCGTTATAAAAATTCTTTTCAATTAAGTAATTTTTAAAATAAGCAATGCCTTCAGCTTCTTTAAAAGGTTTCGTTGAAAGAACAAATCCGATTTTCTTTTGTTTATGTAAATACGCACATGATAAGTAAGCAGTAATACTATGTTCAGCAAAAAGAGAACTTGTTGCTTGCGCGAGACCATCTAATACATGATGTGCAATGTGTAGTCGTTTACGAGAAAAGTAATATGATTTTTTTTGAAGTTCTAATGTATCGATAAACACAGAGCCAATAAAGCCTGTATTTGAAATAGTAGGAGTATGCTTTTTTCTTCCTCTGCGTTTATTTTGAGTCAATGAAATCCATCCTTCCTAGTATCTTTTCCATAAGGGAGGAGATACAAAACGAACATTTGTTCTTATATTTATATAATACTATTTATTCGTTGAAAAGTAAATGCTTTTATCCTCAAAATAAACAAAAAGATGCCTCAAAAAGGCATCTTAATTAAGAATAGGGAAGAGCATTTCCCCTATGATATTATGTATATTTATATTAAGAAACAGATACAAATTCCTCTGCATCTTCGACATCTAAATGGCAATCCATTGTACGTACTTCTTGATCTTCATGGCTTCCAAAATAAATAGTAATTTTCATATATATCGCTCCTTTATTCTAGGAATACCTAAAATAATCGTTTATTGCTTTTTATTATATACCACTTTACATATTCCTACAATCTTATCATTATGCTTAAAAATGTTTCTTTAATATTAAGAAAATTGTTATAATAAACACATCTATATTGAAGGAGGAAATAACATGCAAAAAACACTAAAAGCATTTTCAAACGCAGGAAGAGGAGTGAATATCAACTAACGGTCATATAGCACTCCTACTTCCTAAAATCATCATAAAAAATGAATAACGGAAAGTAGGAACACAATTGAAGAAACAAACTATCGCAACGCATAACATTTCCATTTTATTTTGGGTGCAATTTTTTGGAACGATTAGTTTTTTACAGCCCGTAATGACATTGTTTTATATGGAAAGAGGCTTAACGGCAGCCAATATATTTATTGTCATGATGTGTTGGAGCGTGGCAGTACTTGTTGGGGAAATTCCAGCAGGCGTTTTTGCAGATCGATTCGGTGCAAAATTATCATTTTTGACAGGATCTATCATAAAAACGTTTAGTATTTCTATCTTGCTATTTGCAGATAACCTATGGTTATTTTGTCTATATAGTTTATTGAACGGTTTTTCGGTTACATTTTTCTCTGGTGCGGACGAAGCATTAATTTATGAGTCACTAAAAGAAAACAATGAACAACATGTAATGGATCAAGCAATGGGAAAAATCCAATCGGCAGGCTTTATATCCATGTTATTCGCTGTAATTTTCGGTTCGTATTTCGCCAAAGATTTACGAGAGGAACAATTTACACTTTTAATTGTTCTTGGAATAGCATTTCATTTGGTAGAATTTGCATTACTACTTTTCATCAAAAGTCCAAAGAAGCTATCATCCTACCGAGAAGAATCTTTTTCACAAGTATTTGAAGGGATAAAGGTAATTCGTAAAGCACCGCAATTACTTATTATGTTTTTAAACGTCTCGCTTGTGTTCATTCCAGCAAGCGCAGTATATGACACATTTAACCAACCGTTGTTTACGAAAGCAGGCCTTCCTGTATTTGCAATTGGTATTATGTATGCTTTAGCTGCTATCCTTGGATATTTTTCCTCAATATCAATTGGATGGCTTACTTGCAGATTTTCACGTGCAATTTTAATGAATGTAACAGGTGGTTTAGCTGTTGGTGGTTTACTATTATCAACGTTTTTCGGAGACACTTTGTGGGTTATATTAGGAGCCTTTTTTATCTTACGGTTCGTACGTGCAATTCGATATCCGATATACTCGCAGCTTAGTAATGATATTATCCCGTCGCATGTACGTGCAACAACGATTTCATTACTATCTGTTTTAGATTCAATATTAGATCTTATTATTTTCGGAACACTATCATTCGTAGCTGTTAAGTCATTACCATTTGTATTCGCTAGCTGTGCATGTATTGCATGTATTGGGACGTTTTTACCGATTAAAAAAATTGAAGTGAGCGATACGGCGCGGCATAGAATGAACCGAAGTATAGAATAAAATAGTCCGCCAAAGTGTCTAATAAACTTTGGCGGACTTTATGTTTACACCATAAAAAATATTAGTAGACAATATAATAATTTGAAATATATGGAGGTCAATCTCATGTTACTTATAGAGAAAGCAAAACTTGATGATATACAATGGATTAATTTTCAATACGAACAGGTTGATTTTGTACCATCACATTTAGAAAATGAAGAGATTGCAATAGCATATTTTAATAGTCAAAAATCTGGTTTAGGAAGATTAGTAAAAATTGATGAAAACAACTTTGAATTGGGTGGAATATATACGTTAGAGGAATATAGAGGAAAGAATATTGCTGATAGTATCGTTGCATTTCTTATTAAAGAAGCTAGGAAATTTCAAATTCAAAATGTATATTGCATTCCATTTGAACACTTAAAACCTTTTTATAGTAAACATGGGTTTCAAGAAGTAGTAGATCTAGTTTTGGTACCTCAACCAATTATAGATAAATATAATTGGTGTTTAGAGCAATATGATACAAAAACATTGTTAATGAAATTATAAATTTGAAAACACACATAAAGTGTGTTTTTTCTTTTTTTATAGCTAGAAAAGAATGCGTGAACTTACATAATTCTAAATTAGGCATTTGAACAAGTCACAATACCTAGACTTAGGTCATACTTTGTTGGGGAGTGCAATTCGAAATGGTCTATTGTCCATTTGTTACAAGTCGTTTTTCGGTATAACTTGCAAATTATGTTCATGGAGGTAATGAAATGAATAATTTTCAACAAGAACTTCAAACGTTAAATTTAAATGATTATAATGCTGGAAATGTTGTGTACTGGGATAGTCAAATTCCTTCTCCATACTATATCGCTGAGGACGCTACTCGTCGTTGCGGTGGTTGTGGTCGTTGTGGTGGTTTTGGACGTTGTGGTGGATTCGGTCGTTGTGGAGGATTCCGTTGCTTTGGATGCTTTGGATGCCTTGGATGCCTTGGATGCGGCGGCTGCGGAGGTTGCGGAGGTTGTGGTGGATTTGGCGGTTGTGCCGGATTCTGCTGGGATGGAATATGCGTTATTTAATTCCTATTTTTTAATTATAACTTTACTTAAAGAAAAGTGTTTCTACACGATTTTCATTGTAGAGACACTTTTTTTTAAGTATGATAAACCACTCTTCTTTTTTTCCTTTTGACATAAGAAAAAATAGGATACATAAAATTGTTATGATGACAGTTTAATGCGATAAACAGTGAAGGAGGAGTACAATGACAAAATTAAACTCTTCTACGCGTTTGAAATTGAAACGAGATACTTTCTTTCTCTCTAATCCAAAAGGAGAAGTGTACTTTAGAAATAATACAAGTTCATTCCGTATGGAAGGGAAGTCAATCAACCAATGGATTGAAAAACTGGTGCCAATGTTTAATGGTGAATATACTTTAGGGAGTTTGACAGATGGCTTACCTGATCTATACCGAGAGCGAGTATTTGAAATAGCAGAAATACTGTACCAAAATGAATTTGCAACAGACATAAGTCAAGATCATCCACACCAATTGCCAGGAAATATTCTCAAAAAGTACGCATCTCAAATTGAATTTTTAGATAACCTCGGCATTTCAGGTGCATATCGTTTCCAATCTTATCGCCAAACGAAGGTATTAGCTATCGGTTCTGGTTCTTTTTTTGTTTCCTTAGCTTCTGCGTTACTTGAATCGGGATTACCACAATTCCAGATGTTGATTACTGATCCCGTACAAACCAATAAAAGAAGATTAAAAGAATTAATAGAACATGCCAAAAAAACAGATCCCGAAGTATTGATTGAAGAAATTTTTTTACAAAAAGAAAAAAGAAATGGTTTGAAGGATGCGGTGCAGCCATTTCAAGCGATTTTGTATGTATCACAAGGAGATGAAATAGAAGAATTAAAAATTCTTCATGCTATATGTAAAGAAGAAAAAAAGATTTTCATCCCTGCCATATTTCAGCAAGGAGTCGGATTAGCTGGGCCACTCGTACACCCAGAAAATGATGCTTGCTGGGAATCAGCTTGGCGACGTATACACAAAACTGCATTTTCTAAAACTTCTCAAGAACACATTTTTTCTTCTACAACGGAATCAATGTTAGCGAATGTAATTGTATTCGAACTGTTCAAAAAGGTTACAGATATAACGAAACCTGCACAAACTAATCAATTTTTTCTGTTAAATTCTGAAACGTTAGAAGGAAACTGGCATTCTTTTTTACCTCATCCGTTAGTAACCGAGCAACTGGAAATCGAATGGGTCCAGAATTTCAATACGAGAATGAAACAGAACTCAACTAAAAATGAATTGAATGAATATACTCTGAACTTGAATTATCTTGTCTCAAAAGAAGCAGGGATTTTTCATATTTGGGAAGCAGGTGACTTAAAACAGCTGCCGCTGGCTCAATGTCGAATTCAAGCAGTTGATCCGCTGTCAGAAGGTCCCGCTGAACTATTACCAGATATGATTTGTACAGGTTTAACGCATATGGAAGCAAGGTATGAAGCTGGATTATCCGGAGTTGAGACCTATATATCGCGAATAGTTAGTTCCAAGCTTTCCGAACATGAGGATTTTATAGGAATTGGAGCCGGGGAAACAATTGCAGAATGTGTGTCTAGAGGATTACAAAAATGTTTAGATGAAGAATTTCGTAAGAGACAACTACAACAAAAAATTTCTGTTTCCCCGCTAAAATTAGATGTAGTAGAAGATGAACGCTGCCGCTTTTATTTACAAGCACTTACCACAATACAAGGAATACCTACAATCGCTTTAGGAGAGTCTATTTTTAATTTCCCTGTTATTTGGATTTGTACGAATAATCGCTGGTACGGAAGTGTAGGATTCAATAGAACATTAGCGTTACGCAAGGCATTACAACAGGCACTTACAGAAACGCAAAATTATAACGATTGTCTCACATCTCAAGCAATAGAGACTTCATCTGTTTTATTACAAGATAAAATGCCATTACATTTCGCTATTTGTTCTTGTGAAAACATGACACAAGAACAAATATTACAGTCTGCTGAACAGACATTAAAACAAGATGGAAAACGGCTCTACGTATTTGAAGTATCGCTAGAAGCAATCTGGAAGGAGGAATTGGCAGGAATATTTGGAGTATTATTGGGAGAGGAGGAATCCCATTGAGCGCTTCCATTTTAATTATTGGAGAGGGACTATTGGCAAATCGTGCATATGAAGAGTTAGCTATCCAATATGAAGTCAATCAACAGACAGATTTTGATTTAAAAATACCAGCAACAACCGATTTAGTACTCGTGTTACATGATAATTGGAATCCTTCTTTTCATACACAGGCAGAAAGTGTACTTCAATCAACGAATATTCCTTGGCTGCGAGCTTTCGTTTCATTTGGAGAAGGAATAATTGGCCCGCTAGTTCGTCCTGGCAAGCCTGGATGTTCCCAATGCGCAGATATACGTCGTACTTTTGCAGGAAATGATTCGAAAGAAACGTGGGAAATATTGCGAATTCTAACAACAAAAAAAGAAATACCCCGAGACATATGGGCATCAAGTAATGCAGTATTACAGATGACACATCTTCTGCTAGAAGAAGTGCGGTGCATTTTACAAGATGGCCATGCACGATTAGAAGGACATATGTTGTTCGTTAATTTAGAGACACTGAAAAGCTCCTATCATTTTTTTCTACCTCATCCTTTATGTTCAAATTGTAGCCAATTGCCTATTGATTCATCACATACAGCCAAGATTTCATTACAATCAAGCCCAAAGATTAACATAAATGATTATCGTTGTCGTTCAATCT
The DNA here is from genome assembly GCF_028401955.1 of Bacillus sp. BP-3. Classification (GTDB taxonomy): domain Bacteria; phylum Bacillota; class Bacilli; order Bacillales; family Bacillaceae_G; genus Bacillus_A. The sequence continues at coordinate 312,001 of NZ_JAQOTJ010000003.1, forward strand.
CTGAACTGAATAAAGTATTAGTCAATGATTATTTAGATTATGAGACTGGTTTTTTAAATGATAAAATGTATAACCTTACACCTCCATTTGCCGAGGTAAGTGTAAATCTTCCGCTCCTCTTTGGGAACGAAGGAACAGCTGGCCGTACCCATTCATATGCAACTAGCGAATTAACCGCTATATTAGAAGGATTAGAACGGTATTGTGGTCTAGAACCTCATGGAAAACGTACAGTCATTCAAGACACATTTCGCAATTTATCTCATCAAGCACTTCATCCTCTTCAAGTGGGTGTACATGCAAACGAACAATATATACAACCTAATTTTCCCTTTAAACCGTTTCATCCAGATCGTCCAATGAATTGGGTATGGGGTTATTCCTTCATGCAAGACCGTTCAATTTTAGTTCCAGAACTACTTGCTTATTATAGTTTAGGTGGTGCAGATGGTTTTGTTTATGAGACTTCCAATGGTTGCGCATTAGGTGGCAGCTTAGAAGAAGCAATTTTTTATGGCATTTTAGAAGTCATTGAGCGCGATTCATTTTTGTTAACTTGGTTTGCCAAGCTTCCTCTTCCACGTCTTGATCTTTCTTCTGTCAATGATCAAGAGTTGCAGTTAATGGTAGAGCGTGTGCGTGCAGTAGGGGGATATGATATACATTTGTTTAACTCAACAATGGAGCACGGCATTCCAAGCGTCTGGGCACTGGCAAAAAACAGAAAGAAGAAGGGATTAAATATTATCTGTGCAGCTGGAGCTCATTTAGATCCGGTACGAGGGACGAAAAGTGCAATATATGAATTAGCTGGCATGATGTTAACTCTTGATAAGGAATTTGAGACGAATCGAAAGAAATATGTACAGATGTTCCATAATCCTTCCCTCGTGCGGCAAATGCCTGACCATCCTATGGTATGTGGTTTGCCAGAAGCGGAAGAACGTTTTCAGTTTTTACTAGATAATAATCGTCCGTTACAAACATTTACCGAGGCATTCCAGCAGAAAATAAGACATGAGGATTTGACAGATGATTTAAAAGAAATACTACAGGTGTTGCATCAGTTAAACTTCGATGTGATTGTGGTAGATCAGACGACACCAGAAATAATGCGAAATGGATTACATTGTGTAAAAGTACTCATTCCAGGAATGTTGCCAATGACATTTGGGCATCATCTTACGCGCTTAACTGGTCTAGAGAGAGTGTTACACGTGCCAATGAAACTTGGGTATACGAAGCAATCGCTAACGTTTGAACAACTCAATCCACATCCACATCCGTTTGCGTAAGTAATGATTAGGAGGGAGAAGGATGAGTTTAGAAACATTTTTGAACAATTTACATTTTCATGTTGACAATGCAGCATCTTCGACTTGGGAGGTGGACTGGGAAGACGGGCCACTTGCATATAAACTTTATCGAGATTTACCAGGAATTCCGTTATCTTCAGAAGTTACATTAACACTTGAAAATCTCGAAGTATCAACAGAACCTAATCTTCGGGAAATCGGTCATTTTCTTTGGTACGTATTTGGGATTACTCAATTCAGTCAGTCGACCTTACCGACACAAGAAATGAATGTCATGCAGTCGTATCGGAGATTTGTTCCATCGGGCGGAGGCTTATATCCAAATGAATTGTATATATATTTAAAGATGGAAAATGTGCCTGTTGGGATTTACCACTATGATGTAGCACACCACCGTTTAGTGTTATTAAGAGAAGGGAATTTTGATTCATATATAACGCGGACACTTGGAAATAGCTGTGACACATCTGCTTGTTTCGGTGTTATGTTTGTATCGACAATGTTTTGGAAAAATTTCTTTAAATACCATAACTTTTCTTATCGTTTGCAAGGATTGGATGCAGGGGTATTAATCGGACAATTGCTGGAAGTAGCAAAACGATTTCACTATACATCAAGCGTGCATTTTCAATTTCTAGATCGGGCCATTAATCATTTACTCGGGTTATCAGAACAAGAGGAGAGTGTATATGCAATTATCCCTCTATCGGTAAATTCTGCAACCGTAAAGTGCAATCATGAAAATGATGCTACAAATAAAGAATTCTTCGCTACTCAATTATGCGAAGAATTACCAGTTATTCATCATAATCACTATGTTCGATCCCGAAAGATTGCAGAGTATCCGATGCTGATTCAAATGAATGAAGCATCTATGCTTGACTCTACAAAATCGTTTCAAAAAATCAAGAATGAAACGAATAAAATGCGTGATGGTCAAGCGTTAGTTCTTCCCCGTATAAAGCGAATGTCGTACGACTTAGCATCAGCGTGCCAAAATCGATTTTCACCGGAAATGGATTTTACTTTTAGGAAAATGAGCCAAGAACAATTAACTACATTATTGCATGAAGCAACTGTCTCTTTTATCTATCAAAACGATTTAGATACAAATCATGAAGAACTCGCATCCCGTGTTTCCTTATATGTATGTTTATTTGGCGTTGAAGGTATCCCTAACGGCGCTTATCATTATGATAGTAATGCTCATACATTACGACAAGTACATCTTGGAGATCATCGATTCATACTGCAAAGCGCGATGACATTCCACAATGTGAATCTCTTTCAAATACCACTTTGTCTACATGTAGTAGGGGATAAAAATCATTTTAAAACAGAACTTGGATATAGAGGATACAGAATTCAACAGATGGAAGCAGGCATCATTGTACAGAAGTTATTATTAGCAGCTTCTGCTATAGGACTTGGGGGGCACCCGCTTCTTGGATTCGATGTCAATTTGTGTGACGAACTTTACAGGTTGGATTCAGAAGAAAAAACGAGTCTCATCCAAATTCCAATCGGCTTTTATCGTCAACGTCCTTGGCTGAAAGGGAGTTTGCATAGTTAAATAGTTACAAATTATAACCAACCTAGTTTATTAGAAGTATCAGATAGCTTGGATTCACTTGAATTCAAGCTTTTTTGATGTAACGTGATTGAAACAGTGTTGTAGTTTTAAAAAAAAAACTAATTTCACTTACCGTATTTTTACAATCGATAATACAAATCATTATTTCAATACTCATTGTTCAAATAGAGTAAAAAAAGATACTATGGGGCATGATTATATTTGAAAATATAAGAAGGAGATAACCGAAATGAAAAAACAACCTAATGAAAATAAAAAACAAAACATTAAAAAATTAAATACAGAAGAAAACGCTATTTATAGCGATCCAAAAGATGCGAGTAATATGCAACCAATACCACAGCCAAAAGATTATGATGAAATAGAGTATTAATATAATAGCAAAAAGGAACAGAAACAATTTTATTTCTGTTCCTTTTTTAGTTACTCAGCAACTAATGATAATGTTTTTCTCGTTTATTCCTTATTAGGAGGCGGAAAAGAAAGAAAAACTAATGAATCAATAAGTTCTACTGAAATACTGAAATCATCATGAATCGTAATTACTACACAAGCAACTAACGGTAACGTAATGATAATTACGTCACCATCAATAACAACCCCCGATGAACATGTGTCGTAGTCACTTATAGACAGCTCTATTTCTGCATCTGGAGCAATTAAAATTTCCAAACATATATTCATACATTGTTCGAATACGTAAGCGATTGTAAACCTCTCCTCTCATAATAATCCATAATTCATATGTAGATAGAAGTTTTGACTCCATATCTGAAGGTAGCTCTCATACCATACTATTTGAATGTACCTCCTCTTGATTGGACAGGTTATCTATTTATAAAAAAATAGGTATGTAAGTCAATCTAGAGAATCAGATAAAAGCGCATTTTATAGCAGCAATTATGGACGATTACAATAACGAAAGTGAAAGCTTCACTCTTGTGTATAATTCCTTTCATGAACATAAAAAGCCCGATATAACTTTAATGAAGTTACAATCGGACTTTTTATGCCAAAATTAACTTAATGTAATGGATCGTTAGCAAACGTTACTTAAACATTTCCATACCTCATCCAGCCACTTTCAGATCGCTCCGCTTTATATTTACCGTAAGACAGAAGCTTCATCGTTGAACGAATAGACGCGTGAAACACTAATCTTAACTTCCATTCTTCTTCCATATCATTTGGATAGGCTGTTGATTCGTAAACATAATAAGCTGCCATAATACAGGGAGCTACTTGTTCTGGTTCAAATCCATAAGCAATTGCATCATCTACAACGAAATCAATTAGATATCGATTTCCATCTAACATTTCTTTTTGAAGCAACTTTTTTACAGATTCCGGTACTAATTCTAATATTTTATTTTTTATGACAGTCATTTTTTTGCTCTTTCAGCACGAAGAATTGCATCATTCGTAGGTGTATTAGGTACATAGTTCCCATGACTGTCAATGCTATGCGCCTCTTTATCATATCGTCCGTTGGCACTACGCTTCTTTATTGTGAACGGATTTTGATTGTTTCCCATATTTATCACCTCCAATGAATAGTATGTGCTAATAAGAAAGTATTTTGTTCAAAAAGAATTCTTTGCAAAAAAATGGAATAGAAATAATAATTTATCCTGAATGAAATGGTTACATACGTAAAAAAATAGGTATAAACCTTAACCAAAGGAGGTTAATTTATGACGAACAGAAATGATAATCGAGAACGCAAAAACAAATATCCGAACAATTTAAAGAAAGATACTGAGTTCTCTAAAGATGTAAATATTAGAAGTGAAGTAACGAAAAAAGATTTAAATAAATAGTCTTTTGATGCATTAAATATTGAAAAAGCTTGGATTCAACCAAATCCAAGCTTTTTCAAATGATAAAAACAACAAATTTCATTTACCGTATTTTGGTAATAATAATCACAACAAACAAAAAAACAAGATTCAATGAGTTGTAAGTAACCTTACGTAAACAACATATGTATGAAAAAATTATAGGATGGAACTATATTTCATAAAAGGTGTATAAATCATCTTTGAATATAAAAAAAGGGGAATTGATCATGAAACTAACGCCAGAACAGCGCATTCAATTGCATGGGTTTAATAATCTTACAAAATCATTAAGTTTTAATATGTATGATATTTGCTATACAAAAACAAGAGAAGAACGAGAAGCCTATATTGAATACATAGATGAACAATATAACGCAGACAGATTAACAAAGATTTTAAAAAATGTATCTGATATTATAGGTGCGCACGTATTAAACGTTGCTAAACAAGACTACGTCCCACAAGGAGCGAGCGTAACAATTTTAGTTTCCGAAGGACCGATTGTAGAAGTACCAACTGAATCATTTAGCGAATCACCGGGTCCTCTTCCGGGATCAGTCGTCATTCAATTAGATAAAAGTCATATAACAGTTCATACATACCCTGAATATCACCCAGATGAAGGAATCAGCACTTTTAGAGCAGATATTGATGTGTCGACATGCGGAGAAATCTCACCTCTTAAAGCGCTAAATTATTTAATTCACTCATTTGATACAGATATTATGACCATCGATTACCGAGTTCGCGGATTTACAAGGGATATAACAGGTAACAAATTATTTATTGATCACGAAATAAGCTCCATACAAAATTACATTCCAGAGAATGTAAAAAATTCGTATGACATGATTGATGTGAATGTATATCAAGAACATATTTTTCATACAAAATGCAAACTAAAAAAATTTGACTTAAATAACTATTTGTTTGGATATACACAGGAAACATTATCTGTAGATGAACAACAAGAAATTACAAAGAAATTAAAATTGGAAATGGATGAAATATTTTATGGGAAAAATATGAATCATGGCTCAATTGAAGAGGATTCAACTGAATGAAACATCTAAAATATCACTAAAAAGTAGGAAAACTTCTCCTACTTTTTTACTTTTCCGATGTGAAAATTATTCAGTTTTTATGATTAGAAATCGCAGTACTGAAGAAAGGTATTTTTCATTTTTTGTCGAATTTGAATTTTGGTATAGATTCAATACAGAAAGGAATAAAAAATGAAAAAATACGAGCAATTAATTTCATGGGTAGAAAATATTAAAGACCGAAATCATAGCTCCGCAGCAGCACTTTTTATTATGAAAGATAATCAAGTTGTATTGGAGCATTATAGCGGAACTCATTCTAATACAAAAAATAGTTCGCCTATTACAGCAACTTCACAATTTAACGTTGCTTCTGCAAGAAAAAGTTACTTAGGACTTGCGATTGCCTATGCGCTTTATGAAGGGAAAATTAAAAGTCTAGATGATCATGCTGTAAATTACTTTGAAGAGTATGACAAAACTTTACTTGCTAAAACAACAATAAGGCACTTAGTAACTCATTCGCACGGTCTCAATGTAAGTGACAGCGGGATTATGTATCGAGAATTTGAACCTGGAGAAGGGTGGGCTTACAGAGGTATTAATGTCGAAATGATGACGCAGCTCATTAATAAGCTATATAATAAAAGCTTTCCGGAATTACTGAGAGAACGAGTCTTTATACCCGCAGGTTTTACCGAAACAGCTTGGCAAATAGAGGATCATAACAATTTAGTAAAAGTAGTCATTAATCCAAATGAAGCAGCTGAAAGCAAGTTAGGTGCATCAGATGACGGGACAGAATCAAATCTTTTTGTCTCCGCCAGAGAGTTTGCCTTTTGGGGAAATCTTCACCTAAATAAAGGTAAGATGAATGGAAAACAAATTGTCCCAAAAAAAGTTATTGAAATGGCAACACAAGTTCATTCTCCTCATTTTAAAAATACAAATTTACCACAAAACGGATTATTTTGGTTTGTTCAGAATACACCAGCATTGCAAAGTGAAATAGGTGAAAGAGTTCCAAAAGGATCTTATCAAATATTAGGGATAACTGGTCCAACAATTTTAGTGATTCCTGAATATAATGTCGTTGTCGCAAAGATGTATAACAAAAGGTATAACTATGGTGGAAACGATTATCTTCAATATTTAAGAGACTTTAGCAATATAGTGGCTGATACATTTGCTCAATAACCATACTGGGTGATACGACTTGTACATAAGCATTAGAAAATGAAAAACAATAAAAAAGAAACTATATAATCAACAAAAAGACACCTCATCATAAGTGTCTTTTTGTTGATTATATACGATAAAGCTAAAGGTATTACTTCGTATTAATTTTCATCTCAATTTCCGTATCTCACACAGCATTGTGGACATAATAAACATCGTTAAACAATTATTAGAAAAATCGAAATGACAAAAGAGCGGGACGGATGGTATGAAACAATCATCTTTATCATCGCTAATTTAATTAGACCGCCTAATCAGCAAAAGGAAAAATCAAAAAATTATCGCGGGGCAGCCAAAGCATGTAAGAGAATTATTTCAGGTTTTAAAGAAGGAAGAAGAGAATGCTCTACTATATAGAGTCCATTCTTTTCTTTTTCATTTTTATGAGTGGCTCACAAAAGATGGAATAAACAACAATCCAGTAAAACATATAATAGTATTTCTGAAAATAAGGAAGTAAAGTTTACAATGTTTAGAAAAGCTATAGATAGATTAAAATTAATTTTGGAGATGTGGTAATATGCAAATAGTTGATAGAATTCTACAAAAGTATATATTGAGGATAGCCTATAAAGAGGCATATGAGGTAGTATAAAAATAAAACAGAAAAATTTTAAAAGGGGATAGAAAGTATAATGATGGATGAACAAGACTTGAAACAAGAATTACAACAAATTAAAAATAACAATTATGCTGTACCAGAAGATGTGGATGCCTATCCATATGCCCAATGGATGATGGATTATATCGGGTCAAATGATGCTGAGCTACGGGATGAATTAATTTACAGTACACTCGAACGATGGATTACAAGCGAAGTATTTAGACAAAAAGAGTTACGGGGATTACTGCTGCAGGCGCTTAGTCCTGATTATTTGTTTTATAAAATCGGTGAAAAGGGAACAGACTCTGTTTTTAAGCGTGCTTTCTCAATTTTAATTCCACCGCTTATTTTATCTGTTCATGAAAACGAACCGTTCTTATCTGAAGAACAGCTTTACAGCGTGGCAGAACAAGTTCTCGAATATGTGCATCTTGAGCAGGATGTGCGAGGATATGTAGAGGGAAAAGGCTGGGCTCATTCTACTGCACATGCCGCAGATGCCTTGAATGCTTTAGCTCGTACGATACGAAATCGCGATTTTTCGCATGCTATCCTTACTGTTGTTCGACATAAGGTTCGTCTACATGATTACGTATACATAAACTTCGAGGATGAGAGATTAGTGACAGCAGTAATGTCTATATGGAACCAAAATCTCTTAACCCAAGAAGAGTGGAACAATTGGCTTCACAGCTTTACAATAATTGAAGAAGCTCCGACTTCTCAAAATGATATTTTAGTACAAAACATTAAATCCTTCTTAAGAAGCTTGTATTTCCGAGCTTTAGAACAAGAAGGAAACTCTACGTTGACGATTGCTGCATTGGAGACTTTAAAAAAAATTGCATAAGTTTTAATTTGAGGTGTAATTTTATAATTAGATTCATAATGTTATTTTTCACAAAATTAATAAACTCGAGGTAAAAGAAATGAAAAAAATTTCAGCATTCATGTGTGTTTCCCTACTCTTACTAGGAGCATGTGACAAAAAAGAAACTGCTGTACCAAACAATCAAACAGAAAAACAACACGATAAGAAACAAACGGAAAAACAACAAGAGTCTCATGCAGCGAAACAAAAAGATGTGTTTGCAGCGACTCGAACAGCTTTAAAAGCAAAAACGAAAATGAATATATTCTTACCAACAGAAATCCCTCTGTCTAATGAAAAAAAGGTTTTATCTGCACATACTGAAGGGCAAGATAAAAATTACATGGTTACATTTTTTGAAAGCAACAGTCCATTACCTGTTGATTCCGCTGTACTTTCGGATTCTAAACAAGCTAAGAAAATCGCAAAACTATCTGTCAAAAAGTATGAGACAAAGGAAGAAGCTGGTAAAAGTTTATGTTCAACATTTAGATTAAATCCTGATTACGAAAAAGATATCCCGAGCAAAGATGATCCTAGTGCAACAGATTTAGGGAATGGAATTAAAGGTTTTACTGAGGGAGCAGCAGGAACAATGTATTTAAATTTTGTTAAGGATCATTGGGCAATTATTGTAAAAAGTCCATTGACAAATAAAGATGAAAATATAGCAATAGCAAAATCCATAGTGAATCAATTAGATAAAGCACCACTCCCAACTCCAAGCTCTTACGCAGTTATAGATGTGGATAACAGACAGAAACAAAACCGTGTGTATTGGCAAAATGGAGATACTTTATATGGAATAGAAACAAGTGGCTCTATCCAAGATGCATTAACTATTGCTGCTCACTTTGAGTCTACGTCTAAGTGATTAACAAATGTATTTGCTCAATGAAGTAGATAAAAGAATCTAAAAATGTCATTGTCCTCTAATCAATTTAGTAAATATATTTCTGTGATGAAACATAACCAATTAAAAAGAAATACATATTGTTTATCAAAAGAAGAGTCTTAACAATTTAAGACTCTTTTTTTTGCATTTAGCATAGCAATATAAAACAAATAGTATTCATGGAGAAGATGAAACATCATCAAGTACATAAATACTATCTGATATATTTCGAAATAAATGAGGGTGATGAATATGTTAGAACATTTAATAACCGAAGCACGTAATAAAAAAACAATGAATTTAGACGAAATGTCAACAATTGATCTTTTAACAATCATGAATGAAGAAGATGCAAAAATTGCAAAAGCAGTGAAACAAGAACTTCCACAAATCGCCAAGGCAGTTGAAGCAATTATTGCAGCAAAAAGAAAAGGTGGCCGCTTAATTTATATCGGAGCCGGAACGAGCGGACGTATTGGTGTATTAGATGCGGTTGAATGTCCTCCAACATTCGGAACGGATCCAGAAGAGGTAATTGGATTAATCGCTGGTGGTGAAAAAGCGTTCATTAAAGCAGTAGAAGGTGCAGAAGATAGCAAAGATTTAGGTATTCAAAACTTAAAAAATATTTCCTTAACAAACAAAGATATTGTAGTAGGAATTGCAGCAAGCGGCCGTACTCCATACGTTATTGGAGGATTAGAATATGCAAATTCAATTGGTACACAAACAGTCGCAGTATGCTGTAACAAAGGTTCAGCAGTCGGAAAAATCGCATCCATTGCTATTGAAGTAGTAAATGGACCAGAAATATTAACTGGTTCCACTCGTTTAAAAGCAGGTACATCACAAAAATTAATTTGCAACATGCTTTCAACAGCTTCTATGGTAGGAATCGGGAAAGTGTATGGGAATTTAATGGTTGATGTTCAACTAACAAATGAAAAACTAATAGAGCGCGCAAAGCGTATCGTGATGGAGGCAACCTCTTGCGATTATGAAACAGCTGAAACTTACTTAGCAAAAGCAAATAATAAACCTAAAATCGCGATTGTAATGATTTTAACAGGACTTTCAAAAGAAGAAGCAATGAAGAAATTAGCAGAAACGCAAGGATTTGTTAGACAAGTCGTAAAATAACCGAAAAGAGGACGACAGATGAACAAATATCATAGCATGGCATCTCAAATTTTAGATGCGGTTGGTGGTAGTGATAATGTTTCAGCATACACAAACTGTATGACACGTCTTCGTATTACACTTGTAAATCGTAATTTAATTAATGAAGAAGTATTAAAAAAGATTGATGGGGTTCTTGGCACTGTTGATGATGAAACATATCAAATTATTCTTGGACCAGGTGTTATAACAAAAGTAGCAGAACAGTTTGGTGCTTTATTAGCAGAGAGAAAAGATGGCTCTTCAAAAATTTCTTCTGCAGATGAACTACAAGCAAAAGCTGCAGAAATCAAGGCAGAATTAAAGAAAAAGAATAATACACCTTTTAAAATTTTTTTAGGAAAAATAGGAAATATTTTCATTCCGCTTATACCAGCATTCGTTGGGGCAGGGTTAATTGCTGGTATCGCTTCAATTCTATTAAATAATATTACAGCTGGAAATTTAGATAAAGAAACTTGGGGACAATACGTAACAGTTTTAAATGTGATTAAAAACGCACTATTTAGTTACTTAATAATTTTTGTTGGCATTAATGCGGCAAAAGAATTCAATACAACACCAGCACTTGGTGGGGTAATCGGTGGTATGCCCCTTTTAACTGGCATATCGTCAGAAAATCCAATTCTTAATATCTTTACTGGTCAGCCGCTATCTCCAGGACAAGGTGGAGTTATTGGGGTATTAGTGGCTGTTTGGATTTTAGCATTTGTAGAAAAGCTATTACGTAAATGGATTCCCGATGCCATTGAAAGTATCGTGACGCCCACAATCGTATTATTAATAGTAGGGCTTGTAACAATTTTCTTCATCATGCCATTAGCAGGTTTCGTTTCAGATAATTTAATTGGCGCTATCAATTGGGTATTATTACGAGGTGGTGCATTTGCTGGATTTGTACTTGGCGCAACATTTTTACCACTTGTTATGTTAGGTTTACACCAAATATTAATACCAATTCATCTTGAAATGATCAATGCAACAGGTATGACACAATTACTTCCTATTCTTTCAATGGCAGGGGCTGGGCAAGTTGGAGCGGCAATCGCATTATGGATTCGCTGTCGTAGAAATAAATCTTTAACAAATGTAATCAAAGGTGCACTCCCTGTAGGAATTCTTGGCATTGGGGAACCATTAATTTACGGAGTCACATTACCATTAGGTCAGCCCTTTATCACCGCATGTATCGGCGGAGGTATTGGAGGAGCAGTCATCGGATTGCTTGGCAATGTTGGTGCAATTGCTATTGGGCCATCGGGCCTGGCATTAATCCCTTTAATTGCTGGTACAGTATGGTGGAAATACGTCATTGGATTATTTGGAGGATATATTGGTGGGTTTATCGTAACCTATTTCTTTGGTGTGCCAAAGGAAGCGATGATAGAACAAAAATAATACATATTAAAAGTACGATTAATTTTTTGATCAATCATTGGGATTCTACTATCATTCACCTACAGGGGAAAACTGCCACTTATGAAATATACATGCCCTAATATGTCCTAATATCTTATAATAATAGGGAATTAATGTTAAAGGAGGGGTAACATGGTTGAGCGAATACTGAAAATAAATAAAGTGGAGATTTGTGCAGAAAGTTTTGGAAATCCTAAGGACCCTGCTGTACTTTTAATTATGGGAGCTATGTCTTCATTAGATTGGTGGGATGAGGATTTCTGTCTCCGTCTCGCTGATCAAGGACGATTTGTTATTCGATACGACCATCGTGATTTGGGACGATCGACTACTTATGAACCTGGTACTTCCAACTACACAATAGTAGACATGGCTACCGATGCAGTTGGAGTCCTGGATGCTTATTCCATAAAGCGAGCTCATATTATTGGAATGTCCTTAGGCGGTATGATTGGTCAAATTCTTGCCCTTAGGTATCCGAATCGTTTATTTACGCTTACTTTAATTGCATCAAGTGTGTTCGGGACTGAGATGGAAAAACTTCCTCCAATGGATGAGAATATCCTAAATCACCATGCAAAGAGTACATCCATAGTTTGGTCAAATCAAGAAGAAGCTGTTTCTTATATTGCGGATGGATGGAAAACTTTAGCCGGTTCCAAACCTTATGAGAGAGAAAGAATATATAAACTGGCGAAAAGGGAAGTGACCCGCGCTAAACAGCTTCCAAGCAGATTTAATCATGCCATGCTGCAAGGCGGAGATGAGTATTACGATAGGATGGGAGAAATCAGCATACCGGTACTCATTATTCATGGAACAGAAGATCCAGCTTTGTCATACGAGCATGGACTTGCTCTTGCGAAAGCAATTCCACATGCTAAATTAGTGACTCTTGAAGGATCAGGGCATGAGATTCATAGTGAAGACTGGGAACAAATAATAGAATCAATTGCAAAATTTAGTTCCCGATGAAAAGAAGTCGTTGATAATTTTAATGGTTATCAACGACTCTTGAGGAAATGCAGGCTGCCGTACAAATCATTGGCAAAAATGACATTCATGAGTTAAATTGAAGTGACATTGTTACCATCAATATATGAATATTCGTTCTGCGACATTTCCTAGAAAACAATAATGGTTTAAATAAATAAGCCGACCATCACAATATTAAGGAGGTCGGCTTTACTCGTTATCTATTTATTCCTATCAGTTTATACCATTTCTTAAAGAATACCCGGCTCAATTCCACCCATATCCAACTGTACACAAAAGAAAAAATATAAATAAATCCTATGATTTTTAATGAAATTGATGTACTGACGATTGGACCTAAAACCGGGAAACGGACAATATAGAGAAGGAAACAGATTCCACATAGCAATAAGAAAGATGTAAAAAAGATAATGTTGATTCGTTTTTTTAAACTAAAAAGAGATGACCCAATTCCTAAACCTACTATCCCTGTTGTGAACGGAAAAACAAAAGATTCACCGGGTTGGATCAGAACCAGTAAAAGAAAGGTTAAAACATAACTTTGAATTCCAAAGGGAATTGATACAATAGTACAAATCAAAATAGGAGCAGTAGCAAAAGGACTAATGAGATATCCAATCCCCGGAAGAAGGTTTCCAGTTGACTGCAAGAGCGCTGCAAGTGCCGAAAAAATGGCAGTGAGCACGAGTTTTTTAGTATAAGAAAATGTTTTAAAATAATCGTGAAGCTTATATGACTCTTGTGACAAATCGCTAAGCCAATACATAACATTCTCCTTTTTCGTTTGTACTTAGATAACTTTCTTAATACGTCATAAAATTCCTATTTTAGAGGTTGGCTTTTTCCCTGTAGCCAGACTCCTTAAAATCCAAAAATCAACGATACATAAGGTCTTTATCCTTATTTATTCTCTATTACTTAAAAATCTTTCGCAAAATTTTAATTTTGTCCCTATACGGTGGAAATACCAACCCAAAGTCTATCCTTGAACTTTTCTTTAAAATGCTTTTACGATGTGTAAAAGTATCAAAACTATGTTTGCCATGATAGGCACCGAACCCTGCATTTCCTACTCCACCAAAAGGCAAGTGGATATTAGCCATATGTGACATTGTATCATTGACGCATCCTCCTCCAAAAGAAATTCGTCCTAATACTTGTTTTTCGGCGTTTTTATTTTCAGTAAATACATACAAAGCTAACGGTTTGGGATGGTTGTTAATCATATGAATGACCTCATCTAAATCGCTGTACTCCATAATTGGTAAAATCGGTCCAAAAATTTCTTCTTTCATAGCTGAATCATCCCACGATTTTGCTTCAAGAAGTGTTGGTTCAATATATAAATGACTTCTAGATGATTTTCCACCAAATATTATATGAATTTGGTCTTGTTCTAATATAGAAAGAAGTCTATTAAATTGTCTCTCATTGACAATTCGACCATAATCATCGCTTTTTAATACATCTGATCCATAAAAGCTGGTAATGACTTCTTTCATTTTCGAAATCAGTTTTCCCTTAACAGATTTGTGTACAATAACATAATCAGGTGCTATACAGGATTGCCCGGCATTTATAAATTTCCCCCAAATAATACGTCTGGCTGCTATATCGAGGTTAGCTGTTTCATCGACAATAGCCGGTCCTTTTCCACCAAGCTCTAATGTTACTGGTACAAGGTTTTTCGCCGCAGCTTCCATGACAACTTTTCCAACTGGAACGCTACCAGTAAAAAAGATATGGTCAAATGGTGCATGAATCAATAAAGAAGTTGTCTCTATATCACCTTCAATTACACGAATATATTGCTTTTCAAACGTTTCACTTATTATTTTGTTCATTACAGCTGAAACATTTGGTGCATTTTCTGAAGGTTTGAGGACTACACAATTTCCTGCCGCAATTGCCCCAATAAGAGGTTCAATTAATGATTGGAATGGATAATTAAAAGGTCCAATAATCAACACTGTACCGTATGGCTCTTTTATTATGTAGCTTTTGGAAGGCGCAAAATGAATAGGTGTTTTTACTTTTTGAGGTTTCATCCACTGTTTTAGGTGTTTCATTATAAAGTTGATACTGTTATATGCGAAACCAATTTCTGCAGCATATGATTCAAACTCGCTTTTGTGTAAATCTTGATATAATGCGCTCAGCACTTGATTTTCATATTGTTTAATAGAGTTTTTTAATTTTTCTAACTGTTTAAGACGAAATTGAAGACTTCTTGTATGATCATGATGGAAAAATTGTCTATGCTCTTGAATAAGTTGTTGCATATTATCAACCATTAGGAAATCCCTCCAATAGCAAGAAAATATTTAAATACCATGTATATCAATTGTAAAAACGATTTGATCCCAATCCATTTATTGTACGTATTGTTCAGACAAATCATTCTTTCTATTAATCTTACAGAATTGTAAGATATCTGTCATCTTTTTCAATAGCATTTAAAAATACCCAGCTTATATACTAAAGGTATACTTACTAAAAGGGGAGTGTGAGAATATGCATGAAGTGATTGAAGAAGTAATAGCTGGCCTATGTGAATTCGTAGTTGAAATTGCAGGTGAAGTCGTTACTGACATCTTTACAGATTGGAATACAGAGGAAGAAAAAGAAGAAAAGGAGGAAAAGGAAGAAAAGGAAATATTGTAAATTCAAATCATTCATTATATAAAAACAAACGATGTACAATGAAATTTTTAAAGATTTCTATGGACAAATCAAAATAATTCGTGCATAATTGTAAATATTAATTAACACATCGTTAATTAATAAGGGCGAGAAATACATAAAGAAAAATACTAACCGCTTAGGAGGGAGACAAATGTCAAACCAAGAAGCTTTACAACAATATGATGTAAAAAAATATCACACACCTGATGGCTATACATCAGATATCGCAGTATTTACTATTGTTACTGAAGAAAAAGAAGAACATAAACCTCCTGTTATGGCTCTGAAATTAATGCTGATCAAACGGGCATTAACAAATGCAGAAGGAAAACCTAATATGGAAGCAGGGAAATGGGCGTTACCTGGCGGCTTTGTACAGGATGATGAAACGGCGTTTGAAGCAGCAAAGCGAGAGCTGGAGGAAGAAACAGGTGTAGAAGGTATACATATTAAACATTATGGCGTGTATGATAAACCTGGCCGTGATCCACGAGGTTGGATTATTTCTAACGCGCATTATGCCATTGTATCAGAGTATTATTTAGAAAAACGTCAAGCTAATGATGATGCTGCAGAAGTTGCATTATTTTCAGTTGATGAAGTTCTGAAACTTGACTTAGCTTTTGATCATCATCAGATCATAAGTGACGCAATTAAATTCATTACAATTGATTTACTTCAAACAACTGTCGCAAAAAACTTTTTACCAAAAAGTTTCACATATTCTGAGTTACAAGCCGTATTATTAACAGTTACTAAGGATCCAGCAATTAAGAGTGGACAGGCATTCGCGAGAAAAATAAAAACGTTGCCGTTTATTCAAGAAATTACAGGTCAAACGACTCAACGAACATCAAAAAAGTCCGCGCAATTATATCGTTTTGTAGAGATGGACATAGTACAACCCATATACACGGCTAGATATTAATTTTTTTAAAATAAATATTTAACAATTTGTTAATTGTTAAATATTATAGAGAATACAATATATGTTTACATACTGGGAGGAATTTATAATGAATTATACATATACAGATGATAGCTTAGCACTACATACTGATCTTTATCAAATAAATATGGCAGAAACGTACTGGGAAGATAATATACATAATCGTAAAGCTGTATTTGAGGTATTCTTTCGAAAACTTCCATTCGGAAATGGGTACGCTGTCTTCGCTGGTTTAGAAAGAATCATACATTACTTAAAAAATTTCCGATTTACTGAAAATGATATTGCATATCTTCGCGATGAATTAGGATATCAAGAGGATTTTTTGAAGTTTTTAAAAGGTATAGAGTTTACCGGAACTGTCCGCTCAATGAAAGAAGGAGAATTAGTCTTTGGGAATGAACCGATACTTCGAATAGAGGCGCCTTTAGTAGAAGCTCAACTTATTGAAACAGCCATTCTAAACATTGTAAATTACCAAACATTGATTGCAACGAAAGCTTCACGCATGAAACAAGTAGTAGGAGAGCAAACTGCAATGGAATTTGGAACTCGCCGGGCTCATGAAATGGATGCAGCGATTTGGGGCACAAGAGCTGCATATATCGGTGGATTTGAAGCTACATCTAATGTACGTGCTGGAAAACTGTTTGGAATTCCCGTAGTTGGTACACATGCACATGCAATGGTTCAAGCATATCGCGATGAATATACCGCTTTTCATAAATACGCTCGTAGACATAAGGATTGCGTATTTTTAGTAGACACTTATGATACATTAAAATCAGGGGTACCAAATGCTATCAAAGTTGCCAAAGAACTTGGCGATCAAATTAACTTTAAGGGAATTCGATTAGATAGTGGAGATTTAGCTTATTTATCTAAAGAAGCGAGAAAAATGTTAGATGAAGCAGGATATACAGAAACAAAAATTATTGCATCTAATGATTTAGACGAAAAAACGATCACTCATTTAAAATCACAAGGAGCGAAAATTGATATTTGGGGCATTGGAACAAAATTAATTACAGCATTTGATTCTCCTGCACTTGGAGCCGTTTATAAACTTGTTTCCATCGAAGAAAAGAACGGTGAAATGGTGGATACAATTAAAATCAGTTCCAATTCTGAAAAAGTAACTACTCCGGGTCTTAAGAAAGTGTACCGTATCATTAATACGATAAACAAAAAATCAGAAGGAGATTACATCGCGTTAGAGACGGAAAAACCAACTGAAGAAGATCGATTAAAAATGTTTCATCCAACGCATACATTCATTAGTAAATTTATAACTAACTTCGAAGCTAAAGAGCTGCATCACGATATTTTTTCAGAAGGTAAATGTGTTTATCAATCTCCATCGCTGCAGGAAATTCAGCAATTTACAAAAGACAACTTAGATTTACTTTGGGATGAATATAAACGTGGATTAAATCCAGAAGAATATCCTATGGACCTTAGTCAAAAGTGTTGGGACAACAAAATGAAGAATATTGTGGAAGTAAAACAAAAAGTTGCGGAGATGATTAAAAATGAAAATAAATGAAATCGAATCGACGAAAAGTATGAAATATCTTCAAGAGTTGAATCCAGAAAAAGATATTAGTGAGCTGTTTAAAAAAGGGCGACGAATTGGGATATACGGTTCATCATTCGATCCAATTACAAATGTTCATTTATGGACTGCCTCAACTGTAGCACATCGTAAAAAACTAGATTACATTATCTTTTTACCTTCTACAAACATGCGCATTGATAAGAAAATACAGACGACCGGAGATCATCGCGCTAAGATGATTAGTTTAGCCATACAAGATAACCCGAAGTTCATTCTGGACACGCATGAATTAAACGTATTACCAGGCAAACATTATACATACTATACAATGAAGCATTTTAGGACTATATTTAAAGAAGCGGACTTATTCTTTATCATGGGTGCAGACCTTTTAGTAGATATCGCTGATGGAAAATGGAAAATGGATAAAGAATTGATTAGTGAAAATAATTTTATCGTTATGGCTCGCAATGGTATCGATATGCTCCAAACGATTAGTCGATCTGCTCTCCTTCGTAATTATGACGATGGTAGGTTTCAATTAATCGATAAAGGATTAGCTATGGAAATTAGCTCTACATATATACGCGAAGAATTTTCTAAAGGTGGCGAACCGCGGTACCTTCTTCCGGATAGCTGCTACTATTACATTAAAGAAAAAGGTTTGTATCAATAATAGAGATTACATATCATATAAAACGCAAAAAAACTGAAAGGGAAGATTTTGAAATGACAACTTTACAACAAAAAATCATGTCAGACTTAAATGTGTCAGCAGTCATTGATCCGCATCAAGAAATTCGTAAAAGAGTCGATTTTTTAAAGGATTATGCACTTAAAACAGGAGCAAAAGGATTCGTTTTAGGAATTAGCGGTGGTCAAGATTCAACATTGGCTGGAAGACTTGCTCAGCTAGGGGTAGAAGAACTGAGAACCGAAGGGCATAATGTAAAATTTGTAGCTATTCGCTTACCGTACGGTATTCAAAAAGACGAAGATGATGCACAGGCAGCATTACAATTCATTCAGGCAGACGAAGAACTTGCATTTGATATTAAAACGACAGTAGACGCTTTTGCAGAGCAATATCAAAAAGATGCAAAAGAGCAACTTACAGATTTCAATAAAGGAAATGTAAAAGCACGAGTTCGAATGATTTCACAATACGCAGTAGGTGGACAAAATGGCCTTCTTGTAATCGGTACAGACCACGCAGCAGAAGCTGTAACAGGTTTCTTCACGAAATACGGAGATGGTGGTGCTGATATTCTTCCGTTATCGGGATTAACAAAAAGACAAGGAAGAGAACTATTAAAAGCTTTAGGTGCTTCAGAAAGATTGTATTTAAAAGTTCCAACAGCAGATTTATTAGATAATAAACCACAACAAGCAGATGAAACCGAACTAGGAATTTCTTATGATGAATTAGATGATTATTTAGAAGGTAAGCAAGTATCTAAAGAAGTAGCAGAAGCAATCGAAAAGCGATATTTAGTTACTGAACATAAACGACAACTTCCTACAACTATGTTTGATGATTGGTGGAAATAATAAAATTGCAATGGCATGAAATTAACGATATAGATTAATTCGATAACAAACCAAATAAAGAATGCACATACTAGATGTATCTATATGTGCATTCTTTTTGTTTGTACATATTCACATTATCTCCATACCCAAAATAGAAAGTATGCTATGAACAATAGTTAAAAGTAGAAAAATTCTTGAAATAAAGTAAAATAATTAAGAAAGTCCTTATAAAAATCTAAAATATACACGAGTGAATCTAAATAAGGAGCGAGTGAACCAATGAAAGGAACTGTCGGTATCGATGTTGGAGGCACATTAACCAAAATTGCTTATTTTGATAAAGATAATGAATTACAACTTCAAAACTTTTGTTCCGATGAACTTGAAAAAGTGGGAGACTGGATTAATTCGAATGATTTAATAAATGAAATATGTATTACTGGAGGCAAAGCTGAACAACTAAAAAAGCTTATTTTAGCGAAACAGCATATAAATTATATTTTAGAGTTCGATGCTACATGTAGAGGCGTTAATTATCTACTTCATAAAAGTAATTATTCTTTTGAGAATTATGTAGTTACCAATATTGGAACAGGTACCTCCATACATATAATGAACGGAAATACATACTTTCGTATAGGAGGAACTGGAATAGGCGGTGGCACATTGAAGGGGCTATCTACACTATTAACTGGTATAGAATATTTTGATGAAATTGTAAAATATTCGCAGATGGGTTCTAGGACAAAATTAGATATAAAAGTTAGTGATATTTATACCGAAATAAAGTCTCCTATAGATGGAGATCTTACTGCCAGTAACTTTGGAAATGCCTCCATTAGTAAAGGGGATCATAATATATCAGATTTAATCGCAACTGTTCAAGGGCTTGTTGGAGAGGTTATAACAACTTTGAGTCTTCAAGTTGCAGAGGCGCAAAGCATAGATAATATTATTTATATAGGATCTACTTTATCAAATAATGAACCGTTAAAAAATATCATAAGCGGTTATACACTACAGTACAATAAAAATCCTATTTTCTTTAAAGATCCTGGATTTAGCGGTGCTATCGGTGCTTTATTAAGTGAAACTAAATCATAATTCACACCCAAAAAGCATGGCAATTTACCATGCTTTTTGAATAAATCTTTCTAGAACATGCACTGAAAAGTTCATTTTTAATTATAGGCTATCTTTTTTAGTAGATAATTCACCGCCAGATTTCCCTTTGGACTGAGAGGTATCTTTCACACGAACATAACCCGTAGTTGCGTCTTCAGTAGTAGGTCCAGCTGTATTAAATCTCTCATCTCCAGTGCGGTGAGAATCGTTCGATTGATTTTTCATGGAGCACCTCCTAGTTAGAATAAGTGTAGTATGCCCATGTTAGAGGCGTTATTATATTTAATTTTTCATTTATTTTGCCATTCTTTTATTTTATTGATTCTATGCTAAATACATAAAGAACAACAATTTTGAAATACCTCTAAACTTAATGGTAGAGCAGCGGCATGAATTTCAAAAAGAAAGCTAAGTCATAATTTAACTTGGGAAGAAATCCAAAGAAGAAATAGTTACATGAATCAATTAAAAAATATCTGTTTACTTATTTTTTCTATAATTGTATTGATATAATAAAAGAGTAGTTAAGATAAGTAGATTCAATATTTTTTACGAATCACCATCTTAATATACATAAATTTCCAAAAAATATTTAGTAAAGCTAAAATAAACAAAAGGGGATTTAACATTGTGTCTAAAAAGAAAAACTCAAAACTAGGTACTTTATTATGTGTAGCAGGAACAACATTAATGTTAGCTTCGCCAACAATAACTAATGCGGAAACACCTACTGTAAACGTTCAAGGTAGTCAAATTATCGGAGTAGGAACTCATGGTATTTGGTCCACGCCTTATGGTTTACCTGGTGCTAATTATGTTGGTTCTACAAGCCTTTATTTAGGTGAAGAAATCGATTTTGATCAAAAGATAGATTTAAACGGGGTTACTTGGTACAAAATTAGCTTAGACGGAAAGAACCTAGGTTGGGTAGACAGCAGAGCATTCAGTAAGCTATCAAACATTGAGAAAGTAAATGAAGACGTGTATATGGGGTATATGAAAGTGGACGCTCACGGTGTTTGGTCTGCACCTTATGGTATTGATGGTGCAAATTACATCGCCCCAACTGATAAGTACGCTTATAAAAACGTTAAAATAATTGAAAAAGCGGTTAATGGTAAAACAACTTGGGTTAAAATTAGCATTGACGGTCAAGTTGTAGGCTGGGTAGACAAGCAAGTAATCGACAATGGCAATGTTAAACCTGCAAACTTGAATGTAGTAATCGGAAATACGGTTGGTAATGATATTTGGTCTGCACCTTGGGGTACGAACTATGCGGAGTATGGTGGTTCTACAAACCAATACGCTTATCAAACTGTTCATGTATCAAAGACATTAAAGGTAGGTAGCACGAACTGGTACTACATCAGTAAAGACAACAAAAACATAGGTTGGGTTGATGGGGTAAAATCTCTATCTACTTTAGATCAAGTAAAAGATGAAAACTTCTATATGAGTGTCGGAACAGATAAAAGTTCTGATGGTGTTTGGTCTGCACCATACGGCGAACCAGGTGCTTACTGGATAGACTCTGCAAGTAAATATAACTTCCAACGTGTACAAGTTATCCAAAGTGGAGTGAAGAACGGTACAACATGGTATAAAATTAAGCAAGGAAACACAGTACTTGGTTGGGTAGACTCTAGAGTCAAAAGCAACATTGAAACACAAGAAGAAAACAAGACAGCTTACATTGATGTCGTTAAAAGTTCAGACGGTGTTTGGAGTCAACCTTATGGGGTACATGGTGCATATTGGATTAATTCATTAAGTAACTACTCATTTAAGGAAGCAAAAGTTGTTTCAAGCGCAGTAGTAAACGGCACAAAATGGTACGATATATTTGTTGATGGTCAACGACTTGGTTGGGTAGACTCTAAAACTCTTACTACTAACTTCTATACTCGCTATGAAGATAAAACTGTTATGCTAGGTGATGTAAACGGTAATGGTATATGGTCAGTGCCTTACGGTCTAGAAGATGCTAGATGGGTTAATGGTGCAAATGCATATTCAAACAAACCAATCCATGTAACTCGTAGATTAGTTATGGGTAATACAACATGGTATAACTTTGAAGTAGATGGTAGAGAACAAGGTTGGGTAGACGCTAAAGCGGTATTTAATGCAACAAACATCAGAACATTGAATGAAACATACCATGTAGTAGGTCAAAGCGGTCATGGGGTATTATCTCGACCTTGGGGTATGCAAGGTGGTTCTTACATTCAACCTGCAAACAATCTATTAGGTAAAAACCTAACTATGAAGTTAACTATGGATTACAATGGCACAACTTGGTATGGTTTTGATTATAACGGTCAGTTTAGCTGGATAGACTCAAAAGCAGTAGCAAGAGGTGCAGTACAACAAGATGGTTTAAGTGGTATTGTAGCTTCATCCCCAACGGCTCAACGTACAAATCAAATTGTAACTGTAGTGGCTTCGGGAACCTCTGCTAGAGTGTCTTTATTTGAGAAAGAAGACGGTTTATGGAATGAAAAGCTATCTACAAACGGTTTTGTTGGCTCTCAAGGGGTTGGACAAGCTAGTGAGTCTACAAGTAGAACTCCTAAAGGTTCTTATTCTCTAGGATTCTCATTCGGAACTTCAAACCCAGGAACTAACTTACCATTCCGTCAAATTACACCTAATTCTTATTGGATTAGTAATGTAAACGATGACCAATATAACACATGGCAAGAACGTAATAGTTCTTCTAGAAGTGATGAACACTTAATTGACTATCCTGCACAATATAAATACGGTATTGTAATCAACTATAATACAGAAAACATTCAAAAAGGTGCAGGTTCTGGTTTCTTCTTACACGTGTCTAATGGTAAACCAACAGCAGGTTGTGTAGCTATTCCAGAAAACCAAATGTACGAATTAATGAAGCGAATCAAACAGGGTGCTTGTATTATCAACGTAAATAATGAACAAGAGATTAAAAACTACTAATTAATATAAAAATTGTAAACTATGAATTTAAGCATTAAATATAAAATTGAATAAACTGAGAATAGTGGATAAGCGATCCTTATCCACTATTTAAGCATAATTAAGAAGGAGAAAAATTATTATGCCATCTTATATTCATTTTAAAGAGAAAATAACACAACCGGATTATGAAATTAAAATCATTTCATTTGGAAACAACTTTCCAAGTATTGATATATTTGAATCACAACTCCATTATCTATTTATAATGATCCGCTCAGGAATAGACATACAGGATATAAAGAAAGAACTGAATTGGACTACATAAGAGCTAGATCAACATATCAACACATTATAGAAAGAAGGGTTATTAATAAAAGAAATAAAAGTAGTTATTATCCTGCATGTATGGTTATAACAGCTTATGAAGGAAAGCAGCTATATAATCTATGTGAACATCGGCCTTTTTCTCCTATAAAAACCTACTTAAAATTTCTCCAGGCAACCCTTCGATTCCACAAATTTTCTCCGATGTATATCCTTGCTTTATTAAAATTTTTCTAGAAGGGATATTTTCTGGATCAATAACTGCTTTCAACTTGTTCAAATTTGTTTGCTTAGCTAATCCAATTAATTGTCTTGCAATTAAACTACTCTATCATTCATCCCAATATTTAGGTAATATCATATAACCAATTTCAGCTTCTTCAATGTTTTGTTCATTTAATGTTAAATGCCCAAGTCCAACAAACTCACCCGCCACACGATTATAAAGTATATATGAGCCATATAGCTCATATTTTTCATTGCGCATTAATAATTTCTGATAGTTTACTTGAGCCTCTTCTAATGGAATCGCTCGTTCTGTAATTTGTGTCATAACTTGTTCATTCGATACTAGTTGGAAGTAATCATTAAAGTCTGTTGCTTCAAACTTTTTAAAGATTAGTTGGTTCATTTTTTTAATAACCCTCTTAACTAATAAAGATTGCCGTTAATATTATGAATTGACAGGACATCACTATTTTCATGCTCTTAATTATTTGGAGAATTGCCAATCAAATAGTAGAATTCGTTATTCTTAATAGACAGAAAATAACATATATGAACTAGGCTAATATTGAAAGAGAAAGTTTTTTTATTTTTATCATATTTCGACAAAATATGATAAAAATAAAACAATTAATTTGTTACGATAGTGTAATAATCTTACATTTTGTATAGTAAGGAGGAAATGATATGAAGGGCAATGCGGAATTTGATAAAACAAAAAATTATCGGTATACGTTGGAACGCATTTGGGATGAGACAAAAAAATGAAAAAAATAAAAATAGCCGATGAAAACGATAAGTAATACTACCTAAAGTAAGAACAAGGGGTAGAGTGAAATGGATAATAGGTATTGCAGTTCCCTTGATGTTACTGTTTGGTGGTTGTTCTTCTAATGAGACATCTATTGAAACAAAACTGGATATAGAATCAGAGAAAGAAAATAAAGACCTAGTAGAAAACTATTTAAACACTTTAACAACACTAACTGGTAAGCTAACATCAAGTGTAGAGGACATGCGAAATTTAGCTATCAGAAGTTAAAATACAATCTAACAGATGAGTAACAAATGAGGTATAACAATGAAAACAAACAAACTAGTAACACTAGCATTACCATTTATGTTATTGACAGGGGTGGTAGGTTGTTCAAACGATAAAGCAGAAGAAAAGAAATCTGATAGTTTAAAAGTATCAGAAGAAAAGAAAACTGACACTTCAAAAACAAGTAAAAAGGTAGATAACTCAAAGTTACAGGTTGAGAAAGAGTACAAGTCAAACCTAAACTCTTTAATGGGAGAGTTTACAAAACAAGCAGTAGAGTTAAACGAAATTCTAGCTAGTGATAAGAATCGAATAGAGAAGAGAAACGAGTTTGATACAAAGTCAGATATTTTCCAAAAAACAGCTGATAAAATAATTGCTTTAGACCCTGGTGAAAAGTATAAAGAAGTACATAGTATAATTAAAGACGCTATGCTTTCATCAAAACAAGGTTCACTTTTAATAAACAGTGGTATAAACCTTAAAGATGATAAGATGATACATGATGGTGGGGAGACAATGACTAAAGCGTCCCAACAACTAGCTGAAGCAGATAAAAAGTTAAAAGAAATGAAATAGAGGAATCAAAAAGGAAACAGGTTACTTATCATATAAGTAACCTGTTTTAAACAAAGAGAGGTGAGGGTAGTGAAACGAAAAGTATTAGCAGTGGCATTTCCACTTGTATTAGCAGGGGTAGTTGGATGTGGTAGTAAAGACGTTTCAGAAGATAAAAAGACTGATAGTTTAAAAGTATCAGAATCAAAGAAACTAGAAGACTCAAGTGTTAAGTTAGAGAAAGAGTACAAATCAAAACTGAAACCTCTATTAGCAGATTTTATCAAGGATTCACAGGAAATAAACTTAATTTTATCTACTGACAAACCGGCAGTAGAGAGGGGTACAGAGTTTGAAAAGAGGTCTAAGAATGTTCTAGAGTTAGACGCTAAGGTAAATAGTTTAAACCCTGGTAATAAATATCGAGAAGTTCATAATAAGATAACAGACACTATGCTTTCAGCAAAGTCCGGTTTCATTACAATTAGAAATGGATTAAACATAAACGATGAAAGTTTAGTCAATGAAGGTAAAGACGCAATAGATAAAGCAATTAAACAATTAGTTGAAGAAGAGAACAAGTTAAAAGAAGAAAAATAGTATAATTACATCAGAGAGAAGGTTTTCACCTATGAAACGTAGTTTAATTTGTTTAGCACTTCCTGTACTATTAGTTACAGGAGGTTGTTCAAACAGTGATTCTAAGAAAGAAGACAAGATTGAAGTAGCAGAAAAAGAAGAAATATCCTATACAGACCAAGTAAAAGAATTCACAGGTGATTTTTACGAAGGTACAAAGAAACTAGCTGAACTAACAACAAAAGATAGTTCGTTATTTACAGTAAAAGAGGAACAAGAAAAAGTACATGATAAAAGAAGATACAAAATATTAACATTAAAGATTATGGAGGAATGAAGAGTGTCTGATTTTACAAGTATCGCTCGAATTGACTTAGTAGAACGATTTGATTTTAATACAATTGATTTAGAAAATAAATATTTTTGTATTAAAGTTGTTAACATTAATAATAATGGCTGTGCTATTAAAAATAACAATAGATTTAGAGAGAGCTACAACAAAGATGGGGGGGGAATGGAACTATAAAAAAATATAGTGACGAGGAAATTGAGCACCTACTATTAGCATTAAAAACAACGGTGCAAATTTGTATAGATAACAAATTACATAATGCTCACGAGCTTAGAAAATATATCGAAAGTTAAATACATGGATTAAATTGGAGGGAATAGAAAATGGATGTAAAGACACTTTTGTTACAACAATGGGCAAGCCGCTTAGATGAAGAAGACTGGTTTCCCCACTTGAAAAAGTGCTAGAGAATGTTACTTTTAAACAGGCAATTTGGAAACCAGTAAAGTACACCATAAAAGTACACATAAAAGTATACATAAAAATGCCACAATTATAACCGCTTAAAACAAAAATAACAAAAGAGGGGGAGAATCCTTATTACTTATTTTAATTTAGTTAATTCTTTTACCTAGTTTACATAATATAAATTATAGGTAGTTATAAAAAAGAAGTGGTTTTGTATCTCTTTGAGCAAGTAAACTATACATTTTGAGATAAAACAGAGATTTTGAAACAATCCATAACATATATACATGCCAGTTTAAAACTTCATAAATTTAAATACACGCTAAAATTTCATATACAACAATTCATTGCATACATCCGCAGAAATTTTATTTTGAATCATTACAGTCATATTTTATATTGAATTGCATTGAAAATTTTATTTGTGAACTTTCTTTTCTTTTTATTTTATATTTATTTACATCTTATTTTCTAAATATACACAGAAACTTGTTGTATATAAAAATTTCTCATAATTAGGTATTTCTCATAATTAGGTCTATCCTATATTTCTTTTATTCAATTTACAATTATTAGTTAACATAATATTTTTATGAAATAAAAAAATCCTCCCTTATTATTTTTGGAAGAATTTTAATACTAGTATTGACCTTGATCTTCTCCAACAAATGTGATGATTTACTTGCTAACGATTTGACTCTATATATCCCCTGTCCATAATAACGATATTTCTTTGTAAGTGTCAGATTTTAAAGTATTCAACATCAATAAGTATGTATCCTATGAAAGTTAAGAGAAGAACTATAGTAAAGAAGATTATTTTTTGCGTTTTACTCCTGTTTTTAAACCATCCCCATCTTTTGGTATCCATGTCTAACCAATAGTAATCAACCAGAAGAAATAACAAAATGACTAAGAAATAGCAAAAGATTTTCAGCATAATCACCTCCTTTTTTAGCCCCATAAATGCATGATACCTTCCTGTTCATCCTATTTTATTTGGAATAATGCTATATCACATTATGAATATTCTCTTCTATAAAGAACTGTATCAAATTTAGATAACCATGCTAAAATAAACTTTCCGAGCTTATTCTCCAAAAGCACATTAGCTATAAAATATTAACTTGGTATACTTATCTTCATTTTTTGCGCTGACGGCGGACAAGTTAAATTGTACTCATGAATTTTTTTATTAATCATTTCAACTAATGCAGCTGTTTCTTCGTTTTCCATGCATGTATGCAACTTCTCCTTTAATGTATCAATCTCTTTCGAAAGCTCAATCCACCTCGGCAATACATGATTATCTTTCAGTGTTTTATATAATTGTTTTTCTGGATTATAAGAGAGACTTTTATCCATTTGCAGTGGCTTTCCTTTACCTACTAAGTCATCGAATACGCCTTCTTTTTGCGACCGTTTAATAATCGAACTTATATGATCTTCATACGTATATGACCATACCTTTTCATCTTTTACTAGAATCTCTTGTTTCTTTATCGCTTTATCTAACTCTTTTTCTCTATCTTTCATATGTTCACCCCTCCTTTTTTATTATTTCATAGGTATTTTTAATTGTTGTAAGGATACTAATCCATCAGCAAACTGTTTGTGCCACCACAGTACATCGTGACCACCAGGGAATTCGACATAGGTACTTTGATATTCTTCTTCTTTAAGTACTTGTGATAACCTCCTGTTTGCTTTTAATAATGGTTTATTTTCTAACTGCCCGGCACACATATAAATTTGTAATGGTAACGTGCTGCTGCTTTTAAATTGATCTTCAATCCAATGGTGTGCTCCTGTGTAATTTTCTTTCTTCCAATGTACAGAGCCAGACATTGATAAAACGTTTCCGAGATGCTCTGGATATTGCAATGCTGCATAAAAAGCTGCTAAACCACCAAGACTGAATCCGCCAATTGTTGTATGATATGGATTTGTATTAACATGATATCTTTGCTGAATCCAAGGAAGTAGTTCTTTTGTTACAAACATATTCATTTCTTCAGAGAATGTGAGTTCTGTAAATCGATCTACATGATCAATGCCAATTAGAATACATGGCTGAATTGCTTTTGTATGTATAAGATGATCTAGTGTTGCAGCTGCTGATAACGTCTGTAGCATAGATCTGCCATCAAACATGATAAGAAGGTCATAAGAAGATTGTTCAGGTGAGTAATTATGTGGAGTATACATCCAAAGTTTCCGTTCATTCTTTAAAATAGAACTATAGAACTGATGTGTTTCCACTTTTCCTTTTGGAATATGAGTTGGTTGCTTTGTTTTGGTAATTTGTGACGATAGGCCTAACTCTAAAATAGAAATTGGTCCTGCTTCATGCTTAAACATCTTAGAATTCAATGGATCTCGCTTATAATTTTCACTTCGTTTTATCCAATTTTGTTCAAAATGATCATTAATTGAAAAGTAATACGTTGAAGCAAACTTTTCATTTGTTCGAAACGTTTTAAACCATATGTTTGTATGTAAGAACTTATCCATTTCATTCACTGCTATTTCCCAACCAGGAAAACTTCCAAATATATATGCATTTTCGGTCAGTTCATCACCTAACCAAATATATGTAACAAGATCATACTCATCATCAATTGGACAAGTCTCTACAATAGGTAGTTCTTGTTTTTTAATGCTCTCCAAAAACGATGTAAGAGCAGGGTGATTACCTTGATTTAATTGCTTTGCCAACTCATCCATAATCGGACTCATTAGTTTCTTCATTCTTTACCTCCCTTTCCTCGGTCTTGCTCAATACTTATTTCAGTAATAAAATGATTGTTTCCTTGTTACTTACTATGGATATAGTGTCTATTTTGTGAACAAAATTTATATTTAATATAGAATAAAGTATTTAAAAAGGTATTTTCCTGTCTAGAAAACACCTTTTTAACATACCACAAGTTATCGGTAGTTCTTCTCGAACTTATTTTATTTTCTCAAATACATGAAAGTAATGCTCATAGTGGTTCTTTTCATCTTTAATTCCTTTTTCGACTGATAATTGTTTCCACGAGGAAAAATCAATCGTTGGGAAGAAACGATCTCCTTCAAAAGGAGCGTGAATCTTAGTTATGTATAACTTTTGAGTGTAAGGAAGAAATTTTCGATAGATTTCTTCTCCCCCAAGAATAAATACTTCTTCGCCTTCACATTTAGAAAGAGCGTCTTCAATCGAATAAGCGATATGACAGCCTTCAGCCTTATAGTCTTTATTTGTTGTTAGGACGATGTTTTTACGTCCATTTAAAGATTTTCCTATTGATTCATAGTTCTTTCTTCCGAGAATGATAGAATGTCCCATAGTAATTCGCCTCAAATATGCCCAATCATTCGGGAGTCTCCAAGGAAGATCGTTGTCTTTGCCAATTACATTATTTTCTCCGACAGCAACCATTGCGGATATTATCATGTTTTCATCTCCATTACGCCATCTTATCAAAAGTTAAAGTGTACTAACCCAACATGTTTCAATATCATGTTCTTGAATTTTTTTCATTAGTATTTGTATAGCACTATCTGGCATCACCTTATGACTTTTTAAATTTTCTTCAGTAGGTACAATCCAATAAAAATCCAGATGAGATTCTCTAGACTTTGGAGATGTTTCCACTTTTAATTGATCGCTATTCACTTTGAAGACATGGTTAATTTCATAGTGCAATGTATCTCCGTCCCTCCACTGATTTTCAATTACACCGAGAAACTTTTCAATTGAGCAAGCTGCACCTAGTTCTTCTTCCCATTCTCGTCTAAGTGCATTTTCGACTGATTCACCTAATTCAATATGTCCTCCTGGCAAAAAACAATGATGCCCTTTATAATGCGCTACCAAAAGCTGTCCATCTTTTATAAGTATTCCCCTTACAATGTGGTGGAATTGACTTCTCATATTCTTGTCCTCCTTATTTACTAATCAGATATTAAATTCTAATATGAGAAGTGAAATTCCTTTTCTGGCTGAATATAGTGCTCAGAGATAATAAAATTGTTTCTTTTTTGAAAGCGAATAGGTACACATAGCCTCTTTTTTTAAATTGTTTAGTTTAGCCAGTATAGAGGTAGCGTTAGGAAAATGCGGATTTACAACGTTAAGCAATAGATACTACCATCTATTTGACATAAGACCCACGCTAAGCTATTTTTTAGAGGTTAAAAACCCTGATTTTTCTACAGTAAGCAGAAGAAACAGGGTTATATATTTCCTTCCTCTTGTTTTTGGATATTGCTTTTTTAAAATAATGAAATGTTTTTCTAACGCTCGTTAGTTTAACAAGAAGGGAGAAATATCAAACTTAAATATTAATTGAAACTCTTGGTACACAGTATTTATATGATAGGATTATAGTCACCATCGAATTGAAATTCGTATTCATTGTCGATTCGAATATAGCCTAGAATGTTGCGTTCCCTACACCTACAAAAAACGCTTGAATAGTTCTCGTTATCTTTGTTCCCTTCTGCGACAAGAATTTCTTGGTTTTCGCAGTCAAGGACAATTCCAATATGGTCGTGAGAATTATTTGATAAAAGTTTTTCATAAATAACTATATCGCCGCGTTGTGGTCTAAAGTTCTGGTCATCATAATAAAAAAATCCAGTTTCGGGTAGTTGAGCCCACTCAAATATAGCACCTACACCAGCTAGTCGATGATTACCGTTTGGGTAATGTATCGGCAGCAAGATTCCTGCCTGCATACAGCAATGGTATACGAATGCTGCACACCAATTCCCTTGGAGTACTTTATATATATTGGGATCAGGCCAATAATGGCAAATTTCCGTATACAGTTTATCTTCTGGAATTCCAATAATGTTTTGACTTGCTAGTTTTTCTGAAATATCGGCCAACAAGCTTCGTTTATCTTTTTCGTTTTTTGTAATCTTTTCATGATGATTGGTTAGAACTACTTCTTCAAATTGGTCCTTTGGAATGGATAATTCGCCAAATACATTATGAAATCTTTGAACATCAATATGGGATACGGTGTGATCCAAGTTCTGAAAGAAATTATTAAGTATAATAGCATCTTTGATTAATTCATCGTATGGACCGTGGAATTTCCCACGCTGATTCTGGTAGAATATTGCCCGAAGAATGATAAGCTGTTCATCCTTAGAAAAAATATTTAAATCTCTTATGATAGGTCTAATGGTTTCAGCACTATTAATACCAGGAAAATAAATAATACCAGTTTTATAGAAATAATAGTTGTGAAGCAAACCTGTGATAGCCGTAATTTCTGTCTCTAATCCTCTCTTCATTGCAAGCATCGAAGCGAAAGATGATACTCCATTAAGTTGAGCATAAGCTTCTTGTCTGTTAACTAAGCTGTCCAAATCAAGTATTTCATTAACAAGTACACGAATACTTTCAAGCCTGTTTCTTGAACTATTCACAGATCATCTCACTTCCTATTCCACTTTATTTTCTTGACTAAACTTGAGCTTTGGTTTAGATACAATTTTTTACAATCTCACATTAATTTTAGCATCCCATCCATTTTTGTTTTGCCTAATAGGGGTCACTATATCATTCTAGGAAAATTATACGCTCATGCCATCTTTTTAAAAGGACTTTATTATTTTTTTAAACACATTTATTTTGTTTTGTAAAAATACGGTAAATGAAATTTGAGTGGGCAATATTGTGCAATTGACTCATCCATAGCTTACTTTAGCCATTCTTTCAACTGCTCAAATTGATTCTTCGCATCGTTATAGCCAAGTTCATATAAATGAACCAATCTTTCTTGATTACGTTCCAATCCACTTACAGGTAATTGAACACTTGGTTGAATGACATAGAAATTCTCTTTTTGTTCTTCTGAATAGAGATGCGATATAGTATTGTTATATATTTCAGAATGCTGAGTAAGACGATCTGCCACATTTGGATAATGTCGATATAACCATTTTGCAATGAAAGCAACCTTATTAGGCTCTTTTTTATATCCCGCTGGCTTTGTCATAATGACAACATTTTTTTGATATCCATCGGCCTGTGCTTTCTGAATCGGAATTGGATCGGTTATTCCTCCATCAAGTAGCCTTTTATCATCATATTCCACTACCGGTGCAATAAATGGTACAGAGCTTGATGCACGGATAATTTTTAAAATATTATCTCCATGTTTATGCTTATTGTAATATATAGCTTCACCTGTTTCACAATCTGTTGTACCAATAACAAACTGTTCTGCTCCGTCTTGGAATGTTTGAAAGTCAAATGGTACAAGTTTATTCGGTACCTCATCAAATAGAAAATCCATACCAAACAATTCGCGTTTTCGTAAAAAATTTCGAAATGAAATGTAACGCGGGTCACTTACAAGTTCTGTGTTTACTTTCTTATTTCGTCCTTTTTGACGAGACAAATACGTAGCAGCCATACAAGCTCCTGCTGAAACACCTATTACATATGGAAAATACAAATTTTGTTCCATAAAAAATTCTAATACACCTGCTGTATATAGCCCCTTCATTCCTCCGCCTTCTAAAACTAATCCAATATTATTCATCAATTGTCCCTCTATCATAAGTTCATTTTGTATAAAAAAGTTCTTACACAAATATATTAGCACAAGATATTATGATTAAGTATTAAATCGTTTCATTGCAATTACAATATAATTCTTATCCCTAAAAGTAAGAATCTTCTTTTCGTTACATGTTACAATAAAGGAGGTTTATTCTATACATAAAGGAGGTATTCATAATGGGTTTATTTAGTGGTTTTTTAGGAAATGCATCTGATGCAGATATAAGTGAGGTAGAACGTGATTTACAAGCAATTATGCTCGATGATGAACAAGTAGAACACGCTTATAAGTTAATTCGCGATTTAATCGTATTTACAAATCGTCGTATGATTTTAGTGGATAAGCAAGGTTTGACTGGTAAAAAGACGGAATTTCATTCTATTCCATATAAAAGTATTACACAATTTAGCATCGAAACAGCTGGACATTTTGACTTAGATGCTGAATTAAAAATTTGGATATCAAGTATGCATGCTCCGATTACAAAAGAATTTAGAAAAGATGATAGTATTTATAGCATTCAAAAAGCACTTGTGATGTATACAACAAAATAATCAGTTTTGTATTTTTATACGAAACTAAAAGTATAAACCTCGTGATTTTTGGAACAACATACAATATATTTGTTTAAAAATACAAAAACAGACTTTTCTATGATAGTCTGTTTTTGTATTCCATCATCTTAATCTATCCCTTCACTACTTACTTCGCCTAAACTTCAATGATTATAGGAAGAATCATTGGTTTTCTTTTTGTCTGTTCGTATAAAAATTTCCCAAGTGTTTCTCTTATATGCTTTTTTAGAACATTCCAATTGTTGATGTCCTTCTTTTGTAAATTATGAATGGTTGTTGTAACTAATTGATTAATTTCCTTCATGAAATCTTCCGAATCACGCACATATACAAATCCGCGCGAAATGATATCTGGACCAGAAATCATTTTCCCCTCTTGTTTACTAAGAGTTATGACTATAACAAGCATACCATCCTCAGCAAGCTGTTTGCGGTCACGTAAAATAATATTTCCGACATCTCCAATACCTAATCCATCTACATATACATTTCCTGCAGGTATTCGTCTTGTTTGATAAGCCACTTGATTTCTTATATCAACAACGTCCCCATTATTAATAACATAAATATTATCTTTCTTCACACCAACGGATTCTGCTAAAAGGAGATGATGATGTAACATTCTAAATTCACCATGTATTGGAATGAAATATTTTGGCTTCATTAAAGTAAGCATTAACTTTAGTTCTTCTTGATAAGCATGTCCAGAAGCGTGCATCCCTGTTGAACTTCCAGATCCATAAATCACATTAGCCCCTAATAAAAATAAGTTGTCTACAATTCGTGAGACATTTCGTTCATTTCCTGGTATAGGAGTGGCAGCGATAATAACAGTATCTTCAGGAAGGATATCCACCTGTCTATAGTTTCCACTAGCTAAACGAGCCAACACAGCCATAGGCTCACCTTGACTACCCGTACAAAGAATAGCTACCTTTTCTGGCTCCATTTGATTGATTTCATGTGCCTCAATCAACATTCCCTCTGGAATATTCAAATATCCCTTCTCTAAAGCAACTGTTACGACGTTTACCATACTCCTTCCAAGCAAAGCAAGTTTCCGATTTGTTTTAATAGCAGCATCTACCACTTGCTGTACACGATTAACATTAGAAGCAAAAGTAGAAAGTATAACTTTTCTAGAAGCTTTGAGAAATGCTTCTTCAATATGGTTACCTACCAATCGTTCTGATGGCGTAAATCCAGACCGTTCTGCATTTGTACTTTCAGAGAGTAAAGCTAAGACACCGCCTTCTCCAATTTTGGCCATTTTATGAATATCAGGATATTGATTATTGATAGGAGTCAAATCAAACTTGAAGTCACCTGTATGCACCACTGTACCTTCAGGCGTATGAAAAGCAATGCCAAGACAATCGGGAATGCTGTGATTCGTTTTGAAAAAAGTAAGACTTATTTGCCCAAGTTCAATTAACGATTCAGAGTCAATCACAAATAAATCTGTTACATTTTCTAGTCTATGTTCTTTTAGTTTAACTTCAATTAATCCTAGTGTTAAAGTTGTTGCATAAATAGGCACGTTCAATTGTTTTAATAAATATGGAATACCGCCAATATGATCTTCGTGTCCATGGGTTACAACTAATGCTCGGATCTTATTTTTATTTCCCTGCAAGTATGTAATATCTGGGATAATTAAATCAATTCCTAATAAACTTTCATCAGGGAACTTGGAGCCACAATCAATTATGACGATATCGTCTGCGTATTGTATGACATACATATTTTTTCCTATTTCGTTTACACCACCTAAAGCAAAGATAGATAGTGCATTTTCTACTGTATCCAAAATCAAAATCCTCCTTTCAAACGTTATAAAAAATATGGATTTCCCTTTTATGATTAACCTATCTAAGTAAATGTTATTCTAATTTATAGTGAATCAAACATTGATTTTTCCTTTATTAATGAAACAGATAAACTGTTTGACAAGGTTAAATAATGAACTTTTATTTCAAAACTACAATGTGTATACAGATTTAATAAAAGGTAAATGATTTTTATTAAATTGAATAATTTATTTTTGCAACATATGGGTAGATTTCTAAAGGTTAGCACTAAGATATAAAAGTTAATACCCCATACATTTGATTAAGGAGTGAGTAATTATAAATATAGATAGAAAAGACAAATGGAGTTTATGGGCACTTTCATCTGTACCATTAGTTATGACGCTCGGAAACTCCATGTTGATTCCAGTCCTTCCGTTAATCGAAAAAAAATTGAATATTACTGACTTACAAGTTTCTCTTATTATTACAATTTATTCAATCGTCGCTATTTTATTGATTCCTGTAGCTGGATATTTATCAGATAAATGGGGAAGAAAAAAAGTGATCATTCCTAGCCTATTCATAGCAGCACTTGGAGGGGCAGTTACTGGTTGGGTATCATGGAAACTAGACAATCCTTATACGTGGATTTTAATTGGAAGAATCATTCAAGGAATTGGTTCAGCTGGTGCAATGCCTGTAGTTATCCCTTGTGTAGGTGATATGTTTCAAGATAAAGAACAAGTAAGCTCCGGTCTAGGACTAGTAGAAACATCAAATACATTAGGGAAAGTTTTAAGCCCGATTTTAGGCTCCTTATTAGCTTCATTTATCTGGTTTCTTCCTTTTTGGTTTATCCCTATTTTGTGTATAGTCTCAATTATATTAATTATATTTCTTGTTAAACCACCGAATCCAACTAAGAATCCAACTAAAGAAGCGCCTCCGTTAAATGTCTTCCTGCAGAATGTAAAAGATATCCTAATGGAAAAAGGGCGTTGGCTTCTTCCTATTTTCTTGCTAGGTGGAATCATTATGTTTATTTTATTCGGTATTCTTTTTTATTTGTCCTCAATTTTAGAAAAACGATATCACTTAGAAGGTGTTTGGAAAGGTCTTGTACTAGCGATCCCTTTAGCTTCTCTCTCCCTTACTTCTTATATAACTGGAAAAAAGATTGGAGATAAAAAGGGAGTTATGAAATGGTGTATATGTATTGGGTTTCTCTTATTAGGAATAACGTTAACGATTCCGATATTCTTTAAAAATATTTATATTATTATCATTAGTCTTGTGATAAGTGGAATTGGAATCGGAGTGGCTCTTCCAAGCTTTGATGCTTTAGTAACGGAAGGTGTACAAAAAGAACAAAGGGGATCTATCACATCTCTTTATAGCTCTATGCGTTTTGTAGGTGTAGCAGCTGGTCCGCCTTTATTTGCTTTGTTAATGAAGGGACCGGATAATTATATCTTTTATCTTTCCATTTCTCTTGCTCTCTTGGGAGCTATATTGGCTCTTAAATTTATTAAACCGGAACATAATTAAATCAGCAAGGTTCCGTTTCATAGCGGAACCTTGCTGATTAATACCCACTTTATTCATAAAATTCTTTTAAGCAGACCAATGTGCTGGACGAGAAAGTGAATGAGGTAATTTTGTACGAGTATCGCCCTTCGCCGAGTTCACTTGCACTTGAGTAAGAAAGATACTATTTGTGAGATTTGCTCCACTAAGATCAGCATCTCGTAAATCTGCACCAATTAAATCAGCATCGCGCAAATCAGCATCGCGAAGGTTAGCTGCGATTAAGTATGCTCCTCTTAAATTAGCCCCTTTAAGATCCGCGCTTTTAAGATTTGCCCCCATCAGATTAGCACTTCGATGGTTGATTCTCTTTCTTTTTTTGCTCCCCTTGCTTTGACGACTTGATTCTATCCACACAAGTTCACTTGTCTTTAAAAGTAAATCATTTACATTTGCTCGGTGTGATGGAACGTCTAGTTCTAAAAGTAAATCAGGACTAAGTTGCGAAAGTCGTTCCATTTCTTCAAGTGCACGTCTCAGTTCACTGTGAATCGGATGAGTCGCTTTCAACGTCAAGGCTTCCGTCAAATACGAGAGCATCTCATGAAGTTGCTGCATAATAGGGAACACATCAAACATTTTCTTAGCTGTTTCTGGGCTTTCTTTCCAACCAATGCCCCCAAAAGTCACTTGCGAAACCTTTTGGCCTGCACCAAAACATTCAAAAACAGTACACCCCTTAAACCCTTGTTGTCTAAGATTTTTATGAATACTGCACCGAAAATCTGATTGGAGATTTTTGCATGGTGTTCCACCGTCTTTATTAATTGCAAAATCTGCAGAAGCTGCAAAAGGCAGTGCAACACAACATAAGCCGAAGCATTTCTCGCAATCAGCGCGTAGACTATTAAAACTAGTATCAAATTTTACATTAAGATCATTTTGTTGTTCAAACAATTCGTGCATCTCCCTTGTTTCTATGTTCCTTACATGAATGAATATATAATCTCTAAAACTATTACCATCCTAATCGATTGCGAAGAGAAGTAATGTGTGCTGTATGATGACGACCGTGCCATGCATACAGTCCAATTGTTATACCTAGTTTATTTGCCCCTGTTTCCGGATGGTGAAATGTCTTTTCAAAATCAGTAGTTTTCATTGATTTCAGCAAAGTAACCCATCTCTTATGTAATGATTCTAAAAGTGCTAAAGATACTTCTACAGGAAGTTCGGAATCAGGTAGATCTGCCCATTTCCCCTCCATATATGGTTTAATCGTTGGATTATTTTCTGTCAGCGCTAATTTAAAACGAATATAGCTATTCATATGACTATCTGCAATATGATGAACAACTTGGCGTACTGTCCATCCACCAGGACGATACGGTGTATCAAGCTGAGTTGCATCTAAGTCTTTTATCCCTTGTGTTAACTCAGTAGGAAGGTTTTCAATTTGCTGTATCCAATTTTCAATTGTTTCTTGTGTTAACGTTTCTTGATAAGTGAAATGACCGATTGGAAAACGTAAGTCCATAATTGTATTGCTCTCCTTTTTTGTTTTAATTAGTTTGTTTCCAAACATAATGGATAAAATCAGTATGATGTGCGTTTTCATCAATTGAAATACGTGAAAAATCGCTCTTCTCTAATACTTTTTGAGAAGCGATATTATCAGTTGTTGTTTTCGCATGAATTTCTGTAACGTGATAATTTGCAGCTTCATCTAAAAGGAGTGTTACACCTTTAGTGGCAACACCTCTTCCGGCATATTTTTCTCCTATTCTATATCCAAGATACCCCAATTCTTTCTTTTTCTCAATGTCTACTAAATTAATTCGTCCAACAATTGTTCCCACATGATTTCTTATGAGATGAAAATATGAAATGCCTTCAAATTGCTCTTGTAATAATTCATAAAATATCTTTTGAAATGTTTCAAATGTATAGTAATCCTCACTGCGACTGGGCACCGTCTTTTCGAAGAAAGCCCTATTACTACATTCAAAAGCAAACAGTTCCTCTGCATCCTGTTCTTTTAACTTTTCTATATAAAGTTCCATCCGCTAATCATTCCTTTTCGAAATCTATCAACTATATACAATTTGCTATTTTGTCATGAAATCCTGCTGTGGAAAGCCTATTTTCTTCGGCTCGTAAATACAGCAAACAATACTTTTGGATGAAACAGGTGTAAGGGGCCACGTATGAGATTCATAACTCGAACTAATCGAATATAAACTTCTGAATTGCTTGCGGAAAGTTGATATATTTTTTTCGTATACCATTGTTGAAAAGGCTGCATAAAAGGTTTACTTCCTTTAATCTTTGGATGACGAAATGATTCTGTAGTAGTCATATTCCATGGCGTTGCAATAATCTTGGCTATTCGCTTATAAAATTTTCTAGTAAATCCTTTTTCTAGCGTACTTCCGTGCTGCAGGCATCGCTGTAATTCTTCTGCTTCCATTGCCGCGACTGAAATTCCTTGTCCAAACACAGGGTCAAAACGGCAATGAGCATCCCCAATGACTAAGAACCCTTTAGGAATATTTCTCGCTAAGTCAAAACGTCGCCGCACTTGGCAAGGGATCTTATGTATTTTTATATCTGTAATCGATTCTGCTTGCGTAAGAAAGCCAAGTACATCTAGAATAGGTAATTTATGTGCAAAGATAAGAAATTCTTTATCAGTTTGTGGTGCAGGCTCATTGGCGTAACCACTAAGCGTAACTAAATAGCGATTATCTTCAATGATTTGAATAAATGCACCATAAGGGTTTTCTGGAAAACTAGGGGAAACAAGTAAATTACACCAGTCCGGACGTTCTTTCTGTTTTAAACAAACTAATTTCGTTGCATAAAATAACTGGATCCATACTTTTTCTTCTTTTACTTCGATACCATGTGTCTCTAGCCAATCTATACTTTTAGAACCAAATCCGCTTGCATCAACGACTACATTTGCATGAAGTTCCTCTTCTTTTCCTGTTTTCAAACATTGTGTTTTTACTCCGACAATTCCGTTCTGCTGCTGATCTATTAGCAACTGCTTCACCTTTGTTTCATATTTCGTTTTAACATTAGAGACTTGGTTAATCCTTCTTTGTAAATGCCACTCGAGCATCGGCCGACTCTGTTGGACCATCTTTATTTCTCCAACGAAAGGTTGCTTCCATAAACCGAAATGATGCCACTTTAAATCCCTTGTAAAGTTATTTACAATACCTCCATCTTCTATTAATTGCTCCATAATGCCAGGAAATAATTTCTCAATTGCTTCTTCTCCACCTTTTAATAAAACATGTGGATGATAACTTTGTGGAACTCTCTTTCTAGGAGTCTTTTCTGTCCATTCTTCTCCCATTTCTAAAATGATTACTTGTTGAAAAGAATGTGATAAAGCTTTTGCAGCAAGTTTTCCAGCAACACTTCCTCCAATTACAATTGCAATCTCCAATACATTACCTCCTAAATGTTATTCACGTAAAAACCTCTTGAACAATACAATTTATGACAAACTAAAAAATCCTGTATCATAACTTTAGTACAAGATTTTGATTTTCAGCGATGATTTCATTCATTTTTATCCTTCATAACAAGGACAGCATGCGTAAATAATCCACAAGCAATCCCGACAAAAATCCCAATGTTAGGCTTTTCTAATAAAGCTCCTCCAGCTAGCCCCAACATAAAAAATCCTCCATAAAATAATCCTACTGCTTGCTCATATTTTTTCATGATCTTCCTCCCTTAAAATACACCAGTAAATTGTAAGGTAAGAATTAAAATGCCAAGGGCCCATACATAATACGCAAACATTTTGAGAGAATGATGTTTTAAATATTGAATCATCCAGGATACTGCAATATATCCAAAGAACGCTGCAGATAGCGTACCGATGATAAGTGCCGTATTAGAGATTGGTTCTGCTTTCCCTTGAAAAACATCAAGTGACTGTAAAATAATCGCTCCCACAATTGCAGGTGTCGATAATAAAAATGAGAAATAAGCGGCTGTTTCCCGGTCTAACTTTCTCCATAAAGCAGCAACAATCGTCATCCCCGACCTTGAAATTGCCGGAAAAATCGCAACCGCTTGAAATGAACCGATAATAAATGCGTCTTTATATGTAATATCGTTCATCTTCTTCTGTCCGCTTTTTTGTTTCTCAGCCATATATAAAAATAAACCTGTCACTAAAAATTCCCATCCAACTGTAATACCCGTTTTTGAAATTTCTTCAAAGAAATCTTTAAACAATAAACCAATTACCACTGCAGGAATTGTTCCGATAATTAATAAATACGTTAACTTTGAGAATGGATTTTTGATTAAATACAGAAATTCTTTTTTATAGTAAATAAAAACTGCTATTAACGTCCCTATATGAAGCATCGTATCTAAAAAAAGACCTGCCTCATCTAAACCAAAAAGATGTCTTCCTAAATACAAATGACCAGTACTGCTAATTGGCAAAAATTCCGTTAATCCTTGAATAATTCCTAAAATAAAGGCTTCTAACCAATTCATGATTGTCTCCTTTCAAGTTTGCTTGTACCAGTATATGTTTGTGTTTTTTTAGTTATGTGAAGTTATTCATTTTTAATAGATTCTCATATTGAATGACAATAAGGTAATAATAATTGACACTAGAGAACCCTTAAAGCTAATATAATACATACACAAGAATGTATGTTCGTCAAATTTTATAAAAGGAGTGATTAGGAAATGGAAAATTCAAATCAAAAAATTACTACGTTTTTAATGTTTCCAGGAACAGCTGAGGAAGCAATGAATCATTACACTTCTATATTTGATCAATCAGAAATCATCAGTATTTCTCGTTACGGAGCGAACGAAGCTGGCAAGGAAGGAACTGTGTTACATGCTACGTTTTCATTAAAAGGACAAGTATTTATGTGTATTGATAATAGTAATAAAGATGTACATAAATTTACCCCCGCTATGTCATTGTTTGTCTCATGTGATACGGAAGAAGAAATTGATCGAGTATTTAATAAGTTATCTCAAGACGGCGCTGTTTTAATGCCACTCACTAATTCTCCATGGAGTGCAAAATTTGCTTGGGTTCAAGATAAATATGGCGTTTCTTGGCAGCTAAATCTTGCGAATAATTAACTTTGCAAATAGGGGTAGTACTAGTGAAGCTGTCACCACCCGTAATAAGGAAATGTCAAAATTATTTCCAACATACATACCCCCGTCCTTTTTTGGATGGGGGTAAAATAAAGTAGTTAAATTTTTTAAGGATGCCCTAGCGATATAGTCATTTTAATATTTTAATTTTCTTCAATAATAGCGCCCGTTAACAGAATAACAAAAGTGCTTAATATGTAAAATAACTTAATAATCTATCAAAAGAATTGATCTCGGCATATGGTTTTATTTCGAATGCAGGGTTAAAGAGAATTTCAAACGCAGAACATGACGAAAAATATAAAGTTCTCTTATATATACAGCGAAAATATATTGATAAAGATAATCTGCGTAACGCTATTGTTGAGATTGTAAATGCTATTATACGAAATAAAATGACCTCAGCATTATGCCGAGGTCATTTTATTTATAAATTTTTTATTTAAAAAACACTTTATCTACATTATATTTCGCTTGAAGTTCATTAATAATATATGTTTCGTAAATTTCACGTTCCATCGGATCTTCTACGATACATGCATCAATTCGATATACTTCATCTCTGTATGCTTTTACTGGTGAAACATTATCTTCAAAATGCTTTTTAATTCTTTGACGTAATTTACGTGCCTTTCCAACAAACAGAAGATCATCATTTATATCATAAAACATAAAAATGCCGCCTTTATCTCTTGGAATCTGATGGAAATCAATAAATCCATTAATTGGAGTAATTCTCGGTTCATCACCTTTAATTACTTGTTTACGTTGTGTAATCGTAACGTCTGATGTTGGTATCTCAATTTTAATCACTATATGTCACGTCCTTTTTTGTTATAAAGGAAAATAGTATCACAATTATGTAAAAAAAACCATTATAAATTTTGTCTTGGACTAATTAAATAATACAAATAGGCGCTTTCGCAAAATAAAGAAAGCGTCATTTTTATGTAAGAAACGATACACCTTTTCAACTTAAGAATTTTATAACACTCCCAAAATAATAAAATTGTACATTTTCACCTGAAGATGCACTTACCGAAATTCTTTTCCCACCTAAAATTGATGTTCCACATCTTCGCATTTTTGAGGAAGGAGTCTTCTGTCGGAAAACGATAAAAAGACCGCCTTATAACGATCTAATTTTAGTATCTCTTAAAAACATCAAGTTAATTTTGAGGGACAGATTTACTGCCCCATATTGTTTACTTATTTTGATTTTTTTTGAGCTCTTAATGCTATTTTTTCAAGTCCATTTTCTCCTGCGAATTCTACATCTGCTTTTTGTAGAGCATTTTTATTATTTTTAAATTGATTATTCTTATTTTTAATCATTTTTTCACCACCCTTGTAGTTTGATTTAATTATTCCATCAAGGATGCCAACTATAATAAATACGCTATATAAAGATCACGGAGTAATATTTCTATATTATCGGCACCCACGATTTTAGTTTGCTTTCTTTTTTATAGGCTATGCGATTTGATTTTCTTTTTTAACTAAACTCATCCATTCGCTCAATAAGAAATTGAATACAAAGCGACTGTAACCAATCGTTTTAACAATTAATATTTCTTGTTTCTTATTTGGATAAAATAGAAGTAAATTTCACTTTTGTAAAAAGTTTGATCATTTTCTATCTATGTTATTCAATAATCGCACCCCATTCTTGAAAATCGTTCCATCATTATTACCAAAGAAAAAAGTCCCACCGTTATTCAATAAGATTAAAAAGAGATTTAGTTACCAGTTCTATTTATAACAACTTCAGTAAATACTTTTAAGTTATATACAAAAACCATGCTTTGATATCGTATAAAGCATGGTTTTTTATTTAAACGAATATAAAACTGCTAAGTTGATTTTTCTAGCTCATCTATTTATTGAATTCATTAACTGGAAGGAGTATTCAGATTTATGAGTCTTATTTAGGTTATACTATGAATGTAATGTATCTGGTGCAAATACATCTAATTTTCTCAGTACTTCTATCGCAAATTCCAGAGGAG
This sequence comes from Bacillus sp. BP-3, assembly GCF_028401955.1. Classification (GTDB taxonomy): domain Bacteria; phylum Bacillota; class Bacilli; order Bacillales; family Bacillaceae_G; genus Bacillus_A. The sequence goes on from NZ_JAQOTJ010000003.1 coordinate 356,918, forward strand.
CTACTCCTAATACAGTAACCAAATTCTTACCAGATGCCGCAGGTCCCATCTCATAAAATAAAATCTGTCCTTCTACTTCTTATCCCCGAATCTGCCCATTCCCACGAATTACATATTTTGTGGAAGTCAATGCAGATAGCCCCATCGGTCCCCGCGCGTGCAGCTTTTGCGTGCTGATACCGATTTCTGCACCAAATCCAAATTCAAAGCCGTCAGTAAAACGAGTCGAAGCATTATGATAGAGCGCCGCGGCATCGACGGATATGAAAAACTTACTGACGTTTTCCTCGTTCTCTGTTATGATCGCTTCGGAATGCATGGAGCCATACGCATTGATGTGGTGAATTGCTTCTTCAACAGAGGAAACGATTCTGACTGCCAGTGTAAGAGACAAAAACTCTGTTTCCCAGTCTTCTTCTGAAGCGGGTACAAGAGAAGAATCAATTGTCAATGCTTTCTTATCTCCGCGCAGCTCCACCCCTCTTTCCTTCAAGAAAGAAAACAGCTCGGTACCGAATCGCTGCGCCCAATTCTCATGAAGTATAATTGTTTCGATAGCATTGCATACAGACGGACGCTGTGTTTTGGCATTTACGATAATATCGAATGCCATCTGTTTATCCGCTGTTTCATCAATGAAAATGTGACAATTTCCTGCACCTGTTTCCAACACAGGAACAGACGCTTCTCTCACTACAGTATCTATCAACTGCTTGCCACCTCTTGGAATAAGAACATCCAAGTACTCGTTCAATGTAAACAGCTGCTTTGCGCTGTCTCGTGAAGTATCTTCAATAAGCTGTACGCTTTCTGGAGGCAAGCTCGTTTGTTTGAGCGCTCGATGAATGACAGCGACGATGGCTTTGTTGGAATAAGCGGCGGAAGAACTACCACGCAAGATCACTGCGTTACCTGTTTTCAAGCAAATTGTGGCTGCATCCACCGTCACGTTCGGCCGCGCCTCATAAATCATTCCGACAACACCAAGCGGCACGCGCATCTCCCGAATAGACAATCCATTCGGCCGTTCCCATGTAGCTACACATTCTCCAACAGGATCGTGCAAATCAATCAGCTGCCGAATACCCTCTGTCATATCAATAATGCGCTGTTCATTCAGCATGAGGCGGTCGAGGAGAGAGGCAGACATTCCTTTCGCTTTACCTTGTTCGATATCCCGTTTGTTCTCCTCCAAAATATAGGATGTCTCTACTATCAATTGCTCAGCAACAGCCGCCAGTGCCTTATTTTTCTCATTAGTTGATTTGGCCACAAGCTCTCCCGCAACCTTTTTCGCTTTTTGTCCCTTTGCCAACACTTCATTCATTTTCGTTTCCTCCTTTTAAAAATTAAAAAGTATAAAATTTGAGACGTGGCCAACTAGGCACTACCATCCAGGGATCTCCTGCATAGATACTAGTTGAATTAATCTGACGCTTAGAGCGAGAAAAGACAAGCAGCGTCTTCTAGGACGGAGGAGCCTGTGTTCTTCACTTGAACGAGCCATTTCTCTATTTTTAAAATGAAACCCAATTATCCCTATGAATGACCTCATAGCTATGCCTTTCACCTCGCGCTTGAATGTCGTGGCTCTGCATACCTTTTAGCTCTCGCAATTCCTCTGCACTATATCTGCACTGTCCTTTCCCTATCACGCGGCCTTGCTGCGTGATAACCTCCACGACTTCTCCGGCTTGAAAGATCCCAAACACATCGGTAACACCGGCAGGCAGAAGACTTTTTCCGCGCTGTATGATGGCAGCGGATGCTCCGGCATCCACTTCGATTTGTCCGCCGACAAGGGAATGCAGTGCGATCCATTGCTTGTTCATCTTGATCACTTTTTGAGGCGCATTGCCGATATACGTTCCATCACCTTTACCCTTCAAAACATCTAAAAACTTCTCCTGTCCACGTCCTGTTCCGATGAATACACTCACACCGAGAGATAGTGCCATCTTCGCCGCATCGATTTTCGATTTCATGCCGCCGGTACCAAGTTTCGAGCCAGCATCTCCAGCAAGAGAGGTAATTTCTTCCGTAATGGCAGGGAGAAAATAATACTTTTTCGCATCCGGATTTTTCTGGGGATTCCGGTCATACAAACCGTTCACATCCGTAAAAATCATGAGCATATCCGCCGAGACAAGCCCGCTTACTAAAGCTGACAGCATGTCATTATCACCAAACGTCAGCTCCTCCAAAGAAATAGAATCATTTTCATTGATTATAGGAAGAGCAGAGCGGTTTAGTAACTCCGATAAAGTGGCGTAGGCATTACTGTATTGTTCTTTTCTGGAAAAGTCGCTTCTTGTCAGCAAAAGCTGCGCGGTAACAATCCCATATTTGCGGAATTCCTCCGTATACGCCTGCATCAACAAACTTTGCCCGACAGCGGCGGCGGCCTGCTTCCCTTTAATTGTCACGGGGCGGCCGGGATACCCGAGAGCGGAAAAGCCTGCGGCGACGGCCCCAGATGTAATCAGCACGATTTCATGTCCTTCCTGCCTCAGCCTTGCCAAGGCGGCAACATGATCTGAAAGCTGTTCGCCAGAGATGCCTCCATGATTTGCTGCCAAGGAACTGCTTCCAATTTTTACGACAATTCGTTGTTTTTTCATTTTTGTACTCCCTAATCTAAAGTAAAAGTTTTTTGTAAATTGTACTGCTTCTTTTTCGAATGAGAACAAACTATTCTTCTACCATGTGCAATTTGCAGCAAAGAACCCCTCACCAATGATGCCTATCTCGCAATAAAGAGCCAAATAAAAAAAGACCGCTCCGCCCTTAATAAAAAGGACGAAACGATCTTTGTTCCGCGGTACCACCTTCATTGATATAAATCTATATCCGCTTGTCGCCTGTAACGCAGGCATACGCCTAAACTTTCATTTAAGACTCAGGGATAGGTTCGATAATTTCTATACGAGGAATCTTTCAGCCTGCGGATTCCACTCTCTTGCGCAAGAAGACATATGTACTAGTTCCCTTCAACGATGTTCACTTTAATTTTTATATAGTATGCGCTATAATGCATTTTTATGTCAAGAGATATTTTAGAAAATAAGGAAGGTGCCAAGTTTAATTCCTGTTAATAAGTGATTTCTATATATTTTTTGTATTGCAAAAAGTTATATACTCTCTTAAAATGTTTTTTTATACGAATCTTGGTATAGTTTATTTCTTCTGTACGAGATATCATTGTTTTTTTAGTATAATAATACCGAACAAATAAAATTTATAATAAAAGGAGCAAGAACGAGTTATTATGAACAAACAAATAGGATTCATCGGATGCGGAAACATGGGTATCGCTATGATAGGTGGAATGATTAACAAAAATATAGTTTCTTCGGATAACATAATTTGTTCAGATATAAGTGCCATTCATTTGAAAAATGCTAGTGAAAAATATGACATAACTACAACTACTGACAACAATGAAGTAGCTAACAATGCTGATATTTTAATTTTATCAATTAAACCAGACCTATACTCATCAGTAATTAACCAAATAAAAGAGCAGATAAAAAACGATGTAATAGTCGTAACTATTGCTGCTGGAAAAAGTATTAAGAGTACTGAGAATGCTTTCGGCAGAAAGTTAAAAGTAGTTAGAGCAATGCCTAATACACCTGCTCTTGTTGGAGAAGGAATGTCTGCGTTATGTGCTAATGAAATGGTTACAGAAAAAGATCTAGAAGACATACTAAATATATTTAGTAGTTTTGGCCAAACAGAGATCGTAAATGAAAAACTAATGGATGTTGTAACATCTGTAAGTGGTTCTTCTCCAGCATATGTATATATGTTTATAGAATCCATGGCAGATGCCGCTGTACTAGATGGTATGCCAAGGGCTCAAGCATATAAATTCGCAGCTCAAGCTGTATTAGGTTCTGCAAAAATGGTACTTGAAACAGGAATACATCCAGGCACACTTAAAGATATGGTTTGTTCTCCAGGTGGAACGACAATAGAAGCTGTAGCAACATTAGAGGAAAAAGGTTTAAGAACAGCTATCATTTCAGCTATGAAACGTTGTACTCAAAAATCTGTTGAAATGTCTAGTTTAACTAATAAATAAGAAACTATGTTTAGGGGTATCGTAACATGGCCATCAAGCTAAGTAATCCTTTTCTCTTTACAACAAAAAAGAATCTTAATTCTTATAAATAGTTGTAGAAAATGAAATTATTGTTATGAATTATTTTTTTTTAGGCTGATGGGCATGTAATGATACCTCTATATGTAATACATATTATGTATCTAACTCTTTAGTTGTTCAATTGCTCCCGCTATATCATAATAACTAAGATCCAGCTCTGTCGGTTTTCCAAGGGCCAGTTTCGCAAGTTCAGAACCTAGAAAAGGTCCTGCCGTTAATCCAGAAGCACCAAGCCCATTGGCAACAAGTATGCCATCAAAATTAGGTAAAGCGCCAATTACCGGTAGGAATCCTGGTGTAAATGGCCTATATCCAACTCTCGTTTCCATCATCGTGCTACTTGATAAACCAGGAGCGACTGATAGTGCTTTATCAAATACTTCATGTAATCCACCGGCAGTTACTCTGTAATCAAATCCAGTGTCATTTTCATGCGTTGCGCCTATTACTACACGGCCAGCTTCAAAAGCAAGAATATACTGATCATTTGGCGGCATAACAACTGGCCAATTGTCTGTATCCACGTCTGATACTTGAAGATGAACAATTTGCGCTTTTTGGAATGTAACTAAGAAATTAACGCCAAGCGGTTGCAATAACTCATTTGCCCAAGCACCAGCAGTTACAATCACTTGATCAGCTGTTAAAGTTTCACCCTCTACTTCAATACCGATAACTCGATTGTTCTCATGTACTAATGATGCATTTCCTTTCATATATACTGTACCATGTTTTTTTGCTGCATTTACAAGAGCTTGACGAAGTGCTCTACCGTTTACACGAGCAGCACCGCTAATATGCACAGCACTATACTCTTCTGATAGTGGTGGAAATAGCTTTTTCGTTTCATCTGATGACAAACGTGTAATTTCACCAATTTCCGGAGCATCCTCTCGTCGTTTATACGCTCGCTCCTCCATCTGATTTAATTTCTTCTCTTCCGTATGAAGACTAATAGCTCCTACACGTTTATAACCAATATCTTTTTCACCATCCGCTTCTAATTGTTCAATTAAGGAAGCATAGTAACGAGCCCCACCTTTCGCCATTTGATACCAAGCTTTGTTACGGCGCTGTGATAACCAAGGACAGACAATTCCTGCTGCTGCATCTGTCGCCTGCCCTAAATCTTGACGATCAACCAATGTAACCCGAGCTCCTGTTTTTGCAAGATGATAGGCAGTAGACGCTCCAAGAATCCCAGCTCCAACTACAATATACGTTTTCATTTCTAACACCTTTCCCTTTTTATATCTTTATTTTAGAAATTTAATCTATAAATAAGCAAACATTACCTTTAAGGTGAATTTCTTTATTCAGTATACTTGAAGAGGAGTTTTTTTCAACTATAACGACGATTTTTGTTACGCAATAAATCGTCATTATAATAAATCAAATACTTATATTTTCTGAAGTTAGTTCAAATTTCAATTTATTGGCTGAACGCATATTAAATAACAAGAATAACATTCCTCCTGCAACAGGCATGACATAAGAAGGAAGGATGTTTAATAGAGCTCCTGATGAAATCATCGCTATAGGAAGCATGATTTTCGTGATACTAATGCCAATGCTTAGTACTCTACCTCTATATTCATCTGGAATCTCTTTTTGCATAAAATAAGCGAGAGGGATATCAATTAGCGTTATGAACAACCCAAACAAGAACAAGACGACAATGAAATAACAGGTAAAAACGATGGAGTTCAGTTGTAAGCTTTTCAGCATAACTGGAACTCCTAATAGAATCATACAAATCGCTAAAGCAAAACTTACATATTTTAAAAGAATGGAATAGGAAATTCTTTCTATGATTTTCTTTACCAATAAAGCTCCTAAAATCATCCCCATCGGAAAGGCCCCTTGGATCATGCCAAACTCTTTTGACCCTAGCTTTAGAACTGTATTGATCATATACGGTAATGGAACAGTCACTGCAAAGCCGAGAAAGAAATTAATTAATATTAAAATCGTAAACATGCTCTTAATACTTTTTCTTTCGAATAAAAAGTTAAATCCGTCCTTTATATCACTTATTAAATGAATTTTCACACCTGAATGATCTTCATTTGTTTGGAAATTGAAAAGTTTAAAATGAATAAACATCATTGATAAACCAGAAAGGATAAAAGAAATTCCATTCAAAATAATAAAAGTTCTGATATCAAAAATTGCAAAAACAATCCCTCCTAACATGGGACCCATAATCAAAGAGACTGAGTCAATTATTTTACTAATAGAATTGATATTCATCAACATTTTTTCAGATACAATGTTTGGCTTCGCTGCTTCTAAACCTATTCCAAAGAAAGTAGTAAACACCGTCAAAAGAAAGGTAGTGACATAAATGATGAGTAAATTTAATTCATATTTCATACATAATATATAAACCAAAACCAACAAGATTCCGCTAAGAAGATCCATACAAACGACTAACTTCTTTTTGTTGACCTTATCCGCAATCACCCCAGCAAACGGATTGATGATAACCATCGGAATAATTCCTAATATAAGAGTAACTGCAAAGCTTAACGCCGAGCCCGTCAGTTTTAAAACGTATAACCCTAACGCAAAATTATAAATAGCTGTACCAAATATTGAGACAGTCTTTCCTGTAGAATAGAGAAATAAGTTTTTCATTTCTTTTTTGTTCTTTTCGTTACTTACACTCATTTGTAATGCTTCCATAAATGCTCCACCTCACTTAACTTTTTATACAATAAGGTTAAGCTGCCGGGTGAACCCAATATCAATAGATGTAATCCATAAAATTTTAAGGGGAAATGAAAAAAAGATAGGGTTAACCCTATCTTTTACCAAAAAATGAATATGAATAAATTTCTTCACCTTGCACAAAGAAATTTTCGTACTTCCCACCTCGATCAACATATTCAGAAGTCCTTTCCTCTATAGGAATATACTTTAAATTGTTGATGTTTTCCTGAATTTTTCTAGCTATAAAGTTGTCTCTGAATTTTGCTTCAATTTTGCTTTTGGTGCTAAAATTTTTAAAAGTAATAAATGTTCCCAATAAGTAACAATTAGGTTTGAAAAGGTGAACTACTTCACGAAGCAAAAACTTTTCATGTTCAAAGCTATAATTACTAGTACCCGAATGATCAATAACGATATCGACGGAGTGATCTTGTATTGGTATATCTAAAAAATCAGCACAAATAAAGAGGATGTTTCTTCTAAAACCAGTTCTCTCTAATACACTTTTTAAAAATCGATGCCGCTCTAAGTTTCGATCCACGGCAATATATAAGCAATTTTCCGGTAATTCCTGATAAATATTTCGCAGAAAAAAGCCGACTCCTGATCCTAACTCAAGTAATACTTTATCGCTCAAATCTAATTGAACGAGTTTTCTCTTTGACCATTCTCCACTTTTATGAATACTTTCTAAATAAGCTGGATCAGTTGCATGAATATATTCAAGAACATATTCTTCATGATAGGGACCCGAAGCCGATTGAAATGAATTACCAACTTTTAAAATACCTGATTCAACAAGATATTCTTCACCGCAATTGCAAATTAACTTCCCATCCAAAATCTGATTTCTATGAATGATCCCATCTTGAAGAATAAGTTTCCCACTACATTTTAAACATTTCAACATATCGAGTACTTTAAAATCAATTCCCATTATTGAACTCGAGCCTTCAGGTTTTGCTGATAGCTTATCTAATTTCGTCTTTAGCTTGTCCTTTATTTCTACTAAATGATTTATTTCCTGCTCAACATGCTCATATTTATCCATAAATAAAGATTGATAGTACGTATCATGTTCATAATCTGTAAATTTACCAAAATTTTTATAAAGAAACAATTGTTTAATCTCGTTTAAACTAAATCCCATCCCTTTAAATTCTAAAATAATCTCTAAAACGTTTTGACAGCGCTCATCAAAAAAATAATGACCTCCCTTCTTTTCAGGCACAATCAATCCTAAGTCCATATAATGCCTAATTGTATCGATACTTAATTTATTGACTTCTCCAAATTTACCAATCTTCACTATATCACTACCCGTACATATTTTTTATTCATCAGTTCTGCTTTTCTTACATCAAAAACAACTATACTTTTTCTATAAAACTAGGGGGTTTCCGAAATCTTGTTGCTTGCTCAAAAGCGTAACCAATCTTAATTAAAGTCCCTTCAGTAAATGCCGTTCCAGCAAAAGTAATGCCAAACGGACGACCGTTTTCCATATATCCTGCTGGTAAAGCAATTGATGGATAACCTGCTTTTGCAGAAAGAGTAGAACCTACATAAGCCGGGAATAAAATGGCATCTAGGTTATATGTTTGAAGTGCAAAGTCTATTCCTTCATTCTGTGAATAATAAAGATCTTCTAATTTCGCCATTATGTATTCTGAATTACTTAATGTATTTGGTAGAGATCTTCTATATTCAAGCATGTTTTGTCCATACTTTAATGCCTTATCCCCCAGTTTATTATTAAATTCTATTAATTCGTGATCACTATGAACGGGAGCGTATGACGGTAATTGATACAGATAATTACCTAAACTATGTTTTATTTCATACGTTGGCACTTCATAACTCCATTTTCTATGAAAAGAAGGGATTTCAATATTCTCTATTACTTCTGCTCCCTCTTCTTTCAGAATGTGAATCACTTGAGAGAATAAATGTTCATCGAACTCACCTGGTAGAAAATTTTCTTCAGAAACCCGCTGAAACACACCAATGCGAGCTCCCTTTAATCCACTCTTATCTAAATATGCCGTATAATCTTGTACAGCATCTACTTCACAACGATAAGTTGCTGGGTCTAGTTCATCTTTGCCGCTCAATACACTTAATAAAAGAGCAGCATCTTCTACAGTTCGAGCAATGGCCCCTGCAGTATCTTGTGAATACGTAAACGGCATGATACCCGATCTACTAATCAGTCCAACAGTCGGTTTAATACCAACTACAGAGTTTTGTATTGCTGGACTTAAAATAGAGGCATCTGTTTCTGTACCAACTGATAATACCGTAAAGTTTGCAGCAACTGCCGCAGCGGAACCAGAACTGGATCCACCTACAAAGAATTCTCCAGGACTATAAGGATTAAGAGTTTGGCCTCCTCTTGCACTATATCCAGCCCACATTTTTAGCGACATACCATTTGCTAATTCTGTCATATTCGTTTTTCCTAAAATAATAGCTCCTGCGTCTCGAAGCATTTTAACTAGAAACGCATCTTTTTGACTCACGTGATTTTCTAAAGCAAGCATACCAGCGTTTGTATGCATTTTATCTCCTGTTTCTATATTATCTTTCAATAAAACTGGAACCCCATGAAGAGGTCCTCGTTTTCCTTTTTTCTTTCGCTCATAATCCAATGATTCAGCAAGAAAAATCGCATCTGGATTTATTTCAAGTATAGCGTTTATATTAGGACTGGCTTTATCATACTTTGCGATTCGATACAAATAATACATAACAAGGTCTTTTGATGTTAACTTACCAGCTTCCATCGCTTCTTGAATCTTTTCAATCGTTAACTCTTCCCCATCTATATTCGGTAACTGAAATTCCATAAAGTGAACCCCTTTTTAAGAAAATTATAACAATTCACCTCACCTATAATCTAGTAAAAATCCTTTGTATGTATCTTTTTATCCTTCCCTCTGTACAAATATTTGTTTTATAGTTATATTATGGTTATTGAGTTGTTACGAAAACATAAACATCGCTCTATTTTATATCCGTAAACTGTTTGAAAATCCATTTGTCATAATGAATTTTATTCGGAAGGAGGTTTGCAGTTTATACGTGAGGATATAAAAACTAGTTTTACTTTACATAATTAGTAAACATATAGGAGGCGACATGATGTTTCGTACAATTTCAAACTTTATGAGAGTAGCTGAGATCAGAAGCAAAATTCTTTTTACTTTAGCGATGTTAATCGTTTTTCGGATTGGCACATTCATTCCAGTTCCTCATACTAATGCTGAGGTTTTAAAAATACAAGATCAAACAAATATTTTAGGAATGCTTAATGTATTTGGCGGAGGTGCCTTAAAAAACTTTTCCATTTTTGCAGTAGGCATCACACCGTATATTACAGCTTCCATCATCGTTCAGTTATTACAGATGGATGTCGTTCCTAAATTTGCAGAGTGGGCAAAACAAGGTGAAATGGGTCGCAAAAAATCAGCTCAATTTACCCGCTACTTTACAATTGTTCTTGCATTCGTTCAGTCGATAGGAATGTCTATCGGCTTTAACAATATGGCTGGTGGACAATTAATAACGGATCCAGGCCTAAAAACCTACTTATTAATTGCTACCGTATTAACTGCTGGTACTGCGTTTTTAATGTGGTTAGGTGAACAAATTACCGCAAATGGAGTAGGCAACGGAATTTCAATTATTATTTTTGCAGGTCTTGTGGCAGGAATTCCAAGTATTATGAATCAAATATACTTACAACAAATTCATAATGCTGGAGATCAACTCTTTATGCATATTATAAAAATTGTATTAATTATTTTAGTCGTTTTAGCTATTATCGTTGGTGTCATTTATATTCAACAAGCAAATCGGAAAATTCCTATACAATATGCAAAAGCTTCTAATGGGAACAATCCGTATCAAGGAGCAAAAAATACACATTTACCTCTTAAGGTAAATAGCGCAGGGGTTATTCCTGTTATCTTTGCTTCCGCATTTTTAATGACGCCGCGAACAATTGTGCAGCTATTTCCAAGTTCCCCAGTGTCCAAATGGATCAATACAAATCTTGATTTTACACATCCAATTGGAATGTGTTTATATGTTGGACTCATTATTGCATTTACATACTTCTATGCCTTCGTTCAAGTAAACCCTGAACAAATGGCCGAAAACTTGAAGAAGCAAAACGGGTATGTTCCAGGCATTCGACCAGGGATTATGACAGAGAAATACGTTACAAAAATCTTATATCGCTTAACTTTTGTTGGAGCAATTTTTCTAGGATTAATCTCTATTTTACCAATTTTATTCACAAAAATTTCTGATTTACCAGCTTCCGCTCAAATTGGCGGGACGAGCTTACTCATTATTGTCGGTGTTGCTCTAGAAACGATGAAAACGTTAGAAAGCCAGCTTGTAAAACGTCACTATAAAGGATTTATTAAGAAAGTGAATTAACATTTTATTTTATACAAACCCCTCTTATATATCGATGTTTTTACGATAAATAAGAGGGGTTTCTTTTGTAATAACTCTTGTGTTGTTTCAAATATTTCTATATCTAAAAAAGTTTTTAATGGCATCAAGACGTATTTTATGATTACAATCTTCACAGCAAATTACCTCATATGAAAGTATTCTTATCCCTCCACATGATTCAACACTCTTGCAAATTGTGCCGAAAACTTACTAGAAATCCCGTCTTTCATACCGAAACGCAGAATATTTTCATTAAATCGAAAAATCCTTTCATCATAGCCAGCTGCAAATACATGTTTTTAGTTTTATTTTAGATTTAACACAAAATTTTTCTTTTCTAATTGAATAGTAACGGAACAGGGTAAGCAAAAGGAATAATTATAGAAGGTAAATTTCTAACTATATAATTAAGTTATTTAACTACATTATAGTCTACAAATTGAATAACTTAATGTAAATATATGAACTGGGGAGGATTCATGTATTCTATTTTTAAAGATACTGTTGCTGATATGACATGGTTAGAAATTGAAGAGGCCTTACAAAAAGGTGCCGTGGTGCTATCACCAACTGGTGTGATTGAACAACAAGGGCCCCACTTACCTACGGGGGTAGATATTTACGAGAGCCATTATATTTGTCGTTATATAAAGAAAAGATTAGAAAAAGAGAACATTCCAGCTATAATAGCACCTCCTTATTATTTTGGTGTAAATCATATTACGGGCGCATTTCCCGGTTCTTTTACATCAAGAAAGGAAACCGTACATGTAGTCTTATTCGATATGTGGGAATCCCTATTCAGATGGGGAGCAAAGCATATATTTGTCATTGATATACACGGAGATCAACAGCATGGTGATGCGCTGATAGGAGCAATTAGAAAGACAAGGCAAACACTAAATATTGATGTTCGTTCGGTTATTGCTAATTTGTTAGCAGATCAGTTACGGATCACGAAAGATCAAGAAGAATTTTTGATTTTTGATATCGATTTTTCCTTTGGTTCATTTGAGCCTCCTCCTCGCTATCCAGATTTTCATGCAGGGGCGCAGGGAACCGCACGATTTCTAAAATATTTTCCCGATTTGGTAAGGAAAGAAAAAATCAAGGAACTAGCACCTAGGCTATTAAGCAAGGAAGATCTGGAAGAGTGGCAAAAAGGAGACGAAAGAACTAAATCGATTGCCTCAAAAGGATATGTTGGAAATCCTCAAGGTTATACTCCCTTCTTAGCAGAGGATAAGTTAGATTTTATAAGCGGCTTTATTGAGTTTGCATCAAGGGAGATACTTCATTATCTAGGAACACAATCAAAGAAAGGAGATTAAATTTTTCTTTCATTGGAATGTAAGATCAACAAAAAAGAACAAAAAAGATAATCAAACTTTTTATAAAACTTAATGATGATTTAAACAATAAGAGCCCATTTTAATTTTTGTTCAAAATGGGCTCTTATTGTTTGTTACCAAATACAATTTCAATTCATATTTTGCGTCAAGCTTTATTTCAAATCAGCAAATATGTTAATTTATCTTTATTGTTCCTTCCTTACTTAAAACCTCCAACTTATTTGATGCATCACCAATAATTGCTTCTTTCGATTGTCCAGTATCCCTTTTTCTCTTAAGTTTATCTAGATTAACGGTTATTTCAGATGAAAGACTATTAGCAGTAAGTATCAATGAGGTCGGGGCTTCTTTATAAGATACAGCGATATCTCCCGATTTTGTTTCTACAAACAATGATTTTCCTTCTGTTGCATTTTTAATTGCTACTTCACCCTCAGATGAAGTAATTTTCATCGTATGACTAGTGACACTTGTAATATAATTATCGCCAGCAGTGGAAGCTACAGTTAATTCTTTTAACGAGCTATTTTTTAAGCTTAATTCCCCATCTTTTGATGTAAATTTACCGTTATCTGCTGAAAGTCCTTCAATTTTTTCAGAACCAGAGTCATTTGAAATTGTAATGTTTTTAGTCGCTACATCTTTCATTTTTATATCACCGAAACTATTATTCAATGTAATCGTATCTATTTCATTCTTTGGGATAGAAATATAGATTGTACCTTTCTTCCCGAAACTGAAACCTTCAAGTATCCCCTTTTGGTCTTTTTGATTAATTTCTATTTTCTTACTATCATTTTTAATTGTAACCGGATCTTTTTTCTTGTCATTTTGTTTTCCTTCAACTTCGATTGTTATTTTTTTTGATTTCGTATTTTTGAATTCAATATCCCAAGATTCGTTGTTTATCACTATTTCTTCAATACGATCTGCTTCTAAGGAGTTTTCTTTTTCAAAACTCTTTCCCCTTACTTCATTAAAGCTAAAAACCAATCCTCCAGTTACAAGTAACGCAGTACAAGTTAGTATAATTTTTTTCATTTTTTATTCACCATCCTTTACTAAATTTGAATATTATTTCATCTCTCTTTTATTTAAGCAACATCAATTTCGTCAATTTTATAATAAGAAAGGTAGCCAATTATTAGACCGAGTAGACAAAATGCAATTGGTACTCCAATAAATTCGAATAAACTAGTCGAACTACCGCCATTTGTAACAGTTGAGTTAATCAAAAACCCTATTAATACAGCTGAGGTAATTGTTGTAGCGGTTGACTTTTTTCTCATACCAAAATATAAAGGAATCAAGCTTACTCCAGCCATCATAAATGCATTAATAATAGTAGTTGGAACTGTAGCAATTATTTCATTCATACTTACAGGTGTTTCAAAAAACCCTATAATTGGATTTGAGAAGAAAGTTAACATACTGATAATAAAAGTAGTAAAAATTATGCTAAAAAAACAAAATCCAAATACAATTGATAACTTAGCTTGAATTAATTTTTTGCGTTGTAGTGGATAGGTAAACACGAATTGAATTGTTTTGTTTTTGTATTCATCAATTACTAAACGCGATAAAATTACACTTGAAAAAATTATAAATGTTATTCGAATAAGAATATTCGTTAAAGCCATGAATGCCGCATAATCTGGAAACATTTGCTCACTCTCACCTTTAGAACCCACTGCCATAAGACCGACAGCGGCGAAAATTCCTACAATACAAATTGCTAGTCCTTTAAAATAACTAGATAAGAAATGTTTTTTCCATTCTAGTTTCATAAGCTTAAACATGTTGACCGCCTCCATTAATAAGATTTAAAAAGTAATCTTCTAAATTGTGTTGTTTTCTTTCAATTCTCTTTACTATGACTTCATCCAATATCAATTCTTTATTGATTTGATATTGAGAAATGGCTTGTTCAAAAATTCGAATCGTATTTTGGTTCATTATTTCATACTTTTTAATACCTAATTTATCTTCCAAGATCTGTATCGTTTTTTTCAAATTGTCTACTTCGATTTCAAGAAATTCAATATTATCTTTTCTGATTTCTTCCATTTTTATCTCTTTTAATAATTTCCCCTGATTAATAATGCCTATAGTATCTGCTATAGATTCTATTTCGGATACAATATGACTTGAAATTAAAATAGTACTTCCATATTCCTCTTTTAAAAGTAATAAAAGCTCCCGAATGTCTTTAATTCCGATTGGATCAAGTCCATTGATAGGTTCATCAAGAATTAAAATTTCCGGTTTCGTAACAATCGCTCGCGCAATCCCTAATCGTTGCTTCATCCCTAAAGAAAATTCATGAATTTTTTTATTTGCCACCTCTTTAAGTCCTACAATTTCTAAAGCTTCACCCACCGCTCTTTTATCATGATAGCCAATGTATTCACAATGAAAGTCTAAATTTCCCTTTGCTGTTAACCGGTCATAAAACACTGGGTATTCAATGATGCTGCCTATTTTCTCTAAATATTGATAAGATGTTGGTAAAACAGGCTGATTTAATACAATGATCTCACCAGAAGATGGCTTTACTAAATTTAAGATCATCTTCATAATGGTTGTTTTTCCAGCGCCATTCGGTCCTAAAAACCCGTAAATCTCTCCTCTATTAATTTTCATATTGACATTAGAAACCGTTTCAGTTTCCTTAAACATCTTGCTTAATTTGTTAATTTTGATAGCATATTCCACTTGTAGTCCCTCCTGCTTTATATTGATATGTTACAATAAGCTTAACGAATGAAAGTAAAATCAAAGTAAACTCTATGGAAAATGCTTGTAATATTTTTATTAGGATAAACATCTACTGAAAATAAATTGGTAGGATGCGGTTGAAATGAGGGATAATCGAAATGGAATCTGCAAAAATATTAGTAATAGATGATGAAGTTGGTATATTGAAATTATTAAAAATAATACTAAAGAAAGAGAATTTTATTCATATAGAAACTGTCTCAACAGGTAAAGATGCGCTGCAACGTATCAAAGAAAAAGTATATGATATTATTTTGCTTGATATCATGCTCCCAGATATAAGCGGCTTTGAGCTATGTACGGAAATTCGAAAAAATACAAATACACCTATTATTTTTATTAGTGCGCGCTCGACTGACTTCGATAAATTGACCGGTTTAGGAATAGGCGGAGATGATTATATTACAAAACCTTTTAATCCTTTAGAAGTAATTGCCCGAATAAAAGTCATCCTTCGTCGTCAAAAAATGTATGAAAATTCACAAAAGCAATCTACTTTATATAATTATGATTACTTCACTTTTAACCCTGAATCTGCGACATTAACAGTTAAAAATTATCCGGTAGAATGCACAGCAAAAGAACTGGAATTACTACATTTCTTTTGCAAAAATCCGAATCGTATTTTCACGACTGCTCAGCTCTACGAATTTGTATGGGGAAACGATGTTTTTGGAGAAGAAAAAACCGTCACTATTCATATATCCAAATTACGAAAAAAACTTGGGGATGATACACGTAAACCTAAAATCATTGTAAATTTACGAGGAATTGGCTATAAATTCATCCCTCCAAATGGGGCGTTTATATGCGAATAAAAACCCGATTTACATTCCATATAGCATTAGGACTTATTCTTTGGATGCTTGTAACCGGTTTTGGCATTGTCATTATAGTTGAAGGTATTCTTCCACCGCTCGGTATCAATGTAAATGAAAACACAGAAGGTTTACTTGTAGCTGGGATTTTTGTTATTAGCACAATTATTTGTATTGGCTTGTTTGGGTGGTATTTTGGTGGTCCAATTGGATTCATAATGGCGTGGATTCATCAACTCTCACAAGAAAATTATAAGCAACCTATAGATTTGCAAAAGATTTATACACGAAAAGGAAAACTTCGTATGCGTTATCTACTATATCAAGAGGTACTTCAACAGCTTCAAATATTAGCTGTAAAATTACAAGCTTCTGAAATAGAAAGAGAAAAAATAGAACATGCCAAACAAGAGTGGATTGCTGGTATTTCACATGATTTAAAAACACCACTAACATATATCAAGGGATACTCAGCACTTTTATTAAATGATCAGTATGAGTGGTCAAAGGAAGAAGTTCAATCTTTCATCCAAGAAATTGATGATAAAGGTAAACATATGGAAGAATTAATTCAAGATCTAAGCTTCGTCTTACAGCTTAATAACGCTGAAGGTATGTTACCTTTAAATAAAACAAATCAAGATTTAGTCGAATTTACAAAAAGAGTTGTTGCCGACATTAATCAAGATCCACAAGCGAAGAACTATAAACTTCACTTTAAAACGGACACACCTATGATTAATGTTGAATTTGATCATAAATTTATGCAACGTATCTTACAAAACCTTATAATGAATTCGATTTTACACAATCCTGAAAATACCGATATATGCATAACACTTTCTGATGATGACAAAAGTGTAGTAATCCATATTATGGACAATGGCGTTGGCATGTCCTCTCATATGCTAGAAAATCTTTTTCAACAATATTACCGTGGAACAACGACTGATGCTTCCTCTGAAGGTACTGGACTTGGAATGGCAATTGTCTATAAACTTGTACTTGCTCATAATGGGACAATCTCTGTCGAGAGCGAACTTTCAGAAGGTACATCATTCAATATTGTATTACCAAAAAAAGGATGTCTATGAGACAACATGTCTTAAGACGTCCTTATCTGTACTATAGACTTTTTCGTAGTTCGTTTATTATTTCAATTGGCTTATCATCTTTTATATAGATACGAGGTATCCTTCTGCTTAACATACAAGTAACCTCATAGTTAATCGTACCTAATGTATCTGCAATCTCATCTACATAAAGCGATTCCTTCCCTTGACTTCCATAAAAAACCACTTCATCACCAACATGTACAGGTATTGCCTTTGTAACATCCAGCATTAATTGATCCATACAAACACGGCCAAGAACAGGCACACGAATTCCATTAATCAATGCATATCCTTTATTTGATAATTGACGGTTGTAACCATCCGCATATCCAATTGGTACAGTCACAATCCATTCCTCACCCGTTGTTACGTACATATTCCCATAACTTACACCACGATTTTTTTTCGCTTGCTTAATATGAGCTACTTTCGACTTTAATGATAATGCAGGTTTTAAAGACACGGCTGTATAATCTACCTCTTTTGAAGGATACATACCATAAATCCCAATTCCAACACGAACCATATTTTGAAACGTATTACCAAGCTCCATTGATCCGGCACTGTTTGAACTGTGAATATAAGGAAGATGAATTCCTTGCTCTTTCGCTATATTTACTGCTTTCTCAAATAAACCCGTTTGCATATTTGTATATGTTTTATCAGCTTCATCAGCTGTAGAGTAATGTGTAAACATACCTTCTACTTCTATATATTTCATGTTTTTTAGTTCTTCTAAAAACGGCAAGACTTCCTCTTCTTGTAGACCAATACGGCTCATTCCTGTATCGATTTTCACTTGAATGCGTGCGCTCTTTTCAAGCTGATTGGCAATTTCATTGATACCCTTTAAATCCTCTATTCTATATACCGTTATCATGATATTATGCTCAACAGCATCTTTAACAGCATCAACTGATGTATAGCCTAAAACTAAAATCGGTACAGTCACTCCTGCCTCGCGCAGTTCAATTCCTTCATCTACAAATGCAACAGCAAGTTGATGAATTCCTGCTTCAATTGCTGCTTTTGCCACTTGAACTGCTCCATGGCCATACCCATTCGCTTTGACAGCTGCCATCATTGTAATATTTTCATCGTTCACACGCTTTTTAAATTCTCTCACATTATGTTTTACAGCATCTAAATTCACTTCAACAATCGTATCTCTTCCATATCTCGAACTCATCGGTCTAAACTCCTAACTCAATAGTTTCTTTCCATTCTATTTCTAATTTAAAAACCTTCGTTTCTTCTAGTCTGTAAAGAAACTTCAATAATCATATCCAATAGCTTGCTATAAGAGATTCCCACGGCATGAGCGCTTTTGGGTAGTAAGCTATTTTTTGTCATCCCTGGCAATGTATTCACTTCCATGACATATGGGATTCCATCTTTTATAATCATATCAACTCTAGCATAAACACTGCATTTTAATGCTTTATAGCATGCCATCGCAGCCTCAGCGACACGCTTTTGAGTTGTGACCGGAAGTTCTACAATCTCTTCAACCGTAGCCGCATCATCGTATTTCGCATGATAGTCAAAGAACTCAGCTGCATGTTGAATTGAAATAATCGGTAATAGTTTTCCATCCAAAATGGAACAGGTAATTTCTTCGCCCTTTATATATTTTTCAATTACGATTTCAGAATCCCATTTTAATACATCCACAAGCGTAGATAATAAAGTATCCTTATCGTATACGATTTTTACTCCTACACTAGAACCACCTGAATTTGGTTTTACGACTAACGGATATCCAATTTTGTCTATTTCATCAAATTGAAGCTCTTCCATATTTGAAATATGAATCCAATCCGGTGTTTGAATGCCCTCATAACGAATAATTTTTTTCGACATATTTTTATCCATACAAATACTGCTTGATAACATATCACTTCCTGTATATGGAACGCCGATGGTTTCAAGTGTACCTTGAATCGTGCCGTCCTCCCCGTATTTTCCATGTAGTGCTAACAGGGCAATATCAAGATCTCCTACCTTTTCAACAAGCTCTTTTTTGTCATTAAGTTTAATAGGAACGACTTCGTACTTACTCTTATCCAAATGTATAACCATTTCTTTCCCTGTCATAATGGAGACTTCTTTTTCGGAGGAAACTCCTCCCATAATAACGCCAACTCTCATTTTTCCAACTCCCAATTTTCATTTTTTAAGGTATCACCAATTGTCCTAATTCCATGGACAATATCCGCTTCTTTTAACCGGGAAAATCCCAATCGAAACGTATTACTTCCCCCTCCATCTGTGTAAAAAACATCCCCTGGAGAAAAAACAACTCCCTTTTGATAGCATTTTTTCAAAAGCATACGTGAAACCATTCTTTTTTCTAATTCTATAAAAAGATGTAGTCCACCATCTCCAGTCATTCTTTTAAAAGGAATATATTGATTGCAAGCATGAACGGCTAGCTCATATTTTTTCTTATAAACTGCCTTAGCTTTTTTTAAATATTTTTCAAAATAACCATCATGCAAATATTGATAGAGCACCGCCTGATCCATTGTAGACGTATGAATCGTCCGTGCCCTTTTCACACTTTCCAAACAGTGGATTAATTCCTTATCTGCTAAAATCCATCCAACACGTAACCCTGGAAAAAGAATTTTTGAAAAGCTACTGATATAGATAACATTGTTGCCAGGTCCGGCGAAAGTCATTAACGGAGCTAAATGGGAACCTGAATAGCGTAATTCCTCATTAAATCCATCCTCTACGATAGGAATTTGGTGTTTTGAAAAAAGTTTCATAATTTCAGTCCTTTTTTCCGAGGATGTGACTATCCCGGTTGGATTATGATAAGACGGAATTAGATATGCAAAATCAAAATCCATTTCGGATAATTTTTTCTCAACTTGATCAATATCAATGCCATCATCTTTCATTTCGATCCCGTGTATATCAAATCCATGTAATCGAAAAAGTTTTAGTGCAGCATGATGAGTAGGATTTTCACAAATAATACGTCCAGACTTTTTAGCTAAAGAAGACAATAAAATATCCAAACCCTCGGTGAAGCCATTCGTGATAAGAATATCTTTATTGGAAATGTCTACTCCTTTCATTTCCATGTAGTGAAGAAGATAATCAATTAGAGGTTTATAACCTTTGGCATATCCGTAGTTCAAAACAATATCACCTTCAATGGACATTCGAGTCAGAAAAGCTCTCTTAAAATTTTCAACATCAAAAAGCTTTTCATCTGGAGCAATGCTATTGAAGGAAATCATGCCTTTTTCCCACCGAACACCGTGCTTCATTAAATCTAATTCATCAGCTAGCGAGGTAACTTCATTGACCTTTTCTTTCCAGTTTAGTTCGATGGATGGCGCTTTTGATGTTTCAATCTCACCTACAAAATTTCCTTTTCCCTTTATTGCATAAATTAGACCTTCTTGCTCCAAATCCGCGTAAGCAGTGAGAACAGTATTTCTGCTGACCGATAATAATTTACTAAGTTCTCGAGTAGATGGAAGTTTCTGGTTCTCCAGCAAGTGTCCTTTCATAATCATTTTTTTTAAATAATCCTTTAATTGAACATAAACAGGACGATTATCCACTATCTTAAAATCATTAAACACTTCCTTGCCCCCTTGTTATCATTTTTGCATAACAATATCTATATCGAAAGGTCCACAACATATGTATTTTCTTTAACTAGTGGTATGGTGGTTTTAAAACCATTCATACCACTTTAATATGAAGAATGGTGCAGATTAAAATTCACTTTAGCTTCTTAACCAATAATAATTTAGACATTTTAATTATCGACCTTCTTTATAAATGATACATTAGTAGATGTTTCGTAATCTCCAAGTAGATCTTTGGTATGTTAGAAAATCTTTTTCCACAATATTACCGTGGAAAAACAGCTGATTCTCCTCTTAAGGTACTGGACTTAGAATAGCAATTGTTTATAAACTTGTACATGCTCATAATGGTACAATCTCTGTCTAGAGGAATCTTCAAACGGGACATCATTCAATATTGTATTACCGAAAAAAAGACGTCTATAAGACAATAAGTCTTAAGACGTCCTTTCATTTTTCTTATTCTTTAGAAATATACTGACGCAGAACCTTTTCCAACACTTCAAGAGTAACAGGCTGTGCTTGAGCATTTAATTGATATCCGATACGACCGTTTGGCTCTGCAGTTGCTTGCTGTAATGTTTGAATGTCATGAATTCCCTGTCCTCTTAAATGCATAAATAATTGCTGCTCTGTTATTTTGGCACGTTTTAAGTTATCCTTTAAAATTTGTCCATCTCTAATAATAACGATCGTGTTACCATCTAGAAATCGTTCTACCTTTCGTGATTTCAATTCTAGATAATGAATGATAAGTAAAACAGCAGAAAATATACAGGCAACTAATATAGTTGGTCCTAACTTCTTACTTAGTACAGGCTCTACAATTATGCGTCCAATAGATACAACGATAATAATTTCAGCTCTTGTCATCTGACTTAGAGACTTACTTCCAGCAAATTTTAAAACGATAATACCTGTACTGATTAGAATGATACTTTCAAAAGCAATGTTCATCTATATTCCAATCCTTTTACAACAATCTATACATAGTATTACCTTTTTCAAATTATTCTTAACCTTAATTTATTTCATATAGAAAAGAGTATGTTCCAAACATACTCTTAAACAGTTCAAAAAATTCTCTTATTTATTCCGTTTATCTATGTTTTTGGGTTATATGTCAAAGCTAAATTACCATTTTGCAACCCTGTGAATATTAAAAGACGATTTTGTAACTACATCATTATATTTTTTTATAAAGTATGTTTTACATGTTCTTCAAAATATTTTCCCCAATCAGGCTGTCTTCCATCTATATCTTTAAATTTATATTCTCTTGCTAACTCCCACGAACTAAGTGCTTTTCCTGTCTTCTTATGAACATTAGGATCACTCGCTAAAGCAGCAATTGCTCTTCCAATAAAAAATGGTGTTTCTGATGCGATAAAGTGCGGATCTTTTTTTGCACCTTCTTGCCAATTTTCTTCTGTCACACCAAATATATCTAACATAGCTTCAGAACGTAAAAATCCTGGACTGACTGCAACAGATGTGATGTTGTAGGGAGCTAAGTCTCTTGCCATTGCCTGAGCTAAATGAATTGTGGAAATTTTAGCAAGGCTATAAAACATATTTCCTCGATATTCGTAATCAACACCATCTGTAATTTCAATAACGAGCCCTTTCTTATTTTTCACCATAAGCGGGACACCGTAATGACTTGTTATGATATGAGAATGTACAGCGGTTGTTTGCATTTGAATCCCATTGTCTAAATTATGTTCCCAAAATGGTACATTCCATTCTGTCAGCGGATCGCCTCCCCACACATCATTCACTAAAATATCTAACTGCCCATTCTGCTCTTTTTCAATTTTTACAAATAAAGCTGCCACATCTTCTTTCACAGTATGATCAACGCGAACCGCAATTCCTTTTCCACCTAGTTTCGTTACAAGTTCAGCTGTTTCTTCGATAGTCTCAATTCTTCCCATTGATGATAGGTTTCCTTTTGTACTTCGTCCTGTCACATATACAGTAGCACCAGCTTCACCGAGCATCATCGCAATGCCCCTTCCAGCACCGCGTGTTCCACCTGCTACTACTGCTACTTTCCCTTGTAATGGTTTCATGTATTTCTCCTTAACATGTTATTTGATTACACTTCATTTCAAAAATGATTCTCTTCCCTTTTCATTCTGCCATCTAAATTCAATATAAACTACTTTATTTTCAATATTCTTCTCTGAAAATAATATATTCTTAATTATACACGCGGAAATATGGTGATATTTGTATAAAAATAAAACATTCCTCAATTCTGATAGGAAAACATCTCACACAATTAAAAAGGTAATGTAATGAAATGGAAAGTAAGGCGAGACCGAGGATATTGGTATAAGATGATTGGAATCCTCCTTTTATCTAATACACTCCTCTCACTTCCACCTTGGTTAGATGAAACATTGAATTCTGTAGATTGGCTCATTATTCCAAGTATCATTTTTATATTTGATTTATTTATGTTATGGATTATATTTGTGATTCACTATGAATTGCGAGAAAAGAGTTTATATGCAAGATGCGGTCCTTTTTGGTGCAATGTTCCCTATAAAAATATTACAGGAGTTCATCCAACTGATGATATGCTTATCGGTTTTCGCCTAGCAGCTGCATTTCACGGTGTAGAAATTCACTATCCAAATACTTTGCTTGGCAGTGTTAAATTGTCACCAGAAAACGAGGAATTGTTCATACAAACTTTATTTACTAGGTGTCCACATTTACAAAATAGTGAAGCGAAACAGCACTAATTCAATAGGTATTTACTCTTATGACGCAGGAGGATACATATCTGTATGGGAGATCCTTTTTCATTTCTTTCTTGACTTACCATACAATTCATGACTATAATTACTCATGTTAATTTCATAGCATTCGGATGAACCATACAGGAGAAGATCTTATGATCTACCGATGGGGCAAAAAGCTGGTCGGACAGCTTTGAAACTCTCAGGTCTTGTATTCAAGTAGAACTGTATGGGGACGAATCTCTGGAGAGACTCCCTCCTGTTGCAAGCAACATGGAGGAAACAGAGCACCGAAGGAGCAAATCCGCTATTTCAGCGGATAATCTCTCAGGTAAAAGGACAGAGACAAGCGACAGAAAATACCGATTCCCGAATCGGTTTATTTTTCTATTCCTTGTATCTCCAGAGACCATTTCGTTTACATGAAATGGTTTTTTATTTTTTCTAAAGGAGAGTAAAGATGGAAACAGTAAATCAAGTATTAGAAGTAATCAATCATTATGTATGGGGGCTACCGACACTGTCACTACTTGTTGGGACAGGAATACTCCTTACAGTACGTCTACGAGGCCTACAATTTATCAAACTATTATATGCCCATAAGCTAGCATTCGGAAAATCAGAGGATAACTCATCTAAAGGAGATATTAGCCATTTCCAAGCGTTAATGACCGCTATGTCTGCTACTATCGGGATGGGGAATATAGCTGGTGTTGCTACCGCAGTGTCTATCGGGGGACCTGGTGCAGTATTTTGGATGTGGATTACAGCCTTGTTTGGAATGGCAACAAAATATTCAGAAGCGATTCTTGCAGTTAAATATCGCATGCATGGTGCTAACGGAGAATACTCTGGAGGCCCGATGTATTATTTAGAACATGGGTTAGGAAAGAAATGGCTCGCTATATTATTTGCTATTTTCGGAATAACAGCTTCATTTGGAATTGGAAATATGGTGCAGTCTAATTCAGTTGCTGAGGCGATGAAAATTAATTTTTCCGTATCCCCGGTCATATCAGGAATCGGAATGGCTCTTTTTATCGCAATTGTTATTTTAGGCGGTGTTAAAAAAATAGGAAAAGTGACCGGTTTTTTTGTTCCAATTAAAGCTTTCTTTTATATCATTGCTGGACTTATTATTATTTTTTATCATATAGGTCAAATTCCAGAAGCTTTTCAGCTTATTTTCTCAGGAGCTTTTCATGGCACTGCAGCTGCTGGAGGCTTTGTCGGAGCAACTGTTGCTTCAGCTATTCAAATCGGGATGGCCCGAGGTGTGTTCGCAAACGAAGCTGGACTTGGAAGTGCACCGATTGCTGCCGCCGCTGCAAAGACTGACTCCCCCGCTAAACAAGCACTCGTATCTATGACAGGTACATTTCTTGATACATTCGTCGTATGTACAATCACTGGTTTAGTACTGATCACAACAGGCGCTTGGAATTCTGGTAAAACAGGCGTTGAAGCAACGACCTTTGCATTTCAAACTGTATTTGGAAGTGCGGGAAGTATGATACTTGGCATTGCGATTATTTTATTTGCCTATTCGACCATGTTAGGCTGGTCATATTACGGAGAGAAATGCGTTGAATATTTATTTGGCCCTAATGCGGTTCGTTACTACCGTCTTATTTTTATCAGTATAATCATATTTGGAGCAAACTTAAAACTAGGACTAGTTTGGACATTTTCTGATATTGCAAATGGGCTAATGGCAATTCCGAATTTAATCGGTCTAATCGGATTAAGCGGGATTGTTGTTACAGAAACACAACGGTTTTTGCAGGAAGAAAAATCAAACATTTCTAACAATCAGATTGCAAGTTAATTTAACTTTTTCTTGTGAATCCCCCTCCTTATCCACCTTTGAACTGTACTCTATAAAATGGACAGTTTAATAAAAGACCATAAAAAATCAAACACTTAGAAGATGTTTTCGATACGCTATCGGAAACATCTTTTTTAGTGTCCATGATTCGGGGGACAATTCAATCTGTATAATATACAACTTTTTCAGTCCGTACTTTTGTCTTTTAGAAGGATCACTAGCTTGCTAAACAAAGTGTTTTCTTATAACAGTTAAATCATGTTAAAATCAAGAAACGAAAAATAGTATTAATTAAATTTAAAATTATTTAAGGAGCCACCAATGAATAATAAAAACTTTAAATTAAGTATTTTGGATGAAAATGATATTGAAGGACTAATATCTTTATCAGAACTCGTTGGATGGGATTATGATAGAAATGAAATTAGAACAGTTATGTCTTCTGGTAAAATTTTAGGACATAAAAATGAGATGGGTCAAATTGTATCAAGTGCAGCAATAATTGCTTATGATACCAATTTAGCATCAATAGGAATGGTAATTGTAAACCCTAAATATAGAGGACAAGGTCTTGGGAAAAAAGCTACTAAAGAGTGTATTAATCTTGCAGCAGAAAAGACATCTATAATGCTAATTGCTACAACCGAAGGGAAGCCTTTGTACAAAAAAATGGGTTTTCATGAAGTCGGTTATGTACATAAATTCATCTGTAATAACTATACAGCATCAGATGAATACTTTTCTACTAGATTAAAAGCAGAGGAATTAAGGGAGAATGATTTAAATACAGTTATTGAATTAGATAAAAATGCTTTCGGTGATTCAAGGAGAGAATTCCTTGTAAATAGAATTAGACAGTCACATCAATCTCTTGTCTTAAAAGATGAATTTGGAAGTATCTTAGGATATGGTCTATCTATTTTAGGTCCTGTAAATTTAATTTTAGGACCGATTGTTGCCCCTGATTACAAAGCAGCTGCATTTCTAACCCATCAATTAGCTTTTAATCATAAAGGGAAGTTGAGGATTGATATTCCAACACGAGATGAATTATTTATGACCTTTTTAAAAGATAGTGGTTTTGAGAAAGTCAGTCAACCTCCAATAATGATAATTAACTCAGATTCAATGCCTATTAGAAACAACCACTTATATGGAATTGCAGCACAAATTTTCGGATGATTCAAAAAACGATAGCGATATTGAGGTGTTTTAGCGAAAAGGAGTGATATACAAATACTCGAAAGGTTAAGTTATTAACGACATTTTTAATAAATCTCTCTCAACAAGATATTGGATTTGTGATGAAAGCGATGAAACAAAAAAAGTGTTTGTAAATCATATTTCCTGAATGCAATAAAATTGTGTTAAAAATAATAAATCTTACCGCCCAGAGGTTGTATAGAAAAATCAGTTATAATGCTACTGCCTGTAGTAATGTGATGAATATTGGATATATATAAATTTTGACTTTTGGGCTGTAAACTACGGTTTTATTTTATCTTAAAGCTGTTTTTTCTTTTTTGCAGAAATATTTACACCCTAAATTTATAATTATTATAATAACGGTGAGATTTTTAGAAATGGAGAAAGACAATGAAAAAAAACTTTTACTATTACTGGTTTGCTTCTGCGAGTATTTCTTTAGCAGATGTTATATATATCATGGTCATTACAACATTTATATACCAGGAAACAGATTCAGCATTTATTGCATCATTGTTTCCTCTTTTTAAAGCTTTGGCTAGAATTGTGGCAGGATTTACTGCTCCATTGTTACTTGGAAAATCTAAAGTCATATGAAAAATCGATTTCTTAACGTACAGGGAATCGACTTTTTTTGGTTATACATCCCTTAGTACGTAAAATTCAGAATTATCTTAACTTCGATGTGAGAATTATTGAAATTTCAATGGTTCCCACATCATTTACATGTATTCAATATAACTATTGATTTTAATAAAGTATAATTGCCCAAATGTAAATCTAATGCCCAACCTCCAGCAATACATCACCGAATTGGAATTTCAGAAAACGATTCATATATTCTCGAAACGGTTACTGGCATCCAATTATCTATACCGGTTCTCAAATTAATCATTCCTCCTTATTTTTGCTAAAGTTAATAGGGGCATATTCTAATAAACTTCCATAATAACGAAAAATAGCATAGTTTTGATCCTCAAAATTTATCATAGCCCACTCCACGTAATTTCAATAATTCATCCTTCAGCGGTACCCCTTATATAATGTGCAAAATTAACTAAGATACGTATAAAATATATTGACTGTTTATAAAAAAAGTTCGACCAAATGGGATTCTTCAATTATAATCATGATACGATTTTTATAAAAAAATTTGTAATTGATATTATATCATTTCTCCATTACCTTTAATTTCATTTCTACCTTAAGAAACATAATCATTATTAATAGTAGCATAAGAGCTATAAGTGCAATTATTGTATGTGGGTACCTGAATGTTAGGCTAATTATACTTCCTATAAAAATCATCAAAAAACCGTGTTGTCTCATAATTTCAGCACTATATTTATTACCCGCATTCCATAACTCAATATTCTTCATAGATCGACGCGTTCGATAGCCAAATGCTGCATTAATATCTGTAGGCGGATATTTTTTTAATAGCAGTGCCGATAAGATGAATATGATGCCAATCAAAAAACTAATTCCTATATTTACAAGCATATATACCATTTAAATCCCCCTTTATTTATTTTTTCAAAATTAATTATTACCTTTACAAACCGTATTGTACCATATTATTACAACTAACCTTTATTTTGTTAATTAATGCGAATATATAGTGGAACAACTATTTGGCATTATTTATGGAAACCCACAATAATCAAATAAGCCAGAGGCGTGGTATTCTAGAGTTTTCCTAAATAAAGATACTAGAAGAAATAAGTGACAGCAACATTAATTTTAGGTATAGTCAGAAAATATAATCTGAATATTTATAAAATTTCAAGTAGGATTTCCTTTGGAGATATAGAAATTATATGTATATCATTTTGTTTCTTACCTTTAAACTTTTGCAATATATGATTAAAGCTTCTCAGCTAAAATATCGCATTTAATTTTTACCTATTTATATCTACTTTGATTTTTCAACATCTAAGTTGCTGTTATATAAAACAAATAGTGACATGCTAATTGTTTGCTCACTTTATTTTAACATTGCCTGTGGCAGAAAAGGTCCCTGACCATCCTAAGTGCGATCAGTCGCTCTCCTTCTCCCCTAAAAAAGGAGATTTTATGTCAGCTTTCCAATTTGTATTTATATATAATACAAATGCTTATTACCTCTTAGATTACTATTCTACTGGAATAAACCGAAGAAAAATCATTTCTTTAACTGAAATTCTATTTCACAGTAAATGAACTAGAAAACGATTATAAAATTAGGGGGATTACGATGACACAGCTTGATACACTACATCCAATTGTAGAACAGATCATTAACAATATTGAAAAATTGATGGTAGGAAAACGAAAAGAAACGATCTTAACTTTGACAGCTCTCTTAGCTGAAGGGCATGTTTTATTAGAAGATGTTCCGGGTGTCGGAAAAACAATGTTAGTCCGTACTCTTTCAAAATCAATTGATGCTAATTACAAAAGAATCCAATTCACACCTGATTTACTGCCGTCAGATGTAACGGGTGTTTCTATTTATAATCCAAAAGAATTGCAATTTGAGTTCAAACCTGGACCAATTATGGGGAATTTTGTGCTTGCTGATGAAATAAATCGTACATCGCCGAAGACACAATCTGCCTTACTTGAAAGTATGGAGGAAGGAAATATTACAATAGATGGCATCACAAGACCGTTACCAAAACCGTTCTTTGTAATGGCTACACAAAATCCGGTCGAATATGAAGGGACATACCCTTTACCTGAAGCTCAGCTTGATCGTTTCTTGTTGAAACTAAAAATGGGCTATCCTACAGCAGAAGAAGAATTTGAAATTTTAAACCGCATGGAAAAAGCAAATCCACACTCTCATATACAAGCTATTATTACAATTGAAGAATTACTGAACTTACAACAAAGGGTTCGGAAAGTAAGCATAGACAAATCCATTAAGCATTACATCGTAAAGCTTGTTAATCAGACTCGTTCTTATAGTTCTATACAGCTAGGTGCAAGTCCACGCGGCTCAATTGCTTTAATGAAGGCTTCACAGGCTTATGCATTCATCCATGGCAGAAATTATGTTATTCCAGACGATGTAAAATTTTTAGCGCCCTACGTTTTAGCTCACAGACTTATTTTAAAAATGGAGGCGAAATTTGAAGGTATAACGGAAGAAAAAATCATCGCAAAAATCGTTGCACGAACCACTGTGCCGACTCAAAGGGCGATGAACTTTTGATGAAACGACTACTTCGAACAATTTATCACGTTGTAAAATTATTGCTACTTCCTTTAAGCCTAGTCTTAACATTTGTATATGCCATGTTGCAAGGGGGATTTGTAAGCTGGTTTTTATTTTACAGTACAATTCCTTTCAGCCTTTACTCATTACTCCTTCCCTTCTATGCCTTACGGGACGTTGAAGTAAGTCGAATAACAAACAAAAAGGAATATATAGCAGGAGAACCATTTAAAAGCACGATTACAATAAAGAGAAAACTTCCTTTTCCCTTATTTTATTTAGTTGTAGAAGATGAACTACCACCACATTTTACAAGTTATAAACAAACAAAGACGAATAAAGTAGTTCTCTTTCCTGGATTTAAGCGCACTATTTCATTTCAATATATCATTGATACAATTCCTAGAGGAGAACACAACTTTTCGAGCGTACATATAAAAACTGGGGATCTATTCGGTATTATGGAAAAAGAGGCAACTTTTTCGGTCCCTGATACGTTTTTAGTCTATCCTCATTATGTAGATATAAAGTATCGCCAACTAGAAAACCATTTTGAACAAGGAGCGCTTTCAGCAAATATAAATTTAGCAAAAGACTCTACAGTTTCTGTCGGTGTCAGAGAATATATACCCGGTGATCGTTTTTCTTGGATTGATTGGAAAGCAACTGCACGAACAAACAATATTATGACGAAAGAGTTTGAGCAACAGCGCAGCCACAATATCATGATATTTATGGATAGAACACCATCTCCTCTATTCGAATTAGTCGTTTCGTTTACCGCCTCCATTGTGAGAGCTGTCTTGAAGCAAAATTCACCAGCGTCATTCGTGTCTGTTGGCAAAGAACGAACCATTTTCCCTTTAGATAATGGAGATACTCAATTGCAACAAATCTTTTGTCATTTAGCAAAAGTACAAGCAGACAGTATGTTCCCGCTCTCTCAAAGTGTAGAAATGGAACTAAAGAAAATGTATCAGCCAATCACTATAATACTTGTCACAAGCGATCTTTCTCTCGATATTCAAAAAGCAGTTGATTACGCAGCGATTAAAAATAGAAGATTAATAGTGGTCGTCGTGAAAGAAAAAGAAAACCAACTCTCACATCGTGAACTTAGTATTCTAGAAACTCTACAAAAACGAAAAATAATTGTAAAAGTTGTTTATGAAAACCGTTATACGAACGTGTTTTTTGAGGTGAGCAAATGAAAACATTACAAGTGAAAAATCAATGGGATATGAGTAAATTCTTTATACATATATGCGGCTTTCTTCTTTTACTAGAGTGGGTAAAACCGCTTATAGGTATTACAAATGTAGGTAGATTAGATATTTTTGTAATATTTATAGGAATTTGCTTTACCCTCTCATTTTTTCAAGCGAAGTGGCAAATTCCAATTAAGGTTGTAAGCATTTTATTCATCATTCATTCCTTATATTATAAAAATGTTTTTATAAATCCATCATGGCTTACAGCATTCGTTTCTGATATTTTTCAAAATACTTCCCTGTTTTTTCAGGGGAATTTGCTAGATATTTCTCCAGTTTTTCCGACATTCTTATTTTTTCTATCATTTTGGTTTTTGAGTTCTTTCATCTCTTTTTGGATGATTCATAAAAAACGTGGCTTGTTATTTCTAATTTTGACTATTATTTATATCTCGGCTTTTCATAACTTACATTTATACAATTCAAAATATGCAATAATTCGTACCCTTGTCATCGCTTTTTTTATGCTGAGCCTTCTTCAAATTGAACGGATAAAAGCGAATGAACAATTACAAAATTATGATAGACATCTCACAAAATTACTTAGGCCTCTTGCGATATTTATAATATTGTCAACAACCATTGCCTACATTGCTCCAAAACCCGGCCCTCAATGGACCAATCCGATGAATTTTTTGAAATTCAACACATCTGAAGTTAGTAAAAAACAAGAAGTTTCTAAAATCGGATACGGCTTAGATGACTCGCAATTAGGTGGGCCTTTTGAAGCAGATAATACAGTTGTTTTTACGGCGCAAATGCAAAACAAACAATATTGGAGAGTAGAAACAAAGGATTTTTATACAGGTAAAGGCTGGGAGATTTCGGAAAAACCAAAAAAAATTTCTTTTCAAAAGAAGAATGAAGTCATGAAATGGTATGAACGAAATACAAAAACGGTAGTATCCACAGCAACGATTACGATGCAAAAAGGTTATCCTCACCTTATTTATCCAGCAGGTTTACTATCAGTTGAGGCTGCTTCTGATATATCATACAGCGTGGATCCATTTTCTGAAAAAATTGATACGTTGTACGGAAATTCTTCTACTGTTCTAAATTCATATAAAGTAACATATGAAACCCCGCAGTTTTCTATAGAAGATTTGAAAGCTGTAAAACCGAATGAAGGTAATGAAACAAGTTCTTATTTCATGACAAAGTACACACAAATTCCTGAATCATTACCACAACGAGTAAAAGAATTAGCTTTCAATCTAACAAACGATAAAGAAAACCGATATGATAAAGTATTAGCGATCGAAAATTATTTCACAGCCAATTCATTTAAATACGAAACAATCAATGTTACTGTGCCTGGTAAAGAGCAAGATTATGTAGATCAATTTCTTTTCGATACACAAAAGGGGTACTGTAATAATTTTTCAACGTCGATGATTGTATTACTTCGTTCGACCGGGATTCCCGCTCGTTGGGTAAAAGGCTATACAGAAGGAACTCTTGATAATACATATACCAGTTTAGAAGGTGATAACGTTTATAAAATTGCAAACAATAACGCACACTCTTGGGTTGAAGTATACTTTCCAGGATACGGATGGATTCCATTCGAACCAACGAAAGGATTCACCAATCCCTATAATTTTATAAACCATACTCCTACATCTACTACACAAAATAGCGAAGAAACTAATTCTAACAACGGACAAATACAACAGCGGAACAATGAGGCAAAGTTGAAAGGTTTAATGGAAGATACAGAAGTAAACTCTACTAAAAAGATAACAGATTCTAAAAAAGGTTTTTCTTGGTGGTACTTTATCCTCTCTACTATTCTAATAAGTATCACAGGGTACATTCTCTTTACTACTAGAATGAAATGGATAACATGTTTTATAACTCATTTCTATAAATACAGAAAAAATGATACCGTATATCCAAAAGCATACAATGCACTTTTAAAACAATTTGCAAGAATCGGTATTCCCCGTAATGAAAGTCAAACATTACGAGAGTACGCACTCCGTATCGATATGCTTTATAATTCAACTGATATGCAACAACTAACTCTTAGTTATGAAAATGCTATATATCAAAAGGAACAGGCCGCAGTCGAGTGGAACAAATCCGTACACTTATGGGAAGTGCTTATGAAAAAAGCAGTCTCTCTGCCTAAATCAAATGACTTCGATGCAGTGATTTAATTTTGATAAAGTGAGTTAAAAGAAAATGCCTCAAAGACTATGATCTACTTTGTTCTTTGAGGCATTCTTTTTAAATAAATATAGAGGAGAGATAGCTAACTTCTAATCCCTCCGCCAACCTATTCATATCTTCTACATTCACTTTAGATTTAGTAAGCATCTCTCCATTCACCATCCCTTCAAGGCACTCCACTAAAATATATCGATTCCAATACATGAAATGAGAGATAATTGCAGCCGTTGACCATTTCCCCTCACAAATAGGACTAAAAAATAACTTTTCATTTACTGTCTCTAAAAAAATAAGAAAAGGGATTAACTGATTTAGTTCTCCAATAATACAATGAGTTGACTTTTTCATAATCTCCTCTCCTTTGTCTTAAACGTGTATAACCTCGTTCTAATTTTAGAACGGGGTTATACACGTTTGACTTTACCATATTTTAAAAAATAGCAATAACGCGCTTTTCAAGTTAAGTGAATAATTAAAGATTTACCGATAATTGTCATGGATTGGTTGGAACAAATCTTCTTTGCTAGTTCGAACAACAGAAAAATTGTCAACATTGTAATGACCATGAAGTATTTCATTATGATGACTGATAATCTTCTCAGCAGGTAGAATGGAAGAATCCGTCGTCGAATGACCATCCCCTACTAAAGTAACATCAAAATGATTCACCGTTGCAGTTCTAACCGCTGTGTCAATACAGTGTTCTGTTTTACATCCCATCATAACAAGATGTTCGATCTCGTTTCCCTTTAAAAAATCCATTAATGGTGTTCCATAAAACGCATTTGTAGCTGCTTTATCAAATATTTTTGCGGAAGTTGGCACATTTATTTTCGTGTGTATTTGAAACCCGGGACCTTTTCCTTCAGTAACATCCTTATCCCTTATAAAGATGATTAAAGCGTGTGATTCTAATGCCTTATTAATAACTAAATTAATGTTATCTAATAAGGCTTCTTTATTAAACACACTTTTCGTTTCATTATTGCCATCAACTAATTCTTGTTGAACATCAATGATTAGCAAAGCTTGGTTCAATAGAAAAACCCCTATTCATTATAATTTTTTACACCTGTTCTCCAAACCTATCTTCATTATAAGATTCATAATATCGCCCCCTCTATCTTTTAACTTATTTCGTGATAGAACTATACAATCCTCTTTTTCAACCTAGCATCATTTAAAAACTATTTTCCTTTTGTTATTCAATTATACGGTCCTTTAATCAAATAATTAATTTTTCCTGAAGATAAACCAAGGCTAAGAAAAAAGTCAATTGAACAAATTGACTTTTTTCCCGACTATGTATTAGAGCAACTGATTCCTTCAAGTTACATTGAACAAGCAACATCTGTCCAAATAAAGACCAACGATTTTAATCCTTATTTTGCTACGGCAGACCATCATCAAGGATACGGCTATCAAATCTAGATGAACTCTTACTCTAATTCATATCGTATGGATGGTTTATATGGTCAATATGTTGTAATGCTGCCACATAAAAATGCAGTTATAACATATATTTCAAATAAACCACAAAATATGACAGGTGTTCTTGAACTTACATGGGAGACATTAATCGATAAACTATAATCTTATCGAGGATTATATGTTGTTATGTTAATACGCATTCTTCTTATTATATGTAACAAAGATATTAGCTTGTTCAAGTAAACAAGCTAATAGAAACATATTGTTATGCCATTAAAGGGTGCGATTGTTAAGCAAGAAGTAAAAGGGCGATACATATTATATATGAATAATATGTATCGCCCTTTATTTTTAATGAGTTTCTAGAATTTAGGTCTTGATAAAATTACCTAATTTAGGCTTCTTTTTATCTTACACCGTAAAGTGAATGTTATAATAAACGACCTAAATTAATATAATATTTGACAGTGAAATTCTTAAATAGATGGCAATGGCCTTTGTCATCTATTTAAGAATTTCGTGTATTAATTAGAGTACTATGAAGAGAGGATAGTTCGTTTAATATAGAAACGAGTATCCTCTCTTTTTATACATATTAAAAATA
Organism: Bacillus sp. BP-3; assembly: GCF_028401955.1. Classification (GTDB taxonomy): domain Bacteria; phylum Bacillota; class Bacilli; order Bacillales; family Bacillaceae_G; genus Bacillus_A. The sequence goes on from NZ_JAQOTJ010000003.1 coordinate 392,421, forward strand.
TAAACAGGTTGTTTGAATGTTTAAACTATACAAGCAGACCAAGAAAAATCTAAATATTTCTTTTTGTGGTAATATAAGGATTGAAAACAACTTATTTTAAGTCTAAAGGAGACGTTTAAATGACAACAATAAGGATTGAGAGAGCATCTATTATAGACGCTGAAACATTAACAGAAATTTCGAAAAGAACCTTTGGTGAAGAAGCAAAAAAATGGCTCCCAGACCAAGAAAGTATAATTGACTATAACATTCAGCCACCAGGTTATGCTTCAATTGAAATGACCAAGTATATGATTAATGAATTAAATTTCTTCAAAATTTTTTACAACGAAACGATTGTGGGGGGAATTATTGTCACGATTTCAGGTCACTCTTTTGGGAGGATAGACCGTATTTTTGTAGACCCTAACTATCAAGGGAAAGGCATAGGATCAAAAGTCATAACTTTGATAGAAAAAGAGTTTTTAAATGTGCGAGCTTGGGATCTTGAAACATCTAGTAAACAGATCAACAACCACTTCTTTTATGAAAAGATGGGATATGAAGCAATCTTTAAAACAGAAGATGAATATTGTTACATAAAGAGAATAGAAACTTCATCAGGAATAGTAAACTTAGTTGAAAATGAGGATATTTCAGATACCCAATATGAAAACTGTAATATGGCTAAGACAGAGTGTTATCAAGTAACTCTAAAAGGCAGTTCGTTTAGCAACAGTAATATGATGAGCAGCCATATTAACAACTGTAATCTCAGTCATTCAAAGTTTCACAATATAAATTTAAAAAACACATTGTTTGCCGATTTAAATTTTTCTAATAGCGAAATGGCTTTAGTGACGTTAGATGGGGTTCGTTTCGTTGATACAAATCTTGGAGATCAGGACAATCCAATCACGTTTAATAGATGCAACCTCAAAGGAAGTAAAATCACTCATAGTAATCTTAGGAATGTAGAAATACAGCAAAGTGATATCACAGGTATGAAGATAAACAATATCCCAGTTGCAGATCTTCTTGAGTTGTATTATCAAGTAAATAAAAAGTAATCAATGTACGCATAAAAAACACTAGCCTTTATTTAATGAACGTTTGTTTTAAATAGCAATTTTTAAAGGAGCTTATCTATTTATCTTGTCTAGGAAGTGAGCTCCTTTATTTTCTAATTGCTTATTATAAAAAGTGATCATAAACCTCCCTTTGATTTATATAAGTTTTATTTCATCGATAATCTTATATATCCCCTCTTCAATCCTTTCTATTTTTACATTCGATACATTCAGCTTCAATATTTTTTCTTTTGGAAACGAAGATAAATAATTTTTTTCAATCGAATCTACTATTACTTTAGTTTGTAGTAACTTTCGAATAAGCGGTCGAACGATAATCTTCTTATTTAAAATGATGTGTGTATGCACACACGGCAAATTTGCATCATGATATCGAAATAACTGATTGTTTATGCTACTCCATTCTTTCAAAGAATCAGCTAACTTCTTGGATCTTTCATAATAGGAAGCACGAATTTTTTGTTTATGCCGATCAAACATCCCGCTCTTTATGTAAACCTCTAGCGCTGCTTGTGAAATCATCGAGCTATCGATATCTTGTAATTTTTTATATGTTAAGAAACTTTCAGTTAAACAATTAGGTATAACGGCAACACCAACACGGAGTCCAGGAAAAATAATTTTAGAGTAACTTTTCAAATAAATAACATGAGAGCAATCATCATAACTATACATCGGATCTGCTTTAGTATCTCTTTCTAAATCCGCTAAATAATCATCTTCCACAATGAACACATCATACTTTTTCGCTAAGCGGACAATAGTTTCTTTTTCTTTCTTAGAATACGATGTTCCTAATGGATTATGAAATCTCGGCATCGTATAAAAGAATTTAATGTCTTCTGTTCGAAAAATACGTTCTAATTTATTTAAGTCAATCCCTTCAGCTGTTCGTTCTATGCCAATCACCGGGATGCTGTTCGTTTCTAAATATTCGATATACAAATGATAACTTGGTTGTTCAATTAAAATTGTTTTCTTGTTATTTGGAAATGGAATAGAAGTTAACAAAGATAATGCTTGCTGTACACCTGATGTAATAAAAATATTTTCTTCATTCGTAAATACTTGATAGTTTGTTAGTTGTCTTTGAACAACTCGAATTAACGAAGGCAAGCCTTTCGGAGTTCCATATATAAATAAATCATTTTTGTATGTATCAATTGCTTTATTTATGCAATGCTGAAAATCCAAATATGGAAAAACATCTGGATCAGGCGCAGATGTTGCAAAGTCTATGACACTACTATGTCTAACATGATTTTCATTTGTTTTTTTCACAACATAGTATCCGCTCTTCAAAACGGAGTATATCAAATGTCTTTTTTCTAGCTCTTGAAGCGCACGAATTATGGTACTTTTCGTGCATTGAAAACGGGTACTTAATGATCGAATAGAAGGTAATTTATCTCCTTCTTTCAATTCACCAGTTTGAATTAACTTTTCTAAATCATTAAAAACAATTAAATATTTATACACGTTTACACCTCCTTCTTTATATTTTTGTACCGGTACAGATCATATTTATTTGTATTGTAGCACCCACAAGAAAGTATTACCATTTACATATACTGGCCAGTAAGAAAATTGATGATACGAGGTGTTATTATGACACAAACAAAAAAAGCTTACGCCGCAGCAATCCTTTATACATCTATAATTGGTTTTTCATTTATGTTTGTAAAACTGACCCTTACAATCACAGGGCCGCTGGATACATTGGCTCATCGATTTACTGTTTCTTTTCTAACCGCATCCATTCCAGTCATATTCGGTTTGATTAAATTAAATATTACGTTTAAAAATATGCTTTCTATTTTACCTGTAGCCATTCTATATCCAGCATTATTCTTTACTTTTCAAGCATTTGGATTAGTGTATACATCTTCATCTGAAGCAGGAATTATTCAAGCTACCATTCCAATTTTCACAATGGTATGCGCTTCTTACTTTTTAAAAGAACGAACAACAATTTGGCAAAAAATTTCGCTTCTTTTATCCGTATCTGGGGTCATTTTCATTTTCACTATGAAAGGATTAGGCTCCCATACTACTAGTTTTACCGGCGTTATACTGATTCTCTTATCAGCATTATCATCAGCTGGCTATAACGTACTAGCACGAAAGATGACAAAACAATTTCGATTAATTGATGTAACGTATATGATGACTGTAATTGGATTTGTTTGCTTTAATACATTATCTATCGGAAACCATATTGCAGCTGGAACTATACATTTATATTTTCAGCCCTTTACAAACTCGTTATTTTTAGTTTCCATCTTATATTTAGGAATCCTTTCATCACTGTTAACAGCATTCCTATCAAATTACGCTTTATCCATTGTAGAAGCATCGAAAATGAGTGTATTTAGCAATGTGTCTACTTTAATTACAATGTTCGCTGGTGTTATCTTCTTACAAGAAGAGCTCGCGTATTACCATATTATTGGGGCAATCATAATTATACTCGGCGTATTAGGTACAAACTTTTTAGATGAAAAATTTATTTCAGCGAAGAAGAAAAACGTTAGTGCGTAGAAAAAAAGCCTGTTTTGATCTAATCAAAACAGGCTTTCAACGATATTAGATACTCTATTCATTATTTTATAACTGCTCTTGTGCCTCTAATCTAAGCATCGCTCCAAAATATTGCGAAGCAGTCGTAAAAGCAATAAATGCACAAAGTTCACTTATTTCTTTTTCACTAAAACATTCCCTCAAAATATCAAAAATTGCATTTGATATATCTCCTTTTTGCTTTAAAAATACTTCCGCAAATCCTACAGCAATCGAAATTTTTTCATTAAACTTTTCAAGCTCAGGTTTTCCCTTTGCTTTACAATATTCACAACCATTACTTTGTGCTAACGTTCTCCTTACTTGTTCTTTTAATTCAGCAGAGAGTAATCCATCTTTTTCTAGTACATCTCCTAAGCGAGACCACCCTTTCATCACTTCTATGTTATGTCCTAAAAGTCTTTGAAATGGTGATTCTCCGAAATTAGATTCTATAATTCTTGCCATTTAAAGCACCTCCTTGTTATATTAATAATAAAAAATAAACCCATTTAATCCCATTAAAATAATAACGAATTGAAGAAAAATATTTAAAATAATTAACAAAAGAAAGAGGTTTTCTTTAAATAATGAAAATAGATAATATTGATAAAAAAATAATAGATGAATTACATAAAAATAGTCGGTTATCAATGAGTGAAATTGGCAGAAGAGTTAATTTATCTTCACCTTCCGTAACAGAACGTGTAAGACAAATGGAATCGTTTGGAATCATAAAAAGATATACTTTAGAAGTTGCTTATGAGAAATTAGGTTTACCGATCCAATGTATCATAGAAGCAACAGTTAAGAACGGAGACTATAAATCGTTTAAAAATTATATAGAGAACCTTCCAAACGTAGAGTTTTGTTATCGTATAGCAGGAAATGCTTGTTATATGCTAAAAATGCAGTTTGAAGATTTCGCTAAAGCAGAGAAATTCATTGAAGATGTAAATCCATTTGCACATACTGTTACACATTTTATTTTTTCACCGGTTCAAACAAATTTACGAATTAATACGGACTAAACACCCGCCTAAAAATCACTAAAGTTTAATAAATTATCCTAAATCTTTAGTGAAAGAATTTGAAAAAGATTTAGTTAATCTGATTAGGATTAGCGGACCTTCATCACATTAGTGTAAGAAATCAGTTTTCGAAGATATTCGCAGGAGGATTTATTATGAAAAAGAAAATTACTTATAGTGTAATTGTTTTAGTAACTTTATCAGTAGGAACGTACATCACTCTAACATATAATGATAAAAAAACAGAAGAAAAAGTTCAGGAAAAACCGAAAGTTCAAACCATTCAAAAGCAACAAAAAGATAGTTATGTAGTTAGCAATGATGATTTATCTAAAGCAGCTCAGTCTATTGGAGAAATCAAAAACGAGCAAACTATAAATGACATGATGATAAACATGTCTTTCCAAAAACTCACATTCAATGGGAATAATCTTCATGTCCGTGGTACCCGTGATGTAGGTCGAGTTCAAATGACCAAAGAAAACATTCACTACTTAAAAAACAACTTAAATGTTATCAATAATGATGAAAGGCCAAAATATGAATCTATTCTGAACAAATGGTACAACGGAAATTTCGAATCTGCAGTTGAAGACTATCGAGAAATTCTTTATTTACGTTTTGGAAAAAAGCAAAATGTGGAGGGATCTAAACTAGCTAAAAAAACTGATAGCGATGAAAAAGAATATATTCTCCATTTCTTTGGTCAAGAAGGATTAGCTATTCATAATAAAGAGTGGAAACAGGGCGAGTTGTAGAAATAAAGCTAAATTTCACTCCACTAGGAAGTACAATGTTTTTACTCTACAATACGATATTTCCACTGTAAAAAAATTAAAACACTTCAATTTAATATCGAATTGAAGTGAACATAATGCAAAGTCTTAAATCTTTAAATTGGATATCACTATCTTTTTACCATTGTTTATTTATAATGCTGCCGTATTAGTTTCAATGATTGTTATATAAAATGAGTTTGGTTAGGTGCGTTTACTTATTTAGAAATATAAAGTACAAGATGAAATAAAAAAGTAGCTGATAAGCTACTTTAGTCGTTTAAGTATTCATTCTATATTTCTTCATGTATTGATATCGATACATTATATATTCGCAAAATTCAACTTTTGATTTGCTATTCTTTGCTACACACTAATGTCTCATAATCAAATATTCTTAAGACTTAGAGCAGATATTTTATCTACATTGTCTTCATTTATTTCGTTACAATATCAAAGACCCGTCTATTTCTTCAGCTGTGCGAACACAATACAATAAAAACATTCCGTATGAGATGATTAATGTTAACCAGATCATGTGCTCACTCCTTATCTTTTACTAATTTTTAATTGATTCCTATATTGTTAGTTTAATTCTTTTATTTTAATGTAGAAATTCATTTTCCTTACATCTGTCTTACATTATTGTAAGTTATCTACCTCAATTGTTCATTTTAATAAAACCCACATTTATTGTGTAAATTCTACATAACAAAAAAGCACCTATTATCATAGGTACTTCAGATTTATACATATTTAGTATGAAATGAAAAAAGAATATGTACAAAGCGTATTCCTTGTTTACTTCTTTATAGAAATATTTATATTACTGGTGTGCATGTTAAAGGAATAGGTAACTGTAACAGTAAACATAATTCTATCCTATTTTTTATAGTTTTAGAATAAAGTTTGATTAAGAATAGATTGCTAAATCCTATTCGGACATAAATAAGGATCCTCCATTTGAAAGTAAGGATAAACAATCTCAATAAAAACAAATAATTTTAAAATAGCTTTAAATAAGTGAAACCCTATTTGTTTGAAACGCTCCCAAATATTGATTTAAACAATAAAGAGGAAATTGATAAAGTCTTACCGTGGTCAATGGATTTATCATCTAGTTGCAAAGTACCGAAAAAAAGTGAAGAAAACAAAAAGCAACTCTAAAATCAACCTTTGTTGTATATTTGGAGTTACTTGACGTTTACCAATCAAATCTTTTCAACACTATATATATTTTTTATAGGTTATTTTTTACCTTGTTCACCACTTGCTATTAACGTACTTCCTGAAAATGTCTCTTTCTGTATGAAAACTTTATTAATTAACTCTTTCTCTTCCTCTTGTGACATTACCCCCTTACCTTCACCAAGGTTCCCGCTTTGTAATTTCCAAATTGTATTATGATCGGCATTAACCTTCTCGTATTTCCCTTGTTTCCACCTTTCTAAAATATCTATATATGCATTTTTATGATCCATATCACCGCTCTTAATAACCCCTAATAAACTTTCAATTCGTTCTTGCGTTATAAAAATATAACCCCACTTTTGATCCGCTTTTACTTTTTGATGTGCCATTTCGTGTAATGCAATTTGTACTTTTTCATCAGTCCACTTAAAACCTTTATTAAAATCACTATTTGGTAACGAGTAATTACTATTATCTAACAGCTTTGCGTTTTCTGCTTTTACTTTGCTATCAGCTAACACTTCCACTGCTGGAGCCACTGTTGGTGTTTTTTTAGTAGTTGGTTTACTTTGATTGAGGTAATATAAGATTCCATAAGTAAGTGCTACACCGATTACTACCATCCCAGCAATGATTCCTAGTATTTTTAATAGCGTTTTCATTGTCCGTTTTTCCTCCCCAGCATTCCATTACTTATTTTCTTCCTATCTATTTCGTTATTCACAAAAATTATCCATCTGTTCTCTCCCCCAAAAATACTATTTTATTAAAATCTTTAATAGGTTTCCTTTTATTGTATTTCTTTTCAGTTTAATATTGCAAGATTATTCTGTAAAATAACCATAACTTTATACATTGGAAGTTTTCTTCATCATTTATAACTATGTGTACCCCGTATCTTTTAAAGTATTTTAGATTGAGGTCTTGCTAAAATCAAAAAGTCGCATTTTTTTACAAACATCATAACTTTATTTCAAAAACACATTCACATGTATATATCACCAACAAGACTTAACTACAAAAGCAGAACAGAAAAATAGCCAGTCTTCACCACTTTAAAGCGAGAAACCGGCTTTATTTTATAACTTGTAATCATTTTTATTCTCTTTCTACTTGATTTATATACCTTATCTAAAAACCTCTAAATTCTCACAAAGAAAATCATCCAATGTACGCGGTTCTCTACCAAGCAACTGCTTCACGGTGCCCATAGGTCTTTCTGGCAACATCACAGACATGGTTTGAATTTCTAAAACATGATCTGCAAGCCAATGAGGCATATGTTCATGCTCGATTAGATTACGTCGTAATACTTGAGGGTTCATGTTGATATAGTTAATTGACCTACCTAGAAGAATGGAAAGTTTTCTCGCAATCTGCGGATAGCTGAATACCGCAGCGCCAGTAAGAGTATATATTTTCCCAGCCACTCTACTGTTAGTCAAAACTTCCACAGCAACATCTGCAATATCTCGGCAATCAACGAAGTTACATGCAGTATCACCCATAGAACCACAGAAAACGTCTTGAGTTTTTATCGCAGGTGCAAACCTTAGAATATTTTGCATAAACGCATATGGACGTAGCACAGTATGAGTGATGTTAGATTCAGCTAAAGTTTTCTCGATTTCATGATGCCAACTTGCTACAGCTACTGGAGACTTTGGATTAAAAGCTGGACTAGATACTTTTACGATGTGCTCAATTCCGATTTCCGCAGCAATGCGAATAATCGTAGTCTCCAGCTCAACTTGTCTTGGACTGTTAGACATCGCAAGGAAAAGCTGGCTTGCTCCTGTAAACGCACGGCGCAATGATTCAGGTTCAGCTGCATCAGCAGACTTGATTTCAACCAGTGATTGATCTAAATCACCAATTTTTATACGTAATTTCTCGGGATCTCTACTTATCGCTCGAACAGGAATACCAAGGTTAACTAAACTTTTCAAAAGCGCACTGCCAATCGTACCTGTTGCCCCAATCATAACAATCATTTTCTATCTTCTCCTTTGAATGAAATAATGTTTTTGAAGTTCATTCGCCAACGCCATATTATCATTGAACTTGCGATTATTGTAGATAGCGGAAAATCAATCCATACCCGATTTAACCAGACAAAGTGTTTGGTCGGCCACAACACTTCCATTAAAAAAGTAGTCATCCATGCAGTAAAAATGCCAAACGTAGCCCCAATCAATGTGAAAACTACCATCACAACTAAGTAATTTACACTGATAAGCCATTGATTATGAATCCCTTGTCTCTCTAGCCAAAGACCAAGTATCAAAGCAACAATGGCTGATGTTCCTCCAATTGTTGTCAGTGCACCAATTTGAAGGTCCTTGCTACCAGTAATCACTCCTCCAATGCCTGCCATCATGGCAGGAGCTACATAAGCCATCAATACTTCACGCCATAATACAAAAGTTTTTGTCTTGGAGTTTAAATCTGTAATAACATATACCCCTTTCGCTTTATCCGGATACTTTATCGTTTTCATGTATTCACCTCCTTTCTATTTTGAAATCTTTTTAATATAATTAGTCACCTAACTATATAAGTGTGAAAATAGGCTAGCTTTACTAGCCCTTCCGAACTGTTCATTCTTTATTCATCTAGATCTTCCGTAAGTGCTGATATACCTTTTGTCACTCGACCAAGCAATTCAAGAAATACACTACGTTCCTCGATACTAAGTAGCCTAACCATACATTCTAGCCTTGCGAAGTGCTCTGGAGCCATTTCACTAAGCTTCTTTGCACCTTGCTCTGTTAAAATGACTGATTTTTGACGCCCATCTTTTGAACTAGGTCGACGGGATACAAGACCATCTCGTTCAAGAGTATCAATTAAACCTGTCACAGTAGCACGTGTGACACCTAAATGCTCTGCCAATTGCGAAGGTAATGCTTCTCCTTCGTTATCTTCAAGATCTGCCAATAAACGATAGCGCCCTGTTGATAAACCAAATCTTGAAAAATGAATCTCCGTGGCATGTCCAAGCTTAGCCCCCGCCGCCATTAGCCTAGTCGCAACGAGAACAGCTTGTGCATCAACGTCTAAATTGTAGCGATCAATTTGACGCTTAGATTGTATAAGTGAAGGAACAACCTCATTGTAATTTGTTACTTTAATATTGGCACTAGCAGTTGAAACTATATAAGCATCTTCCGTTTTTTTAGGGTCTTTCCTATTGCTCATGTATGTACCTTCTTTCTTCTTTTCAATTATTCAACAATTACAATTTATATAGTTAGTATGGCACCTAATTACTTTTTCTGTCAATTTATTTTTGATTTTTAAGCAGTAAAATTGTTTATTAAAAATTTATTAATTAGCTGATTTCGTTAAACTATTTAAAATAAAAATTTTTCTATAATTATTTTTCTTCTACTCTATCTAGCCATTCATTTATTAACGAATTAAATAAAACATTCTGCTCAATCTGCAAGTTATGTCCCGCTTTATCTAAAACCGCAAAAGTAGCTCGTGGAAACTTATCAAGCAGCTCCCAAGCATCTTTATAGCCTGTTACTGAATCCTGTTTCCCTAATACAAAGAGGCTTGGTTTTTCATACAGCGATAACTGACTATCCACATCAAATGAAAAAGCATATTGCTTCATTATTTTTGTTAAAAACGCCTCATCCGCTAATTTAATACCTGATATGATTTCTTCAAGATAACGTTGCCAATTATATTCATTAAGCACTACAAATTTCGAACTGAAACTCTCACATTCTTCATTACTTAACTGAGATAAAAACTTTTCATCTCGGTAAATAACCGTATGCGGAGGAAGCTGTCTCTTGCTTATATCCGGAATAATCAAAGGACAAATAAATGCTGCGCCATCTATTTTTTCTTTTCTTTTGGATATAACTCCTCTAGTTATGTATCCGCCATATGATTCACCTACAATTAAAAAAGATTCATATGGAATAATTGTATCTATAAATTTTAAAACAAGATCTAACATTCCATCAGAGGTTTGAATAGATTCATGTCCCTTCGTTTTCCCCATACCTGGCAAATCGATATAAATCCGTTTCCAACCTTCTCTTTGTATAAAAACAGGCTCCATACATCCCGACATCAATCTATGATCAGGAGAAAAACCATGAAGCATAATAATTGGTTTACCAGAACCATAAATTTCATAATGAACTTTAACATCCCCTATTAAGCATTCCATTATATCCACTCCGAATTTTCAGTATTTTCACTACTATAATAAAGGAAAAGTTCTATCTTTCCAAACAATTTATCTTATGTTTCTTATTGTTAAGTAAAGATCATTTTTATTTCTTTACATCCCGCACACAGTTGACATAATATAATTATATACACCTTGTTAACTACGTGCTTGCAAGAAGGTTTCTAAAAGCTGTTTTATTTCTGCTATATAACATCATTAGTTTTCGCACGATATACATGATCATAATTTTCAAACCGTCTAGCGAAAAGTGAATAAAAATATAGAATTCGATTGTTTTTATTCATCCCAATGTCTATATTTATTTATCTCACTCTTTTTTCTAAATGCATCTTCTAAGTCAATATCGAGTTTGTTAGCAAGATCAAAAAGATTCCATACCACATCATAAATTTCAAAACCTAACTGTTCCTTTAGTTTATTAATATCATCTGAATCATGTTTTGAAGAGATTTTTAAGACTTCTTGAACAACCTCTCCTATTTCTGTAACCAAAAATAATGCTCTTTCTTCAATCGTTGCGTTCTCAAAACCTTTATTTTTACTAAACTCTCTAACTTCTCCTTGTAATGTAGATATTTTCATTTGGCCAACCTCCCATCTGGAAACTTAGTAGAAATAAGTTTCTTTAATTCGCCATTATCACTATACTTACGCCCTAAAACATTAAATAGTATTAGTGAATGGGCCAAAGTAATAAAATATTTTTTGTAAATTATAATCTCAACACCTTATTACTCTTCCTCAAATAACTCAAGTTCCCTCTCCACAAACTCCATCAACTCTTCAATTGTTTGCATCGTAAAGTCAAAACGAATACCTGCTGCTTCATACACTTCTTTTACTGATTTTGTACTTCCTAAAGATAGCGCCTCTTTATAATTGATTAAAGTTTGTTTTGGATTTTCTTTAAATTGCTTATACATCTGCAGAGCACCTATTTGTGCAATTGCGTACTCAATGTAGTAGAATGGCACCTCGAAAATATGTAAAATAGACAACCACTTTGTCTCTAACCAATTTTCATAGCCTTCCCAATTCACAAAGTTAGAGTCATATGTTCTTGCTAGTTCTTTAAATTTCTCTTTTCTTTCGGCATGTGTATGGTTTGGATTTTCGTACATCCAATGCTGGAATTGATCGACCACAGTAATTATAGGTAAGTATTGTACCATCAATCGAAGTTGCTCACGCTTTGCTGTATTGAAATCTTCTTGATTTGGATAAAATATATTCCAATACTCCATCGTTAGGAGTTCCATTGTTGTGCTTGCCAGTTCTGCTGTTTCCATAGGAACATTTCGATATGGCCCTAGTTCAATGTCTTTCATAAGTTCATTATGAATACAATGCCCCATTTCATGTAACAGTACCACGACATCATCTTGTGTGTTACAACAATTCATGAATATAAACGATTGTTTAGAAGCAGGTAAAGATTCACAAAAACCTCCTGGTGCTTTTCCTTTACGACTATCTAAATCTAAGAGATTCTTTTCTTTCATCTCATGTAGTAATGCAGAAAAACGAGAATCAACATTTTCTAAAATATGAAAACATCCTTTTACTAATTCGTCTACATTTTGTACTGGTTGTAAAGGCTTCTCGTTTTTTGGAACTGCTCTAATGTCCCAAGGTCTAAAAGTATGTAATCCTAAAGTTTTTTGCTGTTTTTCTTGAAGTTTCTTCTGTAACGGAACAACATATTGACGCATTGCTTCTGCTAACTCAAGACATTCGGTTGCTGTATAATCAAATCGTTCATATTTTTTAAACATATAGTCGCGGTAATTTTGCAAACCAACATTTTGAGCTTTTTGATGCCGCAACGCAATTAACTTATCCATAATAATTTGAAGGTCCTCTTCAACTGATAACATGCTTTCTTGAATAAGAGTCATTGCATTTTTTCTAACCGTACGTTCAGGATTCTGAAGATACACCTGCATGTCGCTTAACGACTTTTCTTTACCTTTCCACATTACCGTTAAGTTACCTGTAATCTCGAAATACTTCGTTACTAACTCATCTTCTTTAATTTCTAAATCTATATTTTCTTCATTGAACAATTCAATGGCATTTTCTACTTTTTTATCCAATAAACCAAAATATTTAGGATCTAGCTGTAAACGAAATGGAGATTTATAGTATTTTCTGTCTAGTAAGCTTTTGTAGTGTTTCACTAATGGGTGCACATGCTTTTGATCAAAATCGAAAGCTTCTTTCGCTTGCTTGTCATCAGTGCTACACTGAAATTGAATATAATGTTGTTTGAGCTGTTCTTCTACTTCATCTAAAAATTGCGACTGTCGCTTCAACGACTCTTCAAGTTCCTCGCTAGATTGAATCTCTGTTTGTAATAAATCTTCAAATTGTTTGTGTAGCGTTTGTAAATCTCCGATAACGAAATATTCAGTATTATCCATACGTAAGACACCCCCTTCATACGATATTCTTCGCAACAAGTTTTAAATGCTCAGCAGGAATAATTTGTTTCACTGCTTCCTGCAAATCCTCTGCCAATACTTCTTCAATATGCTCCAAAGCAACTTCTAATATGCTGCACTCCATTGTTTCCACATTAAGCAGTGAATAATGATCATTTTTCTTAATTACCAAATATCTATGATCTTCTGTTACTAATAAAGCTCCTAGTTGAATTCCTAATACTCTATCATCTTCAAATTTCATATATATTCCTCCTATCTAAATAAATTTTACAATAAAAGGATATAAGAAGATACAAAATTATACAGATCGTATTAAATCGCGATGAAAGGGCATTTTCTTAAGTATAAAGGACTAGAAATTTGCTTAATAAGAAAATCAGCAATATCTCCATTATAAATTTTCAAACCAGGGATATCTCTTAAACTCACTTTTATGCTACCAGTGGCTACCCCCTCCATTACAAATGGTAAACGAATAAATGTCCAATTGAGATTACTTTTCAACAGCAGATTTAACTCTTTATACTTGTCTTTCATCATATTTGGAAAAAGAATTCGAAACATCCTTGCTCCTATTTTATTAAGGAAGCTTTTATGATCTCCTGGTACATCGACCGATCCACCCGAAACCACTATATATCTTAAAGACACCTCAATCTCCCTTTGAATAAAAATGATTTTGCTGTATATAAAGAAAAGAGACATACATTTGTATCTCTCTTTTCTTTCCACATTTTTCATTATACCAATTTGACACTGTATCTTATTCAAATTTCTTACATACTTCTTTAGTAAATCATTGGTTTTTTTATATTTTTTACGAATTATCACTGACATCTCAAGAAGTATTTCCTAATTAAGATATTAATTCTTCTCCAATAATTTTTACTTCTGTTTCTAATTCTACGTTAAATTTAGATTTTACCGTTTCTTGCACATATCTGATAAGTTTTACATAATCACTCGCTGTACCTTCACCTACATTCACCATAAATCCAGCATGCTTAGTAGATACTTGGACACCACCTATTTGTTTACCTTGTAACCCGCTATCTTGAATTAACTTACCAGCAAACATACCTGGAGGACGTTTAAAAACACTTCCACAAGAAGGATATTCTAATGGTTGTTTTGATTCACGTAAAAATGTCAATTCATCCATTTGTTCTTTGATTTTATTGTAATCTCCTTCTTGTAAAGCAAATGTCGCTTCTAACACAAGGTATCCTTCTCTAGAAATGGAACTGTTTCTGTATTCTAATTCTAAATCATCTTTATTTAAATTAAGAATTTCGCCATCTCTAGTTAGAACTAACACACTTTCAATAACATGTGATATTTCGCCACCATATGCTCCTGCATTCATGTATACTGCTCCGCCAACTGTTCCTGGAATGCCACAAGCAAATTCTAATCCAGTTAGATGATTTTCAAGTACAAATTTAGAAGTATCAATAATAGTTGCTCCGCTTTGAACAATGACCTTATTATCTTTTAATGAAATATCTGTTAACTTGGTTAAATTCAGAACAATTCCTCTAATACCGCCATCTTTAATAATTAAGTTTGAACCATTACCTAAAATAGTAAACTCAATATTATTTTGATTTGCATATTTTATTACATCTTGTACCTCTTGATACGTAGTAGGTAAAATAAAATAGTCCGCATTTCCACCCGTTTTAGTAAAAGTGTATTTTTTTAACGGTTCGTCTTTTTTAACTTTAGTATTATCTAATATATTTAATAAATCGTTGTATACTTTATCCATTTCCATAACCTCTTTACCTAGAATCTGTCTTATCCATTATAATGCATTTCATTTCAAAAAGACTAATGTATTATTTTTGAAAAGATTCAAACAATAGTTTGTGGTTTGGAAAGGCCTTACTATTTTGTGTAAATAACCACTTTTGCTTATTCTTTAATAAGATACTTTTTATAACTATAGTTTTAGAATAAAGTTTGAACAATAATTCCTCAGTTTGGGTTGTATTTGTTTTCAAATTCCGTTTTTGCAGTTTTAGTATATTTGTTAACAAACTCTGTTTTTGCTTCCGTATATCCATCTCTGTCATGTTCATATTTATCTATTAAGCTCATTTTCAAGTTACCATATTCTTTTGCAACATCTTTATGTAATTGTAAAAAATCTCTAAAATACAATTCATTCCAATTGCCTATATACCGAACATGAATATGAAATACTTTTTCAGCAAATCCACTTTCTGTATAACCTTTCATAAACATTAAATGAGGTGCTGGCTTTTGTGATTGCTTTTCGATGATATATCCGTTTTTCTCTAACACATTAACTAAAAATTTCAAATCGCAGTCTTCTGTTATTTCAAGCAATATATCTATCGTTGGCTTTGCTAATAATCCAATAACAGAGGTACTTCCAATGTGATTTATTCGTTCAATAAATTGTTTACCAATTATATTGCTAAATAATTTTTCTTCTTGTAAATACCAATCTTTCCATATTGGATTATGCTCTTTCAAAATAATCGGAAACAGTTCCCACAATTCCTCTAGTGACATTTCTGATAAGCTCCTACCCACTATACAATCCTCCATTTTACTTAGTAATCCGTTTTATAAAATTTTATTTCAGAGTTCTCTAAAATATTAATGCAACATCTCCATTTCTTAATCCTAAATCTTTTCCATCTTTGTAACCTGTATCTTCGCAGGGTAAGATTCGAGTATTTCACTATACTCTATTCTAACTTTGTCACCTGTTTGTAATTGCTTTACTATACTTGAATTATTAATGTGTAAAACAGCGTCAGCGGGAATTTTTCTTTTTAATCTTTCTTCTAAGTTTTTTCTGTCATAATCATCTTTTAAATACTTCTCTTCAATGAAAAACACAGCATCTCCCTTAAGCAAAATATAGCCATCTATCCAATTAGAAGCCGCATTATTATCTGTTTTCTTTGTAGATATTTTTAATTCATTACTTGTATCTGTTTTCCACATTAAAACCACTATGAAGATCAGTACAAAAAATATAATCATACCAACTGTTTGCATACTTTTTTTCATTTGCATCTCTATCACCTAACATACCTTTTCTAAAACATTCATTACTAAATAGTAAAAAACCATAAATGAGATTCCTACACTCTAATTTCTTTTAGACTCTGTTAATTAGTAGCGTTGGTTTAGCACCGACATTTAAACCTCTCATTTGTACAACAAGAACGGCGAGATATTAGGTATTTGACCTATATTGACGAGGGGAAATTGGAGCCACAGTCTATATTTATCTAAATCTTCACATATTAATTAGATGGTAGTAAATTCTCGAACGGTTGTTATAAAAGATTCCTTCTCTTCAACAAAAGGAAAATGATTACTATTCTTAAAAATTTCTAATTTAGAATCTGAAATTAATGTATGCATTTCTTTTGAGTACAAAACAGGACATTGTACATCATATTGACCACAAAGAATAAGAGTAGGAAAATTAATATGTTTTAATTTCTCTCGAACATCATAAGTTTTAATGTCTTTGTTATAAGCTCTCATTCTTTTTCTAATAATTTTACTAAAGGATAGTTCACTAAAATATTCATTATACTTTTCTGATTCATAGAGAGACAATTCAATCAACTTTTTATTAGCTATTCTTTTTTTATCTTTCGAAACAAAGGGTAACATCAATGCTAAAAATATTTTGGATACCTCTTTACGATGTTGACCAGTTTTAAAATTATATAGACAACTTTCCGAATTTAAAAACTCATTAGATGCGGCAGTATCACATAATATAAGGGAATCTAATACCTCGGGTTTACTGGTAGCATATGTTAATCTTAAAAATCCACCCGCAGAATGCCCAGCAAAAGACCATTTTGGGTATCCTAACTCAGTTCGTATGCTTTCGAGGTCCTTAACTGTCTCATTCATTGTCAGTTCGTTTGAGTTTCGAGCTTTTGATGAATTTCCAGCCTGTTTTAAATTAACTAAAATAACCTTATAAAACGATGATAGGCAATCTGCAAAAATCGAACCTCTAATGGAGAATTCTTGGTATAGATGTGTTATACACAAAGGTTTTCCATTACCAGTAATAAAGATTTCAAAAGAACCTCTTTCTGTATTAATAACCTTCTGTTCATAATTTACCAATTCATTCACCTACTTTACACTATTTCCAATTCTGCATGTATTTCTAAATTTCTGATATTACCCCCCTTAACATCAACTTAAAACTCAAAACAAGCGTTCTTGTTTGAATCAAATATCAACAGTGTTCATTAACAAATCCTACTTTTAAAGAATATAGTAAATATGTAACCATATATTCGCACGCTTTCTCACAAGCTAACATCTTAAATACTTTTTGTTCTTCTACTGTTTTATCATTCGCTTGATCTGAAGCAGCTTTTAAACAAAGAAACAGTTTTTTATTCACATAACAAACATAAGAAAATGCAGCAATTTCTTGATCGACCGCAAGAGCTCCGTATACTGTCTGAAGTAATTCTCTCGTTTCTGAACTACGAATACGCTGGTCACCTGAAACAAATGTCCCGTAATGAGAGTTGTAAGCTGACTGCAACTTTTTCATTTCTTTAATCAACTGTTTAGAAGGTTGAATACTTGCTGCTCTGCCTGTATACAAATCAAACGGATCCATTCCCGTTCCTGCTCTGGTTACATCATGTTGCATAACTTTAGTAGCGACAACAATATCACCGTTTTTCACCTTGTTTGATAAACTGCCGCAAATTCCTGTCATAAATAGCTGCTCAGGTTGGAATTCACTAATAAGAAGTTGAACACAACTTGCACATTGTACTTTTCCGACTCCAGTTATGACAGAAATCAATTCAATGCCGTTCAGATTATGAAAATGAAACTCCCAAGCTGCTCGTTTTTCTTTCTGATAGCTTGGATAATATTTATGTAAATACGTAAGCTCTGGTTCCCATGCTGCTACGATAGCAATCCGCTTCATATATAAAATTCCTCTCTAAATATTTATTTTTATTAAATATAGTACATCCTCACGAATTAAAGTTAATGATAATCTAATTATGTATCCTTAAAACATAATACAAGTTTTTATTTTGTCATATATACCATCATTTACTTCGCTCTTTACAACCAATACCCTTCTTTCTCCTTTTGAACATAGTAAAGCTCATGAAAAAACGCTATTCTTTTCTTGTATTTCTACAAAAAGAATAGCGTTTTTAAATTTCTTAGGCATTCTGAAGGTAAGTACTTTATTTAATGTATCTTCAAAAGAAATCCCCATCTTTAAGCACAAAGTAAAAAGTGAAGTACACCCTAGAAGAGGTAATGTGGAGATCCATTTCAGTTAGGCACAGCTTAACTCACTTATACAAATACTCAATTGTTATTATAGTGAACATACTCTATATCCGATATTCTCACTTGTTTATAGGATTTAGACTGGATTAAAGAGCCAATTACTAAAAAATCGTCTTTAAAAATTGAACTTATGTAAATTGAGTTTACTGACAATATGGTACCATTCCAAAACACATTTTACTTATTTACTAAATATTATTGGCATATCATCAACGTATCTCTTCCAAATCATATGATCATATCCATTCCCCCAATAATCCTTCAACAAATAATCAGGATCTCCAAATTTCTTCTTCCATACCTTCTGTGCATTTGTATACCCACTATCTAAACAAAACTCTTTCATTCCCCTGCTTAACAAGGTAAGAAACATTGCATTTAAAAGTAAATTCCCTATACCACGCCTTTGGTAATTTGGATGTACAAATACCGTTCCTATTTCTGGTAAATCATTTAATGCTTTATTTGTGCAGCAGTTTATTAGTTCACTTGCTAGACCGTATTCAATTGTACCGATAACTTTATTACAACTTTTATCAACAGCTATCAAAAAGTATCGATTTTCCCCATTGCTATCAAAGTCATATTTTAAGTATTCTTTCTTAATTTCAATTTCATTTTCTATATCATTAAGTAATTCCGATAAACCTTCTCTAGCAAACGTATCTTTAATGGTTGTACTAAAAAATTGATTTATCTCTTCAGTGTCTTCAATGTGCGGTCTTCTTATCTCCACTTTACACACCAAAAATCACTCCTTGTTTTTCTATAGTTTCATATGTAATTTATTTATATTTTTATTAAATAGTTTTATATCTTATTTCAAACTAACTCTTAATTCATCAAACCAGCGAGCACAAGCAATTGTCTCTTCAGGTACTCGGTCATGACTTTCAAAGTACCACCATGATGAAAGGATACAGTGAGATAGCCCCCACGCTATCATTCTTTCTTTGTCTAGTTGAAGTTCCTCTGCCAATTGTTGTATGCGATTTGCTAATACCTTCTTTGGATTTGATTTATTAAATAAGTGATTTCTTAAATACGCAATTGTTTCATATTCTGCTTCGCCGATAACTCCCTTTGGATCAATTGCAAGCCATTGATCCGTCCCCATACATAAAGCGTTGTCATGATGTAAATCACCATAAAGCAAAAGCGGTTTAGAAATTGTTTTGATTAATTGTGGAAATAAATCTTCTGCTTTATTGACAAGGTCTTTTGGTAATGGTCCTGTATCACCATCAAAATGTACTCGTAAACGCTGCAATCCTTTTGACCATTGTTCAATAGAAGGGAATGTATATAGAGTAGGAACTGGTTTCCAAAGTTTTTTCATCGTTTGTCCAATAATTGTCGTTGCTTTTTCTTCATTTTCTATATAGGCAAGTGACATACCTGGTTTGATATATTCTAATAGTAAATATCCATAGTCAGAATCTGAATCAAGTAATGCCACTGTTCCTTCTCCTTGAAAATAACGAAGTGCTTCTATTTCGTTCTTCAAATCATCACTAGGGACACCGAGTTTTAGCACAACATCTTGTCCATTTTCCTTTCGGGCTATACTAACATAGTTATAAGATAGATTGGAACACGATTGAATGACTTGTAGTGATAATTTTTCTTCAATCTCTTGAATCGTACTCGGAAGCTTTTCAATCCACTGCTTCCCTTGTTCTCCGTGAACATCTTGTATGGTTGTTTTAAAAGATGAAGGTATGCATAACATTGTTTATTCCACTCCTAATTTCTCTTTTAAGTCAAAATAAGCATCCTGTAACCATGGATGAACTACTTTTAGATTCTGTTTTCGCTCCCATAAGTATGAAATGTAAGCAAAACAAGCGTGTTCTAATGACTGTTCTAACGCTTCTTGAATTTCTGTAATATATGGAGGTGTTCCACTTTGGTCCCATTTAATTTTATCTGCAACAAATAACACCATATCTAAATGTGTCGCATTTTTTCTTAATGTTGTATGACAGCTAATTGCATTTAATATCGTTTCGTTTTCTACTTTAAAAATATCGTGTGCAATTCTTTTTGACAGTTTTTGATGAATAATCATCGGAAATATCCTTTCTTCCTGTAGCACTTCAATTTGCATCGTCTCTGCTACTTGAATACGCTGGTCATTTGGAATAATGGCACTAATATCATGGAGATAGCCAGCAATCGCTGCTGCTTCCTCATCTAATTCAAATCTCTTGGCAATTCTTTTTGCTTCATTCGCGACTCTAACAGAATGCTCGTATGTGTGAAGTTTATTATATTGTTCTAGCATTTGTTTAATATCTAGCTCCCAATCTCCTGTTAGAGAAATGGAATTTATCATTTGGTTCATTCTCTACTCCCCCTAAAAAGCTTCTAGTTTCTTAATTTTTATTCTAGAAATATACAAATAATCCTTTTTATTACGTTACATGAAATTTTAAAATGATGATTATATAAGGATGTGTACATACTAACAACTTGTATTTTTCTTTTTATTTGCTACAAAAAATACAACTCCTATGTCATTTATTTTTACAATCTGTCCTTTAAACAAGAATCAGTAATTGATATGATGGAAAAGTGAAAAAAAGCTTTAATAAATGTAAGGATGTGTTTTTATTTAATGGTTTTACATTCTTTCGATTATGAAATATTTCAGTGGGTCAACTCGTTTGTTTATAAATACCCTCTCCTAGATAAAATGATGATTTTTTTCGCTGAGTATGCTCAGTACATTTTGATTGTTTTATTATTCATTTTATGGATTACAAATAAAGAAAATAGAGTGACCGTATTTCAAGCTTTATTTGCCTGTTCCATAGCATTTACTATGAATCGAGTGAGTGAATTATTTTTCTATCGCGATCGGCCATTCGTTTCGCATCACATTAAACAATTGGTAGATCACGCTGCAAATTCTTCTTTCCCGAGTGATCATGCTACAGCTGCTTTAGTAATTACAGTAACAATTTGGCTATGTAATAGAGGAAAAACATTTATGTGGATCATTTTCGGAATGTGTATCGCTTTTTCAAGAATTTGGGTTGGTGTTCATTATCCTTTCGATGTATTGACCGGTATAATTCTAGGAGGATGTACAGCACTACTTGTTCACTACCGAATTATGAAAATGAATTTTTTGAACAAAATAACGAATTATCCTTTATTTCATAAATAAAAGCAATTAGCAAACAAAAAAACGCTTGATTTCCCAAGCGTTTTTTTCTCGGTTTATAGATACCATTTCATTTATTTTTCTTTGTGTTTCTCATCCCATTCACTTAAATAGGATGCATATTCTAATTCATCTGGATTATCCTGTTACATAGAAATAAACTCTAGTTTATTTGTAAGCAGAAAATAGCATCTACTTAAGGAGATTATCTCAATGGATTTTTTGAGTTTGATGCTTTTGAACTTATTTGTACTCGTGAGGAGTTTATGCCGTATTTCATTAAATATGAGGAAAATATGTTGGCTTTATCCTATTAACTAAATTACCATTTACGGCCCCTGAAACAGACTTTTGTATTAACGATTTTTTCTTATTAAAGCCGTATAGAGAAAAACAAATAGCAGATCGAACCAGTTCAGAGATTTCCAAACAACACAGGGGAACATATCACGTGTCCCAATTAAAAAGCAATTCGAGAACAGTGGCTTTCTGGGGAAAATTCTATCAAAAAAACGAGATTGAATATCGAGAAATTGATAAAATGGATGAAGATGATTTGTGTTTAACCTTGTTTAAACAGTTAGTAGCATTACAAGTGATTTAAATAAGAAACTAATGGCTGTTAATATAGATAGTATGAGGAACAAGTATTTCAAAAACTTCATAAGATATGCACCTGGTTTAAAATCTTTCAGTACGTCTGCCATATTTTTAAAAACAAAGTAACTGAAAACAAGTGCGTTAAAATTAAACCCATAGCCTAAGTAAATTAAAGTTTTAATAGGTAAACCTATAAATTCACTTGCTCCCATCATAATAAATGAGAAAAGAAATGCTAGTCCATATGGAATATAAGTTACCTTTGAATCTCTTAATCTCTTTTTCTGTATTAATAGTCTTATGAACATAACAATGAACCATAATTGTAAACCTAATTCAATTAATCTAATTACATATTCTCTCCAAAATGGTAACACGTTACTACCCCTTTCACTACTCTTTGTTTAAATTAATTTGCTTATTTTTCGTTTCTCTGTTATTTTTCACGTTTTTAATAAACCGTCTTACCCAAAGTACAATAAGTATGATATAACCAATTATAGCTGATGGATTTAATATGTACGTATTTATGAATTCTGCTGTATCGTCAAATCCTTCACTGGTAAATTCACCCCAGGTTACAAATTTCATCATTATCCACATGCCTGTATTAAATATAAAACCACCAAATAATAGAAAATTATAATTATCTCTTCCATTATCCATATTAATTATAAATGATTATATAAGTCCATCATAAGCATCTCCGAGTGATACAAAATCACTCTGCAGCCAATACCAATACTTCCCCTTATAATGTATAAGTCTTTCAAGTAGATCTATAAATGATGTTGCAATGATTTGTGATTCTCCTACAACTCCATGACGATCAAAAAAGCTGTCATAACATTTCCCTAATCTATTTTGATGCAAATCAATTGTTACGTATTCTTCTTGTCTACCATTGCATATAATATACCAATTTGAACTCATATCATCTTCACACAACTCACTTATTATTACCGGATTTGCTAAAATTAATTCTTGTGGAGAGACTATATAAACTGAATACTCCTCATTCTCAAACAAAACCATTCCTCCGCAAAGACTGTAAAATTCCTTTACATCTTCAGGGAGGCTATGTTTCTTCTCATTAATTATCGGTAATCCTGCAGGCTCAAGCACACGACAATCAGATAAAGATTCTATTTGTGCAATAAGTTGACGCATTTTTTTCAATATAACCACCTTCATTTTTCATAATACGCATCTTATATAAGATAGCAAGTTGCTCTTTATAATGTACCTCCTGGTTTTATCCGCATCGTTATTTTCAACTATTCAATCTTATTCTACTGAATCCTCAATTCATTTTCTATACTTTATTAATACTCAATAGACACTAGGATACGGAACATGATTTAAACAATTATTATGTAAAAAAACAGCAGAGTTCTTTACAATCTCTGCTGCTATCTGTTATTTAACTGCTAGCTTAAAATAATTTTTTATTGAATACACCAACGTTACCAAACTTCCGATATGGTTAGTGAATTTTTTAAGCAAGATTTCTTTTTATATAATCTATTCTTATTTGATCGGTTTTTCTGTTTTTAAAACAAATGAACTTAATGCAGGAACCTTAATCTTATTATCATGGAAAACATAAAGCACTTTATTTCCTGCATGTTCACCATCTACTAGCACTTTCCAAGGACCTTTTGATGGAAGAGTAATTTCCACGGTTTCCCTATTCGCATTGTGAGCTACAACAAAGCCTTCAGTTTTATCACCATTTGCTTTGCCATCTATTGTATAAGCTACAACATTTTTTGGCGCATCAATGAACGCTAGATGTTTTTTTATTTGTTCAGCAGATGTCATGCGAAAAGCTGGATGGTTGTTACGCAACTCTATTAAGCCTTTCATATAATCTACTTCTTTACCGAATGCCGCGCGGCGCACCCAATCCATCTGGTTAATAGAATCAGGAGATTTGTAGCTATTATGATCCCCATATTTTGTACGCATGAACTCTTGACCTGCATGCAAGAATGGAATCCCTTGCGATGTTAATATGATGGAAGAAGACAACTTGTGCATTTGTTTACGTACTTCTTCACTGTCGCCAGGATTAGTCAACGCAAGCTTATCCCATAATGTATTGTTGTCGTGTGCTTCAACATATGTCAGAACCTGCTCAGGATCCTGATAAGTAGACACTTTTTTATCATAATCCATACCAGCCTTAATTCCTTTTTTCATGCGTTCTTCCATGCTTTGTTTTCCGTTCACAAAACCATTATCCTTCTCCTCAAATACACTGCCTTTCAATCCATCACGAATATCGTCATTAAAATGAGCGATTCCTTTCATTTTCTCCGCGTTTTTTTGAGTTGCCTTCAACTCAGACGCAAGAGGGGTATTTAAATCCCACCCTTCTCCATGAATAATAATAGAAGGATCAATTTTATTAACGG
This sequence comes from Bacillus sp. BP-3, assembly GCF_028401955.1. Classification (GTDB taxonomy): domain Bacteria; phylum Bacillota; class Bacilli; order Bacillales; family Bacillaceae_G; genus Bacillus_A. The sequence goes on from NZ_JAQOTJ010000003.1 coordinate 417,258, forward strand.
CTTTACGTATCGCATTCATTGTTTCGACATCATGAATACCCATCAAATCAAAGCGGAATCCATCTAAATTATACTCTTTTGCCCAATACGTGACGGAATCTACCATGAATTTCCTCATCATCTTTCGTTCAGAAGCCGTATCATTCCCTACGCCAGTTCCATTTGCGAGTGAACCATCCTCGTTGTAACGATAATAATAACCTGGAACTAACTTATGGAAATTGGATTCAGCCGCATTGTACATATGATTATATACCACGTCCATCACAACACGAAGATCATTGTCATGAAGTGTTTGAATCATCTGCTTTAATTCAGTAATTCGAACAGTCGGCTCATAAGGATTAGTAGAATACGAGCCTTCTGGTACATTGTAATTTTTCGGATCATATCCCCAGTTATATTGTGGTTCATTTAACTTTTCTTCATTTACTGAAGCATAATCAAATATCGGTAAAAACTGGACATGAGTAACACCAAGATCCTTAATATGATCAAGACCTGTTTTTACGCCTTTGGGTCCTCTCGTTCCTTTTTCTGTTACACCAAGATATTTCCCTTCATGTTTAATACCACTTTCAGGTTGAATGGAAAGATCACGTACTTGCAACTCATAAATAATCGCATCTTCCGGATTTTTTAATTTTGGTTTTTTATTCCACTTCCAATTTTTCGGATTTGTTTCTTTTAAATCAACGACTGCCCCTTTATCACCATTCACAGAAGCAGCACGCACATATGGATCAACGGCCTCAGTCCATTTATCACCAATCTTCACCTTATATGTATAAAAAAGGCCTTTTTGATCACCTTTAAGCTTTGCCGTCCAAGTTCCTTTTTCACCTTGTCCCATGTTTATTTCAGTACCTTTTTCATCATTCCATTTTTTGTAAGCGACCAACTTTGCCTCACTCGCAGTAGGAGCCCACAAACGGAACTTTGTTTCCCATGGCGTATATACATTACCTAAATCATTACCATCATAATAAAATAAATGATCAAATTCCTCGCTACGAATTACTTTACCAATTTCAGTATTAGCTTCAATGGAATTTCCCATTTTGATTTTGTATGTTTTTTTTAAATCAAGATTCTTTTCTGTAATGATTTTGACCTTATTGGTCATATCTCCATTATTTGTATCATAAGGACTAACTTTCTCTATGTTAACGCCCTCAATTTCAATTTTTTGCTCCTTACTATTGAATGGAACATTGGTAGTTATAGTAATTTCATTGAAACTATCAATAATGGCCTTCTGAATAGAAAGTTCAGAAGAAGGTTTAGAATTGTATACTTTATCATCGCCAGAAAGAACCCATACTTCAGCACGGCCATCCTTAATATTTTCGATCCAACGATCACCACCATCTTTTTCCCATTCATTCGTACGAACTATAAATCCTACACGATTATAGTCACCATCCATTTTCACCTTAGCATACTTACCAAACTCATCTTCCCCAGTAAATTCATAGGACCTGCCACTCGCATTTTCGGCCCACATCCAAAGATTCCAATCTTTTGTATTTCCAGACTTCTCCTTATAATGAATGATAATTTCAGTTGTTTTCGTATTTGAATCTGCTTTCGCAATCTGAAAAGAAAAACCAGATAATAGCATGACCATTACAGTAAGCAATAACATCGTCTTGTTTATTAATTTTTTTGTAATTTGCACTCCATTCACCCTTCCTTAAAATATTACGAACAATTGATTATGTTCATTTCAAAACTATGTGTTACTAACTAAGTAACACGGCTTAAGTTAATCTGAAAATCTCTTTATAACACCCCCATATTGAATGTATTCGTATTTATTTCAATAATCTTTTAATAAGAAAATCAAACATAAAAAGAAATAACAAAAATCTACGAAAACGTTTGCATTAAATCACAAAAAAAGATTTACTTATTCCTTGTTATATCGCTAAATATCAAAAGATCATAGAAAATCTTTTTAGGAAACCGTTTGTTACCGCTTTCAATTTTATAGTACTTTCTATAAAGGGGTCAATATATTATTAATTATCCGTTTTTATTTTGTGTACATATTTCAAATTCTGTTAACATTTAAAGTTGTAAATCCTTTAAGAGAAAAATCATGGATATATTTTGACTTTGAGACTTCATTGTAGCTCCAACACCTACTAAAATTACTATTCTTATTGCTAAGTTAGGGGGTTTCGTAGTGATTCCTCACCCCGATTTTTTTCTCATTATGTTCCAGTTTCGATACGATTTCAAATATGATTTTTGAAAATTCGCTACATCATAGTTCAATCTAATAACGCTGAACAAGTTGCTGATAAATCTTCTAATTTATTGTTAGCATCCAAGGTTGTAGAAAAAAATCCATATGAAGATTAAATCTTTTTTTTAGAGGTGCAGCTAATACCCATCAGGCTAAGATTTTAAAGTACTCCCTTGTTATTTTGGAGAACAAAGAATTTCTTAACTCGATAGACTTTTAACAAACTTTTTGTTTTCCCATTATAGCAAATGAAGCCTCCAAAATAAAAAAGCCTGTATAGGCTATCGTACTACACAGGCCCTTAAAACGCTTGAAGAAATTGATAAACTCGAAGAGTTTGTCAACAGCCCCCATTCAGAGGCTTTTTTCTATTTTACAATTGGTAATGTTACTTCACTTAATTTCACTGTAAGTTTCGTCCCTGCTTTTGGACGAATCGTATAGTCATAGTCACTTGCAATTAATACGACTCCTATTTGATGGCCGGGTTGAAATACATAATCATCCGGCTGCATGTCCCATGTAAATGTATAATCTTTCCCTGGTATAATTGGCATTGACCGTTCTTTTCCATTCAAGTTTTGTGGATCCATCCATCCTCTCGTCACAACTTCTGGTTTTGCACCGCCATAATCAACAAGTAATGCAGTTAAATTTGAGACTGGACGATCAATATTTCCCTTAAATGAAATTTTTGGTGTACCACTTATTCTCATTTCTTTTTCGAGCTTAGGCATTACATATACTAATCGATTTGGTGATTCTAATTCTGGATTTGCTACTAATTGATTCGATTTTATTTTTGCATCATCTAATAATGAGAAGACTTGTTGCACAGCCCCCATTCTAAGCGGTAAATCTACTGCTTTATTGCTTAAAAGCATACGCATTTTAGATGGAACTGCTGCAGGGTCTGGCCAATTTTTTAATTTTTGCCACGGTTTATTTTCTCGTTGTACATCTACCATCGGTTCATTCATAATGCCATTTTCAATACCGTATAACCAATAGTCAAACCATTTATTTTGTGTTTGCTCCCAGTTATTCTCGGAAGTACCACCATGTTCTCCTTGATGTAACCACATTTTGCGGGGAACATTATTTTCTCCTAGAGCTTCCCACCACTCTGCAAACTGTTTTGTCTTTACATTCCAATCATTTAAGCCATGTACAACAAATACACTTGCTTTCACATTTTTGGCACCCTTCACGTAGTTACGCTTATCCCAAAATTCATTATAATCTCCTGTTTTTCGATCTTGCCCATCAGTTAGTTCTTTTATGGCTTTATTACAAACTTCAGGATCATATCGTGTTAGTACTGCTTCGGCCATTTTATCTGCATCTTCACCTTGAAAACCATCTGGTGCAATGACTGCTCCATTTGCACGGTAATAATCATACCAGCTACTAATTGCCGCAATTGGAATAATTGTTTTTAATCCTTCAACTCCTGTTGTTGCAACAGCATTTGGTAGGGTACCATTATATGACACTCCGGTCATCCCAACATTCCCTGTAGACCAATCCGCTTCTATTTCATCACCATATTCATTGAATGCTTTTGCTCTTCCATTTACCCAATCAATAACAGATTTTGTACCGATAATCTCTTGTTCGTCACCAGTTGTTGGACATCCACCTGAATTCCCAGTTCCGATACTTTCGCCTAAAATAACAGCATATCCACGAGGAACATAATAATTCCCATATGAACCGAGGTTAGCTGGTTCTGCATAAGGTTTACCTTCCGTAGGATATAATTCTTCATCTACATTATAAGCTGGTACATTATTTATCCCTGAACGATAAGGACTCATTTCATAAATAACAGGAACTTTCACACCCGGTTCTGTTTTAGGTCGCATCACCTTTATCGAAACAAGATCCTTTTTCCAATCTAGGTCACTATCAATCTCAGTTTCTACATATAACTTTTCTACAATTGCTTCATCAATTGAATAAATAGGCTTGGTCATTCCATTTTCCAACTCAATTTTTGTTGATTGAGCTACTGTTTCTGGCACTTTACCATTCAATGGTAACAAAGAAAATTTTATCGAACGCTCTTTGTCTTTTTCTGCATGTACTGTAGTACTATAGATACTTGATGTGAGGATTAATGAAAACATTGCTGAAAGTGCAATTACAAACTGTTTTTTCTTCAAATTCCTTCCCCCTTTATTTTTTTCTATCACTTCTTTTACTATACAACGAAATGACAGAAAATTCAGTTTTCCAAAAGGTGAAGACTTGAGAAATTTGTAATATTTTCTCTTATGAAGTAGCCCACATCGCTATCAAGTTAAGCTTTTGAAGCATATCCAAAACGAAAATTTTTTCTCTATAAATAGATTACAATAGTATTACGATTCCCTAAGATTCTTTTAGAATTACAAATAACAGTCGGACAATCGAGATGGTAAATAGCCATCCATACTCATTGGCTACGCCCTTCTCATTCCCTTAATACTGCTGTATACAACCTAAAATATTATTGTATATAACTTAAATTCTCATAATTATTAGGGGTATTCTGAGAAAATTGAGATAGTTCAGCCACCTATCCGAGTCACCATCTGATTCCAATAATGTTCCACCGCCTTGATTAAATTATCTATATGCTATCACGTAACATAAAGCGCCTTCAAACAATACATTGTTTTTTTGAAAATTACATTAAATAACGAGAAGCTTCTGTAATTAAAAGTTTTACATTAGGGATATACATAAAAACCTTCATATTTATGTTGATGTCCCAAATAATTCTGTTAGGAATCCCGACATATGCCCATTAAGCTAAAGCAAAATTGTATCTATAAAATCTCATTGCCATCAAGTTAAGAAATACACTATAAATACAAAAAGCCATATCCTAACGTAGCAATAATCCTTAATCCCCCTAAGACAATCCCAATCATTTTTGATAGTACGTATTTTCCCATTAATTCACCTCATATAACATAAATTTCTGTGCTTTTATAACATATCTATAAAAAGTTTTAAATTCATTTTGTACAAGGTAAGTGGGCTAAGCTACTTTGCAATATACGTTTCTTCCTCTCCACCTATCATGGCGTAACATCACAATCACCAAAAAATGGCAGAACGGATTGCTTAACGTACATAATTAGCATTTTGCGGGCACTATCCTATAATGTTTCTCCACCCTATTTAAAACAATATCCCGCTCTTTGTCCCATACCGAATGCCACTCAAATGTTCCCGGTTCAAAAAATAGTGGAAACCTTTTTCTAAACCAATCTTGCATCGGTAAATTTAGCACATCTTTTATATCCACCCACACTAACTCTCCTTCAGGCGGCTCATCAAGTAGCTTGCCTTCAAAAGATGTGGCCAAATAATTAAATACCATATATCGTAACTTTGTATTTGGCTCACAAAACTCAGTGATTCCTTTAAAGATAATATCTTTTACGATTAAACCTGTTTCTTCACGTACTTCTCGGATCGCTCCGTCTACAATACTTTCCGGAAAGTCGACTTTTCCACCAGGAGCAATGTACCCCGGAAAACCTAAACGATCCGGACGATTCATAAGGAGAACTTTATCTCCATCTTGCACCATACACATCGTTAACATTTTGCATTCAAAATTACTCATCAAACATTCCCTCCCTTATGTAGATTCGTTGCTGAAAACTGTATTGTAAGAAATCTCTTATCATTTTTTTCTCGCTAAATACAACGCAACAAATTGTGGTTTTTCAATTTTCCCGCCATGTTTTTCAATTACGTTATGAATACTATGGAACAATTTTTCTTTTACCTCTTTTGAAAGTAAACGATGGGCAGATTGCGTATGTAATAATGCAATGTAATCATCACTTGTATATGTATCAGTCCAGTTATAGGTTTTAACAACTAAATTTTGAAACAAATCATGCTGCATTGTTAGATTTGTTCGTTCCTCAATTAATTCTTCTGGAGTTGGTAACTGATTAGGATGTAAATGCGGAGCATACTTTTCATAACAAGCTCCAACCTCTCGAAAGACATCTGTATCAGGTTGTAAATGATATGTCCAAAAGAAGGCCATTGTCCCATGTTTGTGCAGTAAATTCACTACTTTCTGATAGCCAATTTCAGGATTTATAAAATGAAACGCTGTTGCTGAAACAGCAAGCGAATATAAATCACCCTGCCGTTCCCAGCTTTCAAAATCCCCTTGATACACGTGTATACCATTCTCATTTCGAAATTTAGAAGCGGTAAATTGTGCTAATTGTTCCCCTAGCTCAATACAATCAATCTGCTTATATCCTAACTGGGCGAGTCCTTCCGTTGCTTTACCTGTACCACAACCAATTTCAAGAATTCGATCTTCCTTTTCAATATTTGCATACGTGAACAAATCTTGAAAAAGTTCCTTTGGATATGTCGGTCTTATTTTCTCATATTCTTCGGCAATATCATCAAAAGTATATTTTCTTTCTTCAAAATTTACATCCATTCTTTTCTTTCACCTCTTCCTAAAAAACTGCTACTTCACTTATCATTTCATCCATAACAATTGAGATGCCTTTCTTTTCTTGTTTCGCTTGCACTAGCTTATTTGACTCATACTATTTTCGACCTATCGCAATGCCAATCGGACAATCTTGCTCCCATGTTTGTAATAATCGGTCTACATCATGTCCTCTCCCCAATACAAAATCTGTCTTCAGAACAAATTGGACAATTTCAAGTTCTCTATGAGGACCTGAAACTTTCATATTTTTCCCTTGTAAATAAGTATTTCCGTCTTTCAAATTTGTTGCTCCGACCATCTTATCTCTTGCTGCATAATGAATAATTCGTATCCCAGACATAACAATTGCACCAAAACATAAAGGACATGGTTCCATCGTAGAATAAAGTTCATACTCCTTACGCGTTGTATTTGTTTCTAAATTGTTTATTTTTAAGATTGCATTAATTTCTGCATGAGCAATTTTGTTATTACATATTTCATTCGGCATCACTTCCGTCTCGTAAACTGTATTTCTACCCTTTGAAATGATATTTCCACTTCCATCTACTATAACAGCACCAATGGGAAATGAACCGTTACAATACGATAACCAAGCTTGAGTGAAACATTCTTTCCATGGTTTGGATAATGTTTGCCACATATTACATTCCATCCTCCCTCTATGAATTTTTAGTATATTTGTTTCAAATTCTAATAAATTCTATATTATTTCATCTCAAATAAAAAAAAGCACTTGCTTATATAAATCATCTTTCTCACCTCCAGGTATTCCTCCTATTAATCTTGCCGCCATATTTCTCTTTCTTCTTACAAATAGACCTCTGCTGTATTTCCTGCTCCAATTTTTTCTTTCATTAGTTAGTCCTACTTTCATCAATCTTTTATACGCCTTCTATTTATTTCCTTTCCATAGGCTCCTTTCCCTTCTTTATTCGACAAAATTCAAGGGAGATATTGTTGTAGAAAATAGTTAATTCAAAATCAATGTATAGGATTTGAGACAATAAAAAACAGCTGTCGAAATTTTTCCGGCAGCTGTTTTTATTGAGAAAACATGTAAGCAATTAATACTCTATTAAGCTGGATAATGGAATCTCTTGTTCGTTATTTAGATCATTAAGAGGATAGATTCTCGTTGTTTCATTATTTTCATCTACATTTTGAATATAGATTTGAACCCCGTTATAGGTTAATTAACCATAACAGATGAAGTCACAGTCTTTTTTTGCACGTTGTGTATTCATGATTATAACCTCTTTTTCTAATTTTAATGTGAACTTCACTCCCACAAATTATTCTGTAATGAATCAATGGTCTTCGGAATTACATCAAGACTTTTTTTGTCGATGATTGAACTTTTATCCATGATGATTCGAAAACTTAAGGAAACAAAAAAGTTAAAAAACAACTAATTTATAGTGAGGTATGTAAAATTAAGCGTAAAGATTAAACACAAAAACCTGCCGAATTGGATTCACGACAGGTTTATTTATACGTTTATTCTTGATCAGAAACAAATATTCTATGTGACGCAAAGAAATTTGCCAAATCTCTTCCGGTTGATTTCTCCATAATTTGAATAAAATCTTTTGTCGTACTCACACCAAACTTCTTTTCATTAAAGTAATCTTTCATCGCTTTGTAAAAGACTTCATCGCCAAGTTCAAGACGAAGATCATTAACTGTTCTTGAACCGTAACCATAAATCATTTTATAATATGCCTCAATCCCGCCTTCTGCAGCACGTTCAGCAAATGTTGAAACAGGATACGAAAGATGATAGTCTCCAACAGGTTCTGCCTTTAGTTGATCAAGCTCTTTACTGTAGAGCGCAGCTGCAAAACTAGCAAATGATTCGTCAAGCCACGCTTCATCGTGCTCATTATTTCCAATAATGCCGTAAAACCATTGATGTCCAATCTCATGCGCAGTAACATTTTTAACCCATTCTTGAGAAGGATTTTTAGCGATACTTATCATCGTTAATTGTGGATATTCCATTCCACCAAACCAGCCTTCCATGCCAACGATATCTAGTTCTGGCCATGGATACTCTCCAAAACGGTCACTGAACAGCTTGATGCTCTCAATCCCTGCCTCAAGCATAGAATCAGCATATTTTGCTTGTTCATCTGTATAATACACATTAATATTTACATTATTTACCTCCTTTTGTTTTACTTTGTAAGCTGGATCCATTTCTATTGCAAAATCACGAACTTGTTCGGCTTTATAATGATGCGTTGCTAAATTTCCTGAAATATGTGGTTGTCCCGTTTCCGTTCCTGTCGTTGCAATGACCTGGTCTTTCTCAGTCATAAGTGTTACATCAAAATCTCCAGTTAAAGAATAAAAAGATTCTCCATATGGAAAATAAGCATCTACATTCCAGCCCTCTTTATCGTATACTGCTAGAATTGGGAACCAGTTTCCAAGCGAAGCTGTGTTTTTGTTCCAACCAAAACGATCTTGTCGTTCCGGTACACGAACTACAAAATCCATCGATACAGTAGATTTTTGATTATTAGGAATTTGAACAGATGAAATATGCAGTGCAGTACTATCCACAGCAAATTTTGCTGTTTTCCCATTTACTTTTACATTAGAAACAGACATAATTCCGCCATTTTCTTTAGATGTTTCTGCGTTTCCCCACAAGTTAAAATAAAGTTCGTTCAGCTGCGTACGAGTATTGTTCGTAAAAGTGACTGTCATTTTTCCTTGAATAGTGTGATTGATAGAATCATAGTAAACGCTCATTTTATAGTTTGGATTTGCTGGACCAAATATATCTTGTCCTTGCTTGTTCATAAATTGCGACTGAAATGGTGTCTCCAGGTGAACAGGAGATGTAACTGCTGGATCGTATGCTCCTTTTACAGGGTAATCCTTTTCCGAAGCACTTATAGTAAGTCCAGAAGGAAATAATATACCAGCCATAAATGTCGAAGCTGTTACCCATTTTGCAGTCTGTTTTACAAACTTTTTCATAAAAACTCCCCCTTTTCCATTTTTCACCACATAAATTCGCCATAAACTGTAAAAATCCCTTGGAATTTTATTTGAAATTACTTGAGAAAGTTATAGAGGAAATCTTAAATATTTTACTTTAAATTCTAATAAAAAATTTTTTATTTCATCTCAAATAAAAGAAAGCACTTGTTTATATAAATCATCTTTTTCACTTTCAGGTATTCCTTCTATTAATCTGGCTGCCATAATAGCTAGGAGTTACTTCACTTCCATTTCAACCATTTTAATAATTAACTCTATATGATCTAGTTCCATTATTGTACGTAACTCACGAGGAAAGCCCCCTTTCTTTCCAATTGATACTCTATATAGTTCATCATTCTTTATCTAAGAAGTATTTACTAAAAAAAGTAACCTCTCAATTTTTTTGAGAGGTTCTTTATAATTAACACAGTCAGTCCTAATGACAGGATTCCACTACGAAAAAAAACAGTCTCTGACTCTCGTAAGAAATCTGCCTTCTTCTCATTCTATTACTTTATACTATTGCACTTTCTTTACCTTTTTCAACATAACTCATATCACCAACAGATTCGATTGTATACTCTCCATCTTTATAGTGAATTTTAGTTACACTTGCATTTTCTAATCCAAGTTTTATTTTACTATTATCAATCATATCTACTAATGCTGTGATTGTAATTCCATGAGATACGATTAAAACGTTACCTCCACCATTTTGGGTAGTCTCTTCACTAATTTTATCAAGTTCTCTTTTTATACGGGTGGAAAAGGTTTTCCAATCCTCAGCTTGCTTCGTATCGTCTGCCGCTACAATGAAATTTACAATTTTTTCAAGCGATAACCCCATTAGTTCATCTACTGATTTCACACCAGCAACAACCCCAATCATTTTTTGCATATTTTCATTCTTATCGCCTTCAAAAATTCCGAAATTTAATTCACGTATGTCTTTCCTTTGTACAAGTTTTAACTTTGATTGCTCACTATATTTTAATACTAAGTTAGCAGTTTCAATAGCACGACCACTATCACTACTGTATGCAGCAACAAAATGAATATCTTTTAAGCCATTTCCTAAATGTTTAGCTACTTCAACACCCGTTTCTACTAATGGAGAGTCCGCCCAACCTTGCACACGCCCACTAGCATTTAACATTGTTTTACCGTGTCTAGTAATATATAACGTTACGATATTATCTAATGTATTATTACTCTTTTCCATCTTATTCATTACTTTCTCTCCTTTTAGGCTATAATCTATCTGTGTAAATTACTGAATAAAAAAATTGAAATTTAGCTTAATCCTCTATTTCTTGAGGAGTTTTATAATCAGTACTAGCTTGTATTCTTTTACAATTATAGCATCCATAGGGTTAGACTTTCCATTTTGTACGCTAACACGATATAAGTGTTAACATCCAGAGATTTTCTATTGCATTAACTCAGTTATCTTCTTATAACAATAAAAAGAGTGAACTCCCGCATTATTAATACAGAATTTCACTCTTTTTATAAAAAAATCAGATTTAATTCTACAGCTACGACTACAAATTTTTTTATTTAATGCTCAATTAAGCTAGATACAGAAACCTCTTGTTCATTATTCGGTTCGCTTAGAGGATAAATTCTTGCCGTTCCGTTCGTTTCATTTACATTTTGAATGTAGATTTGCTCCCCATTGTAGGTTACATTCGCCATAACTGGTGAAGCAGCAATCTCTTGTGCACGTTGCTTGTTCATCATTATAAACCTCCTTTTTCGTTTAACAATTATAATATTGACTTTCACTCCCTCAAATATTCTGGTGAATCCATATCCAATAAACAAAAAGTGAACTTAAAAAACGTAGTTTGATTTTTGTCATCGAACTACTTTCCAGAGATAATAAAGTTGTTTAAAAAATGCTGATCATGTTATTCAACAATTGGGCCATTTAATTGAATAAGACTACACAAAAAGTCGCTTTCCCTTATGTAAGGAAAGCGACTTTTTAGCTTGATTTTCCCCTTGTTATCAAGCTATTTACTATAAGTTCCTTTGACCAATTTTGAAAATTTCGTTGACTATTCAGTTGAACTGTATTAAGTTGTTATTAAGTTGAACTATATAGTCAAACTGAGTAAAGGGTGAGGATATGAAACATAAATTATTACCGTTGTCTGAAACCATGCATTATATTTTATTAGCTATGCGTGAGCCACTCCATGGCTATGCCGTAATGCAGAAGATAGAAAAGATAAGTAACGGTACTGTTATTTTAGCAGCTGGTACATTATACGGTGCGATTGAAAACTTGAATAAGCATGGTTGGATTGAACCTGTTGGAGAGTCAGGTCGGAGAAAAGTTTATATGATAACTGCGGAAGGAAGCGCCATTTTGAAAATGGAACAAAACAGGTTATTGCATATTTTATCCCTGTACAAAGGAAGTGAATCGAATGAAGAAATTTAAGATGTTTTTTGATTTTGAAAAAGAGGAGCAATGGCTAAACGAGCAATTACAAAAAGGCTATCGTTGTACAAATATTAGTGGATTAGGAATATACACTTTCGAAAAAACCGACAAGAGATATGTGATGCGATTGGATTATCAAGATTATTTATCAAAGGAAAAGTTCAAAGATTACATAGGGATATATGAAGACTTCGGTTGGATTTATATAAATGACTCCTGGCTTGGTGGGGTTCGATATTGGCAAAAAGAAGATGATGATCAAAATGAAATCTTCTCGGATCGCCAATCAAAGAGTAATTATTATAAACGATTGATGGGTTATTCATTTGGTTTATGTATACTGTTATTGCCTCTTTCTTATATATTTTACAAGGATTCGGGATTATATCATGAAGGTCTTTGGAGTATGAAAGGTGCATTATTTTGGAAAGCATTTTTATTTGAAACTCCATTTGCCCTTTTGAAGTCGCTTACCACTCTTATGGTTGTTTTCTTTGGTATCAGTTTCTATAAAACTTATCGAAAGTATTCTATGTTAAAAGAAAAATAAGCGTTTTTGAAATCTTCCAGAATCGGGCGCTATTGTTGAATAAACCTTAGATTTTCAAACGACTTTATTGTTATATTTTTGAGTACAGTGAGGTATCTTATATCGAAAATTAAACAACTATATTTTAACCCCGCCCTAAATTTAGAACGGGGTTATGCTTGTTTTAGGTTTTAAAATTTAGTAGCTTTATTGTCTTTTTATAACTACGTTTTTACATTCGTTATATACATCTATTTACTTTGCAATAGATGAATCGGCTTAGCTGATAACGATTGTTTTGCTGCGATCCAGACAACAATTGCTGTTGTTATAACAGATAACAGGATGCCAAAAATAGACCAAGTTACATCGATTTTCATTGGCATTTGGAATAAGAATCGTAAAACAACTCCTGAAAAAGCTAAAGCAACTCCAGCCCCGACTAATCCGGCTGATAAGGAAATGATGGTGTTTTCTAATAAAATAGACTTCATTAAATTACTGGAAGACATACCTACTGTCTTAATAATCGCTACATCCCGAGTTTGTTGAAGTAAGCGAATGACCACTTGATTTCCAATTGTCAAAACAGCCGTTAAAAATGCAAATAATGCTACGATAGAAAAGAAAGTACTTTGTATATGAATGATATATTGTAGACTATCGATTGCCGTAGCGGAAATTGAATAGGCCATTGCTGAATTAGGAAGTTTATTGTTTAACTCTGCTAGAATCGTATTCGTTTGTTTTGGATCACTATCTAATGAATAGGTAATGCGATTCGGTTTTCCATATGTAACTAATGTTTTTGTTGGAATTCGAATACCTACTGTTTTTACAATACCTGATTGAAAGAAACCGACAATTTCACAATTCACCAATTCATTTCCTATTTGAACATCAACTGTATCACCTGTTTTTATCCCTAGCTTTTTATAACTATCCAACAGGATTGCTTTTTTTCCTCCTGCATCCGCCGATGTTAAATCACGCCCTTCAGATATGATATATGCTTTGGAAGCAAGAGCGGTATCTATACCTTCTACTGAAATTTTAGTTGAACTAAAAAATTTATCTTCTTTTACTTTTTGGGTGTATTTCGTTGTCGCTTCTTCACCGTTAATATTTTGAAGCCTTCCATCTAGTTGATAACCTTTTTTCCATGCTTTTATTTCCTTCATCGATTTAATTTGCTTTTCCACTTTTTCTTCATCGTTAGCTGAACTTGTAATAAGAAGATTTCCCATTGCTTCTTTTTCTAGTTGTCCTTGCACAGATTCAATTAAATTATCAGCAAATACGTGACTGGAAACTACAGAAACGACGCCTATCGTTAAGGTAACTGCTAATAATCCATTTCGTTTATTCGTAGCAGCTATATTGTGTAAGGCAAGAAAAAGACTTTGTGGCACCCTATTTTTCAAAGTGCCAATCATTCGGAATAATAAAGCGTATATAAACCCAATCAAACGAACGAAAGCAACAATACATAACACAACTCCAGTTGTAAGGAGAAAAGCAAGGAGCCACTTAAACATCACACTACCATTCTCATTTGCTGTAAATGCTATTTTATGTACATAAGCAGAAAGAATACCACAAACTAAAATAAAAAGTTGAAGTTTTTTCCTAAAAGGTAACGAATAATTAACACTAGTATTCTCTGTATCTCGTAACATTTGAAGAGGTGACACACGCATTCCACTTTTTACTGGTATCCATGATGCTAAAAAGGTTACGACAAATCCGACGATGATTGTAGTACCAACAACAGACCATGACATTCCCCACGTAAGAGGTAAGGAAAGTACACTTGATAAATATGTGGTGAGCCAAACACTAGCTAATAATCCAATTCCAATCCCACCAGCTGTTCCGAGAATTGCTAGCCAGAACGCTTCTAGCAAAAAATAGCGAATAATAGATCTCGTTTTCATTCCTACTGATTTCATGACAGCGATATCATGTGTACGCGAAGCAATGATTACTTTCATTGTATTTGAAGTTGTGATTGCTGCGATTCCAAGAGCTAATACGCTAAATAGTTGAAGAAATGGAAGTAACATATGCAAATCTTTTTGTTTTTCTAATTCTTTATCCTGAATGTCAATTACACTGCTTTGCGGTAATTGTTCTTGCACTTTACTTTTGAAAGTAGAAACGTTAACTTTATCACCCAATCCAATTAAAGCTTCATTAACTGTATTTTCTGTAAATCTCTATTTCACAATTAATACTCATACACAAAAGAGGTTGCTAGATAAAACAGGATAAATCTATATTATTTCTTCTTAAAGTTTCTTAAAGGACTCTTATCACTTAATTCGACGAAGAAAGGAAAAAGTAATAAAAAGAGGCAACGTAAAATTTCACTGGAAAAGCGAAAGGTTTCATCTGAAAAATATTGTCTTTTATTACAGTACGGACAATCTTTCCCGTCATTTTTCATAAAAAGTGACCACACATCTTTTGCTTTCCACTTTGTTTTACAATTCGTACAGCGAGTCATAGTACTCCCCCTATTCTTATAATCCATTTTCTTGATTACGGTTTTTATATTTACAAAATAACCCATTTTTATTTTACGTAAAATAAATACTTTAGTAAATGCAACCGTGTAGTAGTCTACAAAGAAAAAAGTACACCACTTTCCAACAAGTGATGTACTAATAATTAAATAATGTGTAACATTGTATAATTATACTGTTTTTATAACTACTATGATTAAAATTACAATTGTTTCTGCGACTGTATTCCTTGAATATTTGCCACAACCTCAGGATTCACAAGTGAAGATAAATCTCCAAGTTCTCTTCCTAGAAACGCTGCCTTTATAACACGACGCATCACTTTTGAATTACGTGTTTTTGGTAAATCTTCGACAACATGAATATCTTTCGGGCACAATGCTTTCCCAATATGAGTGTTTACTAGACTTAGTAATTCTTTTTTTAGTTCTGGTGTAAACACAGTGCCTTCACGTAACACAACAAAGCAATGACATACTTCACCTTTCACTTCATCTGGAACTCCAATTGCTCCGGCTTCGACGACATCATGGTGTTTTACAAGAATGGACTCATACTCCGCAGGTCCAATGCGTTTTCCGGCAATATTTAACGTGTCATCAGAACGCCCTGTAATAATATATTGTTCTCCATCGTATAATACCCAGTCACCATGCACCCATTTGTTTTCAAAACGGGACCAGTATGTACTTACATAACGATCGTCTTCTTCCCAGAAGCTTTTCGTCATACCGACCCACGGCTTTTCAAGACATAATTCTCCGACTTCATTTTGAACTGGTACACCATTTTCATCTAATACAACAGCGGCCATTCCTGGCAGCGATGCGTTAAAACTAATTGGCGCAATTGGTTTTATGAGGACGTTTCCAAAAATACCACCAGAAATTTCAGTGCCACCTGAGTAGTTACAAATTGGCACTCTTTTTTTGCAAACTGTTTCAAAGAGCCACATCCATGGATCTGGATTCCATGGCTCACCTGTTGAACCGATTACTTCTAAACTCTGCAAGGAATGTTTCTCCACCCATGAATCGCCTTTTGCCATTAATGAACGAATTAACGTTGGTGAAATACCAAGATGCGTTACTTCATAACGATCAACCATTTCCCATAAACGATCTGGTTCTGGATAATCAGGAACACCTTCATATATAACCATCGTTGCACCGTTAAGAAGAGAACCAAATAGTAAAAACGGCCCCATCATCCAACCCATATCAGTAATCCACAACACACGGTCACCTTGTTTCACATTCATACCAAAACCAGCATCAAATGCTGCTTTTAACGGAAATCCTGCGTGCGTATGTACTGTTCCTTTTGGCTTCCCAGTTGTACCAGATGTATAAATAAGCATAAGCGGGTCGTCACTTTCCATTTCTTCTGCGTGCGTAAATGGTTTGTCTTTTTCAAGAACACTCCATGAAATATCATAATCCTGCGGTGTAAATTCATTTCCGGCATGACGAACGATTACGACTTTTTCAACACTTGGGCAATGCTCACACGCTTTATCTACTTCCTCTTTTAAAGAAACTGTTTTACCGCGGCGAGCAAATCCATCTGCGGTAATAATCATTTTAGATCCCGCTGCTTGTACACGTGTCATCACTGCATCGGAAGCAAATCCTGAGAAAATAGGAGACATGATTGCACCAATTTTCATGACAGCTAACATGGCAACTACTGTTTCTGGAATCATTGGCATGTAAATGGTTACACGATCTCCTTTTTCAATTCCTAAATGCTTTAAACCATTTGCAACCCGGCTTACCCAATCATCTAAATCTTCATATGTAAATGATTTTGATGTACCGTTTTCACCTTCCCATATAAGAGCCTGCTTTGTTTTCGTATCATCTTCTGCAATCCAACGAGATAGTGCAGATTCAACAACATTGCAAGTTCCATCGACATACCACTTAGCAAATGGAATACCGTTTGCTAAATCTAACACTTCTGTATAAGACCGCATCCATTGATACCCTACAGCTCGCTCTGCTTCTTCCCAAAACCACGCTGGATCTTCAATAGACTTTTCATAAAATGTTTCATAATCACCATAACCAAGCGATTGCATCCATTTATATAAGCGTGTGTTTGCTTTATATTCCTCTGTTGGAAACCAAACTGCTTGCTTCACAATTTGTCCCTCCTTAATTTTTTTGAAAAAGAAAACCCTTTGGCAGGGCGTTCTCACTCATATATAAATTTATTTCGATGTTTCAACATCTGATCCACTACTAAGTAAAGCAAAAGGGATCTACACTTGTTTTCTCTCTTTGTTTTTGCACCGCACGTAGCAAAAAAAGGATTTGACCGCTTCTATGCACGGTCAGACGTTCTCATCCATCTAAAAAGAAAAGGATTTTATGTTTTTTACATTTTTATACTGGATAAACTGGATGTTTACGATCTGTAAATATTTGATATTTACTCATATACATTTCAAAACGTTGCTTCAATTCAGTGCGTAATTGATTTGGATGAACGATACCATCAATAACCATCTCTGATGCAAGACGATAAATATCAATGTCCTGCTTATACTCTTCACGCTTTTGCGCGATAAAGGCTGGGCGCTCTTCTTCTGGCAGTGCTGCAATTTTATTTGCATACACTGCGTTTACCGCTGCTTCTGGTCCCATTACCGCAATTGAAGCTGTTGGAAGAGCAAGGCAGCAATCAGGTTCAAATGCAGGGCCTGCCATCGCATATAAACCAGCACCATATGCTTTTCTTACAACGATAGAGATTTTCGGCACAGTTGCTTCACTCATAGCGGAAATCATTTTCGCACCGTGACGAATAATACCAGCTCGCTCTACCTTCGTACCAATCATAAAGCCTGGTACATCAGCTAAGAATAAAAGCGGAATGTGGTAAGCATCGCATAGTGTTATAAATTTCGCTGCTTTATCAGCAGAGTCATGGAATAATACGCCGCCTTTCATACGAGGCTGATTCGCAATAATCCCAATTGACATACCGTTAATACGCGCAAAGCCCGTAATAAGTTCTTGTGCAAATAGCTTTTTCACTTCAAAGAAAGAGTCCTCATCAATTACACGTTTAATTAGATCGTGCATATTAAAAGGTGCATTTTGATTTTCCGGGATAATTTGTTCTAATGTTTTTTCGAATTCTTTCGGTTCTTGAGGTTCTGTCATTGGAGCTTTTTCTAAGTAGTTGCTTGGAAAGTAAGAAATATAGTGACGTGCTTTTGAAATGGCATCTTCTTCTGTTTTGCAAAGTACATCTCCGCATCCAGATACAGAGCAATGCATACGTGCTCCACCCATTTCTTCTAATGTCACTTTTTCACCGATTACCATTTCAGCCATACGAGGTGAACCAAGGTACATAGATGCATTTCCTTCAACCATCATTACAACGTCGCAGAAAGCAGGAATGTATGCACCACCTGCAGCAGATGGACCGAATAGTAAACAAATTTGTGGTACTTTTCCAGATAATTTCACTTGGTTATAAAAAATGCGCCCTGCCCCGCGTCTACCTGGAAACATTTCAACTTGATCTGTAATACGCGCACCAGCAGAATCAACAAGATAAAAAAGCGGTACACGTAATTTTTCAGCTGTTTCTTGAATACGTAAAATCTTTTCTACTGTACGAGACCCCCATGATCCTGCCTTTACAGTAGAATCATTTGCCATTACACAAACAGTGCGGCCATTTACTTTACCAGTTGCGGTAACAACTCCATCCGCAGGCAATCCTTCTCGTTCACAGTTTGCAAATAATGCATCTTCTACGTACTCACCGTTATCAAACAAAAGCGCAAGACGATCACGAACAAATAATTTACCTTTTGCCGCATTTTGTTCATGATATTTCGGTGCACCGCCTTGCTTTATCGTTTCTACACGCTCTTCTAATGTACGAGATTGTTGTTTTTGATCTAGCATATTCATTCCCCCTTATAAATCGGCTTCCGCTTTTCACGAAATGCTTGTAGTCCTTCTAAGCGGTCTTTCGTATGAATAACACCTTCATACGCTTGCCTTTCCATTTGTAACCCTGTCTGCAAGTCTACTTGCATCCCGTTTGTAATCGCTTCTTTTGCACGGCGAACTGCAATTGGACCATTCGCTGCAATTTTTTTAGCAATTTCAACTGCTTTTTCTTCCAATTCTTCAGCAGGTGTAACATATTCAACAAGTCCGTATTCCTTTGCATCTTCAGCCGAAATACGTCTAGCCGTATAAATTAATTCTTTTGCGCGTCCCATTCCAACTAAACGCGGAAGACGCTGCGTCCCACCAGCTCCTGGAATAATCGCAAGCGATGTTTCTGTTAAACCAAGACTTGCTGTTTCCGAAGCGATGCGAATATCACAAGCAAGACTTAATTCAGTCCCGCCCCCAAGCGCAATTCCATTTATCACTGCAAGAACAGGTTGCGATAATTGTTCTACCATATCCATAGTAGAGCGAATTATTCCAACCGCATCACGCACTTGTTCTTCATTCATATTGGCACGTTCTTTTAAATCTGCACCTGCACAAAATGCTTTTGTACCTGCCCCTGTAATCATTACGACACGGACATCGTTTTCTTCGTTAATGCGACTTAATGTATCTTGTAGTTCTTCTAAAAGAGCAAGTGATAAAGCATTTGCTTGCCCTTCACGATTTAATGTGATTTTCACAATATGAGGCGTTACATAATCAACTGAAATATTTTGCAGCTGTAACATTAGATCACCTACTCACTGTTTTATGTTCCAAAGCGCGGTATACATGACTCGGGATCTGCGTACCTAGCTTGCTTTGGATAAATTTTGTTGCTTGTAATAGCTTTTCTTCGTTTATGTTAGTTTGTATACCCATTTTATGAAGCATATGAACTAAATCATTTGTTGCAACATTTCCAGATGCACCAGGTGCATACGGACATCCGCCAAGGCCACCACATGAACTATCAAAAGTTGTAACACCACACTCTAATGACTTGACTACATTCGCAAGTGCCATGCCGTACGTGTTATGGAAATGCATTGCAAACTTAGAAGAATCATATTTTGGAAGTAGGTGCTCTAGTACACGCTCTACTTGTACTGGATTTGCCACCCCGATTGTATCCCCAAGCGATACTTCATATATGCCGTATGAAAACAATTTGTTACAAAGTTCATCAACTGTATGAACGTTCACTTCGCCCTCATATGGGCAACCAAATACAGTCGACACGTAACCACGTACCTTTTTCCCAACAAATAATGATTGTTTCGTTACCTCTTCAATAACAGAAAGTGCTTCATCAATCGATTTATTAATATTTTTCTTATTATGTGTTTCACTAGCAGATAAAAAGACGTTCACCTCATCTACATCTTGCAACAACGCCCGTTCCAAACCATTCTGATTTGGAACGAGAGCTGCATATGTAACATGCGGTTTCCGCTCAAGCGCAGCAAACACACCTTGTGCATCGGCTAAAGCAGGAATCCATTTAGGGTGAACGAAAGATGAAACTTCAATATAGGAAAGACCTGCGTCTGCTAGCATATAAATCCATTTCACTTTATCTTTTGTACTAACAATTTTCTTTTCATTTTGCAAACCATCACGCGGTCCAACTTCTTTAATAGAAGCAAAAGAAGGTAATTTCAATCGCTTGCACCCCGTTTCTCACTATTCGATTTCTAACAATACATCTCCCTCATTAACAAAATCGCCTTCTTGCACAAGAATCTTCATGACTGTGCCCGCTTCTTCTGCAGCGATTGGAATTTCCATTTTCATAGATTCTAAAATGACGACATCTTGATCTTCCTCTACTATATCTCCTACACCAACTACAATTTTCCAAACATTTCCTGCCATCGATGCATATACTTTTGTCATCATTTATTTCCCCCTTTATATTTCGTAACTTTTATTTTTTCACAAGCTGCTTTGTTACAAAGCTTGTTGTGTAAATGCCACCTTGGAATACTTCATCTTCTAAAACTTGTAGAAGCATCGGCGTATTTGTTTTAATCCCCTCTACTTTAAGTTCTTCTAGAGCTGCTTGCAGCTTTTGGATTGCTTCTCCTCGCGTTTCCCCATGTGCAATTACTTTCGCAATCATCGGATCATAAAACGGTGTAATTGCTACACCATCCTCTAAGAAATGATCAATGCGCACTGATGTTGGAAGAGACAGGGAGGTAATTTTCCCTGGTGATGGGAAAAATGTTTTTGGATCTTCAGCATAAATGCGTGCTTCAATGGCATGACCACTACGTTTTACTTCATTCTGTGTAAACAAAAGGGTTTCGCCTGATGCAATTCTCAATTGCTGCTCAACTAAATCAAGACCAGTAATTTCTTCTGTTACTGGATGTTCTACTTGTAATCTCGTATTCATTTCTAAGAAATAGAAATTTTTCTCATCATCAACAAGAAATTCAATTGTTCCTGCATTCGTATAACCGAGCGCTTTCGCCGCTTTTACTGCAACCTCCCCCATTTCTTTGCGTGTTGCCTCATCTAAAAATGGAGACGGAGCCTCTTCAATTACTTTTTGATTACGGCGCTGCACCGAACATTCACGTTCCCACAAATACACCGTATTACCTTGTTTATCAGCAAGAACTTGAATCTCAATATGATGCGCATTTGTAATCAATCGTTCCATATACATTTCTCCATTGCCGAAGAAATTTTTAGCACGCGTTTGATTACTTTCAAAAGCTTGAGTGAGCGCTTGTTCAGTTTCAATCACTTGCATACCAATGCCCCCGCCGCCAGCGGATGCCTTTAACATAAGTGGATAGCCAATTTGGCTTGCAATTTCTTTTGCTTCTTCAACTGTCGGAATACTTGATGAAATACCAGGTACAATCGGAACTTCAGCCGCTAACATTGCTTTACGAGATTCAATTTTGCTTCCCATCTTTGCAATGACATCTTTTGAAGGACCGATAAAGACAATGCCTTCTTCTTCACAACGAGCTGCAAATGTTGTGTTTTCTGACAACAATCCATAACCTGGATGAATTGCCTCTGCTTTTGTTTCTTTTGCAATTTTAATAATTTTTTTAAGATTTAGATAACTTTCTTGAACGCGTGGTCCTCCGACAGGATACGCTTCGCTTGCCATCTTCACATGAAGGGCAGCCTCATCAGCTTCTGAATAAATTGCTACAGTTTGAATTCCAAGTTTTTCACACGTTTTTATAATACGAACAGCAATTTCACCGCGATTGGCAATTAATATTTTTCGAAACATAGTGAACCCTCCCCTTAGCGACATCCTAAATGTCTTGAAATAACGAGACGTTGAATTTCAGAAGTACCTTCACCAATTTCTAATAGCTTTGCATCACGAATATGACGCTCTACTTCATACTCACGCATATATCCATAACCGCCATGAATTTGCACCGCTTGGTTAGATACACGGCTTGCTGTTTCAGACGCAAAAAGTTTTGCCATCGCAGCTTCTTTTCCAAATGATTTATCATTATCTTTTAACCAAGCAGCCTTATGCACCATATTGCGTGCTAATTCAATTTCTGTTGCCATATCTGCTAATTTAAATTGAATTGCTTGGAAGTTTGATAGAGAACGACCAAATTGTTTGCGCTCTTTCGCATATTGCAGTGCACGCTCAAATGCAGATTGTGCGATCCCTACTGCTAATGCAGCAATCGAAATACGACCACCATCTAACGTATATAAAAATTGTTTAAATCCTTTATTTACATCCCCAAGAATATTTTCTTTCGGTACACGAACACCATCTAAAACTATTTCACATGTATTGGAAGCACGAACGCCCATTTTATCGTACGGACTAGAAATTGTTAGTCCTTCGCTATTTGTCGGAACGATAAAAGCAGAGATTCGTTTTTTTCCGCTTTCCTCCACGCCATTGATAGCGGTTACAATGATTGTATTTGCATACTCAGCGTTTGTAATCCAGCACTTCTCACCGCTAATGACATATTCATCTCCATCCAATACTGATTTCGTTTGTGTACCACCAGCATCAGACCCAGCATTTGGCTCCGTTAATCCGAATGCACCAAGTGTCTTTCCAGATGCCATTGGAACTAAATATTTTTGTTTTTGTTCTTCTGTACCAAAATAATAAATAGGAGAAGCACCCAATGAGATTGTTGCCGCATAACTTAATCCTGTACCACCGCATGCACGGCCAATCTCTTCAACTGCTAGTGCGTATGATAACGTGTCGCCGCCAGAACCACCGTATTCTTCAGGGAATGGGATTCCTAACAAACCAAGTTCGCCCATCTTTTGAAACGTTTCATATGGGAATTCTGCCGTTTTGTCGTAATACACAGCCTTCGGAGCGATTTCCTTTTCAGCAAAGTCGCGCACCATTTCTTTGATCATTTGTTTTTCTCTAGTAAGAGTAAATTCCATTTGTCACACCCCTTATCGAATTCGTTATTTCGACAGCGTGCGCGTATATTGTACAAACTTTACTCTAAAAAAAGAATGAATAGTAGTAAGATGATTGCTACAATTCTGTCACAATTTAATTGTAAAACAGAATCTGTACTAATGCACAAAAAAATTCCTACATTGTTCTAC
The DNA here is from genome assembly GCF_028401955.1 of Bacillus sp. BP-3. Lineage (GTDB taxonomy): Bacteria > Bacillota > Bacilli > Bacillales > Bacillaceae_G > Bacillus_A. Next base: position 441,089 of record NZ_JAQOTJ010000003.1, read on the forward strand.
AACAACATAGGAATAAAAAAGTCGAATTATGCAGTTTTTTGTTTAATAATCCCGACCTTTTCCAGAATCTGTGATTTCCACTAACATTTCTGGATACGGTTCAAAATATGTTTGTCTCAGTAAATATGTTTCTTCAAATCGGATTGCCCATGATTTTAAAATAATCAGTAAACTGCTTAATGGTATTTTCTTTTCCGCATACTTACTGAGTAAAGAAAGAAAATGATCTTTTTCTTCTTTCTTCAATTTATTTTTAAAATACCCGAAAATATGCTGACATACGTTGATATTTGATGTATACCGCGGTGTACGATTTAACAATACGTACAATATCTCCTCATATTTTGCAAACACTTCATCAATCGAATACTTTTCCTTATTCGCGATGATACGCCCTAATTCTTTTTGCTTCGTTTGATTATATGCCATGAATAAATACTTTTGATCGGACTGAAATTCAATTAATGCTTTCATGTTTTTATTTTTCTTCAACGCTTTAAAATGCGCAATTGTAAATAGTTGCGTCAAAAAATGTTCGCGAATGATAAAATTCGACAATCTTCCTTCTTCCTCAATCGCTAAATGTGAAAACCTCGCTAAAACTGCACTACCAAATAACCCGACGCCCTTGCCTTTTGTGGGTGCCTTTCCTAATCCAGCATATATTTTCACATCACGCGTTCCGCAGCTTGGCGACCTATTTTTCAATATAAAACCATCCACATCCGGTATAGAAGATAAAAATACATTTGAAAATTGCTGCATTTTCTCCGTTAAATCAGCACCCGTTGATGGTTGCACTAATTTTTGTGTTCCATCATGTTCCACAATACGAATTGTTTCCCTTGGAATACCAAGTCCAATCTCCACTTCTGGACAAACTGGAATAAATTCTACAAAAGGCTGTAGATTACGTACTGTTGCATCGGACAGCTTATCACCGTTATAACGACATGCTTCAAATTCTAAACATTTACTTACGACAACTGCTGGTTTTACAAATTGTCTCATATGATTACCTCCGAGGTGTTAGCCCGTATAAAATGAATTGAACGGTAGACTCGATCTCAGCCTCATCATCCCACTTCTCTTCAGGTAGTAATAAAAAACGAGTTAAAATTAAGCCGATAACAGCTGATAAGGTGAATCGTAAAACTGTTGGTGTTGGGAGTTCAATAATTTGTCCTTGCTCCTGAAAGTGATTCACAATTTTTTCAAAACGAGCGTAAATTTCCTTTGCGAGTAACTGCTGGATTTCATCTCTCAATTCAGGTTGAAACGGTACTTCTTGTATTAAAATTTTCAGCATTGGAAAATGTTTTCTCGCAAATTCAAAGCGATTCCGGATCACCGTACGTAAAAAGTTTTCATACGAATCATACGTATTTTCAAATATTTCTTTCGCAAAAGTTTGCACAAAAAACGGAGCGGCAAACTTCGTTAACGTCGGCATCACAACCGCTAACAACAAATCTTTTTTCGTTTTATAGTAACGAAAAATTGTTCCCTCTGCTACACCAGCACGCTTCGCAATTTCACTTGTTGAAGTTGCCGAATATCCTTTTTCACTAAACATATCTACTGCCGCTTCTAAAATGCGCATTTGCCGTTCATTACGCTTATCTGTCCCTGTGGCGGCAATTAACTCTTCTAGCCAATCCTCTTTCATAACATACTCCTTTTTTCTTTCCATTATATTCTTCTATGCTTCTTCAAAGCAAACACGTTACCTAATGTAAATACAATCGCAAATAATAATAAAACACCAAGATCACCAGCAATTTCGCTAAATCCTTGATTTCGAATCATAACTTGTCGCATCGCATCTGCACCGTATGTTAATGGAAATAACTTTCCTAATAGTTGTAACCACTTATTCATAGACTCAATCGGAAATAAACCAGAAAAGAAAATTTGCGGTACGATAACTAATGGGATAAACTGAATCATTTGAAATTCATTGTTTGCATACGCTGATAAAAATGTTCCAAGCGTTAATGCTGTTAATGAAAGCATACATGTAATCAGTAACGTCAGCCACGGTGAACCTGCAACATATAAATCAAGAACATACACAGAAAAACTAACAATGAGGACGGATTGGAAAAACGCAAAAATACCGAATCCAATAATATAACCCGCAACAATTTCCCAGCGCCGAATTGGAGTTGATAATAAACGTTCCAATGTACCGCTTAAACGCTCCCTGACAAATGAAACTCCTGATAAAATAAAGACAAAGAAAAATGTGAAGAAACCAATCAATACTGGACCTAATCCATCAAACATTGTAAAATCAGCTGATCCATGTAAAAAAGAAACATCTGGCTTCATAGTCATCGTTTCTTTTTTCTCCATACTTTTTTGCAAAATTTGCATAACCGCACGATTTTTTGATGAATCACTGCCTTCTAACGTTACTTTCATTTTTCCATGTTCTACAGTAACTACTGCATCAATTGCTTGATCTTCTAATTTACCTTGTGCCTTTTCTTTATCGTATTCATAAAATGAAGCATCTTGTTTTTTCATCGCGTCTACAATTGGTGCCGGTACATCAACTAAAGCAATATGAGGCTTGTAGTCTTTTTGTGTAAATACAAGTGCAAGCAGCCAAAGAAGAAGCATCGGTGCTCCAAACATAAGCGCAAGCGACCGTTTATCTCGGAAAAACTGACGAATAATACGAAGAACAACTCCAAATACTCTCATCGTTCCACTGCTCCTTCCAATAAAAAGACATCCTCAATACGTCCAGATGTTGTTCGCTCTTTTAATTCTATCGGAGAACCAGTTGCGATTAACTTCCCTTCACGAATTAAACCAAGACGTTCACAAAACTCTGCCTCATCCATAATGTGCGTTGTCACTATAATGGTTGTTCCTTGTCTTTTCAGCTCATAAAACTTACCCCAAATTGATTTTCGTAAAACAGGATCAATCCCCACAGTCGGTTCATCTAAAATCAGAAGCTTTGGTTCATGTAAAAGTGACATAGCAAGTGATAAGCGTTTCTTCATTCCACCTGAAAAATGTTGCACTTGCTTTTTGGCATCCTCAGATAATTGTACAAGCTCAAATACTTCAAATATACGTTCTCTCTTTTGTTTTCCCTTTAATCCATACATTGTCGCGATAAAATCAGCATTTTCATAAGCAGATAACTCCTCATACAATGCGTCAGCTTGCGCCATATATCCAATTTGCTTCATTCCATTCAAATCCGGCATAACCGTTTGCAGTGCCGTTACTTCTCCTGATGTCGATTCGCTAATACCAGCAATCATCTTAATAAGAGTCGTCTTTCCAGACCCCGAAGGGCCAACTAAACCAAAAATTTCAGCTTCGCGGACAGAAAATGAAATATCTTGAATCACTTGTTTCTTTCCAAAATACTTTGAAACACCTTTAAGCGATACTGCCTCATTTTTTAGAGACATAAATTTTCCTCCTCTTCATTTTAATGAGTGAGTACTCACTTTTATTTTAACCTAATTATCATCAATGTCAAAAGATTCTTTTATTGTTAGTTACAAACACCTTTTCTTTAATGCTTGTAATCTTCAACAAGAAAACTCAACAAAACAAAAAACGAGATGAATTTCCATTAGAATCCAAGAAATGCAGACTAAAGAACCGCTTTAAAATAAAAAAATTCCTCAACATAAATGCTGAAGAATTTTTTGTAATAATTTTACATAACAGCTTCTTTTTTTGTAACTAATATTTTTTTTGATATTGCAAATGTAAAAGGAATTGCAATTACAGATGATAGTAAAGGTGCAATATCTTTATTAAAATTCAATACATCAACTAAAACATAAATACTAATTGTCGTAATGATAAAGTTTACAATGTAAGTTAACGGAAATTGGAAAAACTTCTTTAATGTTACTTTTGTTCTATACGTAAAGTATGTATTCATAAAAAAAGAACCAATCATACTCACGATAAAGGCTATACTATGTGCTGTTAAAGTACGAAAATGAAAAGCATGAGTAAATAATAAATAAAGTAGCCAGTAGTTTATTGTATTCATACATCCTACCAAAACAAATCTAGCTATTTGTTTGTAATTATTGTTCATTGTCATCCTCCATACGCGCAAACTGAACCATATTATACCATATTATACCATATAAAGAGATTTCTAACATATGAAAGTTACAGTCGTACAGATTGCATGCTTAATACAAGGTTATCGTAATTCAATATATATTGAGAGTGCACGGGAGAACTTTTTAATTTTAATAAGCATAATTCCAATGGCTTTTTTACTTTACTACGTTACATAGCAAACTCATGAAACAATAAGATTAATTACTTTTTTGCTTCTTATTTGATAATTTCTAATTCTATATAAATCTAAATTAAAAAACCGACATAAAACCATTTTTTTAGATGGTCAAGAGCATCTGGTCATGCATAGAAGCGGTCAGGGCCTTTTTCTGCCACATACGCAGTGAAAACCAGAGATAGCAAGCGAGTACAGTTTCCTTTTTCTCTGCATAGCAGCAACCTATATGTCGAAAAATTAAAGTGGATTTATATAAATTTTCCCCATACTATTTTTCTCCTCTTAAAATAGCTTTTTTTAAAATAAAATAAGTAATAGAAAATAGTAAACAAGTAGCTATTGTACCAAAAGTTGCAATCGAAATTTTACCAGCCATTGTTTCGTTTGGATCTAATGCATTTGGTAAAACTGTACCAAATACAGCAAGACAAGCCATTAGAATCATAATGTATTTTAAGATTTTTATTTTTCGATTCATATTCATTCACTCCTTTATTCCTAAACAGCAATTTCTAAAGATTCTCCTAATGTCCAAAGAAATACCAATCTCTAATTCGTAATTTTTTACAAATAAATATATGAGACTTTTCTAGAATCTAAGCTGAGAAATCATTAATAATTTCTACCACTTCAATTGTTCCGTTAATCAAAAGCTCGGGAAGCTCATTTTTCACATTACCCTTCCAATATTCTCTAGCCTGTTCAATTTTTTGAGAAAAAGGAGCCCCATCTTCCTTTGGTAAAAGGTTTCCATCTCCCTCAAAAGAATTCCCAATAACTCGAAGTTTAACAATCTGCAAAACGTTCCGATTGTAAGAATCAAATAATTCTTTCCATTTCAAAGCGTCTTCATAGTTTTTCGCAGCGTATAAGCAAGACAGCCTCGAAGGATAGTCAGGATATTCTTGTAGTCTAACCATTTCTACTATCACTTCTCTAATCGCTCTGATTGTTTGGTCTACATATTTAATAGCTACTTCAGTATTTTCTTTATTCAAGTTCAAGCCTTTATCTGTATAATGATTTTGTAAAATCTGAATGAAGTCCTCACCTTTAGCATTCAATTGTTCCCTCTCAAAAAAGAAGTGATATAAGGTATTGTTTTGCTTCTTGTCAAAGTTAATAATCTGCCCAAGATTCATTTTTTTCCTAGTAACAATGTGATAAACATACTTCTCTTTCATGCCTGCCTCCTATTGATGTTCATTGTATTGGCTATATCATACAATACACCATATTATACCAACAAATAGAGGTGATAAGGGGAAAATTCCCCCTTAATAGGGTAGTTTTTGAATCCCCTCTACAAAAGACTACGCACCACAATTAATAAAATAAGTGGATACAAATCTATCTTAGCTGGATAGTGATGTGGCGGGACTCCTATTTGGAGTATCGTTTTTTATATACAATAATTGGTGAATAACTGATTGTTATACCTTCAAATTAAAAAATCCCGTTATATATAACGGGATTTTTTCCAGAGTGTTGGGAAACCCTTCAGGGTTTCCGACACTCTGGGAATTATTGATTTGTTAATGAACAAAAGAACTAGAAAATGATAAAAATAAGAAAAATAGCCCTTCACCTGACCGCTTTTGGTCAGGTGAAGGGCTATTTTTTTCATGTTTTGACAAGCTGCGGTAAGATATGCTTGCATTTGGACAGACTTCAGCCCTCGAAACCGAGTATATCGATAGCCATGTAGTTCCTTGGCATCCGCAAAACTCCGTTCAATAGTAGAACACCGTACTTTATATAGTTTTT
>NZ_JAQOTJ010000030.1 GCF_028401955.1 Bacillus sp. BP-3
TGGCGAAGTGGTTAACGCATCGGATTGTGGCTCCGACACTCGTGGGTTCGATTCCCATCAGTCGCCCCATTTTTAAATATCACTTTACAAAATAAGTGGATTATGATAATATATTAAATGTCCTGATTGGATATTTTAAGTAATAAAATAACAAATACATCATATAATGTATTAATTATTCGGTGGGCTATAGCCAAGCGGTAAGGCAACGGACTTTGACTCCGTCATGCGCTGGTTCGAATCCAGCTAGCCCAGCCATTTTTGCGGAAGTAGTTCAGTGGTAGAATACAACCTTGCCAAGGTTGGGGTCGCGGGTTCGAATCCCGTCTTCCGCTCCAAATTTAATATGGCGGCATAGCCAAGTGGTAAGGCAGAGGTCTGCAAAACCTTTACCACCGGTTCAAATCCGGTTGCCGCCTCCATATTATGCCGATGTGGCGGAATTGGCAGACGCGCACGACTCAAAATCGTGTTCCTTCTGGAGTGTCGGTTCGACCCCGACCATCGGTACTGTTTAGACGAGTGAATCGTCTTTTTTATTTGTCTTTTTATTATCAATTAAACGTTAATATACAGTAATATCAAGCGTTCCTACTTTGTGGGGACGCTTTTTTATGTATTCTTCTTTGGAAATTATCATCTAATATGTTACATATTACGCGTTCATGTGATTCTACCTAATCGTATGAACTAAGTCTTATTCGTTGAAAGGGGAAAGACGTAGCGATGTTTTAGACGACGGAGAATTAGCTATCGTGCGTCGGGAAACTGAAACATTTAGAAATGTTTAATGACGCAGTGAACCTTTTTCTTAAAGATGTGATAGACGTAATCTGGATCCTACACAATGCGATACTATTGTAAAGAACTCACAATTAGTGTAAACAAAAAAGCCATATCGGCTAGTATGGCTTTCTTTCTAATTATTAAATTGTTATGCTTGTTGAAGTGGTGTGTCACCTTTATTATAAGCAGGTGCTGGAAAATCAGCGTGACCTTCTTGGGCTACAATACCACCAGTATGCCCATCGCTGTAAGCTAAGTCAGGTCTTTGGGGTGACCAAGTATCACCTTTATTGTAAGACAAATCAGGGTTTTGTGGTGCAGGAAGGTCTGCGTGACTTGCTTGCTGTGTAAATGAACTATTTAAGCCAACAGATACTATACCAATAACGGATAAACCTAAAACAAGGGAACCAATCTTTTTAATTTCTTTAAACATTATTTTAATGCCCCTTTCTCAAAAGTTTTTTCTTTAGCTTGTAAGCCTATATAAAAATACTTACTTGCTCTTATGAGGTTATCTTCCTCATAAAATTTAACTGCCAATTTCTCCGCATATTCTTGGGTGTAGTTATATAGGGATTCTTTTTTGAAATAGGTAATCCCTTCATGGAAAATTTTTTCTAATTCATCTGTTGGGGCGTTGTTATTCAGCACTTGTAAAATTGTAAAATGATGTGTATATTCTGTATTTCCTATTTCATTGCAAATTTTTAAACCTTTTTCAATAAATTCTTTAGCAATATTTGTGTCACCTAGTTTATGGTGTTCTCTAGCTTGTAAGAAAATAGCTTTAAAATGCGTTGGTTTCTTTGCTGTTACCTCTGAAAGGTGGCGAAGTGCTAATATTGAAAGGTTTTGGCTTGCGTATAACCAGCCTAAGTTGTTACGTATGCTTAAAATTAGGTCATTTTCGTTAAATTTTTGGAGGATATTAATTGCTGAATTATATTTTTCTTCCGCTTGTTCATACTGTTTTAGAAATACACATGCCGCACCTAGTGTATTGTCGCATAATCCTACTTTAATTTCGTATCCGCTATACTTGACAAAGATTTCTTTTGCTTTTGTTATGAATTGAATTGCTTCAACAGGTTTATAAAAATGTTGATTGAAGATAGCTAAACGATAGTAAAATTCAGCATGTTCTAGTTCATCAGATATGTGTTTCAGTAACTTTTCGGCTTTTTCAAAATGCTCACTAGCGTCATTATAATTTGTAGTTAATGTGGCATGTATTGCTTTGAAAAAATGATAATAGTAGGATAGAACGTTATCAGAAGGTATATTATATAACCCAACCATGTTAAAGCTCTCTTTTGTAATGCTTAAACCGTCAGTTAATACCTTATATCTAAAATCAAGTAATGAATGATAAAATAATAGATTTTTATCCTCTTTTATATTAGCAATCTTCTCGTCAATTTCTTGTTTCAGGTTAGTTGCTTTTAAAACTTGTTGTTGCAACATAGCTTGATACCAGTCATTAAGTAATTTTGTAATTAGTTCATTCCCCTTAGTTTGAACGTTCATGAAATCCCCCTCTTTTAGAATATTCTTACAAATAATAATAACAATAATAGAATTTAATGGAAATAAATTTTGCATATTTCTCAATAATTATCTGATAATTTAAACCTTCAATGTAATAGCAAACGACAATTATATTATAAGAAGAATTCATTTTTGTATCTAGTAGGTTGAAAGGCTTGCATAACACCAACAATTCATGTAATATCTGAAAAGGTTAGAATAGGCGGCGAAAATGATAAATTATCTAATATGAATGTAAAAAATGATCATAAATAACCTATTAAGTGTTTTCTACTGTAGTAGAAGATGCTTTTTTCTTTTCGGGTCTTTAAATTACAAATTTGTAAGGTAGTTGTAAGAGAAATGAATTGGATATTTTTTAAAATACAGGTATTCTTGAATTAAGAGCAATGAATGCTGAAAGAAATGGGGTGTCTGTTGTGAAGGAACGAACAGCATATCGCACTTTGCATCATAATATTTCTTTAACTCCGATAGCAAAGTTTATTTATAAAGCCCTTATATTATTATTATTGCTAAGTGGTATACTTTTGTTTGTTGGAAATAAAATGATTGAAAGCAAGGATATTAGTAAGTTGACAGTACCTGCTTATTTGGAGTTACCAGAACAACTAGGGAATGCATTTATCGCAACTGAAGATAAGAGGTTCTATCATCATAATGGATTAGATTATATTGCAATTGTTAGAGCTACAGTAGAAAATGTAAAGGCTGGTGGTGTTGTACAAGGTGGCAGTACAATTACTCAGCAGCTTGCAAAAAATGTTTTTTTAACAAGTGAACGAACGTTTTCCCGTAAATGGAATGAAGTTTTCTATGCTAAAAAAATCGAACGAACATTTACGAAAAATGAGATTTTAAAACTTTACTTAAGCAATATTTATTATGGAGAGGGTGCATGGGGAATTGAGAAAGCTGCGAAACTTTATTTTGATAAGCAGGTTAATCAATTAACATTAAGTGAAAGTGCTATGCTAGCGGCCGTTGTGAAAGCACCAGCTTATTATTCTCCTATACAAAATTATGATAAGGCTGTAGAAAGACGTAATATTGTTTTAAAGCTCATGGAGCGAGAAGGATATATTACTCATGCCGAATATGTACAAGCTAGAAGTGAAAAACTTGTTATTCGTCATGACATTCCTAATAATCAACCAGTAGAGCGTGAGAAAGCTGTGAGTTAAGAGTGAGTTCGAAAAGAACTTACTCTTTTTTTGCGTGAATGAAGGAAAGAAAAGTGAGACACAATATTGTCACATTTGTTTGATTTTGTCTATTTTACGAGCAACTTCAATGGACTGTTTATATGAGAATTGATATCATAAATATTGTATGTATAGTACATACAAAGAATAAACATTAAAGAGGAATGTATATGAAATCAAAAAATATTATGATTCTCGGTGTTATTTTTTCTGTTGCGGTACTTATTGTAATTGGGACGATCGTATATAGCCTTGTGAACGATAAGAAGGAAAAAGGAAAAGATACGTTTTTATATGGCTCGCAGCAATCTTTAGGAGAGGAAGATGCTCCGATTCATATTGTGGAATTTGGAGATTTTAAATGTCCAGCTTGTCGTACATGGGATGTAACTGTATTGCCACGCTTAAAGGAAGAGTATATTAATAAAGGAAAAGTTCAGCTGCATTTTATTAATTTTCCTTTTATCGGGAAAGACTCTGAACTAGGCGCAGCAGCTGGGGAAGCAGTTTTTAAGCAAGATCCAAAAGCTTTTTGGACATTTTATGATGAAATATATCAAAATCAAAAGAGTGAAAAAGAAGAGTGGATTACAGAGGATTTAGTAGTAGATATAGTAAAACAAAAGCTACCTACGATTGATATAGAGAAGTTTAAAAAGGATTTAAAGAGTAAGGAAATAAAAGATAAAGTACAGAAAGACTTTGACCTTGCGAAAAAGTTAAAAGTACAAGGTGCACCATCTATATATGTAAACGGTAATCTTGTTAATCCAGATTATGATAGTGTTAAAGCGGCAATTGATAAAGTTAAGAAAAAGTGATGAGATATTCATCACTTTTTCGACTTTTTTCGATAAAATTATTGCGCCTCCTTATATTACATGCTATAATTTTCAACATAAGTTAACAAATAATTAACATTTTCTTTATATTTGCGGGTGTAGTTTAGTGGTAAAACAAGAGCCTTCCAAGCTCTGGTCGAGAGTTCGATTCTCTTCACCCGCTCCAGAAATTATTTCGAATTATTATTATTGTGATCAACGCAGTGTTTCGTTTCTCAGATAAACGAGGCATTGCGTTTTTTTATGTTTTGAGTGCATGAATATATGTAAGAATAATAATGTGTAAAATGAAATGCATCTTATAAGGAGAGTAAATGTGGATTTTGAACAATTAAAACAAGATGTTATTGCGTATAGTAAAACAATTGGTATTGATAAAATAGGCTTTGCGAGTGCCACACCATTTGAGGAATTAAAGCAACGCCTTATTCAGCATCAACAATTAGGATACCTATCAGGTTTTGAAGAGCCAGATATAGAAAAGAGGACGAACCCGGAGTTATTATTACCAGGTGCAAAATCAATTATTGCCATTGCATTGGCGTATCCTTCGAAGTTAAAAAATGCACCGCAAAGCAAACGAGGAGAGAGACGAGGCATTTTTTGCCGTGCTTCTTGGGGACAAGATTATCATCTTGTTTTGCGTGATCGTTTAGAGAAGCTGGAGGCATATTTAATCGAACGCTTACCAAATATAGAAGTTAAATCGATGGTAGATACGGGAGAATTAAGCGACCGTGCTGTTTCAGAGCGAGCAGGCATTGGTTGGGGCGGAAAGAACTGTTCTATTATTACACCGGAATTTGGTTCGTACGTTTATTTGGGCGAGATGATTACAAATATTCCTTTTCCACCAGATACTCCAATTGAAGATCAATGCGGGAGCTGTACGAAGTGTATTGATGTTTGTCCGACAGGAGCGCTTGTCCAAGGAGGACAATTAAATTCTCAAAAATGTATTGCGTTCTTAACGCAAACGAAAGGATTTCTTCCGGAAGAATATCGAGATAAGATTGGAAATCGCATTTACGGATGTGATACGTGTCAAACTGTTTGTCCAAAAAATAAAGGGGTAGATTTTCATAATCATCCAGAAATGGAACCGGATCCTGAACTTGTAAAACCGCTATTAAAACCTCTTCTGACTATTAGCAATCGTGAATTTAAAGAAAAATATGGGATTATGTCTGGGTCGTGGCGCGGGAAAAAACCGTTACAGCGAAATGCAATCTTGGCACTGGCTCATTTTAAAGATGAAACGGCCATTCCAGATTTAATTGCTGTAATGAAAGAAGATCCTCGTCCTGTGATTCGCGGAACAGCAGCATGGGCACTAGGTAAAATTGGCGGAGAAGGTGTGCAAGAGGCTATTGAAAAAGCGAAAGTACGGGAAAAGGATGAAGAAGTACTTCATGAGATGAATCGTGGTCTTGAACTGTTAGCTGAGAAAAAATAGCAGATTATCCCTCGGTCCCTCATATTGTAATAAGGGGAGGGGAGACTCTATGTCTATAAAACAGCATCTTCAACAGTGTCTACAAGGGCAATTGGATTATATAACAAATAAACGTATGAATGAAGCTGAAATTCCAGATGATATTGTTGACATGTTACACCGTAAAAAGAATCTCTTTACAAGGCGTAATGCGGAGATTATAAAAAGCAATGCTAACGTATCTTTTCTTAGACAGTTAAAAGGTGTAAACTACGATGAAGTAGATTATCAAATTCATTTTCAGTATTTTATTCGTCATCATCATTTATTTTATGTAGAGGAAGAACAAATGGAGAGGCGTTTACGATTAGAAGATGGATGTATCAAGCAAGATATCGCAATTGGAACGCCGATAGATGAACAGAAAGTTGGAACGTTAGAACGTGAAGTAACAAAGGGAAAAGGACAATATATTCCATACAGTTATAATCGCTTAGAGGCAGTGAAATATGCAGAGCGGTGGTGGGATGATCGGAATCCAGCTTATCAAAACTTCCAAGATAATTGCACAAATTTTATTTCTCAATGTCTGCATGCTGGTGAAACACCAATGAGTGGATATCCGAATATTCGCAGTGGATGGTGGCAGCAAAATCGCCAATGGAGCTGGAGCTGGGCGGTAGCTCATTCTTTTCATTGGTACTTATCAAGTGATTCTCTAGGGCTTCGAGCAAAGCAAGTTGAGAAGCCACAGGATTTAATGCTTGGAGATATCATTGTATATGATTTTGAAAATGATGGAAGATGGAATCATACGACAATTGTCGTGGCAAAAGATGCAAGTGGTATGCCTCTTGTAAATGCACATTCTGCCAATAGTCGCAGACGTTATTGGGATTATGAAGATTCAAGTAAGTATACACCGCAAATGAAATATAAGTTTTTTCATATTCTTGATAATGACTAGAGATTTTTTATCCAAGTGGTATAATACGTAGTAGAAAAAGATTGAGGTGAACATTGTGGGAATACATGTTGTTTTATATCAACCAGAAATTCCAGCGAATACAGGTAATATTGCGCGTAGTTGTGCAGCAACAGGTGCAGAATTACACTTAATTAGACCGCTTGGGTTTTCTACTGACGATAAAGCGTTAAAGCGTGCTGGATTAGATTATTGGGAGCACGTAAAAATTACGTATTATGACTCTATTGAGGAATTTTATGAGAAAAATGCAAATGGTGAGTTTTTCTACTTAACAAAGTATGGAGAGAAAGCACACACAACATTTGATTACAGCAACGTAGAAAAAGATTATTATTTCGTATTTGGAAGAGAAACAAATGGTCTTCCAGCAAATGTGATTGAACATAATTTTGATCATTGCTTACGCATTCCAATGACTGATAAAGTTCGTTCTTTAAACTTATCTAATACTGCAGCAATTTTAATTTATGAAGCATTACGTCAACAAAATTATCCAGGATTAGATGTAGAAATTGTTTATTAAAAGCCGTCTTATGACGGCTTTTTGTAGTTTTAAAATACAGTTTGATTACATAATACTAACAAACAAATTGTGAAAGGAATGCAATATAACAACTGACCAAAGCGATCCTGTCTTTTTAAATACTAGTCCAAAGAATATGCCGATGAGAAAAACATAGATATGACTCCAAAGGTCAAAGAATACGCCGTCATAGATCCAAATAGCGTAGTGTATGATTAGAAATAAAAATGAAGTGATTATGTTAGCCTTCCAAAAAGATAATCTTTTGTTAAGTTCTTGTAAAATGAAACCTCGGAATACAATTTCTTCAGTAATTCCAACCAACAGAATTCCATTCAGATAGTTATTTAAAGATAATTTAAAATTAAAAGGTTGATCATTTAAAATGGATGCTTCAAAAATAAAATAAAGACCTAGAAGTAGCAAAAGAAATGTTCCCCAGAACATACCTTTATTTACATCTTCCATTTTTAAATACTTAATTGGATTGGCGTGTAAGTAATACTTTATGTATAAGCAGACAGGGAATATCCACATGAGAATCTTAATGGATGCATTTAAAAATGTGGATGTAACTTCACTTAATGGCTCAATATACTGTACTAACCATAATTCTTTAAAAATCCAAACAAAGTTGAATATAAATAGATATATTAATAATATTTTCACATCATTTACTATCGGTTTACTTTCTGGTTGTAATTTTATTTCCATTATTCCCCTCCCAAAATGTAGAAAACTAATATTGCAATCGCGAAAATTATACCACAATTTACCTATTATAATAATATGAAGCGAACCTACTTCTTTAGTTAGATATGAAATTCTTAATATGTAGGCTTTAATATTAACCTTTATTCTAAACCGACACTTTTTTGATAAGAAAATTAATATTTTTTTATAAATGCTTGTACCTGTTTCAAAAAATGATAAATTCCATTAAAATAGTATATATAAATATAACATAAGACAGGTTGCGATGCTGATGACGGAATTATTTACAAATAAGAAAAATGTAGTTACCCCTTTACAGGGAATAGATATGAGTTTAATTCAACAAGGATTGCTTCATGCCATTCAAGATTTCGTGTTTATTGTAAAAGTTGTAGATAATAGATGGTTTCAATATATATATGTAAATGAAAAAGGGCTACAACATTTGAATTTAGATACAAGTTATCATGGAAGGACAATTCAAGAATTATTGCCTCCAGATGTTGCTTATCTATTGCAAATACAATATGAAGAGGTTTTAAAAAATAAAAAGGCAAGTACTTTTCGTGATTATATGACTTTAGATACAGGAGAAATTTTGCATTATGAATCATTATTAAACCCGATATGTTCAATTAACGGTATATGTAAATATATAATTTGCATTACACGCAACATTACAGCGCAAATGCAGGAAAAGACAGAGATGCAGGAAAAGCAAATGTTATTCAAATCGTTATTAGAGTATAATGATGACGCAATTATGTCGCTTGATTTAACAGGAAGAATAATGTATGCAAATCCTGCAACATATAAGATTTTTGGTCACGAATCTGCAGCGTTAAAAAATCAATCTATCTTTCAATATATTGAAGGAGAATATATAAATGAGTTTCAAAGCATGTTCAAAGAAACAGTGCAGGGCCATTCTACGCATGTTTTTGGACACAAATATGATCATAAAAATGGCTATGAATTGTATGTATCATTTCGCACGGTCCCCATTATTATTAATGGCGATATAATTGGTGTATACGTCATAGCGCGAGATGTTACGAAGCAAATATTAAATGAACAAAAAACAGAGTATTTAGCTTATTATGATCAATTAACAGGCCTATTAAATCGTATTGGATGCACAGAAATGTTAGCTCGTTTGTTTAAGGAGAAAAAGAAATTTACACTTATGTTTGTAGATTTAGACCACTTTCATTTCATTAATGACACATTTGGTCATGAAACTGGAGATAAAGTATTAAACAATGTAGCAAGACGATTAGAATCTCTTATTCCAAATGGGGCATATCTCTTCAGGGCACATGGTGATCAGTTTGTAATTGTAATAGAAAATACAGATAGAGAATATGCAGAAGAATTTGTTCAACTGTTGTTAAAAGAAATGGAGAAGCGTTTTGTGCTGAAGGAAGGAGAAGTATATTTAAGTGCTTCTATTGGGGTTGTCATGTCTCCTATAGATGGAGAAGATGAACAAACATTATTTAAACGTGTTGATGTAGCACTAGAATGTGCGAAAGAGCAAGGAAAAGGGAATTATAGTTTTTATTCTTGTAATCTTAGTGCGCAGCGTGAGAAACAACTCATTATTGAAAATCGATTATATCAAGCGATAGAACGAAATGAATTTATATTATATTATCAGCCGCAAGTTAACATTGTGACAGAAAAAATGGTCGGGATGGAAGCTTTACTTCGCTGGAGTAATAAAGAACTTGGAAATGTTTCACCAGGAGAGTTTATTCCAATTGCCGAAAAAACGGGATTTATTCTAAAAATTGACGAATGGGTATTATATGAAGTATGTAGACAAATACGTGAATGGCTGGATAAGGGAGTTACTCCTGTACCAATTGCAGTAAATATTTCAGCAAAGCATTTTTGCTCTTTGAAATTAATAGAGGTTATTACGGATGCTTTAATAACATATGATATTCCACCGCAGTTATTAACACTTGAAATTACAGAAGGAGCATTAATGCATAAAGAATTAACAGAGCAAGTGCTTCTTCGTTTGAAGGAAAAGAATTTGAACATTCATCTAGATGACTTTGGAACGGGATATTCGTCGCTCAGCTACTTAAAACGATATCCAATTGATACCTTAAAAATTGATCGCTCTTTTATGCAAGAAGTAGGTGCTGATGAAAAAGGCGCAAATATTACGACAGCTATTATTCATCTTGCTCATACGTTAGGCTTGAATGTCATTGCTGAAGGAGTAGAATATGCAGAACAGGTTCAATTTTTGAAAGAAAAAAATGCGCTAGTAGCCCAAGGCTATTATTTTAATAAACCTCTATCTGTAAGTGATTTGGAGAGATTATATTATGACAGGTAAAAAGTGATGAGCATGCTCATCACTTTTTCTCTCGCTATTCGTGGGCAGTAAGCCCTGAGAGAGAAGCGAAGAAGATAGGTGGATAATTGGCCCGTAAAAGCCCGATTGGTTCAACTAACCATTCGGAGGAAAAGCATCTCCGAATGGAAGTTTCACTTTATTTTGCTCTTGGTTTATCATTGTATCCTGATGTAAAAATAGCAGTAAGAAATGTGAGCATAACACCTAAAATTAATAAAAGCTTCATGAGCATAGCCCCCATTCATATTTATCTCTATCATTTTATATTATACCGAATTTTCTTTCAATTTTGGTAATAAACTTTATAAAGTTTGTGCACGATTTCATTTTGATTCGTATGAATGTTTAAGGACATCCTCGCATACTTTTATAATAATCCGCTTGAACAAGGAGATGGGGGAGGAGCTATAATGGATATTTTAAAGAAAATCGAACAGCATCGGGAAGCAGAAGAGCGTTTAAAGTGGGAAGGGACATTTTCTGACTATTTAGAACTTCTGAAAGAAAGACCATGGGTGGCACAAACAGCGCATTCTCGTATTTATAATATGATAAAGGATGCTGGAATTGAGGAAGTAGACGGCAGAAGAAAATATAATTTTTTTAGTAATCAATTATTTGGATTAGAAGAAGCATTAGAGCGTCTTGTAGAAGAGTATTTTCATCCATCTGCAAAACGATTAGATGTAAGAAAACGCATTCTATTATTGATGGGACCAGTTAGTGGCGGGAAATCTACATTAGTTACGATGTTAAAGCGTGGATTAGAAGCATATTCACATACTGATCGCGGGTCTGTCTTTGCCATAAAAGGTTGCCCGATGCATGAGGATCCGCTACATCTGATTCCGCATCATTTACGTGATGACTTTTATGCAGAGTATGGAGTGCGGATTGAAGGGAATTTATCACCATTAAACCTAATGCGTCTAGAACAAGAGTACGGCGGTAGAATTGAAGATGTAATTGTCGAGCGTATTTTCTTCTCGGAAGATCGCAGAACAGGGATTGGAACATTTAGTCCATCTGATCCGAAATCACAAGATATTGCAGATTTAACAGGTAGTATTGATTTTTCTACTATTGCTGAATTTGGTTCAGAATCTGACCCGCGCGCTTACCGCTTTGACGGGGAGTTAAATAAAGCGAACCGCGGAATGATGGAATTTCAAGAAATGTTAAAATGTGATGAAAAATTTTTATGGCATTTATTATCACTAACGCAAGAAGGAAATTTTAAAGCAGGTCGATTTGCATTAATCTCTGCAGATGAGCTAATTGTTGCTCATACGAATGAAACAGAATATCGCTCCTTTATTTCTAATAAGAAAAATGAAGCACTTCATTCACGGATTATTGTAATGCCAATTCCATATAACTTACGCGTTAGTGAGGAAGAGCATATTTATGAGAAAATGATTCATGAAAGTGATGTTTCTGATGTGCATATTGCACCGCATACACTTCGCGTCGCAGCGATGTTTACCATTTTAACACGCTTAAAAGATCCGAAGCGACCAGACATCGATTTAATTAAGAAAATGCGTTTATATGATGGTGAAATGGTAGAAGGATACAATTCTATTGATGTAGAAGAATTGCAGCGGGAATACCAAGATGAAGGTATGAGTGGAATTGATCCGCGTTATGTGATTAACCGTATTTCTTCGACGATTATTCGTAAAGAAGTAGCATCGATTAATGCCTTAGATGTACTACGTTCTTTAAAGGATGGATTAGACCAACATCCATCTATTAGTAACGAAGATCGTGAACGCTACATGAATTTCATTTCATTAGCGCGTAAAGAGTATGATGAAATTGCGAAGAAAGAAGTACAAAAAGCATTCGTATATTCATATGAAGAATCCGCGAAGACACTTATGGATAATTATTTAGATAACGTAGAAGCATACTGCAATAAGTCGAAACTACGTGACCCGTTAACTGGAGAAGAAATGAGTGCGGATGAAAAACTTATGCGCTCTATTGAAGAACAAATTGGCATTTCTGAAAATGCGAAGAAAGCGTTCCGTGAAGAAATTTTAATCCGCATTTCTGCATATGCTCGCAAAGGGAAACGATTTGATTATAATTCGCATGAACGTCTTCGCGAGGCAATCCAGAAGAAACTATTCGCTGATTTGAAGGATGTTGTGAAGATTACGACGTCAACGAAAACGCCGGATGAAAATCAGTTGAAGAAAATTAATAATGTTGTAGCACGATTAATTGATGAACATGGCTACAATTCCACATCGGCAAACGAATTACTCCGTTATGTAGGTAGTTTATTAAATCGATAATCATCACAGCAGAAAAGCTGTCTCTTACTTGAGGCAGTTTTTTTGTATATTTTATGTTAAACCTGGCATGTGGCAACCACTTCTATGCACGGCCAGACGTACTCGCCCTCCTTTAAAAAGAAAGAGGTTTTTATGACGTTTTTAACTGGGTTTTATATATAGGCAGAGCTTGTCCACTATGAATAAATTAAAATGCAATCTTATGAATTTATTTGTCAATTATTTTCACAACCGGCATATGATAGAGTAACCAACCATTCATACAGAAAAAAGTCAACACAATACAATATGTTGCAGAGCCGTAAAGTGTGCAACAATGCATTGTGTTTCTTTCTTAATTATGAAGTGTATTTCTTCATTGTTTACTTTTTAACTAAGAAGCTCATGTTTTAGGATGTGTTTTCATGAAAGCATAAAAAAATGATGTAAGGAGGGAAAGGAATGACAGAAGAAAATCAAAACAATTATACGATCTCACAGGAAAATTGGTCCCTCCATCGTAAAGGACACGATGATCAGCAACGTCATCAAGAAAAAGTACAAGAGGCAATAAAAAATAACTTACCAGACCTTGTTACAGAAGAGAGCATTATCATGTCCAATGGCAGGGATGTTGTAAAAATACCAATTCGTTCACTAGATGAATATAAAATTCGTTATAACTATGATAAAAATAAGCATGTTGGTCAAGGAACAGGCGATAGCAAGGTCGGTGATGTTGTAGCGAGAGATGGTTCTGGCCAAAAACAAAAGGGACCGGGAAAAGGGAAAGGCGCTGGGGATTCTGCAGGAGAAGACTACTACGAGGCAGAAGTATCGATTTTAGAGCTGGAGCAAGCATTTTTTAAAGAATTAGAGCTTCCTAATTTACAGCAGAAAGAAATGGACGAAAATCGCATTGAACATATTGAATTTAACGACATTCGGAAAATGGGACTTTGGGGAAACATTGATAAAAAACGGACGATGATCTCTGCTTATAAACGAAATGCAATGAATGGGAACCCGGCATTTCATCCAATTAAACGAGAAGATTTAAAATTCCGTACGTGGAACGAAGTCTTGAAACCAGAATCAAAAGCTGTTGTGTTAGCAATGATGGATACGAGCGGTTCGATGGGACTTTGGGAAAAATATATGGCTCGTAGCTTTTTCTTCTGGATGTCTCGTTTTTTACGTACCAAATATGAAACAGTTGATATTGAATTTATCGCGCACCATACAGAAGCAAAAGTTGTCACAGAAGAAGAATTTTTCTCAAAAGGCGAAAGCGGCGGAACCATTTGTTCATCAGCATACAGAAAAGCATTAGAACTGGTCGAAACCAAATATTCTCCAGAACGCTATAATATATACCCATTTCATTTCTCGGATGGAGATAATTTAACATCTGATAATGCACGCTGCGTCAAACTGGTGCAGGAGTTGATGAAAGTATCTAACATGTTTGGGTATGGAGAGGTGAATCAATACAACCGTCACAGTACACTCATGTCAGCATATAAAAACGTAAAAGATGAGAAGTTTCGCTATTATATTTTAAAACAAAAAGCTGATGTTTTTCATGCGATGAAGAGCTTTTTCCGTGAAGAATCGAATGAAAAGATGGCTTGACCCCCTAAGTGTAGGGGGTTTTTGTTTGTAATTACTTAATTTTTTAATAAATTTTTGTAGCATGTTTGATTCACTGATTATTAATTAACAATTGAAATCTGGTTAATTGCATTTCAATAAAATTAAATTTTTTTATATTGGAAGCTTATATATATTTTTTCAATTAATTCCTTCTTCTTACTACAACACAGAATGTATTAAAATATATTTAAAACGGTTTATAAAGGAGGAATTAAAGTGAACATGTGTATCGAACAACTTAATAAGGAATTAGATTATCAAGAGCATATAAAAAAGATTATAGAATTATGGAATATGAATGCTATAGAAACAGCACAATGTGAATTAGACGAAAGCGATAGAATGGGTATTCGAGAGCAATTAGAACAATTTGTTCAATCAAAATATGGCGCTGTTTTTGTAGTAACTGATGAATGCCAAAACATGATTGGTTATGGCATAGCTTCTATTAAACAAGACTTAGTTACGGATATGCTATATGGTCAAATTGATGAGGTTTATATAAGAAAAGAATATCGCAGACAGCAAATTGCTAAGAATGTAGTAGAGCATTTAATGAGATGGTTGAATCAAGAGGGGATTTCTGTCGTTCACGTGAATGTGGATGTAGAGAATAGATTAGCTTTAGATTTTTGGGAGAATACAGGTTTTGAAAAGGAGTTTTTTCTTTTATCAAATAGCTAATTTCTATGTGAAACATGAATTGAAAGTTTCATGTGACGAAGAGCTTTTTCCATGAAGAATCGCCCACTCAGTCTTTTTTAATTTTTAAGCAGAATTAAAAAAGACTGAGTAGAAAAACCTACTCAATCTTTTTTATACGATCAAATAATAAACCATCTGTTGAAAGATTTTCTCCTATTACAAAATCTTTCATATAATAAGAAAGATACTCACCATATTTTGAATCTGTATTTAAAAGAAGTTCGTCTACAAAGTAACAGCCAAGTGGTAAGTTGTCGAGTAAGAGGCTAGCAAGTGCACCGTAAACGCCGCATGCTACTTGGAAATAGGTTGCGTTTGTTCCATATTGTGTGTATACATGTTGGGTGGCTGTTGTATTGTACATATAGACTTCTTTGTCTCTATAAACAAGTAATACACCGATTAAATCTTCACCGAGGAGTTGTCCAGTTTCTGGATTTAATACGTGATGACTCCAGTTCCATAGTTCATCAATATTTTGTTGATTGTCATGAATTATTTGTGTCATATAATCATTAATACGATATAAAAAGCCGACCTCCATATCGTACAATTTTCCGAGATTGATTACTTCTTCATGCCCCATTAAACAACCGAAAAACTGTTTATCTCCTAACGTTACTTTAAATTCTTGTTCGTAAGCGGTGTTACATAAGAGAATCGGAGTTTGATGTTTCATAAAAAGAGGATAGTTTAAAATCGCTTCTTCTAAAAATCCAGCAGGCGACCATGTCGAGTATACGGTTTTTTCTTTTATAAGAGTTGGATCATGATAGAACGTTGTATCGTGTTCGACGATGAAACAAGCGAGGGGGACTTCCGTAGGGTTTTGCTTCATTAACTTAACTGCCATCCATTGGACGACGCCAGGGTTCATACCGGAACAAATAATGCCTGTCATTTGTGTGAAGGCAGGTTTATGCTTTTCAAAGAAATTTTGTCTTTCTAATAAACTGAACCGTTTGATATGCTCGTTTGCATCGATTGCGGGTGATTGCAATGCTGTATTAATATAATGTACATTAGCTTCGTTGCAGCATGTTAGCATTTCTACTGCATCTGCTAAGGAAGCATCAATGACTAGACTTGTCCCCGTTTTTTGTAGATGATTTCGAAATAATGTGTTATCGCTTAGATCAAACACATGGAATGTAAAGCTTTCGTATAATGCAGGATACATATTTTTAAAATAAGACCTTGGTTTTTGCTTCATATCAATTAAATGAATGGAACAGTTTTGCAATTGAGAATATAAAGGATTATTGGTATCTTTCACGGCATGATTTAATAGAGATAAAAATGCACGAGCAGCGCCGCCGCTGCTTCCAAGTATAGTAAGAATAAATTGTTCTTCTTTCATGCTTTCCCTCCTATGTGATTAAGATATTCGATTCACATGAGAAAGGATTATTTGTTTGTCCATAAATGCATAAAAATCCACTGTCTATTTTCTTCATCAGTGGCGATAAAGAAAATAGATATAAAAGCCCCCCTTTCTTTTTAGGGGGCGAGAGCATCTAATCATGCATAGCAACGATTTATATGCTGAAAAATTAACATGGATTTCTATAGATGGAGCGCGAAGAACTTCCAATATATATATAACTTTACTTTTTGTGTAAAATCTTGTATTATATAAATATACCATATATAAGTTTACTTTCAGGGGGAGGCTGTCACTATAGCTTTCTCCTGTTTTTTTTGGGGGGCTGTAGTAAAAGCCCCTTTTTTAAAAGGTAAGATGTTTGAAAATTAAGATAACAGAAAGAGAGGGGGCATATATATTAGGAAAAGAGCTGTTACCCTATTAATTAAGGAAAGGAGTTGAATGGGAAATAAAGAAAGCTACCACTAATGAAAGTTTCACTTATGTCGAAAGGAGTGAAGCGTATGTTGTTTAACGTTCCAATTGAAACCATTTATTTATATGGGCTTATTATAACTGCAGCTATTGCCATTCTGTATTTGCTTTTCGGTGATATTTTAGAATCTCTTTTTAGCATATCAAGCGGAGCTACTTCGCCTTTTACACTGTTATTTAGCTTTCTTGCGATGCTATGTGGGTTTGGTTACATATTAGAATATATATTTCCTTGGAGTAGTATTGCTATTTTTGTTATTTCATTTTTCCTCGCACTTGTTGGTGTGATTACAATGAAACTGCTTGTTTTAGCACCAATTTCTAAAGCGGAGCAAAATACAATGTACCGTATGGAAGAATTTATTGGCTGCAAAGGAGAAGTGATTATCACGATTCCGAAAGAAGGATTCGGTGAGGTGTTGCTAGCTTCGCAATTTGGTAGCAATGCGATGCCAGCTAAAACGATAGGGAAGAAAGATATTTTACAAGGATCTTATGTCATTGTTGAAGGCGTGCAAGATGGTGTTTTACTTGTCCAAAATTTAGCAATTTCTTTAAAGAAACCAAAATAATGAGGAGGGGTTACTATGGTTCCATTAATTATTGGCGGTGTTTTGTTAGCGATATTAGCGATTTTGATTTTAGTCTTTATTACAAAATATCGTACTGTTGGGCCCGATGAAGCGTTAATTGTAACAGGAAGTGGTTTAGGGAGCGGGAAAAATGTTGTGACAACAGATGATGGAAAGAAGATTAAAATTATTCGCGGCGGCGGTACGTTTGTTGTGCCAATTATGCAACAGGCAGAACCTCTTAGCCTATTAAACTATAAGTTAGAAGTAGGAACACGTGATACATATACGAAGCAAGGTGTTCCGGTAACAGTAAATGGTGTTTCTATTATTAAGGTAGGTTCTACAATTGAGGAAGTATCAACGGCAGCAGAGCAATATTTAGGAAAAGAAACGGAAGAACTAAAAGTAGAAGCAAAGGAAGTATTAGAAGGACATTTACGGGCGATTCTTTCTTCTATGACAGTAGAAGATGCGTATAGTAACAGGGAACAGTTTGCCCAGAAAGTACATGAAGTTGCTTCCACTGATTTGAAGAAAATGGGGCTGCGTATCGTATCATTTACGATTAAAGAAATTAGTGATAAAAACGGATATTTAGATGCACTTGGCCAGCCGCAAATTGCAACTGTGAAACGTGATGCGCAAATTGCAAACGCAGAACGAGAAAAAGAAGCACGGATTGAAAAAGCTCGTGCTGAAAAAGAAGCAAAAGAAGCAGAGTATCAGCGTGATGCGCAAATTGCTGAAGCTGAGAAACATAAAGAATTAAAGGTGCAATCATACAAAAGGGAACAAGAACAAGCACGTGCTGATGCGGACCTTTCCTATGAATTACAGCAAGCGAAGGCTCAGCAAGGTGTAACAGAAGAGCAAATGCGAGTGAAAATTATTGAGCGTGAAAAACAAATTGAATTAGAAGAAAAAGAAATTGCTCGTCGTGAAAAGCAATACGATGCAGAAGTAAAGAAAAAAGCGGACGCTGATCGTTATGCAGTTGAACAAGCAGCCGAAGCAGAAAAAGTGAAACAAATAAAGAAAGCAGATGCTGATCAGTATAAAATTGAAGCAGAAGCAAAAGCTCGTGCAGAAGAAGTACGCGTTGAAGGTTTAGCAAAAGCAGAAGTACAAAAAGCACAAGGTACAGCAGAAGCGGATGTTATTAAACTAAAAGGTCTTGCGGAAGCGGAAGCAAAACAAAAAATTGCTGAGGCATTTGAATTATACGGTCAAGCAGCAATTATGGATATGGTATTGAAAATGTTACCAAGCTATGCAAAAGAGATTGCAAGTCCACTTAGTAATATCGACAAAATTACTGTTGTCGATACCGGCGGCGGTGGGAAAAATAGCGGTGCTGGTAAAGTTGCAGGTTATGCGACAGATTTAATGGCAACGATGCAAGAAACTTTGAAGGCTTCTTCAGGAATTGATTTAAAAGAGTTGTTAGAAAGTTTTGCTGGGAAAGGCGCAATGCAGCAAAGCGGAGAGATAAAGGCTGCTATTCCGAGTCCAGAAGAGAAAACGTCGGAAAATCATGAAAACCTCTAGAAATTTCTAGAGGTTTTTTGTAACTATTTAGCAGGAATTCCTGGGAATTGCTTTTGTTTCATATCAAATAAAGGAGAACACATATTATTCATATATAATATTATACGTTCTCCTTTATTATGTAAGCTGTTTATCCCGCTATTTGTGGGCAGTAATACTCCCCCTCTCAAAGTTCAGCAAAAGCATTATCCAGCTCCAGTGGCTAGAATGTTCGGTGGGAGATAAACTGCTGGCATACGCCCGATTGGTGAGGGCTGATTGAAGTTTCACTTTATTGGAAAATGAGCAAGAAACTTATCTTCAAAATTACAGGCATAGCAGTAATTTATATATTGAAAAATTAAAATCAATTTGTATAAATAAAAGAATTTTTAAAATACGAGTTGATTTTCATAACAATGTTAGAATAGGTGAGAAATATAACATTGAAATGTAATGAGGAGAAAAGTTTAGATGAAAGATGTAATTGAAAATGTTTACAGCCCATGTCATGGAGTGATTGAAGAAATACTTGTTCAACAATCATCTTACGTATATGAGTGGGAAAAGTTATTTGTTATTAAAAAAAGCGATGGAACATTAGAAGAAGCCACAGTTGGCGTTAGCGGTAATATATTAGCTGTCGAAGTAACATTAGGCCAAGAAGTAAATGAGCAAACATTGTTGTGTAAATTAGAAGATGATTGGTTGATTACTGGCTGTGAATAATATAAGTAGATTATGAAAAACGACATCATATATAGGGATGTCGTTTTTTTATGCAAGCTAAAAAACATAAAAACCCCTTTCGGTTAGAGGAGGACGAGAGCAACTGACCAAGCGTAGAAGCGGTCAGGACCCTTTTTCAGCTACGTTTTATTCTGTCTTACTAAGATACCTGCAATATTAATTCCCTCATATGTTCTTATTTTACAAACGAAAATTATCAAAATATTAATAAAAAACATTTGTATATTGTTTTATAATGATATAATGTATAAAATTTAAAAAGGGTTTTATATATATTGATAAACAGAATAAGAGATGCGAATTTGTTTTTGAAAAAATAAAAGATAAGGAGTTGTTATGTATGAGAAGTTTATTGAAACGAATAGGCAGCATTAGTCTAACAAGGAAATTGTTTATATCTTTCCTTCTTATTTTAATCGTTCCTGGAGTTATTATTGGCGGTGTGTCATATCAAACAGCAAAAACAAATTTTGAACATCAAATCATTGCAAAAGCAAATGAAAATATTGATGTTTTAGATAACGTTATTACACAAAATTTAGAAGCAAAATCTGTGGATGTCGCTTACTTTGCAGATATCCTAACAGAGGATGCGTATAAAGATGGAAATATAGAAAACGTAAAAGTAAAATTCGCACAATATATAAAAATCCATCCGGAAGTAGAAGGGCTTTATATCGGTACACAAGACGGGATGTTTCTAAGAGAACCATTTGTACAAATGCCTGAAGGGTATAAAGCAACAGATCGACCATGGTATAAAGACGCTATGAAAGATGGTGATAAAGTAATTGTTACAGCACCATATGAGTCGTCTTCTACAAAAAATATGGTAGTAACAGTTGCGAAAAAGACGAAAGATGGAAAAGGTGTTGTTGGCGTTAACTTAAATCTTGAGAACATATTAAAAACGACAAAAATGTTTAAACTTGGAGAAAAAGGCTATGCAGTAATTTTAGATCAAAACAGACAAGTTGTCAGTCACCCAACTCGAAAAGGTGGTTCTAAAGTTACAGAAGCTTTCATTAACCCGGTTTATGAGAAAGATAAAGGGTATTTTTCATACAGTGATAAAGGAGACAATAAGATACTTACCTTCAATACAAATAGTAAAACAGGCTGGAAAGTCATTGGTGTTGTGTATGAAGATGAAATTATTAAGGCTGCTGAACCAGTATTCTTTAAAACGGTCATCGTAGTTGTAATCTCTATGTTGTTAGGTGCTATTCTTGTTTATTTCATCATTAAATCAATAACAAATCCATTAAGAAGGATTGTTACGTCTGCGCAAAAAATTAGCCAAGGCGATTTAACAGAAGAAATTGTAATCCATTCTAATGATGAGATTGGAAGATTAGGAGCTTCCTTTAATGAGATGTCAGCTTCTTTACGAGATGTGATTTCTAAAATGAGTAACTCAGCAGAGCATGTTGCTGCTTCGGCGGAAGAGTTAACTTCAAGTGTACGACAAGCAAATGAGGCGACAGATCAAATTACAATTGCGATGGAACAAGTATCTATTGGTGCTCAGTCACAAAGTCAAGGTGTTGAAGAAGGAGCAATACTATTACAACAAGTGAATACGGCTATTCACAATGTAACAGATAGTTCACAAGCTATTTCAGATTCTTCAGCGTATGCAAGACAGAAGGCAGAAGAGGGCGGGAAATTAGTACAGCAAACAGCGACGCAAATGCAATCTATTCACCAGTCTGTTTCGCAATCGGATACGATTATTAAACTATTGGATGAAAAGTCAAAACAAATTGGTGCTATTTTAGAAGTAATTCAAAATATTGCACAGCAAACAAACTTATTAGCTTTAAATGCAGCAATTGAAGCAGCGAGAGCTGGGGAACAAGGTCGTGGATTTGCAATTGTAGCAGAAGAAGTTAGAAAGTTAGCAGAGCAATCAGGAGAGTCATCAGGAGAAATTGCAAAATTGATTACAGAGATTAAAGATGACATAGAGTGTACCGTACAATCTATGGATGAAGTAAAAGTAGAAGTACAATCTGGTCTTGAAGCTGTTGATGAAACGAAAACAAATTTTGCAGAAATATTAAAGGTTACAAATGATATCGTATCTCAAATTAATAATATGGCAAAAACGGCAAAACATATGTCGAAAGATGCAAAGGAAGTTACGAATGCAATTGATGAGATTGCAGCAGCAGCAGAAACAAATACAGCAAGTATGCAAAACGTCGCTGCTTCTTCAGAAGAACAAGTGAATTCTATGGAAGAAATCAGTTCTTCTGCTCACAATTTAGCGAAAATGGCAGAAGAATTGCAACTTATGATTGAAAAATTTAAAGTGTAATACGTGAGAAATAAGTAAGGCATTTTATTGCCTTACTTATTTTTTTGTTTATATTTAAATTGAAAAAACGACATAAAAACCTCTTTCTTTTTAGGGGAACGGGAGCAGCCGGCCATGCATGGAAGCGATCAGGGTCTTTTGCTGCCATGTGCGAGGTTTTAAAGATCGGAGGGGCATGATCTATTTTGCATAGCAGCGACTTATATGTCGCAAGATTAAAATGGATATATAGATTTTTTGTGTATTTTTATTATCATTTTTGATAATATAATCATAAGGTACAATAAAAGGGAGTAGGTCTTAATATATGAAAGAAAAAAAGCTTGATATCCTGTTTCATCCAATTCGTTTTCAACTGATTCAAGAGTTTATCGGGGGAGAGAAATTAACAGCCAAGCAGCTTGCGAAAAAGTTACCGCATATTCCACAAGCGACGTTATATCGCCATTTAGAAAAACTAACGACAGCACATATATTACAAGTTGCTCAGGAAACGCAAATACGAGGAACGGTTGAAAAGTTATATGCCTTGAATCACAGTATGGCTAGTGTTTCACAAAAGGATTTGCAAGACGTAACGAAAGAAGAGCATATGCAGTATTTTATGATGTTTACTACCCAAATTATGGCAAGTTTTAAAGATTATTTGCAGCAAGATCATGTTGATTTTGAAAAAGATGGAGTCGGGTATCGACAGGCAAGTTTTTATATGAGTGATGAGGAGTTTAAAGAGTTTGCACAGGAAATGAGTGGAGTATTTTTAAAAGCAATGGAGCGTAAACCATCTCCAGGGCGAAAGCGAAGAACGATTTCAACAATTATTATTCCTGAAAGAAATAAGAAGGGAGAATAAACAATATGGGGAAAGAATTGTTCGTTACAGTTGAAAGTACAGTTTCACTTCAAGGAACGCTAACAATTCCAGTACATGATGCAGCAACATATCCAGCTATTCTACTCATTGGTGGAACGGGAAAGGGAGACCGGGATGGAAATGTTCGCGGTTTAAAATTAAATATGTATAAAGATTTAGCGGATTATTTTACTTCATTAGGATTTG
This sequence comes from Bacillus sp. BP-3, assembly GCF_028401955.1. Taxonomy (GTDB): domain Bacteria; phylum Bacillota; class Bacilli; order Bacillales; family Bacillaceae_G; genus Bacillus_A. The sequence continues at coordinate 23,164 of NZ_JAQOTJ010000030.1, forward strand.
CGACTTTGCGTTATGATAAGCGTGGTGTGCATAAAAGTGAAGGCGACTATTATGAAACAGGTGTGACAGATTTAATTGATGATGGCGTTGCTTGTGTACGTTTTTTAAAGGAGCATCCGCAAATTGATCCGAAGCGAATCGTCATTGTAGGTCATAGTGAAGGAGCTTTACTTGCGCCAGCTATTTATGTAAGAGAATCAGTGGCTAACTTAATTTTACTTAGCGGCGCGGGTGAACCTTCAAAAACATTACTGCCAAAACAAATGAAAATGGTAGTGAAAGAATTAGAAGCAGCATCTGGATTTCGAGGATGGCTATATCGCTTTTTAAAACTTCCAAAGCGTATTCAGAAACAAAATGAAGCACAGATGGAAAAAATACAGCAATCATCAAAGCCTGTTGTGCGAATCAAAGGGATAAAGGTAAATGCAAAGTGGATACGTGAACAATTTCAATACAATGTCGTAGAGTATTTAGAGAGAGTAGAATGTCCTGTTTTAGCGATTACTGGAGATAAGGATATACAAGTGCCCCCAGAGCAGGCAAGGGATATTGCGGGATATGTAGCAGGCGAAGCGGAGTGGCATATCATTCCTAATATGAACCATATTTTACGGGAAGTTGATAAAAACCATACAATGCTAGGGCTAATGAAAGAATATAAAGGACTTGTAAATAAAGGGATTCAAGAGGAATTATTGAATGTTATGAAGGAATGGTTGGCAAAGTATAACCTTCCATAAGGAAAAAGAATGAATAAAAAGCAGATGCTTATTAAAGTAAAACCTCACACAATAGAATGTGTGAGGTTTTACTTTAAGTATATAAATACAAGTTTAAAAAACTTCTTTTTTTAGGTGGACGAGAGTATCTGACCACCCATAGAAACGGTCAGCCCCTGTTCCTACCACATGCAAGGTTTAAAACAAAAGGAGAAAACTTTTAAAAATAATGTCTTTCTAGTTAGAAAATTGCGATATTAATGAAGTCTTTCTATAATTATAAATGAACTTTCATAATTAGAAAGAAGGAAATAGATATGAGAAGGACACTTGTAATCAGTGATATTCATGGTGAACTAGAGAGGTTCGAAAAATTATTGAAAAAAGTAGAGTACAATCCAAAAGAGGATCAACTCATTTTGCTAGGAGATTATGTAGATCGTGGTCTGAATGCGAAAGAAGTAATTGAAAAAGTGATGCAATTAAAAGAAGCTGGAGCGTTAGTTTTAAAAGGGAATCATGAGGATATGATGTTAAAAGCTTTAACGACAGAGGAAGAAAAGTTTTGGAATCATTGGGTAAAGAGAAATGGAGGCAATCAAACGTTACATAGCTACGGTTTTTCAGAAAGTGAGATTGCTGTAAGTGAAGAGGAATTTATAAAACCACAGTTACATTCTGAAGTGTTAGAACAACATATCAAATTCATAAAAGAACTAGATCATTATATTGAAACAGATGAGTATATCTTTGTTCATGCGGGGGTACAACCGATGACACCTGTTTCTGAAACAGATGCGCATACATTGATGTGGATTAGAAATGAGTTTCATAATGGATACAACGGTGAGAAAATGGTTGTATTTGGGCATACAGAAACGAAAATTCTTCACGAAGATAACGAGAATTTCGGCGTGTATTTTGGCGAAAATCGTATCATTGGCATTGATGGAGGCGCTGTATACGGCGGTCAACTGAACTGTTTAGAATTACCAAGTCAAAAAGTATATTCAGTGAAATAAGAAAAATTCCTCTATACAGACGAGCTGATGTAGAGGAAAAGAAGAGATAGGGGATCAAAACGATGATGAAACCTTATCTCTTTTTTTTGCTATGGTTTGTTACCTTCTTTTACATGTGTTTCGTTGCTAATTTTGGTATTACTTCTTTTTCTGGCATGGTCAAAAAAATGACTGCAACAATAATGAAAGCACCGCCTAATAGTTGATATGATCCAAACGACTCATTTAACCAGATAATCGAAACAATAGCTGCTACGAGTGGTTCAATACTTGATAAAATGCTTGTTTCTGTTGCAGATAAATATTTTAGACTACCAATATAGAGAAGGAAAGAAAGTGTACCACTTATAATGATGAGAATAAGCATGGAAAATGTACTCATCGTTAATGTATTTGCTATATGTTGAAAATGAAATTCTTGATTATATAGAAACAATGAAATTCCTCCGAGTAACATCCCCCAACCAACAATTACGGATGGCCCCCACTGTTTAATAAGAGAAGCAGGATGGAGCGTGTAAAAAGCAAAGCCAATTGCTGTTAAAATACCAAATAATATTGCTTGTTTAGAAAGAATAATATTTTCAATTGATCCGTTGGTAATCAGGAAATAAGTTCCCGATAATGCAGCTATGATTGCCATGAATTGCATAGTGGAAGGAAGTCTTTTGTGCTGAAGTGCAACGTAAATAGTAATAAGAACTGGGCCGAGAAATTGAAATAATGTCGCGGTTACAGCATTACTTATATGAACGGTTTCAATGAATGCATACTGAGCACCAAGCATGCCAGCAACTGAAAAAATTAGCAGTTGAATCCAATGACGTGGATACCTCCAAATTCCAAAGATATTTTGTTTTGTAAATAGTAAGGAACATAAAATAAATACGCCTGCTAATAGGAGGCGAATGACTAGGAAGTCACTAGATGATAGTTCAGTATGATGAAATAGCCATTGAATCATAGGGCCAGATAGCCCCCATAATGTTGCTCCGCTAATAATCATCATTAAGCCAAGGTGCCGTGATGATTTCATGGTGCATCCTCCTTTGTATGAAAGTTCTTGATTTTTTAAAATAAGCATGAAAGTATTATACATAACTTCTGATACTATCAAAAGTGTCAGTTTCCTATAAAGTAAAGGGGTCAGTTTGTATGTTAGAATTAACGCCAAAACTTGATGTTCATAGTAAAGAACCACTATATGTACAACTATATAACTACATGAAAGAGGAAATGAAATCTGGAAATGTAGCGCCTCATACGAAATTACCATCTAAACGCAAATTAGCTCAATATTTACAAATTAGTAAAAATACAATTGAAGCTGCTTACAGTCAGCTTATTGCGGAAGGGTATATAGAGGCTGTCCCACGTAAAGGGTATTTTGTGTGTGAAGTGGAACAAAGTGTATTACATGTGAAAGAAAAGATGCACCATGTCGAAGAAATATTTTGTCATGATCGTGACTATGTATTTGATTTTACACATACAGGTGTTGATGCTCGATCATTTCCATTTGCCTTATATCGCAAATTGGCAAATGAAGTATTGCAAGTTGAGAATAAGAAAGTATTACTGCTTGGACATCCACAAGGTGGTGCGACACGTTCCTAAGTGAAAAGCTTAGGCGCTGTCGAACTTACAGTTCAACAGTGAACTGTCATTCTGAGAAG
>NZ_JAQOTJ010000031.1 GCF_028401955.1 Bacillus sp. BP-3
TAAAAAACAGAAAACTACATATCGTACATGTCAACGGTAAATGTCTGACTGAAGCGTAGCGGAAGGAATTTAAGGAGTTGACATGGCACTACACCCAAACCCTCTTGGCATTGAACAAACAACCGTTTGTTCCTGCCTACCGGCGAGGGAGCCCTTCCAAGATTGGAAGGGTTGGGTAGGTTGATTATTTCATTGTGATCCAACGGACTTCCGTTGGCTGGGTTTGGGCGAGAAGCCCAAGGTTTTAATTGCCAATTTTAATAACAAACATTAACCAATACCAGGATTAAAATTCGTTCGGTATTTCTTAGCAAATTAAATGATGGCCACATTTTTTTATTCGTTTTATACAATAATTTTGAATATTAATATTCAAAAAAGAACAAAAAATAAAAAGGAACTCTTTTAAGAATTCCTTTTTACTCCCAATCATCCCCAAGGTTGCCCATGTGTATATTGACTAACATCACCAGAAACATTTTGTTGCACATTTAAATTTGAATTTACTCCGGCTAATAAAACCATTGTCATAATTAGACCAATTGAACTGGCTATAATTTTTTTCATTTTAAAGCCCCTCTCTTAAATTTCCCTTTTTCCTTATGAATAAAGTAAAAATATTCACTTGCCTTTGAATGGTTTCCTTCTTCATGAAAATGCATTGCTAATTTACTTGAATACTCAAATAAGTATTGAAATAATCCTTCTTTCTTAAAGAAAGAAAATCCTTCTAAAACAGCTTTTTCTAATTGTTCTGCTGTTACTTTTTCATTCATGGATTTTAAAATTGCAAAATGATGTTTATATTCTTCATTGTCTAGCTCATTACAAATTTCTAATCCTTTTTCAATTAACTCTGAAGCTATTTTATTTTCATCTATTTTATAATATTCTCTTGCTTCTAAAAAAATTGCTCTAAAGTGATCGGGAATTTCACGAGAAACTTCTGATAAATAACGAATTGCTAAATCTGAAAGGTCTTGTTCAGCATACATTACTCCTAAACTGTGACGTACCCTTAGCATTAATGCTTCTTCGTTTTCTTTTTGCAAAATACTCATTGCCGTTGTTAAGAATACCTCAGCTTGTTCATATTGTTCTAATTCTACACAGGCTAAACCTAAAACATTTTGACATGCTGCAACTTTTAATTCATACCCATGTTGCTCTGAAAATATTTTCCTTGCTTTAGTGGCATATTCAACTGCATCCAGTGGCTGTTGAATATAATAAGAAAAGCTTGCTAATTTAAAATAAAATTCGGCTTTTTCAATTACATCATGAACATGATCTATAAATTCATGGGCTTTTTCATAATGCTTTTCAGCTACTTTAAAATTACCTAATGTAGTCTCATGAGCCCCTTTAAAGAAATGATAATAATATGCCAAAGTCTTATCTTTTGGTGTATTATATAAATTTATTTCCTTAAGACATTTTGTATCAACATTGGAATTCTGCGGGTAAAAATCTGCACTTAACATGTTATAGCGAAACACTAAAAGTGAATAATGTAATAATATTTCTTCATCTTCAATTTGATGAATTTTCATATCAATTTCTTGCTTTATTTCTTGTGCCTTAACAATATTTTGGGAACGCATTTCTTGATACCATTTGTTCAAAAGGTTTTTGATATAGTCCTTAGTAATTATTTGTACATTCATAGAATCCCTTCTCCCCCAATTGTAAATTAAAACCATAATATCATAAAATATGTGGAATTTTCTAAATATTATAGGGGTAAAAATTTTCTCAATATAAAAACCTTGCTAACTAGCAAGGTTATAGCTAAAATATAGGGCATTTCCATATCCACACTTAATATGTTATTTACACACATGCCACTTCTAGGAAATATCATATTTCATTCTTCTTTCTTCCTCCCATTCTTTAAATTGAAGTTGCATATGAAGATCAGATGCTAATTCATGAGCTTGCTCTAGTTCTTGTTCCAATTTAGAAACCTTTTCTTCTAACTCCTTGATAAGTTTAGCTTTTTTAAAAATCATGGATACATACCTCCTAAAAATTAATTTACAATAATTAATTTTTTACCCTTTTTGCTATATCCCATTTCTAAAGTATTAACCCAATCATGTAGATCATGCCATGTATAACCTAAATCTAACAACTCCTTAGGTGTTTTTTCATAATTCATTCTCCAATCAAAAAGATTTTCTAGTGCTTTATCTAATCGACCAAACCTGTATAAAACAATATCTTTTTTAACCCCATTTTCTCTAACACTTCTAACTAAATACACATAAAAGTTCCCTTTACTTCTTTTGAATTTTAAATATCCTACCTTTCTTTCCATAATAATTCCCCCATCCGTTTTCCCCACAAACCTTAACTTAAGATTTGTGGGGAAAACTTATTGATTCGTGCCAATCACTTTCAGTCCAAGCTTATTTATCTTATATTGACGAGAGGGCTCAATTACATCAGTAATGTAATATTTTATAGTTGTCTCTACACTTGTTTCACTAGTCCACTCATACTGATCGATATAGATAATAAACACTTCACACACTCCGAAATCAGGATGAGATATTTTAAAATGCTTATTTATTTCAGGAAACTTCATATCGTATTCCAAAAGTAAATCTGATTCGTGAATCTCTTTAACCATTACTATCCTCCTTTTTAAAATTCTAAGTGGCCATACTCGGCATTAAATCCATTCATTAATTAAATCAACCAATTTTTCAGCTTCACCATATTGAAGCTTGTTGTTTCCCAAAAGAGAACGAACCATTTTGTTGCGTTCACTTTCAAATTCATTATAAGTTTCCATGTCAAATCGAAGAAGATATGACCACTCCATTTTGGGAATTGAAATTAAAAGTTGAGTTTGGTTTATCTCTTGAGTATAGGTACTAAATATTTTATCCCCTAAAGCAAAATCATATTTTCTCATTTCACACTCCCCCTCTTGTTCTTTCTTCCCCTATCCAATTATAAATTGTTGCAATTGAAACTCCTGTTTCTTCTTTAATTTCTTTCAAGGAATATTTTTTGCTTTCATACATAGTAAGTGCCTTCTTTTTAGTCTTTTCGCTAATACGAGGTCTCCCCCCTTTTTTTCCCCTAGCTCTCGCTGCTTGCAAACCATTTAATACTCGCTCTCGTATAATATCCCTTTCAAATTCTGCGAATACAGCAAACATTCGAAACATAGCTTTTCCCGCTGGGGTTGTCGTATCCACTTTGTCACAAATACTCACAAGTTCTATATTGTTTTGTTCTAGGTATTCAGCAATTTCGATTAACTTTTTAGTTGATCTAGCAAGACGATCAAATTTATATATAATGAACTGATCTCCATCCCGCAATGCATCTAAAGCTTTTTGTAACTCGATTCTTTCATCTCGAACACCTGATATCTTTTCTTTGTAAATCCTATTGCAACCAGCTTTTTCTAATGCATCCAATTGCATATCTAATGTTTGCTCATTAGTTGAAACCCTAGCATATCCTATTTTCAATTCCAAACCTCCATTAACATTATTTACCTTTATTTTATAATAAATACATGTTTTTTGGAAGTTGATTTTTGATATATTTTTTAGAAACAAAAACAAAAAAATAAAGGTGCTTTTTGCACCTTTTTAAAGTTTCTAATAAACATTAGTTTTTTTGAAACACTTCATTCTTTGATTTTCCCCTCTTTTTCCCATGAATCGAATACACTTATAACTTCATCTCTTGGTTTTTCAATTTCTCTTGTCTTTTGTTCTTGCTCTGAAATAATCTCTTTTACAAACGAGCGGAAACGACTTAAAAAATCTATGTGCATACTGTCATTCCCTGCGACATTGAACAGTGGAAATAACTCATTAATTAATTCATGCTCATATGCTTCTCTCTCATTTTCATCTTCTATAAGGTACACCTTTACCCGATGGAAATAATTATTTAGAAGCTCTGTACCCTCATTTTTACCTTGTAAGTGTTCAAGAATACGACCTCTCAAATTTGTAGACATCCCCACATACAAACTAACTCCACTGACCGCATAAAATACATATACACCGCTGACATTTAAATGAAACCCGTCTTTAATATCCTTGCATTCTAAAGTTACAGATGGGTATTTTGTAATTGGCTTTCCATAAAAACTATTTTGATTTTGTTTCATAAAGAATTCATCTCTCCTTTAGATAATTAACGAACATCTATAGGTTGTAATGAATCAACTTTTTTATAAAAATATGCTGGTACTAACGACTCACACATATCACGATTATGTCTTTCGTTTTTATCTTTATACAATTTAAACCAATAAAAAATTGGATATTGAATCAAAAAACTTCTCATTTCCCCCTGAACTAACTTATTCAGTTCCATCATTTTTGTATAAAATTCATCTTTAATCTCAGGTGTATAATTCGCATTCTCTACACTATCTACAATATAATCACATGTCGGAGAATTGTTCTTATATAGATTTGTAGAAATACTAAATGTGTTTCCATGTGTACGACAGATGAAAGGTCTATCCTCATAAACACTACAGCTTTTATCTTTCTTATTAAGCAAAGGACATGGAAACGAAAATCTTGCTGGCCTATTATTGTATAATCGTCTTTGAAAATTGAATTCTTCTGCAAAGTCACTCCCGGTTAAATCTTTTTCAAAGTAAGCGTATAATTCTGGGTCTTTCTTTTCTATAAATGCATTATATTCCAAGGCTATATCAAAAATTTCCCTAGTATAATCCATCCCATTACGTTTCAAATTTGCTAAAATCGCTTCAAATTCTAGCATAGTAATAGAAAAAAAGTCATAACAACATTCATAGCACCCTTTCTTACAGGGATGATTTAAAGGATATTGATGGTCTTTTTTAATTTCTTCAATTTCATGGTACATCTTATATAGAGATTCTATATAACTCTCTTCACCAATATAGCTGTGACATTTTTTTCGTTTTTTTCCACTACCACAAAAACAAACATCATTTCTCCCCATCTTTTACAACTCCTATTCCTCTAGTTTTATTGGTGTAAACAAAGAATTTACTGTTCCTAAAAACGTATCCATATCAACAATTGCTATTACTATGATAAAAATAAGTGGAATTAATATAAACAAATAATTCCACTTATTTTTCAATACAACAAACACCGATACCGTTAAAAGCGTGCTTATAATTACTAAACTTACAGCAAAACCAATGATATTAAGCACCTTTATCCCTCACTTCCAATTAAACGTTTTTAACCCCTTCATATAAGCGTGCTAATCTCTTTTGTACCAATTATATTGTTTCGTGTTTTAAAATCCATTACAAAGGAATCTGAGAGGTCGTTTTTTAACTCGCTACTGATTGAGAAGATAAAATTGTCACATCATCAACCTTCCAATTATTTTCAACTTTTACGAGGTCTGTTTTAATAACCATCTTACTTACAGAAGGAACTTCATTGAATGTTGTTGTTACTTCAAATGTGCTTATTGTTGTAATTTCATTTTTCGATTTCTGTTTATTAAAAATTTCAAGTTCACTTATACTTGAACGGATATCTGCACCTTTACTTGGCGGTTCCATACCACTTGGGAACGTGCTTTTATATCCTTGTTCAGTCGTATATTGTTTAATATTTTGATATCTTTGAAGTGTATTATCATAAGTAAAAAATGCTGTAATAAAATTCTTTGTCAGCTCATCCGCTTTATTTCCTTCTGTATGTTTTAAACTTGTAATTTCATCCTTCAATTGTTTATTTTTTAGTTGCTCCTTTCCAATAACATTGTTAAGTTGAAAGAAATAGAGGACAGCAATTACAATTACTACTGTCACTGTAATTGCTGTTATTAATGTTTTTCTTTTCATCGACTCACAACCCTTCTAAAACCTAATGCTTTATAAGATTTATTCCATTTTGAAACACTGGAATATTCTATTCCATTATCATTACTATTGATGAATTGATCGTTCCCAACATACATCCCTACGTGGGATGGAGCTGCTTTATAAGTTTCCCAAAAAACTAAATCCCCTGGTTGTTCCTGCCCTTCTGGTACAGATACAGTTTTGTGATATTGCGTTTCCGCTGTTCCATAAAGATTAATTCCCACCTGTGCGAAACTCCATTCCATTAGACCACTACAATCAAAACCTTGTGCTGGATTTCTACCACCCCATACATATGGTTGCCCTAAAAACTGTTTCATTAAATCGTGAACTTGATTTACATCAAATATTTGAGAACCTTGTGCGATATTTCCAAAATCAGATTTACCCGGTGTATACAGTTTTAAAATTTTTTCTACATACTTAAAATCACCATAACAAGCGCCCGCTTGTGTTCTGTAGTTGTTAGGGTCTCTACCAGTACAACTGTAAATACCCGTGCTATGTTCTCTTGAATATCGAATTGCTAATTCCTGTGTATATTTCCCTCCATTTTGCTGAATAAATCCAACAAAAGCCATTCCAAAGTTGTACGTTTGTAAGGCAACTTGAACATCATTTCCCGCTGCCCTTAATCTCTCAGCAAATACCTTTACTCCAATTTGAATCGAAAGATACGGATCAGATATTGTATTAGGTGGGAGTCCTTGCGATTCACTAGCTTGCATAATATCGGTAACACTCGGATTTGGTCCTGACTCAGTCTGCATTAAAGCAAGTAATAATTCTGTATATCCTTCTATTCCGTTTTTCCGTGCTTCTTCCCGCATTATTGGCTCATAACTCCTAATAACAGCCGAAACATTTGCTTTTCCCCCAGTAAAATCTCCATTCATGGGAATTGCACCATTTCCAGTCAATTGATCTGTATTAGGTTTTGCATCTTCACCAGTGCTACTAAGTAGCATGAAAAATATCAATCCTATAGATACTGTCATTAACAATATAGCACCCAAAATAACAAGAGCTATTGGATTACTTAGAAAGGCGGCTAGAACCTTCTTTTTAACCGCCCTCTTCACATATTGTTTTGCTTGCTCTTTTGCTAAATCTGTTGCACTCATTTAGCATCATTCGCCTTCTTTTTATTTTGAGGTTGTTGATGTTTCCGAGATAATTCAACCCCTTTAACTTGCGATTTCTTACGAGCTTGACTAACTCTTGTTTGTTGAGGAATTGGAATATAACCTTTTGTTTGCCCTTCTTTTTTCTTTTGGAATTCTTGTTGATGTTGTGGAATTGGTATCCAAGTTTGTTCCTTAGATTGTTTTGGTTGCTCTGGAGTATGGTGTGATGGAGTATCTTCCTTTTTTCTAAATTTCTTTGTCATATTGTAAAATACGCTACTAATACCCTTTTTACTGTTATCATAAGAAGCTGAATCTGCCTCTCCTGTTTGTTGCTGTGTTCCTGCTCGCTTATTACTTTCTTTTGGTTTTACAGTGGTAGTTGTTGAAGCTGTAGGTTTTGAATGTTTGTTTTCTGCACTTGCACCCTCAACATTATCCATCGGATTTTTAGCTTGTTGATTACGAGCGTCACTTCTGCGAACACGATCAACTACAAATCCAGTTCCTTGTTTAGCATAATCTTTCACTTGACCATATCCGCTTTTCGCAACTTGTGTTACTCGATCTGCTGCACCTTGGGCATAGTATTTAGCCGAACTTACAATAGTAAAGATTTCATTTCTATATTTAAAAATGGCGAACAAACACAGGCAATCCATAAAGATTAAAAATGCATGGCCGCCAAATCCGTCTGAAGCTTTCATACCCTCATATAATAAAGTCGTTAAACCTAAAGAAATTGTTACAAGAAACACTATCCCTGCTTTAGCTACTATTAAACCAATTAATTTTTTAATTGTGACATTTGCGGTATCTTGGAAATTCGGTATTAAGGAAATTAAAAATAATGCTGGCGATACTAAAAGTACTACAATGAATACAATTTGTAATACTAATTTCGTTGCTGCTAATAACATAAATGGAATCCCTAAAAATAACGTTGCAATTAAATAAAGTAAAGTATATCCTAATCTTTCTGCAAGCATTAGTATATTCATGCTAGTGTTATTCTTCTTTTCTACTTCCTCTTGAACAATTTTACTTCTTGCTTTTTTACTATCAGAGTCCCAAGTTTTGATTTCTAACAATTTATTAATTCGTTCTTTATCCTCTTTAAGAATTTCATCTTCTTTACTTGTTCCATACATCATGTGAAGGTATGGCTTTTTTACCATTAAATTAAACAACTGATTTTCTAACAAAGCGGACGATTCTTTAGCCGTGTAAGGTTTTCCATTTGTTTTATCTGCTTCACTACTAAAGTTAACTGTCCATCCCGCAACAGTACTTTCTATTTCACTTGATATTGCATTGATACTTTTAAGATGTTTTGTAGCATCTCCGTAGAACCAGTAGCAACCTACAAGTATTACAACAGAACTTATAAGGGCTTGAATTGCTCCACTTGCATTATTTTTGCCATAATAAATGATTACAAGCGCCCCTGCCATAATCGCCACGATTATGGTTAAAAAGGAAGTAAAAACACCATTTTCACTGTCCACACCACTTATTTTCTCCAACGTTTTTCCGAGTGGTTCAGAAACCTTAGATAAGAAGTCATAACTCATCATTTCACTTACAGAGTAAATAAAGAACTCTGCTAGCATTTTATTTCCAAACCAAATTGTATCTGCCGTTCCTTTTATCATTTGTTGTCCCGACTGGCTGTATCCTAAAGTTACAAAGCTTGCCATATCTTTAGGAAAATATGTTTCTAATTGATAATGTCCTAATGGAAATTTTTCTTTTTCTTTTAAAATACGCCCTTCATATACCTCTTTTAACTTAACCCGCCCTGCTTTCTTTTCATCACTATTCTGTTCTTCAATTCTTTGATTAATTTGATGTTGTTGTAATGGATTATCTGCATAAGTTTTGTTTATTGGCAACAACGACATAAAACCTATAAAGCAAATTAATAATACAGCGCTAACCCTTTTAACCATTTCTACACTCCTAACTTATTAGGGTCGATTACAATAGGGTCAAATTTTTCTTGTATGTTTTCAAAATTAAAATCTGCGTTTATATCAATCTTGTAATCCCCTTTATTATTTTTACGAACAGCATATACTTCTGTAGAAGTTGAATTTATATGTGGGTTATGATAAGACATCCAAACATACACAACTTCATTCCTTGTATCCCTATACTCTTTCATACCTTTTATATTCTCAGTTTTAAATTCAATTGGATTAATCGTTTTGTCTTTATCTAACTCATAACTGCCTTTCTTATACAAATACCTTTGTTCTTCCATATAGTCATTTTGTAAATATGCTTTTAAGAATTTATAAGATACTGTAGAAGGTGTATCCTGTTTCACCTTATGCTCCTGTTTCTTCTCCACTGTTTTTTGACACGCTACTACACTAAATAGTAGTAGCGTGCTTGCTATGATGATAAATAATCTCCGCATTAAATTGCCACCTCTCTAGCTTTCGTTTCTTCTACAGTATTAAACGCTCTAATCCATTCGTCATATAGTACATCAACTGCAATTTTAGCCGTTCTTCCGTAAATATCACGGAATAAACATTCACCCTCTTCTAAATTTGAAAGTAATGCACGATTTTCTTCATTTACAGGTAAATCGAAGAATTTTAGAACATCTTCCTGTTCACGCTCATCTTCTGCTCTGAAAGCGAAACGAACGCCTACTTGTTCTTTTACATCCTGATCGTTGTAATCCTTAGCGGATTGAGTAACAATACCACAACCACAGTTCAGCGAACGTCCTGTACGAAGCATTTCTTTAATTAAAGCTGTTCCCTGTGTTGTGTTTTCTAATGCCCAAGCTTCTTCAAATAACGCTAATTTCAGTACACCTTCAATTTCATTTCTTAAAAATTTCGTTGTAAACTTCGCTAATGGAATCATTGTACAAACTGACAAATGATGACTACGATTATAGGTTCTCGCATCCATCTCAGCTTTTGGTAAATCTAAATTTTGAATCTGAATAACATTGAACTGTTTTTCTAATGATATACTTTCACTGTGTCCATCTGAAAAAAGCAACATTCCTAATGAAGATTTTGAATAACTCTCCAATTGTTTACCTACTTCTTGAGTTGGTTCGTTTTTATCGCTTTTTAACACCTCAACAACTTTTAATAATCCAGGTGCATCTGCTCTTACTACTTTTTGAACAGCTTCTGTTATCGCATTACTAATTTGCCTTTCTGTATCTTGAACCTTCGCAAGACTTTCTAATAAGTTAATGGCTGTATCTTCTGCTTCAACACCTTCCAAAAATCGAAGTGGGTCGAGCTTCCCACGGTCTTTTTCATCATGAGACAATGAAATAAAGTTGATTTTATCAATCATTTCATGAAACTCTGGGTATTCTTCTTTCGGAAAATACTTTAATGCTTCACGGAAATCTCTCTCATACTCATTTTTGGGATCGATACCTAAAATTTGTGCACCTAGGAACGTTGAAAATAAAAGTATATTCTTAGTTAAATAACTTTTACCCATTCCAGTCGGTCCCGTAACCATAAAATGTAGACTCCTTGTTTTCGCTCCTGCTATTCGCTGATTGCCCAATTGCGGATGGAAAAATACAGGTTTTAAGCTAGTTTTAACGCTACTTCCATCACTAATATTTTTTCCTATATAAAAACCAATAGTGTTCCCTACTTTTTGTGATAAACCAAACAAACTCTCAGCTAATGCTTCTGAACTAAATTGCTGTTCCCAATCTCTAATCAGTACCCTGCTACCAATCAAGCATTGATGAAATAAGTGAAGCTGATCGGCAATTGGCTGAATTACTTTAATATCCATGTCTTTACAAACTTGAGTTAAAGAACGAATTTTCGAATCTAAACCCTCTTTGGTTTTATCTGAAACAACAAATACAACATTTGTACGAATAAGATGTTTTTTTTCATTCTTAATTTTGTTTTCTAACTCAGCCAATATCACTCGTCCGTCATTTACTAAAGAATCTTCATCCTCATTAATTTCTGCAAGTTGATTATCTTGGTCTTTAAATTTCCTTTTTGCTCGAATTGCTTCAGTACGATCATCATCTAAGCTTTTATAATCTGCTCGAATATGCGTTTCTACTGAAAATGGCAATTGTTGTATAATAAATAACCAACGTGAATATGTCATATCAATTGGGACTTCCACTGCTGGAAGAAAAGCACACCAACTTTCTTCCTCCAGTTGCGTTAGTTTTACATAACCTGCTCTTCTAACATTAATAATACTTTCTAATGAACCCTTAGTAACAGGAGCGCTTTGTCCTCTTACAAATGCTTGCGCTTCTAAATAATCCATTTCTTCTTTAGTTGCCCTGCGACAACTAATTTTGCTTTTAAGAAGGGCATATACTTCTTCTTCAGCTTTTTCATAATGATATTCTTCTTCTTCTGTCATCTGCTTCTCTTGTAATGCCACTACTTTACTTAACGTTGAGTTAAAAATACTAAACGCCTTTTTAGTGTCTTTTAAAATCCCTGCTGCCCCTCGATTTAATTTCGGTAATTTTACACCGATAAAAAACAAATATTCTACAGCATCCTGCAATTCATATTCTAAAATTTCAGTTGCTCGATCAATATAAGAAAAACCAATGTCTTTAAAAGCCCCATCGAATTCCTTTTTAAATATTTCGTTTTTTTGTGCAATATCTAATCCTTTTGGTAACATGACATAATGCGTATCTAAATTGATTTGTTCTACGAAATCAGATAATCTTTCTACAAACTTATTTTCAGCGTTCACATCGTTAAGTTTTAAGACCTGTGTGTTAATACTAAAGTACGCCCATTTTTCATGATCTCTATTACAAAGAACGTTTTCTTGTCTTTCCAACACTGGATATTCAAGCTTTGGTATTAATTTCTTTATCATTATTTTTTCACCCCATCATATCGGAAGATTTTTTTACCCCTCGTTTCAATGGCTCTAAATCTTACATATTCCTTCTTCTGAAACAAAAATATGATACGTCTAATCACATAGTGATATATTTTTTTATCTTCAAATTTAATCTTAAGAACAATCCCTCCCAAATACCAAGGAGCTAAAAACCAAGCTGTTACCCATACTGCTAATGGTAATGTTCTAATCCAAAGTATTAAGTCGATATTTCTAAATAAGTAACAAGCAATAAACAAAATGATGTATGCTCCAATTTGGCGAATCTCTAAACCGCGGGGGAAATGAAAGTCTTGAACCTTATACACCTTAGGGGGATACTTAAAAAGTATCCCATAGGTATATGCCAGTTTTCTCATTAGCTTAAACCTCCGCTTTTTAATGCGCCCCATATTCCTTTTGCAAAATTCCCGAACTCATCAGGCATTGCAATTAACACATATGCAATAATCCCAAATACAACTGCTCCGACAAAACTTCCAATAGCCCCCCTATTCCAGTCACGAACTGCACGAACCGCAAGCATAATTGTGAAAACTGAAAGAATTGCTCCTAAAATTTGAGTTGCTAAATTACCTAAATTTGGAATCATATGAACTTCCTCCCCTTAATTAATTGTGTGGTTAAGCTTATTAACATATAATTTGTTATTTTTCTTTGTAACTTCTAATGTAAATGAATAACGCATATCTACATTCGTTTGTTTATCTCGATATACAACAATCGTTTTTATAATGTAATCACCTTTTTTGTCTCCATCATAAACCTTTGTTTTTTCAAGACTTTTAAAATCAACTGTCCCTCCTAAGGTTTCAGGGCTATTCATGAGATAACTCATTTCTTCAATTGTAGACTTACTATAAGAGGTAAAAAATTGTGTTAAAAACTGTTTCATTTCAGATGACTTAGCTTTAACATCACTTGTTTCTGTTTTACCATCAAATGAATTTTCCACCTTTGTCAGTTTTGCTTCTTTTGGTGCTGGTAAAAAATACGGTTGCTCAATAACATTAAAATTTGTTCCATCTGTTCCAACTGAGAAATTTAGTAATTGTGTGATATTTTGAGGTTCAGCATTTTCTTTTTCTACCTTATAACTAACTAATAAAGTGACTAATGCTTGTTTTTCGTTGAGGATTTTTAATGTATATGGTTTGATGTTTGTTACGGTTCGTTTAGCATTAATTTCACCTGTTCCCTCTAACTCTTGAATAGGAAGATTAGTTGCTAACAATTTGACTAATTTCTTTTCACGCTCTTTTCGAGCATTTTCATCTTTCTCTATATTTAGATACACCCAAGCGAATTGTTGAGCAAAACTGTTTGTAGCTTCTTGTGAAATTAAACTGTTTTCCATATTAACTTTTGATTTATCATTAATATCATGTTTCAGAATATTCAGTTTATTATTAACGAACGCTGTTCGCTGATAAGCCTGAAACATAAAATAGAATGTACTGATAAATATTAACCAAAATAATATGACTAAGATTTTTTGATATCCTTTTTTACTTTTCGGAAGCTTTCGCTCTTTTATAACAGCCCTTTTAAACTTTAACTTAGCTATTAAACTACTCAAAGTATTACCCCCTTCTTTTTGGGTTTTTCAGGATTGACAAAAGGATATTTAATATACACCTTTTTCACTTCTCCTCGCTTTGTTCTTCTAGCAATAAAAGCTTCCCCTTGGGCTAATTCTTTAATGCTATTTGGATGAGCTTTAAATCTTTCAACTTGACGACTAGTTCCCATTTCACTTTCAGATCGTTCTTTAGTTTGTATTGTAAGTTCAATATCCTCATAAGTACCAATTGTTTTTGCCAGGGCTTCTGCTTCGTCACCTTCATTCACTCGCATCGCAACATGAATATTACAGTTATTCACAATTTGTTTACGAAGCGCTGGACTTACTGCATCAATATCACAAAGTCCCTGAGTACCAATAACCGCTTCTAATCCTGCACCCCTTGCTTTATTTACTGTGTCTACGACGTTTTTATTTACATACGCTGAAAACTCATCAAATACAGCAAAAACAGGTTGAGGTTCTGTTTTATACAAGTAAGAACAAAGATTGTTAATATCCATAATCACAAGACGAGCAATCTTTTCAACATATTCACCATAGGCCAATCCATCTATAGAGAATAAAACCATAGCTTTTTCTTTTGCAATCTTTCTTAAATCAATACCATTTTCATTTTCTTTTAATAAGTGACCTAAATCTGAACGAATTAATTCACTAAGTTGTGTTTGTAGACCTTGTAAAACATCCTCAGGTATAGTTGCAAGCTCATCTTGAAATTCTTGAGCTACTAAATCAACTTCTTTTCTTCTAATCTCTTTATATTGAACCTCGTCTTTCAAAGGTTCTTCTTTCGTTAACTCAACTTTAGATTTTTCTTCGATTTGAGGAGCCATCCCAAACGCTGCTGCAACATTCGCATCTTCATTAGAGTTTACCTCTTCCACTTTAGAAATTTCCTTTTCTTTTTCCACTGGAACACGATCAATAACAATTTTGTGTTGCTGTTCCAATAAATTCATTAGTTTCTGCGGATCACAATACCTATGAACATGCTCTATATCTCGTGGTACGTTGTACTTGTCAAAAATTAAGATCAGTAATTGTAAAAACCGTGAACAATGGTTTGTATAATATTCGTTTGACCATTTAAACAATGCCATTAATTTATCTCGAACCATTGTTGCCGTACCATGTTTAATTGGATTATATGTTAAGCCATATAAATCAGAGAAAACATACGTCTTAACACCCTCCTGCTCTGCAAGGTTTGAGAATTTATCAATAAAATCCTTATCCCCTTTACCATCAATGGCGATAATAGGTTTTCCTCTTTTGACAGCTTCTAAAATTAATAACATGATTAAAATTGTTTTCCCACTTCCTGTAGTTCCAACTAATAACATGTGTTGGTTTGGTTCTTTTTCAGTAATTGTAAATGGTTCCCCAAATTCAGTAATCCCAAGAAACATTTCATTACCTTTATATTTTTTTTCAGCTTTTTTTATATAATAAGCTTTATTTTCTTGCATTTTTTGGTATTTGTTGCTACTGCGCTTCTCGTCTATCTCATCCTTCTTAGACACCATCTTTTTATTGAACTTCGTTTCATATAAACGGAAACCCGCTGCAAGTATAATCCCGAATAATGCTCCTGCAACTCCTGCCCAAATATCTAATTCAACATGAACAAATTTATTAATAAAAGGCGCATATTTTAAAGTCCCAAGCATGCTATACAAATGTCCAGTTTGAAACAAAATAAGCAATCCTATCAATGATAGGGGACTGGCGTAATAAAGCCATTTATCCCTTTCTAAAGCTTTAGCAATCGCTACAAAAATTAAAGCAAAAATACATGATATACTGAAAATTACAAATACTATTCCCCCAAGTAAATACAAGATTAATACTCCTGCTGTATCCATTTCTTCATTTTTACGTTGTTGTTCAGACTGAGAGTTCAAATTATTCACCTACCTCCGGAAAGTCTCTAACAAATAACAAGGATTTATTAACCATCACCCCCCGTTGTGACTCAAGTAGGTTTTTAATTGCTTGACGATCTGTAAAATACATAACAGCTTGAATCCTTCCTGCTGCAAGCTCCATATCATAGGTTTTCAACTTTTCTTTAATACGATCTTTATGTTTACGAGATAATTCCACTTCTATGGCTGCTTTATTTCCATCTCTTAACCAATAAGCATCTGGAACATCGTCTTTTTGGCCTTTAACTAATTTTCCATGTTTCAAATTCTCACTTTGAATCTTTTCAGCATTTTTATATCTTTCTCGTTTTATTTCACGAGTAGTAATCCATTCAGATGAAACACCTTGCACTTTGTCCTGTATTAACAATTCAACTTCTAGATCAACTATCATTAATTCATGTCTTATTTCAGATAAATTACCTATTTTCTGAATAGGATTTAAATCAATTTCAGCTATTTCAATTCCCTCTTCTGTTGCATAAAACAAACCTAAATTCCTTAAAATTAAATCATTTTTTAGAAAACCATAGTCTTTAAGTCGCCTCAAAATTCGGTAAGCAATTTGTCTACTTACTCCAAAGAATTTTTCAATTTGAGCAACTGTGACGTAACTATGTCGTGATATCCAAATCAAAACCTCCTTATCCCTTTGAGTAATTTTTTTGAAATTATACATTTCAAATCCTCCCTGCAAACAGCTCATTTATATATCCTCATTCATTGTATCACCTTCCCTTAAAGTTTTATCTTCTTGAATCATTCTTTCTTCACATTCACCACAAATAATAAAAATTTCTTCCTTAGTTGAACGGACAATCAGATTACATTTAGAACATATCCACTTAAAAGAACTAGGTCTTGACTCCTCAACTTCTTCTGATTCCTCATCATTCACACTCTCATTAGGAATAAACTCCCTCCTAGCAATGCCGAAGGCTTCTCGTTTAATTCCAAGCTTAGAAATCTTTTCTTTAGTCTCATCTGTTAACCTTGGAAAATGCCAACCATGTTTTTTATCAGGTTTATTTTCAGGAAAGAAAAATCCCCTTTTTTCACATTCAGACTTGAAACGTTTATTGTGATAAGTCCCATTTCTAGAAGTATCTTGAATGCCATTTACAGCATTATAAAGATGTACCATTTCATGCAACATTGTGTCCATAGTCTCCATAAAATCGTGATCTAGATACTCTGCTGAAATATTCAGCTCATATTTCTTAATAGTCCCATCTTTATCAGACCAAACTTCTTTACTAGAACACCATCCCATTGCCCTACGCTTACCACTGCTTTGAATTGTAATAGCTGGTTCAAGTAATTCACCTTCAAAAAATGCCTCATTTAACTTTCTAAAAGCAACATGTAACTCATCAATTGCAAATTGAATATTTGACATCTTAATCACCTTTTGAATACTAATACTCAACTATTTTTGAACATTAACTTTCAATTTTTATTGAATAATAATCTTCAATTTTCTAATTCTTGAATATTAATATTCAACTTCTACTTTGTTTTTTTGAACATTAACTTTCAAAAACCAACCCTTATCTTTCTAATTCAACCACCTATTCCTTTGTTTTTTTTAACCCCTACTAACTTCAAAACACTATCCTAATATCACTCACTTCTTCCACCATTTCCTATTTCTACTCTTACCTACTCTTACACCTGCCCTTATCCTTTGACCTTGACCTTATCTTTTTCTCTTGACCTTGACCTTGATCTTTTCTTTTTCCTTTGACCTTATCTCTTGACCTTATCCTTATCTTTTATCTTTACTAATATAACTACCCCTCCCACTCTAACTACTCTCTTATTACCACTATCTAGCCCCCGCCCCGCATGTAATGTATAATCTTATGTCCTCCACACCCCATGATGACGTAGTCAGCGTGGGGTGTGGAGGCGACGAGTCGAATAAGATTAGTAATGGAATGCGGGGCGGGGGCGGCGTTTTTACTGTAAACTATAAGTGTAAACACTATCAACGCCGTTTGATTTATATCTATAGTTTACACTTACAACCTTAAATTAACAACGGTTTTTCATCTAAATATTTCGACAATTCTCAACATTCCTATAATTTTATAATTAAGATAGCTTTTTAAGAATAAAAACCCATCTACCTTTATTCTCAAAATAATCCCCCCTCCAAAACAACTACTCACCATATAATTTATATAAACCAATTTTCTCCTCTTCCTATAATAATAAAGAATTTACACTCCCCCCTTATGTAAATTCTTTATCAATGTTTTATTCTTTTATTATCATGAAATATCTTTTTACTTGCCTTTATATCGAAATCTTTCAGCCTGCTTTTTATTATTTTATCTATACTAAGCTCAACGCCAATGTAATTTTTTTAACTAAATATAGCAAAAAGTCTTGCTTTTTGGTTTTAAAGGTTTTTATACTGGCGTGGGTGTCAGGAACGTTGAATGATGTTTTGGACAGAGAATCCCCTTGCGAAAAAATAATGAGGTTTCTCCATCCAATCTTAATACTGGCTTAGTAATGCCGAGGTATCGAATTGAGATTGGCTGCATTGACGGCATTTGGTTCCAACTTATTACGTTGTACCTCATGCATATAGCTTATAGGCTTCAATTTTCGCCATACGGTGCGTGTCCATGCCCTACACCGTTCCCTTTCGGGTGATTCGCTATATAACCCTTTATCCTTATAACAAGTTACATTATAAGAATAAACATGAATCAGTGTCATAACTGCCCCTTACTAGTAAATGGTTAACTACAGTAGTACAGTTATGTCTTGTTTGACCCCCCAGACACTTTTTGCCACTAACGTCTTGGTTATCATCGTTATTAGGATTAAAGATCCCTTAGGCTTTTTTTATGCAAGGCTTGCGTCCTTTACCTCGCTTACGTCAGACAGTTGAATGCAACGACAACTGTTATCCGAGTGTACTTTCTGCATCGGCTACACTAAACCCCGTATCTTGTCAGGCACACTTCACAGCATTCCTTTGTGGTTACGGTATCCACGTTTGTTAGATCGCTAGAACAACAAAAAAAGACCGTTACAAGTTATTAGCCTGTAACGGTCTTCTCGAAAACGCGAATGTAATATTAAATACTCAAAAGATGTCAGTAAATGCATAACAAAATATCCACTTAAAGACTTGAAAGTATTCAATAAAATTGTTATCATATCTTCTATAAGAATTGATAACTTCTTTGTGTTGTTTGCAGCAACACAAAGTTGCATTTTCAAGTTAGCGGCATCTAACTTGATATATCTTTTGAGAAGCGTGTTTGCAGCACGCTTCTTTTTATTTTTCAGCAATCTATATGTAATTGTTTATTATTATATATGTGTTATATATGTGTAAACCTTTTAATTTACTTTTTACTATACACTTTCAATAAATATTCGTCTACACTAATTTCATATCTTCACAAATTCATATTCAATACAAAGACAAGAAGAAAATTCTTGTCTTTTTTACTTTACATATAGTTTTACTCATGGTTTTACATATAGTTTTATTTTAACTCATAATAATCTTA
This sequence comes from Bacillus sp. BP-3, assembly GCF_028401955.1. Classification (GTDB taxonomy): domain Bacteria; phylum Bacillota; class Bacilli; order Bacillales; family Bacillaceae_G; genus Bacillus_A. The sequence goes on from NZ_JAQOTJ010000031.1 coordinate 18,948, forward strand.
AATTCTAATAAACTATTTATATATCAACCTTTTTAAAGGTTTTACATATAATTTTATATAAGGGTTTACACGTGGTTTTATTTATGGTATAAATAAATTAAGATATAAAACAAACAATAATGACTTCTATAAGGAAAGGGGTGAAGTAATGAACGAAAATTTAAATTTTCAAAATCATTTACTTCATGTCGCTGAAAGATTTATTACAGAAGACTCGGTATATCAAGTTTTAATGGCTTTTGTAAATGAAAATGGTGAAACAATATCTCTTCATAAAGCTGCTATAACTGAAAAAGTAAACTTTAGTAAACCAATTGTAGCAAGTGTTACTAATGCTTTATACTGCACCGGTTATCTTGATGAAGTGGCATATGTGGGGAAATCAAAAATTTACGCTTTATCCGACCTTGGTTTTTCGCTTATTCAACAAATTATTAGTGTAACTGAGCAACAATAAAAATAAGGGGGAATTAATATGTTGATGAATAGCAATGAATTAGAATTCATGTACGGAAATAAGCATGATATTAATGAAATTAGTATTAAATGGGGAATTATTGGAGCTGGCCAAAAAGGAAACAAAGAAGCTGATTTATTTGCAGGATATACATTTTCAAATGGAAAACCTTGTTACCCAACACTAGCTGTAAACCTTTCTGAGTCTGATATGATGCACTTAAAAAACATCGAAAAAGAAGACCGTATACATTTTAAAGGTTTAAAAGGGGCTGCTCGTACTCCATCAGTTGTGACTGATATGTTTGATGAAGAAATTAATCCCGATGCACACACACATTTAAACGCACTTGCTGAAGCGTTAGGAAGAAAATTCACTGATGAAAATGGTGATATTAATGTAGATCAATTCTTAATCTGCTTAGGTGCTGGTGGTGGTGTTGGAACTGGTTGGGGTTCATTGGTTTTACAGTTAATCAGACAAGAGTTTTTCCCACGTCCTGTTAGTTTATTAATTTCATTGCCGTCTGGTGACCCTGATGAAATTAACAATGCAATTGTACTATTAAATGAAATTGACGAATTTTTTAAAGAACAAGATCGCTTGTTTTCACCATCAGATATTAAACCACTTACAAGTGTTATCTTAAACGATAATACCCAAATGCAAAAATTAATTGAATCCCAAAAAGGCACAAAAGATTTGAAAAATCGTTTTATGAACTGGAAAGAAGAAGCAAACAACAACATTGTGTCTACTTTACATGAAATCAATTTAATCCCGCAAAATTTCGGCAGTGATAATGTAACCTATGACCCTAGCGATCTAATAAAACTTTTCACTCTACCCGCTCGTTTTCTAACAATCGGAAAAGCAAGAATGAAAAAGTTAGAATTAACAGTATTAGAAAGTAGCATTCAAAAAAGTTTAAATGATGGTTTCTTTTCTTGTCAACATCAATACCAAACAGCAACAATGTACGGTGGATTCATTTTAAGACCAAGTGGAGAGGATTTCTTCAAAGATGTCTCTACGGAAACTAAGATTCGTAAAGTATTAAGTGAGTATAGAATGCTAGATGAAATTGCTGGGAAATTTGGTGATCCAATTTGGGATGCTGACTACGCTGTAATATACAGTATATTTGCTGGTATGGAAATGCCTGCACGTTTTATTTCTCTTGCTAAGGAAGGCAAGGAACTTGCTGAAAAACAAGAACAAATGAGAATAGAAGCACAAAGACGACAAGAGGAAGAAATGATTGATATTTCTTTTGCTACAGACCGTGTTAAAAAGAATACATTTAGTCCTTACGCTAAAAACAATGGATTTGGTGGTAATCGTTTTGGTAATGCAAGCGGTTCAGCGTTTAAAAGAGAAGTTTCTGCAACAATTCAAACAACAGAAAAAGAGGAAACTGGGCAAAAAAATCCATTTGGTGTAAAAAGAAAAATTGAAAATACAGATGCCTTAAAATCTCTAAAACAAGGAAATCCGTTCGGTAAAAAGAAACAATAATTAATTAACCCCCTTTTTAAAAAAAGGGGGTTAATTAATTTAAAACCTTGGGCTTCTCGCCCAAACCCAGCCAACGGAAGTCCGTTGGATCACAATGAAATAATCAACCTACCCAACCCTTCCAATCTTGGAAGGGCTCCCTCGCCGGTAGGCAGGAACAAACGGTTGTTTGTTCAATGCCAAGAGGGTTTGGGTGTAGTGCCATGTCAACTCCTTAAATTCCTTCCGCTACGCTTCAGTCAGACATTTACCGTTGACATGTACGATATGTAGTTTTCTGTTTTTTATGTAGTGGAAACCTGAACATAAAATAGGAAAAACCCTTTAACACCAACGGTTAGAGGGTTTTATTTTTATTGGAATACCCGTTACAACGAATTCCCATAGATTTCTAGCTTATTAGGAATTCGTAGCTATTACTATTCATGCTACTTTCCACAAAATTATTACACATTTTTTTATATTCTATTTAATTATATGCTGTACCTTTTACAAATATTCTTTATCTCGAAGTTTGAAAAATAGAAGTTTTGGACAAAGTGTTAGTAAAAAATTAGTGAGGTGTACAAAATGCCTTGGTTTAAAAAGCCACGCTCCAAACTAGGAAAATTTATAGATAAAAATGAGTTAAAACAAGTTGATATTGCAAAAACTAGCGGTCTTCGGGAATCTACAATTAGCCGTCTTGCTAATCTGAATAGTGTCTCTCCAAGTATGAAAACAGCTAATAAAGTTCTGAAAGCTTTACGTAAATTAACAGGTAAAAACGTAAACCATAACGATTTTTGGACTTAAAAAGGCTACTCTTAACCGTGTAGTCTTCTTATAAGTCTAGTCATCAAGAACCTAGATTTTTTATAAATAAATTGTAAGGACCAACTAAACAAACCTACAAGACATCTTTAATTAAATACGTTTGTAAATGTATATCATGCTTAATAGCATAGCTTTGTAATTTTTCCTCTCTATAATCAGATATCGTAAAAAATATTATAATAGGGGTTATATTTTGCTGTTCTTTATAAATTTTGGTAATCAAACCGTAATAATATATTTTCTCCTCATTTACTTTCATATTTTGCAAACGATCTATTTCTATAAAATAAGGAATCTTATTTTTAGCATAAAAAGCATCAGGTACAATTTGTTTTTCTTTTCCTTGATAACTAAATTTTAATGATTGTTCAACCTTCCAATTTGGAAAATCAAGCCACATCCACGCTTCGTTGCGCAATAGAACATGTTCTAGCTGATGCTTCTTTTTTCGTTCTTTAGCATCCAATCCTAATAGAGATAGACCTTTTTTGTTCAAATAATACACAAACTCTCGATTGTATGTTGAAATATGCACATACTTTCTTAAATCATTTAATATACGATTTGCATTGCGAACACTTCCCAAACTGTGTATAGCTTGTAATTGCCGTCTTGTTGCAAATTCAAGTTTACTCAAACTCGATAAAATCTCTATGTGTCTTGCTTTCTGTTTTAACTTTTGATGTCGTTGCTTCAGCACACCTTAACACCTCGTATTGTTTTAGTAAGTCCCACATGCTCTTATCACTTAAATATGGTACTTGCAATTCATAAATACGATCTATTTTAAATAAAGCTCGCCCTGGTATGGACGGAAGTTCTTCTAACCCGTTTTCATCAATAGCAACTTGGGAAGCAACTGCTGTTGGCAAACGAAAACCTATCTTTGCATCAGCATTCTGCTTAATTTGCCGTGGCAATGTGTCACTAGTTGGATATTGCGTACAAAAAACCAATCTAAAGCCTAGTGCGCCACCAACACGGGCTATTTCACTTAATAGGTTCTGACACATGTAAAGCATATCCTTTTGTTTTTTGGGCATCCCCTGCGATGGTGCTAAATTTGCTCCTTCGTCAACAAGAATAAAAAAACGATCTTTCATAGCTGTATCAACTATGTTTGTAAGATAAGATTGCTTCATGATCTCCACTTGTTTTAACATCATTTCATGTATATAAAAAAGCATCTCTAATGCTTCTGTTGGATTCTCTGCCACTCGTTTCACTTGTTCTAAGTTTCGATACCTTCCAAACTCTAATCCCGCCTTTAAATCAATAATAAAGAAATGTACATTTTGTGATTGCTGCAGAATTAAATTGGTCACAAGATTTTTTATTAAAACTGTTTTCCCATACCGTGTCATCCCCGCAATGGTCATATGAGGAATCTTATCAAAGTCATGATACATTCTTTCATCTAATGTTTTTCCAATCAATACACTCCACGAATGGGGTTTCAAATGGATTTCATTCCATTCCCAATTTCTCGGTATATCTTGTTCAAATGCTTGTATACGCAACCAAGGCGACTCATACGTAACTTTAACAGGTTTATTTATCCCCTCTGCAATAACTTCATCCAACTTTTTTATAAGTTGACTAGGTATTCCAATGGGCAACTTATACAAATATACCGTACTATTTTCACTAACTTCTTGTTTTATAAACCTTGGATATTCTGGACTATTATCTTTATGCTTCACACAAATATTTGCAATTTCAAAGAACCTAGAAATTTTTTTCTTATCGCTCATTTTAAATTTTTTACTAAATAATGCGCTTGCCAATAAAACCGATGGAATTGTGAGAAGTTCGAACAATTCTCCTGTACCTCCTTGGAGGTAGTTAAGGCAAATTAGAAGGTGATTAAAAGCCTGTAAACACCTAATATAGAAATACCTTTCAACTACCAAGTAAAATTCTAGGGTAGAAATACATCGAGCATATCAATTAGAACATACCACACTGAGCCAATAACCAAGCATTTTAGACTTGCAACGAGTAACCAACGTGGAACATGAAATCCCTTCTTTTCTAACAATTTAATAGCTATTCCAACAACTCCCGTTGCTCCATATACAATAGCAAGTTCACCAAAAACGCTCATATATCAAAGCTCCTTTCGTTTAATTTTCATGTCACCTACAGGATTTACATATAAATCATAGTCCGTAAACATTTCTCTCCATTTTAATAAATATTGATCTTCTCCAAGGTCTGCTGCTAGCTGTCTACTTAACCAATAGTAGCCCTGATACATCCCATTATTATAGACCTCATGACGTATCATATGGCTTTGAATGGCTTCTAAATCGTCAGTTGAATTAGTCTGCTTGTAGATATCTCTTAAATGACGTGATGAATACAAATAAGGCGTGTCGTACAAATAATTGTATTTACTCATATTATCACCTCAAAATTAGGCTTTTGACTTAACACGGTTATTAAGTCTCTAACATATTATGAAAATAGCGTGCCTTTTGAAATTTGTCCGCTAAATATTTTTTAAAATTATGATCACCACTTGTAAAAAACAGAAAACTACATATCGTACATGTCAACGGTAAATGTCTGACTGAAGCGTAGCGGAAGGAATTTAAGGAGTTGACATGGCACTACACCCAAACCCTCTTGGCATTGAACAAACAACCGTTTGTTCCTGCCTACCGGCGAGGGAGCCCTTCCAAGATTGGAAGGGTTGGGTAGGTTGATTATTTCATTGTGATCCAACGGACTTCCGTTGGCTGGGTTTGGGCGAGAAGCCCAAGGTTTTAA
>NZ_JAQOTJ010000032.1 GCF_028401955.1 Bacillus sp. BP-3
AAAAACTATATAAAGTACGGTGTTCTACTATTGAACGGAGTTTTGCGGATGCCAAGGAACTACATGGCTATCGATATACTCGGTTTCGAGGGCTGAAGTCTGTCCAAATGCAAGCATATCTTACCGCAGCTTGTCAAAACATGAAAAAAATAGCCCTTCACCTGACCAAAAGCGGTCAGGTGAAGGGCTATTTTTCTTATTTTTATCATTTTCTAGTTCTTTTGTTCATTAACAAATCAATAATTCCCAGAGTGTCGGAAACCCTGAAGGGTTTCCCAACACTCTGAAATCCCTTCCTCATATGAGGAAGGGATTAACGTTACCCAATTTGCGAAGACGATTTCGATGTTTTATCTGTTGTATGAAAGCCCTTTGCATAATAAACAACTACTAACGCGATGAGCCAAATTGGTCCAACTATTAATGCGATGCGCGTATCAGCGGAGTATGCCATAATTCCTAATACTAAAACAAGGAAAGCGAGCGTAACATAGGAGCTAAGTGGATACAATGGCATTTTGTATGTTAATTTGCCTTGCGCCTCCTGTGATAGTCCCTTACGGAAACGAAGCTGCGCAACTATAATGACACCCCAAGTCCAAATTGCGCCGAACGTAGAAATACTCGTTAGCCACGTAAATACTTTTGCAGGAACAACGTAGTTTAATACAACGCCTATTAATAATACGAAAGCTGTTGCTAAAATCCCTTTGCTCGGAATTCCATTTTTATTTAACTGACCAAATTTTTCTGGTGCCTGTTTTTGCTGTGCTAATGTAAATAGCATACGGCCTGTACTAAAGAGACCACCATTACAAGAAGAAAGAGCAGCTGTTAATACAACAAAGTTAATAATTCCTGCTGCTTTCGCAATGCCGATTTGTTCAAACGTTAGTACAAATGGGCTTCCTTTTTCACCAATCTCATTCCATGGATAAATTGCCATCATAACGAATAAAGCACCTACATAGAAGATTAAAATGCGCCAAAAAACGTTATCAATCGCTTTAGATAATGTTTTTTTCGGGTTTTCCGCTTCTCCAGCTGTTACACCAATTAACTCTACTCCTAAGTAAGCAAATAGTACCATCTGTAATGATAAAAGAAGGCCAGAAAATCCATTTGGGAACCAACCGCCGTGTGACCAAAGATTTGAAATTCCAGTCGCTACGCCGCCGTTTCCAAAACCGAATAAAATAATACCGGTGCCAATTACAATCATACAGATAATTGTGACAATTTTAATTAAAGCAAACCAAAACTCAAGTTCTCCATACACTTTAACAGATAAAAAGTTTAATGCGGTCATTAATACAAGAGCAATTAACGCCCAAACCCAACGCTGAGTTCCTGGGAACCAATATTCCATATAAATTCCTGCTGCTGTAATTTCGGCCATACAAGTTACAACCCATAAGAACCAATAGTTCCAGCCCGTTATATAACCTGCTAGCGGACCTAAATAGTCATGTGCATATTTACTGAATGAACCTGCAACAGGTTGTTCAATTGCCATTTCTCCAAGCGCTCGCATAATGAAAAAAATCGCAAGGCCTGCAATAATATAACCGAATAAAATGGACGGTCCTGCTAGTTTAATAGCGGAAGCTGATCCTAAAAATAGTCCAACCCCAATAGCAGACCCAAGTGACATAAGGGTAATATGTCGTTGCTTTAATCCACGGTTTAAGTTTTCTGTTTTGTTTGTGTGCTGCATAATAAACCTCCTTAACTAGTAAGAAAAATATTGTATCCGCTTACAAATTTATTTAACTATTTAAAATTATAAAACATTTACAACTGTTATGCTACAAAAAAAGACAATGTTTTCTGTACTATATAAATCGTTGCTATGAGAATACATCATGATTTGTACTTGTTTGCTCTTTTTGTGTGAAGCGCCGCACGAGGCGGAAAAAGGGCCTGACCGCTATTATACATGGACAGAGGCTCTTGTTCACCCCTAAAGAAAGGGCATTTTATTGTTTTTGATCTTTATATATTGTCTAATAAACAACAAAAAGCCATCAAAATTGATAGCTTTTCATCGTTACAAAATAGTAATTGCTTGTTTCCCCATTTGTTCCCACGCTTTTTCAAATTGAGCGCGTGGAATACTTTTACGCGGGTTATCAGCCAATGGGTCATTTACATATACAGAGTTTTGATCATAGCCGACTATAACGGCACTATGTTCAAAATATGTAACCATTAATTCCCCGGCATTTGTATTCCACTTTTCAAAGTTTCCCTCATTTAGTGGTGCAAAGGTTGTATTTGCAATAATCCATACTGGAGAACCCGCACTAAGTACTTTATATAAATCTTTCACGTCTCTTCCAGATAAATCAACTGCTTTCTCTGGAATGTATTTCTGTGCTAATTGAAAAATCGGCTGATGGTATACTCCATAACCCGGTTCGGATTTTGTGTAAATATTTCCAACAAACCCTTCGTGTGGATTTCCACGCACACCGTTTGTCTCAAATGGGACACGAGCAATTTCATTCGCAAGTGTCATTTTGTCCACTTTAACTCCTTTATATTGAAGTAACATTGCTAAGCTCGTCACTTCGCAACCACGTTCTAATTCAGGAAGCTGTTTTATAAATGGAACATTTTCAATCATCACTTTGTCTTTCATTTCAAATGAAAAATCAACACGAAGTTCCTGGGTTTTTTGAAAAATTTTATTTTTCCCAGTTTCAATTACGCCCATAACTTGCTTATTACATGCTACACCAACAATAACACCAATACTTAAAATACATACGTATTTGACGATCCTAGCCATTTCTCTAACTCCATTACATAATTATTTTCTTACATTTTGAAAAGTGACACACTCTCCATTGTACCTTTGTTTTCACTAGTTTACTAGGATGTTTATGTGGAATATTATTTAGATATTTATATAAATCGAAAAAACGACATAAATTCCCTTTCTTTTTTATGGCGACGGTTTAAAACAAAGAGAGGTGAAGGTTATGATGCACTCTGCATATCAACAATTTATATGTCGAAACACTAAAAATATATTGCGGTGAAAATTCTAATTTTTTAAAATAAAAAGAAAAATAAATATACATGTTTAGAATATTTTGTTAAAATTAAATATGTTTAACTTAGTTAAATTTCTTTGATTGAGAGAATATTTAATTTCCACTAAACAAGATGAAAGTATGGGGTGAGGGGCATATGATCCAAAAGGAGAAGCAGCCAAATGAACTAAAACGTACGATGCAAAGCAGACACCTCTTCATGATTGCTTTAGGAGGCGTTATCGGAACTGGATTATTTATGGGATCTGGACAAATTGTTCACAATGCTGGACCGGGTGGAGCTATTCTTGCCTATTTAGTCGGCGGGTTTGTTATGTATTTAACTATGCTTTGTCTTGGGGAGCTAACAGTTGCCATGCCGGAAGCGGGTTCTTTTCAAAGTTATGCTAGCAAATTTATTTCACCTGGTTTTGGATTTGTTGTTGGGTGGATGTATTGGCTGAACTGGGCTGTGACTGTCGGAGTTGAATTAACGACTGTCAGTATTTTAATGAAGCGTTGGTTTCCGGATGTTGCATCTTGGATATGGTGTGTTGTATTTGCTGCCATACTCTTTATTGTAAACGCTTCATCCGCACGTGCTTATGCTGAAGCTGAGTTTTGGTTTGCAAGTGTTAAAGTAATGACGATTATTGTTTTTATTTTAGTCGGCGGTGCTGTTATGTTTGGTTTATTAGACTTTAACGGTAAGCCCGCACCGATGTTCCATAACTTCACAGACAATGGCGGACTATTTCCAAATGGACTTCCAGCTGTTCTTCTTACAATGATTACCGTTAACTTTGCGTTTCAGGGAACAGAATTAATTGGTATTGCTTCAGGCGAAAGTAAGCAGCCAGAAATCACAATACCACGTGCTATAAAAAATACAATTTGGCGAACACTATTCTTTTTCGTTCTTGCCATTTCTGTAGTTGTAGGATTATTACCATGGCAAGAAGCAAATCTCGTAGAAAGCCCGTTCGTACTCGTTTTTGACACAGCTGGAATCCCTTATGCAGCAGACATTATGAACTTTGTTATTATTACAGCTGTATTATCGGTAGCAAACTCTGGTTTATACGCAAATTCTCGCATGCTTTGGGCGATGGCAAAACAAGGAATGGGAAGTCCGCGTTTCACAAAGCTAACGAAAAAAGGGGTACCGATCAATGCCTTAATTTTTAGCTTAATCTTTGCCGGCCTTTCTCTTTTAACAAGTGTATTTGCCGCTGATACCGTCTTTTTAGTGTTAACATCGATTGCGGCTATGGCAGCTGTCGTTGTGTGGATGTCTATTGCTGCATCTCAATTTTTCTTTAGAAGAGAATTTATTAAGAACGGTGGAGATGTACGAGACTTAAAATACCGTACGCCGCTTTATCCACTTGTTCCTATTGCAGCGTTTTCTTTAAACTTTGTTACATTCATAAGCTTAGCGTTTATTCCAGATCAACGTATTGCTTTATATTGCGGCATTCCGTTCATGATTATTTGTTACATTTTTTATAAAGTAAAATATAAAAAAATTGTCACATTTGAGCAGCAAAAAAACGTCTCATAAATGATAAACTGAATATATAAAATCTTCTGTTATCTCATTCTATTACGAGATAACTTTTTTCTATTTACTGGATATTCTGGTATAACTTTATTTATCTTAAAATTTTAAAAATCAATGTTTGGTTACAAAAATAGTTTACAATATAAGCAAGTTATAAATGATTTTCATCGTAAAAACTGTGCATTTGTGTCTATTTTTTAACAATATCTCAAAAACTATTGCTAACTATAAATTAATAGGTTTATATTATTTTATTGGCATAGTTTCAATCCAAGGAGAAAGGAGATTTTCAATCGTGCAACTGAAAAAAAAGTTTTGGAAGTTGGCTTCACTTCTTCCACTATCATTACTCTTGTTCCTCGGTGGATGCGACAAAATCGCTGTATTAAATCCACAAGGACCTGTTGCAAAAACGCAGTATGATCTAATTATTTGGTCGCTCATACTGATGTCAGTAATTATCCTAGTCGTATTCGTCCTGTTTACAGTTATTTTAATTCGTTACCGTGAAAAACCAGAAAATATGGACTATGAGCCACCTGATATACACGGTAATACTCTTCTAGAAATTATCTGGACTATTTTCCCTGTTATCATCGTGATTGCATTGTCAATCCCGACAGTAAAAGCAACATATGCAACGGAAAAGCCACCAGAACAAACGAAAGATATAAAACCTGTTGAAATTTACGTTACATCTGCTAACTGGAAATGGTTATTCAGTTATCCTGAGGAAGGAATTGAAACCGTTAACTATTTAAATGTACCAGCGGGTGTACCAATTCAATTTAAATTAACATCTGTCGGTCCGATGAATGCTTTCTGGGTTCCAGAACTTGGTGGAATGAAGTATACAATGGATGGCATGATTATGGATTTATTCCTACAAGCTGATAAACCAGGTTCTTACACTGGACGTAGTGCAAACTTCTCTGGTGAAGGATTTACTGATATGGAGTTTGAGCTTGAAGCGAAAACAAAAGAAGAATATAACAAGTGGGTAAAAGAAGCAAAAGGTGCCCCTTCGTTATCAGAAAAGAAATATAAAGAGATTATTCAACCAGGTGTAGTAGGGCGTATGACATTCTCTAATACACATTTAAAATATGTAGATCCAAAATCACTTGAATATTGTGATTACAACTACTACAAAAACAAAAAGTAATAACGATTATTCCAACAGATTGGAGTGAATATAGTGAAGCTCGATGAATTTTTTGTCACAGGCGATCCGATTATCTACGGAGCGGACGCATCTATTGTTCTTGTGACGTTAGGAATCATTTTTGTGCTGACAAAGTACAAAAAGTGGAGATGGCTTTGGGATGAGTGGTTAACTTCTGTTGACCATAAGAAAATTGGATTAATGTATATCATTTCAGCAATTGTAATGATGTTCCGTGGCGGTATGGACGGATTAATGATTCGTGCCCAGTTGACGTTTCCTGACACAACATATTTAAACGCTGAACACTATAATGGTATCTTTACAACACACGGTACGGTTATGATTCTCTTCATGGCAATGCCGTTTGTTATGGGACTTATGAACGTTGTTGTTCCTCTGCAAATTGGAGCACGTGACGTTGCATATCCTTTCTTAAATGCATTAAGTTTTTGGTTATTCTTCGTAGGTGCTATGTTATTTAACATCGCCTTCGTTATCGGTGGTTCTCCAGACGCTGGGTGGACATCATACTTCCCAATGGCTGGTACAGAATTTAGCCCTGGTGTAGGAAATAACTACTATGCAATTGCATTGCAGATTTCAGGTCTCGGGACGCTGATGACAGGGATTAACTTCCTTGTAACAATCTTAAAAATGCGTGCACCAGGCATGAAATTAATGCAAATGCCAATGTTTACTTGGTCTATTTTAATTACATGTGTCATCATCATCTTTGCATTCCCTGTATTAACAGTTGCTCTTGCATTGATGTCATTTGATCGTTTATTCGATGCTCACTTCTTTACGATGGCGAGTGGCGGTATGCCGATGCTTTGGGCGAACTTGTTCTGGGTATGGGGTCACCCTGAAGTATATATCGTTATTTTACCGGCATTCGGTATTTTCTCTGAAATCGTAAGTACGTTCTCACGTAAACGATTATTCGGATATACAGCAATGGTTTACTCAATGGTTGCAATTGCAACTTTAAGTGGTCTTGTATGGCTGCATCACTTCTTTACAATGGGTGCAGGTCCAGCAGTTAACTCATTCTTCTCGATTTCGACAATGGCGATTTCGATTCCAACTGGTGTTAAGATCTTTAACTGGTTGTTTACGCTTTATAAAGGACGTATTCGCTTTACAGTTCCAATGCTTTGGTCATTGGCGTTTATTCCAAACTTCGTAATCGGTGGAGTTACGGGGGTTATGCTTGCGATGGCAGCAGCTGATTATCAATACCATAACAGCTACTTCCTAATCGCTCACTTCCACTACGTATTAATCGCAGGTACAGTATTTGCGATGCTTGCTGGATTTACATTCTGGTATCCAAAGATGACTGGTCATATGCTAAATGAACGTCTTGGTAAATGGACATTCTGGATCTTTATGATTGGATTTAACATCTGTTTCTTCCCAATGTATTTCCTAGGTTTAGATGGTATGACTCGTCGTATGTACACTTACTCTGCAAACCTTGGATGGGGCGGATTAAACTTAATCGCATCTGTCGGTGCAGTAATGATGGCAGTCGGCTTCGCCTTATTATGCTACAACGTAATTTATAGCATTCGTCATGGTGAGCGCGATTTAACTGGAGACCCTTGGGATGCTCGTACACTTGAATGGGCAACACAATCTCCTGTACAACATTATAACTTTGCAAAATTACCAGAAATTAAGCATAGCGATGTATTCTGGGAAATGAAGAAAAACGGTGAGTCTATTACACCGAAACCTGAAGAACTAAAACCAATTCATATGCCAAGCAATTCAGGTGTTCCAATTATTATGTCTTGTTTTATTGGTCTTGCAGGTTTTGCATTAGTATTTAGCTGGTTCGGTTTAGCAATTGTCGGTGGTATTGGTATGTTAGGTTGTATGATCTGGCGTTCGTTTGATTACGACGACGGATACTACGTTAGCGTAGATGAAATTAAAAAGACAGAACATGTTGCATGAGAGGTGAAACGAAATGGCGGCTTTAGATAAAAGCTTACCTTTAGAATATCAATCTGAACAAAGCAGATTGAATATTTTAGGGTTTTGGGTTTTCCTTGGGGCTGAAATCGTGCTGTTTGCAACGCTTTTCGCCTCTTACCTAGTATTAGCTGGTCGTACGGCAGACGGGCCAACACCAGCACAAATTTTCGAAGTAAAGCCTGTTATGATTGAAACACTTTTACTTTTAACAAGTAGTTTCACATGCGGGATTGCAATTCATGAAATGCGTAAAGAAAACAAAAATGGTATGCTCCTATGGTTTATCATTACGTTATTATTAGGTGCTGGCTTCCTTTACATGGAGGTTGAAGAGTTTATCATGTATGTTGGCCAAGGTGCTACACTACAAACAAGTGGATTCTTATCTGGATTCTTCGTTCTTCTTGGAACGCACGGTGCCCACGTAACAGGTGGTATCATTTGGGCAACTTGTGTTATTATCCAAATTTTAAAAAGAGGACTGACACCAGTTACAGCTCGTAAAGTGTTTATTATCAGCTTATACTGGCATTTCCTTGATGTTGTTTGGATCTTCATTTACACACTAGTTTACTTGAACGGGATGGTGGCGTAATAATGGGACAAAACAATACAAATGCTCATAGCGGATTTCCGTGGTCACACGTTTTCGGATTTATTTTATCGCTTGCATTAACGTTCCTAGCTTTATATGTAGCGTTACACACAAGCTTGCCACTTTCAACAATCTTAACAAGCATTCTTGTAATGGCAGTGGCACAAGCAGCATTGCAATTAGTTATGTTTATGCACATGACAGAAGGAGAGGGAGTAATACAAACAATCACAATCGTATTCCACTTTTTCATTGCGGCAATAACGGTTGTCGGTACAGTTTGGATTTTCTTCTCTATGTAATATACTTTCAAAAGCCTGTTGGGACATTGTCCCAGCAGGCTTTTTTTATAATTATTTCTTAAGGTTCACTTCTGTGTATGGTAAAATATTACTATTATGCAACTAAGGAAGTGTGAATATATGTCAATCGAGACTTTAGCCCTTTTATTACTTGGGGAAATATTTGTTGCCATTATACTAATTGGTTTAAGTATCGAAATTTGGAGTTATGGGTGGAAAAAAACAAAGGCAGTAAAATATTCTTGTCTCTTATTTTCTCTTATTATGGGAACGTGTAGTGTATTAGGACTTTGTGTTGCACCTGCTTATTTCTTTTTACAACTTATAGATAAGAACCTTTGAGTATAATACAAGCTAAAAAACTTTCTTTTTAGGGGGGAGACCAGAGGGTCTGGCCGTGCATAGAAGCGGCCAGGACTTTTTCCTGCCACATGCAATGTTTAAAACAAAAGGAGAAAGCAAATAGCGGGCATGTTGTACTCTGCATGGCAGAGTTAGAAAAATGAATATATAACAATCTTAATTAACAGAATAGTTTTTATTTTTATCCGTATACAAGTTATAATAACAGTTAATTTCATGAAGAAAGGATGATTGTATATGGACCTGATCGAAGAGGCATCTATTTCAAAAGAACAGCTTATTTGGTGGAGAAGACATTTTCATATGTATCCAGAGCTTTCTTATTCTGAAGAAAAAACATCTCAACTGGTTTATGATATATTGCAAACATTTCCTCATCTAGAAGTTTCGCGTCCGGCGCGTTATAGTGTAATGGCACGATTGGTTGGTAAGCGACCTGGACGAACAATTGCGCTTCGTGCTGATATGGATGCACTACCTATTGAAGAGGAAAACCAGTTTGATTTTGTTTCCCGTTCTAAAGGAGTTATGCATGCGTGCGGACATGATGGACATATGGCGATGTTACTGGGAACGGCATATACACTTTCGAAAAAATATGATCAAATTGAAGGGGAAATTCGCTTTTTATTTCAACATGCTGAGGAAAATTTTCCGGGCGGTGCACAGGAAATGGTTGACGCTGGTGTTATGGAAGGCGTTGATTGCATTATTGGTGCACATCTTTGGTCATCGCTGGAAGTTGGGAAAATTGGCGTGATATATGGTCCAGCGATGGCTGCTCCGGATGCATTTTCGATTACGATTATTGGGAAAGGTGGACATGCCGGTATTCCGCATGAAACAATTGATAGTATTGCGATTGGTACACAAGTTGTTTCGCAATTACAACAAATTGTCTCCAGACTCACGAATCCGTTAGATTCATTGGTGTTATCGGTAACGCAGTTTCATGCAGGAACAACTCATAATGTCATTCCTGATAGTGCGACAATTGGCGGGACAGTGAGAAGTTTACGAAATGAGCTTCGAAAGCAAACAGCAGAGCGCATCGAGAAAATCGTAAAAAGTATTACAGAGGCATACGGTGCATCATATACATTTACATATGAATATGGATATCGTCCGGTTGTAAATGAAGAAGTTGTAACAAGGCATGTAGAAAGTACGGCATTGCAACTTTTAGGAAAAGAATGTGTTGTTCGTTTACAGCCGACAATGGCTGGGGAAGATTTTTCAGCATTTTTACAAAAAGCCCCAGGTACATTTTTCTTTATAGGGGCTGGAAATGAAGAGAAAGGGATTATATATCCCCATCATCATCCGCGTTTTACAATTGATGAGGAGGCCTTGCCAATTGGTGTGGATATATTTGTTTCTTCCGTTTTGAACTTCATGAAAAATAGAACATAAGATAGTGCTTTATTAGAGTTATCCTGTTACTATGGGATAACTCTTTTTGTATATATTCGCTTGAAATGGAGAAATATAACTACAATATTTTGAAATAGAAAGTTAGGTGATAAATATGGTTCAGTTAGATGCTAACTTATCGAAAATAACGAATGAAATTCGAAATAAGTTAGATTCACCTAATGATTTAACTGTGCGTGAAATTTCTCTTTCGGGGACAAATGATCGATGTGCAGTTATATTTTTATGCGGACTAAGTAATAAAGACATGATTTACCGTTTTGTTATTCGACCATTGCAGTATGAAGAAATTCCTAAACAAGCTTCAATTATTCAAACATTAATGGATCAATTTTTGTCAGTTGGAGAAGTGAGTATCGTTAGGACATTTCCGGATGTTATGAATGCACTTTTAGCAGGCGATACAATTGTGCTACTGGATGGTATTCCTTCTGCAATAATTGTAAATTTTCGCGAATGGGAGAGGAGGAGCCTCGATTCACCGGTTACAGAGACAATAATTCGAGGGCCTAATCTAGGTTTTAATGAAGATGTGAATATAAACAAAATGTTAATTCGGCGTCATATACGTGACCCGCAACTACGTTTTCGTTCCTATATTATGGGGAAGCGTTCACAGAAAGAAGTAACATTAGCTTACATTGAAGATATTATTCATCCTTATATTGTAGAGGAATTACACAAGAGACTTCAATCTATTGAAACCGATATTATTTTTGAGACAGGAACGATTGAACAATTAGTGCAAGATAATAATTTATCGCCGTTCCCTCAATTTTTAAATACAGAAAGACCGGATAATGTCGTGGCTTCACTTGCAAAAGGAAAAGCAGCTATTTTAGTAGACGGTTCTCCATTTGTACTTATTGCTCCGATGGTGATGGTTGATATCTTTCAATCACCAGAAGATCACTACGAACGTTGGATGATTGGAACGTTGTTAAGAGGACTTCGCATGTTAGCAGGGATGATTGCGATTTTATTACCAGCTATGTATATAGCTCTTGTCTCTTATCATCAAGGGCTTATTCCCTCTAATCTTGCATATTCAATTGCTGGAGCAAGAGAAGGTGTTCCATTTCCAGCTTATATCGAGACGCTCATCATGGCCTTTACAATGGAACTGATTCGTGAAGCGGGAATTCGTCTCCCTAAGCCGATGGGGCAAACGATTGGGATTGTAGGAGGTCTCGTTATTGGAGAAGCTGCTGTAAGTGCTGGGATTGTAAACCCGTTTCTTGTAATCATTATTGCAGTTACAGCGGTAGCTACATTTTCTTTGCCGGTCTACAGTATTACTATTACCTTTCGTATTTTGCTGTTTGCATTTATTTTATTAGCTACAGCCTTTGGTTTGTATGGAATTATTTTAGGGTTAATTGCATTAGCGATTCATATTGTAAATTTAACGAGTGTTGGAGTACCATATTCTACACCAATTTCGCCTGCTTTTTATAAAGATTGGAAAGAGGATATTGTCCGTTTGCCTAAAGCTATGTTAAAAGAGAGACCTGAGTACCTACAACCGAAAGATAAAACGCTGCGTTCGAAGGAGAGGGAATAAAGTGAAGCCATTTGAGTATGGAGATGAAGAAATTGGGACTCGTGAACTTGGTTTTGCTGTATCTTCTACTATTATTGGGACGGGTGCACTTTCTATGCCGCGTGTTATGGCGACTCATGCGCTTTTTGCAGATGGATGGGTTATTTTACTTGTAGGTGGATTGATATGTGCATGCTTTGCATGGCTGATGATGAAAGTCGCTATTTTATTTCCGAAACAAAATTTTGTTCAATATGCGAGCTTATATTTAACCAAGCCCATTACTTATATTTTTAGTTTTATGTTAATACTAATTTTTACTGGAATTACAGCTTATGAAGCGCGGACAATTTCGATTATTTCTCAAACATATTTATTTAGTGATACACCTATTCAGCTGTTATCTTTCTTTTATCTGCTTGTTATCGTGTATGGTGTTTGTGGATCTAGAGTAGGATTATTGAGGTTGAATGTTCTATTTCTACCAATTGTTTTTATTGCCATTATTTTGTTATCACTGTTAAACGTTAATTTAATGGAATTTACAAATTTATCACCATTTTTTCAGACTGATGTTAGTAAATATATGAAAGGAATTAAAGAATCTGTATTTACATTTATTGGATTTGAAGTCACTTTTTTTTATGCTGTTTTACTAAAATCAACAAAAAAAGCCCCTATGGTAGCAGCGAAGAGTGTTATGATTACTGTGTTTTCTTATATTTTAATTTATATGACTTGTATAACTGTTTTCACATATATAACAACTAGCACTTTAACGTATCCAACTATTGAATTAGGGAAAGAAATTGAAATAGGGGGAGGTTTTTTAGAGAGACTTGATGCAATCTTTTTTATAACATGGATTATTACTGTATTTAATACAACAGCATTGTATTATGATGTGGCCATTTTATTATTTTGCGCGATGTTTCCAGCAATAAAGAAACACACATTTATTTTTATTAGTGTGCCTATTATTTATGTTGTAAATATAATTCCAGGAAATTTAGAGGTAATTAGTAAATACGGTACATATTTAGCTTGGGCTGATATGTCTATTATGGTATTTGTCCCACTTCTTATTTTTGTTGTCTATAAGATAAAAGGAAGGGGCAATCAAAATGAAACATCTTCTTAGCATAATGGTATGCATGTTTTTTATCTTATTTATAAGTGGTTGTTCTGAACGACAAGAAATTGAAGAAAGAGGGTTTGTTGTGGGAGTAGCGCTGGATAAAGCGATTCATCAGGGGGAGAAAAGTGAAACGACAACTACTACCCGCTCACCTCTTATAAAAGGGACGTATCAAATGGTGTTGCCAAGCTCTTTAACACAGCAAGGAAGTAAAGCTACAAGTGGAAAGAATTACATTAATATTAATGCGACGGCTGATAGTGTATTTGCTCAAATTCGTATTATCTCAAAAAAAATAAGTCGTTCTTTATTTTTTCCTCATATAGAAGTCATTATTCTTTCGGAGGAGTTATTAAAAAAACCATTCGTTTTAGAAGATGTATTGGATGTATTTTTTCGTGATCATGAGATGCGACGGAATATTCGTATCTTTGTTTCAAAAGGAAGTGCAGAAGAAATTTTAAAACAGAGTGCAAAACCAGAAAATTTACCAGCTAAATATATAAGTATGATATCAGATCATGCTTGGAAAAATGCCCAAATGTTAGAGGCGATTCGAATTGGTAATTTACAACAGAAAATGTCTGCTAATAGAAGTTTTGTTCTTCCAGTCTTAGCATTAACGCATGAGGGGATTAAAATGGAGGGAGCAGCTGTATTTCGAGGGAAAGACAAAAAGCTTGTAGGTAGATTAAATGGAATGGAAACATTAGGTCTGAATTATATTATTGGGAAAAAAGTAGGGGGATTTTATAAGATACAAAGAGGAAATCAACTTATTGTATTTGAAATTCGTGAGATGCGCCGGAAAATTCACGTATTCTTAACGAATCCTACAAAACCTAAATTTATAATTGATGTATATTTAAACGGGACATTAGCGGAAGTTTATTTAGGGAAAGAGAGTAAGGCAATGAGTACTGAAGAAATCAATAAATATCTTGCAAGTGAAATGGAAAAACAGCTACAAAAAACCGTTAAAGTTATTCAGAAGGATTTGAAAGTGGATGTATTAGGAGTAGGGGAGTATTACAAGCGTAAAAATTATAAACAATGGATAAAAGTGAAAAAAAATTGGGATCAAGGTCAAAATTACTTTAGCACTAGTAATATAACTGTTCGTATAAAACCAAGTATTGAGCATTCGGGGTCCGTGTTACCAATCAGAAGTGAGTAAAGTAAGGAGTAGCGTGATGTTTACAACTCTAGGGGTTATATGTACGGTTTTAATGGCAACAATTCCTTATACAGTTTATTTTCTTCATAAGAAAATGCAAGAATATGGTGCGCAGCCTTGGCAAAAACAAATACAGCAGAAAAAGAAACCCGAGTGATACGTCGAGTTTCTTTTTCTACAAAAGTCCGAACCAGTTTACCAATTGTGCTGACAGGAAAGTAACGACAATGGCGATTACCGTAGGAATTGCAAATGAAAGAAATGTCCATTTTGCACTTTTTGTTTCTTTATATATATTCACTAACGTTGTTCCGCACGGGAAATGAAGAAGAGAAAACAGCATCATATTTAATGCAGTTAGCCACGTCCAACCATGATCGAGAAACAACTGTTTAATTTGTGTTAAATCTTCTAACTCTGTTAATGAGCCTGTTGATAAATAAGCCATTAATAAAATCGGAACAACAATTTCGTTTGCTGGTAAGCCGAGAATAAATGCTGCTAAAATATATCCGTCAAGCCCGAGTAATTTGGCAAACGGATCTAAAAAGTTCACGATATACATAAGAAGACTGGTGTCTCCAATAAATACATTTGCTAATATCCATGTTAATATAGCTGCAGGTGCTGCGACGATAACAGCACGTTTTAAAACGTATATGGATTTATCAAGTGTTGCACGTACGATAGTATCTAAAATTTTAGGTTTTCTATAAGGTGGTAATTCTAGTGTGTAGTGGGTTGGGACACCTTTTAAAGCTGTTTTTGAGAGTACCCATGATACAGTTAAAGTTACGATAATACCAATTACAACCATACCGACAACAACCCCGGACGTTACAAGTGTTTGCGTACCCCCTGTGTATCCAGCGGCCATGAATAAAGATGCTAATAAAATAAGTGTTGGCCACCTTCCATTACAAGGAACAAAGTTATTTGTTAAGATTGCGAGCATACGTTCACGTGGTGATTCAATAATACGCGTTGACATAATCGCAGCTGCATTACATCCAAAACCCATTGCCATCGTTAATGATTGTTTTCCATGTGCGCCGGCGCGTTTAAAGAGACGGTCCATGTTAAAAGCAACGCGCGGTAAGTAGCCGTAGTTTTCTAGTAAAGCGAACATTGGAAAAAAAATAGCCATTGGTGGTAACATAACACTAATAACAGCCCCTGTTCCGCGGAATAAACCGAGAATAAGAACGCCATGTAGCCATTTTGGGGCATTCATTGCTTGAAACCAAGTTGTTAAATAACCTTCTGCCCATCCGAAAAATTCAGCAATCATATCAGAAGGAACGTTAGCTCCTGCAATTGTAAGATAAAAAACGACAGATAAAATAGCAAGCATAATAGGAAAGCCGAATATAGGAGAAGTGAAGATTTTATCGAGCTTCTCTGAACGATATAATTTATTTTTATCTGTATATTGAATTGAATCTTTACAAATATGAGCTGACGCACGGTAAATATCACCGACAATATCATCACGAATATCTTCTTTAACAAGCGTTCGAGCATGATGAACGATATTGTCTAATGGAAGAGCTTTACTGGTTGAATGAGATTTCATTAATTACGACCTCCCTTACTAGCAGTTCTTCATGATGTTTTTGAAGAGATTCTAAGAAATTCATGTCCTCATCTAAAATACGAAGTGCAATCCAACGCGTAGGATAAGCGTCTCCAAAAACTTTATATATTTGCGGTTCAAGTTCCTGAATCATCTTTTCTATTTTTGCGTTATAAGTAACTTGAAAAGGAGTAGGAATTAATTTTCGATTTACTACCTTTTCAATTGTATTTAGCATTTGATCGATTCCGACTTTATTACGTGCAGAAATTTTAACAACAGGAACTCCAAGCGATTTTGCTAACTTTTTCTCATCGATTATAATGCCTTTCTTTTCTGCTTCATCAATTAAATTCACACATATAATCACTTCTTTTGTCATTTCCATTACTTGCAAGGCTAAGTTCAAATTTCTCTCCATTGCGGTGGCATCAACAACAACAACTGTTACCTCTGGCTTTTCGAAAATGATATAGTCACGTGCTACTTCTTCATCGGCAGAATTTGAGTATAAGGAATATGTTCCTGGCAAATCGATTACAGTATAGAGGTTTCCATGATGTTCATATTCGCCTTCAGCTTTTAATACCGTTTTTCCTGTCCAGTTTCCGGTATGCTGTTTTAATCCGGTTAACGTATTAAATAATGTACTTTTCCCTGTATTTGGATTCCCAGCTAATGCGATGCGATGTTTCTTCATTGTGCATCATCTCCAATTAAGTTTCCTAGTATGAGAGAACTTTCTTCATTTCGAAGCGCGATTGTTGTATTGCTTACTTGATATGCAATGGGATCGCCAAGCGGACTCTTTTGTAACACTTTAATTGTTGCACCTGGAATGAACCCTAAATCTAGTAAACGACGTTTCATAGTGCCTTCTAATTTAATTTTTTCAATTTGTACGAGCTGACCTGTTTTAAAAGTAGAAAGTGGTTGAGTTTTAACCGATGTCATAAGAGTTCCCTCACCTCTATTTTTTTAGTGCTAGTTCAAAAAGTTTCCCTAAGGAAACTTTTTATTAATATTATACTAGATGATAGTGAATGCTGTTGTCAATTGTTACTTTAAAAATATTCAATCATTTCTCTAATTGTTCCAATGTATCCTGTTATTTGTGGGCAGTAAAATCTCGAATTGGAAGAGGGTGATATATACAAGTTGAAAAAACGATTGATATGTGGAAACTCTAAAGTGGATATTCCATCGCGTGCTGAAGTTTTAGATGATTTAACAAGAGAAACGTAGAACTTTTGTAAAAATAATTTTTAGAAGTTTGTAGAAGCATAAATTAAAATTTACGTTCAATTTACATTATTAAAATTAAATTTACAATGAGTGCGGTTTCTTAAGGTTTTTTACTTTTTTATGTAGAAAAACAATGAATATATATAGATTTTTCTAAGGATATACTGTCTTTACTTAAAATTAAAGAACGCTTAACACTGACATAATATTAGTGCCTTACAATGAATTTGTATTACAGATTATTGCACATAATAACGTGGAAATGAAAAGTGATAATTAAATGGGGGTACAGGACATGGTTATGAAAAAAGGCTTGAAATTTTCTTTAGCGGCATTAGTAGTTGCTGGTGCTTTAGTAGGGTGCGGAAAATCAGAAAGCACAAAGGAAACTGCTAAAGGTGGTAATGAAGCGAAGCAAGAATTAACGGGTACAATTACAGCGGCTGGATCTACAGCACTTCAACCACTTGCAGATGAGGCAGCTAAAGAATTTATGGACAAAAATTCAAAAGTATCAATTACAGTTCAAGGTGGCGGTAGTGGAACTGGAATTAACCAAGTAGCTTCCGGTGCGGTTCAAGTTGGTAATTCTGATGTTCCTGCTGCGGATAAAATAAAAGAAGCAGATAAAGCGAAAGAATTAGTAGATAACAAAGTTGCAGGTATCGCATTTGCGTTAGTAGTAAATAAAAATGTAAATGTTGATAACTTAACATTAAAACAAGTGCAAGATATTTTCTCTGGTAAAGTTACAAACTGGAAAGAGGTTGGCGGAAAAGATGAAAAAATCAATATAGTTAACCGTCCAGCAGCTTCTGGTACACGTGCTACATTTGAAAAAACAGTTATGAAAGACGTGAAAATTAACGATTCTACAGGTACGACACAAGATTCAAATGGTGCAGTAGAACAAGCAATTAACTCTACACCAGGGTCTGTTAGCTACTTAGCTATGTCTTACATGACTGGTGACAAAAAAGGCTCGTTAAAAACATTAAAAATTGATGGTGTAGAACCAAAAACTGAAAATATTTCTGCTGGTAAATATCCGTTCTGGTCTTATGAATACATGATTACAAAAGGTGAAGCAAAAGATGCAACAAAAGGCTATATTGATTATGTAAAAGGTAAAGACTTTGAAAAGAAAGTAGAAGAGATGGGTTACATCCCGATGTCTAAATTAAAGTAATAATATAAAGTGAAACTTTAATCAGTGGGGGGTTCTTTATCCCCCACTGATTATTAGTTGAATCAATCGGGCACATGCCAGCAGTTTATCTCCCGCCTAACTTCTTAAGAAATGCGGAAGCGGCAGGGAGTATTACTGCTCGTGAATAGAGAGAGAAAGCGGGGCTGGCTGTTTAGCCAGTCCTGTTCATTTCAATATATGAAGTGAGGTTGTGGTCTTGTGATGAAGGGGAAAAAACAAATTAACTATGTAAAAAGTGAATATATTGGAAGAACACTTGTAACGCTTTGTGGTTTATTAATTGTTGCTATTACACTAGCTATTATCGCATTTATTTGTGCAAAAGGAATTCAATCATTTACACAAAGTAATATCTCGATTTCCGAAGTGTTTACATCAACAAAATGGGCTCCGAATGAAGGGAATGGAAGCTTTGGAGCTGTTATTTTCATAGTTGGGTCTACGCTAGTGTCTCTTGGGGCAGTAATCATTAGTGCACCAATTGCAATTGCACTTGCAGTGTTTATGAATTTAATTTCTCCAAAGTTTGGAAATAAGGTGTTAAAACCAGTTTTAGAATTGTTGGTAGGGATTCCATCTGTTGTATATGGTTTACTAGGTGTCACAATTTTAATTCCGATTTTACGAGATTCATTTGGTGGTGTAGGATTTAGTTTAATTGCCGGTATTATTGTATTAAGTATTATGATTTTGCCAACGATTGCAAGTATTGCTTCTGATGCAATTCGTTCGGTTCCTTTTGAGTATTTAGAAGCCTCTTATGGTTTAGGATCGACGAAATGGCAAGCGATTAGTCGTATTATTGTTCCGGCTGCCAAAAAAGGTATTTTAACAGGGGTTGTTCTTGGAGTAGCTCGAGCTTTCGGGGAAGCATTAGCAGTACAGATGGTAATAGGAAATACAATAAAATTACCAGAAGGAATATATAGTCCAACTTCAACTTTAACGGGTATTTTGACAATGGATATGACAAATACGTTAAATGGAACAGCTTGGAATAATGCGCTATGGACGTTAGCGATGATACTACTTTTAATTTCGTTCTTGTTTATTGTAATAATTCGAGCGATTGGCCAAAGAGGTGAAGGATAACGATGAATGCTAGAACAGTTAATAATATATGGACAGGTATTTTGTATGCAATTGCCTTCTTTATAGTTACTCTACTTGTTTTTCTTGTATATGAAATTTTACAAAAAGGTTGGGGATTTTGGGATCCAAGTTTTTTATTTGGAGAACCGAGTAATACAAGAGCAGGAGGAGGGATTGGGCCTCAATTATTTAACTCCTTTTATATGCTTGTTATTACATTGATTATTTCGATTCCTTTAGGCCTCGGTGCAGGAATTTACTTGGCGGAATATGCAAAACAAGGTCGTTTTTTAAATTTTGTTCGCTTATGTATTGAAACAATGGCTTCCTTACCTTCTATTGTAGTTGGTTTATTTGGACTTCTTGTGTTCGTTACAACGGCAGGTTGGGGATATACTGTCATGGGCGGAGCTTTAGCCTTAACGATTTTAAATTTACCAGGTTTAACACGCGTTTGTGAAAATGCAATGACAGAAATTCCACCGAATGTGAAAGAAGCAAGTCTCGGGTTAGGTGCAACAAAGTGGCAAACAATTGTAAGAATTATGCTTCCATCTGCATTGCCGCAAATTATTACAGGTGTAATTTTAGCGGCTGGACGTATTTTTGGTGAAGCGGCGGCACTCATTTACACAGCTGGATTAACGTCACCAATTTTAAACTCGGCAGCAGACTTTTCAAGCCCTTCACATCCATTAAATCCATTTCGACCAGCAGAAACATTAGCAGTCCATATTTGGAAGTTAAATTCTGAGGGAATTATCCCTGACGCGAAACTAATTGCAACAAAATCAGCAGCGGTATTAATTATTATGGTATTACTATTCAATATTATTGCTCGTTTTACCGCATCTGTACTCCATAAGCGTTTTACTGGTACGAAAAAATCACGTAAAAGTAGCAAAGTAAAAGCAGCATAACTCTTATATACAGACCTCAAAAATCCTTTTCTTTTAGGTGTACGAGAGGACCTGGCCATGTGTAGAAGTGGTCAGGTTCTTTTTCTGCCATGTGCAAGGTTTAAACCAAAGGGAGAAAGCAAGCTAGTTTGAGGTGGGAGTATTACTGCCCGCAAATAGCGGGATAAAATAAATAGAGTGTCCTGAAAGTTTGAGGAAATACTCTGGTTTTGTCAAAAGAAAAGCCGTATTCAGAAGTCTGAATACGGCTTTTTTCTTTTTAAGATTTAGGAACATTTGTATAAGATTCATGTTGGTTTTTACGGTTCTTTCTACTACCGATTTTATCTAGTAATTCGTACATAACGGGTACGACAACTAGTGTTAGTAATGTAGAAACTAATAAACCGCCAATGACGACAACAGCTAAGCTTTTGGATACCATGCTACCAGCTTGTGTGTCACCGAATAATAGAGGAAGCATTGCGAAGATAGTTGTAATTGCTGTCATAATAATTGGGCGCAATCGTACGGAACCAGCTTCTAATAGTGCTTCTCTTGTTGGCATTCCTTTTTCGCGATTTTGTTGGACGCGTTCTATTAAGACGATGGCATTCGTTACAACAATCCCGATTAGCATTAAAGCACCGATCAGAGAGTTTAAATCGACAGGTGTTTGCGAAACAATTAAACCTAAAATTCCACCGACAGCTGCTAATGGGAGAGAGAATAAAATGGCGAATGGTGCGCGCGCTTGCCCAAAAGTAATGACCATAATTAAGTAAACAATCCCAATCGCGATTCCCATAATCTTAAATAAATCAGTGAAATTTTCTTGCATCGATTCTGTTGCCCCGGCAATGTTAACTTTCGCTCCATCAGGTAATTTCAAATCTGCAATAGCTGCGTTTACTTCTGCGCCTACTTTACTTAAGTCTTCACCTTTCGCTTCTGCTGTAACTTGAATTGTTTCTTTTCCGTCCTTGTGGAATATTTCGGTTTGTATTTGTTTTTCAGAAATAGTTGCCACATCTTTTACTGCTATTAAACCTGTGATTGGTGACAAAATATTTGCATTTAAAATCGCATCTTTATTAGGGTTCTCTGCTTTTTTGTGTTCTAGCATAACAGTTGTCTTTTCATTATCGAGTGAGATTTGGCCAATTGGTGATTTTTTCATTAAAAATGCAACTTGTTGTCCGATGACTTCAGAATTTAGTCCTGCCTTTTCTGCTTTTGTTTGATCGACGTTAATAACCCATTCCTTTTTCTCTTCTTCTGTATTCGTTTTTACTTTTGAAAGATTATTTAAGCTTTTTAACTTTGTAGTAACAAGATCGGAAGCTTGTTTTAAATCTTTATTATTGTTTGCGGTGATGTTAAATTGTAACGCATTTCCACCGCCGAAGTTTGAGAAGCTTACTTTTATATAATCAAATGTCGCTGGTTGAAATTGATTCTGTTCTTTTTTTAGTTTATTAATGTACGTTTCAAGATCAATTCCCTTTTTAAACTCTACAAATATATTTGCAAGATTGTTTTTTGTCGTTTGTCCCCACTGGGCAGATTCTGAAGAGGAACCCATTTGTAATATAACGTCTTTTACATTTGAATCTGCAAGTAATTTTTTCTCAAATTCAAAAGCTTGCTGCTTTCCTTTCTCTAAATCGTAATTAGCAGGGAATGTCATGTTGATAGAAAGCATGGTGTTATCATCAGATTTAATGTTCGCTTTTGGGAGTAGAATGTAAGCTGCAATTGAACCGACAAATAATAAAAAAGCGGTAAGTAAAATGATAAATTTATGTGATAACGACCATTTTAAAATGGCTGTATAACGTTTCGTTTCTTTTTGCTCCGTATGTCTTGTGTTCTTTAATAGTAGAAAAGCCATGAGTGGCACAACTGTTAAGGCTACTAATAAAGATGAGAGAATTGAATATACAACTGCCAAGACCATAGGTAACATAAATTCACCAATTCCACCCGCTACAAAACCGATCGGTAAAAAAACAGCGACAGTTGTTAAAGTAGAAGATGTAATTGCGATTGCAACTTCTTTCGTAGCGTCAATAATGACGTCCTTTGAGAAAGAATCTTTTTGTAAACGACGGAAAATGTTTTCGATTACAACGATACTATCATCGACGAGACGTCCGACAGCAACTGCTAATCCACCTAATGTTAAAATATTTAAAGTGATATTAGATTGATTAAGTAAAAAGAGGGTCAGGAATATCGATAATGGGATACTGACAATAGAAATTAAAGTAGTACGAATGTTACGCAAGAAAATTAAAATGATAAATGTAGCAGCAATCGCACCAAGGACAACTTCTTTTCCCATGCTTGTAACAGCATTTTGGACTTGTTCGTGTGTAGACATAAGTGTTTTTATAGTGAAAGTATCTTTATATTGCTTATTTATATCATCAACTTTTTTCTCGATTTCTTTTCCGATTGTAACAGCATTTTTGCTTGGTTCTTTCGTAATGACGAGTGCCGCACCGTCGTCTCCATTAATGTGTGAAATAGCATCATGATGTTGTTTTAATTCAACTTTGGCGATGTCGCGTAACTTCACCTCAGGTGTTAGCGTAATATTTTGTATATCATCAACGCTTTTTATTTCTCCAATTACACGAAGGAGATGATTTTCATTATTTATAGATATTTGCCCAGCTGGTATAGAAGCTTCTTTTCCTTGAAGGGCAGTGACGATTTGTGATGTTATGATGTTTTTATCTTTCATTTTAACGGGATCTAATACAATAGATAATTCAGATGTTGATTTCCCATAAAACATAACATTAGCAACGCCATCGATACTTTCAAGTTGTGGGATAACTTCTTTTTCGATTTGTTTCTCGTCAGCTTTTGTGAAGCCATTTTTCTTTTGAACGGTAATTTGTGCGAGTGGAATCATAGAAGTGTTTAGTTGGCTGATCACAGGTTTCATGATGTCTTTTGGAAGTGTTATGCCGTTTGTAAGTTTTTCAACTTCACGTGCCGCATCTTTCATATTTGTCTTTGCGGTATACATAATTTCAATCTTTGACAATCCTTCACTTGTTGACGATGTAATGGTATCGACATGTGAAAGGTTTCGAAACTGCTTTTCAAGAGGTTCTGTTACTTCTTTTGTCATTGTTTCGGCATCTAGTCCATTAGATAAAGTGGTGATTGTTACAATGGGTTGATCCATGCTTGGTAAAAATTCCATCGGTAATTTAGAGCCTGAATAAATACCTAATACAGAGATGAGAAAAACCATGATGATAATAGCGGCCCTATTTTTTAATGAAAACTTTGTCAATCTTTCCATAAATGAATTCCTCCATGATAGGGTTTGATGGTTTACTGTTTTACTATATAACAAATGCCGGAGAATTAAAGTTAAGAACATGTAAAAATTTCCTAAAAAAAATCTTAAGTAGGGCATTCTTTATATGGTTAATTAAAGGTTTATAAAAGAATTGAATGGATAGCATAAAAAAACTTTATATTTTTTTTGAAAAAATGCTTGTATTTATAAAATGTAGATGATATATTAATACACGTCGCTGCTGCACTAAAGCAGAAAGCGAGGAAATAAAAAACTTAGTTGACATCGAATAACCGTAATGTTAACATAAGGAAGTCGCAATTGAGCGGCGGATAAGTTCTTTGAAAACTGAACGAAACAAACAACGTGAAACGTCAATTTTTATTTATGATGCTAGACAAACTTTATTGGAGAGTTTGATCCTGGCTCAGGATGAACGCTGGCGGCGTGCCTAATACATGCAAGTCGAGCGAACCGA
>NZ_JAQOTJ010000033.1 GCF_028401955.1 Bacillus sp. BP-3
TTTATTTGTTGGGACTCCTTGTATAGAAAACATCATTTCTTGGTCTCGATCCCTATTATTTCGTTGTTGGTACATAAACTCATCACCTTTCTGACTATTTTATTTATAGTATATCATGTTAGCTGTAGTTATATATAATTCGACAAACAGAAAACTAATAATAGAAATAAAATATAAATGATGAACTATTTTTACATGTATCTCAGCTATTCTCCACGTACGCTTTTCTACTCTAATCGAAATTTGCTTAACAAAGGAAATTTCAGTTTCTACCTTCAAAAAAATGTCTTAGCGTGGGTTTTATGTCATTTGGTTGCGAGATTTCATTAATTGTCTAATTGGTACATTTTGTCTTATTCCCCCTTTTCGGGGAATGGGCAAAAACACCCTACTAGAAAATTCTCCTTGTTTTTTTAAGCGAAGAATAATTTGTCTGGCATTGGTTGGTGATACACCAAATTTTTCTATTAAAAATTTGCTAAATTCACTACCAAGTAAAGGACCATTAATTTTTAAAATATCAATGCAGGCATTTTTATACTTTGTAGACATTTTATCTCTCCTTTATTCAGTTAATTAAGGTGTAACACTACGCTTATTATATTTAAAAATACTTTTTAGAGCAAAAGTTTGAAATTCAATTAAAGCCTGATATAAAGGGATTTTTCTTGATATAACAACTGAAATGTATTGTAACGATAGACTAGCAAGGTGTCTGGCGACGATTCGTACATTGACTCGCCATATCTGTGAAAAATAGAGTTTATGTATCTTTTTTACTTTTTTGAAGTAGAAATTTTATTAATTATTGCGGTACATGAAATTATTATATTAGTGGTAAAAAAACGCTCCCTGTATGGGGAGCCTTTAATTTCTCTATTTAATTTGGTATTGTTGCAACTCTTTAACCAGGTACTCTGCACCTTCTGGACTTATTGTAATCTTTCCATTTGCTAATGACATATTACGTTCTGAAACCTCACCAGTTATCACACAAGCCCCACCAGCTTGATACTTCTGTAAAACAATTTTTTCTCCATCTACAAAGATTTCTAATGGTGATTTTTCTTTAATACCGAGCGTATCCCTCAGTTCTTTTGGGATAACTATACGCCCCAATTCATCTACTTTTCTAGTGATTCCCGTTGACTTCATTCAGCCTCTTTCCTCTTTTCATTATCTTATTTACCCTATGTTTTTCTTTTTATTGTAACAAGCTTTCTCCAAATATAAAAAGCATTATGATCCAAAACCAGACAATCATACTGAGTGTATATTTGAATCCTCCCCACAATGAAATAGTTTCTTCTTTCATTCTTAACATCCTTTCTTCTTATTCTTTTGGTTCTCCAAACCATTCATACATTGCTTGACGACTAATAATCCATTCCTTACGCTTTCCTTTAGGATGCAAAAAGTACTTAACTAGGCCTTCTTGTAACATGCGCTCTAAATCCTTTACTTGCTTCTCATTCATTACAGATGGGCTATATTTATTCTTCAATGTTTCACGAGGAATCCTCCAATAAAAAGATGCTTCAGTTGGTGTCATGTATTTTTCAATTTCTTTCATGAGAATTCTCCTTTGTTTGTGCTTTTCCTTTTATGTTACAATAAATAAAGAAGGAAATGGACTAGATTTCCTTCTCGATCACTCATTATACATAGCCCTTTGTCTGCTGATAAGCAAATGAAGGGTTTTTATTTTTCCTGTTTATT
The DNA here is from genome assembly GCF_028401955.1 of Bacillus sp. BP-3. Lineage (GTDB taxonomy): Bacteria > Bacillota > Bacilli > Bacillales > Bacillaceae_G > Bacillus_A. The sequence continues at coordinate 1,720 of NZ_JAQOTJ010000033.1, forward strand.
TCGACTATCTATAACAGCAAGACGGATCAACTTTAGTTTAATATCCTTGCTAAAAGAAAGCCATTCAGATGTACCGATTTTCATAACTTATTCCTCCCTATTCCCTTATGTTTTTATAGATCATACACAACTCTCAATATAAATTAATCCTTAAAACACCCGTATTTTACATTAATTTAACGACTAGCGAATCCTTATCATATTCATGAATGTGTAAATCATAATTCATTCCTGTTGCATTTAATATTTTGCAGAACATCTGGTAGTAAGTAGGATTACTTACATCCATACCAATTTCTCGATTGCTAAACAGATACTGTAAGTCATCAATGATTTCTTTCACTGTATTATCCAATATCTTCACCCCTTATTTTTATAAAACAACCTTATAAGACTATTTTATATCAAACCACATAACCTTACAAGGTTATTTTTAGAATTTATTTTTTTTATCATTAAAATAATTGAAGTAAACTAAAAATCCATAATCGCCCTCTATAATCCTCTATGACAACTTTTAACTAATTTAAGACTTATAGTATAGGAATAGTGCATTTCGTTCGTTATAGGAGAATTTGAAAGCTCAATTTTCTATAGAAATAAAATTTTCGAGATTAAAATGGAAATACCTTACTAAAAGAGAAAAAAGAGCCGAAAATGATATTTAGCTCAGCTATTTATTGGCTCTGTATGATGACAAGTTGGAAATTGCGAACATCCAAAAAATTTATTACCACTTTTCTTAGAGTGCCTAACAACTAATTCATTTTTGCAAAGCGGACATTTCCGTTCTGCAGGATTGACTTGGTGATAAATATTTTCAGCTTTTTGTTCTGGGTTCACTCTATTAATCAAATTTTGAAGTTCAAATCGATCAATGAGTTTAACCTGACAAGCTTTAGCCAATTCTTCAGCTTGCTTCGTATACAAACTGTTGGTCACAATCCATGCTTCATCTGCTTTGTAGTATGCTTTTCCTGCATACACTTCCTGCACCGCCTTAATTCCAACTCGATTTTTTATTCCATATCGTTTCGCTTGAATGACTATACGATTTTTCCCTTTCAGTACGACATCCACACCATAATCACACGACCGTTTTGTGACCTCTGGACGATATCCTAGTTCACGAAAAAGAGCTTTTAAATATACTTCAAATTGGAATCCATCCATCTTGTCTATATACCGAATCCCTGACTTTGCCATTCTCTTCAGCATACGAATTTCACGTATCTTTCTATAACTCCATTTCAAAATATGAAAGGTAATATAAAGACCCATCCCATACAAAAAAAGCTGTAATGCACCTGGCATTGGTAATGCGTTAGACACTGCGTTCCATCTCCTTTTTTTGTATTGGCACTGTTTGTTTCTTTTCTTGTTTTTGCGGTTGTATATGTGCCTGTTGTTGTATTTCGCTTAATTTTATGGTGGTTTTCAAAACATCATTCCAATCTTTTTCTTGTGGAAGATGCATTTGTACTCGAGGTGTGATTGTCAAAGTTCCCATTTTCTCCGTGAATTCTTTCCCTGCCTTATCATTATCTACTGCCAGAACAATTCGATTCACGGAAAGTCCTTCATCTTTTGCCTCTTTAAACGAGCGTAAAACCGTTTTTATTTTGAGACCATTCATGCTCACCAGACGTGCATTTTGAAGCCTATTTTGTTGTAAAGACCAATACGAAAGGAGATCAATCGGGCTCTCAAAATAATAAATGGATGTTGGTTTTCCAACATCCACTGTATATCCCGCATGCGGTTTTCCGTTCGGCAAAATTTGTTTAAAAGAACCTCGCCTATTCTCCATTTTGACCGTTCCTTGTCGCTCTGCTCCTACAATTTTTCCTGTTCCACCATTTTCTCGCCATTTAAATACGACATTCTTCTTTTTATCTTGTGCAATGAGATCCTGTTGAATCAACCAATTCACCAAACGAGAATCAATTTTTCGTTCTCCAATTAAATATTGTTTAATCGCCTGTTTATCTTGAACTTCTAAATGGACTGGATAACGAAACGGCTCATTTAGTTTCGGTTCCTCTTCCTGGGATGGTGCAAAGGTTGGATGATTTCCTTGATTCACATCACGAACTGCTTCTTGAAAAGACATTCCATAGTAAATTCTAGCGAAGCTAATCGCTCCATACCCTTTCTCTCCTCGACTATTCCAAGCATACATATTGTCTCGAATAATTAAGCTGTCATGATCTGTATGTCGATAATAATTCCCTTCTTTTCGAAACGTTTCCCCTTTAGACTCTAAATATGACAACAAATCCACATCTTTTGCTTTCATGACTTCCTCCTCTGCCAGTCGATATGTCATGTTGGCACCTCCCCTTGTGGCGAATGCTTAAAAGGATAAAAAAAAAGAACTGTTTATATCAGCTCTCTATCCCTGCATTCTATTTTCCAAACAAAAATTTTAATCGTTTCTCTTGTGTACTGTACGACAAACGAGCATCAAACTTCTTACCTGATTGTTTAGATTCAAACCCTTTGATTTGATCTGTCATGTTTTTTTCTAATAATTTAACTACATTATTGGCACTAATTTTTTTTCCAGACACAACTCCTGGAATGATGAATTCACAAGTCTTTTTATACTGTTCACATAAATAATGCGACTTTCCTACAATGACCCGGCTCTTACAAAGTGGACACTTTCCTAAAGTACGATCTTCTACTGTTGGAAAACGGAATTTTAGTCCATCTTGATCCAAATAAAGTGCGGCCGTAAATTCACCCTTTTCTCCTTTAAACCCTTGTATAAAGTTTGAACATTGTCCCTTTAATATCTTCTTCATTTGAGAAGGAGGGATAGCTTTTTCTTTAATTTTTGCCGGCAACATGAATTTGCAGCCATTTTGATGTTCTGTACATCCAAGAAATGTTTTTCGATGAAGAATATCTCCTTTCTTACACGAAGGGCACTTGCCTAGAGACAATTCCTCTTTCGTTGGAAACTGGAATTGTATTTTACCTTCTCGGAAGACTAAATATGCTGAAAACTCTTTTTCACCTGATTTAAAACCCTTTAGAAGATCCGTTTTCTTACTTTCAAATAACTTTTTAATTTGCGCTTCAGGAATCGCTTTTTCTTTAATTTTCTTTGGCATACGGATCTCACACTCTGGATAATTACTACAACCATAGAAATTTCCTTTATGAAGAATTTTTCCTTTTCTACATAGGCAACTACATACTTCAATTTGTTGGCTCCAATTCAAAATCATTTCATCTGCTACTTTTTCTTCCGTTTCTCCAAGCTTTGCAACTGTCTCTTTTACAAAAGTATTCGTATTTTCCACAAATTCATTGTATGGCATCTCTTTCTTTTCAATCATATGAATCATCCCTTCCATTTCAGCCGTATAGGCCGGATTTTTAATTTCATTGATTGGAAATCTTTCTACAAATGCACGACCAATTTTTGTGATACGAATTTGACCATTCGTAACCGTGATGTAGTTTCTTGATGCAAGTTTTGGAATAAAGGCTTCTTCTGTTGCGACTGTTCCAATACGTTTCCCTTTCATTAACTCTTTTAAATGGTCATCATCTAATTTACGACCTGCGGTCTCCATAAACGTTAAAATCGAACTTTCTGTGTGAAATGCGGGTTTCTTTGTTTTGGACTGTATTAAATCATGTTTTACAATTTGAAAAGTGTCTCCCTCATATAAAAAAGGGATTTGAAAGCTTTCCACAGAACCTTCTTCCATGTCCTCATGAAATACGCTTAAAAACCCCTTTTCTTGAAGCACCTTTTCTTTTGTGCTATATACATTTTCCTCTTGATCCATAAATTCTGCTTCACGCACCAAATAAACAGCGGGTGGCATAAAATTTCCAATAAATCGTTTTACAATCAAGTCATATAATTGAATTTCTAATGGTTTTCTATTGGTCCCGTCATATGGTTTTGTTGTCGGGATGATGGCAAAGTGACTATCTACAAGCTCATCATTGAATGTGGCATGTTTTTCTGTAATAGTGCTTGTATCAACGTGTTGAACTAACTCTGCATAGTTCGTAGATTGCAAAGCTTGAAATACTTCCTGTACTCGATTAACCTTTTCTGTTGGTAAATGCCTGGACGAAGAACGAGGATATGAGATAAATCCTTCCTCATACAAACTTTGTATATGCTTTTTAGCTGTTTCTGCGTTTACTCTTAACTTAGCATGAGCATCTTTATATAAATCTGTTAGGTTATATAACAATTTTGGTTTCTTTTTTCTGGTACTCTCTTTAAATTCCGTAACCCTTAACGCTGTACCAACTAATTTCTCGCCAAGCCTTAGTAAAGGAGATGGATCTAATAACTGATCCTCTGTCTTCATAACAGCCTCTAATCTATTTTCCGTGATAAGTTTTAGATTATAATAGGTTTGTTCCTTATAGCTTTCTATTTCTTGCTCACGTTTCCAAATCTCATGTAACAGACACATTTGTACACGTCCTGTTGCAAGTAAAAATTGATTTTTAGCTAGTTTCGTTGTACATCCTCTCGTTACATTAATTCCAAGGAGATAGTCCAGGTATTGTCTTGCTTTTGCGGAATTTGCAAGACCATCATAGTTTTCTCCCGGCTCTAATCGATTTAATCCAGCTTCTAATTCTGCAGGTTCATACGAAGCAAGCCAAAGACGAGATTGTTGTTTATTTACACCCGCATACTCATAAATTTCACGGTAAATCAGCTCACCTTCACGGTCTCCATCACAGCAGTTAACCACATGATCTACATCATGACGTTGTAATAGTTCTACTAATGTATTAATTTGTTCTATATAATCAGGTTTCTCCTTGTATTCCGGCTCTACTAAAATCGGTAAATGTTCAAACTTAAATTCTTTATATTTTTCATCGATTTCCTCTGGATGCTTTAATTCCAATAAATGACCGGAACACCAACTAATAATGTATTGTTGATTTTCGAAATAGCCAAAATAGTGCTTACTCCCCATATGTTTTTCCATATTTCGAAAACGAGGTGATTTTAATAATTCGTATGCGACTTTCGGTTTTTCTGCAATAAATAATGTTTTTCCCATTACTTTTCCCTCCTCATTCTTAATCGTTTTACAGCGCATTGCCCAATCCATATACAAATATTTAATGTGACGGCCACAAGTAACATACAAGCGGCAAATAACCAGGGATTCATGATCTCTTTTCTCCTTTCTCTTTTAGCAAACAAGAAGAGCACTGTCTAACAGCACTCTTCCCGCAATGTATCTATTACGAACGTTCCAATCCTGTTTCTTTTGGTTGCTCTTTTTTCCTTACATTTTTAAATTGGTGAAAAAGTTGTGAAAACTTATTTTGACTTTTTGGCTCGCTTCCCTGTTTAGATTCTTTCTGATTTTTTTTATCGTAATCTTGTTTTTCTTGATCTAGAGCCTTTTCGATACTTGTTAGCTTTTCTCGTTGAGAATCTGTCAAATTTAATCCTTTCAATTCCTGAAGAGATTCTTTCTTTAAGCGATACACTTCGGGATAAGAATGTGTTTTTTCGAATTCTTTCATTTCTTTCACACGTTCTTCTCGACTTTTTACATACCTTTCTTCCTGTCCTTTGCTTTCATTCTGTTTATCCTTTGTTGACACTTGATTATTTGTGTCTGATTCCTTTTCGTTACCAATACCTAACATCATCATTAATTCTGCTTTATATTGCTCTTTATAACGATCCTCCTGCTTAGAGGGAGAAATGTCATCTAAGATTTGTTCTTTATATGTTTGTTTGTAATCCTCTTTTGTTTGTTCTTTTTTTACTTCTTGTATGAATTGATTTGAATTATGATTATTTATCTCTTGTTGTTTTGGAACTTTATCTTGATTTTCTGAAGATTGCTCTAACTGATTATTGTTATTTGGTCTTTTTTCTTGTTCTTTTATGATAGTAGATAATGGTTGTGTCCCTTTTAACCTAAGAGAGGACTTTGACCAATTTTCACCATCTATTTCCGTTTCGTATATCTTCACAAGCCCATTTTTATGATGAATATCAATTGTTACATCTCCTTGCCCCCAATTCATTGAACTTGTAACGGATGGAAGCTCAATACGTGTTAAACCTGGTTCAACTCCTCGTTCAACTTTACTCATGTTATTTTCAGGAAACCTCTCTTTTAATTTCCCTGTCGCCTTTAGCGCATATTCATAAAGTGCTTGCTTTACATTTTCCTTTTCTAATTGATCTTGAATTTTCATTTTCCATTCCTCCTTAATATAAAAAATCACTCACCTTTTTAAGGAATAAGTGATGATGTTTTTGTGATTTATTTATGATGAATTTATCTCTCAAATTCCATTTCCTGTTTCTTTTTCTTTGTAGCATTCTGCTTTTGTGGAGAATCTAAAAGTGGTTCGAACTGTTTTCCCATATCAACTGTTCTAGAAGTAGCATGATTTGTTGTTGTAATTCCTTCTCCACTCAACTTTTCCCGCACTCGATTTTCTAATTTTGTAACAGAATCTTGTGTAATCAACTCATTTTCGATGGATACAGTCTTTGTTGCGAAATAACGCTCTTCTGCTTTAACACGAGTAATAATGCTGTCAATATCACCAACTGTTTCATGATATTGAGCACGCTTAAAATCCTCATATTTTTCACTTAATTCCTTTTCCATTGAAGAAGTGACATGTTTATCTGTATATGAGAGTGGGGAGTTATGTTGTGGTTCAACTGATGCAATTGGTGCATACCCTTCTTGCCGCATTTCTTGATATATTTCTCTTTCTTTTTCACTTGTAAATGGATCTAATTGTTGTTTGTCTCGTTCTATCCATTTCCCATATCGCTCATCTTTCACCAACTCATCTAAATCAATACGAGCATTTGTATCATGAATTAAAAACGATGTATTTCCTTTATTTTCAAAAATAGAATCTTGTACTTTTTGATACAAATCATGCTTTAAAATATTATCAAGATAAACATTTTCTAATTGTCCTGTTTTATTAGTTAGAGAAACATACAAATCATCTTGATTGGATGGATCTCCATTCCAAACAGACAGCATATGCATATCTTTTGTTACACCATCCATCATGTGTATTCTTCCTACTTCTTCATCCTTCGCATTTGGCAATATTTCAATCGTTACCAAATGCGATTTTTCATTTGGCATTTTTTCAAAAACTTTTTCCTGTTGTTGTTCTACTGATTTATCATTCTTTTGTTCTTGTTCAGTTCTATAGCTTATGACTTCATTCGCTAATGCTTGCTTCACTTCATCCGATAAGAAGCGTTTCTCCTCTAAAATTTGTTGATAAGGTGACTTATAAATGCCATCCCCTAAATCAAGACGATCTGGATTGATTACTTCCATACGTTGAAAATAGGAATCTACTTCTTTTGGAAGCACTACAACATAACGAGTTTTTTCGTAGGGTATATATTCACCTTTTAACTCCGCTTCCTCTTTTGCTACCTCAATACCACGAATATAGTCTTTCATTTGTTCATTCGCTTCACCAAACGGGATAAACTGATTACTTCTAAATTTATTACTCTCAGACCAATTTATAATCATCGTTGGGCGAGTAATTTCATTTTGGTTTACTGCTACAAATTTTTGCTTATTCACTTCATTAAAAGCACCTATAAATTCTTTATCAGTTAATTTCTCTGCATTCTCAACATTGTTAAATACATTCTCTCTACCCATTTTTTCTCTCAGGATTCCAACAGAGATCATTTCGTTACTTATAGAACTTAATGCACCATATTCAATTAAAAGAATGTTTTTTTCTTCTTTATTTGTATCCATACCATCCATCCTTTTCTCAAATATTTTTTCATCTTCCAATGTGTTTTCAATGATCTCAATAAACTCTACAGACGTTTCATGTACTTCTTTTAACAACTTTGTTTTCTCTTTTAATTCTTTTCCTTTTGTCCAACTTGCCAAATATCCTAATGAATAGCCACTGGTATCTAGCCCAAAATGAGAAGACACCACGTATGCCGTCATTTCCGCCTGAAATTCCTTTTCTGCATGGCCATAGCTCATATGTGTTTCAGTTGTATGAAGTTTTGCGTGCGCTAATTCATGAAGAAGTGTTTTAACATTCTGTAACTCGCTGTTCCGTGGATTCAAGGCTACTTCTTTTGTAAATGTATAACTAACACCTTTTGCAACACCTAGTTCCTCTTTGGGTTCTACAATTTTAATGCCGTTCTTTTCAGCAATAGCTTCCATACCTTTATATAGAGAAGCATATTCTGGCACTTCTCCTTCTAACCAACGATTCGGAAAGATTTTCGGTAAGTCTTGGGTTGTAGCATTGGTTTGACTTATATCAAATACATGACCTATGTTGAAATATAAGCGTCCGGGTGTTACTTCTGCTTTTCCTTCATCAATTTTCTTTTTCTCATCTTCAGTTGCTTTAGCAATTGTCTTCCAATTTCCATCTTCCATTTTAAATTTAGGAACTGTTCGATTAGGAACAAGAATTTGAATTCCTTTCTCTCCTTTTCGAACACTAAATCCTTTTTCTTTCCAAAAAGAAAAGGAACCAACTGCTGTGGCTCCTTGAAACTGACTTTGTACTAACGCTACATTCGATGGCGAATACCGATAAAACTTTGCCATAAATGATAAATATTCTTTTAAGTCTTCTGTTGAATGGAAATGCTGATCGATACGTTGTTGCATCTTTTTCGTCAGTGCTTCTACCTTTTGTTTTTTCTCTTCAAATGATACTGGGGAACGTTTTTTACTCACTGATCTCCGCTCCCTTTGATGCAACTTCAATTAATTCATCCATCGTTTCCTCATTCCATGTTTCTAAGTCTGTTAGAACACATATTTTATGATTTTTCATGTTAATGGGAATCAATAAATCATTTTGCGGAAGCTCAATATAATTGAATAATTCTTGTTCTTCCACCTCTGTTAATTGGATTATGACTTCCCGATTTCCAACTTGAAAAGTCACTTCTCTTTCTCCAATAGATTTAATGATTCCAAGTTCAATATCTTCATGAAATAATAGCATATTCATTGCTCCTCTTATTTTAAGTTTTAAATACTTTCGTACTCATACAAATATATTTTTCTCTTTTAGATATTCACCTCCTCTATGGGCATGAAGGTCTCTTGTTGCCCCCTGGAAGCTTGATAATCTACTTTCTTTTGTCTTTTATGTGCAATCCTATCCTCTACTACTTCTCTTACATGTTTCATGGCATCTGACTCAATTAAATCAGTTGTGTAAACACCTTTATACTTTTCATGCTCATAAATACTATTCATAAATTCGAGTAACATTTGCGTATTTTTATCTGCACTATTGGTACCCAGACGGATTTTTGTCAGTTCTTCTTTTAATGACTGATGAAGATGTTTTGTAACCACTTCTGTAATATATTGAAGTGACCATTCTTGTTGTTTAGCCTCCTTATGCTCTTTACAGATACGAGCAATTGCGTCACCGTTATAACTATTTCGAATTTTATGTTCTTCCATATAAGCTGTAATATATTGATCCGTTTCTTCATCAATGGAAAACACCCTTCTAATTTTACTCACCGTTCATATCCCCTCTCATTTTGGTATTGTATTTCCTTCTGAAGACGTTCATAATAACGTTGGTTTTTCCAACTTTCATACTCACTTTTGAGTGCGCCTTCCATCTTTCTAAGTGCATATTGCATGGAAACATTTTGTTGAAAATTTTTTCTCTCCATGGTCTTCCGTTCCAACATTTTATCAATGCGTTGTCGCTCTTTATCGTATTCTTTCATTTCTTGCAAGAATGCATTACCCATCCGTTTATGAAGCTCTTCAATTTTGTTTTCTTTGTAATTCTCGTATCGCTTTTTATCACCTGTACCTTCACCATATGCTCTTTTCAGAACATCAACTTCTTTATCTAACTTTTCGAGAAACTGTATATAATCTTCTTTATGATTTTTTTCAATGTACTTTTGAGTTAAATCATCAAGATAAGGACGTAACGGGCGCAATGTATTGTAGCTGTATTGCCATTGCCTTTTGTCATCTGGTAAACGCTTATAAATAAACTTGAACAATGGTTTTAGTTCCCTATTGCGCCAAGTTAAAGTGGAATCTTCCTTCTTTTTTGAGACCATATTTTTCCGAATCAAATCGTTAATTTGTTTTTGTTCCTGGCCACGATCCAACAGATTTTGTACAACTTTCCCTTTCATCGCATCAAGCGTTTTTTGTTTACGTTTCCCTCGGTCTCTTGTTGGAAATGGTTCAACAGTTGCGACATGAATGTGAATATTATCTGTATTGTAATGAATGGCTCCTGACCAAACTGCCGTGTGTTCTAACTTCTCTCGTTTCAACATTTCTGCCATTGCCAATCGAGTTACATCAATCAACTTTGTTTCATCAACTGTGCGTGTCTTTGCATCATACACTCCCTGTTCAGCTAACCAATGATTATCAAATGTAATTACATCTTGCCACATGATACTTCCATTTTTTTGACCAAGTTGGAACAGTTGTTTGAGCTCCTTCTTCTCATTTTCCTTTAAACGGTTACTATGCTCCGTAAAGAGTGAAGATGTTTTCTCCGTATCTCCCATATAGTCTTGATACAGAGAGAACATTTTTGCATGTGCCCCATGTTCTTTTTTAGCATCTTCTCGATCTATATATTCTACATAATCTTGAAATGTCTCCCTGCCTGGTGTGACAAAACGAGAGACTGTAACAACCCCCGGTGTCACGGTTGCTTGTGAGGAATTGATTGTGTGATTCATTCATTATCATCCTGTGTCATCATGTGTAAAAAAGCGTTCATTTTCTCCATAGCTTGAAAACAATCTTCCATTGCACAGATATTTTTTTCAATCAACTGTTGAAGATACAATTCACGATTTTGTTGTTCACGATAGAATGCTAAAGTTTCGAGTTGACCCTTTAAAAACTTATCTCGTGATAACCCTTTTGCCTTTGCAATTTCATCAATTCGTTTTACGGCAACTGGATTCATATTTCGAATTCTTACCTCCATTTTCGTTTCCTCCTCCAAATTCAGGTTCTCCACTACAAAGAGAGAGAAGAGCATAAGGGGTTTTTGTTCCCACCGAAGGTGTGAAGCTAGGCAAAGCCTAGCGAAACCGTGGGAACAAGAAAACATCCCAAGTGTTGAGGTGCGGTTGACTTAAAATCACGTGATGTTGATGTCCTGTTCACCCTAATGTTGAGGTGCGGTTGACCCAAAAAACCATGATGTTGAGATGCGGTTGACCTAACTTTTATCACAAACGCTCCGCATCCTTCGCTTTCTCATCCAATTTTTCAATCTTATCTTTGATTTGTTGTTGCTCCCATTTATAAAGTTCAGCCTTTTCTTTCGATTGATTAATGTTAGTTTCTTTCATACTAACTTTTGAATTAGTTTCCATCTTTTCCGTTTCAGTTTGATACTTTGATTCATTTTTCCATTCTTCTATCTGTTTCTGCCATTGCGATTGTTTTTCTATTTCTTGTTTTATCATTGCATCATATTGTTTTACTTTTTCTTTTAATGATTGTTGCTCAATTCCAATAAATACTTTTACATAGAAACCTCTCCCTTTTTGAGAAATCCCTTTACTTAATTCCGTTTTCTTTTGATCTGAAAAAAGAGATTTTAAAAACATTTTTGAATCGTCTTCATTAGAGGAAGTCTTTTGTTCATTACTCGTTTTCTTTGTATCTAGTGTTATATCTCGATTTGTTTTTTCTGATATATCCAGTGCTAAAGCTTGCCATTTTGAAGAAACTTCTTTCACTTGTACCACAAAGTCTCCTCCATCTTGATACACAACTTTCACAGGTAATTGAAGATTAGGATTTGCTTTTTCTTGTGCTTGAAATTCATATTCTTCACCATCTCCACCTTCTACATGAAGAAACATTTCTACTGTATGTGATGCTGGATCATACGTCCTTTCTTCTATTGTTACGATACGATTTCCAAATAAAGCGACAGGTTTTTTTAACTCTGTATGGTACACATGATCTTCATATGGTAAATACAATTTCGAAGTAAAAAAGCCGAAAAAACCAAAGAGCATAATCCCTACTAGTACTCCATACCTCCATGATTTTTTCCGCCTTAAATTGATTTTACTTGTGATTTCCATTTACTCTACACCTCACTTTTTTTATGAAGGAATGACTTGAACCGCTAATTCTTGTACGTTATTTACTTGCCAATTCTCTTGATTTTTTTGTAACGTTACTTTCATTATGTTTTTTGTTTTATCGTTTTTCCCCTGTGCTCCAATGGTAACTGTATTTTGAAATTCTATAATGACTTCTACCTGAGAAGATCCAATCACATAAGATTGCAAATACAACTTTATTTCAGATGGTTTAGATACATAAGTGTCTTCCATTTCAAATGTATCTGTTGGATAAAAAAGCTTAAAAACTTCTTCATTCATTAACTTTTTAGCTTGTGTTCTTCGCTCCTCATACCCTTGTTTTTCTCTATGAAATGATAGCTGAATAAAATTTTCTACCGCTGAAAGATACGCTTGTCGTTGTTGTTCTTGTTCCGAAGGAAGCGTTTGTTTCACCTTTTTTTGAAGCTCTTCATTTTTAATTTGTAACGCTTCGTTTTGAACTTTTAATTGCTTTATATTGCCCGTTTCATTATTACGGGCATATAAAAAGATGTTAAAAAAAGTAACGCCTGCAATGACAGTTGCAAGCGTTATGAATATCTTCTTTCTATTATCTTTATTTTTTTCTTCAGTCATTTTTCTCCCTCCTATTATTTAAAACCTTCTTACATGACCTTTAAAAACATCTCGCCAATATGGATTTGATAAATCTTCAATAGAAACCCCCTTGTTCGTTTGACAACCAATAAAAGAATTTTGATCAATTACAATCCCAACGTGGCCATCACGCTTATACGTATCAAAAAAAATAACATCTCCCGCTCTCATCTCCATTGGTGAAATTTGAACACCAATTCGCTTTAATGTTTCTGTACTAACACTGCTTATCTCACCTACATTCATTCCCGTTTGTTCAAATGCCCATCGTACAAAACTAGAGCAATCAAAGATGCCCATTGCTATCTCACTTTGGGTACGACCACCACCAAATACATATGTAGAACGGCCAATCCATTGTCGCCCCACATCGGCTACTTGTGATCCAGAGGAACCTCCGCCACCATTTACAATTGAGCCTGGTGTATAATATTTCAACACAGCATCAACGTAAAGTGGATCTCCATAGCAGGCTTGATACGGAATCATTTCTGGCCTAACACAACGATACATACCTGTATCTTTTACTTTTTTATATTGTTCTGCTGAAAATTGAATTGCTAACTCTTTTGTATATCTCCCGCCATGCGCCGCAATAAAATCAAAAAATCCTGGGCCGTAGTTATAAGCTTGAAGGGCTGTTCTAATATGATCCATATCACTCGGACCTGTTACACCAGCTCGTTCAATAGCATGCTTAAACTCCTGTACACCTGCCCAAATGCTATAATCGGGATCAGTTATACAATTGGGTTTTTTACAGTACTTTGTATTAAATGCTCCCTCAGAGCTTTGCATTGGGTCGAGCCCCCGTCCGCCGCTCTCCTGCATCATTTGACAAAGCATTAATGGCACAAACGCCTCAACTCCAAACTCCTGAGCATACTTACGAATGGTTGGTTCCCATTTCATCACTTCGGCTGATACTCTTGCTGTTCCTATTCCTCCTTGTGGATAGGAAATGTCCCCTTTTTTATTACTTTCCATGCCACCAATAAGCAACATAGTAGCCCCTATAATAATGGTTCCGAAGAGGAAGAGTAGCATTAAAATTAAGAGGATGATCCACTTTTTAGGAATGACTTTTAGTACAAGATGCATGAATTATGCGCCTCCTCCAAACAAAGCTAACTCTTCTTCTGTAACATCTACTTTAAATAACAAATTTTTCACTGCACTGATACATAGTAAAACTTCACCCGTTGGTAAAAATGGAATATCATTTAACTCACTGTTACTGAGTTGCCCCGCAAACACCCGTTTTAACATATCTAAGTTATTGCTATCTTGTTGCATAATAAATTTATATTGAGTTAACTCAAACAGTTTTTTAATTTCCTCTACAGACGATGCATTGGAGTCTTCTGGAACGAAATCACGAATAGAATGACTTGCAAATACAATTCCCGCAAAATATTTTCTTGCCTCACGACTAAATTTTATTGTAAATTGTACTGCATGTTGACTCCGTTCATTTGTATTAATCAAATGGTGTGCCTCATCCATAATAATGAGATAACGTATTACATCTTCAAATTGAATCTGTTTCTTATCAAACGCTTTCCATTGTGGATATCCATTCTCTAACATTTCATCCCACATTAAATTCATAACATTGAAAATCTGTGCTTGATAAATTTCCGGCTTTAAGCTCATTAGGTGGCGCAAAGAAAAAAAGACGATTTGCTCTTTTGAGAAATCGTCTATCGTTGAAACACCATTGAATAAGTGTCCAAAGTTATCTACTAAATTAATTAAATTCAATTCAATTAGCTCTAACCGTTTTTTACGAGTATCACTCACATTCGAATGGTGTATTCCTGCTTCTATATCTTCATATAATTCTAAACGTACAAGATGTAGGTAATCAGAAAAAATTGGGTACATGTTTGCTGGTAAGCTTGTAATATTATTTTCTGCGCCGCGCTCATCGTTCCATAGTTTCTTCCCGACATACATTTTACGAAGTAAATTCTCGTATTCTTTAATTTCATCATCCTTCGCTTCAGGTGCAATAAATCGATAAAAAATACTGAGTTTAGATAGATGTTGGGTAAAAGATCCTTCTTCTGTTTTAGCCGTTCGATACACTTGGAGTGGATTGATTTGCCCCTGTGATCCGTCTAATGCAATTTGTTTTCCACTATACTCCTGTACAATGTCTTCAAACTCACCTGTAATATCAAATCCCCTAATCTTATAGCCTTTCATTGCATTATCAGTCATAATCTTTTTTAATAAAGTAGACTTACCAGCTCCCATTTTACCAATCACAACAGCGTTGTAGCTTTTACGCTGATTATCTTTATGAAACAAATCAAAAATGACACTACCTTTTGTCTTGGTTGTGCCATAGTAAATGCCATACGGATCATTTAAATAAGTAAAATGAAATGGAAATCCACCTGCAAGTGAAAGTGAAGGAATTTCTTTTCCATTCCGCTTATTGATATATCCTTTTTGCATATCAAAGCTTGTTGTAAGAGAAGCCCATTCATGTTCCTGTTCATTTAGAAAAATTGCTCCTCTAAAATTATAAGATTCTAAAGTTTCCATTACTTCTTTTGCTTGTTTTTCAAGCTCTTCCATTGTTCGTGCGGAAATATAGATACGAAAGTGAACCCGTTTAAGTACTTCTCCTTTAGAAACTTGCTGATACAGCTCTTCTAACTCACTAAACTGTTGTGCCGCTTCAATCCGATCAACATTTTCTTTTGCATTCGCATGACGGACACTTTGCTCCGCCATTGATTTATTAATAGAATCAATGACTATCTTTCGACTATCGCTCACAATATCAAGGGCTGTAATTACATTTGGCATATTCATGATTGGATCTAACCAAAAATCATTTACAGTAGTTTGATAGCCATATACATGAATACAAGTCGATAATCCATCTCCATTTTGAACATATACCTCTGAAAATTTGATTCCCCCTTGTGGTTGAATTTTAGCAACTAGATGAGGATTAACTCTCTTCTTTTCATGTTTCTCTTCCTTTGGTTTTCTCTTCAAAAATGTTAGTACACTCACACTCATCACCTCTTCTTATTTTTTTGCACCAATTTTTGAATTTTGGTTATGCAATTTATATAAGATTTCTATTTTTTTCTCTTCCTCTATTGTTATCAGGGGCAGACATCGTTGCAAAAAACGTTTTGACATTTCAACTCGTTCTTTCACTTCTAATTCACTCTCTCCATATACAAATAGAAAATACTCTCGATTTGTGCGCCCCCATTCCAAGTACTGAAGCTCCTTCAATTTTTGAATTAGAAAACGTTCATATAGTGGATTTTTACATGTTTCTATCTTTTTCATTAGAAAACGTTGTTGTGGTTCTGTAGAAACTGGGAAATTCATTGATATAACCTTAATCGATTCTGAAAATGACTGATAATAATGTCCCAATTGATAAATCGAAAGTAGAGCTTCTTCCTCATTCATTGAATAAATGTCTGTTCCTTGTATTTGTAAAATATCCATAAACCCTTGATTTTCTCGAAACTCAAATATACCTGTTTCTGTAACATCAATAATTGGAATGATCTCTGCAATGCTTTTTTTCACATGAGGTGGTTTTTCATTCTTTTTTGCTTTTTGCTTTTTTATTTTTCTCTCTTTATGTTTCTCCCCTCGTCTTCCCGATTCTTCGTCAATCCTCGCTATTGATTGTTCTTCATTTTT
The DNA here is from genome assembly GCF_028401955.1 of Bacillus sp. BP-3. Taxonomy (GTDB): domain Bacteria; phylum Bacillota; class Bacilli; order Bacillales; family Bacillaceae_G; genus Bacillus_A. Next base: position 18,185 of record NZ_JAQOTJ010000033.1, read on the forward strand.
CTTTTGATTCCCAAGAAATTGCATCATATTTCTTTTCACTTTTTTTTCTGGAATTTCTTCCTCTTTAAAAGGAGAAACAGCGGGCTTTGTTTCTTTCTTCTCCTTAAATCCTTTAATTTTAACCACTTCGCCTTTCTTTTTCTCTTGCTGTACGGTCTGTTTAAGTGGTTTCAGAGAAGGTTCCACTTCGCTCTTCTTTTTAACTTGATTATTCATTTCTTTTTCATTAAAAACTGCCATTTGACTCCCTCCTTCAATCTTGTTCCTGGTCAATAGCACAATACGTAGATCGCTTCCGTGTCATCGCAATAATCAACGCTTCGTACATTCTTTTCTGTGGGTTTGAATTGGGACGAACGATTAATGCAATTCCAATTACCAACATAAAGATGTAATAGGGAATTTGGAGCATGGGATGAATTAACGTTTTTGTAATCATGGTAAAAACAATCAGCCCAATTAAAAACAGTAAGTCAAAAAGATATAACACCTTGTTAATCTTCAATTCAGTTCGTATTTCCTTCGGAATGCGATAGTTTGCCATTTCTATTTCCTCCTAACTTTCATTTTTAGACCGAAAAAAATAAGCACTTTTTATATGCTTATTACCCTTTTTTCTTATTCTTTGTTTTCACGTTTCTTGCGCCAACTTTCCCCTGTATTTTTCCCAAGTTCGTAAGAACGTTTTGTTTGTTGTACTATTTTAGAACTGTTCCATTTATTTGTTATTTGTTCTTTTGCATATTGACCAAGTGTACGATTTTCTCTTTGTGGTGCCGGAATATCACTTGTAGAAGATGGAGCCGAATCTACCGAAGCGGATGGATTTTGATAAGTAGTGCTTCCTCCACTATTAAACGTTTGTGTTACACTTGGTGAACTCGTTACTTCTGGTGTCCTCGGTGCACTGGATGAGCTTGGCATGCTTGCTATTCCTGTTGTTCTTGCTTCACTTGCTATGCTTGATGGAATCGGTGCACTGGATGAGCTTGGCGTACTTGCTATTCCCGTTGTGCCTGGTTCACTTGCTATGCTTGATGGAATCGGTGCACTGGATGAGCTTGGCGTACTTGCTATTCCTGTTGTTCTTGCTTCACTTGCTATGCTTGATGGAATCGGTGCACTGGATGAGCTTGGCGTACTTGCTATTCCCGTTGTGCCTGGTTCACTTGCTATGCTTGATGGAATCGGTGCACTGGATGAGCTTGGCGTACTTGCTATTCCTGTTGTTCTTGCTTCACTTGCTATGCTTGATGGAATCGGTGCACTGGATGAGCTTGGCGTACTTGCTATTCCTGTTGTTCTTGGTTCGCTTGCTATGCTTGATGAAATCGGTGCACTGGATGAGCTTGGCGTACTTGCTATTCCTGTTGTGCCTGGTTCGCTTGCTATGCTTGATGGAATCGGTGCACTGGATGAGCTTGGCGTACTTGCTATTCCTGTTGTGCCTGGTTCACTTGCTATGCTTGATGGAATCGGTGCACTGGATGAGCTTGGCGTACTTGTTATTCCTGTTGTTCTTGCTTCACCTGTTACGCTTGATGGACTTGGTGCACTGGATGAGCTTGGCGTACTTGTTACTCCTACTCCTGTCGCTCTTGCTTCGCTTGATGATCCTGGTACACCTGTTACTCCTACTCCTGTCGCCCTTGCTTCACTCGGTATGCCTGATGCATCTGATGTACTTGCCACTTCTGCTCCTGCTTGGCTCGTTATGTCTGATATTCCTGATGTACTTGTTATTCCTGTTGTTCTTGCTTCACTCGGTATACCTGATGTTCCTGACGTACTTGTTGCTCCTACTGTTCCTGCTTGACTCGACATACCTGATGTTCCTGATGTACTCGTTATCCCCGTTGTTCCTGCTTGACTGGCTATACCGGATGTTCCTGATGTACTTGTTACTCCCGCTGTTCCTGGTTTTTCAACCGTTCCTGCTTTACTTGTCGCTCCTAATGCGCTTTGCATCCCCTGTGCTCCTGCTCCTTTATTAAATCCAGATGCTTTCATTTCATCATGCAAAGACAATGCACCATTTCCTGCCTCACCTTGAGACGCTTGATTCCCCCCTACATTTGAACCTGATTGTTCCATTTCATTTTGTAAAGAAGAATTACCAGTTCCATTTGCTCCTTCTTGTGCCTCGCCATCGGCACCGCCTTTTCCTTGTTCTAAACCTTGCCTATTACCTTGTTGATCTATGCCTTGTTTTTCATCTTTTTGCTCAGATCCATTTATCTCCCCTGCACTTCGATATCCATTTCCGATTCCTGCAACACTTGCACCTGCTAATAATCCCCCTTTACCTGCTCCTTTTAACATATTTCCTGCTTTTTTAGCTACACCGCTTGTTGCTCTACTTAATCCCTTCCCAAGTGCGTATCCTCCTGCAAGAACGCTCCATCCATTTTTAAGTCCTGCATCAATGCCAAAAATGCGTTCACAAATAACAGGGCCATCTATAACCGCAAGACTCAAGCAAATGAGAGCAAGTACATAGGCAACACCACTTAGCTTATCATGAATGAAATTCATGCCCATGAGGTATAGCTTCAACGAAATGAAGATCATAATCATAATAAGAAAGGTATTTAAAATATTAAGAAGAATATGCTTCGTTTTTTGTCCATTTGCAATGTCTGCCGGAGCAACTAAATTGGCTAAAATATAGTTAAATGCTAACTCAAAGCATAGTTTCCCAAGCTTAATGGCTGTAAATAACAATGTCATGCCAATTACAAGTAAAGATGCGGCAATATTCCAAAATTTCCAATGCCACCGATAATACTTATCTGGCCAAAAATCAAACCATCCATTTTTCAAATCTACAAGCTTTTCTGTTCCATCTGGTGCAATGGTTAATTTCTTTTCTAAGACTTTTTGTCCTTTCTCAGTTAACTTTTTATCCTTACTAACTGTAAAATCCTTATCCATTTTCTCTACAATATCGATTCGTCTAATATTTTCTTGCGTAATCTTATTCGAGTCTTTTAATGTTGTTGTTTTCCATCCTTCTATATCAAACTGTGCTACGTCTGTAATTCCATCTTTGATAATTTTTTCGCTTGTTGAACCGCTTCCTTTCAAGTCCACTGCTTTAATTGCTTGATCTGTAAATTTATCTGCTTGCATCATCGCTGCACTAAGTAATACAATAATCCCCATGCTAATAAAAATGTTAACCGCAATTTGTTCTCTATTTGTTTTTCGATTAAATATAAGGGTGTATCCAATATAGACAAATGAGAAAGCAAATAAAATATACAAAATCGGTTGAAAATCTTTTACAAAGTTTTGGACTCCTTCAGAAGCAAACAACGTTTTTACCAAAAGGATTTGATCTGTAATTCCTTCTAACGCATCTACCAGGTATGATAACCCCAAAATAATCATCCAACCAATAGAACGTAGAATATAGTTTATAAATCCCCCAATTTCTAAATAATCATCAAACATCTTCAGTATTTCTAAGATTTTTTCATCATTCATGGTTTCACCTTCCCTTATTAAGATCCAAATACATCTTGTATCGTCATGTTAAAATGCTCATCAACTTCATCCACTCGAATTATAATCGGTGCCTCATCCGCTTCTCCTGGCTGTAACACGAGAACTCCATTTGTAAGACCTATCACCACTTCTCGTCCCGCCATTACTTGGCTTCCATAGACTTTTAAAATTTGTTCTAAGGGATTAGTTACCTGCATCACACTTCCTCCTTCACACCTTCTTTTTCTAGTAAATCATCCATTATCTCGCCATACTTTCCATTAATTAAGTGGTAAATGTTCTTATCAATTTGATTAGTAGCAACTAATATTTTCAAATCATCTATAAAAACATCCATTGTACTTGCTTGGATGTCGACTAATGATTTATTCCATTGTTTGATGCATTGTTTTTCGATAATGTTCCAAATCGAATGGTGTTTTTCAAAAAATTCTTCCGCTGTTTTTTGTTTCCAATTATCTAAAGTCAATGGTTCAAATAAACTAGATGTCATTTCAGGTTTTGATGTATAGGCTTCTTCAGGAATATCAATCTCTTCTTCAATGTCCATATAGTGAGGTTCTTCTACTTCTTCTAAAGAAACAGGAACCGGCTCTGTTTCAAATGTTTCAGTTGTTTGCACAAGTTGCTTAGATTCCTCTAATTGGTGAGATGGCTCTTCTTCCTGCTTTGGAAAGAAGTCGATAATAAGATCCTTAGGATTAACAAACTCATGCAAAGAACGAATATCAATGTCTAAAATAGATTGGTCAGTATCAAAGTCATCCCCTAAGTATTCCCAACGATATTTCATGACCGTTTTTCCTCGATTTAGAATTGGAAAAGGCTCTATTTTTTCAAATTTATTATCACGACGCTTCATGAAACGTATAACAGCACTTTCCCCTTCTTGGAATCTCATTAACTCAGTAGTTGTTAATAATGGTCTAGCATCGATTCCTTCCGTTTTACTCTTATCAGTAGATAACCCTTTCCCACTTCGAGATAACGAGTGAATCGTTTGATTCCCTAGCTTTTCGGATATTTCTTTAGCTGTTTCTTTATTCCCTGATTGAATATAAATTTGGTTTCCACAATTATCTTGAATTGTTGTACATGCGTCCCCATATTTCATTTTTAACTGAGGAATAGCTTGCACAATGAGATTAAAGCGAATATTTCTCCCTAAACATACTGTGACAATATTCCCCATATCATCAATCGGAGGCATATTTCCAAACTCATCAAGAAGGAAGACTACTTCTCTATGACACTTCCCACCACGAGCTAGCCCCGCATATTTAGCCAGAACAAAATATAACTGTCTAACAAAAATAGAAGCAATAACATGATTACTAGAGTCATAATCTGGAACAATCATAAAGATTGCTATAGGTTTTTCAAAAATGACAATCTGATCAATTTGTAAGCCATCTTGTTTCTCGATAACCTTATATGTCGTTTCGCCTGTATCTTTGTGGATATTTTCTATTTCCACGATCATTTTTTTCTTCGTGTTACTTTCTATGATGTGAATACGCTGACCCATTTTCACGTTTTGTTTGAAGTTTAGTTCAAAACGTCCCGCTGTATCTGTTTTTAAACTTTCCTTAGATCCATCTGGGAAAATAATTTGTACTCGAACCCTCGGTGTTCCTTTTCCATAAATCGTTTTACCAAACCCCACCCGTTTTAAATCAATACTATTTCGAGATGTCATTTTTGCAATCCCTTCAAACGTGAAGATGGATAACTTACTCATTGCTGTACTAAAAATACTCCCTCGTGTGTTTCCACCTTTCGCAAAGTTAGAAGTCGCATATTGCATTTTCGCTACACTATCAGCCGGAAGCATTTCAAAGTATAAGTCTAATGCATTTTGTGTATTCCCTTCTTCATCGATTACAATCTCTTTCGATCCAAGTTCAGACAACATATTGGCAACAGTGAACATGGAGATTTTATCTTCTGTTTTTTCTGTTATACAGTTGTCAGTGATAGCTAGAATCATCGCATTACATAAACTCATCGCACTGTTGTTCCAAAACGGATCTTTTACGTTTGGATTGTAATAAAGAGAGTAAGATAATGTGTTACAAAGCGTTTGTGCTGTCTCCATATCCCCTTGTTTATACGCATCTTTGATAAGCTGAAGAGGGTTATAGCTCATTGATTCTAATGGATTAATTAAGTTCAACACTTCAATATGGTATCCACGTTCTTCTAACGTTTTCTTAGACGCTGCAAGGAGCTATTGTGATAGGTAAGGGTTTGATATTATCTCCGCCTTTTCCCCCACATCACACCGTACGTGATGGTTTCCCATCAT
>NZ_JAQOTJ010000034.1:0-18463 GCF_028401955.1 Bacillus sp. BP-3
TCGGTTCGCTCGACTTGCATGTATTAGGCACGCCGCCAGCGTTCATCCTGAGCCAGGATCAAACTCTCCAATAAAGTTTGTCTAGCATCATAAATAAAAATTGACGTTTCACGTTGTTTGTTTCGTTCAGTTTTCAAAGAACTTATCCGCCGCTCAATTGCGACTTCCTTATGTTAACATCTCATTCATTCGATGTCAACTAGGTGTTTTATTTCGTTTTCGCTTTCTGCTCTGTTGCAGCAGCGACTCGTATAATACTACACTCTTTCATATTAAACGTCAATATGTTTTTCTAATAAAATATAAAAAGGCTCATTTTCTATTAATAAGCCTGTTGTCTATCCTCAATCAATATATAAGCCCCTGCTATGTACAGCTTGATTCTGCTCTTTTCAACTCATCTATTTCTCAAGTTATTTTCTTTATATAACTTATAAAACTTTTATCTATACAAATAACAAAAAATAAACTAGATCTCTCACACATTTATTATAAAATACAAAAAGGACTAGGCATCCCCTCCTAGTCCTTTCAGAAAAACCCCTTTATTTACGAACATACATAAAATAGAGTACAAACAAAATTGCCATGACATACATAATCGGATGAATTTCTTTTCTTCGTCCTTTTACAACCATTGTAATTGGATAGAAGATAAACCCAATCGCAATTCCCGTTGCGATACTGTATGTAAGCGGCATTGAAATAATTGTAAAAAATGCCGGTACTGCCGTTTCGAATTTCTTCCAATCAATTTCTCCTAATGATGAAACCATCAACACCCCTACAATAATTAAGGCTGGCGCTGTTACTGATGGTGTTACTACACTTAATAATGGTGAAAAGAAAAGTGCTAATAAGAAAAACCCTGCTGTTACAACTGCTGTAAATCCAGAGCGTCCTCCTGCTGCTACCCCTGCAGAGGATTCAATATAAGACGTTGTTGTTGATGTACCAAGTATTGCTCCGATTACAGTTGCAATCGCATCAGAGATTAACGCTTTCCCCGCACGTGGTAATTTATTATCTTTCATTAAGCCAGCTTGATTGGCAACTGCCACAAGCGTTCCCGCTGTATCAAAGAAATCGATAAAAAAGAAAGTTAATATAACAACGAGCATCTTAGCGGTAAAAATATCTCCAAGGTGTTGAAGAGCAACTCCGAATGTCGGTGTTAAGCTTGGAACTGCACCAACAATCGACTTTGGTGTATCAATTAACCCTGTTGCTACACCAACAATCGCTGTAAGCACCATTCCAAAGAATACTGCCCCATTAACGTTTCTTGTCATTAAAATAACGATTACAACTACACCAAAAATAGCAAGTAATGTCGTTCCTTTCGTTAAATCACCTAAACCAACAAGCACAGCATCATTATTTACAATAATCCCCGCATTTTGAAAACCAAGAAATGCGATGAACAACCCAATTCCAGCTGCTACTGCAAACTTTAATTCTGTTGGAATTGCGTTAATAATTTTTTCACGAAGGCCGGAAGCTGTAAGAATAATAAACATAATACCTGATACTAGTGTTCCAGCAATCGCCGTTTGCCATGGAATCCCCATTGTTAATACGGCTGTGTAAGCAAAGAAAGCATTAATCCCCATTCCCGGCGCTAGTGCGATTGGATACTTTGCAAAAATCCCCATAATTAGTGATCCAATTGCAGCTGCTAAAGCCGTAGCAACAAATACTGCTCCCGGATCCATTCCGGTTCCTGCCGGCAATCCCTTAACATGTCCCAGCGATAGTGTAGCGGGATTAACAAACAATACATATGCCATCGACAAAAATGTTGTTAATCCTGCAATGAACTCTGTTTTATAATTTGTGCCGAGCTCATCGAACTGAAAATAACGTTTCATCCTATGTTTCCCCCGTTATATAATTGCTCGTCGCACTCCTTACTAGCCCCTTTTTTATCTTTAAAAATAAAAAAGGCTTCCAATGCATTATACATGGAAGCGTCTGTAAATAAAGGCAAGTATCCCTTACCCTTATATTAAAACGCCTCGTAGTCAAGCCATTTACGGTAGCAAGGTAGAAACTTTCGGGCCATATTCCCGATATTATACGACGGCTGAAATATTCATTTTTATTATTAATTACATATTCATATTAACTCATATACAGGTAAGTGTCAATCTGAAAAACGAACGTTTTTTACTTAAAATTAATTTTCGTTCGTATAAAAACAAAAAAAGACGACCCATCTATACATAAAGGTATAGATGGGTCGTCTTCTATATTATGAAATTCAACTTATTCCCACTCGATAAAAAACTTATATTACTTTAAAAAGAACACTAATATTTAAAAGGTTTAAAACCCTATTTTGAATTTATAATAACATAAAATTTTTAGGGTTGGTATCAAAGGTGGTATCAGCTCACTTATTATTATTTGTCTAAATATTTTTCTTTAATTTTAATAAGCTCCGGATACATCCCTTTAAATAGCTCAATAATTTCATCAGATTTTTTAGAACCTATATCGTAATCTAAACCTCTTTGTGAGGTAATAATTGATATAATCTCTAAAGTTCCTCTAGTTGTCTTTAAATTCTCAATCATGAAATCTAAAAAATCTTCACTTTTGGTTTCAACTTTATTTACCTGATTAATATATAACTCTACACGAGTATTAAATTCTGTTTCAGCTACTTTATAAACCCTTTCATCTTCTCCATACTTAATAGTCGGTTGCTCTCTGCGAACTAAAGCTCTTACACGCGTAAGAAATTTTTCAATATTATATTCTGGCCCTTCAGAATATAAAGGATAGTTTGGGATTTTTTCAGCAAAATCGTTAGCAATTCGATTTAAATATTCAATAAAAATCGGGCTATAAATATCATAAAATAAATCATTGATTGTAACTGGATGTGGATACTCTTTAAAAGCATGATCTGAATTTTGCATCTTTAGCCATTTAGAATAAAGCTCATCAATAGTTTCTGGATAATCATTTAAGAGCTTTTCATATCCGCATGACAATAAATATTCATGAATGTAATTTTTAATTTCTCCATAATAAATCCACTCTTTTGAGACTCCTGCTAATAGAGCTATTTTTCCAATTATTTCTTCAGGAGGTAATGCTAAAGCTCTCAAATATGAGTTTAATGTTGATTTAGATATACCAATGCGTTCTGCCATAATGGCTATCGACATACCTGAATCTTCTCGTATTTTTTTTAATCTTTTTGCCACAGCTTCCCTATTCGGTTTCATCTCGTTTACCTCCTTTTAATCCATATTTAAATTTAATTCATCTTCATACAGAACTTTTAAACACCCTATGAGGCTCAATGTATTTTATCCACCTTTGAAATCTTTATCAAAAGACTATTGACTTTTATGATTATCATTATATACTTAAGTAGACTAATACGAAATTAATACGATTGAACTTCTAATAATACGACTTATATTTTTTTTGGAAAAACGTGTTAGTTTCGTATTATAAAGAAAGGTTGGATGCTATGAAAAATTAAAAAATAAAAAACAGTGTCTGCCAACACTGCTCAAAGTTCACAAAATTCTAGAAAGGAGAACTTTATGAAAATACCTCGTTATCATCATAAAGTAAAATTTAAAAACAAACAACCAGATTTAATATCATACTTTATTAAAATTTTACTAGGTTCGTTACCACTTATTTGCTATCTCATAATTGTCAATACTTTAAACAATTTAAACGAAGTAGGTATCTCCCTATCATTACCAACATACTTCTTTTTTATTGCTTGTCTAATATTAGCTGGTACTACTTTTTACACTTGGTTTAAGAGCCCGCTGTCATTCTCTAAAAATCAACGTATGAGTAACAAACTAAAAAAAATTATCGAAGTAAATAAATTTTATTCCGAAAATAGTGAAACTCATAAGATTATTTTATCTATGATTATCCACTTTTATTGGATAGAAGAAAAACTATACTTAGAAGTTTATCCAAATGGTGGTCATTATACTCATAAAATGAATGATCTAACCTTAATTTTTCAAACTGCTTTAAACATGACTGTAATTACTGTGCAAGACGATTATGCTGACCATACAACTTATATTCTAACTAAGGAAACATCTAATTTTATTAATGCTACAAACAGTTGGGAGTAAAATATGGACCACTACATACCGTTAGATCAAGATAAGCACTTTAATTTTTCTACCAAACAAATTGGGGCAATCATTCAAGCAGCTACTGGACAAGGAAAAACTCGCTTTCTCTCTTACCTTATACTTTCAGCAGCTAAACTTGGAGCAGATGTATTTTTTATCGATGGTAAGCGTTCAGATTTATACGCTTTACGTTTTGCCTTCCCAGAAGATTTAAGAGAAAGTCATGTAGCAAGTACACCTAATCAAGCTTGCCGTTTACTACGTGAAGCTATTGATAGAATGAACAATCGTTATGATAAATATTTTTCTAATGAGAATTCTGCTGTCGGAGAAACTTACAATTACTATAGATTAAGACCCATTTTCATATTTTTTGATGAGCTTATCGCTACGATGGGCGAAGACAAACGCTTAGGTAAAGAGATTGAGTCTTATTTGATTCAACTGATGCTAAAAGGTCGTCAAGCAGGGATGTTCGCGATTTTATCTTCACAACGTTTTTCTGCCGAAGTTCTAAGTACCACTATTCGCGAAAATGCTGGTATGCGTGTGGCATTAGGAAGAATGTCTAAAGATAGTTATCGTATGGTACTTGGTGACTTTTATGATGAATTACCTGTAGCAGAAAAAGGGATAGGAAAAGGCTACATTTATTTAGATGGCTTAGGTTGGAGTACACCTAGAGCCTTTACCACACCCATTTTAGACACATCGCAAGTAAATGTACGAGAAACGCTTGCTCGCTTCATTTCTCAAGGTATCGAGAAATACGGATTAAATGCAGACTAGGTGGTATTAACTCCCCCCACCTTGTAGCGCTCGAGAGATAATGATTGAGATCCTTGCACAAGCAAAGGATAGGCGGAGCCGGTTCAATTATTGTCTCTCGAGTGCAATCACGAAGCGATAGTGGAGTGACATATCTTTTGTTCAGGATTATAAAAGCGTAGCTCCCCCGTTAGTAACACGGGGGAATTAAACTCAAGCCGTTACCGTTAAAGCCTCAGTGTTACTGGCTTCATAACACTTTTGAAATCCCGACAGTTCGGGAAAGCTAAACAACCGGAAGGAAGATTTAAATGACTACAAAACTGAAATTAAATGCAACTACAAAAATTTCATTAACAGATGGTACTGAACAAGATTTAGCCAATTTACAATTTGATTTAAAACAGTTCAAGCTTCCTAAACAATTCTTATTCCTTGCTAACGAACTTTCAATTAAAGCCGAAAAAGAACGTACTCCTTTAGGCGAGTACGTTGAAACAGGTGCTACTACTTTAACATTTAAGGTTTATGATCGTACTTTAGTTGAATTAGCAATTGCAAATCAACTAACTGAATATGGCTCTCCAATTACGATTGTCATTGAACACCAAGATTCTTTACCAGTACTAGATTCATATGAAGAAGATGAATTTATTCCAATTACCTTTAACAATCTAGCTGTCTATCCTAAAAAGGTTCAAAAGAAAGCTTATGCAAATGGATCAATGATTGATACATGGCAATTTGCAGAATTAAAAGTAAGTGCTTCAACTTATAAAATCGGAGAATAATTTTGAGAAAGAATGAATGTTTAATTGATTGGTTACGATTTTCTATTCCTAACACAAATTTAAAAAATATTGCTGAAAATATTTTAGGAATCCCTATTGAAGAATTTGGAGTTGAAGGTAAAAGTAGTCCTTTTCCTACTTACGATACCCGTTTTTGTTTCGCTAACATCGAACTTCATAAAAGTAATCTTCATTCAAACATTCTCGTTAATCTTTCAGGTACAGCCTGCAGACAGTACGAAGAATATATGTCACAAACTACTGGATGGCATTGGCAAGCTTTTATTTCAACAATTTTAAAAGCAGAAGCAAATCCAACTCGCATTGATTTAGCATTAGATATTTTTGATGATAGTTCTCCCAGTGTTCAAAAGTTACAGGACTATGTGAAACGAGGACAACTATCTACTAGAGCACATACTTTCAAAGAGCTTAACAGTGGGAGAATTTTAGACGGAGAGCTAATGGGATTTACCTTATACATTGGCTCTTCCCCACAAATGCTTAGAATTTATGATAAAAAGCAAGAGGTTCGAGATAATACAGGCGAAGTATTGAACATTAACAAATGGGTTCGTTGGGAGCTAGAACTAGGGGATAAAAAGGCTTTACAAGTTTGTAATTTAATTTCTGATGGTATTCCTTTAAATAATGTCATAAAAGGCATATTAGGAAGTCACTATTCATTTAAAACACAACCTAAAGAAAAAAAAGATTTTCATAATAAAGCACGTTGGAATAATATGCGTTGGTGGGATAAGTTCATCGAAGGATTACCTAAAATTCCATTAAGAGTTATAAAAGAAAAAGTTACGATGAAAACAAAAAAACAGTGGATTGAAAAGTCCACAACAAAATCTCGAGCAATGGTTTATGAATCATACAAACAAGCTTTTGGACAAGCATATGCAGATGCTTATTTACGAGAAGAGATTTTATTAGGTAAAAGTAAATTTACAGATAGAGATAAATCCATGATTGAACAATCCGTAAACGAATTACTAGGTGAAAAAGAAATTTAAGAAATGAGGTTATACAATGTCTACTGTTATTAGTAAAGAAGATTTAATTGCAGTCGGCTATCCGAAAGCTACTGCACAAGGGATTATTCGTGAAGCAAAGGCACTTATGATTCAAAAGGGTTATACGTTCTACGACAATAAACGTTTGGGTCGTGTACCTAAAGAAGCTGTCGAACAAATTACGGGAATTAAATTTTAAAACATTAAGGGGACTTCAAGTAAGTCCCTTTTCTATAAAGATTGGAATGATAAGATGGCAAAACTTACTGGTATATATAAAGATAAGAAAACTGGAAAGTGGTATTACTCTGTTTCCCTAGGCTTTGATGCCATTACAGGTAAACGAATTCGGAAAGTTCGTAGAGGTTTCAATTCACAAAAAGCAGCGTATGAAGCAAAAACAGAGGAACTGAAAAATGCGCAAGAGATAGGACAGCTATCAAATAGTGGTATGGATTATGCTACTTATATTGAACAGTTATTCCTCCCAGACTATAAATCTCGTGTAGAAACAACAACCTACAAAACTCGTCTTCCTGTGTTCAATAAAATAAAAAGCCAATTTGGAAAGAAAAAAGTTGATAGCATTACGAATTTGGATATTCAAATTTGGAAAAATAGTTTAACTGAACAATATTCACAAAACTATGCACGTATGGTTTTTGGTTTATTTTCTCAAACTTTAGAGAAAGCCATTAATTTAGGTATGATTAAAACTAATCGTGCTAAGCAAGTAGGTGCAATAAAGAAAGAAAAAGTAAAAGTTGAATTTTGGACCAAGAATGAATTTGAGAAAGTTTTATCAACATTTAATCTTGATGATTATTATGAACATTATTCTTTTATCATCATCTGGCTATACTTTATGACTGGGCTACGAGTAAATGAAGCAACTGCTCTACGTTGGAAAGAGGATATTGATTTAGAAAATCGAACATTAACCGTTAGTCACTCTCTACGTATGACTAACGGGAGCAAATGGGAGTTAGGCCCAACAAAAACACAAGCGGGTATGAGAACAATTGCTTTAGATGCTGATACCATAGAAAATTTACAGCATTGGAAAGTAGCACAAGAAAAAGTAAGTACAATCGATTTTGTACTTTCTTATGATGGAAGACCAACATGGAAGTCTACTATTGCTCGTATCATCACACGTCACGCAAAATTAGCTGGGGTAAAACGTATCCAAGCAAAAGGCTTACGTCACTCTCATGCTTCTTTTCTGATTAACGAATATAACGTTAACCCACTTGTTATTAAAGATCGTTTAGGACATGAAGATATCAAAACAACATTAAGTACCTATTCGCATTTATATCCGAATGTAAACTTCGAAATTGCAAACAGCATGACTGGCTCGATTCATTATAAAACCTCTCCTGAAAAGAAAACTAAGTTTCAAGGTAATCAGTCATTTAAATACAATGTAGCTAGAAATACAAAAAATGATCTGTAATCTATATTTACAATAGAATATAAGATAAACAATACATTATTCAAGGCAATTAATATTTAGTAAAAACTTTCAGACGTCAAATAAAAAGAAGACCTCTCATAGGGGTCTTCAGTCCAAAAACACAAACATATTAAATATGCGTTTGAGCTATCCTCAAACCACTATGTGTCATTTTATCAACCTCACATGGGGTCGATGTCGTACTCTTATTATATCCATTTTTATATTTTTAAGTCAAGGTAATTGATTATTTTTTGATTTATGTCAGTTTGAGTTCGCTCATCTAAGCAACCTAATCTTTCCTGCAACCGACTTTTACAAACTGTTTTTAGCTGATCTAATTTAACAACAGAATCTTCAGCTAAATAATTAAATTTCCATTGATGTAAACGATATTGAGATTTAAATCTCAACACTCTTCTAGTTCTTCCATCTTTTCTGATTTCTTTTGTAACTATTGTGGTACTTAAAGGCGCAACAGTTACAGTCGATGTTCTATCATTAAAGAAATCCGAGGAGATAATTAAGACTGGACGCAATTTACATTGTTCATGTCCTATATTTTCACCCAAGTAACAATTATAAACTTCACCTTTAGATACTTTAATTTCTTTAATTGAATGTTCCTTATCAAAAAAAGCAATGGCTAATTTCTCTTTTTCTTCTCGCCATTTATTTAATTTATCTAGTTTTTCATCTTTTTTTGTACTAATTGCCATTCAAAATCACCTCATAAAAATTTAAGGGAAAATTTTTATTCCATATCCTGAGAAATTCGGATAATTATAAAAGTTCTTTTCCACTTCTTTAAATAAGAACGATGGATTATCATTTTTTATATAGTTATAAATCTCATAACCTATTAAATCAGCAGCCTCTAAATGTGGAAAAGAAAGCTTATTATTAATAGTCCTTTTAGGATTAAAATAAACACCCTTAATATTTCTAAATCTTTGTTTCTCTAAGAATCTGTTTCCTTTATCTAACACAGATACAGCAGAGTCTAATAAAACCATATTTTCTTTTTTCCCTCTGGACTCCACTACTACTACGCCGTTTTTATTGCATTTGCACAAATACAAAGCAAATCTTTCTAAAATAAATTCTAAACAAAAATTATACACTGGATAAGGATCCGAGTATTTAGATATATGTAATTTTTTATTAATAGATGACGAAAATATTTTATAATCTAACTTTTTTAATGTTAGTTGTAATTCTGAAATAAATTCTTCGTAATTAATCAATTTAGGATTAAATGGTCCTGTTTTTTTTCTAATGTCTCTAGAATGAAAAACTACCCTTTTTTTATTAAAGATGCCATTATCCCAATACTTAAGTTTTAAATTGGTTATTTCATCTTTTAAAAGGAGACATTGTTCTTTATCAAAAAGAAGACCCGTTATCGTAAACCATTTGTTTCCGGATTCAACATTATTCAAATTAGGAACGCCATTTTCATCAACGAATAGAATATAATTGATATTACTAGGCCATTCCAACAAAGGAATTGGTTTACCTTTCCAAACCATTTATATCCCTCTTTTCGACATAAAACTTAATAATAACTTATTATACCTTTTTTTAGAAAATAAGTATATTTTTATATCAGAAATTTTTAAATGCAAAGGATATTGGTATCAAAACTGGTACCACTATAAATAAAAGAGGCTTGGAGTGCCTTTAAAATATGCACTCCAAGCTTTTTTATTATTATTCCCACTCAATTGTTGCTGGTGGCTTAGAAGTAATATCATACACGATACGGTTAACGTGCTTCACTTCGTTTACGATACGTACAGAGATTTTCTCTAATACATCCCACGGAATACGTGCCCAGTCTGCTGTCATACCATCAATAGATGTTACTGCACGAATACCTACTGTGTAATCATACGTACGCTCGTCACCCATAACACCTACACTTCGCATACCAGGAAGTGCAGTGAAATATTGCCAAACTTCACGATCTAAACCAGCTTTTTTGATTTCTTCACGTAAAATTGCATCAGATTCACGAACGATTTCTAATTTCTCTTCTGTAATTTCACCTAATACACGAATACCAAGTCCTGGACCTGGGAATGGTTGACGCCATACGATTTCGTCTGGAATTCCTAATTCAGAACCTAACTCACGTACTTCGTCTTTAAACAACGTATTTAAAGGCTCGATTAATTTGAACTGCATATCTTCTGGAAGTCCACCAACGTTATGGTGAGATTTAATTGTTTGTGCAGTCGCTGTACCACTTTCAATAATATCTGTGTACAGTGTACCTTGTGCCAAGAAGTCCATTCCTTCTAGTCTAGAAGCTTCGTCATCAAATACATAAATAAATTCGTTACCGATGATTTTACGTTTTTGTTCTGGATCTTCAACACCTGCTAATTTACTCATGAAGCGTTCTTTTGCATCCACTTTAATAACATTCATGTGGAAACCTTCACTAAATGTTTTCATAACCCCTTCAGCTTCCCCTTTACGAAGTAAGCCGTGGTCAACGAAAATACATGTTAATTGGTCACCGATTGCTTTATGAATTAATACAGCTACAACAGAAGAATCTACGCCACCGCTAAGTGCACATAGTACTTTCTTGTCGCCAACTGTTTCACGAATCTTTTCTAATTCTACTTCAATGAAGTTCTCCATGTTCCAGCCTTCAGTACAACCACAAACACCGAATACAAAGTTCTTAATTAAATCGTTACCGTGCTCAGAGTGACGCACTTCTGGGTGGAATTGTACACCATATAAGTTTTGTGCTTCATTGCTCATACCAGCAATTGGACAAGAGTCACTTGTTGAATCTACTACGAAACCTTCTGGTAAACCTGTTACTAAGTCACCATGACTCATCCAAACAACTTGTTCTTCTGGAAGGTTTGTATATAATTTCGATTGGTTCTCTACTTTTAATACTGCTTTTCCGTACTCACGATGGTCTGCACGTTCTACTTTTCCACCAAAGTGCTTTGTCATTAACTGCATGCCGTAGCAAATACCGAAGATCGGTAAGCCTAAATCAAAGATTTTTTCGTCACAGTGGAATGCACTTTCGCCATATACACTGTTCGGTCCACCAGAGAAGATAATTCCTTTTGGATTCATCGCTTTAATTTCTTCTGCTGTAATTGTATGTGGATGAAGTTCACTATACACGCCAAATTCACGAATGCGACGCGCAATTAACTGATTGTACTGACTTCCAAAATCTAAAACGATAATCGTATCGTGTTGTTTCTTCAAAATAATCACCCCATAGTTCTGTATATAAACATTTTCACCAATTTGGTAAAAACAATTACCAATATAATAAAAAAAGCTAGTCCCCTGCCCTCAGTCTCATAACAAAGAAAAGGCAGGAGTCTAGCTTTATAAAGGAATTTGTTCCTTATAAATATAGACACACTGCCTTCATAGTCAGGTTGTTTACGGTAACCCGGTAGAGACTCTCAATCCGTATTATTGAGGATATATGAAGGAACGTTTAATATTATCTTTCTAGATTCTAACAATGAAACGTGAATACGGTCAAGGAGAAAGCGACAAAATTCTACAGAAATTATTTCCCTATATAGTGAGACCGCTCTCAACGATTGTTTGTACACGAAGTTTTTTCAAGTATCTCTATGTATCTAACACAAAAAGACTACTTCCTTTCATTAGGAAGTAGCCTTTTTACTAACTATTTATAACATTGAACAGCTTCTCATAATGAGGGCTTATTACATCATGCCGCCCATACCGCCCATGCCCATGCCGCCCATGTCAGGCATTGCAGGTGCGTTTGGTTCCGGCTTGTCAGCAACAACTGCTTCAGTTGTTAAGAACATCGCCGCAACAGATGCTGCGTTTTGAAGAGCAGAACGAGTTACTTTCGTTGGATCTACGATACCAGACTCAAGCATATTTACCCATTCGCCTGTTGCTGCGTTGAAACCAACGCCAACTTTTTCGCCTTTTAAGCGCTCTACAACTACAGAACCTTCTAAACCAGCGTTCACTGCGATTTGACGAACCGGCTCTTCTAACGCACGAAGTACGATGTTAATACCTGTTGCTTCGTCGCCTTCAGCTGCAAGACCAGCTACTTTAGTATATACGTTCATAAGTGCAGTACCACCACCAGCAACAATACCTTCTTCTACTGCTGCACGAGTTGAGTTAAGTGCATCTTCAATGCGAAGTTTGCGCTCTTTCAATTCAGTTTCAGTTGCCGCACCCACTTTAATTACAGCTACGCCACCCGCTAATTTAGCAAGACGTTCTTGTAATTTTTCGCGATCGAATTCAGAAGTTGTTTCTTCTAACTGCGCACGAATTTGACCGATGCGAGCTTCGATTTGTTCTGTGTTTCCTACACCTTCAACAATTGTTGTATTTTCTTTCGTTACAACAATTTTGCCAGCACGGCCTAGAGATGCAATAGTTGCAGATTTTAAGTCACGGCCTAACTCTTCTGTAATTACTTCACCGCCAGTTAAGATTGCGATATCTTCTAACATCGCTTTACGACGATCACCGAAGCCAGGAGCTTTAACAGCTACTACGTTGAACGTACCACGAAGTTTATTTACTACTAATGTAGCTAACGCTTCGCCTTCTACGTCTTCAGAGATGATAAGAAGTGGTTTACCTTGTTGTACCACTTGCTCTAATACTGGTAAGATTTCTTGAATGCTAGAAACCTTTTTATCTGTAATTAAGATAAATGGATTATCAAGAACAGCTTCCATTTTATCAGAATCAGTAATCATGTAAGGAGAAGCATATCCACGGTCGAACTGCATACCTTCTACTACATCTAATTCTGTTGTGAATCCTTTAGATTCTTCTAATGTAATAACGCCGTCGTTACCAACGCGCTCCATCGCTTCTGCAATTAATTGTCCTACTTCTTCGTCAGCAGCAGAAATAGCAGCTACTTGTGCAATAGAAGATTTACCTTCGATTGGTTTAGAAATCGTTTTTAATTCTTCAATTGCTGCTACAACAGCTTTTTCAATACCTTTACGAAGACCCATTGGATTCGCACCAGCTGTTACGTTCTTTAAACCTTCACGAATCATTGCTTGCGCTAATACAGTTGCAGTTGTTGTTCCATCACCAGCTACATCGTTTGTTTTGCTAGCAACTTCTGCAACTAGTTTTGCACCCATATTTTCAAATGCATCTTCTAATTCAATTTCTTTTGCGATTGTTACACCGTCATTTGTAATAAGCGGAGAACCGAATTTTTTCTCAAGTACAACGTTACGACCTTTTGGTCCAAGTGTAACTTTTACTGCGTTTGCAAGAGTGTCGACACCGCGAAGCATCGAACGACGTGCTTCTTCACTAAATTTAATATCTTTTGCCATAATATTTGACCCCCTTGAATTTTTAAAGATTTATATAATTAACCAATAATTGCTAAGATGTCGCTTTCACGTAAAATTAAGTATTCTGTACCTTCGTATTTCACTTCAGTACCTGCATATTTTGAGAAGATGATACGATCTCCTGTAGCTACATCTAAAGCAACACGCTCACCATTTTCAAGCACACGACCAGTACCAACTGCCACTACTTTACCTTCTTGTGGTTTTTCTTTTGCAGTGTCTGGTAGTACGATACCACTTGCTGTTTTTTCTTCTGCCTGAACAAGTTCAATAATAACGCGATCACCTAATGGCTTTAGCATGAACAACAACCTCCTCAATTTATTATGTAAATTTTATATTTATTAGCACTCTAACACTTCGAGTGCTAACACACTTATTATAATAAAGAATCTCATTTTCTTTTGCAAGTGAAAAAATCGTAATTTTTCGGAAAACTATTTTATCCCCTCTTCCACTTGTTCCAAAGTGTTTATACCTTACTTAATAATTACATAATGGAAGATGCATTGATACATATATCCATTTTAATTTTCCGACATATTAAGTCACTGCTATACAAAATACAACATGACCGTTACTTGCTCCCTTTGTTTATAAACATCGCATGTGGCAGGAAAAGGCTCTGACTGCTTCTAAGCACAGCCAACTACTCTCGTCCTCCTCTAAAAAGAAAGGGGCCTATGGCGTTTTTTAACTTGCACATGATAGAGATTCCATCTTTTTTTCACCTTCTCCTATGTTACAATAAGAAAGATGCCATAAGTTGTTTTCTCTATGGATAGAGCATTTTCCTTTTTCTTTACAAAAAATTCAAAAAGGAGTTACGAAATTGAAGAGACAATATTGGTGGGTTATTGTTACATATATTTTGATGCAATTATCAGGTATAATCGGTGGATGGATTCTTTTAAAAAGCGGAGTATACAATAATGGACACCGGACCTTTGAAGAAAAAGTTCAACTGGCAAGTGCACATTGGGGACTGATTAGCTTCTTTATCGCTCTTATCATCATCTTTGTGTTACTCCGTAATGATACAGAATCCGAAAAATGGAATCGCGGAAAAACAAACATACCTGCTACGATAGGGTGGATTATTCTAGGAGTTTTTCTTGCTTTATTTGCCCAAGTTATTGCTGGCACAATTGAAACACAAGTTTTTAAAATTAAAGCAGAATCTGAAAATACACAAAACATTATCGATATTATAAAAGCTGCGCCATTATTTATGATTGTTTCATCTATATTTGCTCCTATTCTTGAGGAGATTGTATTTAGAAAAATTCTATTTGGCACACTATATAAACGATATAACTTCTTTATCGCAGCAATCGTAAGTTCGCTTATATTTGCTCTCATTCATTTTGACCCTACACATTTATTAGTGTATATTTCCATGGGACTTGTTTTTTCATTTTTATACGTACAAACAAAACGAATTATTGTACCAATTATGGCTCATGTTATGATGAATACAAATGTTATGTTAATTACATTCGTACTTCGTCCTTATCTAGAAAAAGCTGAAAAACTGCAAGGATTCATCTGAGGATTTTAAACATGCGAAATTCACCATTTGTTATGGCAACTTTGTACTTTCTTCTAGGTTGTATATTTACATACTTAGCAATCACAAGTGTGGAAGACACGATTTGGAATTTTTACACAATACTACTTGCCATAATGGCAACAGTTGATTTTAATTTGGCAATTCGCCTTCTTTTTTCTAAACCGAAAAAAGATAGCCAGAAAAATTATCCACAATAAAAACGCAGGAATCTCCTGCGTTTTTATTGTGGATAATTTTTCAAAAAGTACACGAGCGTTTGTAACTCTACCGCTAAATCAATATGATGAATTCGAATATGTTCTGATATGTTTAGCCTAGCAGGTGTAAAGTTTAAAACACCTTGTATGCTCGTATGTGATAAGCGATCTGCTACAGCTTGTGCAACAGAAGCAGGCACTGTTAATATTGCCACTTTTATATCACCCGATAGTCTCTCTTCTAACTCATCCAGATGATATACTGGAATCCCGCCGATTTCTTTTCCAACTTTCTCTTCATCAACGTCAAATGCCATCTCAATTTTTGTATTATTATTTTTCGTAAAATTGTAATGTAAGAAAGCGGTACCTAAATTACCTACCCCAATTAACGCTACACGTGTTACATCGTCTTGATCAAGTGTTTCACGAAAAAACGACAATAAATAATTTACATTATAGCCATATCCCTTTTTCCCTAATGCCCCAAAATATGAAAAATCTCTTCGAATTGTCGCTGAATCCACTTTCACCGCTTCACTTAATTCTGCAGATGATACGCGTTGCTTACCAGATAACGATAGGTTTTGGATAAATCGATAGTATAGAGGCAATCTTTTGGCAGTTGCCTGCGGAATTTTAGGCTGCTCCATGCAACCCCCTCCTCTCTTCCTATCTGTTCAAGTGATTGAAACATGTACGGAAGTTTAGCATTGATAGTTTTCCTTGTATAATAGAGAGAGAATTTCTCTATTTATGTTCAACTATACACTATTTTTAGTATGATTGAGAAATATAATCATGGCAAAGTTAAGAAAATATTTGAGGTGAAAACATTGATTTTACTACAAGTGAATAACCTTTCCAAGTTGTTCGCCGCCGAAGTGATTCTTTCAAACATTAAGTTAGAAGTACAGACGCGCGATCGTATTGCACTTGTCGGGCGTAATGGCGCAGGAAAGTCTACATTATTAAAGATTATTGCCGGAGAATTATCCCATGACGGCGGCGAAATTATAAAGCCGAAAGATGTATCTATCGGTTACTTAGCGCAGCACACTGGTCTTGAAACATCATTAACAATTTGGGATGAAATGCTAACGGTCTTTCTTCACTTACAACGCATGGAGAAAGAACTCCGCAGACTAGAACAAGAAATGGGAAAAGAAGAGAATTTCACAAATGAAACCATTTATGAAAAATTGTTAGCAGAATATGATCGTCTACAA
The DNA here is from genome assembly GCF_028401955.1 of Bacillus sp. BP-3. Lineage (GTDB taxonomy): Bacteria > Bacillota > Bacilli > Bacillales > Bacillaceae_G > Bacillus_A. Next base: position 16,557 of record NZ_JAQOTJ010000034.1, read on the forward strand.
TTAGACTATAAAAATGAAGGCGGCTATCAATACGAAGCTGATATTCGTTCTGTTTTAAGCGGTCTTGGTTTTCCTCCCGAAACACACGGAACGACAATCTCCACATTAAGCGGTGGACAAAAGACTCGTTTAGCTCTCGGGAAGTTATTATTAACAAAACCAGATTTGCTTATTCTCGATGAGCCAACCAACCATTTAGATATCGATACATTAACGTGGCTCGAGCAATATTTACAAGGTTATCCTGGGGCTATTTTAATCGTTTCACACGATCGGTACTTTCTAGATAGACTTGTCACACAAGTATATGAAATCTCCAATAAACAAAGTCGAAAGTACACAGGAAACTATAGTAAATACTTAGACCTTAAAGCGGCCCTATATGAACAAGAGATGAAACGTTACGAAAAACAGCAAGAAGAAGTAACAAAATTGCAAGATTTTATCCAGAAAAATATTGCCCGTGCGTCTACAACAAAACGAGCGCAAAGCCGCCGAAAACAATTAGATCGTATGGAACTTATGGACAAACCAATCGGCGATACAAAATCCGCTTCTTTCCACTTTGATATCGATAAACAAAGTGGTAATGACGTATTACAAGTAAGAGATGTGACAATTGGCTATGAGAATGAGCCAATTATTCAAAACATTCGCTTCCAATTAACGAGAGGTGATAGTGTTGCGCTAGTCGGTCCAAACGGCATCGGAAAATCCACTTTATTAAAATCTCTTGTGGATAAACTTCGCCCTTTAAACGGTACTATCTCGTTTGGTTCTAACGTTTCTATCGGATATTATGACCAAGAACAAGCAAACTTAACATCATCAAAACGTGTATTAGATGAACTTTGGGATGATTATCCGATGCAACCAGAAAAAGAGATTCGCACAGTACTTGGGAACTTTTTATTTTCTGGTGACGACGTTCTAAAACCTGTTTCTTCTTTAAGCGGTGGACAAAAGGCACGTTTAGCTCTTGCAAAGCTTATGATGCAAAAGTCAAATGTACTTATTTTAGATGAACCAACCAACCATTTAGATTTAAGCAGCAAAGAAATTTTAGAAAATGCGCTTATTGATTTTCCAGGAACGATTTTATTTGTTTCCCATGACCGCTATTTCATTAATCGCATTGCCACAAAAGTGATTGAGTTATCCCAGAGCGGAGCTGAGGAATACCTCGGTGATTACGATTATTATATAGAAAAGAAAAATGAAATGCTCGAACGCGCTGAACTTGAAGACCACGAAACAAATAAACCTGTACAAAAACAAGTGGCACAAGAAAAATTAAATTACATCGAAGAAAAAGAACGTAAAAAGCAAGAACGCCAACGTATGCGTAGAATTGAAGAACTAGAAGAAAAAATTGCAGCAATTGAAGAAAAAATCATGGCATTAGAGGAACAACTTTGTCTTCCAGAAGTATATGCTGATTACGAGAGAGCCAGTGATATTACAGCAGAAAAACAAACACTTCAAGAACAATTAGAAGTATGTATGGAAGAATGGGAAGAATTACAACTATGAAACGGTCAGTGATTCCACTGACCGTTTTATTTATCCCGCTATTTTAGGATAGTAAGACCCCACTGATAGAAGTTTCACTTTATCCACAGTAATATCCACAGATTCACCTTTATATTTTCAATACAAACAAAAGTTTTCCACATTATACACAATAACGATAATATTTATCCACATTTTATACTCACAAAAAAACCTACATTATCAACAGATAATATAGGTTTTATCCACATGTTGTGGTTAATTCTGTGTATAAAATTACATCTTTTATCAAAAAGGATTTCTCTATCCACAACTAACCGTTCTTGAATCATGATTCAATATCCAAACCAGGGTTTGCATTTAATGCTAACGTTGCTCTCTTTCCTTGCTCATAT
>NZ_JAQOTJ010000034.1:18531-18853 GCF_028401955.1 Bacillus sp. BP-3
TTCAACATCTTTTTTCTTTGTAAACTCTTCCTCTAAACGTGCTCGTAATCCTTTATTGGCTGCTACCCCACCAGCAAGAAGCACTTGCTTTACACCATATTCTTCTGTTGCTCTTATTGTTTTTGTTACTAATACATCAATTACACTTGCCTGGAAACTAGCAGCTAAATTTTCAGGGGTAAGTTCTTCTCCGCGCTGTTTTGCGTTATGCACAGTGTTAATAACTGCAGATTTTAATCCACTGAAACTAAAATCATAAGAATCAGGCTCCAGCCATGCACGAGGCAAATCAATTGTCGGCTCTCCTTCATGCGCAAGACGA
>NZ_JAQOTJ010000034.1:19385-21575 GCF_028401955.1 Bacillus sp. BP-3
CACCAAGAATAATTGTATCTTTTTTCATCATAAATTCACCCACATTACAAGACCATCTTCATAATTGTCTGTATAGTATCTTTTACGAATTCCGCCATTTTGAAAACCAAATTTTCGATATAACTTTTTCGCAACCTCATTTGAAACACGTACTTCAAGTGTCATCGTCTTTGCCCCAAAAGCTCTCGCTTTGTTCATTACCTCTTGTAACAACGCTACTCCAAGCTTTAGACCACGGTATTTGGGCAATATAGCAATGTTCGTGATATGTGATTCATCAAGAATAATCCAAAGTCCGCAATAGCCTATAATTCCTTCCTCTGTTTCCAACACAGCATAGTGCGCATACTCATTCATGTTTATTTCCCGTTCAAATGCTTCGGCAGTCCAAGGCGTCGTAAATGAAGATTCTTCAATCAGAACAATTTGTGGTATGTCTTCTTCCTTCATATTTCTAAATGTAATATTCATTTATAAGACTCCTACTTATTTTGACTTTCTAACCATTTTGCCTCTGCTTCTGCTAAACGAAGATAACTTGGTACAAATGTATGCACAGGTTGCTCCTCTTTCTGTAAGCCTAAGAAAGCTAATTCACTTGGACGTGGATTATGTTTCGTCGGCGCAGTAAATACAGCTTGATCTCCTAACTGTTCTACAATTGTATCTTTATGCTGTTCTACATCGTTTCCGATAAATAAAACAGGTTTCTCCATCTCTTTTAACATTTGAAGCCAATCAACAATGAGAACAATACGATCTTCTTTCACAGCTTGTAATTCTTGTTCTCTATATGTATATAATCCTGTATAAATTTGCTGACGACGGCCATCAAATAATGGACAAATGTATCCTGGGAAATTGGTTCCGTTTGCTGCTAGTACTTCTAAGCTCGATACACCCACAATCGGAATTTGCAGTGACCAGGCCAATGTTTTCGCCGCTGTCACACCAATACGAACACCTGTATAAGAGCCCGGACCTGCCGCTACAACGATTTTATTTAATTCTTTTGGTTTCACATTACATTCTTTTAAAAGTTGCTCTACTGCTGGCATCAAACGCACAGAATGGTTTTTTGTTAAATTTGTAATAATCTCTCCTACAACAGTAGTTCCATCAATAAGAGAAACTCCCATTACATAGTTAGAAGTATCAATTGCTAGTACTTTCATTTTGTAATAGCTCCTCACATAATCTAATATAACGTTCTCCGCTCGGCTCTAATACAATTTTCCTTGTACTATCTCCCTCGTGGAATAAACTAATTTTTAAAAGTGAAGGTGGTAAAAAAGCCTCTATTAAATGCGCCCATTCCACCACTGTTACACCTTCACCATAAAAATATTCATCAAAACCTAAATCTTCTTCGCTCTCTGCTAATCGGTATACATCCATATGATACAGCGGTAATCGTCCTTTGTATTCTTTAATAATATTGAAAGTCGGGCTATTTACAACACGTTTTACACCAAGACCTTTTGCAAGACCTTTTGTAAATGTTGTTTTACCTGCACCTAAATCCCCTTCTAAAATCAAAACATCCTGCACCTCAACTAATTGTCCAAGCTTTTCTGATAAATGCTGTGTTTCTTTTGAAGACATCGTCTTTATTTCATATTTATTCAAAGGTTTCACCTACCTTACTATTAGTATTCTCTACTCTTTATTATACAGATTTTTTATTTTTGTTTCAGTTTCAAATATATAAAAAAGACCTTAGGAATTGTCCTAAGGATAAGATTGACTGTCTTATAAGTTTAATTAGAGTAAATAAAAAAATACGAAACACATTGTTTCGTTCTTTATTTTATATAAGTGGCGGTCCCGACCGGGGTCGAACCGGCGATCTCCTGCGTGACAGGCAGGCATGTTAACCACTACACCACGGGACCATTGGTTGCGGGGACAGGATTTGAACCTGCGACCTTCGGGTTATGAGCCCGACGAGCTACCAGACTGCTCCACCCCGCGATGATAAAAATAAGCCTGGCAACGTCCTACTCTCACAGGGACAAAGTCCCAACTACCATCGGCGCTAGAGAGCTTAACTTCCGTGTTCGGTATGGGAACGGGTGTGACCTCTCTGCCATCATTACCAGACTTATGAAGGTATATTCCTTCAAAACTAGATAACATTTGCTTCATATTATATGGTTAAGTCCTCGATCTATTAGTATTCGTCAGCTC
>NZ_JAQOTJ010000035.1 GCF_028401955.1 Bacillus sp. BP-3
GAGCTGACGAATACTAATAGATCGAGGACTTAACCATATAATATGAAGCAAATGTTATCTAGTTTTGAAGGAATATACCTTCATAAGTCTGGTAATGATGGCAGAGAGGTCACACCCGTTCCCATACCGAACACGGAAGTTAAGCTCTCTAGCGCCGATGGTAGTTGGGACTTTGTCCCTGTGAGAGTAGGACGTTGCCAGGCAAACGAAAGACGAGTCAGTGGACTCGTCTTTTTTATTTCCTAAGAAATCACGTTATGTTGGCTCATTAGATATAAATAAATATAGTACGGTACTTTTTCAGCTGTAACAGCTAGAAATTCAGAGATGAACGGATAATCTTCAGAAGCATAACTTCCAAGCAAATCGTACCACCAGTCTGTTTCATAGCGGGAAATCATACTTAAGTTATAAAGCAAAAGATAGTGTATAAGTAATTCTGGAAGAGTCGTTTCACTATTAGCAGGTAAATAATAAGTATTTGTATAATGATTGTATGTAAGAGGAGCACTGTATAATGGGTTCCATTGTCTCATGGAAGCTGAGAAATACAAATGAGAGTCACCTTCTGTAAAGTTTGTATATCGAACGTTAAGATCTCTCCCGATCCCTTCCATATACCGTATAAAACGTTCTTCAGTCATATGGAAGGTATCTAAAATGCGGGTAGGAAAAGTAAAGATATTTTCCGTCACTTCTTTTAATTTATATAGGTTATTTTTTCTTTTGCTGTACCGGAATAAATCTGCTAATTCAGCGATTCGCTGCAGTAACCCTTCCATTGTGTATTTTTCTCCTTCTAAATGTTTCACATGAAACATTTGTTCCGCAACGTGAGTAAATAGTCCGTGTTTTTGAATTTTCACTTCGTCATCTATAAATTGATATCCTTGTTTTTTTCTTTTTCTTGTTGTAACCCCATGTGCTAATACAGAAGTTAATTCTGGATAATTAGGGTCAACTGTAAGCAAACAAGCTTTTAGAAGCTGGCTCATTCCATAAAACAGTAATACTGGCTTAATGGAAAATGGAGCAATATTACATAATTGGTAATAGTTTTTTCCGTGTTCTAAGTAATAAATAAAGGGATAACAATTTTCAAAGCTTTTTTTCTCAGTATTTGTATTACCTAATTTTTTGTAGCAATGGGTAAGATAATGTTGCGTGTGAGTAGACGAAAGAAAAAAGCTTAATTTTTGCCAAATCATTGTGGAATGTTGCATATATACGCCCCTTTTGTTTTTAGAAAATTCTAACATATAAAGACTTTCTTGACAGTATTTTAACCAATTGTTAAGCTACTAATAATAATTTCAGGTATCATGGGGGGAATCATTTATGTGGGAATCTAAATTTGTTAAAGAAGGTTTAACGTTTGATGACGTATTACTTGTACCAGCTAAATCGGATATATTACCAAGAGAGGTAAGTGTAAAAACAGTTTTATCCGAAACTTTACAATTAAATATTCCTTTAATTAGTGCGGGTATGGACACGGTAACAGAAGCTGATATGGCTATCGCAATGGCACGTCAAGGTGGAATTGGAATTATCCATAAAAATATGTCTATCGATCAACAAGCTGAGCAAGTTGATAAAGTAAAACGTTCTGAAAGTGGCGTTATTACGGATCCTTTCTTTTTAACTCCAGATCATCAAGTGTATGATGCAGAACATTTGATGGGGAAATATCGCATTTCAGGTGTTCCAGTTGTCAATAATGAAGAAGACCGAAAACTAGTAGGGATTATTACAAACCGTGACATGCGTTTTATCCAAAATTATTCAATTAAGATTTCCGATGTAATGACAAAAGAAGATTTAATTACAGCTCCAGTGCATACTACACTAGAAGATGCTGAAAAAATCTTACAAAAACATAAAATCGAAAAACTTCCTCTTGTTGATGATAACGGTGTATTACAAGGCTTGATTACGATTAAAGATATTGAAAAAGTAATTGAGTTTCCAAACTCTGCAAAAGATAAACAAGGTCGTTTGTTAGTAGGTGCAGCTGTTGGAGTAACAGCTGATGCAATGCAGCGTATTGATGCATTAGTAAAAGCAAATGTTGATGTAATCGTTATTGATACTGCACACGGACATTCACAAGGCGTATTAGACAAAGTGAGAGAAGTTCGTGAAAAGTATCCCAACCTAAATATTATTGCTGGTAACGTTGCAACAGCAGAAGCAACTCGCGAATTAATTGAAGCAGGTGCAAACATCGTTAAAGTTGGTATTGGACCAGGTTCTATTTGTACAACACGCGTTGTAGCTGGTGTTGGTGTTCCTCAATTAACAGCAGTGTATGACTGTGCAACAGAAGCTCGTAAGTACGGTGTTCCAGTAATTGCTGATGGTGGAATTAAATATTCTGGTGATATTGTAAAAGCATTAGCAGCAGGTGCACATGTTGTTATGCTTGGAAGTATTTTTGCTGGTGTAGCAGAAAGCCCTGGAGATACAGAAATTTACCAAGGTCGCCAATTTAAGGTATATCGTGGTATGGGTTCTGTTGGCGCAATGGAAAAAGGTAGTAAGGATCGTTACTTCCAAGAAGGTAATAAAAAGCTTGTTCCAGAAGGAATTGAAGGTCGTGTGCCATTTAAAGGTCCTTTATCAGATACAGTACATCAATTAGTTGGTGGATTACGTGCAGGTATGGGATATTGTGGTGCAGCTGATTTAACATTCTTACGTGAAAATGCACAGTTTATTCGTATGTCAGGTGCTGGATTACGTGAAAGTCATCCGCATGATGTTCAAATTACAAAAGAAGCACCAAACTATTCATTATAATGTCTAATATAAAAATAGACAGAGGTTTAGTACCTCTGTCTATTTTTTTTTGATTGTGTTAGAATAACGTTTATGTGAGTACAAATGTATTGGGGGTAACAACAGTGAAAGGTATGTTTCGTAAGCAAATGATTGCTATTGTAACGGTACTTACACTATTCTGCAGCATGTTTTTTATGTACAGCAGCACGTTTGCAGAAACAAATTCTGCGTTGAACGTTGAAGCAGGTGCAGCAATTTTAGTGGAAGCGAAATCTGGAAAAATTTTATATCAAAAAAATCCAGATGAACGATTAGCAATTGCAAGTATGACAAAAATGATGACTGAATACTTAGTTCATGAAGCAATAGCAAAAGGTAAAATTAAGTGGGATCAAAAAACGAAGATTTCTGAGTACGCTCATATAATTTCCCAAGATCGTTCCTTATCAAATGTTCCTTTAGAAAACGGTGGTTCATATACAGTAAAAGAGTTATATGAAGCAATGGCAATTTACTCTGCCAATGGTGCAACAATTGCTTTGGCAGAATTAATTGGTGGTTCAGAAGCCAGCTTTGCTAAAATGATGAATGATAAAGCAAAGGAATTAGGATTACAAAATTATAAATTTGTGAATTCTACGGGATTAATTAATAAGGACTTAAAGGGAAAACAACCTGAAGGTACAAGCCCGGATGAAGAAAATGAAATGTCTGCTAAAGACTGCGCTTTGTTAGCACAACATTTACTTCAAGATTATCCAAAGGTTCTTGAGACAGCAAAGATTCCAAAAATGACATTCCAAAAAGGTGGAAAATATCCAATTGATATGTCAAACTGGAATTGGATGTTAAAAGGGTTAGTTAAGGGTTATGAAGGCGTAGATGGTTTAAAGACAGGTCATACTGATCAAGCAGGTTATTGCTTTACAGGTACAGCAGAACGTAATGGTATGCGTTTAATCTCTGTTGTTATTAAAACAAATTCTGAGACAGCTCGTTTTGATGAAACGAAGAAACTATTTGATTATGGTTTTACAAATTTCCAAACGAAAACGGTATATTCAAAAGGTTCTCAAGTAAAAGGTCATGAAACAGTTCATGTAAATAAAGCAAAAGATACAGAAGTACCAGTGCAGACGAAGGAAGAAATTATACTTCCAACGCCAAAAGGTAGTAAAGATATTTATAAAACAGATTTCAAAGCAGTAAATAAAGAGAATGAAGCACCAATTAAAAAAGGTACAACACTTGGTTATATGACCGTAACAGCAAAAGATGCTAATGATGTAGGGTTTTTAACTGGTAAATCCATTCAAGTAGATCTTGTAACAAAACAAGAGGTAGAAAAGGCAAATTGGTTTGTTCTTTCTATGCGAAGCATTGGTTCTTTCTTTAGTGGTATATGGAATGGTACAGTTGATACTGTAAAAGGTTGGTTTTAAAAGCTCCCGATAAGGGAGCTTTTTCATTTCCTATTTTTCGTACCTATTTTGTCAAAAAAATAGTAGACAAATCTCTGATAGATAATGGTAGAATGTAAGAGTATTCTTAATTTTCTTCGTTAGCGGGGAAAAGCAATTCACCTAGGGGGGTTTTTTGTACATGTTAAATGTAACAGGAACAGAGCGCGTAAAACGTGGAATGGCAGAAATGCAAAAAGGCGGCGTCATTATGGACGTAGTTAACGCTGAGCAAGCAAAAATTGCAGAAGCAGCAGGTGCTGTTGCTGTTATGGCATTAGAACGTGTTCCAGCTGATATTCGTGCAGCAGGCGGCGTTTCGCGTATGGCAGATCCAACAATTGTGGAAGAAGTAATGGGTGTTGTATCAATTCCGGTTATGGCAAAATGTCGTATTGGTCATCTTGTAGAAGCCCGCGTACTTGAATCATTAGGGGTAGACTATATTGATGAGAGTGAAGTATTAACTCCGGCTGATGAAGTGTACCATTTAAATAAACGTGATTATACTGTTCCGTTTGTATGTGGATGCCGTGATATCGGTGAAGCAGCACGCCGTATTGCTGAGGGGGCATCAATGCTTCGTACAAAAGGTGAGCCTGGTACAGGAAATATCGTAGAAGCTGTACGTCATATGCGCCAAGTAAATGCAGAAATTCGTCAAGTTGCAAGTCTGCGCGAAGATGAATTAATGACATATGCAAAAAATACGGGTGCTCCTTATGAAGTATTACTTGAAATTAAGCGCCTTGGTCGTTTACCAGTTGTAAACTTTGCAGCAGGTGGTGTTGCAACACCAGCAGATGCTGCATTAATGATGCAACTAGGTGCAGATGGTGTATTTGTAGGTTCTGGTATTTTTAAATCAGAAAACCCAGAGAAATTTGCACGTGCGATTGTTGAAGCAACAACGCATTATGAAGATTATGAATTAATCGCTCGCCTTTCTAAAGGACTAGGTAATGCAATGAAAGGTGTTGAAATTTCAACATTATTACCAGAACAACGCATGCAAGAGCGTGGCTGGTAATTAAAGGAGTTTTTGAAATGGTTACAATCGGTGTATTAGGACTTCAAGGAGCGGTTCGTGAGCATGTACGTGCAATAGAAGCAACTGGTGCACAATCGGTGATTGTGAAGCGTACAGAGCAATTAGAGGAAGTAGATGGGCTTATTTTACCAGGCGGTGAAAGTACAACGATGCGCCGTCTTATTGATAAATATGGTTTCATGGAACCTCTTCGTGAATTTGCTAAAGCAGGAAAACCGATGTTTGGTACATGTGCAGGTATGATCTTACTTGCAAAGAACCTTGTTGGATATGAGGAATCACATATTGGTGTAATGGATATTACAGTTGAACGCAATGCGTTTGGCCGTCAAAAAGATAGTTTTGAGGCTGCTCTTTCGATGGAAGGGGTAGGCGAAGACTTTATTGGCGTATTTATTCGTGCGCCATATGTTGTAGACGTAGAAAATCATATCGAAGTATTATGCACATATGAAGATCGTATGGTCGCGGTTCGTCAAAATCATTTATTAGCAGCTTCTTTCCATCCGGAATTAACAGATGATCATCGTGTTACGGGTTATTTTGTGGAGATGGTAAAGGAAGCGAAAATGAAAAAAACTGTATAAGTGACTTGAAACTTGTGCAAGATTATAGTAAATTGATGGTAACTATTTTATATGATAAATGTGTTGATAGGAAGTAGTAGCAAGAGACGTTTCTTATAGAGAGTCGGTGGTTGGTGAAAACCGATAGAAGCGATTTGCGAATCCATCCTGGAGTGAAGTGTGGAACAGTCTGTTGACTAGTAAACATTTCCGGTGAAGAGCCGTTATCTCTACTTGAGAGGAAAGCAATTATGTTTTCAATTAGGGTGGCAACGCGGGTTAACTCCCGTCCCTTTGTATAGGGACGGGAGTTTTTTATTTTTGTAAAAATAAAGGAGGAAATATTATGCTTGATATTAAATTTTTGCGTGCAAACTTTGAAGAAGTGAAAGCGAAACTGCAACATAGAGGCGAAGACTTAACAGACTTTGGTCGTTTTGAAGAATTAGACATAAAGAGAAGAGAATTACTTGTACAAACGGAAGAGCTGAAAAGCAAGCGTAATGAAGTATCCCAACAAATTTCTGTATTAAAGCGTGAAAAGAAAGATGCAGAGGCGCTTATTTTAGAAATGCGTGAAGTAAGTGATAAAGTTAAAGAGCTTGATAACGAGCTTCGTACAGTTGAAGAAGATCTTGAGCGATTAATGTTATCTATTCCAAACATTCCACATGAGTCTACACCAAATGGTGAGACAGAAGATGATAATGTGCAAGTTCGTACATGGGGAGAAGTTGAAGAATTTACGTTTGAACCAAAGCCACATTGGGATCTTGCAACGGATTTAGGAATGCTAGACTTTGAACGCGCTGGAAAAGTAACAGGTAGCCGTTTTGTATTTTATAAAGGTGCGGGTGCAAAATTAGAACGCGCTTTATTTAACTTCATGCTTGATCTTCATACAGAAGAACATGGCTATGAAGAGATTTTACCTCCGTATATTGTAAATCGTACAAGTATGATTGGAACAGGGCAACTTCCAAAGTTTGAAGAAGATGCGTTTCGTATTGAGAGTGAAGACTATTTCTTGATTCCTACAGCTGAAGTACCTGTAACAAACTTACATCGTGATGAAATTTTAAATGGTGAGCAATTGCCAATCCGTTATGCGGCGTTTAGTGCATGTTTCCGTTCTGAAGCAGGATCTGCGGGTCGTGATACACGTGGTTTAATTCGTCAGCACCAATTTAATAAAGTAGAGCTTGTGAAATTTGTAAAACCTGAAGATTCTTATGAAGAACTAGAAAAGTTAACAAATGATGCAGAGCGTGTATTACAATTATTAGGTCTTCCATACCGTGTGATGAGTATGTGCACAGGAGATTTAGGATTTACAGCAGCGAAGAAGTACGATATTGAAGTATGGATTCCTAGCTATGGTACATATCGTGAAATTTCTTCTTGTAGTAACTTTGAAGCATTCCAAGCACGCCGTGCAAATATCCGTTTCCGCCGTGACACAAAAGCAAAACCAGAGCATGTTCATACACTAAACGGATCTGGACTTGCAATTGGCCGTACGGTAGCAGCTATTTTAGAGAACTACCAACAAGAAGATGGTTCTATTATCATTCCAGAAGTTCTTCGCCCTTATATGGGAGGAAAAACAGTAATTAAATAAATTTATTGTTATTAATATACACTCACTGTTATTTTAAAATAATAACATCTTTAGCTATTTAGTAGGGTAGAATACATTTTATGAAAAAGGAGAGAGAAAAAATCTCTTTCCTTTTTATATTATCTATAATAGTAGGGTTGACGAACAGTTTTTCTTTTGATATTATATTTCATGTCATGTTAACACGGAGGAATACCCAAGTCTGGCTGAAGGGATCGGTCTTGAAAACCGACAGGCGGTGTGAGCCGCGCGGGGGTTCGAATCCCTCTTCCTCCGCCATATATAATTGACAACAGCGCATATAAGTGGAGATTGGAGAACTCGTTACCAACACGTAACGAGTTTTTATTTTAACCAAACAGGAAGTAGCATATAGGAGAATGAACCTCTTATAGGAACACTCATATTCCGAGGATTATCTTCATAGATATGAAAGGAGCTACCATGGCCATGGATATTATTATACAAACGTTTCCGCTTGACGGAAAAACACTATATTATGTACAATGTCCCGTTTGCAAGAAAAATAAAATCTTAAACAGTGCTGCAAACGTATCTCGTATTGTAAGCGATGAAACATTTCGTAAACTTTGTGGTTGCATCTGTGATGTGAAAAAAGAAGTGAAGAAAGTAGAAACGCCAATGCAAGTTGAGAAAAAGGCAGATTCAAAACGTAAAGTAATTACAGCCGTTATTAAAGGAAAAGAAATGACGGTAAAAGAAATTGCTGAAGCGTATAATATTAGTGTAAGCACTGTGCGTCAGCGTATTAGTGCAGGGAAATCAGAGAGTGAAATTATTGCTCCGACGAAAAAGAAAAACTAAGTTCATAGGAAAAACCCGTGCGATTGCACGGGTTTTTTATTTTACAAGTTTACGTGTTTGTTGTAAGAAGTGACCGATTTTCTTAATAATTGGTTCAATTGAATTTTCATTTTGTAAAATATCATATTCGTTAATATTAAGACGCAATACAGGACAAGCATTAAAATCATTAATCCAATTTTCGTAACGTTCATGCATTTCTTTCCAATATTCAATTGGTGTTTGTTGTTCCATTGGTCTTCCGCGTTCTTTAATGCGATCTACAATATCTTCAAATGATCCTTCTAAGTAAATTAGTAAATTAGGATGTGGGAAGTAAGGTGTCATAACCATTGCATCAAATAAACTTTTATATGTTTCATAATCTGTAGCGGTCATTGTTCCTTTTTCATAATGCATTTTGGCAAAAATTCCCGTGTCCTCATAAATAGAACGGTCTTGAATAAATCCTCCGCCATATTCGAAGATTCTTTTTTGTTCTTTAAAGCGCTCTGCTAAGAAATAAACTTGTAGGTGGAAGCTCCAACGTGTGAAGTCTCCATAAAATTTATCTAAATATGGATTAGAGTCTACTTTTTCAAATGATGTGCGGTAACCAAGTGTATTGGCAAGGGCGTTTGTCATTGTAGATTTCCCAACACCAACTGTGCCGGCAATCGTAATAACAGCATCATTTGGAATATCATATTTTTGTCTCAAATTCATTACTGGTTAATCTCCTTTGTCAGTGTGTTTTGTAATGTTGATAAGATTACATTTAAGTCCGATTCATTTTTTACAAAATCCATGTTATCTCCATTGAATTTTAATACAGGGATGCCTGGATGATCTTTTTTGAATGTTTCCATTGCTATTTCGTAATCTTTAATGAGTTGCAATAAATAATTAGGATCTATATTTTTTTCGAATTCACGTCCGCGCATGGCAATTCTTTTTTGTAGCGTTTCTAAACTTGCTGTTATATATACGATGACATTTGGAACTGGCATATCTTGTGTTAAGATACGATAAATTTGCATGTATTTATCGTATTGAGCACCTTGTAATGTTTGAGATGCAAAAATCAAGTTTTTAAATATATGGTAATCTGCTACGACAGGTATATGTTGTTTTAAATATTTTGTATCAATGTCTTCTAATTGCTTATATCGGTTGCATAAGAAAAACATTTCTAATTGAAAAGCCCATTCCTCAATATTATCGTAAAATTTTCCTAAAAAAGGATTTTCATCAACGATTTCTTTTAATAAATGGAGTTGCATGTGAGTCGATATCGCTTTCGCGAGTGAAGTTTTTCCAACACCAATGGGTCCTTCAACTGTAATAAATGGTACTCCAGTCACACTGTTGCCTCCTCTCAAAACATGATTTGAAACGAATAAAAAGCACAAAACAGAATTATTGTAGCATAAGAGGAGTGAGAAAGGGTTAGTTTGTCATAAAAAGTTGAAAAATTGATTTATCCCGCATTAACGGGCAGTAATACTCCCACCTCAAGATTCGGTGAAAGCAAAGAAGTTAGGTGGGAGATAAACTGCCCGTAAACGCTCGATTGGTGAGGACTTTTAATCAGTGTGGATAAAGAAAACCCCCACTGATTAAAGTTTCGCTTTATCCGGCACTAACTCGCAATACGATCCTCCACTGGTGGGAATTTCATTTTATGTTATTACAGTTGCAAATGAAATGATGAAGAAGTATCTGCCTTTAAGGTGGTTTGCATAATACGCAGGGCATGTTCGTTATCTTGATCGCAATTAGAGGCAATACAATCCTTGGGTACATATAATTGATAGTTTCTCATATGGGCATCATTTGCGGTGAAGAGGATGCATATATTTCCAGCCACTCCTGTTAAGATAAGATTTTCTATTTTTAAATGACCTAATAATGAATTTAATGGTGTTTCATAAAAAGCAGAATAATGTGGTTTAATAAAAATATAATCATCGCTGGCGGGGGCGATCTTTTTTATAATTTCTTCACTGTATTCATTTGTGCAATAGGTGATGAGTTCATTAATATCAGCTCTCCATAAATGATAATGATCATTTACATAAATAATTGGGCAGTCGGAGTTTTTCATTTTTTGTTTAAGTTTTAAAATCGATTCTGTAATGGGTTTGCATTTTCGTGCTAAGATAGGTCCGTGTGAAAATTTGAAGTCATTAATCATGTCGATAATAAGAAGTGCTGTATTTTTCATATGTAATCTCCTTTCCTTTCTCTTTAGATTGGATTGAATATAGAAAAGTTATTTGTGATGAAAGGACTTTGTTATGGAACAAGATATTTATTTTATGAAACTTGCGATAGAAGAGGCAAAAAAGGCTGAAGAAATACAAGAAGTACCAATTGGTGCGGTTGTTGTTGTAGGCGGCGAAGTAATAAGTCGTGCGCATAACTTACGTGAAACGGAACAACGATCAGTCGCTCACGCTGAATTATTAGCAATTGATGATGCTTGCAAGAAATTAGGGACTTGGCGTTTAGAAAATGCAACGTTATATGTCACATTAGAACCATGTCCAATGTGTGCTGGTGCTATTGTATTATCACGTGTGAAACGCGTTGTATATGGTGCGGCCGACCCAAAAGGTGGATGTGCTGGTACATTAATGAATTTATTAACAGAGGATCGGTTTAATCATCAATCCGAAGTTGTAGCTGGTGTATTAGAAGAAGAGTGCGGAAGCTTATTAACAAACTTTTTTCGAGAACTACGTAAAAAGAGGAAGAAAGAGAAGGAAGAGTTGGATAAAAATACTCCTTGCTAGCACGTTGCAATTTTTTAGGAAACAAGTTATACTGAGATTGCCTTTAAATGAGGCAACTAAATATGGTTTTAACTTTGCCGTGCTAAGCGGGGAGGTAGCGGTGCCCTGTACTCGCAATCCGCTCTAGCGAGGCCGAATCCCTTCTCGAGGTTATGTTACTGTAGGGTCTGCCTTAAGTAAGTGGCGTTGACGTTTGGGTCCTGCGCAACGGGACCCCGTGAACCTTGTCAGGTCCGGAAGGAAGCAGCAATAAGCGGGTCTTCTCGTGTGCCGCAGGAGTGCCTGAACCGAGCTAACTGCTTAAGTAACGCTTATGGTACGTAATCGACAGAAGGTGCACGGCAGTTATATATGCATATAAACCCATCCTATTCATATAGGATGGGTTTTTGTATGGAAAATAACTTTTGGAATCTAGAATCAGAATAGGTTATAATAAAGTGAAACAATAATCAGGCTTTTGCGGGCAGTGTATCCCGCCTAATTTTTTTGTTTGAGTTGGCGAGATTACTGTTTACGAATAGCTAGATAAACGAGAGAATAACTTTTGGGGGAGGCCGTATTTTCGTGTCATACCAGGCGTTATACCGAACATGGAGACCGCAGAAATTTGAAGATGTAGTCGGTCAAAAGCACGTAACGAAAACGTTGCAAAATGCCCTTCTTCAAGAGAAAGCGTCACACGCTTATGTGTTCTCTGGCCCAAGGGGAACAGGGAAAACAACAATTGCGAAAGTATTTGCAAAAGCAATCAACTGTGAGCAAGCTCCTACAGCTGAACCTTGTAATCAATGTCCTGCATGCTTAGGAATTACACAAGGTGCCATTTCAGATGTATTAGAAATTGATGCGGCTTCGAATAACGGTGTAGATGAAATTCGAGATATAAGAGATAAAGTAAAATATGCTCCAAGCGAAGTTCGCTATAAAGTATATATTATTGATGAAGTTCACATGCTTTCGATGGGTGCGTTTAATGCACTATTAAAAACATTAGAAGAACCTCCGCAGCATGTTATCTTTATTTTGGCAACGACAGAACCGCATAAAATTCCACCGACAATTATTTCTCGTTGTCAACGTTTTGAGTTCCGCAAAATATCAGTACAAGATATTGTAGAACGATTAACTACTGTTGTGAACAACGAAGGAACGAAAGTGGACGAGGAAGCACTTCAAATTGTAGCACGTGCCGCAGAAGGTGGTATGCGTGATGCATTAAGTTTAATTGATCAAGCGATTTCTTATAGTGACGAAGTGGTAACGGTAGAAGACGTATTAGCGGTTACAGGTTCCGTTTCACAGCGCTATTTAGCGAACCTTGTAGAAAGTATATATGAAAATGATGTATCAAAAGCATTGCGTCTTGTTGATGATATTATGAATCAGGGGAAAGATCCGCTTCGTTTCATGGAAGACTTCATTTACTATTACCGAGATATGCTTTTGTATCAAACCTCACCGAAGCTAGAAGATATGTTGGAGAGAGTTATTGTTGATGATTCATTTCGAAAGTTAAGTCAGGAGATGAAGCCTGAAGTGATTTATGAAATTATTCATACACTTAGTAAGAGTCAACAAGAAATGAAATGGACAAATCATCCTCGTATTTTTTTAGAAGTGGTTATGGTGCAATTGTGTCAGCAGTTTGCGATGAAAGCAAACGGAGCGGATCGCTTGCAAGTCGTTTTACAAAGAATGCAGCAGTTAGAACAGGAATTAGAGAAGGTGAAACAGCATGGTGTACCAGTTTCGATGCAACAAGAAGTGAGAGAAACAAAGGCTACGCCGAAGCCGAGCCGTTCTGGTAGTATGAAAATACCGGTTGGTCGTGTTCATGAAGTGCTAAAGCAAGCAACTCGTAAAGAATTGGAGCAGTTGAAAAGTGCATGGAGTGAACTGTTAGAGCGATTGAAAAGTTATAATAAAGTCGCTTATGCTGTTTTGTTAGAAAACAGTGAGCCGGTAGCAGCATCTACTACTTCTTATGTTCTTGCTTTTAAGTATGAAATTCATTGTAAAATGGCGAGTGAAAATCGCGAAGCAACAGATACGGTAGAGCAAATTCTCTTCGAACTATTTGGGAAGAATTTACAAATGATTGCAATTCCTAAAAGTGAATGGGGGAAAATTCGTGAGGGGTTCTTACAAAGTGAAGGTGATTCTTCAGAGGAAGCAGAGAAACCAAAAGATCCCCTTGTAGAAGAAGCCCTAAAAATAGTTGGAGAGCAATTAATTGAAATAAAAGAATAAAGTATGCCTTAAATAGAGTTTTATTTCTGAAATGTAAATATCCATTAAGTGAAAATTAGGAGGAACTATTATGATGCGTGGAATGGGAAATATGAATAACATGATGAAACAAATGCAAAAAATGCAAAAACAAATGGCGAAAGCACAAGAGGAACTTGGTGAAAAAACAGTTGAAGGAACAGCTGGCGGCGGTATGGTAACAGTTATTGCAAATGGCCATAAACAAGTTCTGGAAGTGAAAATTAAAGAAGAAGTTGTAGATCCAGAAGATATTGAAATGTTGCAAGATCTTGTATTAGCTGCGACAAATGATGCATTAAAGAAAGCGGAAGACCTATCGAATTCTACAATGGGACAATTTACAAAAGGATTGAATTTACCAGGCGGTATGTTCTAGGAGGTTAGTCATAGATGCACTACCCGGAACCAATCTCGAAGTTAATTGATAGCTTTATGAAATTACCAGGTATCGGACCGAAAACAGCGGTTCGTTTGGCCTTTTTCGTATTGGATATGAAAGAAGATGACGTATTAGATTTTGCGAAGTCACTTGTAAATGCAAAACGAAACTTAACGTACTGTTCTGTTTGTGGTCATATAACAGATCGAGATCCTTGTTATATTTGTGATGATTCTCATCGTGATCAATCAGTTGTTTGTGTTGTGCAAGAGCCGAAAGATGTGATTGCGATGGAGAAGATGAAAGAATATCAGGGAGTATATCATGTGTTGAATGGTGCCATTTCTCCAATGGAGGGAGTTGGTCCGGAAGATATTAATATTCCTCAGTTGTTAAAACGACTACATGATGAAACAGTCCAAGAAGTTATTTTGGCAACAAACCCGAATATTGAAGGGGAAGCAACAGCGATGTATATCTCTCGTCTGTTAAAGCCAACGGGAATTAAAGTGACTCGTATTGCACACGGTCTACCAGTTGGTGGTGACTTAGAATATGCGGATGAAGTAACGCTATCGAAGGCGTTAGAAGGCCGCAGAGAATTATAAGTAGGAGAAATAGAGATGTTTTTTCAAAAAAAAAGGAAGTTGCGCAAAGAATATGATGAAAAATTAATTGTATTGCTAGAACAAGTGAAGATAGAGTGGATGCGTCAGAAGAGAATTGTAGAACAAAGTATTGAGCCTTCAGATGATATATTGTGTCATTTGAAACTGGCGGAAGCGAAGTACTTCTATCTATTGAAGGAAGCGAAAAGACGTCCTGTGAAAATGGAACAATTATAAAGGGGAAGTCGAACGGGAAATGGTTTTTCAGTTCGGCTTTTTGTTTTATTTCGCATTAACGGGCAGTAAGGCTCCCACTGATGGAAGTTTCGCTTTATAAGAAAAAATTAACGGTCTTTTTTTTTCTTTTTCCCATACAAATATAGTGTACAAGTTGTAAGGGAGAGAATTGAATGGAACATAGTTTGATTATTGGTGGTATATTAACGTTAATATTTCTTTTGCTAATTGTCGGTGCGTCTATAAAGCCATTTCGCTTTGTGGGCAGATTACTTGTTAAAATTGTAATAGGAGCCTTGTTGTTGTTTGCCGTGAATATAGTAGGGGCACAGTTTAATTTTCATCTTCCTATTAATGTTGGTACTACATTTGTTTCGGGTTTTTTAGGTTTGCCGGGTATCGGCGCGCTTATAATCATTAAGTTATATATTTTACCAGGCTAGAAAAAACCTTTGTTTTCGAGCTTGGTTATTTTTTTAAGAAAAAATATTGACGTCCAGACTATTAATGTGATAAATTAATAAATG
The DNA here is from genome assembly GCF_028401955.1 of Bacillus sp. BP-3. Lineage (GTDB taxonomy): Bacteria > Bacillota > Bacilli > Bacillales > Bacillaceae_G > Bacillus_A. The sequence continues at coordinate 15,110 of NZ_JAQOTJ010000035.1, forward strand.
TCGTCAACAACGAAAGAAAAAACAAGTTGACGGAGAGAGAAAAATGTGATATCTTATAGAAGTCGCTGAAATGCGATGTTGAACTTTGAAAACTAAACGAAACAAACAACGTGAAACGTCAATTTTTATTTATGATGCTAGACAAACACTTTATTGGAGAGTTTGATCCTGGCTCAGGATGAACGCTGGCGGCGTGCCTAATACATGCAAGTCGAGCGAACCGA
>NZ_JAQOTJ010000036.1 GCF_028401955.1 Bacillus sp. BP-3
AAAATACCTCATATCTGATTCTCCTATATCCTGTTTTCTAGAGTGTAGCTTCATGTAGGAAACTTTGCAACAGAACCTTCAACTGCATATATGGCTGGTAGAATAATTTTTCTTTTCCTCATTTCTGTAATAAGAGCTTCTACTAAAAGATGTCCTTGATCTGTTTTCATTGCCATAGGGAGAAGCCAACGTGCTAACTCTCGATATTCTTTTAAAGTAAATGTCCGAAATCCTAATGTATTTCTGATTTTACTCAAATGTTCTCGCCGAGTTGCATCACGTCCACGTGCATAGTTCTCTATAGCTGAAGGTAAAATTCTTAATTGTTTTGCAATCGTATGTACAATAAAATCTGGTACTTTTTCATTTGCAGATAATGGTCTCCCAGGAAAGCGTAAGTAAGCAATTTGTATGGCAAAACCTAATCGATTGGCAGCACCGCGTTGTTTATTTATAATTTGCAATTCTTCATCAGATATTGTGTAATAGCGCAGAATTTCTCTCTCGTCCATATGCTCAGGAACTTCATAAAAGTATTCCCTTTGTTCTGCAGTAAGAAGCTCTCTCGTTTTCAACTTCCCATTTCCCTTCGTAAATTATTTATTTAGAATGCAAATATTCCCTTATAATTTTAATTTTTAAAAATTTCACTCACTTCTATAATAATAATCAAATTTAGCAATTACCACAAAAAACACAAAAACGTTTACAAAGGTATACCTTTATAAACGGTAGGTCTATATCTATGAAACATTGGAATATCAAGTTTATAAAGGTGAATTGAATTGTTTTATAAACGTTTATTTTTAATTAATACCTTTATAAACGAAAATGGTATAATGGCCGTAACAAATGTAAGGAGAATACCAAACATGGCGAATATTTATGGATATATACGTGTAAGTACAAAAGATCAAAATGAACAACGTCAATTACATAAAATGATGGAACGAGGTGTGGAAGCTCGACGTATTTTTGTCGATAAAGCAAGTGGACGACATTTCGATCGTCCTCAGTATCAATTATTACGAAAAATATTGAGTACAGGTGATATTGTTTACATAGATGCTTTAGATCGTATGGGGCGTAATTATGATGAAGTAATTACGGAGTGGAAATACATAACAAGAGAATTACAAGCAGATATTGTGGTTTTAGAAAATGAAACGCTGTTTGATAGTCGTAAATTCCGTGAGATGGGTGACATGGGACGATTAATGGAAGATCAATTTTTATCTTTGCTTTCCTATGTTGCAGATCAAGAACGAAAAAAAATTCATCAGAGACAAGCGGAAGGGATTGCGATAGCTAAATCTCAAGGAAAACATTTAGGGCGTCCTCAATTTAACCTCTCATCATTAAGTCAAAAACAGCTATATATAATAGAAGAAACTTATCCGAAGTGGAAAAATAGAAAAATAACAGCCGTTCAATTTATGGAACTGTTAGAACTTAAGAAAAATACTTTTTATAAGATACTGAAAGAGTATGAAGAGAACAAATTACAAACTAAATAAAGAGTATGAGCCGAATGTTCCTTAGAGTAGGAAATTTGGCTCATTTTATATCAAAATTTGCTTAGCGTATATTTTAACGAAGGTAGGTGATGTAGTAGATAATCGCGATAAAGCATCCGATAATCATCAACCTAAGATACCTAACACAAGTATAATGGGAGTTTTCAAACCAACACAAACACTCATTACCAATCCGACATCTGTATGTGTACCATAATGCATAAACAATGTTTTGATTTTCCCAACTTACATTTTCCACCATGAAGAAATAGGAATTACTAACTTTCCACTTAATGAAACAGTTTCACCAATTTTAGGAGTGATTAAGTTCACATCTGTTTTTTTTGCCTCTATTAATGCTCGTTCTACAGGTTCTGTCCAACCATGATAAGCAAGGGTAAAGGCTCCCCAATGAATTAACATCATATTCTTCCCATTTACATCTAAATGAGCCTGTACAGCTTCTTCTGGTGTCATATGGACCCAAGACCAGCGTCTATCATATTGACCGCCTTCAATTAAAGTGATATCAAAAGGTCCGTATTTTTTTCCAATTTCCTTAAAATGTGCACCATAACCACCATCTCCGCTAGTATAGAAACGTGTATGTTTTCCAAGAACGACCCAACCACCCCATAAGGTTGTATCTCGATTTAATATCCCTCTTCCAGAGAAATGTTTGGATGGAGTCAATACAATAGTAGAACCTTGGAACTCTGTTTCATCCCACCAATTTAGTTCTGTAATTTTTTCTTTTGCAACTCCCCATCGAATCAAGTGGGCACTTACACCGTGAGGAACGAAGAAATGACCGACCTTACTCTTTAGCTTTATTATGGATGGATAATCTAAGTGATCATAATGATCATGTGTAATAAGGACAGCATCAATAGGCGGCATTTCATTAATAATATCCAACACATCTGCACTATAGCGTTTGCTACCTGCAAAAGAAACAGGTGAAGCAATTGAACCTAGCATGGGATCTACGAGTATCTTGTTATTATCGATACTAAGTAAAAAAGCAGAATGCCCAAACCAAGTTAAACTATCTTCCTCACCTTTGATTTTGTTCCAGTCAATCTGAGAAAGAGGAATATTTCTAACTGGATTGCGATCTTTACCACTTGAAATAGAATCCTTAATCATAGAGAAAATATCAGATGCACTCATGTTTCTCTTTGTTGGCATTTGATTGACAAATTTCCCATTAACATAATTATTCATTTTTTTATATACTTCTTTTTGTTCTTTACTTGGGTTTCCGCCAAATGCGGGATGTAAGTTTAACAACAATGAAACTGTAATACATACTACACCTAAAAATATGAATATATTAATCATTTTTTTCTTCATGAATTCCCTTCCTATTGAGGTAGTGAAAAAGGTATTAGGTATTAGCTATTCGACACCTTCAAATTCCTGAAAGCTCGTTTCATCATATGAATTCGAAGTTAACAAAGAAATATTGACTTCGCGCAGCCACTGAAATGGTAACTGTATATATTCTGACAAATCTATTCGGCCACTTGTTTAAAAAACAAAATTCTCGTATGCAAGAAATCCACTTACAACATCATTACCACCTAAAGAGGAAGATAATGGAGCTAGGTAGTCACCTATTTAATCAATTTAAAGGAAAAGGTTCAACCCATAATCTTGTTTAAAACGGATATCCGCCTGTTGGCGGCGGCCAAGCACTAAATAATCTGCGAATCAGTACAATTTCTCCTAAATGGTAGGAGTTGTGAGATGCGATATTGCGTAGCACACCACCTGGAGTTTCACCAGGCCAGCTCTCTAATGGGGTGTCCAATTGAACAGTTTGGGCAATCGTGCAGGCCTGTTCAATCCCCTGAAGAAAATACTGAATCGTCTGTTTCCACTCTTCCTCACTGCCAGGACATTCTTCTTCAGGCCAGCTCTCTCTTACATGGGCAGGCAGTGCAGGTTTTTTATCCTGAGCGGCTGATAAGAGAAAATCTTGCCAATAGGTCATGTGTTTCACTAATTGATAAATAGAATAAGGCAGTTCCTCTCTGTGTTTTCCCGCAAGAGCCATGTCTATATCCGACAAAGCATTCTTGATGGGCAGATGCCCTCGTTCTCCCCTTAACGATTTTACTAATGCCGCGCTAAACGCTTTATTTGATTGCTCCATAATAATCGACTCACATCCTGTTTTATTTTCTAATTTGCTCATTTTATTGTTCCGTTTCTTTTATGAACATTACGAGAAAAAATATCAAGAATCATCGGCTTCTTAACGTACAGTTTTTTTGTGCGTATCAAGCCTATAGCCTTTTTCTTATGTGATAGATAAAAGAAAAAGGCTATAGGCTTAAATTATTCTACTATTTGAAATGGCTTTGTTTGAGTTACTTTCATCATTTTCATACGAGCAAATCGCTCATCTAAATTGTTTTCAAGTACCCATTCATGATGTGTTTCTGCAACCATCGGCTTATTATCAACAGAAATACCTTCCCATTCAAAATCTACGGAAACATGTATTGTATTATCCACATTTTCTGTAACTGATAAATTTTTCGGATAATGTCCGCTTTCTTTCACTTGACTCGGCGCGGTTGATAACCATTCGTTAAATCCTTTTAATGTATCGATTTTAGAACCTGTACCTAAATTCAACTCAAATTGTTCTGCTAGTAGTTCTTTGAATTTGTCACCGTTCACAGATGCTGTTTCCATTAAATATAACCAATAATGCATAAATGATTTTGCTCTATTGTCTGCATAGGCAGATGTAAATTCTGGATTTTCTACAGTACCGATTGGCTCTAAATGGACCTTAGTAAAAAGAGGCAAGTCGTTCTCTCTAAGTTTCAGGATTGTTGAATAATGAATTCTATAGCTGTATCTACTATCATCTGGGCGTATATTTTGATAAAGAATATCTGCTTCTAATGAAAGTTCCTCATCGTTCAACTGTTTGATTGATGCGTTTTCAACATGATGCGCATTTTGCCATCCTTCAAACATTCTTAATTTATCTACTAAACCCATTTTACCTTTCGTCGTTATAGCTTGCGATGAAATTTCGACTTCATCCGCTAAAATATCTAACTGATTATCAATACGTGCTTTGTTAAACGGGACTTCATATACTTGATACCAACGATAGTATTGTATTAATGCTAAATGATTATTTTGAATGTCTGTAAATTTCCCCATGTTTTTTACGCTCCTTTAGGATTTGAATTGATTATGATTTAAAACTTCAAATTGGGTACACTAAATTATTTTCTTATTCTTGCCACATGCGGAAAAATCGGGTCTCTTAATTGAAACTCATACGTTTCTCCATTCACAATACCAACAACCTTTTCGCTATCATACAGATTTAACATAAATCCAGCCATTTCTTTTGCAGTATGAAATTTAGGAATTGCACCTTCATATTGGAAGTCATCTACATCCAAAGAACGTTTAGCAAATCCCGTTTCAGTTGCAGAAGGAGCTAAAACTTTCACTTGCATGGCCGCTCCTGTTTCTTTCAATTCTTGTGCTAAACCTTCTGTAAAGGCACTTACATAGAACTTTGACGCGGAGTAGGTCACAGAACCGGCAAGGATCAGGTATCCGCCTCCTGATGAAATATTGATGAGTTGCGTTCCTTCAATCTCTGCATAGTCTCGTACATAAAGAGTAGATAGAATAGTTAAGGCATCTATATTCAAGTGAAGCATCGTCTCGACTTTGTTTAAATTTTGTTCCCCCACAGAAGCATAGTTCCCAAAACCGGCATTGTTGATCCAGGTTTCAATCTGATAATTACGAAGACTTTCGTAAAATTCATAAACGTCCGCTGTAACAGATAAATCAACAGTTCGAATAACAACATCCAAGTCTGCGTTCATTTCTGCCACTTTTAATCTTAACTTTTCCAATTCTTCCGTTCTGCGAGCTGCTAGAATTAAGTTTTTTCCGCGAGCCGCAAAAGCAAGAGCCGTTTCATACCCAATTCCTGAACTAGCACCCGTAATAACTGTATATTTCATATAAATTCCTCCTAGATTTTATTTAATGGATTTTATTGTAAAAGAACTATAAATTGATGATTAATCTTAATATCGATTACCAATCGTGCCACCAATTGGTGCAATCGTATTTAAATATGCTAACTCTTCTTTTGTTAAAGTAACTTCAAGAGCTGCCACATTTTGTTCCAAATATTTCACTCGCTTTGTACCCGGAATTGGTACGATTTCTTCGCCTTGTGTAACAACCCAAGCAAGTGCCAATTGTGCAGGCGTACATTCTTTCTTTTGCGCAAGCTGTTTAATTCCTTCGACAATTTTCATATTAGAAGCAAACGCTTCTTCTGAAAAACGTGGATTATAATATCTCCAATCATCAGGTGTTAATTGATCACGACTTGTTATATTACCCGTTAAAAATCCACGACCAAGTGGGCTATACGGAACAAATCCAACACCTAATTCACGACAAGCCTGTAAAATATCTTTCTCTGGTTCGCGAGACCAAAGAGAATATTCAGTTTGAACAGCTGAAATAGGATGAATTGCATGAGCCGTTTTTAATTGCTCACCTGTTACTTCAGATAATCCGATATAACGTACTTTTCCTTCTTGCACTAACTTTGCCATCGCTCCTACCGTTTCTTCAATTGGTGTATTTGGATCAACGCGATGTAAATAATATAAGTCGATGTAGTCTGTTCCTAATCTTCTTAAACTTGATTCACATGCTTCCTTCACATATTGAGGAGAACCGTTGTATCCTAAGTGTTGCATTTCATTTCGCATCGCTCCAAACTTCGTTGCAATTGTCACATCATGCCGAACGCCCTGTAACGCTTTCCCTACGAGTTTTTCATTTGTTCCCATTCCTTCCTCATCATACCCATAAATATCCGCTGTATCGAACATTGTAATTCCAAGTTCAACAGCACGATGAATGGTTTTTATCGCCTCTGTCTTATCTATTTGACCGTAAAATGCAGACATTCCCATACACCCTAATCCAATTTCTGCTACTTCTAAACCTTGTGAACCGAGTTGCTTCTTTTTCATAAGTTCTCCTTCTTTCAAAAAGATGATGTAAAAAGAGAATAACATACACCAAAAAATAAGTAAACTATTTTTGTTTTTTTAGTTCAATTAGTTTAATTTGTATAAATCCATAAACTAACTTATAATAAAATGAATGCAAGGAGGGTTGTTATGTTAAATAATAATATTGATAATCAAGCAGAAATGAGAAAAAAGCTCATTTCTAAATTATTACCGATTGTAAAAAAACAAGGTATAAGCCCGTTACGAACAGATGATATTGCTCGTTATATGGATATTAGCAAGGCAACTATGTACAAATATTTCTCATCAAAAGATGATATTATCCAATATATCGTCAAGATTTATGCCGAATATATTACTAGTATTGATCAAACCATTTTTGAAGAAACAGTCCCGTTCGGCGAGCGGTTTCAAAAAACATTTGAGCAATCATTACTCATTGCTTTTTATATATCTGATACCTTTATATTAGATTTAAAACATAGTGCTCCTGTACTATATGAGCAAATCATACAAGCTCAAAACGAACGAAATCATAAATTAAAAAAATTCTATGAAGAACATATAAAAAAAGAAGTGTTCAACGCTATAAACCCTGTACTCATCCTTATTCAAGACGATGTACTACTGCGGAAGCTCTTTGAACCTACAATCTTAATTCAAAACAATATGACTTTATATCAAGCACTGTTTGATTATTACGTTCTTAAAAAGCAACAAATCATTCATCATAAATATAAGGACGAGATAGATGATTCGAAAATGGAATCCACAATACAGTACATTGTTCAAAAAGTATCGAATTATATATAGACAAGATACCAACTGACACTTTTATCGCATCCATTTCTTTTAACATGTAAAGGCCATATTGGAAGCTATCAAGCTAATACAACAAAATATCCCCTAAAATGGAAAAAACGCTATTCTTTCTATAGAATCATAAGAAAGAATAGCGTTTTTGTATGTTAATTTCTGTATTTGATGAATTACAATTATTTGCTCAGGAAACTCAAGGTTTTTCATCTCTAAATGCTTTACGGAATCTTGCGAGAGATACGGGTTTGGTGAAATGAAACAGCCAACAATTAAGTGACTCCTACTACCCAAATGCTACTAATATGAGAGCATTGCTCTCATTGCCAAAACGATGTTTTACACCTTTAGGGATAGTTATCATAGACCCTTCAGGAATTATCACACTTTCAATCTCCGTCTCAAGTACAAAACTCCCTTGAAATGCAATAATCATTTCTTCTGCTGACTCATGAACTTCATAAGGATATTCTTTTTCCTTTAGATTAATAAGTATAAAACTTCCTTTATTTATTTCTTTTAATATATGATCTTTATCAACTTCTAATGAGTTACCTAATTCTTTTAAATTTACTATGTTCATAATATCACTCTTTTTATACGAGTTCATTTTGTATGATTTCAATGTTTTTCTCATGGCATTCTTTAGTAAAAGTTGATTGATAACTCATTTGTTTCCCTAGTTGGTCGATTAATTGACTATCACCAATTTTTACAGATTTAATGAGTTGGTTTAAATATTCGCGAGCTAATTCTATCCTTTTATTCATTTCATCTCTATTTTCTGTTGATTGCCCATGACCAGGTACAAGTACACTAATAAAATGGTTCTTCAAAATGTTTTCAGCCTTCATTAGAGTGTTTAGATAGGCTTTAGCACTATCAAACAAATAAGGTAACTCAAAATCAGATAAATAGTCTCCAGTAATCCATATGCCTTGTGGCTCAATTATTGCAAATAGTCCATCATGAGTATGACCAGGTGAAAGGTAAAAAGTAATTAATGTATTACCTATTTTAAGTTGTTGCCCATCTTCTTTAATAACTATATCAATAGTTGGAAATTTAATTGGATATGGTCTATCGATGTAATACTCACTATCAAAGTTATTAATTAAACCGAGTTTATACTGCTTATTTGGATGGTCTAACATTCCTATACTTCCTATTACTTTTGCATCTGGAAATGCCCCATATCCGATAATATGATCAAAATCACCGTGCGTAAATAACAAATATAGTTCTTTTCCATCTCGGATTTGTTCTACATATGATTTAATTTCATTTATTTCATGTGGTAGCCATGTTGGATCTGTTATTAATATAAAATCATCAGCCTCAAACACATTACTTGTAGTCTTCCATAAGGAACTTTGATAAACAGTTAAATTATTTTTCTTAAATTGTATCATAACTATCCTCCAACTTTATTTTCCCTTAAGAATAAAAAAAGCCCGGAAAATATCATCTTATTGATATCTCCCGGGCTTTTATCCCTCCGTGTATACAGTAAAGTTTACCGTACGTTTTCTCTCGGACCTGACCAATTAGAAAGTAAAATTGCGGAACCCTAGAAAACTTATTAAATATTTATTATTTTGAATAACTATACTTGAAAAATAAAATAAAATCAATAGAGTATAGGAATAAATATGAAATATCCATATACATAGTTAAGTTTCACAACTGTAATGGGATGTTATTATTGTATACCGTATACATGTGAAATTCACATAACATTATCAGCAGTAATCAAATTCCAGAAAGTCACTCACACCAAGAGTTTGTCAGCCTTCCGTTTTCTCAACTGTATGCAGGATTTCATACATCCCTGTCACAGCAGCATTCGGCAGTTCAAACTCTTCTCGTGCCTGCATGAAATCCTGCATATCCTTAGCGTACGATATTCGCGTTTTGTCAGCAGAATCCCGTATAGTGAACTTATAAATTTATCTTAACTTAATAGCAATGAAATTGATCAGATAAATTATTTTTATGCTTGTTGTCTTGTTTGTGCCAGTACAACTTCTCGAATATTTACACTTTGAGGTTGATTAAATACAAAGTAAATTGTTTCTGCAACTGTGTTTGGATTTAGACCACCTTGAATAGACTCTTTCCATTCTGTGTAACTCTCTTTAATTTGCTCGTCAGATGTATGTGATAATAACTCCGTCTCAACCACACCTGGCGCAATTGTTATAACACGTACGTTATACTTCGAAACCTCTTCACGAACATTTTCGCTTATTGAATGAACTGCGAATTTCGTCCCCACATATGCTGCATGATCAGCGAATGTTTTCTTTCCAGCAATAGAACTTACATTAATAATAGTTCCTGTTTGGCGCTCAATCATAGAAGGCAATACTGCTTGCATTCCATTTAACACACCTAACACATTCACATCATACATTTCTTTCCATTCACTAGGATTTTGTTTAACAATATCCCCCAATAACATACGCCCAGCATTATTTACAATTGCTTCAACTGGTCCAAATTTGTCTTCAGCTTCCATAAGAACTTTATTTAAAGCCTCTCTATCTGTTACATCCACACTTGCCTTCATTATATGATCACCTGTAAATTGTTCTAACAAATGTGCACGACGTGCTATAACTAAAACATTATAACCGTTTTCTATAAACTTCTTTGCTGTTGCCTCACCAATACCTGATGAAGCACCTGTAATTGCAATAAAACCTGTTTTCATTTTGATTTTCACTCCTTCTTTGATTTCTAAGTAAAATCAGTTTACAATTGAAGCTACTTGAGGTAAAGTAGGCACCTCGTTGTCCTTTAGTAACCTTGAGGTACTTATTTAAGGGGGACAACGAATTGAATCAAAAAAAATATTTAAATGAGTTTGATGCAACGATGCAAATCATTCAAGGAAAATGGAAAATAATGATTTTGTATGAACTATATGAAAACCCTCTCAAACGATTTGGAGAGCTTCAGAGATATATTGAGGATATTTCACATAAAACACTATCCAGACAATTAAGAGAACTAGAAAAGGATGGACTAATTATAAAAACTGTCTATCCAGAAGTTCCTCCCCGAGTAGAATATTCCCTAACAAAAAAAGGATTATCCCTTATTCCTTTACTCGATATGATTTGTGAATGGGGAATTACTCATGTAAAGAGGGAACATTTAGAACGTGTGTTATGTGAGTATGAAGAGGAGTAAATAAACAACCGATTCCTTAACGTACAGGCAATCGGTTAATTTGTGTCTAAAATGTGTCTAAACGTACAATTTTCTTTTTTTGATATGGTGACCCCTACGAAACAAAATATTAATTACTTAAATGAATTGAGCTCTAAGCTATATAACCTAAATGTTTCGCTTTCGGAACTTGATGAAATTGAAGCAAGTAAGGAAGCGTTAATTGACAGCTTTGAAAAGCAACTTTTAGGTATTGATAATGAAATTTTTAGATTAAAGAAAATGAAGGGTTGTTTCCAAACTTATAAAAAGAGCCATTCTTTAATCGTGGCGTATAAAAAAGCTGAAAATAAAATGGCATTTAAACAAGAACATTATCATGAATTTAAACAGTATGATGTTGCAAAACGTGATATGAACTATCTGAAAAAGAATTATGATATAACTGATGAAGCTGAATTGCATTATAAGTTGTCATTAATGACAAAAGAACGAAATTTACTTTATGGAAGTTTAGGAAAAGAAAAAGAAGTGGAAAAACAAGAGCAACGAAGACAGCAGCAACCACGTAAAAAAGAAAATGAAAAATAAAAAACTAGGTTCTGGTGCAAAAATTTGAAAAAGGACACGAATAATAGTAAATTCCTAACGGAATCGTATTTTATGCTATAAATCCAAACACTTGGTGAATGAACTTTTTTGGTTTTGGACAGACTGATTCGGTAAATTAATCTGTCTCTTTTTTATCATATGCATGGCTTCAACACCACTCAATATAGAGGTTGCTGTTTTAAATGACTTGAATTCCAACATAGAACGCACACGTTTCTTAATAAAATGATGATCTTGTTCCACTATATTATTGAGATATCTAACTTGTCTTAGTTGTATGCCTTCAGGCATATGTTTCTCTCCCTTTAACTCTTGAATCGCTAGAGGATAGGCAGGTTTCTTATCTACTGTTATCACGAGGTTTAGTAACATACGAAAAAGCCAAGGATTTCTTGAAAAAGCGCTTGGTTGCTTGTTTATCTCTTGATTTACTTAGATAAAAATTAATTGTATTCCCCTCTGAATCAACTGCACGATATAAGTACATCCATTGACCTTTTACTTTAATATAGGTTTCATCGACTCTCTACGAATCATTTGTTGATTTAAGATGATGTCATACTTTCTCTTCTAGTTGGGGTCCATATTGATGAACCCAGCGCATAATGGTTGTGTGAGCAATTGATAATCCTTCTATTTAAACAAATTTTCCTTTTTCATACTGATCATGCCCCTTTTTTAAAGGCATACTATCAGTATGTCCAAGATTAGGAGATTACTTGCAAGAGTTTTGGAATTTTGCACCAGAACCTTGTTATCATGAAACGATTGATCATTTGATGGATTCAATCTATCAATTTATAGAATCTATTGATAAAAATCCTGATGCAATCCTCAGTCGTATTCAACGTGCAGACATGTCGATTTTTTAAAGAGGACTTATATAGACATACAAAAACGCCATCCTTTCCTATGATTCTACAGAAAGAATAGCGTATTTTTTCATTTTAGGGGGTATTTTGTTTTGTTAGCTTGATAGCGATGTGACGATACCCCATAAAGAAAAAATCGATTTCCTTTTACAATAAGGATTCGACTTTTTTATTTAGCTTGTTAAGCTAACGTACCATGTTAACTTAAGTACATTTATTCACGTTTTATATAGGCAGAAGGGGAGCTTTATTTGATTCTTATAGTTAATCCATCTATAGAGTACAACATCAATATCACCCCAACTATACATATTATCCAAGATAGTGCTTTATTTGTATTAGCTGATATTTTCTTTCGAAGATTGACCAATTTTGAATTTATACGACTTCCATATAATTTATATCCTAATAAGATAAATAAAGCTGGTAATATCATAATAAAATTATATGCAGCTATAATTGAAAGCTTATTATAAAATGGTATATTAGTTGTCGATAACATACCAATAGCAGCAAGGTACGGTAACGCTATACCTGCTTCAATTAAAAAAGTAACAATCCCAATAATTATTATTGAGAATATACCTTGAGTTTTAGGCTTTGGAATATTATTTTTTTTATTTATAGGGATAAAGTAGCTACCTACAAATAAAATTGCCCCTATAATAAAAAGAACCCTTCTATTTTGAAAAGCGTTTGAGAATACATCAGTAATATAATCTAAGCCTAAGATCATTATGATACCTAATGAAAAATACAATATCATAACTGTAATTAGATACGATGATAATCTTGTTATTAGATTTTCATTATCTGTTAAAATAAGATATAGTGTAACACCAATTATTGTGGGGCTTAATGTATCTAATAGAGCTAGGCCACCTAAATAAATTAATATATCTGTCCCCAAAAGAAAAAGTCCTCCTTAGTATAATTCCGTTTCAAATATAATAATGTTAATCAATTTCCTCACCATTATTAATTACTTTATCTTTCCATTAACTGTAATTCTTATTACGAAACTGTACAATACAAGTTTCACCTATGTTCTCTTAATCTGCTCGCTAGATTAAGTACATTTTTTTCAATTTCTTCTTTATCTTAACATAAATATCCGTTTTCTATTTAGGAAAAATCCCATAAACGACCATTTTTGTTACAACATTGGTTTCAAGAAGCGTTAGCCTTTATTTAGCTAATTTAGTTGTAACAAAATACTGTATCAAAAATAATTCGTAACATTATTTGCAACAATCCTTTTTGTTACGCTATAAACCTTGATATAAAGGGATTTATTTTCTTTAGCGTGGGTTTTATGTTAGTACGTTGGCTGTACCCCATGTTCTAACGAAAAATTGATAAGAACTACATATACATCTTTGGCTAGAACACATACTATCTAAATGAATAAATTAATAGAAAGGAGGGAATACCATGGCTTGCATAAATAAAAACTGTTTTGATATCTGTATA
>NZ_JAQOTJ010000037.1 GCF_028401955.1 Bacillus sp. BP-3
GCATTCATCATTGTAAAAAGATAAAACAAGAACGATTGGAATGCCATTTGTATGGGCAACTGATTGCCATTCTACTCTGTTCCTCTATTATGTTTCAAATGCCGAAATTACTTCTTATGAAAAAGAAACAAGAATTGAGTGAATATAAAGCTATTTATATGATTAAAGACTATTTTTTTCTTCTTTTCCAAGCTATACAGAAAGACACCCAAGAGCTATCAAAGATTCTAATTCGCCTGTTCAACCTCCTACAGCAAAACGGGCGAAAATCTCATAGGTATAAGAAGAAAACAGTCTTTGATATATTAGGTGTCGTTTACAATTGTACCATGTCTGATAATCAAGCGGCTTAAATTTTAAAAATGAAACCCATTAGGGTTTATTTCGTATGCAAATCTTTAAATTCTCTACACGTAGCCTTTAGAAAAAAGAAACAACCTTTACTATAATTGACGTTGTATGAGCTTAGCTTGATAGCGATGTGGCGGTACCCCTAAACGGTTAAACTTTTTTTCAAAACGGTGCGACTTTTTTATAAACAGTTCAACATTTTTTCAAATCCACAGTGATAGATTCGCTAAACAACACTTTGCCAAAGACCATGCAAGTAATTGCTGATCAAAAAGAAGAGATTGCGGAACTGGGAAAGCATGTTGCTGATGTAGAAAAAAACAGCAAGAACAACAAGATTATATAAATATCAAACTCGAAGAACGAAATCGGAAACTCATGGAATCGATTAGAGAATCCAAGGAAGTAAAACAACAAATTCTTCAAATCGCAGCAGCGCAAGAAGAAAAGAAATCGTGGTGGAATAAAATCTTTTCATTTTCACCCCCTCTTTTGAGGAATATCTTTGGCTTAGTTGGTCATCTGGTCAAAAGTCCGCTTCTAAAACGAGAGCAGGGGATGGTGACGTCAGAATGATATTTTCAATTAAATAAATGTAACTTTTTATGTATTATGTTACTTTCGTTTTGTTCTTCTAAAATTCATAAAAAAACTACTGATGTAGCCTGACTCAAGCACCTGTTAGTGAAACAATTACAAGCTTCATTCTTTCACTCATATCTCTGATGAAATGAACAGAGCGCAATTATACAGAGATTTTAATCTATGTTGTTGCAACCCCTCAAAAGTGGGGTGATTTGCTAAAGCAAAGTTGAAACTATTTGCACAACAAGTAAAAAGTATATAAATACAGCTTTAAAATAAAGATTAACTCGTCCAATCCATTTAGAAGTCTTTTTCATAAAATTTAGTATAGCTTGTTTGCTATTTAAAATAATACGGAGGGATAATGGTGTCTATGACGCTCCATGAACGTTCCGAAAAGCTATTGGAACGGAGAATTGACAAATTAAAACACAATCACTTTAATTTTGTATTTTTAGGAGACAGTAGGGGAAACGGGAATAACGATAATTGTTTTACGATGAACGGCCATTTTGAACTCGTATTGGAAAAAGCCGTAGAATTAGATCCGCTGTTTATTATCCACGGCGGGGATACCGTTTTTACCGGTGAGCTAGCTTTCTTGGAGCACTTTGTCAAAGTGGTGAAAAAAATTGCTCCAAACATCCCAGTATTTTTGTGCGTTGGCAACCATGATGAATTACTCCGTGTAGAGAGCAACCTTGAAAATTTCAGAGCAACTATCGGAAAGGTGCATTGGGTGATTGATATCCCTAAAGTCAACTTCCTTGGCATTGCCGTGAACAATATTATCAGCCCTAAAGAAAAAAAATATGGTTTTACTGATGAAGAGTTAAATCTTTTAGAGAAGAATTTAGAAGATAATCCCCGTAATACTATTTTAGCGATGCATGCACAACCGGACATCGGCCGATGGCAAGGTCTTGAGGGATTTCCTGTGAACACTCCCGAAAGTCAAAGATTTTTTGACTTAGTTCAGGGGCACCATGTTAAAAAAGTGCTTGTCAGCCATGTACACGCCTACGATGAACAATTTATCAGAAAAAACAGCGATGGGGCTTTTACTTTGGGAATAGGTACCGACTTTGTTTTATCTGGCGGCGCCGGAGCACCATTGGATCGTCAACCTCCCCTAACTTTAAATGATTATAATTTGGTAGAGTTTTTTGTCGACAAGAATCATATTTCAGGGCCAATTCTCTATAGAAACTTTGGCACCCCTAAAAAAGCTTGTATATGAAAACATATGTTAAGCAAAATTCGACAATTAAATTTATATGTTTTTATACGCTTATACATTAAATGTGTTCAATAACTTTATATTTAAGCAGTTGTTGAACGGGTGTTCTTTATTTTTTGTATTGCCTATCAAAATTTAAGGAGGAACTAGTATGATAGAAAACAACGAAAGTTATTACCCCAATAAACATCCCCAATATCAATGTGATACAGCTAAAACCATTCGGGTTGATTGTAACAGTGCCTCATTTCCTGGTGGAAACGCCTTTATTCCAGTAGTCCTAACAGATGCAGAATTACAAGCACTCGTTGAATCAGAAATCACATTACCAACTGCTGCAAAGGAAATTAAAAATATGCGAAGAAATGTTTCTCTTACTCAATGTAAAGCCATCTCATCGGCTATTCCCTCATTCGGATTTTTTTTTGAGGTAAAGGTGTTTGTTTCTGGAGTAATCCATAAAAATATTCAATATGTCGAAGACTGTAATGGATATCTGCGCGACTACTCTGTTGATGTGCCTTTTAGCTGTAATCAAACATTCCGAGTTCGAAGAAACCCTGAGGGATTTTTTAGCCATAAATCGACTGCGACCAATGAACGAATCTTCATAGATAAAGATGGCCATGGAGCAGACCGTTATAAATCCGGCGGGGTTACTTATGAATTTTACAATGAACCTATTGAATGCAAATTATTATTTAGCCTTGTAAACGATCTTGATCTTTACAGGGAAGTTGATGAAAACGGGAATTTTAAGAAGATTATCGAGAAGGCTGAAGTAGTTTTGATCTTTAAGCTCATTCAACAACAACAAGTGTGTGTCCGTCTGTGTGGATTGGGAAGTGCACAAGACTTAGAAACGAATATACAGACACAACAATTTGACCAGGTCACTCAACAACAGATGCAACAAATTCAACAAATACTGATACAACAACAAGCTCAACAAAATACATCACAAAACCAGCAGACTCCATTACTGATACCACAACCTAATCAGACAGATGTATTTCAACCCCAAAATGTCCAAGAAAGAATTAGAGATATTCTTCAAAACCTAGATCATTAAAGCTATCTAGTAAAAACTTCACATATGGTTGATGGTTTAAACGATACAAAAGATCTATTGTCAAAAAGGCAAAAGAGTCTTTGTTTTTCAGTCCCTTACACACATCTATTCTTACCTATAGGGGTAAAGCAAGAATTACTTCTTTTTTGATCCATACACGAAAAACAATAATAAGTAGTGGAAATAACAGCTTCTATTACTAGCAAGGAGCTGATAAATTATGTTCGGATACGGAGGTTACCCATTTTTTTATGGACATGGCAATCAAGTCGGAAATGGCTTTAGCAACCATGGAGGTAACGGATGTGGTTGCAGTTGTCATATGTTTGGAAATCCTGGGTACGGTGGATTTGGAGCCTGCGGGCGCAATCACATTGTCCTTATGCCCTTTTTTAATCTTTAGGTTTAGTTCCTGGAAAGGGGTTTAGTGTTCTGTGATTAGTGCAGAGTTTTGGAAGTTATGGTAATAAAGGAGGTCGATTTTTGTGAAAGTAATAGCACCACCTATAGAAGAATTTGAAAATCTAAAGGTTAAACCAGCAAATTATTTAATCCAACATTTAGGGCTTGCTAAGTTTCTTTTATGTAGGGAATTAGAAGTAGGAGAAGAGATTTATCAAGAAGATGAAATTACTATTTATGAAAGCAAAACGTATGTAGGGTTAGGGGATTTCACGTCAGAAGAAAAGGCAATAAAGGTTATTCATAGAAATTGGAATGCAATAAAGCAACTTAATAAATTTGAACAATAAGGTAGGTGGAATCAATGATTCTCTGTGACAAATCCTAAACTGATATAGAGAAGAGAATTGTTAAAGAGATAACGAAAATTGAAGTCGCTCCTGGGATTGATTTGAATTTATGTGACGAGCATTTTAAAGAATGGATTAACAATTGTCCTGAGGATAGCAAACTTTTTTCTGAGATTGAGGTGCAATAATGGAACTTCATATTAGAAAGGCTGATCCTTACCATGTAAAAGAAATAGATAAAAGGTGTAAACAAATTTCTGAGAAATTGGGAAGGCGTTTTACTCGTTCTGAGTATATAAATGATTTGATTGTAAAACATTTTGAACAAGAATATCGAAGAAATAAAGAAGATAAATTCGATGAAGCAATTAGTAATGTTTCTATCACTTTAGAAAGGCAGGAAAATAAACTTCAAGAATATATAGATGCCACAAATGAATTAGTTGTGACACTCGTAAGGTTAGTAGAAGGAAATGAATAGAGGTGTAATCAAGATGGCGTATGAAAAGTTATTTCAGTTTAGAGGGGATAAAATACACCTTGATATTGTGAATGAGTTTCGAAAAAAGTATCTGGATTATTCATGGGAAGCAGATGTACTTCGACATGCGGTTGTATTGTTGGACGAAAAAAGGTTCTGGTGCAAAAAAATAATAAATTGTAAAAAAGTTCACATTCCTATCGAAATCTTTCTTTATGCTGTTAATCCAAACAGTTGATGGATAAAGCAATTCTGATTTTGGACAGACTGATTCTGTATATCAATTTGTTCTTTTTTGATCATGTACATCGCTTCTATACCACGTAAGATAGACACGGCCGTTTGGTACGATTTGAACCCTAACATAGAACGCACGCGCTTCTTAATAAAATGATGATCTTGTTCTACAATGTTATTTAGATATTTGATTTGTCTCATTTGGATGCCCACAGGCATCTTTTTTACTTCCTTCAGTTTTTCAATAGCGATTGGATAAGCTGGATTTTTATCGACGGTAATCACACGAGGTTTAGAAACATGAAAAGACCGCAAAGCGCTTCTTCAAGAAAGCTTTGCGGTCTTTGTGTCTCTTGTTTCACAACCTCGTGTGATAACTATTGATAAGAATCCCGCCTATCCTGAAGCAATTGAAGAGTTGAAGAATGAAAAAAAGATGCCTGTGGGCATCCAAATAAGGCAAGTGAAATATCTTAATAATATCGTGGAACAAGATCATCGTTTTATCAAGGAACGAGTTCGTTCTATGTTAGGACTGAAATCTCTTCGTACAGCTACTTTCATTTTAAGCGGCGTCGAAGCTATGCATATGATGAGAAAAGGGCAACTTCACCAAAGGGTGAAGTTTGCCCGAAATGAAGCTGAATTCATTCTTAAATTGTTTAGATGAGCTGTTTAAACTCTCCGTTAACAGGATATTACCGTTCTATGTTTCTAGTGAAGTGTTTTTGTACCACAACCCTAACGAGACAGGTTAACACAATATTTAGAAAACTGATATAATAATTTATATTATTTTAAAAATTAAGTAAAGGGGCGATTTTAGTCGAAAAAATCCCGAAATCCAGAAACAGTACATAAACCAGTAGCACCATATGTACATCAAATAGAGGTAACAGATCCAAATAAATGGCTCGTATTATCAGGTCAAGTAGGTATGAAAATAGATGGAACGATTCTAGATGATCCATTGGAGCAATTACAATTAGCTCTAGATAATATTAGAAGAAATCTTGAAGCTGCTAATATGAACGTAGAAGATTTAACAAAGATGGTATTTTATTTAGTAGGTGATTTTAATGCAGATAAGAGAAGAAAAATTATTGGAGATTTTCTAGGTGAACATCTTCCTTGTACTACTATGATTTATGTGGTGGCATTAGCAGATCCTGTATTTAAAGTAGAGGTAGACGCTTGGGCATGTAAGGAAATTGTTTTAAATTTATAAATAATCATAAAATGTATAAAAATTTAAAGTTAAAACTTTTTACTATAAAATATATCGAAAAAAATAAATTACCAAAATTAGGAACATTATTGATTACAATAAACTTTGAGGAGAGAATTCGCGTGATAGAGAAGGTTATTAAACTTAAGAATTCCATAGGTATTAATGTTAAGTATTCAATAAAGAAAAAGCCTGCTGTTTTATTTCTTCATTTTAGTGGGGGAACATTGAACATGTGGGATGGTGTTTTACCTATATTTGAAAAGGATTTTAGAATTATTACCCCTGACTTTCGTGGACACGGAAAATCAGATAAACCAGAGACTGGATATCATATTGATGACATGGCACATGATATATATCTTTTACTTCAAGAATTAGATATTAAAGAATGTCATGTTGTAGGTAGTTCATTAGGTGCAGAAGTTGGCTTGAGTCTTGCTGTGTCTTATCCAGGATTAGTATTATCATTAGTTTGTGAAGGTGCACTTTATAATGAATTTGGAGAACATGGGTTGTTTAACGGTAGTGAGGACGAAATTGAGAAAGAAAAGAAAAAAATGCAGCTTCAATTATCTGAAAGAAAACTTCCATTATTTAATACACCTTATGAATACATAGAAGAACATAAAACATCTTTTGTAAAACAAGGACTTTGGAATGAACATTTTTCTACTTTTCTAAAAAGTACGATACAAGAGACGGAAGATGGACATTTTACAAGCCATTATCAAAACTATGTTAGAAATGAATATATTCAAAAATACTGGGATGTTAAATTTGAAGAATATTATGAAAACGTAGAATGTCCTATTTTATTTTTACCTAGTAAGGAAGAATGGGCTAATGAAAAGGTTAGAAACAGTTTTAAAGCTTTTACAAAACTATTAAATACATTTGAAATTAAATTAATCAAAGATTCTGTCCATGCATATGTTTGGATGCAATTCCCAACTATAGTTGCTGAAGAAGTTAGACTTTTTATTAGTAAACAGAAAGGTTCTGATTCAAAATAGGGTATCTTTAAAACAAGACTATAATGGGTGTTTTTGCCCATCCCCTCGAAATGGGGGAATAGCAAGAAACATTAACAAATTCCTTATAAGTAAAGGGTTTTAACTTCTTTTAAAAATTCACATGTCAAAACATATACAGTTTAATTGACATATTTCAAATGAGTATAAGTAGTATTTTTGAAATGAAAAATTCTAGATTTTCAGCTATGTCATAAAGTGTACTTTTTGACACTGGGTACAACGTCTAAATAATATAAGCTAATTCCCCCATTTCGAGGATTTGAGCAAAAACATCCTATTCACCTTAATGTAACTTACATATTTTAGAATGCATAAATCATACGTTCGAAATAGATGATACTAATAACATCAACCTATAGCACGAAATTTTCATCACCGGAATCTTAAACTCTGCATTTATAAACTAACAAAATGAAATTGAGATAATCATTTTAATTATTAGGGAAATCATGGTGATATTTAAAGTGAAAATGGTTCTTCTTTTTTTATTATTGTTTTTATTAAGCATAGCACTAGATATAACAATAATCATATTTTCAGGTATAGAATTTCGACTAAAAAATATAACAAGCTATTTTAAAATGATGTCTATATCAGAATATATTCTCTTATTCGCTTTATTATTTATCTTAGCTATAAACCCTGTCGTCTCTCATTTTAAAAAAACAAAATAAGCATTTCTCTTCTCACACAGGAGGATTTGGAGAAGAATGACGCAAATTAAATTTTTTTCGAATAAAAGCAACTACTAAGAGAAGGAAAGGAAGAAGCAAGGAAAAAAGGATGAAAATAGACCTTAGAGAAAAATCCCCTTGTACAAGGTGCTGTGAAAAGTTGCTTGCAATTATCATCGAAGAGATGAAAATCATGATGCCAATAGATAAAACAAGGCCTTTATTGTTCTTCAAATTGAATAAATCTGTTGCACCAATCACTGCTGCATAAAAAAAGATGGCTACTTTGAAAAAGTCTCCCATAATTAAAGCTAAAACCACAATAATATCCAAACGCTGTAGAAAATCAGCGATATTCACTTTGCTAATCGTAGTTAACAAAGGGAATGTTGTTCTAGCAGCAATATCTGCACCTAAAACAGTTATTTCAATTAGAGTGATTAGACATAAAATGATACCGCTAAATATCATAGCTGATATCCCCATCTTTATTCCAAGTTGAGGTTTGTCCAGACTAGAAAGAATCATCGTAAAGCAAATCGTTTCACCGAAAGGAAACATAACCATCCTGGGATATGCAGCTGTTAAAATCGGAAGCCACCCTTCTCCGAGAATGGGCTGTATATTCTTTATTTCAATAAGACCAGAAAATAGGATAAGAAGAATTCCTATGACACCTAAAATGATCATTATAAAGAAGTAAATTTCACCTGTTCTTGCTAATACATCTAAACCTTTGTATAAAACGTAAGCGATAGTTAGCAACATTATAGCATTAAGTGCAAACAATGGCGTTTGATCATACATAGCGGTTTGTAAAAATTCTCCGCCATCTCGTAAGTCTCTTGCTGCTCCATAAATAAAAAACAAAATGTAGAATAAACTTATGAAAGAACCTATATATTTTCCAAAAATCTGTTTTGTGTAGCTTGTTAATGGAAGGCCTGGATATAGATGAGAAAGTAGTCCATAAAAGAAAAATAAGACAACTCCCCCCATTAAACCAATAATAACGGTAATCCAAGCATCTTGTTTGGCGACCAAACCTAATGGAACTACAATAGCCGTACCTAATTCAAATAAGACAATTAAAGAGAATAACTGCTTACCAGTAATTTTTACATTCTGCATAATATACTTCGCCTCTTTCAATGCTTGTTTACTTATTTTTCATTTGCTTACGTTCCTGAATATAAAAAACAAATTCATCAATGATCCAAATACAAATTAAGATAAATGTAATTACTACTTCTGAACCGATTGTTACGCCAAAAGGATGCAAAAGGGTTTGTAAGGATTGATTCAAATTCATGCCTGTCAGCAAATCCATTGAGACATTCATGATCATATTTAAAAGATAAACAAAAAGAAGAATCCACCATAATTTCATACCTATCTATACCCCTTCCTAATCACTTATAATTTTTTTGAAAGGTCTTTAGGAGTTCAATCGTTTTCGGAGCCAGGAAATTGCAAGAAGCAGCAAGGGAATCCCTGTTTGTAAGGGAAGGTGCAAATAAATTGGTACCACTTTTAGTCCTTCGACTATGTGCTCTGTGAAGTTATTTGCTATCTGTACCGAAGAAAATAGGATAATCATCCCGATGGGAAATATGAGTTTGTTATGATTTTTTATCTTAAATATGTCCCTCATTCCAATTACTGCAGCATAAAAAAAGATCGATATTTTGAAGAATCCACCAATAATTAAGGTTAAAATAACAATGATATCGAGTCGCTGTAAAAAATTAACAATATCAACTTTTCCAATTGTAATTAGTAAAGGAAATGTGGCCCTACTTGCAATATCTACGCCTAAAACGGCAATATTAACAATAATTGTAAAAATTAAGGAAATAGCGCTTAACGTTATCGCAGCATACCCAATTTTCATAGCTTGTTGCGGTTTATTTAAATAAGGAAACAGCATTGTAAAAGTGATCATTTCCCCAAAGGGAAAAGTGAATGTAAGAGGGAACGCCGCTTTTAATACGGGCTTCCATCCATTTTCGAGTATCGGTAGCAAGTGGTTAAAATCCACTAATCCTGATATAAGTATAAGAGTATTACCTAAAACTCCTAGCATAAATAATAGAAAAAAAAACAACACCCCTGTTCTAGCTAGAACCTCAATGCCTTTACGCAAAACATACACCATTGTTACAATCATTAAGCTATTAATAACGAATAAAGGTGTCTCATCATAAGCAGATCCTGTTAATAGTTCACCAAAATCTCGCAGTACACGTGAAGCGATATAAATAAAATACAATATATATACTAACCCCAAAAGGGAGCCTAAATACTTTCCTAAAATTTTTTTTAGATAGCCAGTTAAAGGAAGAGTGGGGTATTGGCGAAACAGAAAGCCGTAGACCCCAAATACGATCATACCCCCAGCCCACCCAAGAAAGATGGCTAACCAAGCATCTTTCTTAGCATCCATCCCTAATCCAACGACAAGAGCGCTTCCTAGTTCAAATAACATAACCATTGCGAATAACTGTAAACTGGTGATTTTAGTCTTTTCCATAGCTTCAGTCCCCTTGCTCACTCTTTCTTCTTCTGTTCATCTAGTATATATGGCTTCGTACGCATACCTGGTCTACGGATAAATGCCTCTACATCCACTTTTACTTGCACACTAGAAAATCTATTACTCCAGTTCTTTTTCATTTTCTCCCATGCCTTTGGATTTTCTCGATTCACTACTTCTCCAAAGCCAAAGATATCGCTTTTCAATTGCTGTGCAATTTTTACTGTAGATATGACTTCTTTCTTGATTTCTTTTACCCATTCTTTTTCCAATTTCGAAATTTCTTCAGGTTTACTTAAGTCGGTACCACATTTCATTTCTGCCACATTTCCTTCTTCTCGAATATGAATGTGAATAACTGGCTGTCCTTTCTGTAAAGTTGTTTTCACACTTGTTTTTGATCCAGTAGTTTCAATCGCAATTCCGTCTTTTCTTTTCTTACAATTTAATCTAAAAACCGTACTATTTATTTTATCTTTCATTAACATGAATCCACGTGCATCATTGTTATCTAGCCATTGCTGTAATTTCCCATCCTTAAAAACAGCAATTCCCTTTATTTCAATTAAGGCTAAAGGTTGAGATTGTTCTATATTAGATTTCTTTTTTCCCTTTTTGGAATCCCCTATAATGTGAACCCCACTAATAGTTGGTTGATTTCCTGAACTGACTAACGCTCTAATTACATCATCCATTTCTGTTTTTACATTTTCAGACCATATCTTTTCTGTTGATTCTAATTTATCCGCAGTGCTATATCCTGAAATTCCTTCCAACGGCGTTATCATACTAATTACAGATTCTGCCGTAGACCCTCGAGAGATGAGAATATTTGCAGTCAATCGAGCTTCACGAGATCTTTCAAACAAATCAAACAGCTCGCTAATTCCCACTTTTGCAAGTTCCTCGCCAATGACAACAAGTCTAATATGAGCAAAAAACATTTGTCGCGGCACCTTACGTGACGTTTTGCGAATAGCTTCAAAGAGAGTAGAGCCTGTTCCTGTAACAACAAGTATACCCTTAGCCCTTCCACCACCACCTGTTATTGCATCTGTGCTTACACTCGGATTAACAATTTGAAATGAAACACGATATTCATTTTTTTTAGTAGATTTATCAATTCCAATTGCGGAAACGATAGCTAATTTAGACAACTCCCTACTGTTCCAACAGCCTGCCAACAATGTGCTACACAATACGAGAACGATGATGAAACGAGTTGCTTTCATTCTTTATTCTCCTTCTCAATCAGTTCAGAAGTCATGTTTTTCACACTTTTCGAGTGACGCTGCGTTAAAAGAAACTTTAAAGGGAACCGAAACATTGCATCCTTCTGACCATTAAGTACAAATGGAGAAAAGGGAGTTAAGTAAGGTATGCCGAAAGACTTCAAACTATTCAAATGGGCAATGATGATAATCGTTCCTAACACGAGCCCGTAAAACCCAAACGTTGCAGCTAATGCCATCAAAAGAAAACGAATTAGGCGTGCTGAAGCTGCAAGGTCATAAGAAGGAATGGAAAAGCTGGCTATTCCCGTAATAGCGACAACGATGACCATCTGCGGGGATACGAGACCCGCTTGAACAGCAGCCTGCCCCAATACGAGAGCGCCTACAATTGATACAGCTTGTCCTACTGCCCGCGGCATCCGAATTCCTGCCTCACGTAGTAGTTCAAAAGTAGCCTCCATAAGAAACGCTTCCACAAACGCGGGAAGTGGAACCCCTTCCCTAGAGGCTGCTATACTAATCAAAAGCGTACTTGGAATCATCTCCTGATGAAACGTAATTGCTGCAATATAAACCGAAGGGGCTAATAGTGAAATAACAAAACTAATATACCGTAATATCCTTAAGAAACTAGAAATATCATAACGATAAATATAATCATCAGGGGCTTGGAAAAACTGTACAAACAAAGTTGGAACAATCAAGACAAAGGGAGAACCATCAACAAGTATAGCAATGCGCCCTTCTAATAAATTCCCAGCTGCACCGTCTGGTCTTTCCGTATTGTAAACGGTTGGAAAAGGACTGAATGTATGATCTTCAATCAAGTGTTCAATATAACCAGAATCCAAAATTCTGTCAGTATTAATCTCATTCAAACGTCTTTTGACTTCCTGTAAAAGCTGATCATTAACAGTTTTTTTTATGTACATAATCGCAACATTTGTTTGTGTCTCTTGACCTATTCTCATGGTCTCTAGCCATAGATTTGAGCTGGCAATCCGGGAGCGAATGAGAGATATATTTGTCCAAATAGATTCATTAAAACTATCTTTAGGACCACGAATCGACACCTGCGTTGTGGACTCTGTAATTGCCCTCATTTCTCTCCCTCCTGTCTGTCCGCTAATGACCTCTGTCCAGCCATTTATCAAAATAACTGTATCACCAGATAAGAGAGAGAATATCAAATCATTCCAATGGCTAATGACTTTTAGTTTTTGAACTGTCAAAGCGTTATTTTTAATAAATGAAAAAACATCCTCTTTATTAACTATTCCTTGATTCCCTTCGGTCATCAAAGAATGATTGATAAAATCTGTAGCCGCCCTTTTGTCAACGAGACTATCCAGATAAACCACCGCAACCTTTATCTGCCCACGATTGATTTCAAAGTCACGGATAATCACATCAGAGCTATCACCTAGTATTTTCTTGATTTGTTGTAAATTTTCACTTAAATCGGAAGAAAGAGAAGAATCCTTATCATTATTGAATAATTCTTCTCTTTCTGTCTGTTTTTTACAATCTGGTTCGTTATATGAACGCCTCCATAGCATACGTTTCATTTGAATTCCCTCATTCTTTTTTTATACATAACAATTATTTGCAGCTATGGTTGAAACTATTCATATTGACATGTTAGGTTCTATTGCAAAGTTTCTGAACTGATAAACAGTTAGACTGATTACGCAAAATTTTTATTGGAGACGTTTAACCTTAACTTTACGTTGAATGTCGGTGATGAAGTGAGCGGGAATCAAGTTAACCATTTTGGGGTCACATCACATCGCTATCAAGATAACAAAACAAAATACCCCCTAAAATGAAAAAATACGCTATTCTTTCTGTAGAATCATAGGAAAGGATGGCGTTTTTGGGTTCTGGTGCGAAAAATCTATAGAACTTGGACATACTGATACTATTACTCTAAAAAGGTGTGTGATTGGTATGGAAAAGAAAAATTTGTTGGTTCTGTTGCAAAGTTTCCTACATGAAGCTACACTCTAGAAAACAGGATATAGGAGAATCAGATATGAGGTATTTT
>NZ_JAQOTJ010000038.1 GCF_028401955.1 Bacillus sp. BP-3
ATGTACCGAATTTCGAAAGTAGTCGAGGCTTAACGAGGCGTGTCGGAATGGATAGAGCCTTGCAACAACAAGGCATAGAAGGCAAAGGAACTGAACTCATTGCGAATTGGAGAACACTAGAAACGGCTTATATCGAGGAATTAGCAAAAGAACATATTCCTGATTTTGAAAGGGCCAATGTAGGGTCTCACAAGTACATGAAAGTCCGTCAATACAAGGAATATGCAGAAACAAAATCATTTGTTGAAAATCAAGTACAAGAAAAAGAAACGCAATTACAAGTTGTTGATCATCATTTGAAAGATGCTGAAGAAAAAGCAACAGAATTACAGATGGTGAAAAAGCGTTTGGAAAGTGATGTCGTTGATAAGTACAAAGAATTAGAGATAGTGAAGCAAAAAGTGGGAAGTGGAAGTGAAAAGCTGCAGTTGATTGGCCAACGTTATGTAGAGTTAGAAAAAAGAGTAAAACAAAAGCAAGAAGAATTAAATCGTGTTGCGGATCAAGTACCAAATGAACCTGTTAAAATTCCATTTTTGCGTAAAGAAGTAATAACAGAAGTACAGGATAAGATGTTTGGAAAAGCTGAAATCACGAAGAAACAGACAAGAAATTATGTGTTATCACCAGAACAATATCAAGAATTAACAAAACAAGTGAATGCAGCAGTTACTATCAAAAAGGATTACGAACGTTTGAGAAAAACAGATTTTGTGAAAGAGTATCAAAGTTTACGAATGACTGCAGAGAGTTGGATGGAAGAGAATAGGACATTGAAACAAGAAAAAAGTCAGTTGCAAAAAGAAGTGGGGACGTTAAAGACTGAAATAAGGTCTTTAAAAGCTCATATAAGAGATTTACAGTCAAATATAAAGGTTTTATATCAAGAAACAAAAAAAGTCTTTAAAGAGCAATTTAAGACGTTTAGAACGATTATTAAAAATGAATTGGATAATAAGGGAATAGATAATCAATTTGAACGTGAGCATAAGAGGGGAATGAGTAAACATCGAGGATTTGATATGGAAAGATAAAAAAAGTGGGGAAACTTTGTTTGATAATTCTTTAAGAGAATATGTGTGATAAAATAAAAAACAAGCCATGTTCCAGCATGGCTTGTTTCAAAGGGTATTCAATGAAAATACCTAAAATTCAATGTCTGGTTATAGATTATCATAATTGGAGTGATAGTCCAATAGAAAAAAACAGGTATTTTTGTTGATTCCCTCAATCAAAGGAGGAATTGACAAAATGAAAGAAGAGACTGAACAAACTTTAGGACAAGCTTTAAACCAAGCTAATGTTAATGCTAGAAAAAGAGATTTTGAGAAAGATGTAAACCAAAGAGATCAAGCTGAAGAATTTAAAAAATCTCTTTTACAACAGTTAAAAGAATTAACTGGAGAAGATCATTATGTTGGAACTAATAAAGATCCATTTTCTGGAGAGCCGTTTAATCAAGTAATGCATAGAAATTTAGATTTATTGAATTGTATTGGTTATTTAACTCAAGCGGAAGAAAGCTTTTTATTTAGAATTCAAGCCTATCTAGAATTTAGAAGTAATGTGATTATCTGTAGAGATGATAAATTTAAAAAGAAACGAAAAAACATTGGTGAAGATGATTTTGAATTGCCGAAGGCTGCAACAGTTTCCCAAATTGCTGAAATGATAGGGAAATCAAGACAAAAAACATCTGTTATCATGAATTCGTTAAAGAAAAAAGAAATTTTACTTAATCCAGAAGGCGCAGGGCAAATTATTGAAAATGGTCGTACTGTAAGTCCTAGAACATGGATTGTAAATCCTTACATAATGATTTGTGCGCCTCGAAAAAATGAAGTGAAACTTGATAAATTGACAATGAGATTGTTTCAACATTCTTTGAAAAATCTTAAAGATCAAAACGGTAAAAAAGTAAAGTTACCAGTTAGATTTTTTTAGACTGTATCAAATTGATACAGTCTTTTTTTACTTATATGTATTTTTTTAGGTGTCACGAAAAGGTGACAAAAAAGACTAAAAGTGTCACGAAAAGGTGACACCCTAAAAAGTCCATCAACCCCAGTTATACCAAGGGATTTACACGTTTTTTATAGATGCTTTCTATTATCACTATTATTAAAAGCTAAAAGTTCCGCAAGGAACGGGTCGTATTTTTGAGAAACCCATTCAAAAATCTCCACCCTTTTCGCTTTGCTCCATCCTTGCAAAACTTTTTTCGGCTCGTTTGCTTTTCTGGCCAAGCCGAAGGACAAAAAGCAATGCAATGGTTCTCGACTTGGACTAGCAAGTATACGAGCCGAACCGCTAGATCATTCGTCCCAGATTTACTCTTATCCGCTATAACGCTACGTTTCAAACCGTGGGGTCTCGCCCCCACACGACGAGCCAACACTCCAAACAAAAAGCAAAGAAAAATCAAAAAGATAAGATCAAAAGAAAAAACAAAAAACTATATGACATTAAAAATGCGAGTGTTGATTTCACTAAACCGAACAGACCAAAAATAAGAGGGGGGGTCTTAGTTTATTCAAAAAAATGATTTAAATTAATGTAAATTATAGACAAATGAGTTTAAATTAAGTATTTTTTATATAGGTATTTTTATATAGATATTTTTATAAATGTAAATTATTTTTGGAGGTATTATATTTTATGTATTGTTCTAATTGTGGAGAAAATATTGATAAAAACGCCTCAATTTGTCCTCATTGTGGTGTAGCTCAAAAATCAATATTAAATGATAGAGGCGGATTTGGTTGGGGATTTTTAGGTTGTTGTGTTCCTATTGTAGGTTTGATTTTATTTTTGGTGTGGAGAGATGAAAAACCGAAAACAGCAAAGGCTGCTGGTATAGGCGCGTTAATTCCTGTAGGACTTTTTGTTGCATTTTATGGCATTTTATTTTTAATAGGATTAGCTACATATCCTAGTTAAATGTTATTTATTAATAAATGGTTGCCCATAGTATTTGGGTGTCATCAAAATAAAAATAGGTCTTTTCACTATCATAATCATTATTTCCCTTTATGTGCCAGATGTACGGGAGAGTTAATAGGACTATTTTTAGGGATAGTTTTGTATTTTTATTTTCAATTTCCTTATTTTATTTATATATTAGGAATGATTCCTTTAATAATAGATGGAGGACTTCAACTTTTGACGTCTTATCAAAGTAATAATATTAAAAGAGTTATTACAGGGACCGTTTTTGGAATATGTTTAATTACGTTATTTATAAAATCATGTATTTTTGTTTACTTATTAGGAAAAAATAGTTCTTTTTAAGGGAATTCTGTAACAATTTTTGATACCTTGAATAGGGGTACCGTCAGCATTTCGAAAAAACATACTAACCAAAAACAATAAGCTGTCCATATGGACAGCTTATTTACATAATTTTCGTTATTGGAAGTCAATACATCTAATGCTATTTTTCTTTATGCTCATTGTATATAACAGTAAGATTTCGCTTGTACCCATCGACACCGGTCCAGTTAGCGTATGCTTTTGGGGTATTGGTTAATAAAAGTTGGTTTAAGGTTTCTCTCTTTTCTAGAGAAGAAGCTACTTTTATGTTCAGATGTTCCAAATATCGCAACATAACCTTAATTTGATCTTTTGTTACTAAATTACCATGACCAGGAACTATTTTTTGAATATCCATTTCGTCAACTTTAGATAAATTATCAATAAATTGCTGGGAACTAAAAATAGGAGGATGTAAATTGTCTAACACTAGGTCACCCATAAATGCAATTCTTTCCTGTGGTAAGTACAGAAAAGCATCACTTGGAGTATGTCCCCCTCCATAACAATATAACTCAACTGTTCGGCAAGTTCCATGAATGACAAGCTTATCTTCAAAGGTCAGATTAGGAAGTACAATTCGTAATTCAGATAGTGATTCGTTTACTTTTGACATTTCCTTATACTGATTGTTAAGACTGGCAAGTAAGATTGGATCGCTTTCAGTTATCATTTTTTGTTCCAATTGATTCAAATATAGGTGCATGTCTATTTGTTCCTTATTTAAATCCTGAATAATGTTTTTCTGTGCATGTAAGTCTCTTGTGATGGAAGTTGAAATGATTATTACATCTTCAAAAATTTGATTACCAAAAGTGTGATCTCCATGATAATGGCTATTAAAAACATATTTGATTTCTTTTTGAGTAATTTCCTCTGCTACTTTTCGTAAATCCTTAGCGGCTTTAGGAGTTGTGAATGTGTCAAATATAAGGACTCCATTTCCTAAATCAATGAAACCCGCATTACCCATTGCTCCCTCACCTTTCTTAGCAATTGCGGCATATATACCTTCAGAAAGTTTTTCTATTGAAAAATAGGAAGACGTTTCTTTAATAATTTTCATAGTTAATCACCTCTAAATACTCTCATTTATACTTGTTTTCTTAAGTTTCCTCATTTCTCTGTGTTATTCCTTTTTATCCCGTTTTATTATGTGATTTAATTAAAAAATGTAAAAAGTGCATTGTATACTCTATGCATGCTCGGTTAACATAACGTCCTATTATCGGTAGCAAGGAAAAAGCGAAATCTATTGATATAACTAGGATTTCGCTTTTTCCTTTTCTATGACTCTATGCATATTTTTATACATTGTTGATGTAGCGGGGATTTCAGGGATTCTTGTTATTTTGTTTTTTATCTTTTTTTGTATAAAATCTTGTATAAATAAAAAAAGATTTTGATGCTATTATCGAGAAGTAATGAGTATTCAATGTTAAAATCGAAAGGTATTTCGAAATCAATTCGTTTTTAAAATCGGTTGTGAAATCAGTTGTAAGTGAATTCCGATTTTGATTAAAATGTTGATTTAATCATGTTTATGAGTGGAAAAACGTGTTCCGTTTTTATAGGAGGAATGAAAAATGGAATTAAAATCGGAAATGTATACACCGAAAATTGTTGCAGATCGTTTAGGGGTGACTCCCGATTTGCTAAAGGTATGGTCAAACGAATTTAATATACAAACGGAGCGAAGCCAGGGAGGGCATCGCAGATATTCAAAGGAAAATATAGAGGAATTAAAAGCTATAAAAGAAAAAATACAGGTGCAAAAATGGTCTTATGATCAAGTTCGAGCATGGCGAAACGGAGAACTTGATTTGTTTGTTTCAAAAGAAGAAAAATCGGAATTAGAAAAGAAATTGGATGCAGTATTAGAAAATCAGCAATTACAAAATCAGTTCAATCAAGCATTGGTTCAAAAATTACAGGAGATTACGAATGAATTGGTTACGACAAAAGAGCATTTGGCTAATACTGAGAGAAAATTAACTGAAGTAGAAGGTAAAAACAGTGAATTAGAAGTTTTTATAGAAAAGAAGTTAGAGAAACGGGATCAGTTATTGCTTGAAAATATTAGAGATATGCAGAAGCAAAATCAGAAACAAAAACGGAAAGGTTTTTTCGGTTTGTTTAAAAGTTAAATGTGATAGCAATTTTTTATATGGTTCTAATGTCGGAAAAAGAAGAATAGAAATATAGCATACATATAATAAGGGAATGCAGTATAAATCAGTTTACAAGCATTCCCTTGCTATAATTATTTTATAAAGTGATTTGAACTAGTTTTATTGTCCTTGCTTAAAATAGCAAGGGCTTATTTTAATTGGATTCTTTGTATGTTTCTATTAGAAATACAATGTTAGTTGAGGCTAAATTGATGGCATATTCAATAAAGTATGGTTTCACTTGAGTTGGTGCAGAACTTTGTTCATGAACACTTACAAAAAATTAGCAATTTCGGCAATCAATAACCCATTTTTTGTGAATGTTATGACGGACTAGAACAGCAACCTTGTGATTACCCCTTTTAGAGTACAAGGTATTAACTTAAATGTGCCTAAAATGTGTCTAAAATTAGATTAATATGAAAAAAATGTATTATTTTTATCTTCTTACATATTGAATTTTTGGTTAATTTTGATTATTATTGAAATATAAGGAAGAGAAAGGAGGAATTTCCATATGAAACTTACAATGAAAATTAAAAAAGTTGCTCAAAACGAAAACAAATCACTATGTTTCGCGGTTTGCTAATATTTCAAGAAAAAAGAAGGTGATTAATTAATTACCTTCTTTTTTCTTGAAATATTATAGTAAGATTGTGGGGGTTATTTATGCAATTAAAGAAAGGTTTAGATTTTAGAGGATACCCTAATAAAAATGAAATAATTTATTATGATGGGGAAGGACGTAGTATAGAAGTTAATAATTTTGATGTTTTTTGGTCTTTATTTAAAATTCTTGAGAATGATTTTCCTGAAACCTTAGATGATAAGTTAAATGAATGGAAAAAGGAAAATAATATTGAAGATGAAGAATTAGCTAGTATATTAGATTTTTTAAAAGAGAATAGTCTTGTTTATGATAAAGTAGTTCAAGAACCAAAATATGAAGAATTTAATTTAAGGAATTTTAATTTTTTTAGTAATCATGATAAAAGTGCTCATTCTAATTTTTTTGTTGAGAAATTAAAAAAAATGAAAGTACTTATTATTGGGGTTGGAACAATTGGATCTACTCTAGCGGTGACTCTTTCAAAATTGGGAGTAGGGGAAATATATTTAGTTGATTCTGATGTTGTTCAAATTAAAAATATTAGAGCTCAAGTTGTTTTTAGTCCACAAGATATTAATATCCCTAAAGTAGATGTAGTAAAAAAATATATTGAACAAATTGATCCTTATACTAATGTTCAAGTTTTCAAAAAGTCTATAAATATGATTCAAGATATAAAGGATTTAAAAATAGAAGGTCTTGATTATATATTTGGTTCTTTTGATAATGTTACAGAACAATTGCATAAGGATATTATAAATTATTCAGATGCTAATAATATTAAATATTTATCGATGGGATATTTAAATGATAGTATTAGTATATTAACATTAAGTAAAAAAAATAATGGATTATCTAAAATAGGGAATAGTTATCGTGATCATTATACACCGTACTTGATAAGAGAAAATCGTGGAACAATTATACAAAGTTTAGCAGCTTCTATCATAGTAAGTAAAATTATTTTTGATGACTTAATTTATGGAATAGAAAGTATAAATAATGATTATGTATTTAATTTTAAACAATTTACTATTACACCTTATGGAGATAATGAAAATAATGAATTTTTAAAGAGTTTAGAAAGATTTATTTCACTAGATCCTGAAATTTTACATCAAAAATTGTTAAATATAAAAGATTTAATTGTTAAATCTAATAATAGAGTAATACCAAAAATATTGGAGATTGAACTTTTATCGTTGTATCAAGTTTTTGATTTGTTAATTGTTATGGATGAATTGACTAATTTAAATCTTGAAGAAACGTATGAACAATTTATTGAGATTATAGACTATCTAGATAACGAAGAGGATAGTGAGTATAATCATAAAGAATCTTTAAATCAAGAGTATTTTTCAATAATGAAAAATTTAAAAGTTCCATATAATGGGGGACAAATTCAAATTCATGAAGCATTAAAGATTCTTAATAATGTTGAGGATATAGAAGAAAGAATTCTTCTTCAAAGGAATATATATTCTTCTACTTTTAAGGTTGGTGAAGATATTTTAAAAATATTTAACCTTAGTAAGGAAAATTATTTAAAGAGTGATCTTAAGGAGTATTTTGAAAATGTTATTGGTATGTCTCAGCAAAGCCTAAGTTTTTTTGAAAAAAGCATTGAAAGTTCTTTCAATCAATTAATAAAGAGAACAGCTTCTTTAATTTCTCCTACTTCTGAAACTATTGGTGATTTTTTATCATTGAATCAAGATATTGGTATTTTAAATGGGATTGATGATGCGAAAAATATTATTCTTAAAAGTTTAGAATTACTTGAAGAACCTTATAATTTTATTAAACATATTAATGATTTATTTGATAAAAATCATATTAAAGTATTGAATATAAGTGAAGTTAATAAAAATGTATATTTTCCTCAAGTGAAAGAAAATAGGATTATATTGAATTTCCATGATAATTCAGATAGTCTTTTTATTTTATGTCATGAATTAGGACATTCCTATTTTAATTTGTGTTATGAAAATTCTTATTTTGATGATAGTACACAAATTGTAAATGAAATTTTAGCATATTATTTTGAATTAATTTGTTTAAATTCTATACTCGATAATCCAGATATTACTGATGAGATGAAAGGGAAAATATCTTATCAGTATGTTAAAAGAGTTCATGAAATTGTTTTGTCTACTTATGGGGTGCATTTATTTGAACAAAGTTTAGTTAATAAAATGAAGGAAAACGGTAAAATAGATCTTAATGATGTTATTGAAATTAGAAAACAGTATGATCATCATGAATATTTTCAGGGGATTAAATTTTCAAATCAGGAAAATGGATATTTAAATTCACTTTTAAAGTCTTCATTTGTACTTGAATATGGAGACCATATAATGCCTCCAATTTCTTATTTAATAGCAAATCATCTTTTTAACATTTATGGATCTTCAAATGAAATTATAATTAGAGAGGCTTTGGTTCAAAAGAATTTTCGTCTTGAGGAATTTTTATCTTATTTATTTCCTGAAGATAATCTTGAAGAGTTAATGAATTCTTCTATTATAAATTTATTTAAATTATTAGAGCAATTAGAATCGAATTTTTATATATATAATTCCATAAGATGAAAAAAGAGTGAAATAAAAAGATGCTTGATTTATTAAAGCATCTTTTTATTTTTTTTCATTAGTTAATAAGAATATAATTTTTAAATGTTAATTTCTATTTAGAAGAAACTTTCTCAAAAAGATAATTGTTTGGTTCTATGTTTAAGTAAGAAGGGAGTTTTCTTAATTGTGGGTATGTTATCCAATAAATTGATACAAAAGCTAGTGCAATTCCGCCTGATAAGAATACATAACCACTACCAATAATTTTAGCTAAAAATCCTCCGACTAATGCCCCAATTGGTAGAAATAATCCTGCAATACTAGCGATAACAGAAAAGACTCTACCCAACATAGATTCAGGAATCATTGCTTGAAACATAGAAAAAATAAAGACATTTATTATACCTAAAGTGATATTAGCAATTCCAAATAATATAACTGATAGTAATGGAATCTCAATTAAATAGGATAATATCCATATTATTGAAGATGATATAGTGGAACATATAAATACGATACCAACAGGTAGATGTTTTATTTTAGTTGCTATTAAAGATCCAATTAACATTCCAATAGATAAAGATGCTATATAATATCCATAATATGCATTTCCACCTTTTAATGTTGAATATTCTGGCAAAACAGCATTTAACATTCCAAATAGACCGTTTGCTATAACTATCGGAAATAAAAATTTTGGTATAAAGGAGTTTTTAATGAATATAATTCCTTCTCTTAAATCTTTTTTATATGTATTAATACTTTCTTTAAAATTTTCATTTTGTAGGTTCTTTTTATCATCATTTAATAATTTGATTTTTGCAAATAATATTGCAGCTATTAGAAAAGTAAAACCATCTATTAAGTAAATATTAATAGCACCTAAATAAATAATAAGTAAACCAGATAGACCAGTTAAAATGAAATCAGTTCCTTGATAAGCAAAATTCATTAAGGCGTTACCATCTGCTAATTCCTTTTGTTTTAGTATTTTAGGTATTAATGATGTTTGAGCTGGATAAGAAAACTGACTGGCACATACAGCTAAAAACATTACAATAATAATTAACCATACATTTAAAAAATTAAAGTAATTACCTATAGGGATTAATAAAATAAGAAAACATTCTATTAGTTGAGTTATAACAACGATATATTTTAAACGCCATTTATCTATTAGTGGTCCAACTAAAAACTGAAATATTTGGGGGATAAATGTGATTGCAGAAGCAATTCCACTATACATGGGGTTTTTTGTTAAATCATAAACTAGCCACATTGCTGTAACTGCATATATACTATCTCCTAAATTAGTAATTAATCTTCCGAAGAAAAGATAAAAAAAGTTTTTATTATGTAATATATTCAACATTTACAT
This sequence comes from Bacillus sp. BP-3, assembly GCF_028401955.1. Classification (GTDB taxonomy): domain Bacteria; phylum Bacillota; class Bacilli; order Bacillales; family Bacillaceae_G; genus Bacillus_A. The sequence goes on from NZ_JAQOTJ010000038.1 coordinate 10,045, forward strand.
CAACCTTTCCGAATTTTATGATACTTTTATATTCTATCATGTTTCATTTCAATTTTTTAAAAAAATAAGTAAAATATTACATATAATGGTAGTTTGGTGTTTATTATGCGATTATTACTTTTATAGGGGTTCCGCCACATGCTCATCAAGTTAAGTGTTTTTTCTTTTTTTTAGATTTAGTGTAAGTTCTTTAAGGGGTCCTGACGACAAAACGCGAAAACTATACGCTAAGGGACTTTTCAACAGTTAAAACTACAAATTCTTTACTCTAAGGACGATTTTACCGAAAATGCACGTTATTGGTGATTACAAACCATGATTTAATTACAAAGGGCTAGTGCTGAAATAGATAAGAGGTAGTTGCATGGTATGTGTCAACGGTACCGGACTGAACCCGAAAGGGTGCGGGAGGATAAGGAGTTGATACACTCACTATGCAACCCTCTTGGTTTGTCAAAACGTTAATCGTTTTGGCCTGCCAACCGGCGAGGGAGCCCCTCAAGGATTGAGGGGGTGGGGAGTTGGATGAATTGGGGTCTGGGGAAGAGTTCCCCAGTGGGTTTGGGCAACGCCCAAGGTTTTGTTTTCCATGCTAAGCATGGTTCGGCAAAGCCGACAAGCGTCGCAGACCCCTATCGATTTTGATGCGTTATCGTCAAAATACGTATAGGGTTACGTTAATTGACTCCATTTCGTCGCTTTGCTAGACTTATGGTATCAATTAATCTAGGGGAAGTGGTGGCACTTTATGTTGTTCTCTATCTCATTTAATCAATCTCACCAAAGTTCGTTGAGTCATAATAACAGGGAAAACATTCATGGGAATCCTGGCATCGATCCATCCAGGTTAGACGAGAATATCTACTTTGTTCAAAAGGACATTCGAAGTGTATACGAGGATGTTTTTCAAGAAGCGGTGAACAAGTACAATGA
>NZ_JAQOTJ010000039.1 GCF_028401955.1 Bacillus sp. BP-3
GAGCTGACGAATACTAATAGATCGAGGACTTAACCATATAATATGAAGCAAATGTTATCTAGTTTTGAAGGAATATACCTTCATAAGTCTGGTAATGATGGCAGAGAGGTCACACCCGTTCCCATACCGAACACGGAAGTTAAGCTCTCTAGCGCCGATGGTAGTTGGGACTTTGTCCCTGTGAGAGTAGGACGTTGCCAGGCAAAAACCTAAGTCGTTTTGACTTAGGTTTTTTTATGTTTGTGTATTCAAATCTGAAAAGTTGTTTTTCTGTGCAACTTAAAACTTTTGTTTTTCCATAAAAAATTACCCTTAGATTCATAAAGGATACTTTTTAATCTAACTATGTAAATTTTTTAATGGGTTCTATATTGACCCGTTAATTTCTCTTCACCCATTCGAACAAGACGTTTTGTGATTTCTCCCCCGACAGAACCATTTGCACGTGCAGATGTTTCTGGGCCAAGTGTGACCCCAAGTTCACGAGCAATTTCGTATTTCATTTGCTCAATTGCGCTTGTTGCACCTGCAATAAGAATTTCATTTGTATTATAACCGTGTCTTTGAATATTCATAATTACACCTCCACTATATTTGTATATAATGTGCTCTTAATTGTGATGAATATACATGTTATACGCAATATCTTTATCCTTGTCTCGAATTCTCCTTAGATGAAAAGCTTAAGTTAATAGACAAGGGGGAGTATCACGTCGCCATCAACCTAAGATAAATCTTTACTCTAAAAATACAAAAAACACTATTCTTTTTATATTATGATGAAATGCGCTAGCTGATAATGGTATTGTTTCATTTCCTATGCAGATGGATAGTTATCTGAAACATAAAGGAATATTAGTATCAATAACGAAGTGTCTAAATGAGAAGCGCTGGTATAGGCTCTTTAATAGTATTTTTCAAGGGGTGATCGATTTGAAATTGTCACAAATAAGACTTTTAGTCAAAGATTTTAAGAAAAGTGCCATGTTTTACAGAGATTTATTGGAATTTCCAGTGAGTTGGTACGAGGAAGATAGCAAGTATGCGCTTTTCAATAACGGGGAAACGAAGATTGAGCTTGTATCCCGAAAAATGATGGCCGAATTAGTGGGTGAAGGAGATAGGCCTTTAGAAGGTGAGTCTCAGTCAAGATTCTTACTTCAATTTGAAGTTGAAGATGTCGATAACACTTATAAACGCTTTAGAGAAAAAGGAATTAACTTTGTTACTGAACCGCATGAACGTAAGGAATGGCGAGCGTACGTTGCACATTTTCGTGATCCTGACGATAACTTAATTGAAATATATAAAATGCTGTAATTTCAAAGGAGGATATAGAATGTCGCAACCATTATTGGCTGGAATGGAAGGTGTATTTATACCAGTCAAAGATCCAAAAATTGCAGCTAAATGGTATGAAGAAAAATTAGGATTTAAACTTATTTATATTGAGAACGAAGCTGCAGTTATGAAAATCGAAGAAGAGTCGCAAACAGTAGTATGTCTTGTTAGAACTGTTAATCATCAACCAATGAAGTTTCCTGAGAATAACTTTGGAGTAGGGAAATATTATAACTTTATTTCTAAAGATATTAATGAGACTTACCGACTGTTAATTGAAAGTGGTGTCAAAGTAAATCCTATTAGTGGAGAAGGGACTACCCAATTCTTCACATTTTTTGATCCTGATGGAAACCCTTTAGGTGTTTGTCAATGAATCTATATAGTGCTTATTATGTGAATGAAGAAATCCCTTCAGACCTCTGAAGGGATTTCTCATACTGTTGGAAAATAATTTATTCAATAGACAAAAATTAAAAATTCCAGATCACTCAACTATCACTAAGTTTCTTTTGCAACGTTTACGAAACACGATATTTTTGGAAGAGCTTTTTTAGCATTGTCTTCGTTTGATTCATCAAGTAGGGTTTATTGCGACCGAAACATGGGTGGCGGATGAAACCGAATTAAAAGCGAATGCAAATAAACGTATCCGCGAAAACTTGATAGAGGAAAAGATAATAGAAGAAAGGAAGAGAGTTTTTATAATTCTCCTCGTTTTTAAGGGAAACTTTCATGTTCTTTAGTTGTTCAGCTCATTAGAAAATGCTGTAGAACTTACCGGTTCTATTATAGTAATATCACACATATATAAATATGAAATATTGCATAATTAAATTTATTGATATGAATAGAGGCACTAGCTATAATAAGAGTATAAAGATTTATTACATCTTGACATTCAAAAAAGGAGGGAAATAATATGGCAATCGCAATGGCTGTTTTGAAATTTTTAGGCGGAGTACTTCCATTAGTTCAAGAACTTTTAAAAGCATTTATGTAAGTTTATCATTCAGCAATCATTTATAATACTTATTGTACAAATAATCTGTATATCAAAGAATTGGTGTACAAATTATTTGTATGAGTAAAGTCTCTTTAGATCATTAATATGAAGGGGCTTTTTTTAGTTTCTACATACTTGGAATGCTAATAAGTGAAGTTATGTTAACTTAGAAAAGATAATACAATGCAAGGGGGTCTCGCTGCATGCCTATCAAGCTAAGGTCTTGATGTACCCTCTAAACGAAAATTTTACTTCTCTACAGTTAGTTAATTATAAGATTTCATCCCATCTTTTCATTTTGGGACATGAAGTGATCGGTCTGTATCCCTATAAATATGAAAGCAAACGACTTGATCTTATCAAAGTAGTTTGCTTTCATAAAAAAGATAAATGTTTTATATCAAAAATAGAATTTTGGAAGATCATAGGTCTTTCTTACAGTTGAGGTTTTTATATAGAAGGGCAAGTAACGCAATCATAGCTCCAACCAATGCACATAACATATCCCACTGTGTATCCCACACATCTCCCTGTGCCCCGAGAAATGCTTCTGCCCCTGTTCTTGTTAATTTTGCCACTATAAATTCCAATAATCTATATAGCGCACTAAATGCTAGGTAAACTGAAATTACAAGTAATCCTAACCATCCCTTTTTATGAATTCCAACTACTTCGATAAGTACTTCCCTTGTTATTAATGCTGGTACAAATCCTTGTATGAAATGCCCTACACGATCGTAGTAATTTCTTTCTAAATCAAAATTGTCACGAAGCCAATTGAAAAATGGTACCTCCGCATATGTATAATGACCACCAATTAGTAACATCATCAAATGAAATTTTTCAACATGTAAATATAGATACAAATAAAGTAAATCATATTGTGAGCAAGGTTAAAAGGAATAATTATTTATCAGTTGCTTCAACTAATAATGAGGCCATTAATGGTATTTCATTTGAACGTATAAAAAATAATGATACTGGCCTCGGTTATTTACGTAATACCCATAAACACGGTGCTTTCGAAAACTTGCAGCCACCAATACTAGAAGAAAGTAGTTATGATCCTGTTACAAAAAAGATTCGCGCATCAATCTTACCTGGTTTATTTGGAGCGAGCAATGAAGTCTCGGCTTCCTATAAAACTAGACAAGGTTCTACCCAAAAAGTAACACTAGTTAGAAGTGAGAATGGAGACATATATGAGTCTAGAGAAAATATACCTTTTGGTGAATTTTTACCGTCCAACGAGGTTACATTTGAAATTAAGGATTCACAAAATAAATTACCTAAAAACAAGATTTCTACCGTTGTTAAATACAATACCGCATTTGATAATTATGTAGTAGATAATTCAGGGGAATTTGTTGTAGAAGGAACTGCTGGATCATATTGGGGAAGCCATCGTGCCAACAATAAATGGGAGTATCTTTTAAATGAGTCTTCTAGCTCTGAAAAAGTGAATATAGTTATTGAAAGAGTAGAACAGCCTAAACCTGGGCAACCAATCAGAAAAGATGAAGAAGTATTAATTAAATTTGCAAATCCTATTTATTCAGATTATGCATATTTAAAACTTCAAGGTGGTTATATCCATTTAGATAAAAAATAAGATGCAGGTACTTTTAAATTTAATCCTGATTCAAAAATTCCGGATCTATTTTTTATAACGTCTAATGGTAACTATATATACGAACATGGTTGGAAAGGCTATATAACATATCAAACTGCAGAAATTAAGCAAGATGCATCTCGTTTTTTTTATGCTTGGTATCTTAAAAGATGATGTTCTCGGGAGAGATTTTCTATCATGCTGGAAAATCGAATAGAGGTTACCCGAGATGTTAAAAGTTCTTCACTTTATGTGATTGTTAATAAATTCCGTAATTCATTATACGGCGAAAAACCGAAATCTGGCTTCAAATTTCGGTTTCGTTTATATAAAGTGTGAACGGTTTTAATCCCTTTCATCGCCTTTGAATCATGATTAGGTATGAGATTAATGAATATCAACTTTTTTAAAATAGAATAGTGTTGCGAGAAAACCGATAATAGCTGTAGCGGCAATGGCAACATAAGAATATTCTGGAGGATATGTCGGTTGCAATTCGTTATTTACTATATCTAGCGCAGCTGTCCAAGGAAACAAATCTTTGTGTTCCGAACTTGCAGTTAGAACATTTACCATTGCTACAACAATTGTTAATATAATAGGCGGAACATAAGTCCTCATTACAAGGGTTAGCAGTACAATAGGAGAAGATAAGATAAAAAGGAATCCACCGCCTAATAAAAATTTCACTAAAAATTGAAAAGATAAAGGGATGCTTAATCCAGGAAACCCTCCTAATAGCCCTAATAGTAAGGTTAGTCCCCATGCAACTATAGTTAGGGTCATAATCCAAATAAATAGAAGGGTGAATTTGCTCATGATAAAGTTAAAACGTGATACAGGAATGGTTAATAAATTTTTTAATGTATTTTCTGTGTATTCACGATTAAAGAGATAGGCGGTAACGACCCCGTATAGAAGGACTCCCATAAATAAAATAATATACATATTTACATTAAGAAAAAGGGCATCGAAACTCGCGGGTGTAGCAGATGGTTTTGTTTTCATTTCTATATAAAAGGCCAAAACGATCATAAACGGTGCTACCGCTGCCCCAATAATACTAATTAAGAACATATTAGAGCGTTTCAACTTTAATAGTTCTGTATATAATAGATTAGCCAATTGTCCCACCTCCAACCAATTTGGTGAAATAATCCTCTAATCTGTCTTCACTCATTATAATTTTTAATACGTCAATATCGTTTTGAACAAATATTTTATTAATTTTTCCTTGTTGTCCGAAATGGGAATAAACACGAATATTTCCTTCATCATGTACTTCGTAGTCAAAAATATGAAATTGTTTTTCTAAAAGCATTGCAGCTTTATTATCGTCATTTACTTGGAATTCTAAGTATTTACGATTTGTTTTTCGAAGTGCTTCAAGAGAAATTTCTTCCAATAACTTCCCTTCATGAATAATCCCCATGTGATCTACTAACTGTTCGACCTCAGCTAAAATGTGGCTGGAAATTAATATTGTTATGTTTCTTTCTTGTGCTAAAGATTTAATAAGTTTTCGCATTTCTTTAATACCAATTGGATCTAAGCCATTTGTCGGTTCATCAAGTATTAATAGTTCTGGATAATGGAGAAGGGCTCTTGCGATTCCTAATCGTTGTTTCATTCCCAAAGAATATTTACCCACCAGCTTTTTTGTTTCATGTTGTAGGCCTACAATTTCTAATGCTTCTTCAAGGGCATTCTTTTTATGCACTCCGATTATCTTTGCGTTAATTAATAGGTTCTCTCTAGCAGTAAGATTTTCATAAAATCCTGGAACTTCAACGATAGAGCCAATTCTTCTTAAAATTTCTTTTTGGTTTTGGAAAAAATCCTCCCCGAATATTTCGATTTTTCCGCTTGTAGGCTTTATGAGACCTAGCAGCATTCGAATTGTCGTTGTTTTACCTGCACCATTTCGTCCGATGAAGCCATAAATCTCTCCTTGATTTACATTTATATTTAGATTATCCACTGATTTTTGATTGCCATAAATTTTAGTGAGATTTGTTGTTTTTATAATTACACTCATTTTGGAACACCTACTTTCTATAAACTCTTACTTACATGATAAAAAGGAGGATTTAACTGCGGCTTAATCATTTCTTAACTATTTCTTAAAAGTGGTTTGTTTTGGAATGGAGAATCCGAACGTAGTTCGTTCCCATGGAATACTTTCCACCCATATGTCTCCGCTATTTTTTTCTACGAGAGCTTTTGCAATAGCAAGTCCTAGACCACTCCCGCCATGCGAAGCACTCCTTGATTGGTCACTTCTATACATTCTTTCAAATACGTTTTCTAAATTACTATTTGAAATTCCAGGTCCTTTGTCCCAAATGAGTAGTTGGTATTCAGAAGTGGTTTCTAGTAGTTCTATTCCCACTACTTTTCCGGCTTTTCCGTAATATATCGCATTTTTCATGAGGTTACCTATAATTCGTACAAGACTAAGGTAATCTGCTGTAATAGGGCAAGATGTTTCTGGAATATGAACCTGTAGTTCTATGTTATGTTTTGAGAGTTCAGGTAAAAACTCAATTAGCGATTCTCTAGTAATCTCAGCAAAATCGAGAGACTCTTTTTGTATGTGGAATTCATCTGCATCTAGCTTAGCCATATTAAATATTTGATCAACTAATTGTTTTAAGCTGTTCGATTTCTTTGAGAGTATTTCGAGATACTCTCGTTTTTCATCTTCTGAAGCAGCAATTCCATCTTTTAAAGCATCAACATATCCTATAATGGAAGTGAGCGGTGTTCGAATATCGTGTGAAATACTAGATAAGAGTTGTCTTCTAGCCTTTTGAGACTTTCTAGCTTCAACTTGTACCTTTTCTAGTTCTGTAATTAATTCATTTATAGAAAAAATTACATCATCCAACGAGTTATCATTGTTTGTGTATAATCTTGTATGTAAATTTCCGTGAATTGTTCGTTGTAAGTTAACAGTAATAGACTTTCGGCTCTTTATAAAATGGATTCTTATAAAGAAAAGGCTTATTGTTATAAGAAATAATGCAGTAAATAAAATGAGTTTACATATATGACTCATCTCAATGAGCAGAAGTATCGCAATGATGATAAGCTGAAGTGAAATAAGATAGAGAACTTTATCGGTTTTCATCTTTTTCACCTACAAATTTATAACCAATTCCCCACACAGTTTGAATAAATTTAGGATCTGAAGGATCCGTTTCGATCTTCTTTCTAAGTTTTCTAATATGTACCATAACTGTATTATCATCTTCTATATAGTTACTGTCCCAAACATTGCGAAAGAGTTGTGTTTTCGTAAATACTTGTTCGGGATTAGAAGCGAAAAACTTTAGTAGCTCTAGTTCTTTCGCCGTTAAAGCTATTTCTTCTTCACCTACGGTAACTGTGTATTTTTTTAAATCAATGGTTAGACCTTTAAACTGAAGGGCTGTTTGTTCATGAGAGATAGCGTCGCTTCCTAATACTAAAAAACGCCTCATAAGAGCTTTCACACGTGCAACTACCTCATGAATGCTAAAAGGTTTTGTAATATAATCATCTGCACCTATACTTAATCCTAAAATTTTGTCTACTTCATGATCTTTAGCAGTAAGCATTAATATAGGAATATTTGTTTGCCCTCTAAGCCTTTTGCATACTTCAATTCCATCTATTTTCGGCATCATCAAATCTAATATGACGAGATTATATTTGTTTTGGTTAAATAAATGAAGAGCTTCTTCGCCATCGATTGCTGTATCTACTATATAGAACTCTCTCTCAAGATACCTTTTTAATAAATCTCTTATTTCTTTTTCATCATCAGCTATAAGTACGCGAATGGTTTCCATCGTTTCACCTGCTTCTAAATTGAAATGTGATTGTATAAACAAATTATATACTATTAATTGTTAAAATAAGGAGATACAAGTTCGAGCATTTCATGTTTTTGGATATTGGCTAATGACTTCCAACGCTTTTTCTCTCACAAAATGTATTAATTCAGCAGGCTCCTCTATTAATATTTCTGTTCCAAGACTAAGGAACAGTCCTCCGATAAAAGGTATATCTGACTCTCTACATTTTTCTTCAATTACTCCGGTACCATTAGGGGTAACTTGAATCCATTCTCCAATAGGATGAGGATCGAGCATTTTACAGCCTTTTTTCGTTAGTGTAGCTCGTAAAGTAAGTTCTTTTGATAAAGTATCTGTTTGATTTAACCATTGTGTAATGGTCATATCTCTTGGAATTGGCTCTGAGAAATCGTGTTGTATTTTGAGGGAAATAATTCGATCGACTCGAAATGGTACATTCTTTTTTCGTTTATAACAAAATGCAGGAGAGTACCATAAACCGTTAGATAGAACGAGTCCATAAGGAAAGATTGTTCGGATTGAGTATCCGGAACGGGATTCGTATTCTATTTGAAGATGCTTTTTATCTAATGATGCTTGTAAAAGTTCTTTGAGGTAATGATTTTTAAAACTTCTATTGGGTGAATCAATAGCTAGTCTATCTTGTAATGTTTCTATTTTTTGGATCATCTCTATAGACATACTGGAACGGATTTTAGTAATGGTTGATATATTCTCTTGTTTAAAAGGTCCATCTTCTAAAAGTTGATAGGAAAGAAGTAATCCTGTAGCTTCTTCTGGTGTTAATGAGATAGTAGGGAGTTTTTGTTCCTTTATAAGAGTGTATCCACCATTTGGTCCAGAGGAAGAGAAAAGAGGGACACCCATTTCACTTAATAGATGTAAATCCCTAAGTATCGTTCTTTTGGATACTGAAAACTCATTTGCTAGCTCTTGAGCAGTAAAGCGATGTTTTGTATTTAGTGTAATTAATAGTTCAAATAATCTCCCTGTTCTAGACATGAAAATATCTCCTATTATTAGTGACGTTGTTTGTCACCAATATACGATAAAATAAATATGAAGTCACGAAGTTCCCTTCATCAATGAGGGGAGCACTAAAGGGGGATTAGGGAATGAGAGAATATACGGTAAATGCAAAGGGAGTAAAAATTAAAGCTTATGAGTACAGCCAGAACGGTGAGCCAATTTTGTTCCTGCATTATATGGGAGGAAGTGCAGCCATTTGGCGGAGCATTATTCCAAAGTTTACAGAACAATATCGCGTAATTGCTATCGATATAAGGGGACATGGTAATTCGGATCATCCTCAAAAAGGATATCAACTTGAAACTTTAGTTGAAGATGTTCGAGAGGTGTTAGATGTTCTTGGGATTCATAAAACTCATATAGTAGGAAGTTCGCTTGGTTGTTCTGTTGGTACAATGTTCGCATCGATGTATGCTGATAGAGTTATTTCTTTAGTTAATTCTGAAGGAGCTTTGATCAATCATTCAGGACCTGGGGGCTTATATACGGAATCTAAAGAAGAGCATTTTAATAAATCTTTTTCTAATCCGGAACAGGAATTTGACTCAAAAGAAGCATTGATACAGTATATGAAAAAGAATTGGCTGCCATGGAATAAAGAGAGAGCTCTAGTTATGGAGGATTATAAACCACGAAAACTTCAAAATGGAAAAGTAACTTTTGTATCCAAGAGAGAAAACATGATACAGATTGCGGAGGATCTGTATGATCGTAGGATAGAAGAGTGGTATGATCATGTTCAATGTAGAGTGTTGTTTCTTCCAGCAGAAAAAGAAGGTGACCTGAATAAGAAATTAGCATTTATAAAAAGTGTTGAATGTAAATTAAATGAAAGTAAAACAGTTGTAATTCCTGAAACGTCTCATGCTATGATGTTTGATCATGCAGGAGAGTTAGTTCGTGAAATTAAGGGGTTTTTGAATTCTTCCTATAAGTTAACGTGATTGCGAATCACCGGCGGTTTTATCCCGCTATTCGTGGACAGTAAGACCCCCCACCTCAAGATCCCAAGAAAATCGAAGAAGATAGGTGGGGGATAATTGCCCGTAAAAGCCCGGTTGGTTCAAATAACCATCAGTGGGGAATGAAGAATCCCACACTGACGGAAGTTTCACTTTGTGTGGAGTCTCTGTAGGTATAAGGGTACTAGGTTTACGTAATTCATGTTATTATGCCCAGAGCTCTATATAAAATGTGCTAAATTCACTTTGATTTTTTTACATATGAATTGTAGTTATACAGAACAAAATGACGTAACAGCGAATATCTAAAGTTTTTTAAAAAGTTATTGACTATTATTACATAGAGGAGTAATATTATACGAGTCGCTGGTGAAACGAAGTAACCACGATAAACAAAATGAAAAACTTAGTTGACATCGAATGACTGAGATGTTAACATAAGGAAGTCGCCAACTTGAGCGGCGGATAAGTTCTTTGAAAACTGAACGAAACAAACAACGTGAAACGTCAATTTTTATTTATGATGCTAGACAAACTTTATTGGAGAGTTTGATCCTGGCTCAGGATGAACGCTGGCGGCGTGCCTAATACATGCAAGTCGAGCGAACCGA
>NZ_JAQOTJ010000004.1 GCF_028401955.1 Bacillus sp. BP-3
TACCGATTTCTTCTCCATATACTTCTGTTTTCAAGCGTATTCGTATTTTAGATTCAACTGCATTTCAACTCCCAGATTCCTTTTCATTCGTTTATCCAGGTGCAGGAGGATGTAGCCATACAGCAGGGGTGAAAATTCAGCTTGTGTATGATCTATTAAGTGGACAGTCTTCATATTCATACGGGTTCAGGTAAACAACATGATCGAACCTACAGTTCCCTGTGTGTCCCAACTGTGACAGCGAATGATTTACGTATTCGAGATTTAGGATATTTTCATTTGAAAGATCTTCAACATATACCGGATAAAAAGGCTTTCTATATCTCTCGTATCAAGTCGAATACACGTATTTATCAAAAAAATCCCGATCCTAATTATTTTCGAGATGGAAGAATCAAAAAAGGTACAGAGTATATACAGATAGATATGGAGGTGTTAATGAACTCTCTTCAGCCAGGAAAAACATGTGAAATATCCGACGCTTATGTAGGAATGACTGATAAAGTACCTACTCGTGTGATTGTTCATCGACTAACAAAAGAACAACAAGAAAAACGATTACAAGATCAAACTATAAGAGAAAAAAAAGAAACAAGAATTGAGTGAATATAAAGCTATTTATATGATTAAAGACTATTTTTTTCTTCTTTTCCAAGCTATACAGAAAAACACCCAAGAGCTATCAAAGATTCTAATTCGCCTGTTCAACCTCCTACAGCAAAACGGACGAAAATCTCATAGGTATAAGAAGAAAACAGTCTTTGATATATTAGGTGTCGTTTACAATTGTACCATGTCTGATGATCAAGCGGCTTAAATTAAAAAAATGAAACCCATTAGGGTTTATTTCGTATGCAAATCTTTAAATTCTCTACACGTAGCCTTTCAACCTTTACTATAATTGACGTTGTATGAGCTTAGCTTGATAGCGATGTGGTGCTACTCTTATAAAAAAGTTTGGTCATATCTCAAAAATTTCTTCAATCCCCTTCATTACTTCAAAGGATCCTGAACTTTTGTTTGAAGGTATCGCTATCTTGATTCCTGATTTAGGATAAAAAGCAGAATGGAAGCTCACGCCAGGGTCATATCCCATTACATGATACTTAATTATAGAATTTTCCCTTTTAGTGATCCAAAGTCCATATCCATAATCTACCCCATCTTTAACATGGATTTGTGAATTTAAAAGTATTTCTGTGTATTCTTTACTTAAAAGTTGATGATTTAACAATGCTTCCCAAAATTTGATCATATCTGATGGTGTAATAAAAGCCCCCCCATCAGCTCCACCTTTTATTGGAATCGAGTAAGTATTTGTTCTCCATGTTTCATCTTTATTATCTATGTACCCATAGGCAGTATTTTTAGGGAGTCGATCTAAAGGAAAATATCCTGAGTCATTCATTCCACATCGTTGGAAGAGATTTGCTTCAATGTAGTCGGTAAAAGAAAGTCCTGATTGTTGTTCCACGATTAAACCTAAAACAATAAATCCAGCATTATTGTAGTGGAATTTTTCTCCAGGTTGGAACATCATCTCCCCATTTTGAAATAAAGGAAGAAAATCTTTTGCGTCATTCAAGAGATACATAGGTATTTGTTTCCAAAGGTCTTCAAAGTCATCCATTACTTGTTCATCAAAATAGTCCGGTATTCCAGAACTGTGAGTCAAAAGGTGATGAATTGTTACGCCTTTGTTAAAATGCGGAAATTTTATGTTCAAACAATTTTCAAGACGAGTTTCAAATGATAGTAAACCCTTTTCAACAAGTTGGCAAATAGCAACAGCTGTAAACAACTTACAGCCAGATGCAATTCCAAAACGTGTATGAACAGTATTCAATTTTTTATCCGCCCTGTTCGCATAACCAAATGCTGATTCAAATAAGACTTTATTGTTATCCTTGATGTAAATAGCTCCAGAAAATTGTTCATCTATTATGTTATGAATTGCTTTAGTAAGGTTTAAAACTCGATTGCTCAAAATAATCCCCCTTATTCATAGATAGTAATGTATTATTCTACATTTTAGTACTAATTTCCTTTTTCTCATTAATACAATGAAAGAATAAAGTCCAGTTTTTCAGGACAAGATTTTGAGATGCCACTATTGCCATCAAGCTAAGATTTTGAAGTACCCCAAAAACAAAAATTTTATCTCATCACAGTTGTCTATGAAAATCCAGTGCATTTTTTTCGTTTTAGAGAACGATGAGTTTCTTAACTTGATGGGCATGTGGCGGTACTCATATTTGCATATCCTACTCATCATTAACGTATTTTTACGAAAGCACATACACAACTGTAGCTACGTAAAACACATGAAACCAAGCAATTCCATAACCAGAACATAGCGTTCACCGTAATACTAGTTAAACTTCCAATTAATGTGCTTCCTACAATATCAGATGGATAATGCTGCTCGCTCTAAATATTTTGTAGCCCATAATAATATCTCCTTCAACTTCACTTCAAATATGCTCCTTAGTATTTCGGTATAAAAAAGAACTATGAAATAGCCAGAAAGAAAAAGAGCTAATTCCCCATTCCGTCAAAACGAAACTTTGAATTAGCTCCTTTTTCTCATATATTTACTTGCTTACACACCGTTTCACGTGCCAGTAAAAAACTCATAATGACCTGTGCTGCAACGCGGCTTGTCATATCACGAAAATCAAGAGTTGGATCGATTTCCACAATATCCATACCTGCTACAAGTGGTTCTTTCCCAAGCACTGCCATTGCATCCAGTAATGTCGTACTATCCATACCACCTGGTCCAATCGCTGGACACCCCGGCGCAAATGCTTGATCTAATACATCCATATCAACAGAAACATATATAGATGTAATCCCTTGGCGACGCAATAATTCTATACTTTCGATAATAATATCTTTTATATGACGTTCTCTAACATGTTGCATCGTATATACCGTGACGCCATGCTCTTTTGCATATTCATGATACGTATAAGCATTAGAAAAGTTTCGAATCCCAATTTGCACTAATTGCTTTCCTGTAATGACATCATTCTCTAGTAAACTGCGAAACGGTGTCCCGTTTGACGGCCCGCCATCCTCCAAGTTACGTAAATCATGATGAGCATCAAATTGAATAATCCCAACTTTTCCTTTGCTGCGTGCAAACCCACTTATGCTCGGAAAACTAATCGAGTGATCTCCGCCAAGAACAATCGGTACCATCTGTGGATTCGATTTTGTCAGACTTTCTAGCGTTTTCGCAATGCGTGCATGACTTTCTTTTATATCCGTAACATGCATGGTAATATCACCGCAATCATAAAAGACACTTTCTTTCATATCATGCTCTTCTGTAATTGCATACGTACTATACGCATCTAGCATTGCCCGAATTGTTTTTGGTGCAAAGCATGCACCTGAGTGACTAATTGATGGTTTTGAAAGCGGAGCACCAATTAATGCCCCGCCGAAGATTTCTTCACTCTCATCCCAGCTCTTAATGATATCGCTCCATTTCGTTACTTCACGATCCATAAACTTTGCATTTTTCTTTAAATAGTGGTCTTGCTCCACGCTTTTTCACCTCGTGTATATGCAATATTCCCTTGTTTCCATACCGTATTCACATGGCTAACACCGTAATGGTACGGTACATACGCATAATTGTATGCATCCCACAATACAATATCTGCCTTACGCCCAATCCGAATTTTCCCAGCAACATCACCGCGATTAATCGCATACGCTGAGTTTACTGTTACAGCGTTCCACACTTCTTCTGGTGTCATTTTCAGTTTTAACATTGCAATGCTCATAATCAGTTGAATATTTTCGGTCGGGCAGCTACCAGGATTAAAATCAGTCGCTAAAGCTACTGCTACACCATCATCAATCATTTTACGCCCTCTAGCAAAACTTTCTTTATTTAAATAGAACGTTGTCCCTGGAAGTAATACAGCAACTGTATTCGAATTAGCTAACATTTCAATCCCTTTATCAGATGCCCCGACTAAATGATCAGCTGATGCTGCACCAATTTCAGCAGCCGCTTCTGCACCGCCAAGCGGATCAATTTCGTCTGCATGAATCTTTACATCAAAACCAAGTTCTTTCGCTTTACGTAAAAATTCTTTTGATTCTTCAACAGAGAACACTCCTGTTTCACAGAAAATATCAACAAACTCTGCCAATTGTTTTTCCTTAATTTCTGGTAATAAATCGAGCATCCACTGTAAAAATTCTTTCGATCTTCCCTTATACTCTTTTGGCACTGCATGAGCTCCTAAAAATGTTGACACAACATCAATTGGGTGCTCCTTCTGAACCTCTGCTGCTGCCTCTAATTGTTTCCACTCTGTTACATCATCCAATCCATAACCACTCTTCGCTTCCATTGTTGTTACACCAAAAGATAACATGCGATCTAAGTGGAATTTTGCCTTTTCAACAAGTTCTTCTTTCGTCGCTTGTTTTGTCGCATTTACAGTGGAAAGAATGCCACCGCCTTGTTCTAAAATTTCTAAATACGGAACACCTTGTAATTTCAGAGCAATTTCATTTTCGCGAGAACCGCCAAATACAAGATGTGTATGCGGATCAACAAGACCCGGTGAAACCATTTTCCCTTCGCAATCTACAACTTCTTTCGCACTTAATTCCTTCGCGTCTTCCATTGTTCCTACGAATGTGATCACACCATTTTCAATACCTACCGCACCGTTTTCAATGACAGGAAGCGTATTCATCGCTTCCCGCCGTAGTAATCCATCTTCTTGATCCATTGTTAATAATTGACTGATATTCGTTAGTAAAATGTCTAACATAGTTTCCCCTCCTTACTTCATCATCGGAATGTTAACACCTTTTTCTTTTGCTGTTTGCACCGCAAGATCATATCCAGCATCAACGTGACGAACAACACCCATTCCAGGATCAGAAGTTAAGACGCGCTCGATGCGTTTTGCCGCTGCTTCTGTTCCATCTGCAACAATAACCATTCCCGCATGAAGAGAATATCCCATACCAACACCGCCGCCGTGGTGAACAGACACCCAGCTTGCACCATTTACACTGTTAATTAACGCATTTAAAATTGGCCAGTCAGCTACCGCATCACTGCCATCTTTCATTGCTTCTGTTTCACGGTTTGGCGAAGCAACAGATCCGCAATCTAAATGATCACGACCGATAACGATTGGTGCAGATAATTCACCATTTGCCACCATTTCATTAATAATACGGCCAAATTTCGCGCGCTCTCCGTATCCTAACCAACAAATACGGGATGGAAGTCCTTGAAATTCAACTTGGTCACGTGCCATACGAATCCAATTGCATAAATGCTCATTATCAGCAAATTCACGTAAAATCACTTCATCTGTTTTATAAATATCTTCTGGATCACCAGAAAGTGCTACCCAGCGGAATGGTCCTTTTCCTTCACAGAATAATGGACGAATAAATGCCGGAACGAATCCTGGGAAATCGAAAGCATTTTTTAAGCCTTCGTCGTATGCAACTTGGCGAATATTGTTTCCATAATCAAATGCAATCGCACCGTTCTTTTGCATAGCAAGTATTGCTTCTACGTGTTTTTTCATACTTTCTTTTGATAATTGAACATAACGCTCTGGATCTTCTTGACGAAGTACTGCTGCTGCTTCTAATGAATATCCAACTGGAATATAACCATTTAACGGATCATGTGCAGACGTTTGGTCTGTTACTAAGTCTGGTGTAATGCCGCGTTTTACAAGATCCGGTAAAATTTCAGCTGCATTCCCTAATAATCCAATCGAGATCGGCTCTTTCTTTTCTTTATACTCCTTCGCAACCGCTAATGCTTCTTCAAGAGATTCTGTATACATATCACAGTATCTTTTTTCAATACGGCGATCGATGCTGCGCTTATCAACGTCGATTGCAATGACAACCCCACCATTCATTGTAACAGCAAGCGGCTGAGCTCCGCCCATTCCGCCAAGACCAGCAGTAATTGTTAACGTTCCTTTTAATGAACCGCCAAAATGCCTGCGTGCTGCCTCACCAAATGTTTCGTAAGTTCCTTGTAAAATTCCTTGTGTACCAATATAAATCCAGCTACCAGCTGTCATTTGGCCATACATCATTAAGCCTTTTTGATCAAGCTCACGGAAATGCTCCCAATTTGCCCATTTTGGCACTAAGTTTGAGTTTGCTAGAAGAACGCGAGGTGCATCCTCATGGGATTTGAAAATTGCAACTGGTTTCCCAGATTGAACTAATAACGTTTCATCACTCTCTAAATTTTTAAGAGACTCTACAATTGCATGATAGCTATCCCAATTACGAGCAGCACGGCCGATACCACCGTATACAACAAGCTCTTCAGGCTTTTCAGCTACTTCAGGATCAAGGTTATTCATAAGCATACGAAGTGCTGCTTCTTGTACCCAATCTTTCGCATGTAATTCAGTACCTCTTGGCGCGCGGATTGTTTGTTTTACGTTTTCCATTGTTATCTCTCCCTTATTATAGTGTTGTATTTGCGTTTAAACGGTCCATTGTCCAATTTGTTGTTTTTAACCAATGAGCCGTATTTTCAATATCTGTTGAAAAAATACGATCATTTGTAATAGATGGTACAATTTGGCGAACTTGATGATAAAACGCTCTCGTTTGCGTGCTCATTTGCTCAATACCACGGTACTCAGCTGCTTGCATTGCACAAATCGTTTCAATTGCTAATACGCGGCGTACATTTTGAATAATTTGATGTGCATGACGCGACGCGATTGTCCCCATGCTTACGTGATCTTCTTGATTTGCTGATGATGGAATAGAATCTACGCTCGCTGGATGAGCTAACGTTTTATTTTCTGAAACAAGTGCTGCCGCTGCATATTGCATAATCATCGCACCAGATTGAAGACCTGGTTCTGGACTTAAAAATGGTGGTAAATCGTTTAACTGCGGATTGACAAGTCTTTCAATACGACGTTCAGAAATATTCGCAATCTCTGCCATTCCTACCTTTAGAAAGTCCATCGCAAATGCAATTGGCTGTCCGTGGAAATTACCGCCAGAAATTACTTTTTGACCGCCGTCAAAAATAAGCGGATTGTCCGTTGCAGCATTCATTTCAATTTCTAATTTTTCTTTCACATAATTCAACACTTGCCAAGATGCTCCGTGTACTTGCGGAATGCAGCGAAGTGAATACGCATCTTGCACACGAAGTTCTCCTTGCTTCGTAACAAGTTTGCTATCACTAAGCACATTACGTATACGATTAGCAACTTCTACTTGCTCTTTATATCCACGTGCAAGATGAACATCTTCATCAAATGCATCAATAATGCCTTGTAACCCTTCAATTGTCATCGAAGCAATTAATTCAGCTTGATAAGCAATTGCTTCAGCTTCTAAATAGGCAACAATACCTTGTGCTGTCATTGCTTGCGTCCCGTTAATTAGAGCCAATCCTTCTTTTGCTTCTAATGTAATTGGTTCTAATCCTTCTTTTGTTAGAGCGCTCATCGTATGGACACGCTCACCTTTATAAAACACTTCCCCTTCTCCTAATAAAGCAAGCGCAAGGTGCGAAAGAGGTGCTAAATCACCGCTCGCTCCAAGTGAACCTTGCTGCGGTACAACAGGATGGATTTGACGATTTACAAGTTCAAGAAGCATATTTACAACAAGTGGTCTAACACCAGAAACCCCCTTCAACATTGTGTTCGCACGCAATACAAGCATAGCGCGTGACACTTCTTCTGAGAAAGGTTCACCAACACCACATGCATGAGATTGAATTAAGTTATGTTGAAGTGCTTTCACATCTTCTTTTTGAATAAGGACATCGCTAAATTTCCCAAAACCTGTTGTAATGCCGTAAACGACTTTCCCTTCCTCAACAATCTGTTCTACTGCTTGCCTGCACTCTGTAACTTTTTGCATACTATTTGGACAAGCAGTTACCTGCTCTCCTTCAAACAGTATTCGTTTCATTTCTTGCAGTGTTAATGAATATCCAGTTAATGTAATCATGATTTTCCTCCTTTAAACAGCACAAGGGGGCCTTACCCTTTTAAGACAGACAAATGTCCTAAAAAGTTGTAAGGCCCCCTATTAACTAATAAACTATGGGCAGTTTTTTTATATGTGATTAATTCCTAATCCAATCGCCTCATGCTCTGATCCTTTCACAGGCGCACCTATCGTACCATATAATGCAACAGCAACCCATTCGCCCTCTTTCTCACCGTCGTATGGCGTGCCGCGCACAATTGCAAAACGAAGCCCTACTGTACGAAGAACGTCTGCTAACTGAATTTGTCCTCTCGTTACTCCGTACAACGCTTCCATAATTGCATGGTAAAGCGCATGTGTTTCTCTGTAAACATCTGTTTCAATAACATGGTTACTACGTGCAGCTGTTTCCATTGCGGCAACAACTTTTTGCGAATTCATTGAACCGACTTTGCCCGTACAATATTTCCAGCCCTTAGGAAGAGATAAAATTGGACTCTCGTGTTCCTCCGCAAGCGCAAGTAGCATCGCCATGCGACCAATTCGTTGTGTTTCATGAAGAAGCATGTGACTCTCTCTTTTCTTTTGAATAGTTTAAATATTTCTTAATTTAAGAATATATGAAAACGCTTAAATCGTCAATGGTTAAATTATAATGATTTAGATAAATCAAAATTAAAACACGACATAAAATCATTCTTTTTAGGTGGGCGAGAGCATCTGGCCATGCATAGAAGCGGTCAGGGCCTTTTTCTGCCACGTGCGGAGTTCAAACAAAGAGAGAAAACAAGTACAGATTCCTTCTTTTCTGTATAGCAGCAATCTTCATATTGAAAAATCAAAATAGATTTATATAGTAAAATTACATCATAACGGTATATGGCGCGATCCGAAGGCTGTGACGATTTATCGTTGCAAGAAATAATTAAAATTGTTCTACACTAGCAAAGCTGCCTCTTTTAGAAAAAGACAGCTTTCTTTTTTCCGTCAATCTATTATTCTTTCAACATACTTTCCATCATTACGTTTCTTTTCCCGCGATAAAAGTCGGATTTATGTTCTGTATATACCCCGCAATATTCAGCTATGACAAGTCCAAAGTCAACAAATGCGTGTCCTTGCGCTGTAATAATGTTTTTATGATGAACTATACCTTCGTATGCAAAATGAGTTTTAGAAAAACAATCTAACTTTCTATAATCTAATGTGACTGTATACGGTACATACTGTAGAATACCAGCAACTGCTAATACAAATGGTCCTCCGCATATCGCAGCAATTAGCTTCTCTTTTTTATGCATTTGACGTACGAGTTCAAATAATACTTCGGAATCTTTTACGTGTACTAAATCGCCACCTGGAATAATAATTCCTTCATAATCATCTACACATATCTCACTTAACTCATAATGTGGTTGTACTTGTAACCCTGTTTCACTTTCAACAATCTCTTTTGTTAATCCAACTGTTTCAACTATATAAGAATCTTTCAAAACAGCAGTAGCAATTGTAATTTCAAATTCTGCAAAAGTAGGATAAATTAAAACTAATATTTTTTTCCTCATATCCTAGTCTCCTCTAAACATTTTATAAAACAATACTCTACTTCCTCCACTGACTTTACATCTATATTCAAATACGTAACCGGAAATTGTTCATACCAGCTTTTCTCTATTTCTATTAATTTCATTTGTTCTTCAAATGTGCTTCGTTGTCTTATATCAAATTCTTTTTTTGTAGCACTTCTTTTGAAACAATTAAATATAAAATAACCTGTATACGATATTTCCATAGTTTTCAATGGATTCACTCAATTTTCTAAAGATTTATTAACAGCTTCAACAGCATGTATGAAAGTCGTATCAAATAACGGAATACTAGAATCCTCTTGTTTTACTAATAACCCAATTTCTGTACAGCCTAAAATAATTCCTTCAGCTCCATTACAAACTAAACGATTAATTACTTCTTTGTAATAATCCCTTGATTTTTGACACACTTTTCCTAAACAAAGTTCTTCATAAATCACTTTATTTACAATTTCCCGATCATTTTCATTTGGGACTATCACCTTTATGCCGTTCGATTCTAATCTAGATTTATAAAATTCTTGCTCCATTGTATATTTTGTTCCAAGTAAACCTACCGTGCTAATTCCTTCCTTTTTTACTTGATTAGCTGTAGCATCGGCAATATGTAAAATAGGGATTTTGATTTTTTCTTTTATATTATCTACAACCTTGTGCATCGTATTTGTGCAAATGACAATGAAATCAGCTCCAGCTTTTTCTAATGAACATGCAGCTTCACCTAATACTTCACCAGCTTGTTTCCAGTTATCCTTTGATTGATAACGTTCAATTTCTTCAAAGTCAACGCTATATAAAACGCATTTTGCTGAATGCAATCCTCCTAACTTTCTTTTTACTTCTTCGTTAATAACCCGGTAATACTCTACAGTTGATTCCCAGCTCATCCCACCAATAAGTCCAATCGTTTTCATTATTTTCCTCCCTACAAAAAATCTCTCACATTAATTATATAGAATTTTCGAAATTATAAACAAGGTTCTTATCTCCTTGTTTCCTTTTTCCATCTGTCTTATAATAAAAAACAGAGATTAATTTGAACGTATTTTTCCGCTATGTAAGCTTGGAAACCCAAGCTTACATTATTTTTTGCTTTTCCTTTTCTTTTAAAAGGGGTATACTATACAGGAACATATGTTCTTTTCACTACATACAGTAAGGAGTTTGAACAATGGTATACGATACAAAGATACGATCATGGAACGAAACATTGAAGCAATTACAAAAGCGTCATACTGGAGCAGCAGTTGAAAATCGCAAACAGTTTGAAGACATTGAACTTATGACTTTCTTTCAAGACAACGAATATATTGCCCTTCCTACACATATAAGCGGCTTATCAGCAGCACGCTTTACTTCTTACTCTATTTTCACTACTGATGACAAAGATCGCAAAGTTGGCACGCTTATCATTGAATATTTAGAAGATGATAATGACATATTATGTGTTGAACAATTATACTTCGTGTAACTCAGAACGCTTGGTCACAATGGCCAAGCGTTCTTGATTTCTATCAACCTCACTGCTTATAATACTAGTAAAGGAAGACTGCGATCATAAAGGGGGGGTCAATTTGCTCGAAGGATGGTTCAGTTGGTTTATTGTTATCTGGACGGTTATTTTACTAGGACTTATGTCCATTGGTGGATATTTTATGTTCAGAAAATTCTTAAAACGATTACCGAAAGAAGATGGCATGTCTATTTTAGATTGGGAAGAGCATTATATTAATCAAACACGACACTTATGGGATGCAGAGCAAAAACAATTATTAGAGGAACTTGTAAGTCCAGTTCCTGAACTTTTCCGCGATGTTGCAAAATCAAAAATTGCCGGTAAAATCGGAGAGTTAGCTTTAGAAGAGAAAGCATCAAAAATAACTGAAGATTTAATCATTAAGGGGTATATTGTAGCAACTCCAAAGCGCGATCATAAATTTTTAATTAAAAAGTTAAAAGAAAAACAAATTGATTACTCACGTTATCAATCGTTATTAGCAAAATAAAAAACCTCAAAAATTTTTGAGGTTTTTTATGTTAACTTCATATCTTTCTCATTATAAAACTCTTCTTGTTTTTTCATTTCCTTTTGCAATTTTGTATAGGAACGAAACATTGCAATGCGCCAAGATACAATCATTGCAAACGCAAGTAAGAAGAACATTCCACTTAATTGCCCTACATCAAGTGATTGACTTAAATATGATTTAAATACAATACGAACAACAAGTAAACCGATTAAAATAAATATAAACGCTTTAGAGCGTTTTAAATAAATCTCTTGTCCACGTACTTCAAATTTTGATGTTTTAATAAGAAAGATTGAAAAAATTAATCCTACAACAATCGCTTCTAATATTTCTGATGTTGTTAAGCGAAATTCAGGAAGCAAATACATACATGCCCCTGTACTCATAAAGATTGGTGGAAGAACAATTTTTTTCAAAGTTGCTGGTTTCTTTGCCGCCTTCAAACGAATAAACATGACTCCAACAGCCATACAAACTGCCATAATACTTGATAAGAGAGCTAAATTCATTCGCACTCACCCTTTGTTTTGGAAATAGCAAAAATATAGTATCATTCTATGCATTTCTGTTAGTATTTCCAACTTTTCAACAAAAAAAACTAAAACCCTTTAAATCCACCAAATAAATCTGAAAAGAAGATTGTAATTTTTGTAAGGCCATTAAAATATAGTAACACACCCATCGCAATCATAATATAACCACCGATCGTAACAAACGCTGCACTATGTTTTTTAATCCACGTCATCTTTGTAATAAAGAATGATAAAATAAAGAATGGAATTGCAAAACCAAGTATGTAAGCAATCATATATAACATCGCTGATTGTGGATTTGTTGCAGCAAGCGCAATAACTGATACTAAAATCGGCCCTGTACAAGGTGTCCACCCGGCAGCAAATGCAACCCCAATAAGAGTAGAGCCCAAATAACCACTCGGTCTGCTTTTAAATGTAATTTTCCGATTTTGCATTAAAAATGTTGGTTTAAATACCCCTGTTATAACGAGACCGAAAGCAACGATAAAAATTGCTCCTAATTGTCGAATTAAATTTTGATAATCTACAAAAAACTTCCCTAGAAAACTTGTTCCAAAGCCGATTGCTATGAAAATAATCGAAAATCCAATTAAGAAAAATGCAGTATGCAACATACTACGTTTACGAAGCATTGCATTCTCTTCCTTCAAATCAGAAATAGACATTCCTGTTATATATGATAAAAATGCCGGATACAGTGGTAAACAACAAGGGGAAATAAACGATAAAAAACCTGCTCCAAATGCTAAAAATATATTAATGTCTTGCATGTTATGCCTCCTTTCTCCTCAATTTATTGTAACAAAATTCAAGGCGAATACCATGAATAATTCGTGAACATACCATTATCACTATGAATATATTGAAATCTTATTCTTCGTTTATATGTATAAATCCTGTTTGCAAGCGACAGAAAAAGGACTGACCAATCCCATGCATGGATAAATACACTTATCCCTCTAAAAACAAAGAGTTTTTTCAATTTCCACTTATATATTTCACTTTATTTACTATTAGAAAATATTTTTTTATCATGAAAGTTATATTCATATTTATCTTATATTCTCAATGAATTTGTCTCCTTTTTTTCATCATTATGCATAAATATCGTACTTTTATTATTATTCTATAAAATGTCACACTTTTCTTTCAGTTGACCCTCCATTTTTATTTTTGTATACTTCCATCTAGCTATTATTGTTCGTTTTTGAACACATTACTATATAGAAAAGATCGGAGGGAAATAGATGCTTCGTTATTCATTACTCGTTTTATTAGGAGCATGTAGTTACGGTATTTTAGCAATCTTTGTTAAATTTGCATACAGCGAAGGATTTTCGCTTGGAGAAGTAATCGGAAGTCAATATTTGTTCGGATGGTTCATTTTACTTGCGATTACATTATTATTCTCTAGACATCGTATACCATTTAAACAAATGATTATTTTATTCATTGCAGGAACATCAGCTAGTTTAACAGGTATTTTTTATTACGGTGCATTACAAACGGTACCTGCTTCTATTGCTATTGTTTTACTATTTCAATTCGTTTGGATCGGAGTTATCATTGAAGCAGTTGCAACGAAAACATTTCCTTCTAGAGAAAAATTGATTTCTGTACTTTTCTTGCTTGTTGGAACGTTTCTTTCAAGTGGTTTACTTGAACAATCAGCAGGAGCAATTGACATGAAAGGAATTTTCTTCGGATTATTATCAGCGGTAGCATTTGCTTTTTATATTTTCGTGAGCGGAAGAGTAGCAGTAGAAGTCCCGCCATTGCCTCGTGGTGTAACACTTATGGCAGGTGCATTAACATTAGTAATGATTGCTTTTCCACCAACATTTATATATAACGGTACACTTGCAAATGGACTATGGAAATACGGATTAGCATTAGGAACATTTAGTATTGTCATTCCAACTATTACTTTTACAATTGGAATTCCTAAGATTGGTTCTGGTTTAGCAACAATTTTAGGTGCTGCTGAACTTCCAGTTACAACAATTATGTCAGTGCTTCTTTTAAAAGAAGCTGTACTGACTTCACAATGGCTTGGAGTTTCCCTTATTCTTATCGGTATTACAATTCCACAAATTGCTTATAACATGCGCGGACGATACACAAGGCAGCATACACATAAAAAAGTTGCAGCATAAAAACCGGACTTCTATAAAAAGCCCGGTTTTTTATTTGTCCCGCTATTCGTGGGCAATAAGACTCCCACTGACGGAAGTTGCTCTTTATACTTTCTCTTTCATGTTATATAAATCTATAACAGTCAACTGATACGTGTATCGATAACATTGTCCCATTGTCAGTAAAATTATAATAAGAAATAAAATAGCTGTATACAAAAGACCATATATTGTAATCGGTGCACTACTTATTCCATAACAACCCGTTACTCTCAAAATAACAACAGTAAATAACTTTAAAAATAACATACCGTGAAGAAGCCCCACTATTAGCGCTCCTCCTCCTATCATGAGTTGCTCATAGCATAATATAAGCGCTATTTGCCTTCGTTTCGTGCCAGTTAATTGATACGATTGGAATTCTTTTTGACGCTTTTTCATAAAACGAGTATGTACATACAATATAAACAAACATGATAAGCTGAAGATTATTGTTGATCCATTATATAAAAATTTTATTAGTAATGATTTATGCTTTATTGCTCCTACAACAGCTTCATTATATTGAATAGATAATAAAAGAAAATATATAATCACACTACAAACAATAGAAACAAAATGTTGTAAACGTTCTGTTGCATGCTCTTGTATATTTTTTCGTGCTAATTGAAGTAACGACATAACAACTCCTCCGTACAACTTCCTATCCCAACATTAGTGTATAACATAACACATGTTTTCACATGGCACTCTAATAGGAATTGTTTCTAAGACTTAAGTCTTAGAAACATACATATATGAATTCGATGTACGTATTAATAAGAAAATTATTCTTGTTGTACGAATTTTTAACACAAACAAAATAGCAGTGTCTGTACCTTCTCTTAAAGTTAATCGTTCAATATAGCATCTCATTCAAGAAAATAAAGTGAAACTTTAATCAGTGGAAGTTTTCTTTATCCTCCACTAATTATAAGCTGAACCAATCAGGTTTTTACGGGCAGTTTATCGCCCACCTTCATTCTTTGTTTGCACCGAATTTTGAGGCGGGAGTATTACTCGAGAAAAACACGTATACACATATTATATTGAAGTTAAAAACAGCAATGTTACTACGTAACATCACCATTTTCATCGCATAATTTGCTTTTTCAATTGTTTAAAATAGCATCTTCTTAATAATAAAAAGTAAACAATATGAACAATTAAAAATAACCCCATAACAATTAGTGACGACCGAAGAATTGGTGTAGTAAATTGTGTTTGTAATGCTGTCAAGGCAACACTCGTATGCAAAACAGCTATAACGATCGGGATAAAGAAGAGCGCGCCCATTTGCACCGTTACAATTTGTTTCATTTCCTCTTCTTCCATACCAAGTTTCAATAGTGATTGATAATATTGTTTATCTGTTTCTAAATCAGTAAACAAGCGGAAATATAAAAAGCTTATGGCAGATAAATAAAAAACAACTCCGACAAACAACCCGATAAATAGAATGATACTTGTCATTTTTTTAATCTGGTTATACGTGATCACACGTGATGAAAATTCATACTGCCCTTTTTGATTCAGCTGGTTTTCTAACCGCTCTGCTATTCGCGTCGTCCCTTCCCAACTCTTTACTGTATATCCTGTATAACTAGCTGTTTTCTGCCCACCTGTAATCAGCTGGTCCATTTCATTGGAAACAACAAAAATCTTTCCAGGAAATACACCGCCTGAAAAAACATTCTGTTTTAACATAGAAGAAACATGAATTTGTTTTCCACTTTCTTTCAATGTTACATCTGATTCTTTAGAATAATCTATAACACTACTTTCCAATCCAAAAGAAGGAACGCGAACCGCTTTATTTCCCTCTAATTCCACCGTTTCATATCCGAGTCGCTTTGCAAATTTATTATAATTATCCTGACTCATGATTACGGCTTGTGAATCGTTCGAAATAGATTGGAATTTCAACTGCATACTTTCTTTTCGAAAAATAACATTTTCCTTTTGAAAAGTATCTTCAATCTTCTTTTCATATTGAGCTTCCTGTCCTTGATGTTCATTATATGTA
Organism: Bacillus sp. BP-3; assembly: GCF_028401955.1. Taxonomy (GTDB): domain Bacteria; phylum Bacillota; class Bacilli; order Bacillales; family Bacillaceae_G; genus Bacillus_A. The sequence continues at coordinate 16,351 of NZ_JAQOTJ010000004.1, forward strand.
ATCAAACTAAATGCAAATGGGATGTTCTTCATCGACTCGCCCTTTTGCGTTTCTATAAAAGCAGCAAATGTTCCAATGGCACAAAAAGCAACTGTCGATACAATCGTTACCATAAAAAACATACGTGCATTATCTTTCATCCGATATGCTAACATAGAAAATGATAATAAATTTGTTTTCTTCCAATAGAACGACTTCGATTTTTTTAAAAACTTTATGATAAATACACTAAGTTGCGAATATAAAAAATACGTGCCAATAATTACTATGGTTGCAACAGGAAGTAATAAAACCGCGACAGCTCCAGGCTTTGCTGTTAAAGATAACGTATATCCAAGAGCTATTAAAGCTGCTGCTATTATAGATAAAAAAATAGAAGCTTTCGGTTCAGGTTTTGGCTTCTTATTCCCTTTTAATAACGCAATTACTTTTTTACTTTTCACAAATAAGCTTGTTGTAAAAGCAACAATGAAAAACAATGCTAAAAACACAACAGCCGTTAATTTCATTGCTTGCCATGGCATATAAAATGGTAAACTTCCCAATCCCATTACTGTACTTGCTAACAAAAAAAATAGCTTTCCAAATAAAAATCCAAAAACAATACCGCTAATAAGAGCACTTATGCCAACTATCATATTTTCAAAGAAAATCATCCGTATTAATTGCCAATTTGTAATACCATGAATAACAAAAATCCCAAACTCTTTATTCCTCATCTTTAAAAATGAACTAACAGAGTAAAAAATAAAGAAAAAAGAAAAGAAATAAATTATGTATTCCGCAACAAGCATTCCTTGCCGAATAGCACCTTGTCCATCTATATCAGGATGATAAATAAATAAAGCATATAAAAAGAAAATCATAACTGAAAATGCACTACTTAAAAAATAAGCAGCATATGCACGTATGTTTCGACTTACGTTTTTAAACGCGAGTTGAGAAAACGTCATCTTCATTCCCCTCCCACGTTTTTTTTACTTTCATAAAAATAGGTACCACCATAAGTATGACATCTCCTTCTTCTTTCTTCTTTTTTCACTATAATAAAAAAAGAAAAAGGAAAACATCGAACTTTCTTACATGCATTCGTGCATTCTTACAATTTTGTCATTTTTCTCGTCATTTTGTAAATGTGTTCATTACCTTGCCTTTCGCTATTCTCAAAAACTCTTGTAATTCTGGGTTTATATTCGCTTTTCGGTATGCAACGGCTAGTTCTGCAACAATTTTAGAATCACGTATTTCTTTATAGACAACTTCAGATTGATATAATTTATTTGCAGACACAGGTATTACCGTTATCCCAATCCCAGCAGCAACAAGTCCTATAACTGTTTGATATTCTGTCGCCTCTTGTACAATTTGTGGACTAAATCCCGCATCACGGCATAATGAAAGAATATTATCATATAAAGTCGGCCAAACATTTCGAGTAATGAAAACAAAAGATTCTTTTTGCAAGTCTTCAATACATATTACTTGTTTATTCGCAAGTGGATGCGCTTTCGGTAAACAAAGTGTACAAGGAAGGTGTTGCACTGTTTCCAACTGTAATAACTGACTTGTAATAGGTGGACGCAGCATCCCGACATCAATTCGACTATCATGAAGCGCATCTACTTGTTCTGGTGTAGACAATTCATGAAGTACAACAGATACATTCGGAAATTTTTTTCGATACTCCCGAACAATTGGCGGCAGAATATCATACATCGCTGAACCAACAAACCCAATAGACAGCTCACCGATTTCTCCTCTTTGCGCTCTTTGGGCAACTTCGACTGCCTTTTCAATTTGTATAAAAGCTTTTTTCACTTCTTTTAAAAACAATTCCCCTGCTTCTGTTAATTCTACCCTTCGTTTCGTTCTTGAAAATAACGTTACTCCCATCTCTTGTTCTAATTGTTGAATTTGTTGACTTAGCGGCGGTTGTGTCATCTGTAAACGAGCAGCTGCCCTGCCAAAGTGAAGCTCTTCTGCTACAACAATAAAATATTGTAAATGCCGTAATTCCATATAGAACACCCTTTTTATTAATATGTATAATAAATTAATAACATAAGAATTATATATTAGACAAATATTTTTAAAAAGCATACGGTAAAATCCCTAAATACTTTATCGATGATATAAACAATCATAGCAAATCTATAAGTAAAAAATGACATAAAACACCTTTTTTTTGAGAGAGACGAGAGCATCTGGCCTCGCATAGGAGGTTAGGGTCTTTTCCTACCACATGCCATGTTTAAAAAAATAGAGAAAGTAAGTAGCGGTCATGTTGTATTCTGCATTGCAACGACCTATACATCCGAAAATTAAAATAGATATATATTTATACAAATAAAAGAAAACGCATACAAGAGAATACTAAAATGCGTTTTCTTTTATTTCATTTGCTATTCAATTCGTTCATGTACATTTTCACATTTCTCGCCTCAATCATTTCCTAATGTGCACTAAATATTCACACATCTAAGTAACAAGTCATAATCTTCCGGAAATGAGAGCGGAAGGTATTGAAGTTCATTCAGTCGTTTCCACTCAATTTTATAAATTAATCCGTCTGGATCTTGAATTTTCCGATCTCCCCCTACTATTTTCACAACATAATAGTGTACTTGCACAGGAACATTAAACGTAACACCTATTTTTTCATGTACCTTTTCAATAACTTCAATACGATAGCCAGTTTCTTCCCATACTTCACGGATGCAACACTCTTCTAGCGTTTCTCCATTTTCTAATCCACCTGAAGGTACAGACCAAAATTTTTCTTCTTCTGGCTTTCCTTGTAGTACCATCAATACTTCATTATTATCATTAATACAAATTGCAGCTGATCCAACCCAACGTTTCACTACTTTCCCCTCCCATACATACTTATTCTGTATTTCACTTATTTCTTCCTTGAAAAAAGAGGAAAAAACTTATAGTCTAGCGAATATTTCAGCAACTTCATTGATAGCGCATTCCTAAAAACAGAAAGGAAGGATTCTGTGAAAATTTCTAAGTATGTTGTGGATTGTGTATTTTGTGAGCAAGATCGAGGAACAAGACAAGCAACCGTGACTATTGCTGCTTCTTCTAACACATTGGCAATTCAAAAAATAACTGAAGAATGTCAGCGACGTTTTGGGAAAACATTATTATTAAAGACAGAAGTTATAACAGAAGAATTTATAACAGAAACAACAAAAAGCTGACCACTTTGGTCAGCCTTCTATTTTCCGATCATACACAGAGAGAACATTTGTGTTTTCTTACCGTACATATTATCACATGAAGATTAGGGGCATCCTCTATGAGATCGGGATCTTTCCATTATGTACGTTCCATAATGGATATCGAACAATATTTTCTGTATAATCTACAACAAATCATCCAGAAAAAGGGAATTTTAGTTCGCATTTTTAGAAAAGGGATAGGGATATTACCGGTAATACATCAAACATTCGAACGTTACAACTATTATAATATAGTAATCTTCTTCATATCGGAAATATGTATTACATATATAATTAATATGTAATACATATTAATCTTTTATTCCTAAGATTAATAAACCTCTCTGTTTTTAATGGGGATACCAGAGCATTTGGCCGTGCATAGAAGCGATCTGGACCTTTTCCTGTCACATACGATTTAAAACCAAAAAAGAAGCCGGGTGCAGTTCATGTTGTATTCTACATAGCAGTGACTTTTATATCAAAAAATTAAAATAGATATATACAGTCAGCTTATTTATACGATTTTTTAAGAAAAGTCTTCAAAACCTTCTTCTCACAAAGCTTTCTGAAGGTTTCCTTTATTCTGCAACAAATACATATTGTAATATAACCCTTGTTGGGTCAGTAATTCTTGATGTGTTCCTCTTTCTACAATTTGTCCGTCGTGCATTACAAAGATTTGATCCGCATCTTGAATTGTAGATAAGCGATGTGCAATTGCGATTGTTGTTCTCCCTTTTCGCATATGCTGCAATGCTGTTTGAATCGCTTCTTCTGTTTCTGTATCAATATTTGCCGTCGCTTCATCTAACACTAATACTTTCGGATTTGTTGCAACAGTTCTTGCAAACGCTACAAGTTGTCTTTGACCACTTGAAAACGCCGCTCCTCTCTCAACTACTTCTGTATCATATTGATTTGGTAGCTGTTCAATAAATGCATTTGCCTGCACAAATTTTGCAGCTTCTTCCACTTCTTGATCTGTAATACTTTCATCATACATACGAATGTTTTGCTTCACTGTTCCAGCAAATAAGAAAGCATCTTGTAATACAAGACCAATACGTTTCCTTATTTCCTTTTCTTGAAAGTTCTCTAACCGCGCTCCATCAATTATAATTTCCCCTCCATTAATGTGATAAAAACGCATCAATAGGTTCATAATTGTACTTTTCCCACTACCTGTATGCCCAACAAAAGCAACATTTTGCCCAGGTTTTACATGGAAAGATACATTTTTTAGCACATTACGTTTTCCATCATAAGAAAAGGTAACATTTTTAAACTCAATTTCTCCTTCGGTCATTGAAGGCGTTCCATTCCCTTGTTGTACTGGCGCTAAATCCTTTTCATCTATTAAATGAAACACACGTGATGAAGATACAAGTGCTTGCTGAAAAAAAGACAATTTCATCATCACTTCATTTACCGGTTCAAAGAAACGGTGAATGTAGTTTACAAAGGCATATAATACCCCCACTTCAACAGGGCTATTCATTGCATCAATCCCAAACAACGTGACCACCAATACAATTGCCAAAGTATGAACAAGATCGGTTGCTGGGCGTAATAACAAAGCGTCTAATTTCAAATTACGACGCCCCGCTCCATAATGTTTTTCATTCACTTCTTCAAATTCTTTACGCATTCGTTTCTCTTGTCTGAATACTTGAATCATGTTCATACCTTGAATCGATTCATTCAATTTTGCATTTAAAATACTTAATTGATTGCGAAGTTCTAAATAAAAAACTGAACTTTTCCGACGATAAAGAACCATGATTGTAATCATAATTGGAATAAGAAGTAATGAAAACAGTGCAAGTTTCACATCTAATAAAAACATAGATATTAAAATACCAATTAAAAATACAATATTCTTTACAAAGGTAGATAGTACACTTACAAAGAAATCTTTAATTGCTTCTGTATCGTTTGTTATTCGCGAAACAAGTGTTCCAATCGGCGTACGATCAAAGAAGCTCAGCGATAAACTTTGTACATGTTCATATACTTCTATACGCAAATCTTGCACAATTTTGAAGGCGATATTCTGGAAATACAATAAATTAAAATATGTAAACAACACCTTTAATAAATGAAAAACAATATAAGCAATAAATAACGTTACTAATGCATTTTGCTCAAAATTTTTCGGGACTAAGTGCTCATCGATAAATACCTTAATTAAAAAAGGCCCGATCATTTCCGCAATAGTTGCACCAACTAAAAATAAAAATGCAAAAGCGAGCAGTTTTTTATAAGGCTTTAAATATGATAATAGACGCCATAAATCACTTTGTTTTTTCTCCTGCATTATACTCCTCCTTTCTCAACTAGTGCCTCTAATTGCTGACTTTCATACATGTCTTTATACCAACCAACCTGTTGCATTAAGCTTTCGTGCGTACCACGCTGCACAATCTTTCCATCATCAATAACAAGTATTAAATTTGCATGTTGAATCGCACTTAAGCGATGAGCTGTAATAATAGTCGTTTTATTTTGACGCTCACGTTTTAATGATGTCAAAATCGTTTCTTCTGTCTTTGCATCTACTGCAGATAAGCAGTCATCTAAAATTAAAATTTCTGCATTTGTTAATAATGCACGCGCAATTGAAATACGCTGCTTTTGACCACCAGATAAAGAAACGCCGCGTTCACCAACCACTGTTTCATATCCTTCTGAAAATTTAGTAATATCCTCATGAATACACGCTATAGTAGCAGCATGTGCAATATTTTTATATGTAGCACTAGGTTTTCCAAATGCAATATTTTCACCAATGCTTGCAGAAAATAAGAAATGATCCTGTGGTACATACGAAATGGAGGAACGAATAGCGTGTAGTGTCAAATCTCGAATATCATTTCCCCCAACTCGTATATTCCCGTCAAAATGATCATATTCTCGAATTAAGCATTTTAATAATGTCGTTTTTCCAGCTCCCGTACGTCCTACAATTCCTAAAGTTTCTCCTTTTCGTAAAGAAAAATGAATGTCTTGTAAATTTATTACTTCATTTTTCTTATACGAGAATGTATCAATATCAAACTCGATGTCACCACTTGCTACTTCTTCACTTGCCCCTTCTCTATTCACCACATCAGACACTTGCATAAATAAATTTTGAATGCGATCATAAGACGCACGGCCACGCTCCATAATATTAAATAGCCAGCCAAACGCTAACATTGGCCATACGAGCGTACCTAAATAAGTAGTAAATGTTATAAGTTCTCCTATCGTAAGCTCTCCGCGAACAACTAATACAGAACCGTAACATACTGCAATTAAAAAAGAAAAACCTACAATTAAAGAAATTGTTGGATCAAATAATGAATCAATGCGGGCAACGAGAATATTTTTCTGTACCACTTCTTCCGATTTATTACGAAATGATTGCAAATCTTCTTTTTCTTGACCAAGTGAACGAATTACCTTCATTCCACTCATACTTTCTTGAACTTTATCATTGATTTCTGAGAAAGCCTGCTGCGCTTTATGAAAGCGACGATGTAATAAAGTTCCATAATAATTTGTCGTGATTGCTACAATTGGCATTGGAATTAAACTGAGCAATGTCAATTTCCAACTAATTGTAAATCCCATCGCAAAAAGAACACATCCGCCAACTGTTAACGAATCTACAAGCGTTAACACTCCAGAACCTGCTGTTTGCTGTACCGCTTGAATATCATTCGTTGCGTGGGCCATTAAATCACCAGTCCGGTGTTTTTGATAAAAGGCTGGACTCATATTCGTAAAGTGCTCATACAGTTTTCGACGTAATTGACGAGCTAACTTTAAAGAAGAGCCAAAAATCATCATTCGCCATGCATAACGCAAAATATACACCATTCCCCCGGCACCAACTAAAATTATGGCCCATTGTAATAACTTCTGAGTCGTTAAAGAATGATTGCTAATTTCATCAACAATGATCCCGATTATTTTAGGTGGTACGAGTTCAAGAAGAGCAACGCCTAACAATAAAAAACTCCCCATTATGTACGCTCGCTTTTCTTGTTTAAAAAACCATGCTAAGTCTAAAAAAACTTTCATTTTATACCTCCTATCCCAAATGAGCGATGTTTTCAGTTTATCAAAATTACAGAATTTTTTAAAGTTTAAAATATTTAAAGGAAGCAAAATGAAAGGACACTCCAACAGGAGTGCCCTTTCTAGCGCTTATTTCAGTTGTTGCTTGTTCATTGCGCTCATCATTTGATTGATTTTCTTTTGGGATGGTTTTTGTCCCATTTGCATCATCATCATTTTTAACATTTGTTCATTAATTGGTGGATTTTTTTGTAAATAGTTCATCATATATTTGCGTGCGATGAAAAATCCTAACGCTACGCCTGCTACTAGTGCTAATACGCCCACTAGCACACCTACCCAAATCGACATATATTTTCCTCCTTCATGTTGTCTACCTTACAGTGTACTAAAACCTTTTCAATAAGACAAGATTGTATTCGACATTTTTTATATATAAGTACGCGCTTGTTTGAGAGGATTTAGCCATCCATACTGTTTACTCTTATAATCCATCGCAAGAAATGTCAATTCACATTTTCTAAGTACTTCAAAAATAACCGTTTCTAACTCAACATTTTCAGAAGTATGCATCCGGATATACTGTGGTTTAATACGCACTTCCCCGTACACATTTTCATTAGACACCATGTGCATATATCCATTTCTTTCGTATTTCTCATATGTTCGCAGCGCTTGTTCCATTTTATGATGTAATTTCATTACTTGTAAAGGCAACGTTATATACTTCATTTGTTTATACAACACTTTCTTTTCTGAAAGGGAACGAGACTGTGCAAAACGAGCAAACAAATCAAATAATAAAAACTCCCGACCGAAATACGCCTTCGTAATATCTTCTCGAATTAAGTATAGTTCATACGTTCTCATACTTTCCCTCCCGCATTGGACAACTTTATTCCCTTCATTATATAGAAATAAAAATGCAATGATTGTCTGACTGCGGAGAAAGAAAAAACTTTTTCTGTCGAATAAAGCGAACTTCCATCAATAAAGTTTTACTACCTCAAAAATAACAGATATTTTCTTTTACATAGAAAAATCCCTCCATGCCGGAGAGATTTTTCTAAAATCATTATAGCATTTCTTTTACTTTGCGAACAACGTTTTCTACAGTGAATCCGTATTCTTCCATAATCTTTTCACCAGGAGCAGAAGCACCGAATGTATCGATACCTAATACATCTCCTTCAAGACCAACGTAACGATGCCATCCGAAACTAGCACCCATTTCAATCGCGAAACGTTTCGTTACTGCTTTTGGTAATACAGATTCTTTATATTCAGCTGATTGCGCTTCATAGCGATCCATAGACGGCATGCTAACAACAGATGCATCAATACCATCTTTAGCTAATGCTGCTTGCGCTTCAATTGCTAAGCTTACTTCAGATCCAGCTGCAAGTAAGATTACGTCAGCAGTTTCTTTCTTACTTGAAGAAATTACATATGCACCTTTTGCAACTTTTTCATACGTATCGTCTTTTGCACCTTCTAATGTTGGAAGATCTTGACGAGTTAAGATTAATGCAGTCGGTGTTTTTGTAGATTCTAACGCAAGTTTCCAAGCTGCAACAGATTCGTTACCATCAGCTGGACGAAGAACATCCACATTTGGCATTGCACGAAGCGCTGCAAGCTGTTCGATTGGCTCATGCGTTGGTCCATCTTCCCCAACTGCGATGCTATCATGCGTGAACACATATGTTACTGGCAGTTGCATTAACGCAGCAAGACGAATTGCTGGACGTAAGTAATCAGAGAATACGAAGAACGTACCACCGTAAGTTTTTAAACCGCCGTGAAGTGCGATACCGTTCATTGCTGCACCCATTGCAAATTCACGCACACCGTACCAAATATTTTTACCGCTATAGTCTTCTCTTGTGAAGTCTTTTTCTTTGTTCATATATGTTTTGTTAGAACCAGCAAGGTCAGCAGATCCACCAAAGAATGACGGTACAGATTCAGCAATTGCATTAATAATTTGTCCAGAAGATGAACGAGTTGCTGTTTTTGAACCGATTTCGTATGTTGGTAAGTTCTTATCCCAACCTTCTGGAAGAAGACCGTTCATTGCTGCTTGCAGTTCAGTTGCTAATTCTGGGTATGCTTTCGCATAATCATCAAGCATTTTATCCCACTCAGCTTGTGCTGATTCACCAACATCTTGTACTGTTTTACGGAAGTTTTCATACACTTCTTCTGGTACATGGAAGTCTTGCTCAAATGCCCAAGCATATGTTTCTTTTGTTAACTTCGTTTCTTCTGCGCCAAGCGGAGAACCATGTGAAGCTGATTTTCCAGATTTGTTTGGTGAACCAAATCCGATTGTTGTTCTTACTTCGATTAATGTTGGACGTTTTTCGTCAGCTTTTGCTTCTTCAAGCGCTTTCGCAATTGCCTCGATATCGTTTCCATCTTCAACACGGATTACTTGCCAGCCGTATGCTTTATAACGATCTTCTACACTTTCAGAGAAAGAACGATTTAAATCGCCATCTAATGAAATATCATTAGAATCATATAGCACAACTAGACGACCTAATCCTAAATGAGCTGCTAATGAAGATGCTTCAGCAGAAACGCCTTCCATTAAGTCTCCGTCACCGCAAATTGCATATGTATTGTGATTAACAAGATTATACTCATCACGATTGTATTTTGCTGCTAAATGTCTTTCAGCCATCGCCATACCTACAGCTGTTGCAATACCTTGTCCAAGTGGACCTGTTGTTGCGTCTACACCTGGTGTGTGACCGAACTCAGGGTGACCTGGTGTTTTACTTCCCCATTGACGGAAATTCTTTAAATCATCCATTGTTACGTCATAACCAGCTAAATGCAGTAAGCTATATAGTAACATTGAACCATGACCTGCAGATAATACGAAACGATCACGGTTAAACCACGTTGGGTTTTTTGGATTATGTTTCATAAATTTCGTCCATAATGTATACGCCATTGGAGCTGCACCCATTGGCATTCCTGGATGACCAGAGTTTGATTTTTCAATCGCATCAATGGATAATGTGCGAATCGTGTTGATAGAAAGTTGTTCGATTGAATGTGTCATGCTATTCTTCCCTTCGCTTATATTAAAGTAAACGTTTTACACATTTATATGATATCTTTCCTTGCAAGATTATACAACATGTATCGACAAATATGTTGATGTTTTTTCGTATTTGTTCAAAAAAACGTACTATTTTCCACAATGTATAGGGTTTCAATTTGCTATACTATTGGGATTTTTATACTCTTATCCCAAAGCTTTTCTCATACCTGTAGATTCTGTATTTCTTGTCATTGATCAATATTTATTTTGAATTCCTCATTATCTTTTAACATTTTATCTGAAATGATACAAATATTTCCCCTTGTTAAATTCCAAAATGTAAAATGTATCCTTCTTCACTTTTCACTTTATGAAATAACTTGACTAAAGATTGTAATTGTGCACAAAGAATATCACGGTCAAAAAACATCTTTTCATAGTCTCCATCCGTATCATCTGTCCATTGAAATGCCCCCGTAAGTTCTATCGTTTCTGGTGCGACCGAAAATAAACTCATCAATGAACGAAAAAGATTTTCCGCTGTTTCTGCTCCCTCCTTCTCAATTTTTGTAATACCATAATAGTTAATTCCAAACCCATTTTCTCCTCGAGAAGGGTTATAAGTTGGAAGCCAACACAAAAAATCCATTATATATAAAATAAACTCATCACTTAAGATGACGTACTCTTCAACGGCTGTACCATCTTTATAAGAAAATTCTCTATCATTCCAAGAAAAGTCTTCAGTTCTCAACTCTCCTTTTTCTTTTGAAACAAATATAAATTCATGTTGCAAAGCCATAACATTCCCCCTCTCTTCTTATTGAATAATATCTCCTTTCGTCTCTGATTGTTTAGTATACATTATTTTGTTTAAGTATTAATAACAATAAAAAAGCCCTACTCCCAATTTGAAGAATAGGACCCTTAAATACATTTTACTTCTTACTACGATCTGCATACACTGCCATCGCATCACGCATAAACTTTGCTAATCCTTCCCCGAACTGGTCAATATTTTTTGTAAATCGTTCATCATCGACATACATTTGTCCTAAACCTTTAAACGCATCCAATGAGTAATGACCAAAATTCTGCAAGTAGGTATACCATTCTTGAATTGCTTCTTGAGCCTGTTCTGATTCAGGTGAACCATCACGAAGTGCCGCAAGCTTCCTATAAATTGCATTATATTCTTCCTGTTTCTCTTTCGTCATACTGCTTGCTGTTTTATTAGCCTTGTCGACCGCTTCATTTCCCCATCTTCCACGTGCTTCTTGCTCATATGGATTTTGACTAAAATCAAAGCCCTCAAATTTTTCTTTGTTTGTCATTTGAATTTCTCCCTTCGAGTGTTGAATCGTCTTATCAATCGTCGCAATCACTTTATCTAATCTAGAACGCTTCTCAAGCAACATTTTACGATGTAAAACAAGCGCCTCTTGTCGATCAAATGAAGGATTATTGATAATGTCTTTAATTTTCTTTAAAGGAAAGCCAAGTTCTTTAAAAAATAGAATTTGCTGCAATGTCTCCAGATTATCATCGGAATAAAGGCGATAACCTGATTCAGTCGTCTCCTCCGGGGTTAATAACCCAATTTCATCATAATGATGCAGTGTGCGCACACTAATACCGACTAAATCTGCTACTTCTTTCACTCTCATTATCATTGTTTTGCCCTCCCTTAGTACATACAATAAAGTATAACGTAGCGTGAGAGTCAACACGAAAGGATAAAAAAATTCTAAATCCGCAGTTGCACATATGTTTACTTCAAAATTACCTGTGTAAGGGTTTTATAAAAGAAGGGTGATAACATTGAATCAAAATACCATTGTAAATGTAGCTATTTTATTAACGAGTGACATTCATGGTGCAGTTTACCCAATTCACTATCAAAATAACGAAAAGGGAGAACTTGGACTAGCAAAGGTTGCAACGCGCATTGCACAGGAACGCGCTCAAAATGAACATGTACTCGTTATTGATAACGGTGATTTCATACAAGGAACTCCGTTTACTTATTACTACTCCAAATACATGCAGCATGAAGAAAATCCAATGTCGATTATCGCCAATCATATCGGTTATGATGCAGCGATTATTGGAAATCACGAATTTAACTATGGGATGAACCTATTAAACAAAGCTGTTGCTCATGCAAATATGCCCTATCTAGCCGCTAATATTATTAATAAGCAAACAAGGAAACCGTACTTTGGAAAGCCATATATAATTAAACATATACATCCAAATATAAAAATTGCTGTTTTAGGAGTAACAACACATTACATTCCAAATTGGGAACAGCCGCAGCATATAAAAGATGTAATATTCGAAAATGCACTCGAAACAACAAAGCGGTGGGTTTTGTATATTCAAAAACAAGAGCAACCGGATTTACTCATTGTAGCCTACCACGGCGGTTTTGAATGTGATTTACAAACGGGAGAACCAACAGAGATTATAACAGGGGAAAATCAAGGATATGCAATGTGCCAAGAAATTGGAGGAATTGATATATTATTAACTGGACATCAACATCGCTATATTGCTCATACAAAAGTAAATGGTGTACCAGTTCTACAAACTGGGTCCAACGGTCGTTCATTAGGGAAAGTCCACGTCACTTTAAAAAAGAATCAAAATCAGTGGATTATTAAAGAATGTCATTCTGAATTATTGCCTACCGAAGGCATTCCAGCAGATGAGACAGTACTTTCACTTGTATCAATATATGAGCAACAAACACAAGAATGGTTAGATAAGCCAATCGGCACTATTACTGGTGATATGTTGATTCACGATGCGATGCAATCTCGTTTACAAGATTGCGCCTTTATCGAATTTATAAATAAAGTACAGATGGATGCAGCAGAAGTCAATATTTCTTGTACTAGTCTGTTTCATAATGAATCATCCGGCTTTCCCAACCACATTACAATGAGAGATATTGTTTCGAATTATATTTATCCAAATACATTAAAAGTTGTTCGTGTTACAGGAAAAGATATAAAAGAAGCACTTGAGCTAACTGCTGAATATTTCTCGTTAGATACAGATGGAAATATCATTGTAAACCCTGCATATATCGAACCAAAAACACAGCATTATAATTACGATATGTGGGAAGGAATTTCATACATATTAAACATTTCAAAACCAGTTGGGGAAAAAGTTGTTTCCTTGCAATATGAAGGGGCTCCTATTAACTTGCATCAAGAGTATGACGTTGTCATGAACAATTATCGTGCAAGCGGCGGCGGAAATTATGTTATGTTTCAAAATAAGCCCATTATAAAAGATATATCAATTGATATGTCTGAGCTCATTGCCAATTACATACTAGAACGAAAAACAATCAAAGCGACAATTAATCATAATTGGAAAGTTGTTAAATAACAAATTTTCCTATCAAACTAAAAAAAGATGGGCTGCGCCCATCTTTTAATTTAACTTTGCTTTATCTTGTTTTTTTAATTCTTTTAACTTCTTCGGCGTAACGTCTTTACCTTCTTCGTTAACGACTTTGATTGCTTTCAATTCGTTTAACATATTTTGACGAAAACCTTTTAAATATTGTTCACGGAGCGATTGACGCTCACGTTGCTCTTCTTCCGTTAAACCTTCTGTTTTTGCTTTTTTCGCTAAGAAATTAATGCGTTCAATGAGTTCGTGACTTAGCATCTCGAATCCCCTTTCTACTAAAAACTGATTATTATCATACAACAGTTACTCTTGTTTATCAAGCAATTGCTTCGTATACTCTACATATCGGCGATGTACCGTAGCTTTTGATACATTATGACCAAAACCACGGAGCGTTGCTGCAATTTCTTCAAATGTTAACTCATTACGGCGCAGACGAACAATCTCTTCAATAGGTACCTCTTTTTTCTCACGACCTGTGCTTAAATGTCGATTCTTTAAGTTTTTTTCGGGCCGAAATCCATTTTCTACAGCTCGTTTCATTCCTCGTTTAATCTTTAAATTATGAATCTTTCTCTGGTATTCTTCTACTATACCAATAATATCAAGCACCATTGAATCTGAATCAGAAAGCTGTAATTCGCCATTATGTGCATGTGTATATACTTTAATCCTTTCTTTATTCAAACAATGCATTAAAGCGATTTTCGCATTTCCTCTTCCAAGACGCGTTTCATCTTGAATAAGGAGCACATCAACATGTTCATCACGAATGGTATCTAACACTTCCAAAATACCATCTCGTTCTATGCTATATCCGCTCGCTTTCTCTTCTACTACTTTAACAACGTTCATTTCATACAGCTTAGCTAAATGCAATAATTCATCTTTTTGGCGTACTAATGATGTTTCCTGCGCTTCTTTCGTTGTGCTTACACGTGCATAAATAATCGCATTCATTTCATACCCTCTTCTCTATCTCACTTCTTACATCATAGTGTACCATAAATCCCGCTTTCGTTCGAACTTACGTTTGTAGAATGTTTTCTTGCATGTTATAATAAAAACAAGAAAATTTATAGAAAACGAGGTGTGAAAAACATGGAGAAGTTAACGAAACGGCAACAAGACATTCTCGACTTCATTAAACAAAAAGTTCAAGAAAAAGGTTATCCACCTTCCGTACGTGAAATCGGTCAAGCAGTCGGCCTTGCTTCTAGCTCTACTGTGCACGGACATTTATCTCGCTTAGAGGAAAAAGGATACATTCGCCGCGATCCCACAAAACCGAGAGCGATTGAAATTTTAGGAGACGACACTATCCAAGCAGATACGCAACCAGTCGTTCACGTACCGATTGTCGGAAAAGTTACAGCTGGTTTACCAATTACAGCAGTTGAAAGTGTAGAAGAACATTTTCCACTTCCGGCGAATCTCGTTTCGGGTTCAGATCAAGTATTTATGTTGCGCATTTCTGGAGACAGTATGATTGAAGCGGGAATTTTTGATGGAGACTTAGTTGTTGTTCGCCAGCAACAATCTGCATACAATGGTGAAATCGTTGTCGCTTTAACAGAAGACAACGAAGCTACGGTAAAACGTTTTTACAAAGAAAAAGATCATTTCCGCTTACAGCCTGAAAACTCTTCTTTAGAACCTATTATTTTAGATAACGTTTCTGTTATTGGAAAAGTAATTGGTGTCTATCGTCATTTACATTAAAAACAGACCAAATTTGGTCTGTTTTTAATTCGCCACAATTTTTACAGAACCCGCTGCTGTTTCCCCCTTAATCTGCACCTTTCCGTTACCTAAAGTAATTTCTTTATTTTCCTTCCCGAAAATTTGTACTTTTCCTGCATTAGAAGAACCCTTCACAACAGCATCTTTCGGCATTCCCTGCAACTGAATTTTGACATCTCCTGCTGCCGACTCCGCCTCAACACTATACTCTGGATTATGCTGCGTTATCTCTACACTTCCTGCTGCCGCATCTGCACGCACTTTCCCTTCTACTTTATGAAGAACAACTTTTCCCGCGCTAGATGACACATTTACATTTTGCGCTTTCATTTCCTTCATTTCCACATCGCCCGCTGCTGAATGCACAGATATATCTTCACCTTGAATATTTTGCACATGAATCGTTCCTGCTGCTGTCTCTGCTTCAATTTTATTATATATGCGTTCAGGCACAATAACCGTTAAGCTTTCATCTTTCAAATCAAATGATAAAAAAGAAAAGTCAAATATATGTTTCTTGTTCGTTTTCACTTCCACTTGTAGCACTTCACCGTTTTCATTTACGTCTAATTTTCGCTTTTCCTGATTGCCACTATACCGAATTGCAAATAAATCAGTCTTACCTTTTTCAATCACAACATCTCCAACATCTATGTCAACATGAATGTTTTTAATTTGCTCATTTTTAAATTGTTTCTGTTCCAATTTCTTTGTTTCTGCTGTTCCATTCGCAGTTTTTATAAAAAAGGCTGAACTTGTAAAAAATAAACCGATTCCTCCAATCGCAATACAAATAATTGCTAGCAGCACAATTTTTCTCATCTTATCTACTCTCCTTTAATTACTTTTAAATTCCAATTGGCGTACTTAACAAAAAACCTTTTAAACCAAATCGTACAATAATACGCAGCAATCCCTAAAAGTAAACCAACACCGAAGAGTATAATAGAGGCAAATACATCCGATAAAATAAAAATTTGAGCGAAAACAATTTTCGCTAACAGAAGTAGCGGTGAGAAAACAAATACAGCACTAACTGACCAAAGCGTTAAAATAAGACTCCCGATTGCTACTAACGGACCTAACACAATAACCAAATTTAAAAAACTAAGTCCAATAATTGCTACAATTGCTCTTGCTACGTTAGAAAAAGTTGGATTATGCTTCACCTGCTCTATACGATGAGACGCTAACGTTTCCTTCGCAATTGTCTTAGGAGAACCAAGTGCTTTTATAATTTCTTCTTCGGTTTTCCCTTCTTCTATTCCAAATTGAAAATGTTCTCTGTAATCATATAAAATATCGTTTCGTTCTTCTTCTGGTAGTTTTCTAAGGTGTTCTGATAATTCTTGAAAAAATTCCTCTTTAGTCATTCTCTACACCTCTTCAATAATTTCTTGTACGCCTCTTGCAAAATCACGCCACTCTGTCACAAGTGCATAAAGCTGCTCTGTGCCTTGATTTGTTAACTGATAATATTTACGCGGAGGTCCTTCCGATGATTCCTTCAAATACGTCTGAAAGTACCCTTCTTTCGTTAAACGACGTAGCAAAGGATACACTGATCCTTCTGATATTAAAAATTTATTTGAAATTTGCTGAACTAATTCATAGCCATAGCAATCTCGTTTCTTTACAAGCGCAAGAACACAAAGCTCCAATACCCCTTTTTTAAATTGAACATTCAAAAGCAATACTCCTCTCCATCTAGTACTATTCAATGCAAGGTACCTTATTATTAATAATATATCATTTAGTATTGAATATTACAAGGTACTGTTCCGGTTTTTTCCAAAACAAAACAAATTTTCCCTCATCGAAGACTTCTCCATTCTTTCCTAATCAAACCGCAATTATTAACATATAAAAGTTTTAAAGAGATTGTTATCTTTTTTATGGAGGGATTTTAATGATGTACGATTTTTACCCAACTCAAATCGTAGTGCCTTGTCAATATGGTCCTTATTACAATATTCCATGTACCACTTCCTCTTTTAAAAATTTTTATCCTCTTGTTCAAAATAGATTTTATCCTTTACATTACGTGGAGACCGTTCCTATATTACAAAAAAGTCAGACAGTTAGGAGCTCATGGACTCCTTTTTCATGGGTAGAAAAATATGCATATGCGTTTGCAGGACCTTATAACAAGGCCGAAGTCGCTCTCACATTCGATGATGGTCCAGATCCCGTTTACACGCCTCAAGTATTAAATAAATTGAAAAAACATGGTGTAAAGGCGACTTTTTTTCTATTAGGAGAAAATGCTGAAAGATATCCCGAAGTTGTAAAACGCATCGTTAATGAAGGACATATCGTAGGAAATCATACTTATAATCATCCTAATTTAAATAAAATAGATGATAAGCAATATCATGAACAGATGTTAAAAACAGAAAAAATATTACAAAAGCTAACTGGATACTCCCCTAAATTCTTTCGTCCTCCTTACGGGATTATAAATGAAAATCAAATGAAATGGGCTACTGAACAGAACTTTATGATTATTCAATGGAGTGTAGATACATTAGATTGGAAAGGCTTAAATTCCCAGGAAATTACTAACAAAGTATTAGGGAATACTTTTCCTGGAAGTATCCTCTTACAACACACTGCACCAGGGGGGAAATTACAAGGTTCCGTAGACGCTCTTGACCGGTTTATTCCTGATCTCACATCTAATGGAGCACGGTTCGTAACTCTTCCAAAAATGTTTAATACTACAAAGCAAAGACTATAAAGTGAAATTTTCATCAGCGGGGAGCATTCCCCACTGATGAAAATCCCGCCAGCAGGTTTCCAAATAACTACTATCTCTAGACGCTAACTTCTACCTGATTTCCTAGCAACTTACTAAACATACCTCTTTCTTCTTTCGCCAATTGGATAAAGGCTCCTTTTTGAACGATTTCTCCCTTATCTAATACAATCACCTGGTCGGCATTACGTATCGTTGATAAACGGTGGGCAATAACGATAATGGTCATCTTTCCCTTTAATCTTTCTAGCGCAGCTTGAATTTTCGCTTCATTTTCCGTATCTAGGGCACTAGTAGCCTCATCTAAAACGAGAATCGAAGGTTTTCGTAAAATAGCACGCGCTAGCACAAGTCGTTGCCGTTCCCCTCCAGAAAGTCTAACTCCACGATCTCCAATGAATGTATCAAGCCCTTGCGGAAGCCTTTTTACAAATTCAGCTGCTGCTGAAAACTCCAGCGCCTCCCAAATTTGTTCTTCACTTGCATCCGGTTCAATCATTAGCAAATTTTCTCTTATACTTGCATTAAATAAAAATGGATCCTGTGGAACATAGCTAATAGATTTTCTTAATGACAATAAATTATCACTTGTAAGCGGAGTGCCATCTATTAATACTTGTCCTTTTTCTGGTTGCATGAGTCCCATTAAAATATCAATTAAGGTACTTTTTCCAGCTCCCGAACGACCGACAATAGCTGTCATGCAGTTGGAAGGTATCTGGAAATTAATATTTTGAAGAGCATATAAGGATTCCTTCGAATTGTAGCGAAAATTAATATTTTGACATTCAATCCCTTGTTCTATAGACAGTGGCTTTACATTTTTATATTGTCGTTCTATATCCTGCAGCTCCGCGGCTTTGTTACAGTCTTCCTGCAATTCGACTAAAGACTTAAAAGCAGGAACACTTGCAGCAAGTTGCTCTAAATTAGACTGAATACTTGTAAATCGCGGCCATAGCCTAGAAAAAATAAGGATAATTAATATTAATTGTCCCGGCTGAGCTTGGAATAGTTTTACAGATGTAAAAACAAGAGATGCAATTAGAATAGACGATGTAACTTTATAAAAAAGTTGTGAGCTATTTTTTAATTTCATAAATGCCAGTTGCTCTCGCTCTATCTTTTGGCACCAATTGTGCAACCATGTATATCTAGATTCTTCCAACATATTACTTTTAATATCTTTAACTCCATTAAAATGGTCTGTTATACCCCCAAGATAACTTTTAGCTATCTCAGATGTTTGATTTCCTAGCACTCTTGATTTTTTTATAAAGTGTCTAGAAAAATAGGCAAGTACTAAACCAGCGAATAGTACAAAAACTGTTATCTTTACAGATAACCATAAGGCGATTCCAAGTTGTATTAGTGTAAAAATAAGAGCAGTTAACATCTGAAAAAATAAGTTTGTTCCATTTATAACGCGTCCTAATTCTTCAGTCATCGCATTGATAAGATCAGACTTTCTCTTTTTCACAAAAAAACTCCAATTCGCCTGTAATAAAGCACGATAAATTTCTAATCTTATATGGTTTGTAAAATTCATAAGAATTTTTGTATTGCGAAGGGTAAGATTTTGCTGTAGGAGGGACTGAGCTATTACCAAAAAGATATAAATGCCTAAAATAAGCAACAAACTTATTGTTTCAGGAATATTGTGCAGAAATTTAAACATCTCTGGAACTGGAGTTGAACCATTACTTACCTTTACAACTCCGCTGATACTTATCATAGGAATTAATAAAAGAATTCCTATTCCCTCCAAAAGACTGACTAAAGCCATCCCTAATAGATTTATATACAATATTTTCCCAGAAAAAGAATGTAACTTCTTTGCAAAATATAAGAGATGTTCCACTATTTTGTCCTCCTCATGATAATTCGTGCTTTCTTACTTTTCTCCAGATGCATAAAATAGGACGTAAAGGAAAATACAACATATGAAGTTGCTTAGGTAACGGCAATGTTTCAGCATCAATTGGATAGGGATAAAGGCAACTCATCGTATATAAAAACTTTTGCTGATAAGACATTAATGAAAATAAGTGACGACTATGGTACATTGCTACATCATCTGGAACTGGATCTGTATGTAAGTTGACCATTCTTTCCAAATAAAATACTGCTTCCTGCGCTAACGTCTTCGGACGGTTTCCAAATAACAATGGTTCCACTTCTTCAATTAATGGAGTTTTTAGTAACTGCGAAGTTAAAAACAATGCTTGACCACCTATATGGAAGTAATAATTTTTCTTCAATAACTTAATAGTTTTTTCCCAATCAAGTTGTTGCTTTACAATTTGATTAATGTCTACTAACCAACGCAACCTTGACCAACCATGGCGTGCACCATGAGAAACTAGAAATAAAAATAGATCCTCTCTACCTAAAATGTAAACAGGGGTACTAGTAAGAGAACTTATTCTCTTTCGATTCCATAGTTCCTCAAAATGTGGTTCCTTTCCTGGACCAGGATTTAATCTCCAATGAATTTCGATCTTAATGTTCTTCTGAGGATGAATATATGTTACATGATGATGTCTCCATTTCCAGTCGTTTAAAACGCTCTCAATATAATCATCTTTAACATAGCCAAGGTTTAATAAAAGTTCTTCCGCTCTATCAAGATTATGTAAAGGAATGAGAACATCCAAATCACTCGAAGTACGTAGAGAAATATCACCATAAAGATCATCAGCAAGTACAGGACCTTTTAAAACAAGGAGACGAATTTCGTTTTGAGCAAACAATTTACTCATATGTTCCATTTCTGCACTTAAATGAAGCATTTGAAATGTATTCATCTTAAAATATTGATGTAAAGTTTGTATGACATGTACAGGAACCAAATTTCCATCCAATTCTTTCATCTTTGGATAAATGAACGAATACACACGGTGATGAATCGTTAATTCGAGAAATTTATCCCAATCAATGTTTGCAAACCAAGCCTTATCGATTTCTTGTAGCTCTGCAGCAGTTTCTCTTTTCATAATTTCCAGCTGCAATTTGAGCTCCTTAGGCACACATTTTAAATCAAGCTCACAACTATTATGCATGATATTCTCCTTCAAGATTTTTCAACCAATTTTTCTAGCAAATTTATTAACTACAGTGAACCTCTTCATTTCTTCTGCTCCAGTAATATAAAAAGGACCGCTACGCAACCATGCATGAGCAATCATATTTCCGTTCTCATCCTTCGCAGTTCCTAAATATAGTGTACTCTCCATTTGTCGTCTCTCTAGCATTTTCATTCCAGCTATAGCCCTTACAAGACACTTACTTTCCCAAAAGGTATGACGGCTCATAATATGTATCGCTTCGGAAATATCTCTCAATACAAATTTATTAGACTCATTATAACTTAAAGATGTTTCATTCATAGGAACACCTAATGTAGGAGCAATCTTAGAGAATGGCCTACCTTTAAGAATACGAGCCCATCCCAAATAAATATAAGCCTCTATAAATAAAAGTATTGTTTTCATATCTAGTGAAAGAAACGTTCGTATCTTTTTTATAATATTCATACATACTTCCCTACTTCTTATCTAGGATAAAATGCTAGATTACTCGGCTGCCCCTGCTACGATTTCAATCAAATCCTCATCTAACAAGAGTTTCAAAAAAGAAATAACTTGCTTTTCACATGTAGACTGATCAATCTCATATTCTTTCATTAATTCAGTAACCACTTCGGTAACCGATATTGGTTTCTCTATAAGTGCCCAAATCGTTCCACCTACTGCACCTAGATTGTAATATTTCCCATTAGAAATACTTAACATTACTTTTTCCCCATCCATATCACTTACTATATTCCCTGGGACTTGTGCAACAAATTGATTTAATAAAGTATCCTGTTTTTTCGACATCACTCATTCTCCTTTATTTACAGTGTTTATTACTAGGTCAACTAGTTGCGGAGCACTAAACCCAGACAACGGTCGACATAATCGATAAACAGCAAGCTTATTTACAATGTTTGTAGAGATGTGAAAGTGCCAGTCCATTAACCCTAAACGCGGAATAAGAAAATTACGATAAGTTTGACGGAAAATGGTATGTAAACGTTCAAGTTTTTCAATTTGTTGTATTTGAACTATTTCATTCTCTGTCTTCACTAGTTCAAATACACCCGCAAGTGGCACTGGTTTAGGAAAGTAATGAGAAGAAACTGGAACACTGTATTTATTTTCTCTACCATATATTGATTTATATTGACTTTTATCCATACCAAAATTATCAAGACTCTCTTGCCATAACTTTTGCTGCGGATATGATGGTGTTACGATAGGAACATTATCATTAGAAAGAGATACAGGTATTACATCATCACTTAAAAGTTTATATCCTCTCTTCATAAACGCTGAAGCTAACGTCGACTTTCCAGCACCTGACTCACCTACAAAAGCATATGCTTTCCCATCAATTACTACAGCACTGCCATGCAAAGGAAGTATTTTCTTTTGCATCAATATTACACCCATACATGTTCCAAGAATATAGAGCCTGACCAAACTATCATCCGCACCATCGAGCGGGCAAACTGCTATCCTTTTTCCCGATTGTGCCGAAAAAAAGCCCACATCAGGCACATAAAACATCACTTGATCATCTTTAACAACATGTTTAAATGGTGTATCTACTAACTCAGATGAAAAACTTAATATATTATCAATTTGAATTTCAATGTCTATTGAAACCTGTTGTTCATTTATTCGTTGTAATTCCGGCAAAGGAATCTCACTTGAAATTTTGAAATCAAAGGCTTTATACATAACCTTTTTTTCAGTTTCTAGCATTATTTTCACTCCAATATATCCATGGTTAAATGAAAGACCTTTATACAATAAAAAAGTATAAAGGTCTTTTTAGCATATACGAACTTAAAAATAAGAACATTTTACATAGTTTCATAGATATACATTCAGTAAGATAAATTGTATATGCTACTCCTTACTCAGCTAGTAAAGCGATTCCAAGTATTAGGATCTTTTGGATCAACAGGGTGACCAGGGTTATACGCTTCATCAGTATATGGACCATAAACTGTTGACGCCATTGTCATGTTAACATCAAGTACTTCTAATACAGGTTGTTGCCATTCCTTTTTCATATTCTCACCTCCTTTCAAGTAAATTGTTGAATAAATCGATAAACAATTAAGCTACGCATTAAAATCTTATAATCAGGATCGATTGCACGTTCTAAAAGAGGCCCCTCTTTAGCTTTTAGAAGCGCTCGCTTTATTACTTCACCATCTAAAAATTCTAAAGCTTTTTGGTCTGTACTCATTCGCTCTAATTCTTCTATAAACATATTCCAGTGCGGACTCATTCGATGAACCCAATCTGCTCCTTGTACACCTCGAATGTGTTGATTTAATCGCACTTTATCAGGTAAATACTTTTCGGTAGATCTACGAATCAAAGCGCGATCCATACCTTTCTGTACATATTGCTCTTCTGGTACAGATAAACAATAACGAATCACACGTATGTCATTACTTGGATCACGTTTCCACAATGAGTAGTGCAATGATAATTTTGTTGCCACTGTATTACTTGCATTCCAGTGAAACAACTCTTCAAAGTGACTTTTTCTTTGTTCATATATGTTCGCTGCAGAAAACCATCCCGTTTCATCAATTCCATATTCCCTAAGTTTATTAAACACATCCATCTTTTTTGCAAAATCCGGATTAATTACCATCGGAAATATATACGGCGTACCTGATGAGAACGCTCGATCAATAGACGGAAATGCCAACCTCGCAATGAATGGTAACCTCCGCAACCGAGCTCCACCTACATTGTTACTATATTGATGCAATTCTTGAGCTAAGCGAATCCACTTTAGCCTTTTTAAAAGAAGAGCATAATAATCCAGAGCTGATCCCCATGATATAGATAGATTTCCTCTTCCACCATTTAAAAGAACTCCAACGTCTTCCTTGTACCCTTCCTCAAACATTCCTTTCATCCAAAAAGAATTCTCAAAGAATTTATATGGCATCTCCATTATTCCAAGGAAATCCGTTATTTCAGAAAATGGATCCCTTCCCTTAAAATCTAAATAATTGTCTTCTATACCTCCTACATATCGTACCGTTTCTTTAATAAGCGGTCGCTCATCCGGCATTAGATGTTTAGGTGTAAAATCCTCAAAATCATTTGATGGTATGTAGCTAAATGTATGTAATGGTTTGTTTTCTTCACGTAAAACCTTGGCAGCAAAGCTCGCAATAGCACCCGAATCTAATCCTCCGCTTAGCTGTGCTCCAACTTGTCGGTGAGTTCGTACTCGAGATGTAACAGCCTCTTGAAAAATTTCTTGAAATGCTTCTACATATTCTTCATTTGACTTTAAGCGAAGCTTTCTTTCTGGAACTAATGTACAATATCTCGAAAGCGTTACTTTATTCCCAACTACTATAATGCTATGAGATGGTGGTACTTGTTCTATATTTTTATAAGGCGTTATAGTGGTATCGGCTACATCAACCATTCCACATATAGCCAAGTATTCGGCAAGCCACTGTTCATTTAATTGCTTTTGAACATAAGGTAATGACAGCAATGGTTGTATTGTCGTACAAAAAGCTAATTGCTGTTGATTACAATAATAATATAGCGTTCGACTCCCAGAAAAGTCCCTTGCCCCAAATAATTTTTGGTTTTTTTCATCCCAAATCATAAAGGCAAAATCGCCTACTAAATATTTAGGGCTTTCTTCACCCCATTTTTGATAGGAGAGCAAAATTAACTGACTATCTGTTATCCTTTTCCTATCAGCATAATCGACTTGCAACCTCTCAAATAACTCTTCACGATTATCGATAATAGCATCTGCTGTAATCGCCAATTTCCTTTCGTTATCATAAAAAGGTAATTGTTCACCAACAGACTCTGGTGTGACCCATTGCGCGTGACAGCCGAGGAAAACGTTTTCTTTGTGCCATATTTGAATATCATCAGCAGGATACTTTTGCAAATCCTTCATTAATCTAATACCATATTCAATCGGTATAGACTCATTGTTAAAATGTAAAATTCCAGTTATAGCACTCATTTTTCCCTCCCGTTATGCAACAAATAAGTAAAATCCAATCAGATAAAGTGAAACGGTTATCAAAGAGGTTTTTTTTACCTATTTTCTCTGAATTCTTCAGAATCTGAAGGTAAGGGTTACTAATCGTTAATACAGGATAAATAACCACTAATATGTAAAAAACTCTCTATACTATTAATTCTGTTCATTCTTTTTAAAGAACGATCCTATATTGTTTGATAAAAATAACAGCTACAATCTACGAATCATTGTATACACATAATTTTTTATATCACTATTCCGTTCTATAAATAGAACAAATACAAGATATAAAATATCATTCTTATTTCATTATGTCAACATAATATTACGTATTTTCAGCTTTAAAAGTTTTTTAAAAAAGTTCTTTATAGAGAATCCCTGCTCCCAATGTATATTTTATCCATTTCTCAGCCTTATGAATCTACACTGGATTAAGATTATACATTTCACTATTCAAATAAATATATTTCCTTAAAGTAAACATTTAAGTTTACCTCTGTTCTGTATAACGAACTTGCTTTTATTTTATATAATGATATTCAGTTTGTAAATATTTTTTTATATAATTTGAAGTATTTATAGCCATAGGAATATTCTTCCTCTTCCTCTTTGTAATTTGAATGTCAACGAACTTGCTTGTTTACTCAAAAAATTCAGGAGTTTAACTTTAGTTCTTTCATTTTTTATTATAGATCCAATACCATAAATAAATTCCTTATTTTACAGTCTTGAGTGATAAATATACAATGAGCTTTTTTCAACAGAAGCTTAATGATATCTATATAGAAATGTTACAGCAGTTTATCTCTTGCATAACTTTTTATTTTTTGTCGAACTTCAAGATGTGGGGTATTAGTGTTGTGTTTCGTAAAAACGCTTACAATTCTAGATGAAATAAAAAATATTATAGTTAATCTGAATGATGGAGGTGAAAAGATAATTAAAATGTTATTGTTAACATTTTAAAATATGTTGTACAGAACAGATGTATGCCAAAAACAAGTTTGTGTACTTCATGGTAGTAGTCTTGAGTTCTCTATTAAGTGAGCACATTAGAAAATGAAGAGAAATCAATCTTTTTATGTACAATTTCTAACCGAAGATAAACTACTTAACACATTTCATACTTTCTATTACTTATCTCTCCCTTGAATTCTGCCACTTAATAAAATCAATTAATATTTTGTAATCCCCAAGCTTTTCTTTATTAATCCCTGCCTTTTTCAATTCATAAGCAAGATCAATCCACTCTTTTTCAATCTGCTGTTTTGTTTCTGTATTTGTTTTCGCTTCGAGTAACATATTGAGGTCTGCTTCTAATACGAATGCTATCTTTTCTAACACTTGTATAGACGGATTCTGATTTATACTTCTTTCAATATTACTTAAATAGGATTTTGAAATTCCCGCTCTCTCCGCTAATTCAGATAAAGTAAACCCCTTTTTCTTTCGAATTTGATAAATATTTCTCCCAATCATCCGGTTATAGCCCTCCCTTTATAAATGTTCTTTAGTTCTATTTTCTACATCTTATTTTTCTCTATACAGGATACGATAGAAATCCATTTTGATTTTTTAACATGCAGATGATGCGGAAAACTGAGCAACCTACACCCTCGTTTTAACTACGCATGTGACAGAAATAGGCTCTCATTCTATGCATAGTTAGATACTTCCTCCCCCTTATTGAAAGTTTTATGCAAATTTATCAACTTGTATTTATATATCTCCCTTAATATCGTATAATCATAATAGTTAGAGTTAACAAGTTTAAGTAATGCAAAATAGATATTGAGTTACATATCATTCTTTGTACCTACACAATTTAATGGGGGGTTCGGTTTAACATTATGTTTTCACTTTTAACACGCGCATATAAAAAGTCAAAGAATAATTTCCATACAGCTATATATACTTATAATTATATTCTCTATAGGGATTGCCTTGATATTCAATTAAAGGAAAAATTCTACAAAAAAATGAAAAAATCACAAAAAAAAATGGATTCATATACTTTTTCTCGTATTTAAGCTCCTTACAAGTAAAAAGAACCTTCTGAATTTACACATCTCATTCAGAAGGCTCTTTAATTTTATAAAGCACTTTTAATACATTGAATAACCTTTTGTTGTTCCGTCTCTGTCATGTTTGAACTAGAAGGAAGACATATACCTGTTTTAAATAATTGTTCAGACACATTGTGATTTTCACCATGAGAATAATATTCTACTCCTTCAAAAACAGGTTGCATATGAAGTGGCTTCCACACAGGACGAGATTCAATATTCTCTTTGGCTAGAGCCTCCAATAACGATTGAATAGATAGGCCTGTTTCTTTTTCATCAATTGTTAAAGTTGTGAGCCAACGATTTGAATGAGTATTTTCTAATTCAGGCATAAAGCAAAATCCTTGTATACTAGATAATTCTTGATAATACCGTTCAAATATTAATCTTCTAGCCTTCACTCTATCTTCTAACACTTCTAATTGAGCTCTTCCGATACCAGCTAATATATTACTCATTCGATAATTATATCCTATCTCGCTATGCTGATAATGAGGTGCTACATCCCTTGCTTGGGTTGCAAAGAAACGTGCTTTCTCTAATGCCTCAATGTCATCAGAAATAAGCATTCCTCCACCCGAAGTTGTAATAATTTTGTTTCCATTAAATGAATAAATACCAAATTTACCAAATGTACCACTAGCTTTTCCTTTGTATGTAGAACCTAAAGATTCTGCTGCATCCTCAATTATAGGGACATTATATTGATTTGATAAAGAACATATCTCATCCATTTTCGCGCTCTGTCCATATAAGTTAACAGTGATAATAGCTTTTGGCAATTTGTCTTTTTTATGAGCATCAATTAACGCACGTTCTAAAGCCTGCGGCGACATGTTCCATGTTTCTGGCTCTGAATCGATAAATACTGGTTCAGCCCCTAAGTAAACAATTGGATTAGCACTTGCTATAAAAGTAAGACTTGAACAAAACACTTTATCTCCTTTTTGAACTCCTAATAACCGAAGCGCTAAATGAATAGCTGCAGTACCAGAACTAACTGCTGCAGCATCTCTAGCTCCAACAAATGATGCGAGTTCTTTTTCAAAAGAGTCTACATTTGGACCAAGAGGAGCAATCCAGTTTGTATCAAATGCATCTTGTATAAACTTTTGCTCATTGCCACTCATATGCGGAGTAGAGAGATAGATTCGTTTTTTCTGCTGTGTTATTACCATGTTTATCACTCCTATTAGTTCAATTTATTAATTACTTTGGCCGGAATTCCAACGACTGTACACCTAGGGGGAATGTCCTTTATTACAACCGCTCCCGCTCCAATAACAGACCATTCTCCGATTTTAACACTTGGAATCAGAGTAGCTGCTGCCCCTATATGCACCCCTTCTTCAATGATGATAGAACCTGTAAGTGTAGCATGTGGAGAAATATGGACAAAATCACCTAGTACATTGTCATGTTCCACAACAGAACCTGTATTGATGATAGAATGATTACCAATTTGAGTGCCAGCATTAATCACTGCATTGGGCATAACAACTGTACCATTCCCTATCTTAGCATTCGGACTTATAACGGCTGTTTTATGTATTAGCGTGACATAACAATTGTCAGGCAGATCCAATTTTTCGGCAATTTTTTTTCTAACTTTATTGTTCCCTATTGCAATAACAAATTTTGCTTGCTTAAAATCGTTAATCATGTGATATACACTTGAAATCGGGCCGAAATAAGTATCATCTACTGTAGTTATCTCTTCATATTGATCATCTAAATATCCAACGATTTCATATGCCTTGTTTGACAAAATAATATCCTTTATAACTTTACTGTGACCACCTTGTCCAATCAATACAACTTTCATTTGTTACCTTCTCTCACAGTTTAATTGATCCCCCTAAAACGTTCCATTGTTACATGACCATCCTGATTTATTCCTTCTGATTTAAACACTTTTATTAGTGTAAGAAATAATATTTTCATATCAATTAAAAAAGATTGATTATTTACATACCATACATCTAATTCGAATTTTTCTTCCCAGGTAATTGCATTTCTCCCATTCACTTGTGCCCAACCAGTAATTCCAGGTTTTACATGATGTCTTTTAGCTTGTTCACTAGTATATAAAGGCAAGTATTCCATTAACAATGGTCTCGGTCCTACTAAACTTATATCACCTTTCACGACATTTAGTAGTTGTGGCAATTCATCTAAACTATATTTTCTAAGAAACTTACCAAATGTAGTTAATCTTACTTGATCAGACAAAGGATTACCCTTATTATCTTTTTCATCAGTCATTGTGCGAAATTTGTAAAGATAAAATGGTTTGCCATATAGTCCTGGGCGTTGTTGTTTAAATATGATAGGTGATCCTAACTTCAATCTAACAAAAATGGCTACTACAAGGATGACAAAAGATAAACACAATAACAAAAACAAAGAAATCAATAAATCAAAAGTTCTTTTCATTAATAATCATACTCCTATCCAAGATTTTTGTGAGCACCTTTTCACAAAGCGATAGTATGCAAGGCTTTCGTAATATATAAATCTTTTTGATTTTTCAACATATAAGTTGCCGCTATACAGAAAAAAAGAACTTATACTCGTTTTCTCTCTTATGTTCCACTTTGAACGTGTCAGAAAAAGTACTGATCATATCTACACATGACCAGATGCTAGTTCATTAAAAAGAACGGTTTTATGCCGATTTTCAATTCGTATTTATATAAATATTATTTCACAATAAATCTTAGAATCAATTTTTTATCTCTATTTATTTTTTAGATTTATATATTATTTTGATGTATACATAATCGAAATGAGGTAGTGTTTAATTTCTTCTATCAAATGGTTTACTTCCACATTTTTTGATTCTTCACCTCTCCTGTATATATACAGGAGTATCTCTTTAAATTGCTGCTGAGTTATTCTTTCAGAAATGTTCATGTTTAAACCCTCTTTTAAGAAATCTATTTCCATATACAAACTCTAGCTATTTTAAGTGAAATTTGTATTATTTTCTACTCTATTACCAACAATTTTTTATTCACTTACATCTCTTATAATATATAATTTTTTTCCTCATAACCATTTGGGTTATTAAACTGCCATCTCCATGAATCTTCACACATCTCTTTAATTCCTCTTTTAGCAACCCATCCTAATTCTAATTTTGCTTTTGTTGCATTCGCATAACAAATAGCCACATCACCCGGACGACGATTTACAATTTTATAAGGAATTTTCCTACCGGATGCTTTTTCAAAAGCGGCCGCCATTTCCAATACGCTATAACCACATCCTGTCCCTAAATTATACGCTTCTACCCCTTGAGATCTCGATATCTTTTCAAGTGCTTTTAAATGTCCCATCGCAAGATCTGTAACATGTATATAATCTCTCATAGCTGTACCATCGTGTGTTGGATAGTCATCCCCAAAAACGCTTAATTCACTTAGCTTTCCAACAGCTACTTGCGTAATGTACGGAATAAGATTATTTGGAATGCCTTTTGGATCCTCTCCAATTCGCCCACTTTTATGTGCTCCAATTGGATTAAAATAACGTAAAAGAGAAATACTCCACTCATGGTCAGACACATACAGATCACGTAATATTTCTTCAATTATTTGTTTTGTGCGCCCATAAGGATTCGTTGCCCCAAGTGCAAAATTCTCGGAAATCGGTACTTGTTCCGCCATTCCATATACTGTCGCTGAAGAACTAAAGACCATTTTCTTTACACCATGCTTTTTCATGACTTCGCATAATACAAGTGTACCTGTAATGTTATTATGATAATACCAAAGTGGTAACGCAACCGACTCGCCCACCGCCTTTAGTCCTGCAAAATGAATAACAGCATCAATCTGATTTTCATTAAAAATGCTATCTAACATCTCTTTATCTAATATATCTGCCTGATAAAATTTAAAATCTTTCCCTGTGATTTCACGAACACGTTTTAAAGCTTCTGGTTTACTATTTGAAAAATTATCAACGACAATTATCTCATATCCGCCATTTAATAATTCTACACACGTATGAGTTCCAATATATCCTGCTCCGCCTGTCACTAAAATTTTCATGTGTTTTTTCCTCCTTGTTATCATATGTCTTTTTACACAAAACATAAAAAAAGCATACCAGTTCGTTGTTCTAACATAACAAATTGAAATGCTTTTTCTATTCCCTTATTCCATTTAACGATCGGTTCCTATTTTAAAGCATTATAATTTTGCGTTAATTCAGCAGTTGTTAACGCTCGGGTATAATAAGCAATATTCTTAAATACTATTGTTTTTGCACTTGTACCTAAAAGCATTGGCAGTGTGGATTCGTTAATCACCTTATCACTTCCCATTATATACCTAGCTGCTTCTACATTATTAACATACATAATTAGATTTGCGCTATTTCGCAAGACAACCACATGATAATAGGCTGTTTCATCAGTATAAACACTTGAACTAACTGAAGGATAATCATTACTGCCCGTATTTATATTTTTAGCCCAAAACTGTGCTGTAAATTGGTTATTCATATTTCGTTCAATTTTAAACTTATTATCTGAACTGCCCGATCTTCTTAATAAAGAAGATGATATAGGACATTGAACTGTGAGAGAAATTGTAAATGGCTTATTTGTTATAAAATAACTGTCCGGATTTAAGATAGTTGAATTGTTCACAGGATTTTCTTGGTATAAAAGAAGTCCGTCTGTTACATAATTTACTGCTGTTGTCTGTGTTATTACCTTTACATTTACACCGTTTGAAAGATTGCCATTTAGATCTTTTGTTTTAACTGTGAACGAATATTCTGTAGTAGCCTTCAATCCTGATACAATATAGTAAGGAGTCGTAACAGAATTGATTAAAGTAGCTCCTTGATACACCTCGTATGACTGAACATTAGAGGATACACTCTTTGTCCAAGTTAAACCAACTGTATTAACTGAAATGCTGCTTGCAACTAGGTTTGTTATATCACTTGGCGGAGTATTGTCATTAGTAGTAGTGGCTGTTACTGATACACCGCTTGAAGCAATCCCAAACTTATCTACCGCTTTTACAGTAAATGTATACAGAGTTGCTGGAGCAAGCCCTGTAGCCGTATATGTTGTTCCTGTAACGCTTCCTAACAAAGTTGTCCCTTTATAAACATCGTATTTCACAACATCCTTAGACGTACTTGCTGTCCATGATAAATCAATACTAGAATTCCTTACAGCAGAAACAATTAAATTTGTAACATCAGCCGGAGCAGCCGTTTTAATGATATATCTAAATGCTTTTACCTTACTTTGATTTCCTGCGTTATCAACTGCAAGAACTTTTAATGTAGTAGATTGTGAAATTGTCAATCCTCCCGTATATAAAGCACTGGATGTAGTAGGTGTTGTTCCATCAAGAGTATAATACATGTTAGCTGGTTCATTCGTAGTTAGTATTACTTTTTGAGAGGCGCTAAATACACCTCCACTTGGAGTAGCTGTAACAACGGGCGCTTTCAAGTCAGCTAAAGAGTTCGTTATATCTAAGTTATCTATCATAATCGTATTTGGACTAACATCCGTAGTTACATTATTAAATAGACATTTTGCTATGAGCACTCCCTTTTGTAAACTCAACCAGTGAAGAAATATTTTACTATTTTCTAAATAACTATTTGTTAATATTGCCTGTAGAACATTATCGCTTTTATAAACTGTACAATTATTAATAAACATACTATTACTTATGACGGCGTTAATAAGATTTACACCCATGTTTTCAAATAAACAATTCTCTGCATACACACCTATATAAGGATTTTGCGTAGAACCTAGCACAATATCTCGATACGTTCCTGTTATCATTTTACTATCGCTTATATTGCAGGAACTTATATTGCCGCCTGCTCCCACTATAGTTAAACCGTCTATTATATTCGGTCTCCCCACATAATTATCAAATGGCTTAATGTCTACATTGTAATTCTTAACTACGACATTCTCCATAATCCCCCCTGTCAGAATAAGGGCAAACCCTGGTGAACTGTCATAATTCCAATCTCTTTCTACTACAACATCTGAGATATAGCATCTTCCATAATTATACCTACTTATATTAAATCCCCATTCTCCCGAATCATAAATCGCTACAGGTTCACCATTTATCTTTTCAGAAACCTGGAAGCTATAGTCCGTTCGATTTACTACATAATATACTTTATCTACACTAATTCCAGCAGGAACTTTTCCTACCCATTCTTCAAAACATATTTGAGCAGAATTCCCCATACCATGAGCCGTTTTAAAAGAAAATGTGCTGTTTTCAACATCTACAGCAGATGTTCCAAAGTATCCATAACTACCATTGCCATAAAATATCCCGTCTTTTAAGCGAACATTTTGTATTGTAGCTCCCCTTATGTCGGCTAGTTTTACGTTTGCATTATTTCCAATTACTCCGTGAACAAAATTATCCCCCTCAACCAAAAGCTCGCATCTAATAAAAATATTGTTAAGATATTTTACATACATATTTGTCGGATATGAACTAACGCCCCCAACATTGCGACCCTCAAAAGTATTATCTTCTATCGTTATATTATTACCGTCTGCGTTTACAAAATGTCCTCTTTCGTTATAATAAATATAGTTTTTGTAAATATAGATTCTAAAATTTAATTCTAATCCATCTTTTCCGTAGTAAGGAGATTTATATGGTATATTGCTTTCACTGACCAGAGACTCAATATCTATCCCGAACATTGGCGCAGTCCCATTACGAAAGTCCGATGTAACATCATCGCTCGCTTTTCCGATATGATGTATTTTATTATTATAAATATAAATATCATTTGAGCCGCCAAGGGTAATTCCTTGTCTTCTGCAATGATGAAGATCACAACCGTTAATATAGATATGCGACCCCATTTCTTCTTGCGTATACTCATCCGGGTTAACTCTATATTGCAGCCATCCCGTAGAAATAGCATCCCCAGTACATTCGCATATCTCTACATTATTTATTTCAATATTATTTGAACCAACTATTTCTATGCCTTGTCCCCACTCATGGGTATAGTTTTCACTAGTAACTGTAGCAGTAAGTTGAGCAATTTGAGCATCACTTAACGGCGTTGAGGTAATGTCAATCACAAAAACCATCTTATTAGCATTGGCTATTGGTGCAAACCACCCTCTTCCTGTTGACTCTATCGAAGCAAATTGTACATTTGTTCTAAAACCGGCCAACGTACTAGCAGAAACCGTATCTTTATACTGATAAAAACTATATACTTTGGCAGCCAAACCCGAAATAGGCCATAGTCTAAAGGATTTCAACAATCCTGGATCTTTATATCTATCTATTATTTCACTGCGAATAAAATTTGATTGATTATTCAATGAACCGTCAGCATTGACGCCTCCTCTTACAAATTTCACTCCTAATTCATATATATGTGTGTGTTTGTCTCCAACTATTTTCCCACCGCTAATCTTTGCATTTTTAATTCCTTTGACTTCAAATATCCTATACCAAGGCGATGAATTCGCTTCTAACTGCAATATACATCCATCCGCCATTTCAAAATGCATATTACTTTGCATCACAATACATGAAAAAGTTGTACTGTCGATTTTTAGCTTATATGTGCCGGCTGGTAATATAACATGATTATAGCCTTGAGATTTAGCCCACACTAACGCATCATTTATACCCTTTGTAGTAGCAACAGAATTTGTCCCATCGTTTTTTATATTCCACCTATCTAACTCTATTACATATATCTCCATCCAATCACACCTTTTCTTTTTTCTACATATTATGCTTTATAAAGGCAACGGATTGGGTATGTTAACGATATTGTAAAATTATACTACCTAGATTAATAGGTGATTTTCTTATTTATTCCTAATTTATCAAAAAGCATTCCTATTATGCTTTTTACAATTCCAAATAAATATTTAAACTCAACTGTTTTATAAAAAATAAGCGTATACAGCACATTGGGAATAATCAAACAAATAATCCCTCTTATAATTAATTGTAAAAACCCCCCATATGGAATGAGACTACATACAAAACTTGTTATTAGACAGGTTCCAATTCCTATTGCTGCATAATACACATATTTTAAAAAGTACTTTCTTACCGGTTGATGAAATACCTTTTTATATACTAAATAAGGTGCAATCCAAAACGGAACTGTCAAGGTGCTTATAAGCGTTCCGATGAAAACACCTGTTATGCCCAAATATTGAACTAAAATAATAGAAATACCAAGATTCACAGTAGCCTCAACAAAGGGAGCATATCGGTCTTCATGAAAAATTCCGGATGTTGTTTTCACCATAGATATAGAACGTCTCATTCCTGACACATAAAAATTAATCATCAATATTATCAATATACTTGTATCCATTATAAATTTTGAACCAATCCACAAGGTAATGAATGGTTCCATTAGAACATACAAAGATATCGTAAAGAATGAATAAATCCAAAAGTTACAAAACATAGTAACCTTAAATACGCTATAAATTTTATCATCGCTTTCTTTTGCTACTAAGTTTCCTACACTGTGATTCATATTATCAAAAACTTGATTAATAAACGTTCTGCAAATGTTAATTAACATATAATAATTAGAATATAAACCGACAGCTTTCACGCTAACAGCAAAAGCAATCAACAAGTTATCAGTACCAAAAACAGCGTATCCACCTATATTATGTAATATTAAGGCTTTTACATTTTTTACAATATTACTTTTTGTTTCACCATCTAATTTACTTGCTGTTTTGTTTTTTAAGAATGGGTACATTTTATCTACCATCATTGCCAAACCTGCAGAGGTAGTAATTGTTATTATAATATCTATTATGAGATATAAAATATAACTGTGTGTAAAATATAAAATCCCCAACTTTATACAAGTAGACACAATGGATGAAATAGAGTAGACTCCTGTAACAATATATCCCTTTTGACAAACATTTAAAAATGAGCTTTTATAAGAAAATAAATACGACGAAGCCGTATTCAGTAAAAAGATGATGTAAATCACATGAATATTTTCAACTTTCGCATCTTTAGCGATATATCCAAGAAAAGGAAGAAGTGCTAGTCCCAACAGTAAGACGATTAAGGCGATTACCATATATGCCTTTTTATAAAATTTCATTAGGACATTGATTCTTTCTTCATCATTATCTGCTACTGGTTTATAAAGATTATATATAATAGCAGATCCTATTCCTGCCTCAGCTAAAGATAACATTCCTAATACATTTGTAAATAGTCCATTTACCCCTAAGTACTCAACTCCTAGGTAAGTAATGAACATTGTTCTTGAGACAAAACTTAATATTGTAATAATAACTTGACTACCTATGCCGGCTGATATATTGATAATTGAATTTCTAACTCTCATTTTTCCCCCTGCTTCCAAAAATATAGAACCACTTTTCGTTGAAAGATACTATCTCTATAAAGCTACTTTAATTTTCCGACATACAAGTCGCTGCTACTATGTCGAATACATAACGACCTGCATCCGCTCTCTCCTTTTGGATTACAGTTGAATGCCTCTAGACTTTTCTTCCAAAAGCTTTATATCATGTTTTTAATTGCGATTTATATCATTTCTCTTTTATATGCTTGAATAATTAATGGGTACACCTTAAACCTTAACGCTAAATAATAAAGATACTCTTTAAAATTATTACATTGATATGAAAAGCCGATTTCCTTGAAACTATCAGAGAACATCTCATAATTTACAATCCTACGAAACGCACTATTCACATTCGCATAAGGATCGCTTTTTAAATTATTAATTAATAACCTATATATGTTGTTTATATAGTAATTTGCCATATCTTTTCTAAAATGTTTCTCTTGTAATAAACCAAATTCTTTGGAAAGCTGTTTTCTTATTTTATATTGTAAAACTAAACTTCCCTCTAAATTTGGTTTATACGGAGCTCTCATTAAACTATTTAAATTATTTACATTATAAAAATATAGAATTTCTGATAGCGCACATACTCTTTGTGACTTCAGTAGAAACTCCAAATTAAAAATAACATCTTCCCCAATAAACACTTGTTCATTGAATCTGATGTTTTTGTCTTTTATAATGCTTAAATTATACATATATCTCCATGAGAAACATAGATCATTACTAGAATGAATATTTGAAGAACTTAATACAAAGTCCCTCCCATTCATAACAGTATTTAACTTAAAATTAGGAGTGATTATACTATGATTGGGAATTGTTTCGTATCCACATATTACCGCATCACAGTTATAATTTTCCGCAGTGCTATATAATTTAGTAAAATAGCTTTTACTTATCTCATCGTCAGGATCAATAAACACTATATACTTTCCTGTGGCAACTTCAATCCCTGTATTTCTTGCACTGCTCACTCCTTTGTTTTCTTTATGTATGACTTTAATTCTATTATCTTTTTTTGCATATTCCTCGCATATTTTACCACATTTATCCGACGAACCATCATTAACAAGAATTAATTCAATATTGGTAAACGGCTGATTTAAAATGCCTTCAATACATCGAGGTAGCCATTTTTCCACATTATATATGGGAACAATCACACTTATTAATTCGCACAATCCTTTCACCTCTACATTACTCCCATCTGCTACATCCTTTATGCTTATCTTATTATAGCTTTAATTTCATTCAAATATTTTTCATCTTGAATATCTCCTACACCTTGCCCGGCCCCTGCTTCGCATACGTATTTATTTTTAATTTTAATTTTTGTTTTTGCTTGTCTTAAAAACCATTCGTATTCAATATCTACATGTCCTATATCAATGGCTTGATATCCCGCCTTATATAAATCGTATGCCAATACAGTAGCGGTAGGTCCAACTGCTAATAGAATTAATTTAGATGGATCAGTTTGTTTAGCTGCTGTTAAGATTTTATGATAATGTGAAAATGCATGTTCCTCTGGTACTAAAATTCTTTCAAGCGATTTAACATTATCAAACAAGTCATTTCCAACACCTAATCTACTCTTATTTCCTTCTATTACAACTACATCTCTGTCCTTCCATATTAAATTTAATAACATAAACCAATCTTTACATTTTGATTTATCACGGAAAGGATAATAAATTCTCGATATAAAAGAATTGTAATATATTTTTCCTTTTTTAAAATTTTTGTACCACTTTAATCTAAATTTCGCGATATGGAGACTCCAATAATCCCTTGGTTCATCTGCATATTTTGTTAGGTCTTGAAAGACATCTGGCAAACAAACTAAGAAATGACGATCTTCGCTTAACAATATTTCTCTTAACCTTTTGGACAACAAATGATCAGCTTGTTGAAATGTTATATCTCGATTCTGAATTAATTTAAACTCACCATCACCGTACCTAGCTACAGAAGCCTTATCATAAATTATTTTGGCTAAAGTGTCGTCTATAGATTGAAT
This sequence comes from Bacillus sp. BP-3, assembly GCF_028401955.1. Lineage (GTDB taxonomy): Bacteria > Bacillota > Bacilli > Bacillales > Bacillaceae_G > Bacillus_A. Next base: position 55,253 of record NZ_JAQOTJ010000004.1, read on the forward strand.
GATAGGCGGTCTAAACAATTTTTTCATAAACCAATCTTTCATAATAAGCGCTCTATTCATGCTTTGAATTTTTATATCAACCAATGTGTTCCAAACAAAAACCAACGTACTTTTTGCCTTTATTTTCCCCATACCGAACCCCCTTCTAAGTATTTCCTTCAATTGGATAGTCCATAAAATAATTATTCTCTTGCTATCCTTAGGTTAGGTAGTTCACTTAATTATTTTCTATTCTTTAACTGACCTTTTTCCTCCATGGAAAAGCAATTCTATTATTTGCTGCAGCCAGTTTCCGTCCCATTTTTATTGATGGAATTTCAATGAACTTATGACACAAGATTGACGCAGCTATCGTAATCACGAAAGAAACCAATAACGTGAAAAGGATAGATATTTTCCCATAAAGAACATGAATCGTCGTGAGCAAAACAATCGGATGCACTAAGTAAAGGCTATACGATATTTCCCCCATAAAATAAATAGGTTTCATTACTAATAACTTCGAAAATCGTTTTAGACTTAATGCAGAAAGAATAATCAAGGCTGCACCAAAAGATATATACCAATCAATCACGATAAGATATAGAGAATAATCCATTTCACCGACCAATTTTGATAATGGCATAAAAGGAATACGCGGATAATTAAAAAATAAAATACCGAAAGGAAGCAATAGATATTTTACTTTCGAGTCCATAGTCTTACTTATTAAATACTCTCTGTTTTTAGCTAGCAATGCGCCAATTATAAACATTGCGATATAATGGAGTGTAACAAAATAATTCGTCGATACTGGCGCATGAAACTCGCTTGGAATATTCATCATCAATAAATAACCAATAGCTGAAAGAATCATTGCTCCTCCAGTACTTATTTTCCAATCTACTTTAAGTAAGAGAAAAATAATGAAAGGAAATACTATAGAAATTCTCATCTCATGAACTAAAGACCAAATCACCATAATAAATGTATCCGAATTATATTCTCCTAAGAACAAAATATGCTGTATTACATTTTTAAAGGATAATTCACTGCCCCAAGAAGTAGCCCATCCGGTTAGTTCGGGTATTGTATCAATTTTAGAGTTTAGTATACTTGTGAAAATAATCGCCATAACCAAAATTAAAAAATAAGGAATATAAATTCTACATAGCCTCTTAATTAGATATTTAGAATAGTTAAATTCTTTATGTTGATAAAAAGGCAATGACAATACAAAACCACTTAGTACAAAGAACATTACTACCGCTGCATGACCATCCCATAAAATCTTTATATAGTTACTGTAATTTGAACTTATTATTCTTTGTCCAAACATAGGAAAAACAGTTAAAAAATGAGCTAACAATACCATTAATGCAGCAATGCCCCTAAGGGAATCTAACTCTTTATAACGTTTTATCATGATTTCTCCCTCTCTAAAAAAATACTTTCCACCAACTCAGATCTATTCTGTAAATTCATATTTTTAATACACTCCGCTTGTACATGCTCTACCGTGTATCTAAAAATAAGACAGAAAATGATTAGCTCCACTATAAACATAGTAAGCTATACATTTCTGTCCCAAAATTCCTTATAAAAATATCCTTTTGCGAAAGATCTTTATTCGATAAATCCTGTGCCATTCACTAGTTCTTCATACATTTTTCTCTTATCAGAATGAGATATATTCCCTTGAATAGTGAAGCTGCTATCATAAAATTTAGCAACACTACTTAATGTTCTATTCTTTTCTATGTAGCTCTCTACCGTAGATATGACTTTTGCCGGATTGCCAGCTACGATACTTCCTTCTGGTACGGATTTTGTTACTATACTTCCAGCTGCAACTATTGAGTTCTTACCTACAGTAACCCCTGGCATAATTAAAGCTCTTGCACCAATAAACACATTATCTTCTATAGTAATACTAGCAACTTTCGTATAACCATTTAATCTTTTTGTACTAGCATCATGGGCTAATAAATACGCTTGTGGTGCTATAGTAACATTGTTACCTATCCTTATTAGCCAGCAATGAGAGTAGTCAAACATTACTCCTGGTTGGATAGAACAATTATTTCCTATCTTCATTCCCAGCTTTATATAATCTTCTAACCATATTTCATCTAGTACAAACTTTTTCAATCTAGCCTTTAAAAAATTGACCAGTCTTTTTATCATACTCAATCACACGGCCTTAGAATTGTTAGATGCATTTATCATTCTAATACAGAACCCTTGAGTAAAGGGAAGTATATCAAACAGCATAGAGTATACACCTATGTCCTTTGTGTCGCCTTGTGAAAAATCAACTGCTCCATTCCTTTTCGTCACTTTCATTAAATACTGAATAGCCTTTTCTGCACTTTTTAAACATTCTTCTGAAATCTCTTCTATTTTTGCTGCCTGAAGCATAAACCAGCCTAATGTTGCTGTTGTAGAAGAGTCTGGTGTACATTCTGCCCTCGTTACCATCCAGTTCCAATTCCCGTTATTTTGCTGAAAACCCTGGGCAGCTTTGGCAAATCGTTTTACGCTTTCTTCTAGCTCGTATTTATGCTCACTATTTTCCGGAAGTTCATTCCAAGCATCGATAAGGCCTATAGCAAACCAACCAAGCCCTCTTCCCCATCCATATAATCCAAGAGGCGCTTTACTCTTCAGATCATAAGCATGACACGGTATATTATATTGATTCAACATACCGTACTGTTCATATTCCTTAATCTGCTTTACTGCTAAGTTTATACATTCAGCTTTTTTATATCGGACACCATAAGAAACTAAAAACGGGCATATGAAACCGATAGTATCTACATATCTATAATGCTTCATGAACTTTCTATATTGTACTGTGCCGTCTTCTCCTATATGGTCATGGATCATTTCCCAAACAGTATCTAATGCTTGTTTGTATGTATCTACGTCTACAAAATTTAGCTTCATAACAGCATAGGCAAGTATTGCACCATCTACATATTGAGGCTTATTTATCCATTGCCCATTACGATCGAATTTCGAATTTAAAAATTTCGTAATTTCATGCTTCACTTCTTTATCGTCGTTACACTTCAAATATTCCGCCAATCCCAGTAGTAAAGCTGCTTCTTGCCAGTGCTGTATAGCACGTTCTGTATAGTTCCCTTTCAGCATATCAATGGCTATTAATCTCGTATTATCCGTTACTTTAATTTTTGGTGTTTTATTTAGCCATTTCACACCTATATTAGTAATTGATTGATTCCATACATTTTGATTCGTATATCTTCCTATTTTTATTCTGCTTATCCAAGCTTTACATATAGGAACTAAATCAATCATTATGATAATTACTATTACAACAAGTAATGTAAAAGCTACTGCTTGTATAATCATATGATTATGTCCTTTCTATACTACTTCAATAATGTGTATAATTTTTCTATCTCCGACTCGGTTCCCAGCTCTTCATTTGATAAATTCTGTATTAATTTATTCCTTAACTTTTCATCATGTATCATTTTTTGAATGCCTTCTGCAATTGCATTGCTGTTCATCTCTACAATAATCCCGTTTTCTTCGTGCTTTATTTGATCTTTAGCTGTACTGAAGTTTGTTACCACTATTGGTTTATGTAGTATTTTTGCTTCGTCTATTGCAATCGATTTCCCTTCAAATCTAGATGGTTGAACATATATATCGGCTTCTTTTATATATGGATATGGATTTTCTTTCATTCCTAGCAGAAAAAAATGCTCTTGGAGATGGTTCTCTTCTATCATTGTTTCTAGCTTATTCCGTTCCTCGCCTTCGCCAACGATATACCACTTTATTTCATATCCATTTTGAACAAGATTTTTACATGCCTTTACAGCAAAATCGAATCCTTTTTCATTGCTTAATCTCCCTACAGAAACAAGTTTTATCCCCTTATGCTTTATATCTGCTTTTTCTTGCGACATTTTATAAATCATACTTGGAGATACTATGTTATGAAGAACACCTATCTTATCCTTGTATATAGGGAATCTTTGTTTTAAAACATTCGCGCATTCTTCTGACACTGTTACGATATGATCTAATGAACGAAAATACTGCATGTCAAGGTTAGCATCCATTCCGAACTTGTCATAGTCGGTATGGATAAAGCCAATTTTTTTGTTTGCCTTTACCTTATCTATACAAAAGTAAACGGGGTTCTTTTCTAAGTACCCAATTGCTACATCATATGTTTTATGAAGAGTTTGCAAAGATTTAGATAAATAACGCCAAACCCTTTGTTCGCAACGAGCACTGTTTTTCTCACTTCTAAATATGTAGCCTGCACAAACCCTCGATAAAGCGATATTGATTTTTCCTTGCCGCAAGCATTGCATAATAGCTGCTTTTATGGACATATCAAACAACCGGTACTCAGAAGGTTCTTCTAATATATTTACTTGAGCAGGTATTTTATTAAAGAATAAACCTTCATGCTTAAATAGAAATAAATCTACATTATAACGAGAGTAATCAATCGTATTCAATAGAGAAATTAATGACTTCTCAGCTCCACCGCAGTTCAAATTATTAATAACAAATAATATGTCTTTTTTCATGCTAATCACCTTTTATAGAATTCCGTAGAGCTTGTTTATTTCTGTTTCAGTCCCTAATGTTTCTGTAGATAAATAGTTTATGAGCCTTTCTCGCAATTCTATGTTTTTAATGAGATTTTCAATTTCAGTTGCTATCCCTTCCTCGGACATATGAGCAATGATTCCATTAATTCCATGATGAATTTGATCTTTTGCAGTTTCAAAGTTAGTTACTACTATTGGTTTATGCAGTATTTTTGCTTCATCGATTGCAATAGACTTCCCTTCATATCTAGATGGTTGTACATATATATCTGCTTTTCTAATATAAGGATATGGATTTTCTTTAACTCCTAATAGCTTAAAATGGTTTGATAAGTGATAGTCTTCTATCAATCTTTCTAATGTATCCCGGTCATCCCCGTCTCCTAGCACATACCATTTAATCCTGTACCCTTTATCAAGAAGTAGCTTACAAGACTTTACTGCTAAATCTACGCCTTTTTCGCGGCTTAATCTGGCAACAGTTATAATACTTGTATAATTGTTATCAAATAAGTCATCATCTTTTGTAGCCCTTTTAGATAAATCGTGTATCATCTGGGGTGCTACTATATTGTGTATAACCGCAATTTTATTTGTCAGATGTGGAAAATTGTCTTGTAATGATTTTGCACACTCATCTGAAACTGTTATGATATGATCAAGTTGTTCAAAATAGGCAGTATCAAATTTATAATCCATTCCTGAATCTGAATAGTTTGTATGAATCCATCCGATCTTCTTTTTAGCCCGCACTTTATCAATCACAAAATATATGGATGATTTTTCAAGATATCCTATTGCTGCATCATACTCTTTTTCTAAAGTTTCAAATGATTTGCTTTGATATTTCCACGTATACTGTTCTGAAATAGCAGCTTCCTTTATCACTCTATTCTTAATAGCGAATAACGATCTTGCATACGCCAAGTTAATCTTTCCATTCTTTAAAAAGTTCCCTATTGAATGTTGGAAGCTACGTGCAAATACCTGATAATCACTTGGCAGATCTAATATAGTTACTTCCTTCGGTAGTGAATTTATAAATATCCCTGTTTTACTGAATAGAAATAAATCCACATTATACAAACTGTAGTCTATTTGAGATAGCAAATTTACTAAGCTTTTTTCCCCACCGCCAGCAGATAAACTAGGCATAACAAACAGTAGATTTTTTTTCATAATGTACCTCAAATTACTTAGCCAATTCTTTTAAATATTCTACTGCTTTATACGACATCTTCTTTATATTAGGGATAGATTTCTGTAATGTTTGTCTTAATTGTGTTTCTTCGCTTACCATCTCATCAAATTTAGCTTTTAGTTTCTCACTGTTTGATATTTCTTCTAACCCTAAAACTAATTTTTCTTCTCCAAATATATCTTTCGATATTCCTTTTGACTTTATGCTATACCCTAACACCATAGTCGGAACATAATTCGAATACGCTGCTATAGTCGCATGTGTTCTAGCTCCTATGAAGAATCTCATTCTAGCGATATATCCCTTATATTGTATTGCATTTAAGTCATTTGGCAGTATGATTACTCTCCCAGTATTTTTGAATTCCTCATAATATTTATATAAAACTTCATAATCATTATTTCCATCGATTATAACATGAGGTGTAAGAGCAATCGTTAAATCTGTAGTATTTAATATATGATTTATTAATTCTCTCACTGCACCTTGGGAGTCTTTATTTCTCTCCCATACAAGTGGGCTAAAGTTTAATCCAACTGTATTACCTTCCTGCCATCCCTTAGGCAGTTCCAGTTCCTCTTTTTCCATAGTAAATGCCGGATCAGCACATAATTTAACATTATTGAGCCCCTTACTTTTTAACATATTATAAGTAAGGCTTTCACGAGCTAGTATTGCATCAAACAACTTTAAGTCCTCTAATTTTTTCTCAGACATGTCCTCTTCACCGATAGAACATCCCCATAAAACCAATTTTTTCCCTTGTGCTTTTACTCTTCTATCTATCTCATACAATGCAGGCTGCTCTCCGTAACAATAGTTATCTCCACCTATAGATAAGCATACATCTACATCTTTTATACGTTTAATGATGTTATTTTCTATTTTAGCTAATGCATAAGATTCATCATTGAAAAGCTTTACTTTAAGTACAGCCATCCACCAATCATAGGAATACTTCTTTATATCACTGCTAGAACCATCATATATTTCATCCAACTTTGGAATAATCTTGTCCGTTTCTGGTTTACTTGATACTAAGTACACTTTTGCGTCATCTTTTTTCTCTTTTATAATACTCGTAGAAGAACGAACTATTGCTTCGCATCCTCTATTTAAACTGCCTCCATGGGCAAACATCATAATTTTCATATTAACCTCTCCCAATACTATTTACTTCGAAATCTACTGTAAGCAACAGCACAATATAGTCCAATTGCTGACTTTTTCCTTATCATGTTTATCACAGCTTTCTCATATCTTCCTAATTTACTATAATTTTCACTGCAATAGATAGATAACGCTTCTCTAACATATTTGTTTTGAATCATATTTTTTACATATTTATACCTCATACTAAAACTTACATCTTTAGATGGGGTAAAATAAATATATATATAAGACATTACATTATTTATAAATTTTATTGATTTTAACTGGTGCACCATTACTTTGTCGACCTTATCAGTATATATTTGTGGCAAGTCCATGTTATACACTTCTACAGCTCTCTTAAAATAATCTTTTTCTACTATGTTTCTAGTGGCACTGCCCGTTACCTCTCTATAATGGTATCCAGCATAATTTATATATTTCATACTAGTTGCATTACTAAAGAATTCAATGTTAAACATTCCGTCTTCTCCTAATGTAACTTTTTCCGGAAATTTCACATCATTTTCATTCATTATTTTATTTTTATAAATTTTATTCACAGCGGTATTTAAATGATCTGTCTTAAGAAAATAAGGCAATAGTTCCTGGTATATATATTCTTTTTTAAGAACAGTGTCTACTGGAAATGGGTACCTTATCGCTACCTTATGTCCTTCCATTTCGCCGTTAATATTTGATATAACTACATCACAATCATCTTGCTTTGCAGAGTTATATAATATTTCATACATCTTTCCCTCTATGTAATCATCAGCATCAACAAATCCAACATATTCCCCAGTTGCTACACTCAACCCTTTATTCCTTGCAATACTTACACCCTGATTTTCTTGATTTATAAGTATTATTCTACGATCTAGTTCTTTATAGCCCTCAATAATTTCTCTACTATTGTCCGTCGAACCATCATTAATAAATATAAATTCACATTGCTCTAGTGTTTGATTTAAAAGTGATTCCACACACTGTGTAATATATTTCCCTGCATTATAAACCGGTATTATTACACTTACTTTTATGCTCATGCCTAAATCCCGCCTCTACCAGAATACCCTGCATTATAATAATTGATATATTTGTAATATAATCTCCTAAATAATCTGTTTTAGTGTTCTATAATTTTATATAATTTATTTAACTCATAGCTATTACTATAATCCATACTTTTTAAATGATGAATCAATGTATTTCTGAGCTTATCATCTTTATATAGAGTTTCAATCCCTTTAACTAACCCCTCAATACTTGAATCACATATTATACCTTCAACCTCATCTTCCAACTGACTACCTGCAGTAGGATAATTCGTAATCAATATAGGTCTCTCAAGTATTTTAGCCTCTGTAACTGTAACTGCTTTTCCCTCGTATCTAGACGGCTGCACGTATAAATCACATGCTTTCATATATGGATATGGATTGGTTTGCTTGCCTAATAATATAAAGCTATCTTCTAAATTATTCTTTGCTATTAATTCTTTAAGAGTAGCTTCATCTGAGCCATATCCTATCACATACCACTTTATATTATTAAATCCTTTGTCATGTAAAACTTTAAGTGCTTTTATAGCACGATCAAATCCTTTGGCATAGGACAATCTTCCAACTGATACGATATTAAAAGTTCCATTATCTTCCTTGTCAAAACCTACAACATTAGCGGCCATTTTCCGAATAAACTCTGGTGAAGTAATATTTTCTATAAGCAAGATTTTCTCTCTCAGTGATGGGTATACAGTCAAGAACGTTTTTGTACATTCATCCGATATAGATGCAATATAATCAAACTTATTCCACATAGTAACATCTATTTCATTATCAATTTCTAACGTACTATAATCTGTATGGATCCAAGCTATTTTTTTATTCGCATTTACATTATCTGCTAAAATGTCGTGCGGCCATGCATAACTAATTGCAAAGTCATACTTTTTTTTCTGTTTAGGCAAGAAGTATGATACATATTTTGAAACAAGCTGCATCTGAATGTATCCTGATCCTTCTTTAAATTGCCTTTGTTTTGATTTCCTACCTGCAATATACTTGCTTACTATTCTTATAAATGATGCTAAAAAATAGCCTTCTTGTATACATTGCCTAATGGATTTTCTAAATACAGTATATTTACCTATTTGCGGTAACACATTAACTTTATTAGGAATTAAATGTATGAAATCTCCTGTGTGATTTAATATTAGTAAATCTACGTTATATTTGTTATAGTCAAAGGTTTCTAGCATATTAATTAAGCTTCTTTCCACACCGCCGATTTCCATATCATAAATAGAAATTAAAATATTCTTTTTCATGTAATTCCCCGCGTTCATATTTTGTTCTTGATATAAGTGACATCATTATACATTCTGAAAATATATAGACGATACTTTCACATGAACCACTTCAACTAGTGCGATTGATACATACGTTTTCTCGTTTATTTACAAACAGTGTATTTGAAGGAATATGTCCTTTTACAACACTTCCAGCAGCTATCACAGTATTATCACCTATAAACGTATCTCTCAATATAACTACATTAGAACCAATCCAAACATTCTCCCCTATCTTTACTTCACCCTTTATTAAGTGACCATCTTCAATGTTCTTATAATTATGGTCATGGTCATTAATACTTACATTAGGAGCTATCTTTGTATTTCTTCCAATTGATATTTTATTTATACAATTAATGTTACAGTTATCATTAATAAACACTTTCTCGCCTATATTTAGTACCCCATTAAAATCAATACGAATACTCGCATTTTTTCGAACAAACACAAATTTCCCAATATTAATTTTTGAATGCTTATTAAAAATCTCTATCCTACTTTTTGTTTGGAGTGAAAAGATTGAGCAATTTATATTACGGAAGTATATTAACTTATAGAAAGCGCCTCTTAATACACCGATTAAGTGTGAAATATTCATCAACACCGCAAAGTATAACCCTCTGTTACGACTTTCTGTAGCTAGCGTTTGGAATATTTTTTTAAATATATTAATCATGCATTTTCTCCTTAAAAACTTCTTTTTGCCCCACATGTTTTCTTAACTTAGCAATATTATCCCCACCTATAATTTTTGCTAAAATTAATTTTATTTTACTCTTTATCCGCGTTTTAGGTGGTAACCAACTCTTATGAAAATGATGCATGGCATATGTATTTTCCGTTATAAATTTTCTACAATTAATATAGTCATATGGTGAGAAATACGTTTGTGGATAGAAGGTTCCTATCCCTTCTATTTCCTGATACTCTCCATTTGTTATTAACCCTCGATTTTTTAATATCTCCGTTACAATAGCCACATTCGTCAAATCATCATAGCTGCCATCCTCTTTAATGAAGTCCTTTTCTTCATATGAATCTAGAAATGTTTTTATAAACTTATTTCCTTTAGCTGCTCCTATTGTGCTTGTAGCTATGTAATTTTCTTGTTCAAATCCCCAAAATGAATCATGGTGCAATAGATTATTAAAAGATTTAAATACCTCTACATCAGTATCCAAATAAATACCGCCATAATAATATAAAGCATGTACTCTAACATAATCACTTACAAATGCAAATTTGCCAGATCTATATGCCTCTTTTACATATGAATTACAGTTTATATCAAAATTATCTTCATTCCATTCTATTATTTCATATTCCGATAGATTCTTTTCCCAACTCTCTATACATCTTTTTACAATATCAGATTTTTCATTTCCTCCAAACCAGCAGTAATGTATAGTTCTGGGTATTTTTTCGATTTTTTTCACTTTAAAGCCTCCTCTTTAAAGTAGGAAGTCCCCTTTTTTTATGCTCTATTCGTTATACTTATTCAAATATAACTTTAAAGTTTTATAAAGTTACTTCCATATCCAACGCCTGAAAGGCTTACTACACATTCATAGTAGTAATACATCATATAGAATAATAAAATAGCATAATAAATAAGCTTTTGATCTTTTTTCGTAAAAACTTTTACAACCCAAGAAATTAATATTAATTGATACAATCCAAAATAAATAGAAAATCTAGCAAATATCCAGTTTTGTGTTGAAATAATCATAAAGACAAGTCCTAGTATAGACATATTTACAATAGAATCGCTTTTGGGAAACAACTCTCTTAATCTTTCTTTCCCTAGGTAAGCGAGAAGAATTGGTGCAGCATAAACAATAACCCTAAGTATATTTGCACCGCCCTCAGAAAAGTTTTTATACTCACTATATTGACTATTTTCTATCACCGTAAATAAAGCATCCATAAATTGATTAAACCCTATAACGATAAATACAGCGCAAACGAGAAGAATATATGTTTGTTTTGACCAAGCTTCTTTCCTAACTATAAAATAAATAGGAATGAGGATAAGCGCAGTCTGGTGTACAGTTGATGTAAACAGGATAATTAAAATATACTTTTTCCAATTGTCTTCGAGTATATATTTCGTTGCAGCAAATACAATCGCAGCCGCCAAAAATTGCCTTATTCCATTCATTGAAGTTAAAAACATGCCACCTGTTATATATACAAATAAACTTAACTCAAACATTCTTGCATATTTATATAATACAATCACAATTAATGTGTTTGTAATTAACGCCGTTACAAAAATCAGAAGTTGCGGATCATGGGAAAAATTTTGTAAAAACATCTGATAGATATTAAATCCAATGTCCTTTTGCGACTTAATAGTTTCCCAGCTAAAATTCAAAGTAGCATATGAATGCATATAGGCAAAAGTATCTCCAATATTATTACGAAGGCCAGATACTAATATTAAAATTGTCATAGCGCAAAATGCTAAAAATTTATTCGGTTTGACAAAAGATTCTACCGTAACAGCCGGTTTAGAAAAATACCTTGCAAAGAAAGAGAAAAAATAAACTAAAGCAAGATTCATCCATAACACAGTCATTTACCAATCACTTCCACATCGTAAGCATATATTACTACATTCCTATTCTTTTTATTTATACTTCTCTTTGTCTTATTTACTCTTCAAAACAGTAGCTTTATTTGTTTTCATAATATAACAATAAAGTAACAAGCCGAATGGCGTTGCTAGGAAGGTAGTCCATTTACACGGTGACTCTTTTAAAAATCTATAGTTTTTTATTATCAAATTACTAGACACATAATGCATACACTCTCGAAATCTGTCTTTAAATGAAGGTGCATATTGCATAGCAATTTTTCTAAAAAAAGAAAAACCACGTGGGTTTTTCTTATACTGCTTAATAATGTTCATACTTGACCCATCATCTAAATATTCTACAAAGCACAACACTTCATTCATAATAAGTAAGGGACATTCTTGATCAATAACAATATACTTATAACTAAGTGGACAATACTTTTCCCCTGGAAATATTGGATAAGGCGGGGAATTACGTGTCAGTTCGGATCGATATACAAGTTTTTTATCACCTTTTACGTTATGTTTCACATATAAGTCTGAAAGTTTAGATGCCCTTAAATCAGACGGCATCTTTGTTCCGATAATGTTTCCATTCTGATTTGCATCCAAGCCAACTATACCAGCATAACGATCACTTCCGTTTTGTTCCCAAAACGAAAGAATTTTCTCCACAGCATCATCAGCCATATAATCATCAGAGTCTATACAAACATTTAGTTCTGTGTCAATTAATTCATAAGCTGTATTGTGAGCCCCGTGCATTCCTTGATTTTCTTGATAGTGATAACGAATTGGAACTAAGTCCTCTGAAATCCACTTTTCCACAAGTTCTTTCGTGTTATCTGTAGATCCATCATCAATGATTAACCAAATAAAGTCTTTAGAAGTTTGTCTTTTCAAACTTTCGTAACATAGATGTAATGTATATGCACGATTAAATGCTGGTGTAAAGACCGTTAAAGTAGGACCCATCAAAAAAACCTCCAGAAATCTAAGTTTGTTTAACATTTAACTATGAATTAAATAATAATCCGTTAGCCATTTTGCCATCGTAGCAGTGTTATATCCGTTTTTACTTAATAAATCAGATGTATCTTCATGTTCATATGATGAAGTAAGAATTTTTTTTGCCCACACTTCTGGCGTTTCCTTTAAGCTTACAAATTCTATTCGACCTGACACATCCGTTTCATCTGTTATCGAATCGGATACAACACATTTTAAGCCAGCAGCCTGCGCTTCAACCAATACAACAGGTAACCCTTCAAAAAGCGAAGGAAACAAAAATAAATCGAACCCTTGCATAAGGCGCGATATATCTCCTCTAACCCCTAAGAATCTCACATGAGACGATAAACCTAAGGCGGCCACCTTCTTTTCTATCAATGATCGTAATTGACCATCCCCTACCATAACAAGCAGGGAATTAGGATTCTTATCATGCACAGCTTTAAACACATCAATTAAGAAATCATGATTTTTTTGCTTATTAAATCTTCCGATATGTCCTAATACTAATTTATCTTCTGCACCTATTTCTTGCCTAATTTGCTTCCTGATTTCTTCATTATATTTAAACTCTTCTACATTAACTGCATTGTTCAGAACAGTTACTTCCTTAGATTCACATACCTTTCGTCCAAATAACCATTGTCCTGCATTTTTTGAACATGCAAAATACTTGGTAGGATTATCCTTCATAGAAAATCTCGCATACAAACGAAAAGGTAGCTTTATATCTATACCCAAATCGCTTAAATGACTATGCGCAATACGACAAGGAACACCCGCACGTTTGGCTGCTCCAAGTACAAAACTGCTATTTTCGTTAATATGAGAATGTACTACTTTATATTCAGGATGAGCAAGAAAGAATTTATCGAGTAATTTGAAATATAAACGATAATTACCAGGTCTTATTTGCGGCATTCGATAAATTCTTCCACCAAGACTCAATATCTCATCATCATAATGCCCTTTTTCATCTCTATGTACCATGAAATCAAACTGTATCTTATTACGATCAAGCTTTCGATAATAATTCATTAACATCGTTTCAAGCCCGCCACGATTCATGATTGTCACTACTTGCAATATACGATTCGGTTCCAATATTCTCCCCCTATCTAACTAATTTTCTAAGTTTATCAATTACTACTAAAATAAAATAAAATCCTAGCGTGAATCGGAATTTTGCACAAAAATAAAATACCCTCCAAGCAATTGAAAAATATTTAATCTCAAATTGCCTAAAGGATTGTTTGATGCGTTTATCCTTTAATATTGAATGTAACCTACTGATTTTCATCAAAGTAGATCCCTTATTTTCTTTGCTTATTGTGTTTAAGCCAAGCCCTAATGTACTAAGACATATGCGATTATTTAAGGCTATATAAAAATCTTTTTCCATTTCTTTTTTATCTAAGAAGGTTTCAATTATACCGTAAAGATTAAACCACTGATTCATTAAATTAGGCTTATAAGACGATGTAACTGATGTAGTGTTTACCCTCCAATAATGATAATAAGGTTTATTTATAAAAACAAAAGTTTTCGCATAATAAAAAGCGTATATATTAAAAAGCGAATCCTCATTAGTCCCTATTTTGCTAAGATCTACAAATTCAAGATTATTTTCTTTAAGAATATCTAAGCGATATAACTTTGACCACACTGTCCCCCATGCATCAAGAAGTTCTGGAGTTGCTATTTCTTCATTTAAAGGACCAATCAAACGTCTCATAACTTTTAATTGAACTTCTTTATTGTGATAACACACCTTTTCAGGAAGATTAAATTCTTTTATCTTTGAATGACTACCAAACTCTCGAACATATGTACACATAACAATATCAGCTTTTTCATCAACTGCGCTTTTATACATTGACTCATACATATCTTTATCTACCCAATCATCTGGATCAACAAAACCAATATATTCCCCTTTTGCTACACGTATCCCCTCATTCCTAGCTGAGGAAACTCCACCATTTTCCTTTTCAATCGTCACAATACGATTATCTTTTTTTGCATATTCATAAAGTATTTTTGCACTTCCGTCTGTTGAACCATCATTTACAGCTATAATTTCTATATCATTAAAACTTTGTGATAATAAACTATCCAAACATCTACTTAAGTATTGTTCAACATTATATATAGGAACTATCACACTAATTCTTGGTTTCATCTACATCCCTCAACATATATGGTATATAAATATTATTCAATTCAGTACTTACTTGGTCGATCGAGTATTTTTTTATTCTATTTACATTTTCAATCCCAATCTTTTCACGCAGTGCCCCTGAATGAATACACTCTAGTATTCGTGAGGCAAAAAGCTCTACCTCTGTAGGTGATACAAGATAACCATTTATTGTGTCCATTATAAGCTCCCTATGCCCTCTATTATCAGTAGCTATAACTGGAAGACCGCAAGCCATAGCTTCCATAATGTTAACAGGCAAGCCTTCACGAAGACTAGATGCAACAGCAACATCACATATTGGTAATAATGAGGCAATATCTGTTCGATATCCAAGAAAATGAACCATCTCGGCAATTCCAAGCTCAATAGCCAAGCTCTTACAATCTTCCATTAATGGACCATTTCCCGCGAGTAAAAGCTTTGCATTAGGTGCTTCGTCCCTTAGTAAGGCTACCGAATGAAGTAAAAATTGCTGATTTTTATTTTTGTTAAATTCAGCAGCATAAAACATTAGGAAATCATTTGGTTTGTAACCAAATTTGACCTTTAAATCTTTTTTATATTCTTCTTGTACCAATTTAAATTGTTCTGTATCTACACCTATTCCATGAACATGTTCAATGCAATTTGCTTTAAATCGATGTTTCACTGCAAGATTGTAATCTTCCGTATTGATTGTTATGAGACAATCTGTATAAGAAGCTAATCCTCTTTCAATTGGATAATATGCCAGCCAATTTATAAGAGGAGCTCCCTTACAAAAGTGAAATCCATGAGCTGTGTAAATCACCTTTGTTCCTTGTTTTCTTGCTTTTCTTGCAGCTAAACGGGCAAGAACTCCTCCCATAGGTGTATGACAATGAATAATACTGTACTTATTTTTATTGATAATTGATGATAGCTCCTTATATGCCTCAAAATTTTGCAGTTTAAAAGGTGATCTCTGAATAGGAATATCATATTTTTTATGTACATATGGAAGGTGCATATTACCACTTGCAGCAACATGTACCTCCCATCCCTGCTCTGCAAAGTATTTCATATATGGTAAATGAAATGCTTTAAAATGGTAATCTACTGTTGCACAAAACAACACTTTCTTAGGCAATTCAATCACACACCCATTTAACTATATTTTTGACTCAAGTACAGCTTCTACAAATCACTAATTCAATGTTGGCATTAATACTTTCGAAGCGTTATGTCTATTAGCCAGGTCTAATAATATGTTTCGTAATTCTTCTTTATCCAAATTAGAGTGTGTAGAGATAATCTTTTCGATTTCTTCTATATAAATATTAGTTTCTTTTCCTACATAAATTCTCGGATAAATTTGTTGTTCAATCATCTCATCATCTTTTAATAGCTCTTCAAAAAGTTTTTCTCCTGGTCTCATCCCGGTAAATTCTATTCCAATTTCTTCAACAGAATTTCCTGATAACTTAATTAAATTTTTTGCCAAATCAACAATCTTTACTGGTTCTCCCATATCTAATACGAAAATTTCTCCGCCCTTAGCTAATGCTCCCGCCTGTATAACTAGTCTTGATGCTTCTGGAATAGTCATAAAGTAACGAACCATATCTGGATGCGTAACTGTAACTGGTCCGCCTTTTTGAATTTGCTTCTTGAATAATGGAATTACACTCCCTCTACTTCCCAATACATTTCCAAAACGAACGGCAACAAACTTTGTTTGACTTATTTTATTTGTATATTGAACAATCATTTCAGCCAACCTTTTCGTTGCTCCCATAACATTTGTTGGATTTACTGCTTTATCAGAAGAAATCATAACAAACGTCTCGACATCGTGCCAACTTGCTGCTTTTGCAACATTCATCGTTCCCATCAAGTTATTTTTCACAGCTTCTTCTGGATTATATTCCATTAATGGGACATGTTTATGTGCAGCAGCATGATAGACAACATGTGGACGGTATTTATTCATCACTGACATCATTTTCTTACTATCTTGTATATCTGCAATTTCCGGAATAAATGTAATCTCCGTATTTCCATATAGCTCTCTCAGCTCCATTTCAATGGAGTAAATGCTATTTTCACCATGGCCTAATAAAACCAACTGCTTTGGATTAAATTTCGCCACTTGTCTACAAATCTCTGAACCAATTGAACCACCAGCACCAGTCACTAAAATGATTTTGTCAGTGATGTATTCAGAAATACTATTCATATCGAGTTCAATCGGACTACGTCCTAGCAAGTCTTCTACTTGAACATCTCGGAATTCATTAACTGAAACTTTCCCTGTTACTAAATCTTCTAGCATAGGAAGGATTTGCGTCTTTGCCTTTGTTTTTGAGCACTCTTTAAAAATAGCGTTCAATCTTTTTTTTCTAAGCGAAGGAATCGCAATTATAATACTCTCAATATTAAGTTCTTGAACAACACGCTCAATTTGATTTACTCCCCCAATGACTGGAATTCCTAAAATATCAAGATTATGCTTCTTCACATTATCATCAATAAATGCAACAGGTAATAATTCTGTATCATTGTTCTGTAGCAATTGTCTTACAACCATTGTCCCAGCAGAACCAGCCCCAATAATTAAAGTTTTCTTTTTCGTATCATCATTTTTAAAATACGCATCCCGGAACATCCGCCAAGTAAAACGGGACCCCCCAATTAACAAAATATGTATCATCCAAGTTATAACAAGTAATCGAAAATAGACTTCGTGTATCACTACTTTTTGTACCAAAGCTGTAGTAACGACAGAGAGTGTAATAGCTTTAAAAATAATTAATAATTCCCCTATGCTTGCATATTCCCATGCCTTTTTATACAACTTATAAATAAAAGCAAAAAAATGATGACTAAAGAGTAATGTTATAGAACTAATTACAGATGTTAATGTAATAACTCGAATACTACCATTTACAATAAAATAACTAAAATAAATCGCACTCAACACTATAAGTGAATCCATTAAAAGCAATAACGACAACCTTTGCCGGTACGTCATAAATTTCCCACCTTTTTAATCATTACTTTAAAAAAATTAAAGCTTTTAACTATGAGATCTTTTCAAAAAACCCATAGTTAAAACCTTTAATAAAATTTGGGCATTTAACCCACCCTCACACCACACTCTTGACGACTAGCATCTAAGGTTTATCTCAACCCACAGTATAGCCGAGTACCTCCATTGATATCGGTAAGGAGACATCACCATATTTAATCTTTCATTAAGAATCTTTTCGTACTTTATAAAGAACGAGTTAGCTTGAAATCTTATTATCTCGTTAAATAAATAATCTTTATATTTACAGAATACTCCTATATATTAGTTGAAATTCATTTTTACACTTCTCAATTGAGCAACTAATTATCATTCGAATTTCCTTTATAAGATACTGTATTTTATAGAATTTGCCGATGAATGACTTGTAAAAGGTATTTCATTCAACTTATATAAATTCATTTTGAAATTTCAATATACAAGTTTCTACTATGCAAAAAAGTGACCTGCACTTGCTTTTCTCTCTAATTTCCACTAGGTTGTAGTAGAAAAAAGTCCCAACCGCTTCAATGCATGGCCAGATACTCTCCTCTACCTAAAAAAGAATGATTTTTTGTCTTTTTAATTCATATCTATATATATATAAAACTTATTACTTATTGTTTAATATAGCTCCTACTAATTTCCCTTTTGTAAAACTTAGTAATCTTTTAGCTTCAATCGCATCCTCATTCATAGTACGGCTATAGTTTACTACTAATAGTGTCCCGTCACATTGATCAGCTAAAATACTTGTATCTGCTACCTCTAAAATCGGAGGAGAGTCAATTAATATGATGTCATACTGATCGATAACTTTTTGAATTAAATTCTCCATTACCACCGAACCAAGCAAATCAGCAGGATTAAGTGGAACTGGACCACTTGTTAATACATGTAGTCTTCCAATTCCCGTTTTCTTTACAGCCCCCTCCATTACTTTTTCCCCACTCAAAACACTTGTTAACCCAATTGTATTTTCAAGCTGGAATATTTCATGAATTGTTGGCTTTCGTAAATCAGCATCAATCACTAATACTTTTTCACCTTGTTGAGCTATGGAAACAGCCAAATTCGCTGCAATAGTTGATTTTCCTTCCCCAAATCTTGGAGAGGTAATAACTATGGTTTTATCTTTACCATTGATAGATGAAAACTGAAGATTAGTACGAATTGTACGATATTCTTCAGCGATCTTGGAATTTGGCATAGTATGAGTAACTAGGCTTTCATCCTTTCTTTCGTCTCTTTTTCTTCTGTTTTTGAAAACCACTTGCCTACCCCCCCTAGTGATATAAATTTCTTTTCACTGTATTTATCTATCATACTTCTCTCATTCATTTTAGAAATGCTTCCTAAAGTAGGAATATCTAATAATTTTTCAATAGCTCGTTCTGACTTAATCGTATCGTCCAAGGAATCTAATAAGAAAACAAGACCAATACTTAATACCAGACCAACAACGAAGGCAGTCATTATCGTTTTGCTATGATTTATATTTATTGGTACAGAGTATTTATTTTTTGCTGCCTCTGTTAAAATGCTAATATTATTAAAACCTAATATTCTTGCAGCCTCTTTCTTATAAACAGCTGCTGTAACATTTGCAATTTTAGCAGCCATTACTGGATCCGGATCAGCCACATTAATCTTCATAACTTGCGAACCTTGTACATTTTCAGTGCTTATTTGTCCACTTAACGCACTTGCTGGCCTATTAATATTCAATTCTGCAGCAACTTTCTCCATCACAACAGGTTCATTTACTAATACTTTAAGTGTACTCATAGATTCATTATTTGCTTGAATAAGTATTCTAGCAGAAGATGTGTATACTGGAGTTTTTAAGAAGATACTATTAATTGCTCCCACTAACATAATCATTAGTGTAACTACAATAATTACCCATTTCCGTCTTCTTATCACAGCAAATAAATTTTTAAGATTTATTTCCTTTTCCATGGTTTCCCCCTACATTTTTTATAAATGAATTTGACCTTTTAAACCAAACTCATTCATAAATCATTTTTATGCACAATTTATTATGCATAAAACCACCACTTTAATATAACAAAAGTGTTCTATTTAAAATAAATTTTAGTTCTTTATACAGAACAAGTCAACATAAATATTCTATATAGACTTCTTCCTCTTATACAGATTCTTTTTCTTTTCCATTACTATTCAATGTTATTGTTCTGAAATTAATAAAATCTCTTTTCATAAGTAATTCTTCTACGAAATCTCCAAATAACCCTCTATCATAAATTCATTTTAATTTTCCGACATATAGATTACTGCTATGCAGAAAAAAGGAATCTGCACTCCCTTCCCCCATTCAAGACCTAATCCCTTTACGTCATTAGAGTAGCCGTCAACCACACCAAATAAGCGGTACACGTAAATTAAGAAACGTTCTTTCAAATCCTGCGCCATAATCTCGTTAACTTTCTCATTATTAAATTATAATTTTTCTAAACAAATTATTTTATCTATTCCAAAAGTAACCATTTATAAATCCCCTTTATATACTTATATTTGGACGTATTTGCCAATATTACTTTTCAAAAGTTTATTTTACATTTACTTAGTCAAGTTCGCCAACACTTGACGGATCACCCTAAGAAGTCCTGTATACCCAGGAACTTCTTTTTTAACTTAATTTACAAAAATTATACCCCCTCAAAGTACATTACATTTTAAAAGTGTTTTATCCATAAAAGAGCTCCGAATATACATTAAGGACTTAAAAAGATTGAAGATAGAAAATAGAAGTAGAATAGTAGATACGTTAAAGGGGACTTATCTACCAAAGGTAGTATGCCATTTACTCCACAATTTAGATGGTTTATGTTTTCAATTAATAAGGAAAAAATACGTAATTTAGATTCACTAAAATGAAATATGAATAATGTTTTGACTCAAAAATTTTCCCTAATTTTTTGTGGCTATTTTTTTATTCAATTATATTCTTTATAAATGCACATTTACACTATAAAAAACTACATTTGTGCGTTTTTTTCTTTATACACAAATCCTTCATCACAATATATCTATTTATATGTTATACTAAATGACGCATTTACTTCAAGGGAGGATAACATAGTGAAAAAGTTTTTTAAATTTGGGTGTTTTGTTCTGATTGGAATATTTGTAATCATTGTTATCACAGCAATTATAGGTAGATCTAATGATAATCCAAAAGAGAAAACATCTACCGAATCAAAACAAACAACTACAAAAGAAACTGCTGCAAAAGAAACAGCTAAAACAGTTAGCTGGAACGATAAAATTAAAGAAGTTGCTTCAAGTGATAAAAACGCAACTGAAAAATCCGATGAAATTAGTAAATATGCACATGATTATAAACCGACAGACGATCAAGTTGAAAAATTCTTTAATGATATTATTAAAGAATATAAAGATAAAAATTATATTAAAGACATATCTAATCATGAGTACATGCTTACAAATATTTTCAAATCTCAAGTGGTTGAGAAAAATGCACAAGAAAAAGTAATGCAGGATTTTGCATTCGACTTCTTGCAAAACTCAAAATATAACTATCGTGGTGTTGAAAAACCAACAAGTGCAGCAACTTTAGCAAATGAAAGACAAATGGATAAATCATTAAATAAAATGCGTAAATAAAAGCAAAAGCTCTTCTCACATGAGAGGGCTTTTTCCTTTGTTCATTAAGTCTCGCGGAAAATTATCTTCTAAGTATCTAAACCGACAAATACACTTCCACAAAAACTTTAATACCTATCAATGCCGTGCAAATTCCTAGAATAACTAGTTTTTCACTTCTTCTCACCTTTCCGCCTAAAATCTACTATAAATAGATTAATACCCATTAATCTATATTGAAAAAAACAATATCAGATTACCGATATGCAAAATAACATAATATACAACCTTAATATTATGTTATTATTATATAGTAATGTTTTTATCTACTTTTGTATTTGTAATGTCATAACAAATGTTTGATTAGAAAGCCGTTATCTTTTCAAACAGCAACAAAAAGCCCTAATGCCCTATTAAATCGAGTATCAGGGCTTTTTGTTAGTTATCTAAACTAACTTACATATGACTCATCGAAATACATCCAACCTTCAACGTATTGACCAGTGATATAAATCCAATTAGCATAACGATAATGAACGTCATAAGCAGAGCATTTTGTAATTATATTGATAACAACTTCACCTATACTTTCTCCTTTTTCTAAGGTTAATGTCAATACCATTTACCCAAACTACACCCGTAGATTTACCATCTTTGTTGATTTTACAAACATCGGCACGTAACCAATTGTTTTTCTCGATTTTGTACCAAAGGTGAGATCCGTCATAGTGACAATCTCGGTAAACATGACCCGAACCCCTATGCATTTGAAGTATAACTTTTGTATTAGTAGATGGACCCTTACGAACATCTGCAACTTTCAGCCGTTAGTAATACTTCCAAGATTATTATTTTGCCAATCATTAGATAAACAACATCCTGATTTCCTTCTGCAAACAACAATTTTAATAAAATTCAAATTGTGTAAAACCTAAGCTCCCCTTATTTACTTATATTTGGGTACATTTACCAATATTATTCCTCAAAAATTTATGTTAAATTTACTTAGTCAAGTACGCCATTACTTGACAGATTACCCTAAGAAGTCCCGTATACCCCGGGGCTTCTTTTTTTGACTTAATCTACAAAATATTATATTCCCTTCATAGTGCATTACAATTAAAAAGTGTTTTATCCACAAAAAAAGCCCCCGATACCAGTAGTATCAAGGCCTCTTACTCTTAATAAAGAGTCATATATTGATCGCGTTCCCATTGGTGAACTTGCGTACGGAACAGACTCTAAGCCATAAATATAAATCAATATACATATAAAGTATTGATTTATCACCGCTCCGAAAATTAGATACCTCAAAACGAGTCGAAATACACTAAGAGAAACCGGGCATCTTCGAGCAATTACCGGGCTTTTTTTCAAATAAAAATAAAAGAGCACGGTGTGTATATATCGTGCGCCAACACTTTATATACCGTCCGCCTATTCACGATAGGCAAACACCTGCTGTACTCTTACGCACTATTTTACAGTACGTAGAGGCTCCTAGCAACGGTTTGCTTACATTCTGTGTTGATTTTTGATTTATACAAAGGGGCCAATATAATGAAGAAACGCATCGATATTATAGCAAGTGAAGAATCCTTCCACAATCTTTCTACATTCAAAGAAATCGAAGAACTAAACAATACTATTCGTGCATATAGAGACATTATCCGTATGTCTGTTAAACGTTCCGATGTACAATCTAGACTCATTACATTACTTGAAATTTTAAAACGCCACAGCTGCAAGTATGTAGGTGTTAGTTTCCTATGCAAGAATTCGATTGCAGACAAGTTAGACGTATCTTATAAAACTGTACAACGTTTAATGAAGAAACTCGTTGACCTAGGCATTATCAAGCAAACCGAAATGAAACGTAAATCTGATATGCTGCAAACAGCAAACGATATTGTAATTCAACCTATTGTAGAAGAAGTGTCCGACCATTAAAACAAAACCTGCTTCCTTAAAACAAAATATAAAAGATATAAACATACATAATAGTAATGAGGATAGCAATACTCCTGAAGAGAATATTAAATAAGCTGATTTTGTGCCTCATTGGGTACCAGAACGTTTTGTTTCTTTAACTAATTCTTTTATCATGAATCAAAAACAATACAAGAACTGTAGAAGGTTGTAAGATAGTGTAATAGAGTTGTTAACTATACAACAGGTGCTACAGCATTTAGCAAAGACCAGGAGCTTGCAATCAGCTTACAAGCTATTAAAGAGTTTGTTATGAAAGTGAAAGCTAGGGTAAAGATGAAGAATGGTATGTTCGCATATTTCAACGGTATTGTAAATAATTTAATGGACAAGTTCTATTTTGATAAAGAATTTATGAGAGCATAAAAACCAAAATGCTAAACATTTAGAATTCAAAAAGTAAGAGGGAAATTCATATTATTTATTTAATTTACATCATGGTACAATATGCAAATTAATTACAATACTTTCTAAAAGGAGAATGCATAATGAAAGCAACGAAACTCGTATCATTAGCAATACCTATTCTATTATTAGTAGGTTGTGGGGTAGGTGATAAAGATTCTATCCCTAAGACTGAGGAAACTAGTAAAGCAATTTCGAAAACAGTAATATCTGAAAAACAGTATCCATATTATATTTGTGAGCAATTGGTAGAGTTTCAATTCAAGAAGGATGAAATATTGTTAAAACTAGGAGAAGCATCAAAAGATACTAAGAAATATAAAGATGTATTTAAAACAGCAAACGATATAGATGAAGCCTTAGACCGTATGGAGAACATAATAGTACCTGATAAATACAAAGACATTCATAAACTCGTACAAGAAGGGATAACAGATGCAAGAAAAGGAACAAAGTTAATAAAAGACGCTGATAAAGACGATGGACTGAAGATTCAAGAGGCTGTATTAAAAAGTTCTCCACATATGTCAGGTGTAGATGGAGAACAGTGGAGAGAAGCAATTTATAAGTTAAATCAGGAAACCAAAGATGCCTACGCCAAAGCACTTGATAAGAAAATGGAAAAACATACAAAATAATAGAGTAACTTGTAATTATACATACAATCATTCAACTAATAAGGGGTAATAGAAATATGAAAGCAATGAAACTAATAAGTTTAGCACTTCCAATCATGTTATTAGGGGGGATGGAGCAGACAAAGCAGACAGCGAAGAAAAGAAAGCAAACGTGAAAGTAGAACAAAAGTCAGATGATAAATCAGTGAAAGTAAAAGCCGATAAAGACGTAAAAGAAACGAAATCAGTAAAAGCAGACGATAAACAAGCAGAAGAGTATGTATCTACTATCCTACATTTCATGCAGGAGTCTGGTAAACCTAAGGATACTTCAGAGGAACGTTCAGCGTTACTAAAAGAAAACTGTAAAAAGTTAAAAGAATTAACTCCTCCTTCTAGCTTTGTAGAAGAACACAAACAGTTAGTTAATGAAATAGACATTTTAGAAGACTCATTTACCCACACGACACCTTTTGATTTGTTATCTTTATTGATACTCGCTGTATCATCACGCATCCAATTTTCTGTGTTTACTCGATACCAGAAATGAGCACCATCATAAGATCACTCATAATACGTATGCCCTTGTCCTTTTGTGGCTTGACGCATGATAGATGCATTTACATTAGGTTCTTTACGAGTATTAGCTACATCAACAGTTATCCCACAAGGTAATCCAATTAACCAAAGTAACCCTTCAGGAATTGTAAACTCAATATATATCATCTACACCACCTATGTAATTTGTGCATAATAAAAAGAAGAGCACCTGTTTCCCCAGGCACTCTTCTTTGGACAAGGGTGAAAATTTGGATTACGAGATTCCTTTTAACGAAAGTTAAGAGGTACAAGTAGTATATGCTCGTCCTTCTCAAAATGTGAAAAAGCACCCTTATTGAATGCTTTAATTTATTCAATAAGGCAATAATCTAAAAACTTGTATCCTGTTTATCTACTTCTTTCGCTTTAAGAAACTGAATCATAATGATTAAACAAATAAGTGTACCTACACCATAACCAACAAAGAAGCTTAACCATGTCATTTATACCATCTTTTCTCTATAACTATGTAATTTTCACATAATAAAAAGAAGAGCACCTGTTTCCGCAAGCGCTCTTCCTTGGGCAAGACGGGATTACGAGATTCCTTTTAACAAAAGTTAAACGGTGTACAAGCAGTATATGCTCGTCCTTTGCAAAATGTGAAAAAAGCACCCGTATTAGATGCTTTGATATAACCCTTTAAAGTTTGGATTTTATTAAAAAAATATATAAAAAAGCATAGGAATTAGCATCCTTTTCCTGATACACATCCCAATGCGCGTTATGATAATTATAGAAAGTTCAAAGGAGGTAGTAACGATTTCTAGTAGGGAAGTAATTAAAAAGTTAAAAAAGGAGGGATGGTTTCTAACGAACATTAAAGGCAACCACCATCAGTTCAAACATCCTTCCAAGGTTGACAAAGTGACTGTGAAACATCCGTGCAAGAATATTCCAAAAGGTACACTTCGCTCAATCTATAAGCAAGTGGGTTGGTTATAAACCACCCCTCACTTCCCTAGTATAATTAAAAATCGTTACAAAAACAAATTATGAAAAAAAGATTATTATGTTTATCCCGCTGTTTAGAAAAAGCATCAGATGGATACGGCATTTACTTCCCAGACCTTCCTGGCTGTGTTTCTCATGCAAATACACAAGAAGATGCTTTACAACAAGGAAGAGAAGCTTTAGGTCTTCACTTATCTGAAATGGAAAAGAAAAATGACCCTATTTCCGAACCAACACTAATTAATAAATTAGAACTAGAACAAGACGAATATTCTATTTTAATTGATGTTTGGATGCCACCACTTAGAAAGAAAGATAGTACATTACTTAAAGGTTACCTACCAAAAGGTAAACTTATAATGCATTAACAAAGTTTATTATCTTTCTAATTTCAGCGTGCTTACGTTTTATATAATATGGACTATAATCCAAATCTAATGCTATTTGTTCTAATGTCATTCCCTCAATATATTTCATTTGAATGATTTTATTATCTAATCCTTTGAATTTACTAATCATTTCTTTTAAATCATACATATCATTTATTTTATGTGCTAATTCGTATTCAATTACTTCAATACGATCTTCTAATTTCGCACTTTCCCATTCGGCGGTTAAATGTACATTTTGTAAATCTCTCCATACCCAACGCTTTAACTCTTTCTTACTTCGCTCCAATTTATTTTCTAGGTAAATAATTTTATCTTCTAATTCTCGATAATCCTTTAACCAATCTAGCATTGTATGGTCCACCTCACTTATTTCAAAATACCAGCTTCCACAACTTGCTGAGCATATCTCAATTGTTGACCTATATATTCATCATTTTCATTACTACCACTTGCAAGCCAATCTCCTACACGTTGATTGATATCTTGCAGAACTGGTAAAGGTAATTGTGATGCAATTTCATTTATTTGTTGCAAATATGTCATTCTTTCAACCTCACTTTTCACTCAAAAACCACAACCTCGTTAAATTTGTTTTTTCCGTTTTAAGACAGTTTGCCATCCACAAGACCAAAAATTGCATTGAGAAAGAAAAATAACGCCAACTTACTATGTTTCTGACAGTTATTTCAGTGTCGAATACTGTCGATAAACAATTACAATAGCATTGACTAATTCTTTGACTCACATTATGTATAACTTTTCAAAATATGCATATGCTACAGTTAGGCTATTCCATGTACTTGTAACTGGCCTACCTTTCCCTCTCCAAGGGTGAGCAGTTAGCTTTTGCTGACTGCCTTTTTTCGTATAATATTTCACCATCTGCACATACTACAAATTGGTAGTAAAACTCCTTTCATTTTGATGAGATGTAAACGTTCTAAGTCCCTCATGAGCAAGTAGTTAGCGAACGCTAGCTACTCTTTTTTAATTCTTCGTCTCTTTTCATTCGCTTTAAACTGATTAATACATCATCTAATGTTCCTTTATTCCCCTTTTCTACAAAATGAATTTTTTATCATAAAACAAACGTTGAATGTTTATATCACTTTTAGACATCCTAAAAATAGGAGGTGATATATATGAATAACTCTAAAAAAGAAAAACATAATGTAACAAATAATAATGTGCTTGGTCTCGATTTAGATGAACAGGCTATGAACGGACTATATGGAATGCCTGAAACTGATATTGAGGACAAAGATCATCATAAAAAAAATAATTCACAAAATGTCTAATACATATCAGATATCACATAAAGGCTACCCCTTAAGTCCATTCTCTAATGGTGGGCGGTTAGCTTTTTTCGTATAATATTTCACCATCCCCACATACTACAGATAAGCTGTTTTAGCAGCCTAGTCCAGTTTTCTTTCTCTTAACCCTTTTTAGAAAGCAGTTAGCTTTTGCTAGCTGCTCCTTTTTTAATTTGGACGACTTTTTTTAGTTTTCACGTACATTTAAATAAGAAAAACATAAATTACATTATGCTTTCACTAAATGCAT
This sequence comes from Bacillus sp. BP-3, assembly GCF_028401955.1. Taxonomy (GTDB): domain Bacteria; phylum Bacillota; class Bacilli; order Bacillales; family Bacillaceae_G; genus Bacillus_A. The sequence goes on from NZ_JAQOTJ010000004.1 coordinate 83,524, forward strand.
TTCTTTTCACACCTTATTTTTTCATGCACATTCCTTAAAAAAGGGCACTTATAAATGAACTGCACCCCAATTGTTAGACGGTGTCTAACAATTGGGGTGCAGTTTTTTTATGACGAAATACTCTTTAGAAACCAAGTTATCGACTGTTACCACTTATCTTAATAGCGTAGAATCCTTTAAAGATATAGCTCAAAAGCATTGTGTAGATATGACGATGTTAAAAAATGGGTAGCTAAGTTTAAAAGACATGGATTGGCAGGTCTTCAAAAGACACATACAAATTATTCTGTTGAGTTTAAAATGGACGTACTTAAATTTATAAACGAGATGAGATCGTCCATCGCAGAAGCCACCGCAATATTTAATATTCCTACTTCTAGCAATGTGTGGAAGTGGAAACATTTATTTGAAACACAAGGGATTGACGCTCTTCAACAAAAGGAGAAGGGGCGTCCCCCTATGAAAAAGTAAAAGCAATTAACCCACCGGACGAGTTTGTTGAAGAGCAAAAACAACTAGTCAAAGTAATAGAGACTTATCAAGAATCGTATAAAATGCAGTTAGAGTCAGTAGATGAGAAAAATCAAGAAAAGATGCAACAGTCTTTAGACATGATATCTGAAGCAGGCAAACACTTAAAAGAGGTAACAACGAAGATAGGGGATAAAAAGAAAGAATTAAACGTCAAATAATCACATAAAGGGGTATATGAATATGAAAGCAAAGAAACTGGTTACATTAGCATTACCAATCATGTTATTAGGGGGATGCGGAACAGACAAAGCAGAAGAAAAGAAAACTGATAGTATAAAAGTGTCAGAGGAAAGCAGTAAAGAAGTATCAAAGACTGATAGTTTAAAAGTAGCAGTAGATTATAAAACTTCTATACTTGACTTAAGTAAAGCGTTAGAAAGCAAATTATCTGCAGAAGAATTAAAAGGGTTACTTATGAATGCTAAAGTTTAATACATAGTAAAAAAGCCGACTCAATTAAGAGCCGGCGTTTATTTTATCTAATCCAATGTACATATGACTCATCAAAATACATCCAACCTTCAACGCCTTCACCTGTTACATAAATCCAATTTTCATAACGATAATGAACGTCATAAGCGGAACGCTTTGTAATTTTATTAATTACTGGGTCTCCTGTGGATGCACCTTTTCTAAGGTTAACATCAGTAGCATTAACCCACACGACACCTTTACTTTTTCCGTCCTTATTGGTTTTACAAACATCATCTCTCATCCAATTATCAAGATTTACTTTACACCAAAAATGAGCACCATCATAAAGCCATTCATAGTAAGTATGCCCTTGACCTTTAATAGCTTGACGCATAATATCTGAATTCACATCAGGTTCTCTTCTGATATTCGCAACGTCTGCCGTTGTTGTAAGGTATCCTAAAACTTCTTGTTGCGGAGGAGCAAGTTGAGAATCATATCCTATAAACCATTCTAGTGACTTATCGCCAATAGGTTTATTAACATCACAGTTGCCGATACCTTCTACATATCCATCTGTTGCGTTGTCAGCATATCGCCATAAGTCACATGCAATATTACAACTTGAAGATGGCGTTAGCATGAAATATTTACAAGAACGTCTTGGTCATGGTAGTATGCAAATTACATCTGATGTTTATTCACACATTAGTAAAAAGCTAGATAAGGAAGCAATGAATAAATTCGAGGAATATATGAGAAATGTCCTTGAATAATTTTTTTAAAATAAAACCGGGCAATTATCGGGCAGTTTATTTAATAAACAACCGCTCAATAAAATTGCCCGAAAGAAAAAAGCCCCGATACCAGTAGTATCAAGGCCTCCCACTCTTAGTAAAGAGTCATATATTGATCGCGTTCCCATTGGTGAACTTGCGTACGGAACATATCCCACTCAATTTCTTTCGCTTCGATAAAGTGCTCAAGTAAGTGTTCTCCTAATGCACCGCAAACGATTTCGTTCGATTTTAATTCATTTAGTGCTTGTGCTAATGTAGCTGGTAAATCAATAATGCCTGCTTTTTCACGTTCTTCTGGAGTCATTACATAAATATTGCGATCTACTGCAGGTGGTACCGCAAGTTTATTTTTAATTCCATCAAGACCTGCTGCTAGTAATACAGCCATTGCTAAATATGGGTTTGCAGCTGGATCAACGCTACGTACTTCTACACGTGTACTTACACCGCGAGATGCAGGGATACGGATTAATGGGCTACGGTTTTGCGCAGACCATGCTACGTAACAAGGCGCTTCATATCCAGGTACTAAACGTTTATAAGAGTTTACAGTTGGGTTTGTTACAGCTGTAAAGCTTGGTGCATGTTTTAAAATACCTGCGATGAAATAACGAGCATCATCACTTAATTGTAAATCACCATTTTGATCATAGAATACATTCTCACCATTTTTGAATAGTGATAAGTTACAGTGCATACCAGAACCGTTTACACCAAATAACGGTTTTGGCATAAATGTTGCGTGTAAACCGTGTTTACGCGCGATTGTTTTTACAACAAGTTTAAACGTTTGGATGTCATCACACGCTTTAATTGCACTTGCATATTTGAAGTCAATTTCATGTTGTCCTGGTGCAACTTCATGGTGAGATGCTTCAATTTCAAAACCCATTTCTTCAAGTTCAAGAACGATATCACGACGGCAGTTTTCTCCTAAATCCATTGGAGCAAGGTCGAAATATCCGCCATTATCATTTAATTCTAATGTTGGATTTCCTTTTTCATCTACTTTAAATAAGAAAAACTCCGGCTCTGGCCCAAGATTGAAATCAGTGAAGCCTAGTTCTTCCATTTCTTTTAACATACGTTTTAAGTTGTTACGTGGATCACCATCAAACGGCGTACCGTCTGCATTGTAAATATCACAAATTAATCTCGCTACTTTTCCTTTTTCAGCAGTCCATGGGAAGACTACCCATGTATCTAGGTCTGGATATAAGTACATGTCAGATTCTTCGATGCGCACAAATCCTTCAATAGAAGATCCGTCAAACATCATTTTGTTATCTAGAGCTTTTGTTAACTGACTAACTGGAATTTCTACGTTTTTAATACTTCCTAAAAGATCCGTAAATTGTAAACGGATATACTTTACATTCTCTTCTTTCGCTAAACGGAAAATATCTTCTTTTGTGTACTTTGCCATTTTCAATTCCTCCTTAGTCCCTCTAAACATTTTCAAAATTATCAATCATTAATGAAAAAATCTTGAAATATCACCTTGTCGTAAAGATGTTCGATTAAATCTACCTGTATGTTGCAGCTCATCTCGAAGAATTTTACGAAGCTCAGTTTTCGAAATTTCCTTTACTTCTTCTCTTACTTGTATCACTTCTGATTGATTTTCCTTCATTAATAGTACTTGCTTAATACCAGCCATGTTTAAACCTTGATCTAACAAGTCTTTAATCTCTAACAATTTATCTACGTCGTTAAATGAAAATAATCTACGATTTCCTTTTGTACGGGTTGGGGAAATCAATTTATGTTCTTCATAGTAACGAATTTGACGCGCAGATAACTGTGTTAAATCCATAACTATACTTATCGGAAACAGCGGAGCAGAACGTCGATCCTGTTGTGTCACTTCAGTTCCTCCTTCGCCTTAACTTGATTCTCATTTTATATCATGTTATGTTTCGTGTCAACATATGTTAGCTTTTCTAACATGATTTTTTATTATTTTTTTCACTTCTATTAAAATGTCTCAATTCCTTACTTATATACAAAAAAGCTGCCAAAATTGGCAGCTTTCGTTTATGAAATTACTAATAGATTTTTTTCAATTAGCATATCAATAGCAGAACAAATCGCAATCTTCACATGCGAATACGTTAAACCACCTTGCACATAAGCAACATAAGGCGGACGAATTGGACCATCTGCTGATAATTCAATACTCGCACCTTGAATAAATGTACCCGCAGCCATAATTACATCATCTTCATACCCCGGCATATAATTCGGATACGGTGTAAAATGCGAATTAATAGGTGATGCATATTGAATCGCTTGGCAAAATGCAATCATACGTTCTTTATCATCAAATTGAACCGATTGTATTAAATCTGTTCGCGGCGCATCCCAAGTTGGTGATGTATTCATACCAAGCTTCTCTAAAAAAGCTGCTGTAAAAATCGCACCTTTTAATGCTTGACCAGCAACATGAGGCGCTAAGAAAAAACCTTGATACATCTCTTGTAAACTATATAAAGATGCACCAGCTTCCGCTCCGATACCTGGAGACGTTAAACGATATGCGCACGCTTCTACATATTGCTCTTTCCCAACGATGTAACCTCCCGTTTTCACGATACCGCCACCCGGGTTTTTAATTAGTGAACCAGCCATTAAATCTGCACCAACATGACAAGGTTCTAGCTCTTCGATAAATTCTCCGTAGCAGTTATCTACAAACACAACAACATCCGGTTTAATTTCTTTTACAAATGCAATCATTTCTTTAATTTCAGCAATTGTAAATGATGGGCGAGTTGCATAGCCCTTTGAACGTTGAATTCCAATCATTTTTGTATTTTCATGGATTGCCGCTTGTACTGCAGCAAAATCAACACGCCCCTCTTCCGTTAAAGCAACTGCCTGATAACCAATATTATACTCTTTAAATGAGCCAACACCTTTTCCGCGAACACCAACAATTTCTTCTAACGTGTCATATGGCTTCCCAGTTATATATAACAATTCATCACCAGGGCGTAAAATCCCAAATAACGCTGTAGAGATTGCGTGAGTTCCAGAAATAATTTGTGGACGTACAAGGCCTGCTTCCGCTCCAAATACATCAGCATACACTTTCTCTAACGTATCACGGCCGATATCATCATAGCCATATCCTGTTGTTGGAATAAAATGCGCGTCACTAATTTTATGATTACGAAAACTTTCTAGCACACGAAATTGATTACTTTCAATTACTTCCTCAATATGTTTATGTATATCTGCAATTTGCATTTCTACTTCTTTTACAATTGGGGCAATCTTTTCCCCATTCTTCAATCGATTAAACATCTTCTTTCTCTTCTCCTTTTCTCGTTGAATATTTATATATTTGGCCGTTTAGCGGAGAATGAGCAAAAATATACCCTGTACATTCGAATGCTTGCTCCTCTTCTTGAAACGTCATAGCTGTTAATACTGTTTCCGTTTTTAAAAGTGTCAACAATCTGCCTTCGTGCGCCGGAATTATTAATTCATACGAATCCATCCGTCTCATCATTTCTATTTCTACAACTTCTTTTAATTTTTCTAAATCTACCGAATTAAACGCACTCGTCATAATAAAATCATTCTTCGGAAACGGAATAAAGTTGGGATGTAACTTATCTTTTTTATTGTACACAGTAATAATCGGAATGTGATCAAGTTCAAGATCTTGCAATAATTTTCCCACAGTCTCTTCATGCCCTATATAATTCGGATCAGCCGAATCAATCACATGCAAAATAACATCTGCTTCATTTACTTCTTCTAACGTAGAACGAAACGCTGCAACTAAAGACGTCGGTAAATCTTGAATGAATCCAACTGTATCTGTTAATAACACCGTATAGCCACACGGCAATTGCATTTTACGCGTTGTCGGGTCAAGTGTTGCAAACAATAAATCTTCTTCAAACGTATCAGCAGCTGTTAATCTGTTAAATAGCGTAGATTTCCCCGCATTTGTGTATCCAACTAAAGAAACCTGAAAAACTTGATTTTCTTTACGCCGCTCACGATATCTCTTACGGTGCTCTACCACACCAGAAAGTTGTCTTTTTATTTCATCGATACGAGAGCGAATATGACGGCGATCCGTTTCTAATTTCGTTTCTCCCGGACCTCTTGTTCCAATCCCACCACCAAGACGAGATAACGCTTGTCCCTGTCCTACAAGACGAGGCAATGCATATTGAAGCTGAGCGAGTTCCACTTGCAATTTACCCTCTCTGGACTTCGCGCGCTGAGCAAAAATATCTAGTATAAGCTGTGTACGATCAATAACTCTTGCATCTAACTGTGCCGATAAATTTCGAATTTGACTTGGTGTTAATTCATTATTAAAAATGATAACATCTGGCTCTAATTCTTCTGCAAGTAGAGAAAGTTCTTCTAATTTCCCTTTTCCAATATACGTCGCTGAATGAAACTTAGTACGTTTTTGGACCGCCATAACTAACACTTCTGCTTGTGCTGTTTTTGCTAATGATGCTAATTCTTCCATCGAATGTTCAAAACGTTCTTCATCATCTTCAGGTAATTGACAGCCAACTAGTATCACTTTTTCTTTTTTTTCTAACAAATATCCTCACTCATCCTTTTCGAAAATTAAACCTTCTAATATAATAGCAGAGTAAGAACATTTCATCTAGTTAGTGAGGGAGAATTTCATGGCATGGGATTTATTTAGCATCATTGGTACAATTGCATTCGCATTAAGCGGAGCAATCATCGCGATGGAAGAGGAATACGATATTTTCGGGGTTTATATTTTAGGGATGGCAACCGCGTTTGGGGGAGGCGCACTGCGAAATTTATTAATCGGCTATCCAATTGTTGCGTTTTGGAAACAAGATATGTTATTTCAAATTGCACTATTATCAATAACTATTATCTTTTTATTTCCGAACAAACTTATTAAACATTGGAAGCGTTGGGAAAATATTACCGATGCAATTGGTTTATCCGCATTTGCAATTCAAGGTGCACTATATGCACAAAAACTAAATTTACCAATTAGCGCAACAATTGTAGCATCCGTCTTAACAGGAATCGGCGGCGGTATTATCCGTGATTTATTAGCCCGTCGAAAGCCACTTGTACTACGGGCAGAAGTTTACGCACTTTGGACAATTTTAGCTGGATTTTTAATTGGGGCTAACATTATTGTGAGCGACTGGGCATTGTATGTATTATTCGTTCTTATCGTATGTTTCCGTATGATTTCTCTCTATTACAAATGGCACCTACCACATCGTAGTGTAGAAAAGATCGAACATTTCACTGAGAGATAACAAATGAACCCTTTACTTTTTTTGTAAAGGGTTTTTCTATTTTCCCCTATCCCAATCAAAAAAACCTTCCACTTAATCCTCCTTATCATCATTAGAAACGAAAAATACCACTCATGAAAGTATTATTTTATTGCATGTTTTTTGTACATATCCGCACATACTATTTCTTAAAGAGAGGTGAAACAAATGACAAAGCATGTAAATAAAGGCGCACAAAAAAGTTCCGTAGATCAATTTGGACATGATCTAAATTCTTCATACGAAAAAAGCAAAAAAATGGAACGTTATCACAAAGCATATCAACAAAAAGCAAAAGAAGAACAGGAGTGAGATAATATGGCAAAAGGAAACAACAAACGTAATCGCGGACAAAGTAGTAGCGTTAATCCTCAAGGACTCGCTTCAGATGTAGCAGATCAAAGTCCAAAAAGCCAATTAGAACAGCGTGCAAAAACAAAAAATACGAAATAAAACACGAAGCGTAACGCTTCGTGTTTTTATAATAAATAATTTATGAACCGTGCACTTCTTCTTCAAGGGTTAAATCACTACTAGAGATGGTTATTAAATCATATTTATCGTACGCTTCTTCCTGAAGTAGCCTCATCGCTTGTGTACGAATGGACTTTTCCACAATATTACGAACGTAACGCCCATTGCTAAAAGAAGTAATATGCGATGAATATTTTACGGCATTTAAATGATCACGAAGATTCCACTCCGCCTCTTTTGATAATTGGTACTCTCTTTCTTCGTACATTCGCTTTCCTATTTCTAATAGTTGATTGACTGTGTAATCTGAAAACTCAATAATGAAAGGAAAGCGAGATTGTAACCCCGGGTTGAGTGAAAGAAAATGGTTCATCTCACGTGAGTACCCTGCTAAAATGAGTACAAAAGCATGCTGTTTATCTTCCATATGTTTTACGAGCGTATCAATTGCTTCTTTTCCAAAATCTTTTTCCCCCCCACGCGCAAGCGAATACGCCTCATCAATAAACAAAATCCCCCCCATTGCTTTTCGAATGAGATCACGCGTTTTTTGTGCCGTATGCCCTATATATTCACCAACTAAATCTGCCCGTTCCGCTTCTACTAAATGTCCTTTCGATAACACATTCATTTCAAATAATAATTTCCCAATCATTCTAGCAACAGTTGTTTTTCCCGTCCCCGGATTTCCTTTAAATAACATATGAAGGACTTGTTTTTCTGATTTCAACCCCATTTCTTGCCGTTTTTTATTTACATAAATCCATGCATAAATTTCTTTTATAATTTTTTTGATTTCCTGCATTCCCACAAGCTTGCTCATTTCTTCTTCAATTCGCTGTAACATTTCATGTTTTGTAACAGTTTCATCTGAAAGATTTTGCTTTTGTTCTGGAGAAGAAACAGAAATTTTCTTTCGGTGATTTAGCACAATGTTAATTTGGTTATTATTCTTCTTTCGCATCGACTGTTCCATTCAATCACCTCATTTTTTATCATCTCACTGACGAATATTGTCAACATTTGCGCTTTCCCAAGAAATAAACATTTTCTGAAAATTTTTGTTATAATGTAAGAAAACTAGGGAGGTGGGACTATGTCAACAAAAGAACTTACTGATACAGTACAGGCTTTCTCCGCTTATTTATTAATCAAGGGACGAAAACCTTCGACCATTAAACGATATGTCTACGACATCGAAGATTTTGTTCATTGGTTACAAAAGAACAAAAAAATTTCTTCTAATAATATATGGGAGACTCTTTGTCCAAAAGACTATGAAGATTATTTTTCAGACTTAAAAATAAAACGTCATTACTCTGAAAAAACAATGCACCGTGTGTTTATTGTATTAAATCGACTGTATCATTTTTTAAACTTACCTAGTCCACTAAAAGATATGGAACTTGTTATACAACCAGATCGTACATTGCGAGATGAAGATTTCATTTCGTCACAAGAAGAACAGAGTTTGAAATATATATTAACTTCTTTAGAGGGGCTGTCAGATAAACAACGCCCTGTACGTCCATTACTTATGGATCGAAACGTATGTATTATAATGCTGCTGCTCGATTACGGTTTATCATTACAAGAACTCATCTCCTTGCATATGCATCACGTTCATTTTGAAAACAATACATTATCTATTCCCGCTGTATCTGGAATAGAACGAGTTATTACATTGACAGAGGAAGATAAAAAAAAGCTATATCATTACTATAAAAACATCCCCGAGCCAGTACGCCCAAAATACCATAGCACAGATCCACTATTTGTAGCCTTTGATTTTAACCGAAATACATTCCGTTGGGTGTATGAAAATGACGCTCCAAAGGGATTAACAGAAATTTCAGTCCAAAAAATGATTCGACTTGAAGTAGCGCGTGCAGGGTTACGTAAAGGTATCTCTGGTCAGCATTTACGCAATACATTTATATTACGCCTCATCCAAAAACATGTTCCGGAACAAGAAATTATAAAACGAATTGGTTTTAAATCAAAAATTTCATTAAAGAGATATTATAACTATGCAAAGCAAAAAGAAAACGCCTCGTAATAGGCGTTTTTATTATTTTTTATAGCAATAACCCGTCTCCTTATTCCTTTTTATACATTACTTGCATCTACTAAGATAGAGTTTTTCACCCTGACAATTAGGAAGGAGATTTTCCATGCCTTATTTTATTGATAATGAGAAAAATTTTTCAGTTCCTTATTTCCCAATACACCCCCACCGAATTCCAGCCGTTTATTACGCTCACGCTTCTGAGCCATACGTCAACCGTTTTCAAAAAACACTTAGCGACTTAACCCGTATGATTCCATCAATATTTTCAAACCCATCACAACATAACATAAAGAAACTTATAAACATATTAGACGCAATAAAAGGAAACCTAAAACATTTAAACATAGCACCAACACAGCAGAAAAGCGGCATTAGCATTACTAGTAGTTTAATTACTATTTTGAATAGCCAACCATTTTTAACGAATTCAGTATATGTTGAATTGCAAAATTTACTCAACTTTTCGCTGTCTATCACAAAATCATTTAAGATGAACCGTTATGTATCCAAAAATATCCTTGAGCAAACAAAAAAATTACAAATAAATTTACTACAAACTATGCCAATCGGAATGAATGATCAGCTTCAAGATGAGCAAGAGTATAAAGACGAATACCATACACAAGAGGAATTTGAGTTTCTAGATGAGCATTGCCCACAAAATGAACTGGAACTTTTAGATGCGCATTGCCCGCAAAATGAACTGGAACTTTTAGATGCGCATTGCCCGCAAAATGAACTGGAACTTTTAGATGCGCACTGCCCACAAAATGAACTGGAACTTTTAGATGCGCATTGCCCACAAAATGAACTGGAACTTTTAGATGAACACTGCTCACAAAATGAACTGGAACTTTTAGATGAACACTGCTCACAAAATGAACTGGAACTTTTAGATGAACAGGAACATCAAGAAAAGCAACTTCAAGAGAATAAGGAAGAGCTAATCTCCCTACATTTACCTGTGTAATAATATCCACACCTTCACAAGCCGTAAAGTTGACTAAAAATGTTCACCCTAACATCTTTTCCAACATAAGTTTCCAGTAAATAAATTACATTTCTAGTTATTGAAAGGGATATATTTTTTGACTTTCAACATCATTTTATAAATCATCCTTGCTATTTTCGCACTTTCATTCCTTAGACACATAACAAAACATCTAAATTCTCTATCTCCTAACTAGATTTCGATGTATTTTTTAGAAATAAAAAAAGAGCGAATCATTCGCTCTTTTTACTATGTACAATTCTTTTACTATTCTAATTCGATTGAAACGTTCTTTTGTGGAACAAATGTAGAAATCGCATGTTTATAAATAAGCTGTTGCTTACCTTCTGTTTCCAACAATACAGTAAAATTATCGAATCCTTTAATTAAACCACGAAGTTGGAAGCCATTTAATAAGTACAGCGTGACAAACGTATTCTCTTTACGGAGTTGGTTTAAAAATTGATCTTGAATATTGATTGATTGCTTCATGTCGAATCCTCCTCTTTTTCTCTATTACTTATTATTCGCCTTAAGTTTTAGCTTTCCTTCTGTATACTGTAAAATTTCTTGATTTTTTTCACCACTTGTAACGTCAAACCACTCAACATCCATTTTATTACGGAACCAAGTTAATTGTCGTTTTGCGTAGCGGCGGGAATTCATTTTCAAAGCGGTTATCGCTTCTTCTAATGAGATTTTTCCATCAAAGTATTCATATAGCTCTTTATAACCAATCGCTTGAATGGATTGACAAACTCGAATTCCTTCTTCGTACAGGTGCTTAACTTCCGCTAATAAACCTTGCTCCATCATAATGTCTACACGTAAATTAATGCGACTATATAATAAATCTCGATCCATTGTTAAGCCAATTAAAGCAACGTCATATAACAATTCATTTTCTTGTTGCTCTAATTGATCACTCATCTTCTGCCCTGTTGTATGAAAAATTTCTAAAGCACGAATGACACGCCTCACATTATTTGGATGAATGCGCTTTGCACTTATCGGATCAACTTCTTCTAGCTTTCCATGTATAAACTCTACACCATGTTCCTCTGCTAATTGTTCTAACTGTTTACGGTACGCATGATCTCCTGGTTCATCAGAAAACTGGTAATCATATAACACAGACTGTATATATAAACCTGTTCCACCAACAATTATAGGTAATTTACCACGCTTTGCAATATCTGCTATATGACCGCGTACAAGCTCTTGAAACTCAGCAACGGAAAATGCATCTTCTGGATTTTTTATATCAATCATATAATGCGGAATTCCGTCCATCTCTTCTTCTGTAACTTTCGCCGTACCTATATTCATACTACGATAGATTTGCATGGAATCGCCGCTTATAATCTCTCCATTTAACGCTTTTGCCAATTCAATGCTAAGCTTCGTTTTTCCAACTGCAGTTGGTCCAATAATAACAACAACTTTATCCTGCTTTTCTTCTCCCATATACTCCAACTCTCTTTATGTATAGTTATACATCTGATTATTATATCCAATCTTACCAATTTTAATAGTTAAAATGCAAGTAATCTTATTACAGTAATTGAAATTATATATTTTTGTTAAAAATACAATCTATTTTGCATGTTTTGTTCACTCACTTCATATACATGATAAAAACCAAAATGGAGATGATATGATGAGAATTGGACAAGCTACTTTTGATTTTCGCTCGTTGTCAGAAGAGTTAATTTTAGCAACCGCAACAAAAGAAAAGAACTGCTCTCAGGAAGAGTTATACTTTGCGCTAAATTGTATTCTGCGTTCATTCCATACGTTACTTACAAATGAAGAAACAAATATAAAAACTAACGAATATACACAATCACAGTTTTGCGCTGCATATAACATCTTAACAGGACAAACGATATATCCATTCTAAATAATCTCCTCACTATATCTAATTGTTTAATGGGCTTGTCCATGAATGTTTCAAAGTGGCTTTTAGGTTCATCACGTTCCCTTTTGCCACTTCATATACATAATTTATATTATAATATACTTCTCTTCACTAATTCTCGTCTCATCATCATTTTTTCATTTCATAATAATGAACTATTAGTTATATCTAAATATTACCCTAGCGTTTGCCCTTGCAAGTAAACAGTGACCTCTCCAGTTCCTTTCCCCTTTACAACAACTTTTGCATATTTAAGAAAACGAACTGGAGAAATTGTTTCCATTTGAAGAGGCTCAATCTTAAATGGAATCGTATCTGTGAAGTAATGAACAGAGTCCGGGCTAATTTGTACATACGTTTCAATAGCATCATTTGTATTATTAATAACCGCAAAAGAATAACCATTTAACTCTGAAACATCAAATATTACAAAGTCCCCATCTTCTTGATGAATGTGTAAAATAACTTCTCGATTGAAAAACATTTTTCTCATTATTTGCCCATCAACAGCTAAAGGTGAAAAGCAATTCATGGAGCCCAAGTGCTTATATTTTTCATACAGCTTACTCTTCCTTCCATATTTATCCTCTTTTAATTTCCCTTCTTCTTCACTTTTTACACGATATTCCTTTGTTAATATAAATCCTTCATCGTCCACTCTTAACGGTCTTACTTCGTCATTCTCTGTTATTCCATATAAAAATAAGATTTGTTCTTCTACTCCTTCATCTCGCATCCCATTTCTTTGGCTCTCTGCACTTTCTTCTCGTAATGCTATCTGTTTTGTCATCGTTCCAGATTGTAATGGAGGAGGTAAAATAGGTTTATTTTTCTTTTGAGCTGTAAACGGTGAAAAAATCTTCTTTTTCCCTTTCTCTCCATTACTCTTATTCGATGATTCCTTTTTACCTGCCACCTATATCACCTTCTTTATCCATTTTTCGAAAAACCGCTATTTAATATGGATTACAGAAATATTTTTAGCAAACGGCACCAGTAATACATGCAACGATTTTCGATACGTTCTCTCAATGATAAGGAGCACAAGACAGAATAATCATAAATTAATCACTCTTCTACTTGCTGAGTACCCAAATCCTCATAATTTTTTCCAATTATTTTATAGCCAAAGAACCGCTAATCATCAATGTACTATAACAATGAAATCCCTCCCGATTTATCCTTTTAAATATTCAAATTTTTTACATCACATACGTTTATAACAGTGAAGACAATTTTTCAATTCCAGCTAAAATCTCTTGATAAGCGGGAGTAATCCATATATATATATAAATATGCACCGCAGCCTACAAATAACATGTATATGTAAAATTTTTATAAACTTTTAGATTCATTCAACAGTATCCAAAAGTTTATTCCGCATTAACAGACAGTAAGGCCCCCACTGATGGAAGTTCCACTTTATCAAAAATCCTATGTTACCTAACGCAAACATATCTAAGTAATATTAATGTTTCCAAACAGAAACGAAGAAAAGAGAGATATCATCAAATCTTAAACTCTGTATACCCGTATATTACACTTACTGCTACTGTAGGAGCTAGTTCTCTCACCACTTCTGCAAATATTATGTGACAGGAATATAAACAAATAAAAAAACACCTCTCTAAAGAAGAAGTGTTTTTGTTTTTTTATAACGATGCTTGATAAATCTTTACAACGTCTTGTTTATTTAATTTTTTAAACTGTCCGAACTCACCATATGCCATGGTTTTTTCTGCCATAACATCAATTTGTTCTTCATCAATTTTATAATCCGCTAAACGAGACGGCGCCCCAATAGATGTCCAAAATTGACGCAATGCTTCAATTCCTTCTAACGCTATGTCAACATCAGTTTTATCTTCAGTTTGAACATGAAATACTCGAATCGCAAATTGTTTAAAACGATCAACATTTTCATGTAAAACATGTTTCATCCAGTTCGGGAATAAAATCGCTAAACCACCGCCATGCGGAATATCGTACACCGCTGAAACAGCATGTTCAATGTTATGCGTTGCCCAGTCTCCACGTATGCCCATTGCCAAAATACCATTTAACGCCATTGTACCGCAATATAAAATCGTTTCACGATGCTCATAACTTTCTAAATCGTGTAGCAGCTTCGGAGCTGCCTCAATGACCGTTTGTAAAATAGATTCACAGTAGCGATCCTGCAATGCTGTATTTGTACCTTGATGAAAATATTGCTCGAGTACATGCGACATAATGTCAACAATACCGTAAATTGTTTGGTTTCGTGGTACAGATATCGTATGGTTCGGATCTAAAATAGAAAATTGCGGAAATGTGACTGGACTCCCCCAGCCATACTTTTCATTTGTTTCCCAATTTGTAATAACTGAACCCGCATTCATTTCAGAGCCTGTTGCCGCTAAAGTTAGCACTGTTCCAAAAGGTAATGCTTCTTTTGCAAAAACCTTTTTCGTAACAAGATCCCACGCATTTCCATCATACTTGCTGCCAGCCGCAATAGCTTTTGTGCAGTCTATTACACTTCCACCACCCACAGCTAAAATAAACTCGACATCATTTTCTTTACAAATTTGAATCCCTTTATTTACTGTTGATAAACGAGGATTGGGTTCCACACCACTTAACTCAAAAATTTCTGCATCTATTTCTTTTAACATAGATATCACGTTATCATAAATCTCATTTTGTTTAATACTCCCACCACCATATACGAGTAACACCTTTTTCCCGTATTGAGGTATTTCTAATTTCAATTGTTCTAATTGACCTTTTCCAAAAATAAGCTTTGTTGGATTACGAAACACAAAGTTTTGCATACACTTCATCCTTTCTAGATAAAAGTAACTATACTTTTGTATATCATATATTTAGCTTTTTACAAAAAAATCTGCTTATACAAAAAAGAGTCTCAGCTAAAAACTGAGACTCTTTTAATAATAAGGTGAAATCATTAAGTATACGATAACGCCAGAAAGGCTTACATATAACCAGATTGGCATTGTCCAACGTACAATTTTACGATGGCGAGTCAATTGGTTTGTAAATCCGTACACTAAAGAAAATAATGCAAGCGGCACAATAATAGCTGCAAGGAAAATATGTGTAATTAAAATAAAGAAATATACATATTTAATGATTCCCTCTCCGCCAAAATGCGTTGCTGGCGCTAAATAATGGTACGTCAAATACGAAACACAAAATATTAATGTTGTTGTAAATGCGGCAAGAATAAATCCTCTATGTAGCTTCACATTCTTTTTAATGATTGAGAACAACGCTGCTAGTAAAAACACGAATGTAAAACTATTACAAATCGCATTGACAAGTGGCAAAATTGTTACATCAAAATGTACTTCTCCTTTGTATCCAACCGGTCCAAAAAACAAAAATAAAATAATCGCATTAACGATCACAGAAAGCGTTATTACAACAGGAGCATAGCTCTTCTGTTTCACAGAACGATCAGTCAAATTGTTCACTCCCTCATTCTTCATAAAATATATAGTAGCTTCATTATTTTAACATATTATTCACAGTATAAATGTGACAAATATTTGAAATAATCATGTAAGGTGAAGCTTCCAGCGTTGCTAATCTTTTCACTCACAAATAGCAAAAAGAAACAATCCTTCTTAAGCCTTTGACTTCTTAAGAAGGATTGTATCGTTTCACACTACAAATTTCAAACCACAGCTTCTGTTTTAGTTTTTATTAAAAAGCATGTCGCTATATGCTTGAAAAATCTCAGTTAATTGAAAACCAATCAAAGACATTGCCGTTAATGAAAAGAAACCAATTAATACGAAACGAATCCACATACAAATCTCCTCCTTGTATCATTCATTTAAAATTCAGATGACAAATCGGATGATAGTGGTCGTCTCCCTCTTTTTTCTTTACTACAGCTGTAATATAACGAATAAAGAGCATCATAATTATAGGGAAATATACATGCTTTAAGTTTGGTTTGCTTAGTGATATTTCTCCTTGTCCGTCGGATGGGGACGTTAAAGAAAAATCAGCACTATTCATTTTCCCATATAAAAATAAGAATTGAATACATAATAAAATGCTTACAATTGACATGATATCTTCCCAATCAGTGGTATACAAAAAATTATATATATCTAGCACATATTCCTCCAACGTTACCCCTCCTTTCTTTTTTACTATTTTCCTAATATTCGTATAAAAAGTCAAGAAAAATATTTTATATACACTGTGGCAATAGGTAATACATATAATGGAATCCCTTGATTAACCAATCTTCATATGGACCTATTACTGTCATTTAAATCCACCACATCCAAAAAACTCAAGAATATTTTAGTCCCAGTCACGTTACCTAGAGTTTTTTCCATCCCTATCCAAAATAATTCAAACAACACAACTCATCTCATAAAAATATGGTCAGCGTATTTTATACACTATGACCATATTTTCCTCCTAGATTAAAACCAGACTTGAATAATAAACACTATCCCTATCATTTATGATTGAAATATAAAACGAAGCGCTCGACTTAACACAGTCGGTACTACCGATCCATGATTTTCTCCCTCTGCTTCATGAAACGAGAACCGTAGTTTGCTATGCTGTATATTGTATAACCGATCAGATAATGCATTTATCTCCTGGATCATATGAGCTTTTTCTAATGATCCCACTGTAAGAAAAACACCAATTTCAGAATCTGTTTTATTTAATTCATTTATAAAGTTAAATTCTTTTTCAAGAATGGATTGATTATTCCACCAAATAGAAGGACTGCTTATAAAATATGTTTGAAAGGTATGTATATTTGTAAATAAGACATGTAAAGCAAATAATCCGCCTAACGAATGGCCAAATAACGTTTGTCTCTTTACATCAATTGGAAAATGCTTAAAAAGCTCTGGTTTTAGCTCCTCTTGAATAAACTCTAAAAAGCAATTCGCTCCCCCTGTTACGGGCCACGGTTTACCATCGGGTTTTGGCGGCAAAATAAGAGATGCTGCTGGAGGAGTGAAATCATAAAACCGATATGTTGAAGAAAAACTTTCTTCTATTTGATAGCCAATTCCCACAATGATAGCTGGTACAATTCCTGTTTTTTCAGATCTAACTGCTTGGATGCGCACAGCTTCTTCAAACGTTTGAAAAAAAGCATTCCCATCTAATACATATATAATCGGATAACCTGAAGGTGGTTCAGGCTGTTTCGGCTTTGCTATATAAATTTGATACTGACGATTTTCTCTTTTTGAGTACATGGTCCATTTCTCTGTGTTAGAAATTACGACATTCTGTGTCTCTGGTACAGACTGCATTGTCGCCCTCCTCTTACATGTTTAATTTGTTACATAAACTTTTGCACGTCCTTCTTGTAATGCACTATCATACCCAAAGCACACAGGAGCACCATTATAAGGATCTATCATTACCCTTGCATCAATATGAAACACACGTTTCAATACTTCATTTGTAATGATTTCTAATGGGCTCCCAATCTTAATGATTTCCCCTGCTTTCATCGTAATGATTTCATGTGAAAAACGTGCTGCATGATTAATATCATGTAAAACCATAACAACTGTACATTTATGTTCTTGGTTCAATCGTTCAACAATTTGCAGTACTTCTAGCTGATGAGCCATATCAAGATAAGTTGTTGGTTCATCTAATAGTAAAACTTCTGTTTCTTGTGCTAAAGCCATTGCTAACCATACTTTTTGTCTTTGTCCTCCTGATAAATTTCCAATTTGACGGTTGCGAAAAGGAGTGGTATTTGTAATTTCCATTGCCCATTCAATCATTTCTTTATCTTTAGATGATAATTTATTCACATTATTACGATGCGGATATCGTCCGTAAGAAATAAGCTCTTCTACTTTTAATTCTGATGGAGCAATTGGATTTTGTGGTAATAACGAAAGTTGCTTCGCAATTTGTTTTGTTGAAATTGTATGTAAATTTTGTCCTTGCAAGTACACCTTTCCACTTTTCTGCTTTAAAATTCGCCCCATTGTTTTTAGTAGCGTAGATTTCCCGCATCCATTTGGCCCAATAATCGTCGTCACTCTTCCTTCTTGTATTTCTACATTTAAATCACGAAATACCGTAAGCTTTTCATAGCTCGTTTCTAAATTTTCTGTGCTTAAAACACTCACTCATCTTCACTCCTTTTACGCTTTCGCTTTAAATAACAAATATAGAAAATACGGTACACCAATGATAGAAACGACAATTCCAACCGGTAACTCTATTGGCGCGAAAACAGTCTTTGCAATAAAGTCAGAAACAATAACAAGTAACATACCAATCACACCACATATTGGAATAACTTGATTATGATGAATTCCAACGAGACGTTTTGCAATATGCGGTGCCATCAGCCCAACAAATCCAATACTTCCAGAAACAGAAACGCAAGCACTCACTATCCCAATACCGCTTAATAATAAAATGGATTTCTCTTTTTCGACTGAAATTCCGAGACTTTTTATACTCGCCTCTTCTAGTTGAAACATATCAAGTAAATATGCTTTCCTTTGTATAATAGGCACTAAAATAATTAACCATGGTAACATCGCAATAATATATTTCCAATTTGCATTATATATGCTCCCTGAAACCCAAACTGCTGCCATTTCAAAATCAGTAGCTTTCATTTTCAAAGATAAATATACAGAGAAAGAACTAAGACCGTAACCAATTGCTATTCCTGTTAATAATAGGCGCTGTGAATCTAATCTTCCGCCTTTCCAAGAAAACATATAAATTAAGATTGCAGAACCAAGCCCCCCGGCCAAACCAAATAACGGCAGAAGCATAATAGAAAACCAGTCTGTACTCTTGATTTGTCCTTGAAAGAAAAACATAAAGACAACAATAGCTGCCCCTGCACCCGCATTAATTCCTAAAATACCTGGATCTGCCAATCCGTTTCGCGTAACTCCCTGAATAGCAGCCCCCGCAACGCCAAGACCAAACCCTACTAATGCTGCAATTACTATTCTGGGAAGCCTAAAATCAAATATAACTAAATCATGTTCAGGCACAGAATTTATTCGAAATATCGTCCGAATTATATCCACAACTGTCATATCAAATGTACCATTCGTTAAACTAATATAAATGGCAACTATAACTAAAAACAGGATTACACTAGTGACCATATAACACCGCCATGAATCTCTATGCATGCTTCTCTCCTCCTCTTGTTCGAATTAAATAAAGGAAGAAAGGAACTCCAATCAATGAAGTAACGACCCCTATCGGTGTTTCAAATGGATAATTTATAAATCTACTCAATACATCACATAAAGCGAGAAAGACTCCGCCTATTACACCAGCACACGGTATAATCCACCTATAGTCTACTCCAATTAAAAAACGAGTAATATGAGGAATGATTAATCCTACAAAACCCACCTTTCCAACTACGGCTACAGCAGTACCCGTTAAACACACAACAGATAGGATTGCAGCAGCTTTCACAAGTTTTGTACGTTGGCCCAAATTAATCGAAACCTCTTCTCCTAATGAGAGAATTGTAATAGATTTTGAAATCACAAGTGCCAAAACAATACCAGTAACACCAAATGGAATAGATAATTTTAATATCTTCGGATCGATTTGGTCCAATTTCGCATTGTACCAAAAACTAACATTTTGAGAAAGTTGGAAGTAAGATGCAATTGCTATTGCCATACTATTTAAAAATGTTCCTATAACAGTTCCTATAATAGCTAAACGAACCGGCGATAATCCATTTCGAAACAATGAACCAAATCCAAAAACAATTCCCGCTCCTAATGCCGAACCAAGCATAGAATATAGTATCATATTCACTGAAGACATCCCTGGAATAAATACCATGCAAATCGTAATAACAAACACTGACCCCTCTGTCACACCCATAATAGAAGGGGATGCAAGATAGTTTCTTGTCATCCCCTGCATAAGTGCTCCTGATATGGCCAAAAATGCTCCTACTAATAACGCACCAATGGCTCTCGGTAAACGAGATATAATAATAATATTATGATTTACATTTCCTGAATCAAAATGAAATAACGCATTCCAAGCTGTTTCAAAAGTAATATTTTTCGCTCCATACAATATGGATAACATAATCGTTAGTAAAATTAACACAGGTGCCAAACATAAAATCATCATTGGTACTGCATTCATTTTCCGCATATCATTCAACGCACCTTACTATCTATTTAGATAAGTTTTTTTCTGCAGCTTTTAAGAAAGCTATTTTACTCCAAGCTGTACCGCCTTGCGCCATCGGATCAACAGCGTTTACAAATACTTTTTTCTCTTTTACAGCGTTAATACTTTGCCAAATTGGATTGTTTTGTAAATCTTCTAGTGCTTTCGGATTATCTTTATTTTCGCTTCCTTCAAATTGAACAAAGATATAATCTGGATTCATTTCTGCAAACTTTTCTAAAGAAATTTTTTCTTGCTTTTTAACTGCTTTAATCGCTTCAGGAGCCGTTAATCCTAAATCCTTATAAATTACTGGATTGAAATAAACATCTTCTGGATACAGATTAATGCTGCCTTCTCTCAGTCTTATTACAACAACTTTTTTCTCTTTTAATTTATCTGCTACTTTTTCTTTCGTTTTCGCAGCATCCGCTTTATAATCTTTTATAATTTTTTCCGCTTTATCTTTTTTACCAGTTAGCTCACCCATTAATTTTAGGTTATCTTCCCAATGTGTTGAAATATGAGAAACTGGGAATGTTGGTGCTACTTTTGTAAATTTTTCAGCTGTCTCTGCTGGGAATTTAGAACTTGATGTAATAACATCTGGCTTTAATTTCAGCAGCGTTTCAAAATTTGGTTGCATTTTTTCACCGATAGATTCTGTACCTTTTAAATCTTTGGCTAAATAGTCAGGTATTTTCCCACCTACTGTAATTGCAGCTACTGGTTTCACTCCAAGTACAGCTGCATCTTCCATTGATTCTAAACTAGCTGTTGCAATTTTTGTTATTTTTGTAGGCACTGTATATTCCTTACCAAGGTACGTAATTTTTTGTTTTTCTTTCTTCGCTGTAGTTTCTGCACTCTCTGTTTTCTTCTCACTTGAGCTTTTTTCTGTACTATTGCATGCAGCAAGACCTAAACTTAATACTGTAACCATTCCTAATGTAAATAACTTTTTATTCATATTTAAAAATACTCCTTTCAAAACTATTAATTCATCACCTTGTCTACCTAACGAAATATGGTTCTTATTTATGTATTACGGAGCAATTAGCTAATATTAAAACTCACTTTTTTCACTTCCCCTATTAATCATAGTATCTTTTCTCTATCAATTACCGATAATGATTATCATTATTGATTATATGATTAGATTTAAATTATTTCAATAATAATTTTTAAAAATTTAACAAAAAATAGAAAATAATAGTTCTTCTCTTTGTCGTCGTAAATTTGTCACATCTACAATAATCTGGAAACAATGAGGTTAACAAATGAGGTAAGAAAAAAGGAAGTTTCACTTAATAATGAGTTCTACAAAAGATAAAACCTCGAATAGCACATCGCTATTCGAGGTTTTATCTTTTATTATGCTTTTTCTTCAAACAATCGTGCGATTTCAATAATAACTTGAACGGCTTTTTCCATATTATCTACAGATACATATTCAAATTTGCCGTGGTAGTTTTCTCCGCCCGTAAAAATATTTGGTGTCGGTAAACCCATATACGATAACTGCGAACCGTCAGTTCCCCCGCGAATTGGTTGAATATTCGGCTCGATATCAAGATTTTTCATTGCTTCATATGCAATGTCAACAATCCCCTTCACCGGTTCAATCTTTTCCAGCATATTGTAATATTGATCATTCATCTCAAGAATAATATTTTCTGTACCATACTTCTCTTGCATCTGTTTTGTAATGGTTGCTATGTTCTCTTTTCTAGTATTAAAATGTTCGCGATCAAAATCACGAATAATGTAAGTAGATTGACTTCGCTCAACATCACCATTTATAGAAATAAGGTGGTAAAATCCTTCGTACCCCTCTGTATATTCTGGTGCTTCTTCTGCTGGGAGTTGCCCATGAAATTCCATTGCGAGCTTACTGGCATTTACCATTTTATTTTTAGCTGTTCCAGGATGCGTACTATTTCCTTTAAAGGTAACCTTAGCACCAGCAGCGTTAAAGCTTTCATATTCTAATCCACCTAGCGGACCACCGTCCATTGTATATGCAAATGAAGCTCCAAAAGCTTCTACATCAAAGTGAGCTGGACCGCGGCCGATTTCTTCATCAGGTGTGAATGCTACTCTAATTTTCCCATGTTTTATTTGTGGGTTATGTAATAAATAATTCATTGCCGTCATAATTTCTGTAATGCCTGCTTTATCATCTGCACCAAGGAGTGTTGTTCCATCAGTTGTGATTAATGTATGACCTTGATAAGATGGGAGCTCTGGAAATAATTCTGGAGTTAATATAACACCTAGCTCTTTATTTAACGTAATTGCCTTCCCATCAAAATTTTCATGAATTTGCGGTTTAACATTTTTCCCTGTAAAATCTGTAGCTGTATCTAAATGAGCTAAAAAACCAATTACAGGAACATGCTTGTCTGTATTTGCAGGAAGCGTCGCCATCACGTAGCCATTCTCATCCATCGTTACTTCTGATAATCCAATCTCTTTCAACTCTTCTACTAATTGCTTTGCAAATTCGATTTGGCCAGGCGTTGTTGGAACAGTATGACTTTCTGCATCAGATTGTGTATCCACCTTCACATATCTTGTAAAACGTTCGATAATTTCTGATTTCATGCTACTTCACTCCTTTTTGTCTATCTTTATTTATTATAAACCTTTGTTACACGTTTTTTTATTTCTTTTGACTTTATCTTTTAAATTTCAATGAACAATCAAAAAGCAGCCCTTTGTTCTAAAACAAAGAGCTGCTTTCCTATTACTCACCTAAATCAACATTGTGGTACACTTGTTGAACATCTTCTAAATCTTCTAATGCATCAATCATTTTTTCAAATTTCACTTGTGCATCTTCTGGAAGTGTTACTTCGCTTTGTGCAAGCATTGTTAATTCTGCAACTGTAAATTCAATTACACCAGCATTTTTAAATGCCTCTTGCACTGCATGGAATTGATCCGGTTCCGCATAAACGATAACCGCTTCCTCTTCTTCCAAGATATCGCGAACGTCTACATCTGCTTCCATTAAGATTTCAAGTGCTTCATCTGCTGTTTTACCTTCAAGGCCAATAACAGCCGTTGCATCAAACATATACGCTACTGATCCGTTTACTCCCATGTTACCAGCATTTTTGCTAAATGCTGCACGTACATCTGCTGCAGTACGGTTCACGTTATTTGTTAATGTATCTACGATTACCATTGATCCATTTGGTCCGAATCCTTCATAACGAAGTTCGTCATAGCTTTCTTCTGACCCACCTTTTGCTTTTTCAATCGCACGGTCAATGATTGTTTTCGGTACATTGTACGTTTTTGCACGTTCAAGTACAACTCTTAAAGTCTGGTTAGATTCTGGATCTGGTTCACCCTGTTTTGCTGCTACATAAATTTCTCGTCCAAACTTTGCATAGATACGACTCGTATTTGCATCTTTTGACGCTTTTTTGTCTTTAATATTATTCCACTTACGTCCCATTCTTGTTCCACTCTCTTTCAACTTTGAATCTACATAAAAATAGTAATATAAATCATGCTGTTTCTTCAACAATTTTTCATTATATTTCATATTGTTAACAAAAAAGAAAAATTGAAGATGTCACATTTATTCACTATATTGTATTATACCTTATTACAAGTTTAATAATCAAAGAAAGATAGGCCATTCTTATTTATATACACAAGTTGAAAAACCACATATAAACATGCATCTTTTTTAATGGCCAGGAGCGTCTGGTCATGTATAGTATCTGTCACAGGACCTTTTCCTGCCACAAGCAATGGTTAAAACAAAGGGAGAAAACGAGTGTAAGACACTTTTTTCTCCCTAGCAGCAACTCATATGCTGAAAGATTAAAATGGATTTATATATTGATGTATACTACCAACTCCATTAAACTTTTAAAAAAGTTTCAAACGATAGTTCAATTTTTAAATTATTATGACATATTTTCATACAGCAAACCTTAAACATCCTTTTAAAAATAGTAATATATTCAAACTATCAATTCTGTATGAAATCATATAAATTATATCAACAATTCTTCTCTTCAACTCATTTCTTCAAATCTATTTTCTGAAATGTTCTCTTCACTTATATGGCTATGTTTTTTTGAATAGGCGAAGTATACAAATGCTCCGATTACTAACCAAATCCCAAAATACAACCACGTTGTGAATGGTAGATTAATCATTAGAAATACGCAACATACAATTGAAATAATCGGCAAAACTGGCACAAGCGGAACCATAAATCCACGCTGTAGTTTCGGGTGCGTTTTACGAAGAATAATTACAGATACACTAACCATCGCAAATGTTAATAGTGCCCCAATATTCGCTAAGTTTGACAACTCTTTTAAATCGATAAATCCAGCAATTAAAGCACTTCCGATTCCTGTTAACCATGTTGTAAATACTGGTGCTTCAGTTTTTTTATTAATTTTCGCAAATGACTTTGGAAGTAAACCATCACGGCTCATCGCGAAAAATACACGTGTTGTCGCATAGATATATGCAAAAATTACAGCCATAATACCAATTACCGCTCCAATTGCAATAACACCAGCCACTTTATCTTGTCCAACAACTTCTAAAACATAAGCCATTGCTTCCGGTACATTTAATTCTTTGTACGAAACCATTCCTGTCATAACAAGGCAAACTGCAATATAAATGATTGTACAAATAGCGAGTGATGCAATAATACCAATCGGCAGGTCGCGCTGCGGATTTTTTACTTCTTCTGCTGAAGTTGCCAGCGCATCAAATCCTAAGAAAGCAAAAAATACAGCCGCTCCTCCTGCAAAAACGCCGCTTAAGCCATACGGTGCGAATGGAACCCAGTTTGATGGTTTTACATAAAACACACCAACTGCAATAAATAATACAACTATACTAATTTTAATTAACACCATTGCATTGTTTATACGTTTACTTTCTTTCGTCCCACGTGATAATAACCATGTTAATACAAGTGTAATCATGACTGCTGGCAAATTTACAATACCGCCCTGTGATGGGATTGTTAACAACTTTTTCGGTATCTCTAATCCAAATCCACTTATTAAGTTGTGAAAATACCCCGTCCATCCACCAGCTACTGCTGCTGTTGTTACGACGTATACAGACAGTAACGTCCATCCCATTAAATGCGCTACAAACTCCCCAATTGTTGCATATGAATATGTGTATACACTACCTGATACTGGAAGTGTAGAAGCAACTTCGGCATAACATAACGCTGCAAATCCACAAACAATTGCTGCAATCATAAATGAAAAAATAACCGCTGGACCAGCATCTCTTGCCGCAACTAATCCAGTGAGCACAAGAACGCCAGTCCCGATTATCGCACCAATACCTAACATTGTTAGATCAAACGCGCCCAATGTTTTCGTTAAAGTCTTACTTTGACTTTCTCTTAACAATTGGGTAACAGATTTCTTTTTAAATAAATTAACTATAATCCTTACCCCCTTTTATTAAGAAAAGCTAAGAGGATCTCTCTTAGCTCTTCTTGTGTTCTATAAACCTATCTAGTCTCATTTTTTATTTAGCAATTTTCAGTTCATTACTTTACTTCATTCGCAAAGAAATGCTCACATACGCTAGAAATACGAGTTAAATCAACATTTCCGCCAGAAATAATCGCTACTACTTTTTTCCCTTTAATATAGGAATCAACTTTACCTGCAAGAAGAGCAGCTGTCGCTAATGCTCCTGCGCCTTCTACAACAGCTTTTCCGCGTTGTAATAAATCTTTCATAGCTACTTCTAACTCATCTTCTGATACAGTTACAATATCATCTACTAATTCTTCTACGATTTCAAAAGTTAAGGTTCCTGGAATTTTTACAGCGCAACCATCAGCAATAGTTGGTGCTTCATAATGCTCTACAATTTCACCTTTAACATACGAAGCTTTCATTCCATGAACATTATCAGCTTGAACACCAATTATATTAATTGAAGGATTAAAAGTTTTAAGTGCTACCGCGATTCCAGAAATAATTCCGCCCCCGCCAATAGGTACAATTACAGTATCAACATCCCACATATCATCAAGAATGTCGAGGCCAATTGTTCCCTGACCTGCCATAACTTGTACATCATCATATGGATGTAAATATGTTTCTCCAGTTTCTTTTATAATTTCTTCACATTTTGCTTTTGCATCATCAAACGTATCACCATATAAAATGACTTCTGAGCCGTATCCTCTCGTTGCTTCAACTTTCGCTTTTGGAGCAGAAGTTGGCATTACAATTTTACTTTTAATGCCAAGTAAATGTGAAGATAACGCAACACCTTGGGCATGGTTACCAGCCGAACAAGCAATAACTCCACGAGCTTTTTCTTCATCTGTTAAAGTAGAAATTTTATTGAAGGCCCCGCGAAATTTAAATGATCCTGTTAATTGCATATTTTCTAATTTTAAATAGATTTCCCCGCCTGTTTTACTTGTTAAATAAAAGGATTTAACAAGTGGTGTTTTACGAGCGTTTCTATCAAGAATTTGTTTGGCATTTTTAATATCATCAATATTTAGTGGCAAAGTTTTAGTAATCATATTATAACACTTCTTTCAATTGTTTATAATCTAACCCTAACGTTGTACCTAGATTTTCATAAGTGATTGTTCCTTTATAAATATTGATACCATGTACTAATGAAGGTTTGTTTTGAATAGTCGCTTCTAAACCATCGTTAGCAATTGCTAATAAATAATCGATATTTCCATTCGCTAATGCCATAGTAGAAGTACGTGGAGTTGCCCCTGGCATATTTGGTACAGCATAATGAATGACATCGTGCTTAATAAATACAGGATCATTATGTGTTGTATAGTGATCAATTGTTTCAATCGTTCCACCCTGATCGATTGAAATATCAACAACAACACTGCCCGGCTTCATAGACTGAATCATGTACTCTTTCACAATTTTTGGTGGTCTAGCACCCGGAATTAAAATTGTTGAAATAAATAAATCTGCCGTTTTAATAGCTTTTTCTAAGTTTTCAGTAGTAGATTCGATAACTTCAACTTGATCATTTGCATATTTTTCTTTTAAATAAGCAATTTGTTTTTGATTTAACTCTAAAATCGTTACGTGGCAACCGATTCCAACTGCCATATCACAAGCATTAATTGCAGCGTTACCTCCGCCTAAAATTACAACATTACCAGCTGGAATACCTTCTATTCCTGATAATAAAATACCTTCTCCTTCATGTTGTTTTTCTAAATAATAAGCTCCCATAAACACTGCACGACGCCCAGCAATTGCACTCATCGGTTTTAATAATGTTAAAACTCCATTTTCACTTATTGTTTCTCCAGCAATAGCTGTTGTTCCCGCTTTTCTCATCGCTTCAACACACTCTTTTGAAGCTGCTAAATGTAAAAATCCCCAAACAATTAAATCCTTCTTAAAATATTTATATTCTTCTACTAAAGGTTCTTTTACCTTTACTAGCATATCAACATCCCAAGCTTGCTCTTGAGTAACTAAAGTAGCACCTGCATTTGTATACTCTTCATTTGTATAACCTGATCCTAGACCAGCATCTTTTTCTACTAAGACTTCATGTCCAGCCTCAATTAATTTTCGAGCATTTTCTGGTGTCATCCCAACACGTGCTTCACCTTTTTTAATTTCTTTCACTACGCCAATTTTCATGTTGCCACATCCTTTTACTTTTAAAATGTAATATACACTATTACATTATTTTTATACGATCCAAATAAATTCATGGAATATAATCAAACATTCTTATATTTCCTCGTTTGTCTGAATCGCTGTTCACACCTACAAGATACACTTAGAAAAATGATGAGTCAACATTTTGTGAAATAGTTCACAAAATGTTTTTTTTATTTTAAAATAATTTTTTTCTTAAAGAGAAGGATTGAAACCACTTTTTAAGTATGATAGACTTTGTCTCGAATAACATCTCTTATGAATTCACATGAAATGCAATTTTATTTTTTTATTCACATTTGTGAACTTTTTCACATTAAACAACATAGAAATACCCTTATATTTCTATGAATTTGTGCATTATATCACAAATGAAATTTAATTTTTTCAATATTAACGCACTATTTAATAAAATGAAGGGATATACTATGAAAGCTGAAGCAAAAATGAATTCATCAGATGTTATATGTATTTTTACTAACAGGAGTGATTATTATGTCACAAGCACAACTTAAAAAAGAAATTGGCTTCTTTGCAGCATTAACAACAGTTATTGGTACTGTTATTGGTGCAGGTGTATTTTTTAAGCCTACTGCACTATACGGCGTAACTGGATCAGCAAGTTTAGGATTACTTGCATGGGTAATTGGAGGAATCTTAACTGTTTGCTCAGGTTTAACTGCAGCTGAACTTTCAGCAGCTATTCCTGAAACAGGTGGAATGATGGCATATTTAAAGCGTACTTATGGAAACTTAACTGCTTTCCTACTAGGGTGGGCACAAACTGTTATCTACTTCCCTGCCAATATTGCAGCACTTGCAATTATTTTCGGTACACAAGCAGTTAGTTTATTTGGATTAAATGCGAATGAACATAAATTGATGATTATTGGAGTTGCTGTTATTACCGCAGCATTCGTAACCTTTATGAACTCCTTAGGGGCGAAAGCAGCTGGTGGAATTCAAATGGTATCGACTATTTGTAAATTAGTTCCTTTAGCATTACTTATTATTTTTGGATTATTGCATAAAGGCGACGTAACTCTACAACTGTTTCCAGTAGAAGCAGGACCAGGTAAATCATTTATATCTGCACTTGGATCTGGTTTACTTGCAACAATGTTTGCTTATGATGGATGGATTCATGTAGGAAATATCGCTGGAGAAATGAAAAATCCTAAAAAAGACTTACCTAAAGCAATTGTAATCGGATTATCTACTGTAATGGTTGTGTACTTACTTATTAATATTGCATTCCTTATGGTTATGTCTGCATCAGCACTTGCAGGAACTGATACACCTGCATCTCAAGTAGCGACAATTTTATTTGGAGCAATGGGAGGAAAATTAGTTACAATCGGTATTTTAATTTCCGTATTTGGAACAATCAATGGATACATTATGACAGGAATGCGTATCCCTTATGCAATGGCATTAGAAAATAAACTACCGTTTAGTAAATGGTTTGCAACATTATCTAAAAATGGCCACGTTCCTTATAATTCTGGAATCTTTATGTTATGCGTTTCGGTTATCATGATGGTTATCGGTGGATTCAACACATTAACAGATATGTTAGTGTTTGTTATCTGGATATTCTATACAATGACTTTCGTAGCAGTATTCATTTTACGTAAAAGAGAACCAGATCTTGTGCGTCCTTACAAAGTACCACTTTATCCTATTATACCGTTAATTTCCATTGTAGGTGGATCATTTATCGTTATTAATACTCTTTTCACACAAACACTGCTTGCACTATGCGGTATCGGCTTAACAGCTTTAGGACTTCCAATTTACTATGCAATGCGACACAAGCATATAGAACCTAATAAATAATCATTTAGAAACAGTTAGACGTGTATAAAATCCTTAATGGATTTTATACACGTTTATTTTTTATAACCTCTAATGATATCCGTAACCTAAAAATGCAATTCAAATACCACTTTGTATATCTTTGTTTCCTTTAGAAGGTGTTTTTCCCCCTTCATTTCTTAATGCTTTTTTTACTGCAACTGTCATTACAATCATCGCAATACTTACAAACAGTGTAGGAAGATATACCTTTATACTAAAAGCTTCAAAGATGACACCATATATGACCTGCCCCATAGGTGCCATGCATTGTGCAACCGCCATAATAATCGCCATAACTTTCCCTAAATTTTCATTTGGTGTTTTCTTTTGTACAGCGGTAATGACAAAAATAGAGATTATAGTCATCGCTATTGCAATAAGAACTGCACATAAGATAAAGAGTATGAATGACGGATAGGATCCTAGCCCAAGCATAAGGGGCGTAATTGATAAAGCCATCGGTACAATCAATAAAGCAATTACGAGAAACCAATGATACAGTTTTTTCATTTGCATCTTTTTTGAAAAGAAGCCGATGGACAATGCCCCTAAAATTGTAGCAAATTCTATGAGTCCCATTCCAATACCATACATTGCGTCACTACTTTGCATGACTACCCGTAAAATGATGGGAGCACCAATAACAAATAACGGTGTGAGAATTAAATTGAGTAAAGCTGCAAGGATTATGCATTTCAAAATAAAAGGTTGCTTAATTACGTAAATAAACCCAACTTTTAAGTCGTTTATGATAGTCGATATGATATGTCCATCTCGTTCTCTTTCTACAAACGGGATGTTAATAAAAATTGCTAATACTGCTGCTAAGAAAAAAGCGATACAACTCATCACAACCAATACTTTTAATCCTACAATACCATATAATACTCCGCCTAAAACAGGAGCTGCTACGCTTGATAGCGCTTGAACACCGTTTACAATACCGTTTGCCTGCTCCAGTTTATTTTCCGCAACTAACAAAGGAACACATGCCATGACAACTGGTGAATACATGGCGCCAATCATCGCTAGCAAAACCATGACAACACCTATAAAGATCACAGAAGTATTACCCGCTGCTAAAAACAAAATAAAATAAAATACAATGGCACTACTTGCAAAATCAAAAATTACCATTAAGTTGCGGCGGTTGAATCTGTCAGCTATAGCCCCGCCAACAGGTGATAACAAAAGTGGCACATTTGATACAGCATACAAAGTTGCATATATATCTACCCGGCCCGTTATGTCCAACACATAGAGAGATAAGGTAAAACGAAGGAGAGAAGAACCTAATATTGATATAATCTGTCCGACTACCATTAAGTGAAATGCTTTAGGAAAAGGCTTTATATTGCTATTATTTTGCATAATATGCACACCTTCCATAAAGATATTAGACCGACTGCCGGTCTATATTTTTGTATAAAATACTACCCTTAAATTTCCCGGCACATAAGTCGCTGCTATGTGAATACAACATGATCTCTTAAACCTCGCATGTGAAAGGAAATGGCCCTGACCGTTTCTATGTGCGGCCAGATGCTCTCGTCTCCTCCCGAAAAAAGTTTTTTTATGTCGTTAATCTTATTCGTCATTTCCAGACTGTCTCATCAAAATACCTAAAATGGAATCCAAACTTCCTTTTTTAGCTCCAAGAGTAGTCTCCGTTATGTTGATAAACGCTTTTGCTCTTTGCATCGCTTCATAAGGCTGCCACTGAAACAATCCTTCATCGAATATTACTTGTGCAGAAGCAAGCAAAAATTCTATCGTTTCTTGTGGATAATCTGTCATAAAAACCTTTTCATTGATTCCTTGCTTAATCACCTCCGTCAAAACAGGTGTTAGATGTAAAATGGACTGAACTAAGCTTCTCTGGTGCATTTCCGCATTACTTGGTTGGTGAAATTGCTCAATCATTTTTTCTTTGTTCCCCCCAGTTTTTGGTGCTTGCGCCATTAAAATATGAAATAATTTATCAAGTACAGGGATATTAGGATCTGAAGCAATCTTTTTTGCTGCCGCTACATCTGCATGTACAATTCGCATAATAATCGCATCCATTACTTCCTCTTTTGATTTGAAATAATGATAGAACGTTCCTTTCGCGATACCAATTTCCTGCAGAATATCGTTTACCGTCGTTTTCATATATCCTTTAGAAGTAAACAGTTTTTCTGCAGTATCTAAAATTTCATTTCTCCGTTCTTCATGTTCCTTTACAATTCTCATGAATAAACTCCTTTTTACTAGACCGACTGTCGGTCTAATATAATTATATGTAAACACTTCAAAAAGTTGCTCTTTATTATAAATCCGTATTTATTGAATAACTAAATTAAACTTTTACTCCATATAAGAAAAATTCACGATGACATTTATTTTGTCCTTCCTGCTTCACTAAAGCTCACACTCTAATGATTCCTTTTCTACACTAACGTTCTATTTCCTTTTCATTCTCAAAATTATTAGCCCTGCAAGTTCACAAATTCAACTTGTAGGGCTAATACTGCCATACTTTATAAATCATTATATAAAACCTTCGTTCAATCTCCTACGATGAAGCAAAGTAACTTGTTTAGCTACATGCTCAAGAAAACAGCCTGAAAGAAGAGCAATTTATTATGCCCCATCTTCACCATTCTGTGAACCACAATTCTTATTTCATTACTACTCCGATCGCAAATCCATCATATCCTTTACTTCCGACAGTCTGTATTGCCGTTGAAGATAGTTGTGGTTCAGATGCAAGAGTATTAAAAAAACGACGAATTCCCTGAACATTAGTATCAGTGCTACCAGCGTTCACTATCTCTCCCTTACGAACCACATTGTCCGCTACAATTACTGTACCTTTTCGCGATAATTTGAGTGCCCACTTTAAATATTTTGAGTTGTTTTGTTTATCTGCATCTATAAAAATGAAGTCAAACGGGCCGACTCCTTCATCATTTAACTTCGCCAATGATTCGAGAGCAGGTCCAATTCGTACTTCCACTAAATCGGATAACCCCGCACTTGCTACATTTGATTTGGCAATTTCAGCATGGTGTCCCTCCAATTCAAGAGTAATTAAACGCCCGTCTGCTGGTAAAGCCCGAGCAAGCCAAATTGTACTATATCCCCCTAATGTCCCAATCTCTAAAATTCTTTTCGCTCCTTTTATTAGAGCTAGTAAGTGAAGGAATTTTGCCTGATTCGGAGCAACATCTATTGCAGGTAATCCTGCTTTAGAATTTTCCTCCAATACATTCTCAAGGATTTCATCTGAAGGTAATAACTGCTTTGTAATATATGCATCAACTTCAATCCATTTCTGCAAATCTCCCACCATAAACCACTCCTTTTTTATATGTATTTCCGCTTCTATGATTTCAATTCTATTATCTTGCTTTTGCTCAAAGCTGCTATCTCATGTTCTTTATCCAGTTTACTTCATTCAAAATTGAAAAAAAGGTTATAATTCAACTACGGATTTCCCCTTTTCTAATATAATAGTCAATAGTTATTAAATAAGTGGAAGATCGTAAGAATATAAGAAAAAATTCCTTTACGGATAGATAAGCAAGCAGCTAAAAAATAGGTAATGTCACTAGAGGACTAACCAAATAGCCTATCCCCGGCATAATCCCCCTGCCAAAAACATCCCTTTTTCCACTTCCTATACAGTTCATCGTCTTATATTTTATGCAGTATGACCTATTAGTCATTCCTTTCGATCAATTGAAATGAAGACTCTCCTCTATGAATAATTAAAAATAGAGGTTTTTTCCAATGGAGATTGCATCGTACTGATACAATTAAAAGAATTATTTAACAAGTAGATATTTTAGTTTCATCAGGATATAAAGTCGAAGCGTTTGCGAGGTATTGTTGAACAACCCTTATTTCAAGCTACAATTAGTCCTATTTTGAAATTTTCTCCTTCTTTAACTTTATCGCCATAAATATAGTACATGTATGACAAATACTACAGCCAACAAATTTTATAGTTATCAATCACGGAACAATTTCACAAACAGTACCTTGGTTAAAGTTAGTCACTTTCATAGAGCCATAAACCCCTAAATATAGTCTGGTTTGATCCAGATTTGTTCCCAAACTAACATAATAAGCTGATTGAGACCCAAAATTATAATCGGTTTCAATAACACTAAAATCATTTAGTTTACAGTCTGTCCTTACTCTGGTATAAGCTAACCCCCCTCTAATCGGAGGTCGAGCTTCTTCTTTCTGGGCAAAATCGGTGAACACAACGCTTCCCGTTAAATTTGGGATTCCATTCCCCATATATGGCTGGACTCCTGTAAGTGCAGTTCCCCCAAATTTATCGGGTCGGGGATCTTTATGAAAATAACTAGTTAAAGGCTGAAGACGCCCTACTAAAGTTTTTACTGCTTCATTGTAATAAGCAATTGTTTTTTCATCCAAAGTCCGATTCGCAGAACAGCCCCTTATAAACGAAGTAGGAAAAGCACCTTCCCACCCCCGCCAGCCAAAGTTAATAAATCCTTCTTGGTCAAGTTCAGATCTCATTAAAGAAGCTTGAATAAGCTGAGTAACAGGTATTGGTTTATAATGAACGAATGAAAAAATCGACTCTACCAGGTCCTGTCCGACAATCCCCACATATTTGATATACTGATTATAAAACTTTTGAAATGATACGCCGGTTATATTACGAACCCCTTTGGCAATTACCGTAAGCGTTTCCTGAATAGATGAGGGAAGTTCATTAAAACGTGTGACTACAGGTGGATTATAGATAAATGTATTCTTATCTACATCAATTTCAATTATTTTACCTGCTATTTCCATATCATCCTGGCTTAAATTAAATGGATCATAGCCTGCTCCACCATCTCCAGTTGTTAACATAAGTTTTCCGGTTTCAGGTGAAAAGTTTAAGCTATTCACACCATTATGATTAAAAAACGGTCTTCTTATGTTAAGTATTGTCCGTCGTTTTTGTGGCTGACCGTTCGATTGTAAAATCCATTCTTCAACCGTATCAATATGATCATATTGAGTTTCTCTATTTACCCATTTTAGGTTTAAAGTACTGGAATCACACGGGTTAGGCTTAAAATGTTCAGAAAGGGCCCCTGGACCTTGTGTTCCAACTACTGAATAATGAAGATAAAACAAACCGTTAAAATAAAATTTTGGATGAAACGCTAGCCCTAGTAATCCCCGTTCATCATATCCACTACCTGAAACACCTTGTTCAGAACTACCTAATTTTATAATCCGCGAGCGAATATCTAAAAAATTCCTAATAGCTCCGTTTCCTATGTAAAAGATCTCTCCTACCTGGGTTGCAATAAATAATCTTTCAATCGAGTCACCTGGAAGTATAGTTGTTTTCAAAACAGTGGGTAAATTTATCTTACTTACAATGGGTCGTAAACTAACCTTTACTTTTATCAACTAACTTTACATCCCTTTTTATTGTTTTCCATTATAAGAATATGATTAGAACCGTACTATTAGTATCAAAATAGGACCAGGGACTCGGGGGGATTTCCTTTTAATGTTGGTCCGTTTTTGGTAAGTTCTATGTGTTTATTGAAATATTTAAAGTAACAAAGACTTGTCCACTATAATCAAGTGCTTTAATTGAACAAGCGTCACATAAATTATCAAACTTTTTTATAAAATGAAAAATCCATTCAAAAAAAGATCCATTTTGATTAAAAGATTTTTCAAAATGGATCTTTTTTTACGCCGTAGAATAGGAATTATTCTTGTTATTTGGGACTATTTCTGGCTGCGCTGCATTTCTTGCTTCTCCATATAACCTCGCATCCGTCGCATATACTTAGGTGCATCCATCGGATTGCCGGCAATCATTTCAATGATACAGAGTCTTTCGGCACTTTCCTTTCCAGCTTGGATTATAGCTTGATCAAGTTCTCCATAGGTTCGGACCGTAACGGTAAACGCGTTTCCTCCAAAAACTTCGGCCAGCCTGGTGTATGACCATTGAGGGATTTGGTTGTACTTTTGCCCCTCTGTTTTGACATTCAAATATTTCTCAATCGTATAACCATCGTTGTTCAAAATGAAGATGATAGGCTTACAGCCGTAATAGAGCATAGAACTGATTTCCTGTGCTGTTAACTGCAAGGCACCGTCACCTGTAAAAAGTAACACTCGACGTTCCGGCGCGGCCATAATAGCACCGAACGCCGAGGGGGTTGCATAACCGATGGACTGCCATCCTCCCTGCCCAATATACGTTACATTGCCCGGCAGTCTCACTTCCGCCATTCCATTATAAAACGTCCCGGTCTCGACGATTACAATATCCCCATCTTTCAGCATGCGCTGAAAACGGGGATAATAGTTGGAAGCCATTAGAGTAGCGTCGGCGTTAGTTGTGAATTGATCATGAGGGAATGACAATTTTCCTGCTAAACCTTTGCCCGTATAACCTATTTTCTGCACGGCAAGTAGCATGTCGGCTGCAAGAACATTCGGATATTCCGCCTCGGCGATTTTAACCATATCTGGTTGAATATTGACAGTCACCAGCGGGTTCAGCTTTGCGGTAAAATTCGCGGTGTTGGTGTCTGCCCATACCATACCGATCGCAATGATACAATCTGCATTTTCCACCGTACTTTGGACTTCAGAATCTCCGAAAGAGCCCAGGTACATTCCGATATAATTTGGATGGCTCTCGTCGAATCCCCCCTTCCCGTACATCATCGTTACAACAGGCACGTTCATGGCATCGGCCAGTTGCCGAACTGCTGTCTGAAGGTCGAAACGTATGGTTTTCACATCCACCAATATAACTGGACGCTTTGCACGCTCCAGCAGCCGACGGACATGATTCACTGCAGCCTGAAGGGTTTTCAGGTTGGACGTTGGACGTGGTGTTATCGGCTCTTCCCGGATCTTAATCGGCTTGTTCACTAAATCATCGGCCACCACCAGGTATACCGGTTTTTTCTTTTCCTTAGCAATGCGAATCGCAGCCGGAATTTCAATCTTGGCGTTTTCCGGCGTAAGCACCGCGGTATAATCTGTAATCTGCTCATACACCTTGCGGAAGACATCAAAATTCCCATTCATTAGGGTGTGGTGCATCAGCTTATGCTCTTTTTGATCCTTCTCAGGAGGCGCGCCCACAATGTGTATTATTGGCACATGCTCGCTGTTAGCTCCCGCTATCGCATTGCAGGCGCTGAGCTCCCCAACCCCAAAGGTCGTAATAAGAGCAGATATCCCTTTGAGTCTTGCATAGCCATCTGCGGCATAACCCGAGTTTAGTTCGTTCCGTCCTTCTATAAAACGGATACCGTTATAACACTCCAAAGTATCAAGAAGAGTAAAATTATAGTCTCCTGCGACGCCAAAAATTTCGGTAATGCCCTCCAGTTTCAGGCAATCGAACAAATACTGGCCAACCGTTTTTTGAGCAGTTCCGCTTTGCAAATCAAAGCTGTCCGCATTTATCATGTTGTCCATCGTTTGCTCACTCCTTATCCATTTCTTAGGCTTGTTCTGTTTTATAGTACCCTTTTTGATAATTCCCTTTAATTAAACCGGTTATCCATTGTGCTGAGCTAAAGTAAGGCGTTAAACGTACTTTTTTAGAGAAGTATTTATAACTAATACAAATGTGTTATGCAAAAGTAACCGAAACCAAAACTTAATTAAAAAAGAAGCGATTGGTTCCTATCGCTTCTTTTTCTTAACTCAATATTTTATCAAAATAATAACAAAAAACTTTTTATTTCCTTTTGATTTTTCTCTAGTCTAACTAAATTCCCCTCAACACAAAACAATCACATCACCCGCTTAAACATCTTCTCCAATTCATAAGTCGAATGATGCACAAGTATAGGTCTGCCGTGCGGACAAGTATATGGGTTTGTTGTGGTTCGCAGTTCTTCAAGTAAAGCAAAAATTTGATCGTTGGTTAAATATTGATTTGCTTTAATCGATGCTTTACAGCTCATCATAATAGCTGCTTCTTCGCGCAGTTTTTTAATATCGACTTTTTTCAATTTCAACACTTGCTGCATCATTTCATCGATAATTTCCATCTCTTGTCCTTTCGGGAACCATGTTGGATGTGAGCGAACAATGAATGATTGATGTCCGAATTGCTCTAGAAAGATTCCTACTTTTTTCAGTTCCTCTAGTTGTTCTTCGATGCGTAGAAATTCATTAAGCGATAAATCAATTCGGTACGGAACGAGTAATTCTTGTACCTCTGGTGCCACTTGTCCTACTTTATCACGAAAATATTCATAATTAATGCGCTCCTGAGCGGCATGCTGGTCAATCATATATAATCCTTTATCATTTTGAGCGAAAATATATGTTCCGTGCATTTGACCAATTGGATACAACGGCGGTAAATCGTTTCCGTTCATTTCGATTTCTTGCACTTCTTCAAGTTCATCTAATTCAAAACCTTCTTCATGGCCTTCCCAATCATTTTCTTGTGAAAACGGTTCTTCTACAATTGGCTTAGATGGTTGCCAATTGTTTTCTTCTTTTACAAGAGATTGTGGCGGCTGCCATTCCTGTTTTGGTGGATTCCAAAGCGGTGGCTGTGGCTTCTGCTTTTCCTCTTGTTCATCCATTCCACTTGGCAGAACAATAGTTGGCAGCTCTTTCGGTTTTGCGTGCTCAAACTGAAACTGTTCTTGAACACTTTCATCTTTTTCTTTTTTCTTTGTCGCAGAGCCGGCATCAGGAATAAGTTGAATCTTTTTAAATGCATCTTGTAATGCTTTTTCAATAAGCTGCAATAACTCCTGTTCTTTACTAAAGCGAACCTCTAGTTTTGCAGGATGAACGTTCACATCAACTAGCATTGGATCCATTTCAACAGATAAGAAACCAATTGGATAACGTCCAACAGGTAACAACGTATGATAGCCTTGTTGCACTGCTTTCATTAAGACATAATTTCGAACGTAACGACCATTTACAATTGTTGACATATAGTTACGGGATGCACGCGTTACTTCTGGCAACGTCACATAACCACGAATTGTAAAGTCTAACGATTCTGCCTCAATTGGAATTAATTTTTTTGCAACTTGAATACCGTAAATTGCCGCAAGAACTTGTCTTACATCACCATTTCCTGATGTATGAAGTAGTTTCTTCTCATTATGAAGCAAACGCAAAGAGACTTCTGGATGCGACAGTGCAATGCGATATACAATGTCAGTAACATTTCCAAGCTCTGTATGAATCGTCTTCATATATTTTAAGCGCGCTGGTGTATTAAAAAACAGGTTTTGAACCGTAATATCTGTCCCTTTACGGCTCGCTGTTTTTTCTTGTTTTAAAATTTCCCCGCCTTTTATGACAAGGTGTGTTCCCGGTGCATCCCCTGTACTTGTAATTAACTCTAATTCACTGACAGATGCGATACTCGGTAATGCTTCGCCTCGAAAGCCGAGCGTTCGAATACGAAACAAATCATTTTCATCTTTTATTTTACTTGTTGCATGTCTCTCAAAAGCGACGATACAGTCTTCTTCAGCAATGCCATCTCCATTATCGATAATGCGAATTTTCGATAATCCAGCTTCTTCTAAGTGGATTTCAATAGATGTACTATTCGCATCGATGGAATTTTCGACAAGTTCTTTTACAACCGAAGCAGGACGTTCTACTACTTCCCCTGCCGCAATTAAGTTAGAAAGCTGATCATCGAGTTTGCGAATTTTCCCCATCTACTTACTCATCCTTTCTTCAACTTTTTCTGTAAACGGTATAATTCATTTAACGCTTCTAACGGTGTCATATCAAGTAAGTCCATTTTTTTAATTAGCGTTACTACCGTTGTTTCTTTTGAGTTAAGTACAGACTTGTCTTCTGTTTTCACTGATTGTTCTGCTGCAAAGAAGGATAGCTGAGATTCTTCTTCCACTTCTTCTTGCGACAATACTTCTTCTTTTACAACTACTAGTTCTTGTACGATTTCTTCTAAAGCTTTAACTTCCGTTCGTTTCGAAATAATTACTTCCTCTTGACCTTCAAGCTGCGCTAATACTTCTTTAGCACGAGCGATTAAGCTATCTGGAAGCTCTGCAAGCTGAGCAACATGAATACCATAGCTCTTATCTGCTGCCCCTTCTTGAATTTTATGCAAGAAGACAACTTTTCCGTTTTCTTCAATTGCGGAAACATGTACATTTTTTAACTTATCTAAACTTTCTTCTAGAACTGTTAATTCATGATAATGTGTTGAAAATAACGTTTTCGCACCAATTTGATCATGAATATGCTCGATAATTGCTTGCGCTAGCGCCATACCGTCATACGTAGATGTACCTCGTCCAATTTCATCAAATAAAATTAAACTTCTTTCCGATGCATTCGCAATTGCATTTTTCGCTTCTAACATTTCAACCATAAACGTACTTTGACCTGATATTAAATCATCTGCTGCGCCAATTCTCGTAAAGATTTGGTCAAACACAGGGAGTACAGCCTCTGCCGCTGGTACAAAACAACCGATTTGTGACATAACGGTAATCAGTGCTAATTGACGCATATACGTACTTTTACCGGACATGTTTGGACCAGTAATCAAAAAGACATCCATATTTTCAGGCATAATACAATCATTTGGAACATACAATTTGCCGTTTAATACTTTTTCAACGACAGGATGACGACCATCTTTAATAAAAATTTCTCGTTTACTCGTTAATGTTGGTTTTACAAATTGTTCTTCTTCACTTACAGTTGCAAAGCTTTGAAGAACATCTAGTTCACTAATAATTTTTGCTAATTGCTGCAATTTCGGGATAAATACTTTTACTTCTTCGCGAAGAGCTGTGAATAAGTCATATTCTAACTGAACGATTTTTTCTTCTGCTTCTAAAATTAATGTCTCTTTTTCTTTTAACTCATCTGTAATAAAGCGTTCTGCATTCGCAAGTGTTTGTTTCCGCTCATAACGTCCTTCTGGAAGTGCAGATAGATTTGCTTTTGTGACTTCAATATAGTAACCAAAAATACGATTATAACCAATCTTTAATGATTTAATTCCGGTTATATCACGCTCACGTTTTTCAAGCTCTGCAATCCACGTTTTCCCGTTTTTGCTTACATAACGATACTGATCTAATTTCTCACTGTAACCATCTTTAATAATGTCACCATCTTTTATTGAAAGCGGCGGGTTTTCTTGAATACTTCTCTCTAATAACGTTGTTAAGCTTTCACACGGATCAGCGCCTTGAATTAGCTTTGTAGTATAAGCATTATCTAAAAGACTAACCGCTTCTAGAATGGCTGGTACTTGCAGTAAGGACCGCTTTAATTGCAGTAAATCTCGCGCATTGACACTACCATATGAAACTTTACCTGCTAACCGCTCTAAGTCGTATACTTCTTTTAGTTTTTCTTTCAAATCTTCACGGAAGAAATAATCGTTCACAAACGTTTCAACCATTTCTAAACGTTC
Organism: Bacillus sp. BP-3; assembly: GCF_028401955.1. Classification (GTDB taxonomy): domain Bacteria; phylum Bacillota; class Bacilli; order Bacillales; family Bacillaceae_G; genus Bacillus_A. Next base: position 125,255 of record NZ_JAQOTJ010000004.1, read on the forward strand.
TTCAATTTTTTCTTTTTGGATGAGTGGGCGTTCCATCCACTGCTTTAACATCCGTCCCCCCATCGCTGTTTTCGTTTTATCTAGCAACCACAATAACGAACCTGTTTTTTCTTTTGTTCGAATGGTTTCTGTTAGTTCTAAATTACGTTTAGAATGAACATCAATCTTCATAAATTGATTTGTATAATAAATTTCAACAGGTTGCAGGTGGTCTAGGGAACGTTTTTGCGTTCGTAAGACATAGCTAAATAAACGTCCAACCGCTGCAAGTAGTTTTGTTTGCGTCACATTTTGAACGAGATGCGTAAGGCTCTCTGGGATTTTTGCTTCTTCCTCATATGAAACTGTCATTTTTAATGTCGCTAACAGCTTATCCAATTCTTCCTTAGAGAACGTAGAAGATACGACAATTTCTTTCGCACCCGTTGCATATACTTCTAGTAATACATCTTCAAGTGTTCCCGTTAATAATGTTACTGTATTTTGACCTGTCGTTAAGTCATTACAAGCTAATGCAATGGAACCATCTTCAAACTGTGTTAGTGCTGCAAGGAAATTATTTTCCTTTTCATCTATCGTACGCCCTTCCATCATCGTCCCTGGTGTAATTAATTGAACAACTTCACGACGCACTACACCTTTTGCTGTTTTAGGATCTTCAACCTGTTCACAAATTGCTACTTTATATCCTTTTTCAATCAATTGTTCAATGTAGTTTTTTGCAGCGTGATACGGTACACCACACATCGGAATCCGTTCGCTTCCGCCCCCATCACGACTCGTTAATGTAATTTCAAGTTCATGTGCTGCTTTTACAGCATCTTCAAAAAACATTTCATAAAAATCGCCTAATCTAAAAAATAAAAAGGCATCTTGATAATCTGCCTTGATCTTTAAATATTGCTGCATCATCGGCGTGTACTGTGCCATTTTGCTCCTCCATACATCTCTCTTTTTCACTTTAAAAATATATTATAACACAATTATACACGAATGATTTTGATCCATCATCTGAAACATATACAAAAAAGCTAGGAAGAGGATCTTCCTAGCTTCAACTTACTCTTCTTCAGCTTCTACAATAAAGTTCGGATCAAGTTCTTCAAACTCATCATCATCCACTTCAAATTGCTGATCATCTTCTTGACATCCATCTGGATTTACACTTACACAAATTTTTGTTTCTCCAACTACCTCTGTGACAAATTCACGTTCTACTGTAACAACCATTTTATTTCCATTTGGTGAAATTACAGCTTCTAAACAATTTGGATGTTGAACGACACGTGCAATAACTTCAATATCTTCCCCAGAAAAATTGTTATCACGATAACCAACTTTCACATCATCTGAGTAATGTACACGCTCTGTTACAACTTCAGTTTTCGTGTTTTCATCATGTGAATACCATGTGTTAATGTCATAATACCCTTCGATTTCTACATACTTTCCATTCTGTTTTGCTTCGTATGCATGGTTAATAACCCAGCATCCTAGAATACTTGTCGGCGTATGATTCGGTGCAACAGTGTGAGTTGTTTTCATATACTTACGCCCTTTTCCCACAACTGCTTTCGTAATAATCTCTCTAAATTCGGACATACGAAACCCTCCTCAATGAATGTTCAATTCATTATATGCGGGATAAATGCGGAATGTGTTATTCTTTTTGAAAATGCTATTATGCACCGTTCATTTTGTTATAAAAAACTTCTGATTTTTAGAAGTTAAAAACAATCATTGACACTGCTACAAACACAAACTGGACCATCACCTATTCGAAACGAAACAAAAAAAGATGTCGAGTTCGACATCTTTTTAGCAACCACACGTGCCTTTCTTATTTGCTATTTCAGCACCTGTTTCTCCTTTTAATACATCGCCGCCAGTTGTAATTAAAATTTCATCTGTGACTGTGTTTGAAATTGTACTTGCAACAAGCTGCAATAAATCATTTACATATGTTTGAGAAGATTTAAACTGTTGGACAACCGGAATTTCATCTAGTTTATCTTGCAACGCATCAATATCCGATTCTACCTTTTTTAACGCTTCCCATTTCCCATAATGCTGTAAATTTACTGCTTGTTTTTGCAAAACTTTAATTTCATCAATTGTACGTTTTACATTTTCATTTTTATGAATTTGCGCTTCTGCACGTTTAAAGAAATCCACTTCTTCTGTTTCAGAAATCATTTTTGCTAATTCTTTCGCTTGCTCTACAATTTCATCTTTTGTAAAGATTTTCATCTATTTCACCTCAATCGGCTCCTCAACCAATTCCCCGTTTAGATACCAAGTTTTCGTTTCAGTAACTTTCACTTTAACAAGCTGTCCGATTACAGATTTTGGAGCTACGAAGTTTACAAGTTTATTGGCACGTGTATAACCTGCAAGTACATCAGGATTATTTTTACTTTCTCCATCAACAAGCACTTCAACGATTTGCCCTTCATACGCTTTATTCTTGTTCGCAGAAAATTCATTTACTAATGTATTTAAACGTTGCAAACGTTCTTTTTTCACTTCCATCGGTACATTATCTTGCATTTTTGCAGCTGGTGTACCTTCACGTGGTGAATAAATAAATGTATATGCACTATCAAAGCCTACTTCACGATATAACGACATCGTTTCTTCAAATTGTTCTTCTGTTTCATTTGGGAAACCAACGATAATATCTGTCGTTAATACTGCATTTTGAATCGCTTCTTTAATTTTACGTACAAGTTCTAAATAATGCTCACGTGAGTATTTACGTGCCATAATTTTCAACATATCTGTACTTCCAGATTGCACCGGTAAGTGAATGTGTTCAACTAAATTGCCGCCTTTTGCAAGTACTTCAATTAAATGATCATCAAAGTCGCGCGGATGGCTTGTAGTAAAACGAATACGTGCTACGTCAACCTTACGAAGTTCATCCATAAGATCTCCTAAACCATATTTCATATCTTCAAAGTCTTTTCCGTATGCGTTTACGTTTTGACCAAGTAGCGTAATTTCTTTATAACCATTTGCAGCTAAATGACGTACTTCTTTAATAATATCTTCAGGACGGCGGCTACGCTCTTTACCACGTGTATACGGTACGATGCAGTACGTACAGAATTTGTCACATCCGTACATAATGTTTACCCACGCCTTAATATCTCCGCGACGTACTTTCGGAAGGTTTTCAATTACATCCCCTTCTTTTGACCATACTTCAACAACAGTCGCTTTCGAGAACATAGCATCTTTTAAAATGTATGGAAGGCGGTGAATATTATGCGTACCAAACACCATATCTACTTGCTGGTATGTTTTCATAATTTTGTTCACCACAGATTCCTCTTGTGACATACAACCACATACACCAATTAAAAGATCAGGATTTCTTTGTTTTAAGGATTTTAAATGACCAAGTTCTCCGAATACTTTATTTTCAGCATTTTCACGAATGGCACATGTATTTAATAGAACCACATCTGCATCTTCTGTAGAGAATGTTGGTTCGTATCCGAGAGTTGTAAAAATACCAGCCATTACTTCTGTATCATGCTCATTCATTTGACATCCATAAGTACGGATATAAAACTTTCTTCCAGCACCAAAATTACGGAACTCTTCTGGTAAGCCAAAATCACGTTCAATTTTAACTTCTTCTTTTCCACGTTTTTTCGCATCTTTTAAAGACGGTGGCTGATATACACTTTCAAAATATTTACTATAATCTTTTTCTGCCTTTTTAGTAGTTGAAGTTGCTTGTTGACCTGCTAATCGTTGCTCTTCGTTCATGATTAATCTCCTTTCACCCTTACATATACAAAGTTTTAACTGTTAGTTGTTGTTTAAGTTGTTTTTATAAAAAAGCATGTCGCTTCATTCCTATACACATTATTATAGTATAAAGCGTTCAGTCAAATTAAACAATAGAGATAGCTTGGATTCATGAACGATTTCACTTGATACTAAAGAGGATAAGAGAAACTCATATAATATGACTCTTGTTTATTATTTTATCATTCTGAATTTTCCCAGTAAACAAAATACTAATTATTATGAAATGATTTGATCATAATTTTGTATCAGAAAAGGCTACCGAATTTTCGATAGCCTTTCATCTATTACATGAACTCTGCTACAAGCTCATCAAACATTTTTTGGTCCATTTGCAGATCAGCATGAACTAATGGTTCTTCACTATAACCTTTTACAAGCTCTTGGTAAGAAGGTTGTTCTTTATTTTGATAAATTAAACCTGTTACTAGACCTTTGTTTTCCATTAATGTTTGCATAGCAATCATACGATTAGATGGATCATATCCTTCTACTTCGCTAAGTCTTGTTAAATTCTCTTTAAACCAATCGTAGGTGTTTACCTTGTTATATGTTACACATGGACTAAATACGTTGATGAGAGAGAAGCCTTTATGTTGAATACCAGCTTCAATTAGCTGTGTTAATTCTTTTAAATCACTAGAGAAACTTTGAGCTACGAACGTTGCTCCAGCAGTTAATGCCATCTCCATTACAGATAGCGCTGGCTCAATCGATCCTTGCGGCGTACTTTTCGTTTTAAAGCCCGCTTCACTACGTGGTGAAGTTTGACCTTTCGTTAAACCATAAATTTGGTTATCCATAACAATGTACGTAATATCAATATTACGACGAATAGAATGAATCGTATGTCCCATACCGATTGCAAAACCGTCACCGTCACCACCTGATGCAATAACTGTTAAATCACGATTTGCCATTTTTACACCTTGTGCAATTGGAAGGGCACGTCCATGAATACTATGAACACCGTAAGAGTTAATGTAACCAGAGATACGACCAGAGCAACCGATACCAGAAATAACCGCTAATTCATCAGGATTTAAACCTACATTTGCAGCAGCACGTTGAATTGCTGCTTGTACTGAGAAGTCACCGCAACCTGGACACCAGTTTGGTTTTACACTATTACGAAAGTCCTTAAATGTTGCCATTTAAAACAGCCCCTTTTTTGCATTCGTTGTAAATTTCTTTTGGCAAGAATGGGTTTCCGTCATATTTCAGCAGACTAGAAATTTTCTCACCATAGCCAAGATTCATCCTCATAATATTAGCAAGCTGTCCAGTTGCATTATTTTCTACAACGACAACACGTTTTGCTTCTTTCACAAGCGGCAACATTTCAGCCGTTGGGAATGGATGAATTAAGCGAACATGAGCATGATTTACTTTTAATCCTTCTTGCTCTAAACGTTCCATCGCTTCTTCAATTGCACCACGAGTTGAGTTAAAGCCTACTAATAATATATCAGCGTCAGCATTTTTGGCATTTTTGTATACTGGGGTTTTAAACTTAATATTCTCCATTTTACGGAAACGTTTGTCCATTTGTGCACTGCGGTTCAGTGCTGATTCAGATGGTTTCCCTGTTTCATCGTGCTCTACGCCTGTTACATGATGAATACCATTTTTCATACCAGGTACAACACGTGGGGAAATACCATCTTCTGTTACTGCATATCGTTTGAAGTATGCTTTATTTTCACGCTCTGGTAACTCAGCATGTAAATCCAGTTTACCACGGCGAATTTCAACTTTTTCTAATTGAAGTGGTTCTACTGTTTGTTTCCCTAAAGAAAGTTGTAAATCTGTTAAAAAGATAACAGGAACTTGATATTCTTCAGCTAAGTTAAATGCTTCTACAATATCATAGAATGCCTCTTCAACAGTACTTGGTGCCATAACGATTTTCGGAATCTCACCATGCGTACCATAAATCATTGCCATTAAATCAGATTGTTCTTGTTTTGTTGGTAACCCCGTACTTGGTCCACCACGCTGTGTATCAATGATTACAAGAGGTGTTTCTGTAATCCCAGCTAATCCAATCGCTTCCATCATGAGAGATAAACCAGGACCTGCTGAAGCTGTTAATGTACGTACACCAGCATAGTTTGCACCAATTGCCATCGTACAAGCAGCGATTTCATCCTCAGTTTGAATAACCGTTCCTCCTACTTTTGGAAGCTTCTTAATTAAGTATTCCATAATCTCAGAAGCAGGTGTAATTGGATAAGCAGACATAAAACGTGCACCGCCAGCTACTGCACCAAATGCGATTGCATCGTTCCCAATCATAAACATACGTTTTTTTCCATCTGCTTTTTCAAGTTGCATCATATTTACTTTTTCGCCAAGCAATTCTTTCATATATTGAGAGCCGCGCTGAATTGCGTCCATGTTCTTCTGAACAACTTGCTCTCCTTTACGACCGAAAATTTCATCTACAACTTCTAAATACACTTTTTCATCCAGCCCTAATACCGCACTAGACGCTCCAACTGCAACCATGTTTTTCATTAAAGATGTACCTAGCTCAGAAGCAATATCCGTAAATGGAATTGCATATAAAGTTACATCTGTTCCTTCAGGAATGCTTGGATTAAATTTTGCATCTGCAACAACAATTCCACCAGGACGTAGTTCGTGGAAGTTAAAATCAATCGTTTCTTGATCAAATGCAATTAAAATATCTAAATCATCTGATATCGCACGTACCTCTGTTGTACTTACGCGAATTTTATTGTTTGTATGACCACCTTTAATTCGTGATGAAAAATGGCGATAACCATATAAATAATAACCTAGTCGGTTTAATGCAATACAGAAGATTTCTCCTGTACTTTCAATTCCTTCACCTTGTTGGCCTCCAACTTTCCATGAAAGTTGACTAATCATTTCCTACACCCCTTTAACTGCATACATTGTAGTGTATTTTTTTACAGTACTAGTTTAGCACTTTTTAAGACAAGAAACTACAATGGACACAAATTATACCTCTTCTGATTTCAGCGAATGTTTCTCATAATCTTAATTCGTTTACAATTCTAGCTCTACAACAGTAAAAATGCAACAATTTGATATAATTTTATCGCTTATTTTTTAAATTTTCTAACTTTTCCACAAACACTTTTATAGCCATGTTCTAAAATGGAATATGATGTATAAAATTACGATATATGAAATTATTGACTTGCTCTTCTTTATAGCGTTTTAATAGTTCATTTATGACATAGTCATAGTGCTCATACCTTTCCACATTTACGACTGTTTCCGTAATCCCATCAAAATCTGATCCGAATCCTACATTCCTCTCGCCGCCAAGCATACACACATGCTCTACGTGCCTTAATATATCATCAGTACAAACAGACTTGTTTGCAGCTAAAAACATTGGGACGAATGTTATCCCAATCATTCCGTTTTTTTGAATTAATGCTCTTATTTGTTCATTCGTTACATTTCTTGGATGCGAACATAACTCATAACTATTTGAATGCGATGCAATTGGATAATCGGCAAGTTCCATCACATCCCAAAACCCTTTCTCTGACAGATGAGAAACATCTGTCCATATCTTGTAGCGATTTAAATCATCCACTACTTTTTCGCCAAACAGTGTTAAACCGCCATCTCGAGACTCTAACGCTCCATCAGCAACTAAGTTCGCATAGTTCCAAGTAAGGCCAACAGAACGAACACCAAGATAATACAACGTTTTTAGCTTCGTTAATTCTTTTCCAATTGCATCGCATCCTTCTAAAGTTAAAAGCGCTCCTATATCATTCGTTTCCAATTGCAGAATATCTTCTTTTGTCCGAATCCATTTTATATTCGGAAGAGTCAAAATTTGTTCATGAAATATATTTGCCATCTCTAATGCAACTGCAAATCGTTGTTCATACGAAACTTCTTCCGGTACATAAATTGCAAAACATTGAATACTACCACCCTTTTGTGTTAACTGATCATATGTAATATGTAAAGAAGAATCATTTTGAAAAGTTCGCTTTCCTTTCCCCATCCATAACTGCCACAATACATCACAGTGCGCATCAAAAATTTTCAATGCTCTTCATCCTTTCTTCCTGAAATATTCTTATGTTTTATTGTATTGTTACAGCTGGCAACCAAAATCTTCTTGCAATGATCATTCCATTAACGATAAGCTTGCCCCTTATGACTGTCCACAAATAGATGGATAAAAATGACCTGTTTGCAAATGCAAACAGGTCATCCAATTTAACGAGGCTCTACAATTAATTTAATTGCTGTACGTTCTTCACCATCAATCATAATATCTGTGAAAGCTGGGATACATATCAAATCCACACCACTCGGCGCCACAAATCCTCTCGCAATTGCTACTGCCTTTACGGCTTGATTCAATGCACCTGCACCAATTGCTTGCATTTCTGCTGAGCCACGCTCACGAATGACTCCAGCAAGTGCACCAGCTACAGAGTTAGGTACTGAAGTTGCTTTAACTTTTAATATTTCCATTGCTCGTTTCCTCCTCGTTTCTTTAAAAAATATTAGCGATTGAGTTCACTTTTAACTTATATTCACGAGCAATGATTCATATTCCTGCTAAAAATTCGTAATTTTTCTAAAAAATTAAAATATATTTTCTTTTCCAACTTTTTGTGTTTTATTCAAAAAATGGTTGATCATCATTAATTAAAATACGATCAATTTTTTTAGCTTTCCCTGTATTAGGATCTACATCAATTAACACGGCACTTAACTGCGTTCTTCCATTGGTTACTTCAAATCGTACTGGAAGGTTTGTTAAAAATTTCTTCAGCACTGCTTCACGATCCATTCCTAAAATTCCATCATATGGACCTGTCATCCCAACATCTGTAATATAAGCTGTTCCATCTGGTAAAATACGATTATCCGCTGTTGGAACGTGTGTGTGCGTACCAACAACTGCTGTAGCACGTCCATCTACATACCATCCTAGCGCTTGCTTTTCACTCGTTGTTTCCGCATGAAAGTCAATAAAAATAATGTTCGTACGTTTTTTTGCGATCTTAATCAATTCGTCCACTTTTCGGAACGGACAATCAATTGGTGGTAAAAATGTACGACCTTGTAAATTAATTACCGCTACTTCTACGCCATTACAATTTACAAAAATAAGTCCTTTTCCTGGCGTTCCTTCTGGGAAATTTGCTGGTCTTGCAAGGTACTTTGCATCATCAATAAATTCAAAAATTTCACGGTTATCCCATGCATGGTTTCCAAGTGTAACTGCTTGTGCACCGCACTCTAAAAAATTACGATAAATTTTCTCTGTAATACCACGTCCACCTGCAGCATTTTCTCCGTTAATAATCGTAACTGTAGGTGTATATTTTTTCTTTAACGCAGGCACGTAATCTTGAATCATCTTTCTTCCTGGCGAGCCTACTACATCCCCAACAAATAAAATTCTCATTGTTCTTACCCTTTCCATCTATACATTCTTCGTAGTTTATTCTCATTAAGTGAAACTTTAATCATCCCTCACCAATTGGGCGCATGCCGGCAGTTTATCTGCCACCTAGCTTCTTCAAAAAAGCGGAAGCGGCTCACTCAGAGTCGCAGAACGTTGGAGCCCCCGATAAAGAGGCGCTTTTTGCCTCGTCCGAGAAGGCGAAACGACCGGAGATTCTAGCCGCTAGAGCTAGACATTACTTTCGCCGAATTGTAAGGTAGGAGTATTACTGCCCACGAATAGCGGGATAAATTACAACCTTCACTTATGAAAATACGGATTTGCTCACATTATCCTATTTCATGAGTCATTTCCGATTCTACAAGCTTTCCTATATTGTGTCCATTCTCAGCACAAAAAAATAAAGTGGTGCAACACCACCACTTTATTTTGCATATTCAACTGCACGAGTTTCCCGAATAACGGTAACTTTAATATGTCCTGGATAATCCAGTTCATTTTCAATACGTTTTCGAATATCACGTGCTAAACGATGAGCCTCTAAGTCATCAATTGTATCTGGTTTCACTAAGATACGAACTTCACGTCCAGCTTGAATTGCATAGGATTTCTCAACACCATCATAAGACTCAGAAATCTCTTCAAGCTTCTCAAGACGACGAATATAATTTTCAAGTGTCTCACTTCGCGCTCCAGGTCTTGCTGCTGACAGTGCATCTGCCGCGGCCACAAGAACTGCGATAATAGAAGTAGGTTCTGTATCCCCATGATGAGATGCAATACTATTGATAACAACTGGATGCTCTTTATATTTTGTCGCAAGCTCGACGCCAATTTCAACGTGGCTACCTTCAACTTCATGGTCAATTGCCTTTCCGATGTCATGCAATAAACCAGCACGACGAGCCAGTTTTTCGTCCTCACCAAGTTCTGCTGCCATTAGTCCAGCTAAGTAAGCAACCTCCATAGAGTGTTTTAGGACGTTTTGACCGTAGCTTGTTCTAAATTTCAAACGACCTAAAATCTTAATTAAGTCTGGGTGTAATCCATGTACACCTACTTCAAATGTCGTTTGTTCTCCAACTTCACGAATATACTCATCCACTTCACGTCTTGATTTTTCAACCATTTCTTCAATACGGGCTGGGTGAATACGTCCGTCTTGTACAAGTTTATCCAAAGCAATACGAGCAGTTTCACGACGAATTGGGTCAAAACCTGATAATATTACTGCTTCTGGTGTATCATCAATAATTAGATCAATACCCGTTAATGTTTCTAACGTACGAATATTTCGTCCTTCACGCCCGATAATACGACCCTTCATTTCGTCATTTGGAAGATTTACAACTGAAACCGTTGTTTCAGCAACGTGATCAGCAGCACATCTTTGCATAGCTAAAGATAAAATCTCTTTCGCTTTCTTATCCGCTTCTTCTTTTGCACGTACTTCAGTTTCTTTTACCATAACAGCGATTTCATGCGAAATTTCATTTTCAACTTTTTCTAAGATAATAGCTCTTGCTTGCTCACGTGTTAGGTTAGAAATACGCTCTAATTCATCTTGCTGTTTTTGTACTAACTCTCCCACTTTGCTTTCCAAATCTTCAATCTGCTGTTGTCTTGCTACAAGAGATTCCTCTTTCTTTTCTAATAATTGCTGACTTTTCTCAAGCGATTCATCTTTTCGATCAAGGTTCTCTTCTTTTTGCATTAAACGATTTTCTTGTTTTTGCAACTCGCTTCTTCGGTCACGAATTTCTAATTCCGCTTCTGTACGAAGTGTATGAATTTCATCCTTTGCTTCTAATAGGGCTTCCTTTTTCAGTGCTTCTGCTTGACGATTTGCATCTTCTACAATGCGCTTCGCTTCATTGGTCGCACCGTTAATCTTCGCTTCCGCAATGGACTTTCGAACAAAAAACCCAACAACTGCACTGACGATGGCCAGCAAAATGGAGATGAGTATCCAAAATTCATTACCCATTATTTCACCTCCTCTTGCTATGAATGAAAAAAGACTGCATGGATGTACATTGTTTGCACCTACAACGTACAGCGATGACCGTCGTCCCGCCTTTTTAAGGGACTTTCTTCAATTCACAATTAAACTAGACATATGCTTATTTCGGAAAGTATACGTCCTCTCCGAATGTTACTTCTCTTCTTGAGAAGAGTGTGTCGTATATAATATAAGAAAAAATATACATTATCATTGTATCTACCGCTATTTTCATTGTCAAGCATTGTCTACCTTTACTTTCTTTACCTACAGTCAAGTGAAACTTCCATTAGTGAGGTTTCTTTACCTCTTGCCGATTATTAGTTGAACAAAACAAACCCATTTAAAATAGTTTAATACCGTTCATAAATAGCAGGCTAAAAAATAAAAGACACGAAACCGTGTCTTTTAATCTTCAAGAAGAGTCATATCTTCTCCGCTTCCAGATGCACCCTCTTCACCAATACCATGATGCTCACGAATAAAGAATGCTATTTCGTCTGTAATCTCTGGATTTTCTTTTAAGAATTGCTTCGCATTTTCACGCCCTTGTCCTAAGCGTTCTTCATTATAAGAATACCAAGCTCCGCTCTTTTGAACGATATCAAGTTCAGAAGCCATATCTAAAATTTCGCCTTCTCTCGAGATCCCTTCTCCGTACATAATATCAACCTCTGCAACGCGGAAAGGAGGCGCTACTTTATTTTTTACTACCTTCACTTTTGTTTTATTACCAACAATATCGTTACCTTGCTTTAACTGCTCAGCACGACGTACTTCTAAACGTACAGTTGAATAGAATTTCAACGCACGTCCACCTGGAGTTGTTTCTGGCAAAATTCTATAGATTTTCCATCTCTATAGCGCGGACTATCTCTTCATCTCTTTACAGAGAGCCTTGCACTTCCAGCAGGAGCCTATCTTCTGCCGTACCCTACTCAGTTAACTTTAAAAGTCCTTTTCGGTAGTCTCTACACCTTCTTCAAATCAGTCTGAAGCTTGGCACGGTATTACCCTATTATTTGGAGGGCTTCACCGTTAGCAGCTATATAGCTACACCCTTAGGCAATAAGGTTCACAAGGTTTTTTGAACTTGCTATCACTAGCAAGGGAAACCCATAGTAAACTCCTTAATCTATAAAGATTAAGCAACCATTTGTTGATTTCCAAACATTACCCCAACTTTTTCACGAATTTGGTTAATGAAAATTGCGATTGTTTTTGACTTGTTAATTGCACCAGATAATTTACGAAGAGCTTGTGACATTAAACGTGCTTGTAAACCGACGTGAGAGTCACCCATTTCTCCTTCAATCTCTGCTTTTGGAACAAGTGCCGCTACCGAGTCAATAACAATAATATCAATTGCACCGCTTCGTACTAATGCTTCAGCAATTTCTAATCCTTGTTCTCCTGTATCTGGTTGAGATAATAATAATTCATCAATGTTAACACCTAGTTTTTGTGCATATACAGGATCCATTGCATGTTCTGCATCAATAAACGCCGCTTGTCCGCCTTGACGCTGTACCTCTGCAATCGCATGTAAGGAAACCGTTGTTTTACCTGAACTTTCAGGTCCATAAATTTCAATAATACGACCTCGTGGATAACCGCCAACTCCAAGGGCTACATCAAGTGCCAATGAACCACTTGGTATAGTTGAAATCTTACGTTCCGCTTGCTCTCCTAGTTTCATAATAGAGCCTTTACCGAATTGTTTTTCTATTTGTTTTAACGCCATATCTAATGCCGCTTGACGATCACTCATTCAAAAATTCCTCCTTAACTTAAATGCTAATCTTATTATACATATTTTCTTCCCATTATGCCAACAAAAATCGAACGTTTATTCGTTTTTTTATTTTCCAGTAGAGGAAAAACTCTATTTTTCTATATAAAATAACAAAAGCTAGAAGAGATTTATATCTCTTCTAGCTTCTTATACAGATGATAAAATCCGTATTTGACAGTTCGTTCACGAATTTGTTGACGACTTCCACTTAATGCAAGGGGAATAACTACTGTCGGTTGTTCATCTATTGCTAAGCCAATAAACACTGTTCCAGGTTCTTTTCCTTCAGATGCATCCGGCCCTGCTACTCCAGTGAAGCTAATTCCGACATTCGTTTGCATTAGTTTTTTCACACTTTCAGCAAGATAACGGGCACAATCTTCACTAACAGCTCCATCTGTTTGTAAAGTCTTTTCTGGCACATCTAGTACATGTTGTTTTACATCATTGCTATAACAAATTACGCCACCTTTAAACAGAGAAGATACACCGGCAACTTCAGTAATACGATCACCAAATAAGCCACCCGTTAAACTTTCAGCACATGCAATCGTTAAACACTTTTGTTTAAGCAAAGTAATTGCTTTTTTATGAAGAAGATCTTGATTATATCCATAAAAAAATTGCCCTACTCTTTGTAAAATCAATTCTTCTACATGATTTATTAAAGATTCAGCTTCTTTTGCATCATGGTGCTTTGCTGTCAAGCGAAGCGTTACTTCTCCTTCAGAAGCAAGAGGAGCAATGGTCGGATTCGTTTGAGCATCTATTAAATCTTGAATCGTTGCCTCTAATTGTGATTCTCCAATTCCAAAAAATCGAAGAGTACGAGAATATAGATTCTCACCAGATGTAAAAGGAAGAAGCCAATTCTCTACATAACTTGTATACATTGGATTCATTTCTTTAGGTGGTCCTGGAAGTAAAATATACACCTTGTTATCTTTACATAATCCCATACCCGGAGCCATACCATGATCATTTGCAAACACAGTTGCTCCCCTTAAAACAAGAGCTTGTTTTTTATTATTTTCAGTAAACTCTCTTCCCGTTCTTTTATAATAATCAGCAATGGAATTAAGCGCTACTTCATCATATACAAGTTCTTCCTGTAAGGAGGAAGCAATTGTTTCTTTCGTTAAATCGTCTTTTGTTGGCCCTAAACCACCTGTGAAAATCAATATATCTGCACGTTTTTGAGCAATTTCAATTGCTTGACGTAAGCGATTATTGTTATCTCCTACAACAGTGTGATAATATACATCGATTCCGATGGATGCTAGTTTTTCTGATATAAACTTGGCATTCGTATTCGCAATTTGTCCAAGCAATAGCTCTGTACCAACCGCGATAATCTCTGCATTCATCTTCCATTCCCCCATAAGCCGTTATTTCGAATCAACAAATACTCCTCTATTTTTCCAGAAATAATCCCATCCTGAAATAATCGTGAAAATAAGTGCAACCCATATTGAAATATCTGCAATTGGGACATTAATTAAATTAAACGGAACATCGTGAAGTAAGTAGGCAGAAATTGCAATAACTTGCATCCACATTTTAATTTTCCCAGGCATTTTCGCAGCAGCCACTTCTCCTGTACCAGCTAATACAAGACGCAAGCCTGTAACGGCAAATTCTCGGCTAATAATAACAACAGCCATCCAAGTCGCTACATAATGTAAATCTACAAGCGTAATTAATGCCGCAGATACCAATAACTTATCCGCCAAAGGATCCAAAAATTTCCCTAGATTCGTTACAAGATTGTGTTTTCTTGCATAATGGCCATCAATCCAATCTGTCGCAGAAGCAATAATAAAAACAAGCGCTCCAGCTAAGTGCTGAACTGGCAATTCTACATCTCCAATTGTATACACTCCCCAATCAAATGGAGCGAGCATAATAATTAAAAATATAGGAATTAAGCAAATTCTTGATACAGTAATTTTATTTGGTAAATTCACAGCTATTCCTCCATCATGTCAAAAACAGTTTATGCATTGAAAAAAGTCATCGGAACGATGACTATTATTGTGCAGGTTGTTCCCCTAAGTTTTTAATCACCAAAATTTGATGACGCATTTCTTCTGTATTTTGTGGGAATTCAACAGGTTGACCGTTAATTTTAATTTCAACATTTGGCGCACTACCAATGTTTAAACGCACAACATGTTCTGGCGATAAATCTTGTTGTTGTGTTTGATCCTTATTTAAAGTACCTGTATAAAGTTCTTTACCATCTTCGTTTTTAATATCTACATAACTTGTACCTTTTGCAGTTATTTCTACTTTCAATTCTTTATTATGACGAAGTTCCAATGTAGATTCTTTCCCGTTCTTTTCAACAACTTTAATCTCTTGTTGAGCTGGATTTTGTTGCTGCCCAGGTTGTTGAGGTACTTCTTGTTTCTTCTCTTGTTTTTTCTCTTCTTTCTTTTGATCAAGAGGCGAATTTTCTGCTTTTTCCACTTCTGTTTGTGCATTTTTCGTTTGTTTTACTTGACTATCGTCATTTTTACCTAAAACAAACTGAAACACGAACCAAATTGCAACACCAACAGCAATAACAAGCAATGTAATTAAAATTTTAGGCATATGGTCTGCAATTTGTGATGACGCTGCTTTTTGCACAGTTTCCTGCGCCTTTTGTCCTGTGGAAAATTGCGGGACATCCTGAGAAATCGACTGCGGTATTTCGTGTCGATATTCTTCAAGTAGTGCCTCTCCATTTAACCCAACTGCTTCTGCATATTGTTTTATAAAGGCACGCGCGTAAAAATCTCCAGGCAATATACTATAATTTCCTTCTTCAATACTAATCAAATAACGTTTTTGAATTTTCGTAATTTCCTGCAGCTGATCGATGGAAAAACCTTTCAATTCTCGTGCTTCTTTCAGCTTTTGTCCTAATTCTGTCAATGCTAACACCTCAATATTTCTTTAAAAGTCGAACATAGAAAAATTATTTTGATTTCCTTGTTCAATTTCATCTACTAGACTGTATTGAATTTCTTCATCGTAATCATTTCTCAACTCAATAATGTAATCAAAATCATCAAGTGTATATTCTGACTGACTCACAAATACATCTGGATGCTCTACAACCTTTGTTGCTGGCAATCTCATAATTTCGCGAACAAGCTGCCAGTGTCGTTCATTTGCGCGCTTCGTTGAAACAATTCCATCTAAAATAAAGATATTATTATCATTATATTCATCTTCAATTAACTGACTGCGTACCGTCTGTTTAATAAGAGTCGACGATACAAAAAGCCAACGTTTATTTGCACAAACACTTGCAGCAACGATGGATTCAGTTTTTCCAACGCGCGGCATTCCACGAATTCCAATTAATTTATGGCCATCTTTTTTCATCAGTTCCGCCATAAAATCGACAAGTAAACCTAATTCATCACGAACGAAACGAAATGTTTTCTTATCATCCGCATCTCGCTGTATATATCTTCCGTGACGAACTGCTAATCGATCGCGAAGCTTCGGTGGACGATATTTCGTTACAGTTATATTATCCATCGTATTTAAAATTGATTCAAGTCTAGAAATTTGTTCTTGATTTTCACACATTAATAATAGTCCGCGCCTAGCATTGTCTACCCCATTAATTGTTACAATATTAATACCAAGCATACCGATTAACGAAGAAACATCACCAAGCAAGCCAGGTCGGTTTTTATGTATTTCATACTCAAAATACCATTCAATCATTTGATGCCCCCCCTTGCTTACTCTACACCTACGTACTATATTATATGATTTTCCCCTAATAGGAAAGTGAAATGTACAATCGAAAACTCGATTTAATTGAATGATTCTCAAAATCGACAAAAAAAGAGAGGATTCTTCCTCTCTTTTCATTACTTATGATTGACCATTTTTACCATTAAATTTGCAATTGTATGTTGCTCTTGTTCATCTGCAACTTTCCATAGCTCCGCCAATAATTTTTCTTGGTCATTACGCGCTTCTACTTCATTTGCTAAATAATCCCCAATACGATAAGCCATATCAGAAATTGCACCGCCGTCTAAACCTTTTCCTTGCGCTTGGTCTAAACGTTCTCCTAAAAAGCCTTTCCATTGTTCAAAGTTATCTAATACTGACATCGTTATGCACCTCACTATAAAGTAATGGAGTCATATTTACTATTTGCCACTATGCTCTTTTTTATGTATGAGTAAAACACACTACTCCTTACTTTAAGCGATTAACAATGCCAGCCCCCATTTACTCCAATGATTTGACCTGTTATATAAGATGCTTGAGAAGAAACTACAAATGCAACTGTATTTGCAACTTCCTCTGCCATCCCTAATCGGCCAAGCGGAATTTCTTCTGCAATCTCTTGCTTTTCTTCATTCGAAAATACACGCAGCATTTCTGTTTCAATTGCACCTGGAGCAATCGCATTCACCCGTACACCGCTTAATGCAACCTCTTTCGCCAATGCTTTTACGTATGAATTTTGCGCTCCCTTCACCATTGAATACAACACTTCACATGAAGCACCTATTTGTCCCCAAATGGAAGAAATCACAACGATATTCCCACTTCGATTTCGAACCATGGAGGGAAGTGCAAATGAAACAAGTTTATATACATTTTTCACTTGCAACTCCACCATCTCATTTAATTGTTCATCTGTAACATCTGTCGTCAATCCAAAAACACTCTGCCCAGCCGCATATACAATCGCCTCAATTGGATGCTGAATTTGCGACCATAATTGCGAAGCACCATCTATTTCTGATAAGTTAGCCTGAACGGGAATAATATCTTTAAGTTCTTGTTCTAATTGCTGAACTCTCTTTTCACCTTGATTATAATGAACATACACCGCGTAGCCATCTTTTACTAACCGTCTTACAATGGCAGAGCCAATTCCCCCACTTCCCCCGGTAACTAATGCAAACTTCTTCATCTTTTTCCTCTCTCTACTTCATTATTTCTTCGGAAGTATCTGGCAAATACTTACTCGTTCTTCTTTTAAAAAGTTCTTCACAACTGTTTGTAAATCTTGAATTGATAAACTTTCCAATACAGATAATGCGTCAAACAAACTAGAACCGTTAAATGCATATCGTGTGAATTGATTTGCAATATATTCTGGGGAATTTAGCGAACGTAAAAAACCACCTATTTTCTTCTTTTTCACACGTTCTAACGTTTCCGCGCATAACTCATCATAATTCGTTTGTAGTAAAATATCCGTTATTCGCTTTGCTAATTCATCTGGATGTTTCGTATCTCCACCAATCATCGCAAAACCAAAACTGCTTTCTTCTGTATAATCGTACGAAAACGTATCATCAATTAAACCTTCATTATACAATGTTTCATAATGGGTAGAACTTTTTCCAAATAAATAATCTAACATAAGAGTTAAAGCAATTTCTTGCTTTAACAAGTCTTTTCCTTGTCGCTTCAAGTCTTGCGTTTTTACACCCACTAAACATTTCGGTGTTTGTACCGGCATTGTAATCACCATTTTTTTCTCATTTACTTGTTCTGGTTCTTCAGCAAAAGACCTAGCTATTTCAGATTGAGCAGTATAATTTTTTTTCGCTTGATTTTGACACACTAAATCCATCGTTTTCTCTGGATCAATCGAACCAACAACAAATAGTAACATATTACTTGGGTGATAAAATGTATGATAACACTCATACAACAAATCTTTCGTAATTTTACTGATTGAATCAATTGTTCCTGCGATATCAATCTTTACAGGATGTTCCCTATATAAACTGTCAATTAATCCAAAATATAAACGCCAATCGGCATTATCTTGATACATTTGAATTTCTTGCCCAATAATCCCCTTCTCTTTCTCGACCGTTTGTTCAGAAAAGTATGGATCTTGCACGAAATCTAACAATGTTTCTAAATTCTTTTCAACGTTTGATGTGCAAGAAAATAAATATGCAGTTCTTGTAAACGATGTGAATGCGTTTGAAGAAGCTCCCTGCTTACTAAATAATTGGAACGCATCGTGATCCTCTTTTTCAAACAATTTATGCTCTAGAAAATGTGCAATTCCATCTGGTACACGAAGCATCTCATTTTTTCCAAGTGGCACAAACGTATTATCAATAGAACCATACTTTGTCGTAAATGTTGCATACGTTTTATTAAAACCTTGTTTTGGGAGAATGTATACTTCTAGACCATTGGGCAGTTTTTCGTAATACAGCGTTTCTTTTAATTGTTCATAAACGATTTTTTCCATCTTAAACTCCCTCCGTCCCATGTAAGAAGTAAATTGTATCTAGCTGAATATTATTAGCTACTTTGACGATTTCCTCTTTCGTTACTCGTTCAATCTCTGTTAACCATTCTTCTACAGGACGGCCATAATTTGCAATCACTTCATGGTACAAAAGTTCTACAAGACCGCGCGGCGTATCAATTGTCTCTAAAACTTGATTCTTAATCACACTTTTTGTTTGTACAATTTCCTCATCCGTAAAATCACCATTTTGCATTGCTATCATTTGTTCTTTAATAATCGTTACAGCTTTTTCATAATTTTTCCCCTCAATTCCAGACATTACGAACAGAAGTCCTTTATGACTTTCATAACGAGAGGCAGCATAATATGCCAAGCTGTTTTTTTCACGTACATTCACAAATAATTTCGAATGCGAAAAACCACCAAACAAACCATTAAATAACTGCAAAGCAAAATAATCTTCGTCGCGATACGTAATATATGTGCGATATCCAATATTTAATTTACTTTGCTTTAGTTCTTGTTTTTCTACAACCTCTTGTTCTTCTTCATTTTTCTTATGAAGCAATACACTTCTTTCTTTCGGTTCACGTTTAGAAACAGAAAAGTATCGTTTCACAAGTTCAAGAGCACCTTCTTCAATATCACCTATAATATATAAATCCATTTCATCTTCATTTAATACTTTTTTATAATATTGATACAACGTTTCGTTTGTAATCTTAGAAACACGCTCTTTTTGACCATTTGCACTTAAACGGTACGGTTCTACTTTACACATTTCTTCGATGAGACGTTCGTTTGCATAGCGCATTTTATCATCAAACGTAGATTCAATACGCTGCACCAGTGCACGTTTTTCACTTTCTACAACCGTTTGTAAAAAACCATTTCCTTCTGTTGCTGGTCTTAATAAAATATCAGCAAGCATAGTAATTGCTTTTTCAAAGAGAGGCGGTGCTTCTTGTAAATATGTTTCATTGGCAATGTCTATATAGATAGAAATAACATGATCCTCACCTTTTTTGCTTACATCAACAGCTAATGACGAACCATATAACTCCTCTAAATATTGACGAATTCGAATGACAGACGGGTGTGTTTCTGTAGCACTTTGTAATACATAAGGCAGCAAAGCGCGTTCTGTTACTGTTTCTTCACATAACGGTGACTTTAACCGTAACACAAATGTATTCGTTTTATATTTTTCTGTTGGAATCATATGTACACGTAATCCACCTAATTCATGTGTTTCTTGTTTTATAAGATCCATTTGTAACCCTCCTCTAAAAAGGAATTTTCTTCTTCAATATACAGTTTTCACAAAAGAAAATGCAAATTTTCTCATGTATTAACGTTATTGTATGTAAAAAAACTCGCACTAATGTGCGAGCTTTTTAGCTTTTATCGTTTTCCTTTTTCATATGGTGTTCCAAGCGCTTTCGGAGCTTCGGAACGTCCAACAAAACCGACAAGTGCAAAAATTGTTAATACATATGGTAATATCGTTAAAAAGATACTTGGAATTTGATCTATAACAGGAATTGTACCACCTGTAACACCAAGTGACTGTGCAAATCCAAAAAATAACGCTGCACCTAGAGCTCCAATTGGATGCCATTTCCCAAAAATCATTGCTGCTAACGCTAAAAATCCTTGCCCTGTAATTGTAGCCCCAGAAAAGTTATTTGAGATAGACGTTGAAAATACAGCACCGCCAACACCAGCAAACATACCCGATAAACAAACTGCGATATAGCGCATTTTATAAACATTAATACCCATTGTATCAGCTGCCATCGGATGTTCCCCAACAGCACGTAATCGTAAACCAAATGGTGTTTTATAAATCACATACCAAACTACGAATGCTAAAATAATTGCAATATAAGAAGTTAATGGTACATCAGAGAAAAACACTTTTCCAATAACAGGAATATCAGAAAGGCCCGGAATATCAATTTTTTCAATACGATATTGGATAAAATCAGTTTGACCTTTTCCAAAAATCTTTTTAATCGCAAACACTGATAACCCTAATGCTAAAAAGTTAATCGCTACTCCGCTGACAACTTGATCAGCACGGAATGTAATAGATGCAACCGCATGAAGAAGTGCAAATAATCCTCCGCCAATCGCTGCAAAAATAAGCGCAATCCACGGTGTCATCGCTCCCCATGTATCTCCCATTAATAGAGTTGTAACAACACCAATAAATGCACCAAACAACATTAAACCTTCTAATGCAATGTTAACAACACCAGAACGTTCACTAAACACGCCCCCAAGTGCTGTAAAAATAAGCGGTGCTGAGGTATATAATGTACCTGTGACAAGAATGGCTACAATATCTAGGAAACTCATTTATTTCCCCTCCTTGCTAAAACGAGAAAGTGCCCATCGTAAAATGTAACTACAAGCTACAAAGAAAATAATACATGCAATAATAACATTAATGAGTTCAGATGGAACATTCGCTTCAAAGTTCATTTGCGGTGCAGCACTTTTCAATCCGCCAAATAATAGTGCTGATAGCAAAATACCAAATGCATTATTTGCACCAAGAAGGGCCACGGCAATACCATCAAATCCTATTCCTGTAAAAGAAGACATCGCTGTCATACTTTGGAATGTTCCAAGTCCCTCCATTGCACCACCAATTCCAGCAAATGCACCAGCTATTGTCATTGATAATACAACATTACGTGACACTTTCATTCCAGCATATTTAGAAGCGTGCTCATTAAATCCAACCGATTTGAGCTCGTAACCTAATGTTGTACGATCTAATATAAACCACATAATAAGTGCTACAACAATCGCGACAACGATTCCCCAGTGCAGGCGAGAGCCATCTGTTAAAGAGGATAACCAAGAAGAAGCTAAAGACGCACTCGCTTTTATATCATACGATTTTTCATTTGCTTCATGTAGAAAATTCCTAATGATGTAATAAGTTACATAAAGCGCGATATAGTTCATCATAATTGTGACGATAACTTCATTTACCTTAAACTTCCCTTTTAAATATCCAGGAATAAATCCCCACAGTCCACCAACAAGCGCTGCAAATAATATCGATAACGGAACATGGAGGAAAGCTGGTAAAGAAACAGCATAACCGAACCAAACAGCAGCAAGCCACCCTACTAACAATTGTCCTTCTACCCCGATATTAAACAAGCCTGTACGGAAGGCAAACGCTACTGATAAACCAGCAAGAACAAGCGGAATCATCGTACGGAGTGTTTCACCTATTGCACGTGGATTCCCGACCATACCATCCCATAATGCGGCATAGCCGACTATTGGATCGTATCCACTCGTAATCATGACAATGGCTCCAACAAGTAAACCAAAAATAACGGATAATACAGGTACTAAAATGTTAATTGTTCGCTCCGTTAAAAATTTTTTAGCCATTTGTGTTCACCTTCTCTTTCTTCTTTCCCCCAGCCATTAACAGACCTAGCTGTTGCTCATTTGTTTCTTTTGCATTTACAATATCAACAATTTTCCCTTCATAAATGACAGCGACGCGGTCGCTTACATTTATAATTTCGTCAAGCTCTAGCGAAAGTAACAGAACTGCCTTTCCTTTATCACGCTGTTCAATTAATTTTTTATGAATAAACTCAATGGCCCCAACATCTAAACCGCGTGTTGGCTGCGCAGCAATTAATAAATCCGGATCACGATCTACTTCACGAGCAATAATTGCCTTTTGCTGATTTCCTCCAGATAATGCTCGTGCTGGCGTATGCTCACTCGGTGTACGAACATCGAACTGTTGAATTAACGATTTTGCTTTTTCATAAACCTTTGTAAAATTTAAAATACCTTTTTTAGAATATGGATTTTTATAGTACGTTTGCAGTACCATGTTATCTCCGATAGAAAAATCAAGAACAAGCCCGTGCTTATGACGATCTTCAGGAATGTGTCCAACACCTTCCTCTGTAATCCGTCTAACTGGCCAATTTGTTACGTCTTTCTCTCTTAACGTAATAGAGCCTGACTCAACTTTTCGTAAACCAGTAATCGCTTCTATTAATTCACTTTGTCCATTCCCATCGATTCCTGCAATACCAACAATTTCTCCTGCACGAACAGTTAAGTCAAGTCCTTTTACGGTAGGTAAATGACGTGCATCGTGCACAACAAGATTGGAAATTTCAAGTACATTTTCACGTGGTTTGGCGTCTGACTTTTCTGTTTTAAAATTCACTTGACGTCCGACCATTAATTCTGCAAGCTTGTTTTCATCTGTATTTGCAACGTCTACCGTTCCAATTCCCTTTCCTTTACGAATAATTGTACAACGATCACATACTTCCATAATTTCTTTCAACTTATGTGTGATAAGAATAATAGATTTCCCTTCTTGCACAAGCTTTTTCATAATATGAATAAGTTCTTGAATCTCCTGCGGCGTTAAAACAGCTGTCGGTTCGTCAAAAATTAAAATTTCCGCTCCGCGGTAGAGCGTTTTCAAAATTTCTACACGTTGCTGCATTCCAACAGAAATATCTTCTATTTTCGCATATGGATCTACCGACAATCCGTATTGCTCAGATAATGCTTTAATTTCTTTAGCAGCTTCGTCAATTGCAATTTTCCCGCTTTTCTTCGGTTCATTTCCGAGAATAATATTTTCTGTAACTGTAAAATTATGTACTAGCATAAAGTGCTGATGTACCATGCCAATTCCAAGATCATTCGCTACATTAGGATTGGTAATTTTTACAGATTCTCCTTTTATTTTAATTTCACCTTGTTCTGGTTGATACAACCCAAACAAAACATTCATAAGTGTGGATTTCCCAGCACCATTTTCTCCAAGTAAAGCATGAATTTCTCCCTGTTTCACTTGCAGCGTAATATCATCATTCGCCACAATTCCTGGGAATACTTTTGTAATATTATTCATCTCAATTACGTATTCCATATTAATCCTCCTAACAGGATAAAGTTCTTTATATATGCAAAGGTTAGTTCTTAGAACTAACCTTTGCTATTGATCTACCATTATTTTTTAAGAGAAGCTTCAAATGTTTTGTACTCATTTGGAGTAGAAGGTACTTTAATTTCACCACTTACAATTTTCTTTTTCAATTCTTCTACTTTTGTTAAGATTTCTGGATTTACTTTTTTCACGTTATCAGTTGTTTTTGCAATTCCAACACCATCATCTTCTAAACCGAACGCTTCTGTTTTACCGCCTTCAAGTTTACCGTCTTTTGCTTTTTGTGAAACTTTTTCTACTGCAACGTCAACACGTTTTACCATTGAAGTTAATGTTACATTTTCTGGCATACCTTCTTGGTTTTGGTCACGGTCAACCCCGATTACCCAAACATTTTCACCTTTTTTCTTGCGGTTTTTCGCTTCTGTAAATACACCGTTACCAGTTGCACCAGATGCATGATAAATTACGTCAACGCCTCCACCGTACATAGCTGAAGCTAATACAGAACCTTTTTCTGGTTTATCAAATGCTTCTGCATATTGAGATACAACTTCAATATTCGGATTTACAAATTTCGCACCAGCCTTGAAACCAGATTCAAATTTTTCAATTAGAGGACTTTTAATCCCTCCAATAAATCCTACTTTATTTGATTTTGTTGTCATTGCCGCAACCGCACCTACAAGGAAAGAGCCTTCATGGTCTTTAAATGTAATACTTGTTACATTCGGCTTATCAACTACTGCATCAACAAGTGCAAATTGTTTTTTCGGATTTTTTACTGCTGTTTCTTGGATAGCCTCTTGCATTTTATAACCGATTCCAAATGTTAAATTGTAGTTAGTGTCTACAAATTTTGCTAAGTTCGGAATATAGTCTGCATCCTTAGCAGATTCAAGGTAGCGATATCCTTCATTTTCTTTTAATTTGTTATCTTTACCAAACTTTTTTAAACCTTCCCAAGCAGATTGGTTAAATGATTTATCATCTACTCCACCAACGTCTGTAACCATACCAACTTTAAAGTTTTTGCTGTCTTTTCCCTCTTTTTTCTCGCTTGACTTATCAGTGTTTCCACAAGCTCCTAAAATTGTGCTTGCTGCTAACGTTAATGATAATAAAATTCCCGCTTTTTTCTTCATACTAAAAACCCCTCCTAAAATATGTATCTAGTTCCTTACAAAACCATGTCCCTATTTTCTTGCTGTCACCTCCCTAAAATGGGCACAATCTACATACGTTTTCTTAATACATGGAAGCTAAATTTGTCTGCTCGAAAATAATTAATAGAATATAAGATCGGTTCATCGTTTTGATCATAGTGCATTTGCTTTAACACAAGTAATGCTGTTTCCGGTCCACATTCTAAAATTGGTGATATTTTAGAGTGATAACCAAGTGGTTCGATATGAGCAACAGCGTATGTAATGCGTTTATGTGTATTTCTATGTATAACCGTAAGTAATGATTCCTCTTTGTATTCTGACAAATCAGGAAGAACTTCTTTCGGTAACTTATCAACGCAATAAACAACAGGTTCCCCATCTGCTGTACGAACGCGTTCAATCATAAGTGTTTCAAAACCATCTTCACTATTAAATTTTTCTTTTTCTTCTTCCGTTAAGCTTCCTACTGCTGATGATAGAAATACTGTACCTGGCTTTTTGCCTGCACTAGTAATCATATCTGTAATACTAGATAATTGTTCAATCCCTGAAGAAAACAATGGCTTTGCATTTACAAACGTTCCTACACCATGCCGACGAATGACAACGCTTTCTTCTTCTAAAATTCGAAGTGCTTCTCGCAAAGTCGCTCTACTAACGCCCAACTCTTTTGCTAGATCGAATTCGGACGGTAGCTTTTGCTTCTCTTTATATACCCCGCTTTTAATCTTTCCTTTAATGTGGTCAATCACTCGTAAATACAAGTGTCGACTATCGGACTTTACTGACATAAGACTCCCCTCGCACTTCACTTATTCGACCTCTGATGTAAGACCTCTTTTCTCTTTTTTCCACAATTAATATAACATGAATTCCCCTAAATAAAAATAAGAAAGTTGCAATTTGTCGAATAAGTGCTAATAATTTCGTTAAATGAAATTTTCTTTCTTTAATCCATAAAAAAAACTTTGCACCTTACATTTCTCATATGATGAAAAAGTTAGGAACAAAGTTGCTATACACCTTGTATTGACACTTTTTCCTCATAGTCTAGCAAATTTATGGTTGCTAGGTAGAAACTTATGGACCTTATTACCAAGATTATATGAGGTTTATTTTGATTTCGAAGTAATCGTACCACTTGAAATGATTACTGTCAATACAATCAAACAAAAAAATCGAACGTTGAAATAAAAAAAAAATACAACCATTCGTATTCTCATTAAAACACACCGATAGTAAGCGCTATCATTTTTATTTAATAAAGAAACCAACTAGAATCCTTCCTAGTCGGCTTCTTTATCCCACTATTCGTGGGTAGTAATAGCCCCACTGATTAAAGTTTCACTTTATCACGAACTTTTCTCTTGAATATCTTTTACTAGCACTTCACGAGGCTTGCTTCCTTCATATGGACCGACAACACCGTTCATTTCCATTGCATCAATCAATCGAGCTGCGCGTGTATATCCGATACGAAACCTGCGCTGTAACATAGAGACTGAGGCAGTTTGCATTTCTACAATGAGCTGCACAGCTTCATCATATAAATTATCCTCTACCTCCTGCCTCGTTTCTTGTACATCTTGCGGAATCATATCCTCTTGATATTGCGCTTTTTGCTGTGCAACAACATATTCTACTACTTTCTCTACTTCATCATCTGATAAAAATGCACCTTGTACACGAACTGGCTTAGAAGCACCAATTGGTACAAACAGCATATCACCACGTCCTAACAATTTCTCTGCTCCACCTGAATCAAGAATCGTTCTTGAGTCAGTTTGAGAGGAAACTGCAAAAGCTATTCGCGATGGAATATTCGCTTTAATAACACCAGTAATTACATCTACAGATGGACGCTGCGTTGCGATAATTAAATGAATGCCAGCTGCGCGTGCCATTTGTGCCAAACGCATAATCGCATCCTCTACATCAGAAGAAGCAACCATCATTAAATCTGCTAACTCGTCCACAATAACAACAATATACGGAAGTTCTGGTTGCTTCGCTTCGGATTGTTCATTATTCTGTTTAATATATTCATTATATCCTTCAATATTCCGCGTTCCACTATGTGCAAACAATTCATAACGCCGTTCCATTTCATTGACAACCTTTTTTAATGCCTGTGACGCTTTTTTCGGGTCTGTCACAACAGGTGTTAATAAATGCGGAACACCATTGTATACATTTAATTCTACCATTTTCGGATCAATCATCATGAGTTTCACTTCATGCGGTTTAGCACGCATTAAAATACTTGTAATAATCCCATTTATACATACACTCTTTCCGCTACCAGTTGCCCCCGCTACGAGTAAGTGAGGCATTTTATTTAGACGTGCTAATACAGCTTCACCAGTAATGTCGCGTCCAAGTCCAATTAATAACTTTTCTTCCGGATGATTATTTGCTTTCGAATCCAATACTTCTCTTAGCGTAACCACGGCAACTTCTGAATTGGGCACTTCAATACCAACAGCTGATTTCCCTGGGATCGGCGCTTCAATTCGAATATCTTTCGCCGCTAAAGCTAGTGCTAAATCGTCGCTTAAACTAACAATTTTACTAACCTTAACTCCCATATCAGGATACACTTCATATTTTGTAACTGCTGGTCCTCTATGAACCTTTGTTACTTTTGCTTTCACACCGAAGCTTTGGAATGTTCGTTCCAACTTACGAGCATTTTCATAAATCGTTTCATTCTCATTTGTCACTTGCTTATTGTTCGGAAACTTTAATAGCTCTAAAGACGGCAACTTATAGTCTTTATTTTCAACATCGGAAAAATGCATTGGCGGTGCTGTCGTCTCTCCGGAAAGTGATTCAACAATTTTTTCACCTTTATTCCGCTTCGACTGTTCTTCTTGCATCGGCAAAGGCTCTTCTTGAATTGCTTTAGGAGGTTCTTCACTGATTGAATCCGGCGTTGTATAGTTTTCAGTAAAGTTTGATATAATCGGCGGCGCCACATCCACTTCTTCAATATACTCTACTAACTCCGGCGCTTCTGGCTCATGACGTTCACTTCGCGTACGAGCAGTCTTTTTCTTTTCAGTTTTTTCAGCAGCCCGTTTCGTTTGCCAATCTTTATAATCACCTTGCATCACTTGAAATTGCCGTCTAAGTATACGCCCAATTGGCGCAAGCACTTCTCCTATATGTTTATTTGTAATACATAATACACCAAGCAAAATGAGAATCATTCCAATTATGTACGCGCCAACCTCATCAAATAAAAAGTAGCATGTCGCAAACATAATGGCCCCAAACATTCCTCCGCCTAAATGTACCGAGTCGACTCCTTTTTTCATTTCATGAAAGAACAAATCTTTTGTCGTTACAATAACAGATGTACTTTGTACTGCTCCATCTTTTGTTAAAAGGTTGACTAATGTAATGTGACTAAACATCAATATAGCTAATACGATTAAATATAAACCTATCAATCGTTTGTTTACTAAATTCGGCCACTCTCGTTTTATAACAAACGCTATAGAAAGTGCAATAACTCCAAGTACTCCAAGTATGTACCATTCTCCAAAGAAAAAGCGAAAAAATAGCACGAATGCTTTTCCGACAACACCTAGTTGCATAATTGTAATGATGGAGAGCGCAAAAAGAGTCAAACCGACGATTTCGTAGTACAAAGTTGGCTTTATGGTACGTCTTGCTTTTGTTTTCGTCCCTCTTTGCTTTTGTTTTGCCATTTCTTCACCTCAAATTCTCATTCAAAAATAGAACTTTCGCAGAACCAATATAGTCCCACGCAAACAGGGTTTTACAGAATAAACTGAAGAAAGCAGCCTATACACACGGCTGCTTCACCCTCTTGTTTTTTATA
This sequence comes from Bacillus sp. BP-3, assembly GCF_028401955.1. Taxonomy (GTDB): domain Bacteria; phylum Bacillota; class Bacilli; order Bacillales; family Bacillaceae_G; genus Bacillus_A. The sequence goes on from NZ_JAQOTJ010000004.1 coordinate 154,558, forward strand.
TTATACCATAGCTCATAAACAAAATCCTTCTTTTACGAAAAGGATATTTTCTGTCCAGGTTCATATTGTAAAAAATGTTGGGGGTTTGTACTTAATACACGTACAACAGAATAATTATTTTCATTTCCCATATCCACAACCATCTCAATACCATCTACATGTACAATTTTCTGTTTCGCAAATTCTGTATGATCTATCGGATACACAAGTTGTTCTGGCATAATCGTATATAAAATCATTGCAACAACGCCCCGCCTTGTTCAGCTGATGTATTCGCATCAATTAATTCATTTAATTTTTTGATTGCTTGGCCAATCCCTCCAACATCATCAATTAAACCATATTTCACCGCGTCCATACCTACAACATTTGTACCAATATCTCGTGTTAAATTCCCTTTTGCAAACATTAATTCCTTAAAACGATCTTCTGTTACTTTGGAATGCTTTGTTACAAAACGAATGACACGCTCTTGCATTTTATCTAAATACTCAAATGTTTGCGGAACACCAATTACAAGACCTGTAAGACGAATAGGGTGAATTGTCATTGTTGCTGTTTCTGCAATGAATGAATAATCTGTTGATACTGCAATCGGCACACCAATAGAATGTCCTCCGCCAAGAACAATCGATACAGTCGGTTTCGAAAGCGAAGCAATCATTTCAGAAAGCGCAAGCCCAGCTTCCACATCCCCACCAACTGTATTTAACAAAATTAATAATCCTTCAATTTTAGGATTTTGTTCAATTGCTACAATTTGCGGAATAACATGCTCATATTTCGTCGTTTTATTTTGTGGTGGCAATTGCACATGACCTTCAATTTGCCCTACAATTGTTAAACAATGAATACGTGATTCATTTAATTGCGGGACATTCGTCTGTCCAAGCTGCTGAATTTTCTCTAGCACAGAACCTTCTTTTATTTCTTCTTTTGTCTCGGTCTTTTTTTCTTCATTTTTTATTTCATCACGTTCTACCATATCGTATCCCCTTTCGCTCGTATACAACTATTATTTCTTAAGTTATAAATTTCATTCGACAGAGGATAAAAGAAAAAGCTGCCTATAAATAGGCAGCCATCTCTTATACTTCCATGATAATTGGTAAAATCATCGGTTTTCTCTTCGTTTTTTCAAATAAAAATTGTCCAAGTAACTCACGAATATTTAGTTTTAACGTTGACCATTCAATAGAATATTCTTTAATAGATTGTTCTACAATTGTACGTACGATATCCGTTGATTTTTCAATCAATGCTTCAGATTCACGAACATAAACAAAGCCTCGCGAAATTATTTCTGGTCCAGAAATAATTTTTTTCTCATCTTTTCCAAGCGTCACAACAACGACCAGAATACCGTCTTGCGATAACATTTTCCGATCACGTAACACAATATTCCCAACATCACCAACGCCTAATCCATCAATCAATACATTTCCAGCTGGAACCTTCCCTGCCGGTTTCGCTTCACCATTTATAAAGGAGATTACTTCACCTTTTTCTGTGATAAAAATACGATCCGACTGGATTCCAACATCTTGAGCTAAACGGGCGTGCGCCTTTTGCATACGAAATTCACCATGTACAGGCAAGAAATATTTCGGTTTCATTAAATTCAACATTAACTTCAATTCTTCTTGACTACCGTGCCCCGAAACATGAACTTTCTTTTCCCCATAATATACTACATCCGCACCTGCTCTAAATAATAAATCAATTGTTCTTGAGACAGATGTTTCATTCCCTGGAATTGGGGATGCTGCAATAATGACTGTATCACCTTTACGAATTGTAATTTGTTTATGAGCTTGTCTTGCCATTCTAGAAAGGGCAGCCATTGGCTCACCTTGGCTTCCAGTCGTTAAAATTGCCACCTTTTTCTCAGGATAGTTATCAACATCCTGCAGTGAAATTAACATACCGTCTGGAATATTCAAATAGCCAAGATTATATGCAATATCAACTACCTTTACCATACTTCGGCCAACTACCGCTACCTTACGACCAGTTTCATAAGCCGCATCGAAAACTTGTTGAATACGATGAACATTAGACGCAAATGAAGCTACAATAATACGACCTTCTGAGTTATAAAATACTTTAGAAATCTCTACACCGACTTCTCTCTCAGATCCTGTATATCCAGGTCGCTCTGCATTTGTACTATCAGATAGTAAGCAAAGTACACCTTCATTGCCGATTTGTGCCATTTTTCCAATATCCGCACCATTATTCCCAATAGGAGTTTGATCAAATTTAAAATCACCAGTATATACAATTGCACCTTGTGAAGTTTGGAAACAAACACCCACTGCATCTGGAATACTATGTGTTGTTTTAAAGAAAGAAACCGTTGTTGTATCGAATTCTACAGTAGCATTAGAATCGATTGTTTTTAAATCAACACGGCCTAACATGCCCGCTTCTCCTAATTTTTCTTTCACAAGACCATTCGTTAATTTAGTTCCATAAACTGGAATATCCAATTTTCTTAGCACATAAACAATACCACCAATATGATCTTCATGACCATGCGTTAAAAATAGTCCTTTTACGCGCTCTTTATTTCCCACTAAATATGTGATATCAGGAATAACAATATCTATTCCAAACATCTCTTCTTCTGGAAACATAAGTCCTGCATCCACAATAAAAATTTCAGAATCAATTTCTACGCAGTACATATTCTTTCCAATTTCGCCCACTCCGCCGAGAGCGAATACTTTTACTGTATCTATCTCTTTCTTCTTCATGTTGTTGCCTGGTTTAAAAATAGTATAAAAACTGACCCCACTAACATTGTAGAGAAACCAGGGGAAACTCCACCATCATTTTCAACATCTAAAACGAAGGTCTTATCACGTTTTTTGTTTTTAAACCAGGTTCCACCTCTCTTTCATTATATAAATCAAATATTTTATGTAAATTCATACAAAATCCGATAACCCGTAAAGTTTTTCCATTTTTGCTAAGCATACCCGTACTAAGCTACTTAGCCATATTATAACTGATATAAGAAATAGAACACAAGTTAAATTATAAGAAAGAAAAGAGAAGAATATGTATAAGAGGATGAACTGGATTTATTTCACTACTTCATTTAAGAAGCAAAGTGAAACTTTAATCAGTGGACCCCACTAATTATCAGCCCTCACCAATCAGGCGCATGCCAGCAGTTTATCTTCCACCTAACTTCTTAAGAAAAGCGAAAGCAGCTCGTCCAGAATGTGAAGGGGATGGAGCTTCTGACGTAGAAGCGCTTTTTATCTCGTAGGACCGAACACTCTAGCCACTGGAACTCGACAGTGCTTTCGCCGAATTTTGAGGTGGGAATATGACTGCCTGCGAATTGCGGGATAAAATACAAAAAGTGACTTAGCACATACCACTAAGTCACTTTCCTTTTAGCGAGGAATAGATTGTATAACTTCAAGTAATTGCGTTCGTTCTGCTTCAGTTAATGGTAGAAGAGGTAAACGAACAGAACCAACGTCTAATCCTACGATTTGCAATGCCGTCTTCACAGGAGTTGGACTCGGCGCCATAAATAATGCATTTGTCACTCTTACTAACAATTGATGAAGCGTTTGTGCTGTTTTCATATCACCAGTTTGGAATGCTACAATCATGTCTTGCATTTCATTACCAATAACATGAGAAGCAACAGATACAATCCCTTTTGCTCCAATTGCCATCGCTGGCAATGTTAATCCGTCATCACCACTGTATACAGCAAAATCATCATCTGTTTTTTCTATGATTTCTGTCATCGTTAATACGTCGCCGCCCGCATCCTTGATTGCAACAATGTTTGGAATTTGCGATAAACGAACAACTGTATCAACAGAAATCTGTACAATAGATCGACCTGGAACGTTATATAGCATAATTGGAAGTTTTGTACTTTCAGCAATCATTTTAAAGTGCTGATACATACCTTCCTGACTCGGTTTATTATAATATGGTGCAACTAACATAATCGCGTCTACGCCTACTTCTTCCGCTTTTTTCGTAAGCTCCACAGAAGCATGTGTATTGTTGCTACCAGTTCCAGCTATCACGGGCACCCTTTTATCGACAACAGATACGACATGATGATATAACGCTACTTTTTCTTCAGATGTTAATGTAGGAGATTCACCTGTTGTTCCTCCTACAACAATTGATGTTGTCCCGTTATCAATCAAATAGTTTACCAATTTTGTTGTCTTTGCAAAATCGATGTTCCCATTTTTATCAAACGGTGTGACCATCGCAGTTGCAATTGTCCCAAAATCTCTCATGGTCTCACTCCTTATAATTCCAGTTGCTTTTCTTTTGAAAGCTCAAATGCACGATGAAGTGCATTTACAGCATCTACAAGTTTCTCTTCTTTTACAAGTACCCATATTGTTGTATGACTATCTGCTGATTGCAATATTTGAACTCCATTTTCAGCTAACGCTGTCACAATTTTTGCAGTAACACCTGGAACACCTGCGATACCAGCTCCAACAATAGATACTTTTGCACAGTGCTCTGTTACAAGTGGATTATATCCAAGTTTATGAAGTACTTCAACCGCTCGATCTGCAACATCATCACTAACTGTGTATGCTACTCCCGTAGGAGAAATATTGATTAAATCTACGCTAATCTTTTCTTTTGCCATTTCTTTGAACACTTCTGTTTGTAGATCGTATGCTCCGTCCTTGGCCAACACTTTAATTTGCGTGACACTTGAAGAATGAGCAATACCAGTTACAGGACGCTCTTGTACGTCGCGTGCCCCATCATACGCTGCAATTAAAGTTCCCTCGCTGTCAGAATACGTAGAACGTACACGCAATGGTACTTTAGCATGCATCGCAATTTCAATCGCACGCGGATGAACAACCTTTGCACCTTGATATGCCATATTACAGATTTCATTATATGTTACATTTTCAAGATGACGCGCATCTTTTACGATACGTGGATCAGCTGTCATCACACCTTCTACATCTGTAAAGATATCAATATATTCGGCATGAAGCGCAACACCTAATGCTGACGCTGATGTATCACTTCCACCGCGACCAAGTGTTGTCGTATCGCCTTCTTTTGTTTGTCCTTGGAATCCTGTTACGACAATTACATCTACTTCTTCTAACTCTTTTCGGATACGTTCACAGTCCATTTCAATAATTTTAGCGTTTGTAAAATCATCATTTGTAATAAAGCCTGCTTGCGCACCATTGAATGCTGCCGATTTAATTTCATTTTCATTTAACATATTGGAAAACACAATTGCCGAAATCAGCTCACCACAAGACAACAATAAATCTTGTTCACGTTTTGAAATAAACGATTGTTTTTCATTTACAAGGCCTAATAATGTATCAGTCGCGTATGGCTCACCTTTGCGCCCCATCGCAGATACAACAACTACAATTTTATAGCCTTCTTTCAACGATCTTTTAATGTGGTGAAGGGCGTGTTTTCGACCATTTTCATCACGTACAGATGTACCACCAAATTTTTGGACAATAATTTTCATTTTTGCACCTTCTTTTAGCCGTTTACACTAATTGTAATTTCACTAATCGTTCTGCAATTTGAACAGAGTTCCATGCAGCACCTTTTAATAAGTTATCAGATACGACCCAAAGATGGAATCCTTTATCATTGTTTAGATCTTTACGAATGCGACCAACAAATACTTCATTTTTACCAACTGCAGTTGCTGGCATTGGGTATACTTGTTCTGCTGGATTATCTTGCAGTACAACTCCTTCTGCATTCGCTAACAGGGTACGCAGCTCTTCTACTGTCACACCTTCTTTTTCCACTTCAATATACACAGATTCAGAATGACCTGATACAACTGGCAAGCGAACACACGTTGCCGCTACTTCAAGTTCTGGCATATGCATAATTTTCTTTGTTTCATTAATCATTTTCATTTCTTCAAATGTAAAGCCATTATCTTCAAACTTATCAATTTGCGGAATCGCATTAAATGCAATTTGATAATGCTTTTCATCACCTTTTACTGGTAAAACATTTGCTTTTGCTTCTTCACCGTTTAAAATGGCTTGTGATTGTTCATGTAGCTCTTCAATTGCAGCCGCTCCTGCTCCTGATACAGCTTGATATGTGGAAACGATTACTCGTTTTAAACCAAAGTTTTGACGAACTGGTTCAAGAGCAACTACCATTTGAATGGTAGAACAATTTGGATTTGCAATAATTCCATTATGCTCTAATAAATCTTTTTCGTTTACTTCTGGTACAACAAGCGGGACATTTTCTGTCATGCGAAACGCACTCGTATTATCGACAACGATTGCACCGCGTTTTGCTGCTTCTGGTGCTAATTGTTTTGATACAGATCCACCCGCACTGAAGAGTGCAATATCCACTCCTTCAAAACTTTCAGGAGTAGCCTCTTGTACAGTTACTTCTTCTCCTTTAAATAAAAGCGTTTTACCTGCAGAACGTTTAGATGAAAGTAACGATAACTTTCCAATAGGAAAATTACGTTTCTCTAAAGTATTTAACATTTGTTCACCAACTGCGCCGGTTGCTCCAACTACAGCGACATGAAAAGATTTTTTCTTTTCCATCACTATGCCCCTTTCTAGGTACCAATCCTTCTATACTTAGAATAAAAAGGAGTAACAAATACTCCTTCTCATTCTTAATAGAATTAATTTTATCATATTCTGCGATAAGAATGATGGTTTCATGAAAAAAATTGTCTGTTTTTTGATTGTTAATTCATATACTTGAATTTTTCTACAACTACAGGTTGGAGTTGTTTCCCTTCCAGCGATTCAACAATTGTATCTTGCAGTAATTCCATACGCGCTACCATAGAATTGGGCTTATTGTGCGGTGAATCTTGCCCAAATGGCACAAAATAGATATTTTTTGTTGCCATTAGGCGCATTAGGTTTACACCAACATGGTAATAACAATATATATTTTTTTACTTCCTTCTATTATACATGAAACAGTGTGATGAAAAAAAATAAATACAAAAGAATAAAAGCCCTTCTCACATGAGAGGGCTTGTTTCTTTATTCATTAAGTCTCGTGAATAAGTATCTTCTAAATATCTATATGCAACAGCCTCTTCTTTTGTCATTTCTCTTACATAAATTGATTCCTCACGTGTCACTGGTTCTAATAATACCAATCCCGACATATTTCTATATACCCTTCTAAAATCCACTTTACCTTCCTCGCTCAGAAGTTTACTAAGAAACAGTTCAACAGGAACAGGTGTTAAAAAATTATTATTTTCATCAATAAAATTAATATCTATGTTGTCATCGATTTCCCGAATGTGAAACAAGAAATTTTTATTTGGCTGCGATACTTGCACTAAGTACGCTGTTATCCTTTGTTCATCGATTACTGTCAATTCCACTAAAATCATCCCCTTTATTGTTATTACATGTAAAATTTTAACAACAGAATATTAACGAAGTGTAAATTCAGTATAAGTTTTCCATTAATATTAAAAGTTAATGATGCACTATTTTTATAATTAAATTGACTTTCAGACTTAAAAAACATCTTCAAAATAAAGATACTCTATTTCTGTCAATACAAAAATATATACTAATATGGTATAATTTTCATATTTCATTAAGTATGGAAAGGATTCAAGCGATGGGACAATTCCAAAGTAATTTTCAAACGGCACAGCAAATCGCGACGCAAATGGGAAACGCTGCTGACACAATCCAAAGTGCCACAAGTAGATCCATAACCAAATCGTCACGTACAACGTTATCCATCAACTCCAAAGCACAAGAAGCGAATCAACAAGCATTGGAATTAACAAAACGATTTTATAGTGCTTTTCAACAAGCTGTTAACAACATTCATTCTGTGGCCCAGGACTTTGAGCGTATGGATAACGAACTTCAAAGAATTTTCAAGTGATATAGCAACCTACACGAACATAGAAAAGTAGGAGTGAAAAAATGAGTCAAGATATCCAAAAACAAATGAGTCAACTGAACGAAAAAGTAAGAAGTCTGTCTGAAGAACAATATCAAAATCAACGCGCGATTCAAAGGCAAGAACAAGCGGAAGCAGATTTTTATCAATGGAAAGGGCGAAGCTATCGCTTGTTTGACCGTATATTAGAAACTTGGCATAATGATAGAGAACTAGGACAATTCTTTCTTAATTTGCGTCAAGATGCAGGGCAAATTGAACGAAAACTTACCCACGAATTGGAAGACCAAAAAGAAGCATTGCTAAAGGAAAAACAAAACCTAAGTAACCTAGAAAATGATCTTTACCATCAGCGCCAAAAATTAGCACTGGAGGTGAAGTCATGAGTCTAAACATGTATCTAGGAGAAGTGCAATCTCAAACACAAAGTATGAATGCTATGTGCACTGCAACGATTCAAGGAATGGAACAAGTCATCAATTCGATTGATGCTTTTGTATTCGATGCTGTTTTGCAAGGGCAAACGTATGACAGTGCAAAAGCATACTTTGCACAAACCTTCCGCCCTTTAGCACAAGGAATCATTTACTTGTGTGAAGAATTGATTCGTCAAAATGATGCCTTCCCAAACGATTTTCAATCCAAAGTAGCTTCAACAGATGTCATCGAACAAGAAATACTAGAACAAATGCGAGGGATTGATCAAACGAAAGCAGGTATGGAAGGAATTAGTAATGTCCTTCCAGCTATGCAAGCTATGATGGGGATTTTTGATTTGATGAAACAAAAGCTGCAAGAAAAGCTAGAACATCTACGTGAATTCAATTCTACTTCTAGTAGTAATTATGATACAGCACTCCAACTAGCTGCGAGCATTGCGCGAGGGCTTGCGGAAGTTCAAAGCGGAAAAGGTTTTAGTCCCGCATCAGGAACATTTAGTACGCAAGGATTGAATATGGAGTGGACGGGGCCTATTCAAACGATTACAGAGGAAAAAGCGCGTGAAGCTGAAATTGAAAAAGAACTTGAAGAAGAAATGGCCTTAGAAGAACAAGAAGCCAATATACCATGGTATCAAAAAACAGGTACCGCTGCTTTGGAATTTCTACAAGGTATTCCCGGATTTTCTCAAGGTTTTGACATTGCAATTGTCGAAAACGTTTTTGGATTAACACCACCTGTAAGTGATGAATTAGAAAACAGTACAAGCTATCAAGCTGGAAAGCTTACGGGACATGTTTTATCTGGGGCGTGGTCTATTGTAGAAATGTTTGCTGGTCTTACCCTCATAGGAGGCTCTAATTTTTTAACTCTAGCAGCGGAATTAGTGACTGTTGGGGGAGCAACCCCAATTGCTGTCCCGGTTAATGGCGTTCTTACAGTAGCTGGAGCTACTGCTGCTGGCCATGGTGGATTTGTCTGGTATAATACAATTCAAAATGGTAAGGATACTATTCAAAAAATCCAGTCTTCTTCGTCTTCTGGTGGATCTAAGGGGGCAACCAACCCTAATGCAATACGCAATGTAGGAGATGATATTCTAGATGTAATGGAAAGTAATGGTGGGCATACATTAGAAAAACATGTTTCTAAATCAAATGAAGATTTAATAAAAAGAGCCATACAAGAAGATGTGGATGCAACAAGTTATACTAATAAAAATACTGCAACAAAAGCGGTACAAGAAAATTTAAGAAAGAATGCTGATGAAATTTCTAAATGGCTAAATGAAGAAAAAGGTGGAAGAAAAGTTTTTGATGTTGAGCATAAATATAGTATAGGGAAAGGTGTATTAGAAGATAAAAAACAGGTTATGTATAACTTAAATAAATCAAGAGTAGTTTTAATAAGGGATAGCTCATCGGAAGTAGGATTTAGAATATTAACATCATTTCCTTTGCCGTAAAATAAGGAGAGATTAGAATGATTCATGAAAAACAATTAAGCAAATTAAGATATTTTCTCGAATGTTATTTTAATGTAAGTGCTGATTATTCAGAATTAGATACGCTTATTAAGGAATATAAAGATATTGAAAATGCTGAATACATTAAAGATTTGAAAGAAGAAATTAGCATAGTATTATCAGTAGATAATATAGAATTCATCAGAGGTTTTATAAAAAAATATGGAATGAGAAATATGAAAAGTGATGATAAAATTATATGGTTTTTGAATCATATAAAAAACAATATTTAAATGCATACAGCCAATAAAATTCCTAATAATTTTTAAGCCTGATGTGTTCTTAAATCGGGCTATACCACCTATTTCGCAAAGTATAATAGCAGCTGTAACAGCTTCAATCTAGGTATTGAAATAAAGGTATATACATTGAAACTGATGCTATTGAAGATACAACAGTATGGATTTTTGTATATATTCTAAAGGCGGGCAAAACTAGCTCTAATGATTGTAATTGGTGAAACGTTGTGAACTGTTTCTTTTGTGAATTTCTCCATCATATTTTTAAATTTATTGCTGGTGTTCTTTACTGAGATAAAAAATATGGACACTGTGTAACTTAGACATCCTTAAAGAAACATATGAAAATATTAGAAAAGCCGCCTTCATAGGCGGTTTTATTTTACGTTTATACTATCATTCCCTCTAAACTTGCTTCTATCTTGTCTAAAACTAGCTTTTTTGGATATGAAAATGCCGTTATTTCTTCCTTCCTCATATGACAAGTCAAATCATCTATCTACAACTGAAGATAATGGAGCAAGATTTTTAGGGGATTCTAAAGAGGCTCCTGAATAAATATTGAAAGATGCAATGAACAATGGAACGGTCCAGTCAGTAGCGGATAATGGATTAACTAAAATGGGAAAACAAAGTTATTCAGTAATAATTGATGCTGGAAAAACTGTAGGGACAAAGGAAGAAAACCTAATATTCCGTCCTTTAGCGCAAGGAATTATTTACTTATGTGAAGAATTAATTCGCGAGAATAATGCCTTCCCGAACGATTTCCAGTCACAAGTCGCTACAACAGATGTCATCGAAGAAGAAATAAAGGAACAAATTCGAGGGATTGAGCAAACAAAAGCAGGTATTGAAGGAATCAGTAGTACCCTTCCAAGTATGAAAGTTATGGTAGACATGTTTGATGCTATGAAGCGAAAACTACAGGAAAAACTAGACCATCTACATCGATTTAATTATACTTCTAGTAGTAACTATGATACAGCAATCCAACTTGCTGCCAGCATTGCACGAGGGCTTGCGGAAGTTCAAAGCGGGAAAGGTTTTAGTTTCGCATCAGGGACATTTAGTACACAAGAACTAAATATGGATTGGGCAGCTCCTATTCAAGAAATTATAGCAAAACGTGAAGCAGAATGGTTTTCCAGTCAAGGTGTTGAAGAATTTGGTCAATCTGATTTCATGAAGAATGACAAGACTACATTAGATCAATTTAAAGAAGGATGGCAAATCGGTTCTGGACGAGCTGTTGGAGACGAAATCGAAGGTCTTAAAGCATTGAGTGACAAGGAAACGTGGGAAGATATGGTGTATGCTGCATCGCACCCTTTTAATACCCTTAGAACCATGTACAATGTCCTTTCAGATTCATATATTAAGAATGTAAAAAATGGTGATTTTGAAGATGCTGTAATATGGTTCAGTTATGGGGCAACACAATTCGCAATAGGTGCACTTTTTGATAAAGGTATTGGTACAATCGCAACAGTGTTAAAAGGAGCCAGATATGCAAGAGTAAAGGACGTCAAAGTACCACGTATACAACAAACTGTTACAAATTGGGTTGATAATTTAAGCATAGAAAATCGACTTGCTTTTGCCGATACTAATGGACTAAACTTAAAATCTTTCGATAATCCTATGTTTAATGAAGCTAAGGATACTTTTTTATTCTTCGATAAATATAAGTCTCATCCAAATTCTATTTTTTTGAACAATAAATCTGTCGAACACCTTTTTCATGGGAACTTTAATAGATATAGAGAAGCTGGTGGATACCATCATGAAAGTATGATGGGTGAAGGAAAAATAAAACCTGGTACTGAATCAACACCTAATCGTTTTGGTGTATATACTGCTGAAATCGAAGTTAGTGGAGTTCCGAAAAGCTCACCATCTACCTTTTTTCCAAAACATTGGGATAGAACACAAGTACTAGAAGCAATTCACGAGGCTTATAACAATAAAAGACGTATAAATGGTAATTTATATTCAGGTAGAACATCAGCAGGAATGGAAATTAGGTTGGTTCTTATTAATGATAAAATCATAACTGTTTATCCAATGTATTGAAGAATGTGAGGTACCAAAAAATGAAATATAACTATACTATAACAAAAAATGAAGATCTAGATTCTTTAAAAATAGAATTACCAAAAGGACTAGAAATTGTGGCAACATTTTTAGAAAACGATATACAAGGTATTCCAATTAAATGGTGGTTGCAAGAGATTGATGAAGTATTAAATAACTTAAAAGAATATAATGAATTTAAAGGTATATTATGTGCAGTTCAAGTAAAAAAAGATGAGACCATAATTGTCGATTTATATTCTATCCACGATCCTAATATATGTAAAATAGAAACAATCGAATTAAGAAAATTAATTGAAGTTTGGGGACAAGCACAAAAAGTTTATAAAGATAACAACTAAAAAAATTAGTTTCTATGAAGAAATTCATATTAAGCTATTTCTTTGGCATGGGCTCGGTATTGTACCGAGTTCATGTCTTTTAGTTTAGCTTTAATTCGTTTGTTATTGTAGTTATGTATTCCAACGTTTAATTAAACAAGATAAAATAACAACACCCTACTGGAAAATGCTGTGATTGTTTTGAAAAAAAGATAACCAAGAAAGTTTTATTATTACAGGATATCCAGAAAAGTAGAGGAGAGAATTTATATGGAAAGTAAATATAGCCCTTATAAAGAATTAGGTGATTTTTTTGCAGGAACATTTCACCAAGACATGGAATCACCTGAGGAAGCTCTTAGTGAATTTATAATGGAAGTTAATAAAACCTGTATCGAAAATACTATAAATGATATACTTTCATTTTTAAACGGTAATTTAACTGATAGTGAAAAAGAGGAATTTATTACATATAAAACTTATATTTATTTCCCTGCATTAAACTTAACAGCTATAGAATGGTTACAGCAGACCCTTGAAATACTAAAGGAATCTATAAAAGATAAAGAATAAAATTACACTAAACAAAGCCGACTCATAAGAGCCGGCTCTCGTCTTATCTAAGCCAATTTACATAAGGCTCATCAAAATACATCCAACCTTCTACACCTTCACCAGTTACATAAATCCAATTTTCGTAACGATAATGAACGTCATAAGCGGAACGCTTTGTAATTTTATTGATAACAACATCACCAGTACTCGCACCTTTTCTAAGGTTAACATCAGTTGCATTAACCCACACGACACCTTTACTTTTTCCGTCCTTATTGATTTTACAAACATCATCTCTCATCCAATTATCAGAATTTACTTTGTACCAAAAATGAGATCCATCGTATGACCACTCATAATACGTATGCCCTTGTCCTTTTGTAGTTTGTCGCATAATAGGTGCATTTACATTAGGTTCTTTACGAATATTAGCTACATCAGCAGTCGTTGTAAGGTACCCTAAAACTTCCTCTTGTGGAGGAGCAAGTTGAGAATCATTTCCTATAAACCATTCTAGTGACTTATCACCAATAAGTTTATTTACATCACAGTTGCCGATACCTTCCACATACCCACCAGTTGCATTATCAGCATACTGCCAAATATCGCATGCATATGCAGGCTTTGCTCCATAGCGAGGAATCCACAAGAAATCAGCTTGTACATTTTGTAATCCATAAGAGTCGTACATATGATGAGATACATAGAAACCTACTTTCCATCCTTCTGCTTTTAACGTGTCTATAAACGCTTGTGAAGCTTTTGCTAGATTAGTACCTCCACAGCTTGATAGAGTGTCGTCTTCAACGTCTAGTACTAAAAATTTAGCGTTAGGACTAACACGAGCCATAAAGTCTCTTGCTTCAACAATTGCATCTTCCACAGATACATAGCAGCCATATGCATAAGCAGCGTGTGGAATGCCTCGTTCTTCTAAATTTTCAACGTGTTGTTTGTATAAATAATCAGCTTTATTTGAACCATATTGTACACGGCAGATTGCTAAATCAAGATTTTGAGCAGCTACGTCCCAATTAATAGAGTCATTGTATTTTGAAATATCGATAATATTTTTTGTCATTATTTATTCTCTCCTTTTTGAACTTCTTCATGATCTGACCAAATACCTAAAGCAATGCCGAATAAGTAAACAGCTTGCTGTACCTTTTCTAAATCGCCTTCAAAACCTTTAACACCAAAAACAGGTAGCATTAATCCAAGGCATGAAAAAAGCGCAACCCATGTTTTCCAGTTGCGCAAACGCTTTTTAATATTTTCTTTGTTCATAATATCTCCTACTTTCCTGCAAATTTAAAAAGAGCCATTATCCCACCAGTGATAATAGCTCCAATAACTGTTGTACCAATCCAAAATACAAGCTTGTCCAGTTTATCTACACGCAAATGTGCGCTTTTTGCTGACTGTTGCGCCTCAATTGCAATATCTTTCACGTTTCCGAGTAAATCAAGTTTTGTTTCTACCCTTGTTAATCCAACTAGTAGTTCTCTGAATTCATCATGTTTTGGTTGTTCCAAGTCATCACCACCTTTCAAATAAAAAGAGAGACGTTTGTCCCTCTTTTAAGTACAATCAATATCTTACAATACGCCCTTCATTAACAATCCTAATATTCCCATGATAATAGAGCTAACTATGATTCTTAAAATCCAAGTTGTATTTGTGCTAATTTTCTCTAATTGCTTATTGATTGTAGTGATATCTTTTTCGCTAATGGTTACACGAGTTTCTATATTACGAATATCCCTCATGACTTCTTTGTTTTCTAATCTTAAATTTTCTAATTCTTTTTTTAAGTCTTCTAAGTTCTCCATGCATTCACACCCTTAAAATACTTCAAATAATATAATCCCTATATATTATGAGACAAGTCTTTTCATGGTGAATGTGTTCCAATTATTTTACACTAAAGCCGTATTTTGTTTTAAAAAATAAAAAAGCCTTACTTATTAGCAGACTTTGGTTTCAACTTCTCATTTTCTTCTATTAACTTTTGATTTTGTGCTTCTAGTTCGATTACGCGAGCCAGATAAATGTTTTTGTCGTGCGTAACCGCACTTAGTTGTTCTTCCACGACTTTTGCGTACATTTCTGCACTAGCTGTTATTTTCACTGTTAATCACCTTTTCTATTTTGTTTAATATTTCTTCAATTTTAGTTAATCTATCTTCCGTTTTTGTTCTGTATTCTTTATCTTCAATTACATGTTCTTTTAATGCAGCCATGTTAATGGAGCCCATTCCATATACATCAACACCAGTTCGATTTTTATCTGTCAATTGCGATGGAGCATCATCAGCTATAACACCATAGTGAATATTGATATCATTTATAGTTAATAGTTCATCATCTTCTTTACGTTCTGCACGTCTTTTATAAAGTTCTTCCATATCAGATTTATAGTAATATTCTTTTATTTCGGCTTGCATAACAACGTCTAAGGCACTAAATTGTAAATCTTTAATTCCTGTTTTTAGTTTTCTTTGTGAAGAGTTTCGGAATGCAGCTGCTGCTATACCTTTTGGACCAGAACCACTTGCATTTTTAACTTGAAAATCTCCATCCCACCCATCATCGCAACATAACATTGACTTATACATAGTTAAATGTGAACCGCCACTTTCGGCAATCCACTCATTCTTATAATTTGTACCGTTACTAAAATTCCGGAAAATGATTCCGTGCGTTGATAACAATGAAGATTCGCTTTTTTCAGGATTACTAAGTGTAATCGTTGGTCTCCATCCCATACCTGAGTCATATGTTTGAGCAGTAATATTTTTATTTTGACCAGCATCATTTAAAACAAACATTCTACCATTATATGATCCACCATCATTGCCATTGTTAAACTTCATTCCCCATGATCCAATTTCTACGGAGTTTGCTAATCCACCATCTTCTTTATATCCTCTACTATAGAAAAGCCCTTTTTCCAAACCCGTAACAATTTTCTTCGCCCATGTGTTAGACTCACTTGGAGTTACAAAACCTTGTGTAAAAACTTTACCATTGGACATCTCTGAAAAGTTGTTTCCATCGTTTGGATCTTTTGCTCTAATAGTGATACCTTCTAAAAACTTACCTGCAATTGATTCTGCTGTTACTGCACCAATTAAATTTATACGCTTCGCTTCTATTTTAATTGCTTCAGCTGTTTGGTTAATACTCGAAACTACATTACCGACTCTAACTGTACTTAGAATATCTTTTTCAGTAACACTGATACGTGCTTCCATTTCTTTCACATAAGCACCTGTAGCATATTTACCATCGGATTCTACCCGTGTATATACTTCGGTCTTTTTAGCTGCAAGGCTAATTCCTTCTTTTGTTGCAGAAATATCCCGGTCGATTTGCTCTGTTTTCTTGTTATAGTCGGCAGTCGCTACTTTTTCAGCAATTTGTCCGAGTAACTCATCTCTACCAACTACATCCATTGCATTTTCAGTAAACTCAGATGGTTTTGTTCCACGTTGTAACATCATTTTAGACGCCCACAACTTACCATTTCTTGATACAAAGAACATCGCATTTACAGCTGCGGTTCCTGCTGGTGCTTTAGCAGTTAAAAACGATTGTTTCCAAACGTTGTTTTCTAAAGCGATATTGGAACCTGGAAAAAATATTCTTTTTCCTGTAGCATCATAGAAATTAATACAAATGATTGCGCCTTTATCAAATTTACTTTTATCATCAGTCATAAACCAACCAGACATAACAAAATTTTCACCTTCTGATGCAGGAACATTTTCACTTGTTGCACCTCGCCAGGAATCTGCAGCTAAATTACTTTGATTAGACAAAATACTATAACAACCATTGTAAGTCGTAACTGTATCTCGTGTAACACTAGTTCCCAATGTCCAATGGCTTGCATCTTTTCTCAACAATGAATTTTTGATCAAGTTATCCATTCCTATGCTGCTAACATAGTTACCAACTTCGGTAATAGACACTTTTGCTTTGATAGCTTCAGCTTGTGTCTCAAGTGTGGATTGCGCCTGTTTGATTTGTTCACCTTGCGTTGTTTGTGTTTTAGAAATACTTTCTACACTCTGTTTAATAGAATCCGTTGTACGGGTTAATTCAGCTGTTTTCTGTTCGAATTGACCTTGTTTTTGTTCAACGCTCGTTAATTTCTCAGTAATTTGCCCAGCCTTTTCTTCAATCTCGGTTGTTTTTTTAGACAGATTTCCAACGGTTGTTTTTTGTTCATCCACAGTTGCTTTTATATCTGAGATAGTACGGGTATTTCCTTCTGCTGTTTGTTTTGCTTCATTAGCTGTTTTACTGACTTGTGATACATTATTACCAAAATCAGTAACACTTTGCTTTGTTGCCATTTGACTGATAGCTGTATCTGTCTGTGTAAACTTAGTGCTAATGTCATCAAACTTCTTAATGTTTCCATTCTTATCTGTTTCGTATATTTGTTTACTCACAAAACCTTCAAGCTTTTTATCACTTTCCTCTTTTGTATAAACACCACTTTTATCAGCTTTGTCTTTTAATTGACTATCAAGCCACTCTTTATCAGCTAGGTCTTGCATATCAGATAAAATTTGTTGTATTTCCTTGTTTGTTTTTTCCTCAGAAGCCTTGATTGCACCATCAACGTCTGGAACGATTATATCCCACGTTATACCGTTCCATTTTTTCAGAATCCCTGGTTTCCCTTTCGAGGTATCCAGCCATAGCGTTTTACCTGGTTCAAGATTAGTTGTTGGTTCCGTATTACTCTCAATAATAGTAGTTTGAAAGTTCTTTTGGTTTTCTTTCACAAGCTCCGCAAGTTTCTTTGCTGCTTCACTTTCTTGCTTGGCTTCTTCTGCTTTTTTATCTGTCATAGCATTGATACGGTCTGTATAGTTATTGGATTCCTCTAATAACCTTTGATCCAATTCTCTTACTACAGAAAGAATATCAGCCGTCCATTTCTTTTGTTCTTCAGTACGGTCCACAAGTTCATCTCGTTTGTTACTAAACTCATAATTATTTGGTGTCTGTTCATATGGATAACGGGTACGTTTTACAACGCGCACATCAAAATCCATATTGTACTTATGATGTTGAAGGATTGCTTTATCTCCAACCTTAGGTTCATTAGAATCATCGAAATTAGCTTCTTTGTGGTCCACAGTAATAGAAACAACCGGAATATCATTTACAGCCTCTTCACAACGTTTCTTCGCTGTTTCTTTATCTTTAATTTTGTCATCTTCAATGTTTTCAGCTTGTCTGTATCGAATTAGTTCCGGCATTTTATATTTCAATGGCGATTCATAATAATACGTAAATTGTGGACCACCACCTTCCTCTTCTGAAGGAGTATGTCCTAATAACCAAACAGAGAAAGAACAATTTCTATCATCTGTTGTTTTCTTAATGGCATTCACGTTATAACCAAACTTATATAGCTTGTCTGTCGTTTTGCCAATGCGATCCGCAAAGATAACGGTCATATTATCGAAAATACATTCAATATCAAACCGTTCTAGTACTTTACGGATCATTTTCATTCGAGATTCGCCACCGAAGTTATCGAACTGTAATTGTATTTTTTTCGAGCAATGATTGATGTATTTGAAGTTACTACCTTGAAAGGTATGTGATAACGCTTCTTCTATAGAGAAATATCCAGTTACCTTTTTTTCTTGTGTTTGTAAAGATAATTCAGCACCAATTTGAATTGCATCACAGTCCTTAAATCCAAGTTCATCTTGTTGGTTGACTAGAATAATGTAGTACTGTCCTTCAAAGATAAGTAGATTCCTATCCTCTACATACGGATAAACACGCTTATTCTTATCAGTATCTGGAACCTCAAAGCGAATAGAGGACGGTTCGTTCTTGCCCTCTATCACCTCAAAAAGTTTCATATCAACTAAATGAAATTGTTCACCCGTTGATAACTGTTCAATCTTAGGTCTTTCCACTCGCTTCATACTACCAACCCACTTCTAAAACATTGATTTGATTATTGTGATTAGAACCAACTTGAGAGAAGGCCCCAACTTTAATGATTACATTATTAATAATGCTATCTTGTAAAT
This sequence comes from Bacillus sp. BP-3, assembly GCF_028401955.1. Lineage (GTDB taxonomy): Bacteria > Bacillota > Bacilli > Bacillales > Bacillaceae_G > Bacillus_A. The sequence continues at coordinate 173,750 of NZ_JAQOTJ010000004.1, forward strand.
TTTCTACTCGTACGGTTCTAGCCTGTACATTTGCAAGGATTGATCTAAATACTTTTTTATTACCACTGGAAATAGCTAATTCTCCTATATGGACATCAGCACGTGAATCCCAGCCATTTTTATTGTTATATTTGACCATTCCACCAATTAAGGCCCAGTCTAAAGTGAAGTAATTCCATACACCATCTTCCCAGCATTCTTGAATGTCTGGATTGTTGATTTTAACACCAAAACCATAATCTGTTGCAATTCCTTTCGAAAATGATCTAATAACAGGATTTGAAATTCTGACATTCTGATATTGTGGTGCATTATCTCCTTCTTTTGATTTGAACCAAATGCCACGCGATGTTTCTTTACTTTTACCATTGCGAATATTTACGCCTTCAATTGTGAAATCCCCACAAGTATCATTAAATATTTGAAATACTAACCCATGACCAATATCATTACCAATTACCTTTTCTGTTTTGAAATAAGACATATTATTGAACAATCCAAGTTCTTCTAATACATTTTCACCCTGAACGTTATAAGTGATATTCTTATGAATCACTTTGTCAACGGGACCAATTTCTACTAAACCTTTTTTCACATTCTTTAATTTAAGAATCACAGTTACATTGTCGCATGGTGTCATATCATAAGGCTTTGTATTTTGGTTCATAAGCGTGTTTTTATCATTGAATACATAAATACCTACTGTTGCACCCGTCGATGTTGTGGCAGTACAATCCACGGCTTCTATGTCTATTTCTGAATCTTTTACAGCATTCAAAGAAAAGTATGCCTGTGATTCTCCGCCATTTATAATTTTTGTATCTACTTTTATATCTTGGCAATGAGATAACACAAATGCTTTTACATCTTTTGTCTTTTTAAAATCAAATACGCCACCTTTAAATACGATACTTCTTGTTTTATCATATCCGCCGATATTTACTGTATCTTTGTTTGTAAAGAACGTTGTACTTCCTGCCTTTAAATTAAAAACAGCATTCGGATCTGCGCGAATGCTAATGTTACTTGGAATTTCTAAATCTCCAATTGTGTATGTTCCTGCTGGCACATCTAACGTTTTTCCGGCTGATTCATTTAAAGCTTTTTGGAAGGCTGCATTATCGTTTCCGTAATAATTGACACTGTTATACGGAATCATCGCTCTGATTGCTACATCTAACGAAGAGTGAGTACTTTTCACATTCAATACTTCTTGTTTAATATCATCATAAGCACCTTCAAAAGCTAATGACTTCCACTCTGTTCCTAAACGTAAGAATAAACGTTTCGTTGTCTTATCTACTGCAAGAGCTGAAACGTCCGTTTTACTATTAGAAACAAAAAAACCAACTCCGTCAGTACTTCCCGTTGGCATCCCTTTCGCTCCTGCTGCATATCTAAAAAATCCTGATTTACCTATTAATTCATTGGTATCTGTCACCGATAAAGCAAGACCTGTATTGTCAGTTACCTTAACTTGTTGAAAGATATCTGTATTATCAAGTTTGGTTTTTATCTTCTGATTAAAATCATATAAAGTCTTTTCGCCTAATCTGGCTGCCACTACCTCATCAAAATTTGATGGATTTGCGGCTAAAAAATCAGAGATCAGTTTTTTAACTACGTTTAAAGTATTTGTATCACCATTCGTTATTGAAGCTTGTAAATTGGTAACATCCATAGCTTCTTTTTCTGTCAAATTTAAAAGAGCTTGTTGAACTGTAGTAATAAATTTGTTGTTGTTCACAAGCTCTACATATACGTTATCTATTTCTAAATTTAATTCTTTCCGTTCATCGGCAGATATAAGAGTATTTATATAATATTTTCTTGATAGACTCATGGCATTCGCTCCTTTCTATAAATAATAGAATCTCGTATTTACTTCACACCAATGGAATGTAGACGATTCAATTTTTATTTGGTTTATGCCAGAAACAAGATGTATTTCACCTGCATCAGCATGGCGTACCAAATTACGACCATATTCATCTTCTATATGAAGACCTTTTATAACAATGATTCCTTGTGATACAGCACTAGGATTATAAATTGTTAATGAGTCATTAGTAGTGAAATTAGTAATCTTTAAATAGCGTGGATCACATTTAATACGCCATGTTATATCATGTTGGGCTGGGTTAATTTCCATGGAACCGATGTTTTTAAAATAAAATATTTTCTCCTTGAATGTGTAATCGTACTTATCATCCCATTCTAATCCCATGCCCCAAGCGAATTTATTCATATCCCATTCCTTCGCATCTAATGACCTAAAGATACTTTCACCAAAACCATCAGATATAGAAAACTCAACAATAATTTCAAATAATAAAGAACCAGGTGGACGGTTAATTTTCATATTTTCATACTCAACACGTCTTCGTATTCCTGGTTCTCTTGAATATATAATATAAAAATCTTCTAACCTACCAAATAAAGCATATAGTTCATTTCTTTTTTCATATACTCCCTCAATATCTCCTGTATCCACAAGAACCCTTAATTGACACCCTCGCTCTGTATAGCTTTTATTGTAATGACGAACACCAAACTGTCCTTTTATTTTCATCTTGTCTGATTCTTTTTGAGGTGGATCTACTGTTAATTCTAAAGTTTCTACATTGTAATCTTTTTTAAGGGAGCAAGTTTGTCCATTCTTAAATAAAATTATTGTATCTGGCATTTACTATTGCCCCCTTTTTAGAAAGTTTATATTATCCTCACGAATAGTTTCTTTTCGTACAACTCGCTGCACTGTACGACCATCCACAATAATAGGCTGATCTACAGTAAGTTGTATAACCGTGTCTTTTGGAGTTGAATCTATACCAGGCATTCCTGCATATGAAACATTCGTTACAGGCATTGCATTTTCACTTAGTGATTGTATGTTACTAGCCATAGTACGGTTCATATTCGCAACTAATTCTTTAATTGTACCTGTGATACCAAGCGATTTCTCTCTTGATGATAATGGCGTAACAGATACCTTGTTTCCCTTCTTAGTGAATAACTCTGGGCCAGCTTCACCCGCTATGAATTGACCATCTCCAAGAACATGACCACCTGTAGCCAACATCGGAACATGTGGAATAGTTGGTGCATCTACACCAGGTATTTTATTTAATAAATTGGCTGGTGTATTAAAGCCATCAATAAATACATTAATCATGTTAATAATTCCATTTATTGCAGACTTAATTCCACTTTTAACACCATCCCATACGCCAAGTACGACTGACTTCATTCCCTCGAATGCACTTTCGACCGCACCAGTAACCCAACGAACGGGACCCATAATTGCTTCTTTTAGGCCTTCCCAAGTGGATGATGCTGTTGATTTAATGCCACCCCAAACGTTTGATAATACGGAGCTAATTCCATTCCAAATACTACTGCTTGTACTACTAATCCAATTCCACACATTTACAACAACATCTTTAATTCCATTGAAAATGCTTGTTGCAGTTGAAACAATCCCATTCCATAATCCAGTTAAGAAACTAATGATTTCATTCCACACTGCACTTGTTGTTGAACTAATTGTGTTCCATGCTGATAGGATGAAATTCTTTATAGATTCAAATATTGGTGTAACAAAACTAACAAGTCCATTCCAAACCGATGATAAGAAATCTGTTATTGCTTGCCATACTGCACTTGTAGTAGAACTGATTGTATTCCAAGTATCAACAATAAACTGTTTTACACTTTCAAAAATAGGAGTAGCAAAATATAAAATAGCCGTCCAAATCGCTTGTAAATACTGTGCGATGAAATTCCAAACAGTTTGTATAACAGTTGAAATTCCGTTCCAAATCATTGAAAAGAAATCAGCTATACCTTGAAGAATTGGTGTTAAGAACTCAACAATACCATTCCATATGCTCATAAAGAATTCTGATATGGTTGTCCATGCTTGAATAAAGAAGTCGCGAATTCCATTTACAGCAGATGTAAATATTTCTACAATGCCATTCCAAAGTTCAGTAAAGAAATCCTTGATTCCATTCCAAACATTCATCGTGACTTCTACGACTTTACCCCAAATATCCGAAGCTGTATCCACAATCCCCTTCCACAAGTTAGAAAGAAATTCAATAATTGAATTCCATATATCAATTGTCTTTTGTTTAATAGAATCCCAGTTTTTAACGATTGTAACAACCAGTGCTACAACTGCTGCAATAATAATTGGAACAATTGCAACTATCCCCCACATTACGCCAGTGGCAACACCAAATGCACCAGCAAGCACACCGACTATACTAGACAACGTTATAAATATTGGTGCTAATGCTAATATGGCCCCAGATATAATACCAATTACTGTAGCAATAGCAGCTAATGTTGCTGCTAATTTAGGATTTTCAGATATCCATTCTGCAAATTTACTAATTACATTTGCAATAACACCTAATACAGGTTCAAGAGCCATTTTTAAATCTCCAAACGCCTTTCCCATCTTCACAGCTGGTGAAGCATCTAATTTAGAAGTAGAACCGTGTAGATCTTCTACTCCCTTTTTTAAATCAACTTGTTTACCTTCTGCCTTTAGAATGGTATCAATGATTTTCTTCCCTTGGTCTTCCCACATTGTACCGAACATCTTCGTTCCAAGTTGATTCCTTACGGTTGCATCTTCAACACCAGCAAGTGCTTTGGTTGCTTCAAGCATCGCTTTTTGTCCATTTTCACCACCGCCAGCAATGGCCTGACCCCATTTTTCGAACTGATCTGCTGAGATATTTGTTTTATCTAAAACTGCTTGCATAGCTTTGTCGACACCTTGACCAAACTCAGCCATTTTGATACGACCTTCTTTAACACCCGATATGTTCAACAGGATTCGCAACATCCTACCAGTTCTCTTATGAACTTCTGTATATCACTATACAGACCAGACTATATCATCATCTTTATATAAGATGCTCCCCATTTCGGATGTCATTGGCTTACACCCTACGTTTTTCAACTAGTCGTTGCACGTTCCTTTATTAAAGGCTTCGCTCAGTATTGTCTCTTTTTGAGAGTTCCACTGAATTAAAGGAGTTTTCTATAAATGTCGCCACTCATAGGGACAATTTTTTATCCAATAGGTTATCAATATTCCAAGTTTTAGTATCAATGCCAGCTTCCATAATAGCTTGGACCTCTTCAGCTGAAAAACCCGCTTGAATCATTTGGTCTCCGTATTCAGAAATGATATCTAATTGTTCGGGAGGGAATCCAACTTTTAAAAGGTGATTAACTAGACCTAGTGCTTCTTCGTTAGTTATGCCTAATGTTGTACCAATCTCATTTGTTTCCTGTATCAGCTCGTTAAAATCAATACCAGCATAATTTGAAGCGATAGTCGCTGCGCCTTTAATAATAGCTGCATTCGTTTCGTCAGAAGCATCTTTATTCAACGCCCATTGTCTACGAACGCCCTCCAGTGCCTCTTCCCCATCAAGTCCATACGCTTCAATACCTCTTACGGCTTGTTCAATCGACTTCTTAGATGATTCAGGTACATCAAAAGATATATCGATTTTCGTTTTTAATTTTGATGAATCTAATGCTGTTTCAATAGCTTTATCAATTCCACCGCCAGCGACTGCTGCACCTAACATATTTTCTAAATCGATATCAAGTTCTTTAAACTTTTTACCTGTTTGTTCTGCTTCTTGTGATAACTTGGATAATTCTTTTCTTACATTCTCTACAGAATTACCATCATCAATAGTTGCAAGAATCTGCTTCATTTTTTCTAAGTCAGTTCTCGTTCCTAATGCCTCCACACCGATTTTATTAATGGCATCGTCAAGTTGTTTAGATGATGCTGTTCCACTTTTAATTGCATTGACAAGCCTACCGCCTAAAACACTAGCAAAGTTGTCTACACTTGTTCCTGTGGCTTGAAATAATGTTTCTAGTTGTTTTGTGGAAGTAGCTATACGCCCTTCTTCAGCTTCCATCTCTTTCATAGAGTTTTGTAAGCTTTTTAGGTGATTTTCAGTTGCGATTACTTCACGGTTAAACGCCCTATATTGTTCTGGCGATATCTTGCCTTCCGCGAACTTCTGATTGATCTGTGTTTGTGCTTCTTTCAGCTTATTTAGCTTTTCAGTTGTTACCGTTACTTGTTCAGCTAGTAATTGTTGTTTCTGAGCTAGTAATTCAGTGTTTCCAGGATTAAATTTTAATCCTCGTTCAACTTGTTTAAGTTCTTGAGATAAAGCCACAGATTGCTTTGTAACATCTTTAAGAGCATTACCTAATTTAGTTGTATCTGCACCAAGTTGTATCGTAATCCCTTTTATTGATTTATCCACACATTCACCACCTTTTTATAAAAAATAAAAATGACCACCATTTTGTATAGGTAGTCATCTTTAGAATGAATCGTAATCTTTTTGATTCGCTCTTCTCACTTTTTCTTTTTGCGGATTCTTCAATTCAATATATTCACTAATGTAATCCAGGCACATACCAATTGTCATTTCGTCTAAATCTGAACTTGTAAGCTTACATTTATAACACAATGCAAGGAATGTCTCAGTGGTAAATCCCTCACCATCATCAGTCCCTTGCTCATTGCTTACATCTTTTTTTTAGATTGCATAGAAGCCATTAACATATCTTGAATTTCTGGAATGATTTCATAAATTGGGAACTCATCAAATGTATCTAACCAAGTTATTGGATCTGGAATTGTCGGATCTGCTGTTTTCGCCAAAACATAAGTAAAGTTATAAAAAACATCCATATCCAATAAACTGAAATCCATATTATCTAAATCATTCATATCTACATTCATTAGCGGATATAGTTTCATTAGTTCTGAAAAGTAGTCCTTTCCAAATTGCGCTTTATATCGCTTAGGAGTTCCACCTGTGCTTTTCAATCGAACTTGCTTACCGTCTACTACAATCGTTTTTTCCATCTAATTACGCTCCTTTTTGTAATGCAGGTACTTTTGTATACACTTTTTTGTACCAATTATCATAAATTTCTTGTTTTGATTTAGTTGTAGTTTTCGTTTTAACCATACGTTTTCCATTAATATCAATAGGGCTTGATACAAATTTAAGTTCATTTGTATTCGGCTCCGCTGAATTTGTTTTCGTTTTAGATGCAAGTGTTGGACGACTTGCTGAACAGTTAAACATAACGTGGCGCGTTGCTCGTACATCGCCATCAAATTCAAATAATAATGCAAATGGTTTTCCTTTTGCATCAGCTAATTCGTTTAATACACCATCTTCTTCGTCTAATTCCTCCCCTAATGTATCGATTGCAAATTGTTCCGGAATAGTCGCAATGGATAGCGTTCCATCATAACCTTGGTTATTACTTGCAGCATAATAAAGCATGTCATCCGCGTAGAATTCAATTAAATCCCCTCGTGGATCAAACGTTAATTCAACCGCACCTGGTAATCGAATCGGTGTACTGAATGTAACTACACCATCTTTAATTTCATAGAGTGCATAGTGGACATTTTTCAGACCAAAAGCTACTTTGTTTTCATTCATTTATATCAACCTCACTTCATAAAATTTTTGAAATAATTTCTCTGATTCAATAAATGTCTCAAATGGGGAATCATAAGGAATCTCATGTTCATCTAAGACACTTTCAAGCTTTGTTTCTGCGGCCAAATCTTTTTTTATTGTGTAAAGCTCAATATTGATATCATTTATTTTGTGATAAACCTTATTGTCAGCCATTAAATTGGCTGAACCATCCACAAGAATACAAATATACGGGGGCATTTGTGCTGTTGTGAAATGCGAATAAGCCACAGGATAACCTGTAGCTTTCAAAATGTTTAATAGTTCTGCTAATGTCATTCCTGTATCGCCCTTTCAACGCGATCTGTAAATTCAGAGATGGCTTTCTGTTCTTCTGGTCCAATATGCGGAAATGTCCGCGATCGGCCAGTACCACCAGCAATTACATGTCCACGCTCGAGTAAATGTGTAAGTTGATGTTTTTTGTTATAAACAACCCATACACCATTTACTTTCTTACGTGTCCATCCCTTGCGGTAATCACCAGATTTATCATCAAAGCCACCTGCTGTTTTTAAATTATTTACAGATTCTTTCGTTACATCATCAGCTGCCTGTTCTACTTTTTCTTCTACTTCTCTTGTATATAGCTCTACTTGTCTAGCGATTTCATTAGCTAAGTCATTAACACTAACCATAATACTTCACCCCATCTTTTCCATAGCTATGATGGTTAATGTTTTATTCTCTTCATTATCATTTATCGGTGGTTCAATAATGTCAAAGATACGCCCCTTTAAATTAATCCGCATCTCTTCTGTAATTCCCAAAGTATAGGGGATAATGAACCTATAAATTAGTGTTACTTGTGAAGACGAAGCGGCAATATATTCTGATCCTTTTAATGTTTTTATCATGGCCCAAGCTTTTTTTAATTCTTTCCAATCTATTTCAATAACCTGACCGAGATCATCTTTTATTGTTACAGGCTGTTCAATAATAATTTTATTTCTGAAATCTCCTGTATTTAATGGCTGTTTATATTGAAAAGGACGCATATCATTCACCGTCCACTTTAATTTCTTCTAATGCTTTTTCGATACTAAGACTATTAATTTGACTTAAAAAGTTATTATCAAAATACTCAAGTGCATCATTATAAACATAACGAGAGCGTTCAAAGACTAATTCCTTGAACTCCTCGTTAGCGTTTAAATCATAATCACCACAAACCCTAAGTAATGCCTTGTTAGACGTAGAAAGGATGCGCTTTAGGTTATCATCTTCCTCATCACCTAAGTGCATCCTATCTTTGAATTGCTGTAATATTTCATTTGAAATTACTGTATTCATTCACATCATTCCTTATTTAGTTGCTGGTGGTGTAAATGAAATCTTTAAATCATATACAAGAGCCGCTTTATTATCTTTCGGTTTACCATTAGCAAACTGTTTGATTGTATAAAGCGTTGCATCTTCAATTGCTAATGTCTGATCAAACTTTTTAAGTTTGTATCCGCCTGCAATTGCTGCAAGGTATTGACCTTGTACAAAAAATAGCGCCTTTCCTACTGGAACCTCTTCTGATTCTACGGTTTGAATGTTATAAGGTAATGCCATCACCCATTGACCATTTGCAGTTTGAATTGTATTTCGTGCTTGTACTCCAATAGCATCCACAGGATTGACAACCATCACAATTTTATTTAACACTTTGCGAGATTTTCCTTTTCCATCAACAGATAAAGCTTTTACCACTTCATAAAGCTCCCCAGCAATTACTTCACCATGTTCAGAAGGAGCAAATGTTAATGTACCGGATGATTTTTTATCAGTAACTGCGCCCGTTGACGGATTTACATCCTTCATTAAACCTACAGGTTGATGCGCTACTGATCCGCCACCATTTACAAAACCAAACTCTAAACCAACAGAATAAGACTCCACTAATAAAGTTCGAACATAACGTTCAACCCACTCTGGCCCAAGTTCTAACATATCGTTTGGAATAGCTGCGAATGCAGTTAATTTAAGTTGACCAATTTTCTCTTCTCTAAACGCTGCGTTAACTTGTCCTCTAATTTCACCGAACAATTCGCCCCATGCATACGCTTTTGTTGCATCAGAATAAATGAACTTTGTAACTGCCCCTAAATCTTGTAGTCCTAAAGCATCAAGCAATGGATGTTCTTTAACTAAGTCTTCAAATACACGTTCTTGCGTAGTTACTGGAAGAATTGAACCGTCTTTAAATCCTCCTTCTTGTACAACAGCATTAAAGAATTTTGTTTCTGCTGCCGTTAATACGTTTTGACCTCGTTGTTGAAGAATAGAACGATCTAACATTTCATCATTTACTTGATTACGAACTGTATTAATCACATCTGTTTGCATTGCATCAAAGAAATTTTCAAAGGCTGCCGTTTGTTCTTGTTCTGTGCTTTCTGCATTGGTTAAAGCATCTGTTAATTTTGCTTTCGCTTTATTAAATGCTTCAGATTTATTAAATTTAATGACCATTATGTGTTTCCCCCAATTTTTATAAATTTAAAAGAAGCCCTTTAATCCCACTGTTTTTTACAGGTTTAGGATTTGGCTCCTTTGGTTGTAATTCTGTATTTATTTGTAAATCATTCAAAATTTCGTTTTTCAGCCCTAATAATGCAGTGTTTAAATCTTCTTTTGTAATCCCTTCAGTTTTACCTTTATTAAGTGTTCCATTTCTAAAACCATCGATTACTTTCTGTGGAATCATGGCAGAAACAGCACTTGAAGCTGTCATTTTAACTGGATTCTCCATAAACATGATTTCATCCACAAAATTATTTTCTAGTGCCTGTTGCGCTCCCATCCATGTTTCTTCTGCCATCATATTTAGCAATTCTTCTTCAGATTTACCACTTTTAATGACATAAGCATTCACAATGGCTCTATCCGTAGTTCTCAACATTTCAGCAGCCTTTTCCATTCCTCTATGATCGCCACCATTCCACATAGAAGCGTTATGAATCATAATTTGTGCTGTTGGAGAAATTCGAACTGTATCACCAGCCATTGCAATGAAAGAAGCCGCGCTTGCAGCTAAACCAACAATTTGAACTTCCACATGACCAGAATAATTTTTTAATGCTGTATAAATCTCTGATCCTTCATGTACATAACCACCCGGACTATTAATTGAAACAATTAAATCCTCACCATTGGCATTAGTAAGTTCTTTTGCAACCATACCTGGGCTTGTTGCATCCATTTCAAACCATTCATAAATCCAAGCTTCATCACTAGAAATGATTGGTCCTTTAATATCAAGTTTCACTGTCATTTACTTTCCCACCTCCTTCAGATTCTGTTAATTTCGTATAGTTTTTAGTGATATGATGTGTATTTAAGTTAGGATCATCAGAAACTTCATATCCTACTTCTAATCGAATCTCATTTCCTGTAAATGCACTTGAAGAAATAAGTTTATCGATACTTGTTGCAAGATCAAATATACTTTGATAAGCAACAGCTTTAATTTCAATCTTTTGCCCCTCAAGATATTCATTCATTTCAAAGAATTTCATGTTCACTTCATCTGAAAGTTTCTTGAGTAACGGATTTACTGTAAATAGCATGTAATTTTTCGTTTGTTTTTCTACATCAGCCATTTCACCATATATCAAAGCCGTAGGTATACCCATTGCCATAGCTACTTGATTTAAAAAACCATTTGTTACTTTATTTATTTCTTCCACACTAGGACCATTAGCAGAACCGTTATAAACTTCTTTGTACTCAATCCCTTTTTGTTGTGGGACAATAGCAATATCTTTCTTACCAATTGCCTGATACATGTCATCTATAAACTTTTGTAACTTTTCTATCTGTTCTTGCGATTTGGCGCCAATCATGTCCATATCAACTGTGCCACGAACTTGATTTTTACGCTTTTGAGAATTTAATATCCGTCCGAATAAGTCGCCATAATCAGTGAAAAGTCCATCAATAAGTGGTGATAATTTATCATTTCGATATTTCAAATGGATAACTTCACTCTGTTTAAAACTTCTCTTAAATTCATAATCTTTTACCATAACATTCGTAAAAGTATCTTCAAAAACAGCATATTCATTATGTTGAAAGTCATCCGCAATAAGTAGATCACCGTCATCAGCTTGTATAATTAAAGCTTCATTATCATAAATAAGCTTGTGAATATACTTTTCCCAAAAGGTACTTGCTGTCATATTTTTATTAGGTCTAACATTTAATCGATAGTAAAGTTCATTTTTTTCAAATGCTTCACCATTTTTAACTCTAAATTCTGATTGACTAATTGTTCTTCCTAAAAAAGATATACATGTATCAATCGCAAGTCGCTTCATGTGAACTCTGTTCGCTGTATCGATGAACATATCTACATCAAACATAAATGCTATTTCTTTATTTTTGTTTAATACATCGCTGATCCATCCAATTGTCATCACCCCCTTTATTAGAATTTAATATCTCCTATTAGGAACTCTGTTGATTCTCGTATCTCATCAGCTCTATAAAGAGCATGTACAAAACATTGGAATCCATCAGTTTTTCTACGTACTGGTTCTTTCTTTTCATACACTTTATTACCATCACCCTTGATAACAACCAATACGTTTTGGGTATACCAACGCATAAGAGGATTATCATCAAAAATAATTTGTTTATTCGCAAAGGCCATTTCAATACGTGGTGCTAGTAAACTGTGAATTGCTTTAGGATTTCTTATGATTTCCACTTCAAAACCTTCTGCTATTAATAATGGTTTTATAGCTTCTAATCTGAAATTATCTCCTATAATCTTTTTAAGCCCATAACTCTCCCGCATTTCTACAAACCAATCAACAATGTGTTGCGGATTAATAGTTGGTTCATCCACAACTGTTAGCAGCCCTTGTTCTTCCCATTCTTTAATTGGTGCGAATTTTTGTTTTTTATATTCACCAGCTTTTTTTGAATAACCATAGTAAATATCAACAAATTCCTTACGTACAAATGAATGTGTTTTAAAAATATAATCGCCATTTTTTCTAAACAAAAGTCCACATGCAGCAAAGTCTCGCATACTCGCAAAGTCTAACGCTCCAATACATTCTTGACCATATAAATCAGGAAACGGGCGATTTGTAGCAAGGATTTCTGACCATTTTGCAACAGATCGTTCTAAATTTGTAACAGGTAAGTTCATTCGCTTTGTCATGAACTCTTCTCGGTTACTTGGATCGTCCTCTAAATCCTCATACTCTTCTTTTATCGTTTCAAGTAAGCCTTCAGCATACTCACTTAACGGCTGAGATAACATTGGATTCGCCATTTCCCAATTATCGATATCATCGACTTCTTTTTCATCATTTAATTTACAAATGAATGGAAAGATAGCATTCGGACGGGCTTCACCATTTAAAACTTTCATCGCTTTTTCTTTTTGCTTATCTAAAAATCCGTCCCGTACATATCCATCTGTACCAATGTAAAATTCGCGTGGATTTTTCTTTTTCCCTAAGCCGCTGATGTGGACGCGAACATCTTTATTACTTTCATATTGATGTATTTCATCGAATACAACAGCGCCATCTCGCAAACCGTCTTTTGTATCTCCGTTTGATGTCCTAAACTTCAATACACTTCCTGTAGCTTTAGAAACAGTTTGAGTTAATGTTGTTTTAAATGCTCGCTGTAATATTTCGTTTCGTTTAACGCATTTATGAACTTCATCAGGACTTGTTTTCGCCTGTTCTTCACTGTTTGCAACAACGGAAATGTTATACTCCGGAATACCATGCATTTCACTAATTAAAAAGTGAATGATGACAGATATTAAACCGTTTTTACCACCACCACGCCCAAGCATCCATAAGAATTTACGATAAAATACACGTCCATTTTTTTTATAAAATAAAAAGACGAATGCTATTAAGAATTTCTGAAATGATTGCAATTGGAAGTACCACTTCTCACCAAAGCGGATACACTTCTCAATCATTTCATCATCAAAATACAAATCGTCTCTGTTCAAAACATATTTTTCTAGATATTCAATTAACAGTTCTCTTTCTTTGTTGAACTTTACTTTTCCACTTCGATAAAGTTCAATGTATTCATCAACGTACTTTTTCCTAATCATATTAAATCACTTGTACTATATCCCGAATTAGGAACACCCGCTTTAGGAACAAACTTTATATCCCTTCCTAAAGCAATTAAAGAACTGTTAATTTTATTCCTCTCACTGATAAGAGGGTGGGCCTTAACAAAAACTTGCGATCCGTTTTTAATTGTTACGGACTCACCTTCCTTAGTAATCGTTTTATTAATTTTTCTAAATGCTTTAACTAGATCAATATATCTTTCTACCTTTTCGACCTCGACCAAATCCGTAGTATCAATACTGTTCATTAACTGTTCTTTCAACTTTGTAATACTAACGGCCATCTACCCACCCCCCTTACGCGTGTAAATTCGAAAAAAACCTGACAGTTAACCCCCTCCTCCGGTGCCCCTTAGACGAAAAAAGAGTGAAATGTTTTAAGGGGGGGATTACTTTCAAATTGTTTTACCACTTTTCATCGTGTTCCCATTTATTCTGTTTCTTTTTAAACGTTCTTCCATGTTCTTTGTTATGACAATCCACACAGATTGTTTCTAGATTATCTATATCTAATGCAAGTGTTGGATGATGTTCGAGTTCTTTTATATGATGGACAACTAACTGTATCTTCTTACGCTTGGCACTTTCACTGTATTCATTCATATCAATACGAACACGACCATTGCGTTTACACTCTTGGCATTCGTAGTTATCACGCTTCTTTACTTCTTCACGTAGTTGTTTCCATTCACCACTGTCATAGAACTTACGCTTCTGTTGTTTGGTTTTATATTCGTTCATTGTTCTTTATCTTCAAATAAACCACAAATGAATTTCTCTATCACACTTGCACTAGCTTCTATCATTTGGTTTGGCGTTGAATTATTAATTATCTTTTCTAGTTCTTCATCCAATTGTTTTAATAAATGATTATCTGTGTTGTTCTTAAGTACTTCCTCACCTAGTCCTTGAACGAATGCGCCAATTACAATTGCTTTCTCAAGTTTAGTTAATTGCATCTTTTCTCACTCCTTACCATTCTCCTAATAATTCACGTAACTTTGGATGTTTATATTCATACCAGTTATAACCAACTGATAATAGCGGTACGACTTCTTCTTGATAAGTTTTCAATGCTTCCTCATCACTCATTTACAATTGTTCTTTCAAGAGTTGTAAAGAGTAATTCACATGGAATCTTTCGATGCTCTTATGCCAATTGACTAATGTGTTGATTAAGTAATGTCTAATCATTGACTTCACTCACACCTGTATCAATCCGCTTCTCACGCTGTTGAATATCAAGGCACTTCTCACAATAGAAAGTAGCAGATATATCCATTCCAAAATGTTTAGTGTCAGAATAAAAGGAAGTAGTCTCACTATCCAACACTTGATACTTATGCTCACGCATTACCATCACCCCTTATCAATCTAATTCCTTAACTTCCTTTGCTTTGATGAATTGAATCATAATAATTAAACAAATAAGTGTACCTACACCATAGCCAATGAAGAAGCTTAACCATATCATTTATACCATTCCTTCTCTATAACTATGTAATTTTCACATAATAAAAAGAAGAGCACCTGTTTCCGCAAGCGCTCCTCTTTGGGTATGGGCAAGAATTGGGATTACGAGATTCCTTTTAACAAAAGTTAAACGGTGTACAAGCAGTATATGCTCGTCCTTCTCAAAGTGTGAAAAAAGCAAACGTATTAGATGCTTTAATTTATTCAAAAATAAGGCAATAATCTAAAATCTTGTATCCCGTTTGTCTACTTCTTTTGCTTTAAGAAATTGAATCATAATGATTAAACAAATAATTGTACCTACAATATATCCGATAAAGAAACTTAACCATGTCATGATATCATTCCTCATTTCCTATATTTTTCACACTCTTAATCATTTCATTCGACAAAAAACTACTAAATCCTACTAAATTCTACAAATAAAAAAGCAAACAATTGGATGCTTTCTCACTTATCCTTCAATTGCTCTTGAACACGTTCATTTCCTAATCTCCAATACTCTTCGTCCATCTCAAAGCCGATATAATTTCGATTAGTATTAATACATGCAATAGCAGTTGTAAAACTACCCATACAATTATCTAATACCGTTTCACCTTCTTTTGTATAAGTCTTAATTAGATATTCAAATAATGCTACTGGCTTCTGAGTTGGATGAAATGTTTTACTTTCCCTTGGGAAATCAATAACTGACTTTGGATAGTTAGTATATTTCTTTACATGTACCTTATTTAAGGATTCATTATTTCTTTTACCAAATACCCCAATGTTAGCTATTCTTTTCTTTTTGATCGGCCTATCTAACAAAATTAAATCCTGTGGGTAATATTTGGGTAGCTTTTTATAGAATACTAATACATTTTCATGATTCTTTAATGGCATTCTATTTGCATTTGGGAATCCAGTTACATGATTTCCCTTCTTCCATATCCATTCATAACGAAATAACTTTATATTAGAAGCAATTAACTTTGTTGTGAACGGTTGGCTTGCTGTTAACACAATCGCGCCATTATCCTTTATAACCCTTTCATATTGTTCCCATAACAGATCAAACGGAATGATGCTGTCCCATTTACAAGATGTAGTTCCATAAGGTAAATCACATAAAATCATATCAATTGATTTATCCTCTATCATTTTCATTCCTTCTAGACAATCCATATTAAGAACTTGATTTAACAATTTTGTAACCATCCTTTTTGGCATAATAAAAAGGAGCAACATGAATTAGCTGCTCTACTATAAATACGGTAAATGAAGTTTTACTATCAATCAAAGAAAGTAAAAAACTGCTACCCAATCGGATAACAGTTTTAAATAAATAGACAAGTCATGTGTGCTCCATATTTTTTAGTTAAGGAGGTTTTACACCTCTTTCAATCGCCACTGCATATGCGTTTCCCTGTTAGTACATACCATGTGATCTCGGTGTTAGCGACTGAAAGAAGAGCAAAAGCTCTTCAATACTTCAATGTTTATTCAATCTGCAACATCGAAGCTATCGGAAATCAAGAACTTAACCATAATACAAAAAGGCCGTTTAAATTATAAAAGTATCCTTGCGAGTCATGTTATTTCCGCCACTTCTCACAATACAAATATAACATGATAAATCCAAAACAACCGGCACATTTGCGGTCAAAAAGCGGTCACGAATCTGCCATTGTATAAGCTCTTCTAAACTATCACGGTTTAAATTCCTGCATATTCGGTAATATCAAATATATAAATCCATTTACAAAAACAAAAGAAAGCAATAATGTACAAATAATTAGAAAAGTATATCCATTAACATTGTAAATAAACGTTCTTCTATAAAACCCCATTATAAAACTGTTAGCTTGTCCTCTATTTTTTATATTAACAACCCAATTTAATATAAAAGACAATTGAAACCTAATCATGTATATCCAACTTATATAGAGTAATCCAAGTCCAGAAACCTTAAGAATGATTGTCAGAAATTCTTTATTAGCAGTACTGGGAATATTAAAAAATCTAATACCTAATCCGCTCCATCCTCCAGTTACAATAATCTGTTCTACATTTTTAATATTAGAATCATTTATTATCGGAGAGCCTAAATTAATATTAATAACAAGGAAAATACACCAATAAACAACTGGAAAACACAATCCTATTTTATCTTTTATAGGTAATTCAGATATTTCTACTACCTTTTGTACCCCGTAAATTATTAAGATTGATATTATAACACCGAAGGAGAATGTTATATAACCAAAATTTATTATTTGGCTTTTATAAACCAACGATAAGTAGGTTAAAAGCATGAAAGCTATTATAGGAAGAATCACCCATTCACTAGATGTTCCATTACTACTTGTTCTTATATGTGTAGTTTTTTGTGGCGGAAAATTAATAATTTGAATATGCTGAGTATGATTAACTATGGTAGCAGCTACTTCATTCTTTTTTTGACGTGTTTGAAAAATCCATGCTACAAGAAAGCATAGTAAAGTATAAATTGCACTTGCAACAAGATTCCCCATAATTCCGTTAAAATCCAATTAAATTCCCCCTTTTTTTATAAAATCCAACTATACATTCGCCTAAAAATATTCATATCCCTTCATTTTTTACATCTTTCTTGCGGAGATACTTTTTTATAAAAACACTATACTCTCCAAGGAATTCTTATAACTTTTTAATGAAATATAATTAAAACTCTACTCCCTTTCACTTACCCATATCTTATATTTTGTGTAACTAAGCCAAACGCTGAACCACTTGCTATCAGTAACTTTATAAGACTTTCTATTTTGAGTTACACAACACAATAAAAATGGTTAACTATAAGTAAAAAAAAGAAAAAGACCGACTTCTATCGGTCTTTTCAAATATTCTTATATTGTTGCTCTCTTCTAAGACCTAGATTTTCTAGGACCTACAATTAGTTTGATTGCTGTTTTTTCTTGATTATCGATTGAAACCTCTTGAAACGCTGGAATAAGAACCAAGTCAATACCACTAGGAGCTACGAATCCTCTTGCAATAGCAATGGCTTTAATCGCTTGATTTATAGCGCCAGCTCCAATCCCTTGAATTTCTGCACTACCACTTTCTCTTACTACGCCTGCAATTGCGCCTGCAACTGAATTGGGATTTGATTTTGATGATACTTTTAATATATTTTCCATGTAAGTTGCTCCTCTGTTATTTAATCGCCTTTTTGGTTACTAACTGGAATGTAATTAACGTATCTTTAACTAATATTCATATCAAAAGCAAACAATACTATTGAATGTATTTATTCGATACTTTTTATGTTGTACCTGCCCATCTACATAAATAAAAAGCGAATTACTAAATCTTAAACTTAGTCATCGCTCTATCCATTGCATCTTGGTTTACACCTATATATCTTAACGTTACCCTTTCCGATGAATGATTGAATATCTCCATTAGCAACGCTATATTCTTTGTCTGCATGTACATATGGTATCCGAATGTCTTCCGTAATGTATGTGTACCAATCTCATCTAAGCCAAACTCTGCTGCTGTATTTCTAAGTATCTTATATGCCATGCTGCGCCCAATAGGCCTGTTACTACCTTGTCTGCTTTTAATCAAATACTCATGGTCCTCTCTTTCTTTAATGAACCATTTCAACTCTCTTCTTAATGCTGCAGTAATTTGAATACGTTTCTGCTTACCTGTTTTCATTTCTCGCATTGAGATATGACTTCCTTTTAAGTCGCCAACTTTCAGTTTCAAAATATCACTGATACGTAAACCCGTATTAATGCCCATTACAAACAGAATATAATTCCTTTCACTCTTTTCTTTTAGGTGATCCTTTATTTGCTGTATTTTCTCTGAATCACGGATAGGCTGAACAAAGTTCATTACTCACCACCTGCCTGTTCCTCTTGCTCGTAAACTTCTAACCTAAGAGCAAAAGCAAGTTTATAAAAAGCATTAGATTTATTTCGTCTATATGTCCGTTCACTCATTCCAATCTCGTTATAAACCATATAATCAAAGATTTCTTCATCTTCCAAGTAACGTTTTACAATTATGTCCCGTTGATTCTTACTAAAACGACTTAATGTCTTATCCACTTGAAAAGATAGGCGCTGCAACCTCTCTTCTCGCTTACTCAATTCTACATTTTCAAGAGCAACATCTTCAGCTGGATTACTCACCACATTTGTTGGCCCGTAATATCTCACTTCACAAGAAGCTGTCACTTTCATTTCATTTCTAATCATGCCAAATTGTCTATAAATCCGAATACTTTCAAGAACTGCTTCTATGCGATCTTGTGTAGCTTTACGATCAATTTTCGGTAAGAATGTTAATTGTTCCATATATAAAAAACTCCTTGTCTATTTGATAACAAACAAAAAAGCGGACACCAAACCAAAGAGCATGATTGCTGCTCTTTATAGTTTGATGTCCGCTGGTTCTTCCAGTAGGACTAAATATTTAATTTTTCATTATTATACCATTCAGAATAACAAATGTTGAATACCACTTACACTAAATAGCTGTCAAAATGCTATTTCCTTTTGTTTCGAAGGATTATTTTGTTGAGTTTCCTATACATTTACGTATACAAGCCATTCAGATTTAAAAAAGATAAATTTCTTATTATGTATTTACCTATGAATATAAATTTAATAATTTATCTATAAATAGATTTTCAGTATCACTTAAATCAATAAAATAATGAAGTTGCCACATTTGACTCTTCTTAGCCTGATTACTAACAGGTTTATCCCAAATAGGATAAACTCTCATAGCCATCTTTCCTTTTTGCTTTTGAGTTTTTAATATTTTTTCTTTTAGAAGAGCCTCTTTCGGAAAAATAAATTGTCCTAACTTATTATCATCAATACAAGTAATAACTAACAGGTCAGGAGCCGCCTCATAAGAGAATGCCTGATTTTTCATATTTTTATTTTTCTCCCAAAAAGAAACAAATTGTCCAATCTTATTAGGAGTAATTTTTGATAGCCTAAAACGTATGGTTTTATTATTTAACCGAAATATTCCTCCTGCATATTCCGAATTTTGTTTTTCTTCTTTTAGGTCCGTGATTAGTAAATTATTAGGTTTGTAAATCACATTATCCAATTTTTTAATTGTGTTACTAAAATTGTTCATGAAAATGCCCCCTTTATTTATCTTCAGTGTATCAAGAACATTCATAAAAATTTCAAACTTGAATCGAAAAAGTACTACAAAATGAAATTTTTGTTAATTTCCGCTATCTTTAAACATCTTCCCGTAACAGAACAATAGTTAAGTAATTTGTGATATCTGTTAATTTGTTAAAATATCTATCGTAACTTATATGCATTTGGTAATATATGTATATAAATTATTTTAGGAGGTTTCGTTTTGAAAGCAGTCGTAAAAGCTTTAAAATGGACTACAGGTATCTCTCATCTTTTATTAATCTCTTGCTATTTGCTTCAGGGACTTACTTACCTACACGGGATACCACTACTTGTAATAATCACCTTGCATATCATTACAATCTTATTAGCAAAAAAAGAAGGTATGAAAACCTATGCTAATTATATAGGCATTCTTACAGCTCTAGTTGCATTCTTTCCTTACATAGAAATTGTTTTGCATATTATAGCAGCGATTTTTCTTCTATTAGATGCCTCTTCCACGAATATAAAAGAAGTTAATGATTCATACTAATAAAGTTTTTATTCAGATTTACGCTTTACTTCTTCAATCAGCCAAGATACGATATTAAAATCATTAGCTTCAATTCGTTTCATATCCATTCTCCTTATAGAATATTTATTAATACCTTCTAACCTTATTTATCAACAATCAAAACATGGAATATATTTACCATTTTTGGTAATATAAAGGTAACCCTAACGTTTTACATATTTTTTAATAGGACCTGTAGCGCACCTCAGGCCCTATTTTTTTTTTACAAATAGCGTTTTTGTTCAGTTTTGCATTTCTGCATCTATGCCATCTTCACTCAAACATTGCTTCTGGTCGTTTTTCTGGTTGTACTTCATCATTGCCGTATTCTTCATCAAGAATTAAAGTTGTGCCATTTTGAGTCAAATTCATTAATAAAATCTCAAAATTATTCAAGTGTCTTAAAGATTTCAAATCAGGTGTTTGATCATATCGAATATCCCAACCTTCATCTTTTCTTCCGTTATATTTCGATAACCGAATGGCAAAGTTCATATCTTCGTCATGCTCACATTCAAACACCAAAGTAGCATACTCAAATGAACTCCAACTTCTATCATCGTCCCTGTTCGTATCAAAACTCACTTCTACATACTCATAGGTAGGTTCGTCATCATAATCAATTTCTAATCCATCTGTTTCCACATTTTCAGCAACGTATTCCTTCCACTTTTCAAATAGGTCACTTACTTTAATTGATTTCTCTGATACAGGTATAATTAATTCCTTGAAGTTACTTACTATCTTTTTGTTTTCTAATGCTGAACTTTTTAGAACATCGACTAACACGCTATCTAGTTTGGTAATATATTCGGAGTAATCATAGTTTTCTAGATATGGCACCATAACAGATTTCACTTTTTCTTCAATGATTTTTGTAACATCTCCATATGAACGGAATAGATTTTCCAATGCGTTCTGTATACCTCTTTCTAACTGTTCCTCAATTAACTTCTCAACCGTACCATCCTCTAATTTCTTACTAATCACATCTTTAATGCTATTTTCTAAATTCATATCTTTTCTCTCCCTTTATTATTGTTTTTTATTCAAATTTGGTATCAAAGTAACTGTGTTTTCCGCTCATCAACGCGAGTTACTTTTCCATTTTTATATACAAATGATTGTTCACCGTGTCCGCTATTCGGTGGATCTATCTCATGAATTTGTCCATCTTTCACTACATAAATCTTGTTTTCTTTTAAATCTATTTCAGCTTTCATTTCTGCAATATTTTCTTTAATAATCCCCACCGAAACCACTCCCGTATGCTATAATTACTTTAACGGAGTAAGTCGGGAGCAATCTCGGCTTTTTTTATTTTGTGTAATCTCATAAATACTGCACAACATCTTCTGGAATAAATGTTTGTTCCACTGACAAGTAAAGCCGTATTGGAATCGGTTGTTTATTATCCCTTGCTTGCTTACATAATTCTTCAGCTTTCTCCCAACCAAAGCGCTGATCTTCCGCCCGCTTATATCGCCAAATTCCAATTGTATAATCCTCAAACAGTTCGTACTTTTCGTCATATGTGGTTGTTTGTTTCAACTCATCAGTTGCCTTAACTCTACGTGGAACTTGAACAATTACATCTACATAACGCACTTGAGAGCTTGAATATTGAACTTTAGCTCTCTTGATATTAAATTCAGATACTCGTTCGACATCAAAGATTGTTAACTGCTTTGGCATATGTCCCACCCTTTTCCCTTCTCATCATCACAGCATCACTGTGCCTCCTGCCTAGATTCGTTATCAAATCTACGTTCAAGATTGATAAACTTACTAAACTCTTTAATAGAAGCCAGTTCTACAACGCCTACAGGGCCGTTTCTCTGTTTAGCTAGAATAATTTCAGTTACATTTTTATTAACTGTTTCTGCATCGTAATAATCTTCACGGTATAGGAATGCGATCAAATCCGCGTCTTGCTCGATTTGTCCAGTCTCACGTAAATCAGATAACAACGGCCGCTTATCTTGTCTATTTTCAACAGCACGACTTAACTGTGATAATGCAATTACACAAACTTTTAATTCCCTGGCCATCAATTTCAACTTGCGGCTAATCTCACCAATTTCTTGCATACGGCTTCCTTTATGTTTTGGATCACCCATGATAAGTTGTAGATAATCGATTGCTATTAATACCTTTTTATTTGGATATTTACGTTTTAATTTTCTTGTCTTTGCATAAATTTCTTGCATTGTTACATTTGGCTTATCATATATTTCTAGCGGCAAGTTATTAATTAGTCCCATCGCTTGACTAATCTTTTCCCAGTCCTTGATGTTACATAGTTTTTTAGGGTTCTTCATTTTTGTTGCATCAACGTTTCCAGCGCTTGAGATCATACGCTTAAGTAATTGTTCTTCTCCCATCTCTAGTGAAAATATTCCTGTCGCTGTATCTGAACTTGCTGCATTATACGCGATGTTTAACACAAATGCGGTTTTCCCCATGGATGGACGTCCGCCAACAATGATTAAATCACCTTCCTGTAATCCAGAGGTCATTCTATTCAAGTCATTGTAACCAGTATTTATACCTGTTAAATCACCAACATCAATCTGCATTTTTTGATATAACTCTACAAGAGTTCCTCTTAAATCAAATTCACCTGCATATCCTGTCTCCTCAATGGCATTCAACTCATCAATTGTGTTACTAATCGCGCTAATATCCTTGTCATTTTTAAGATTGTTATATAAATTGACAACTACTTCTTGAGCGTGCCTCATTTTCCAAGCTTCGATAACTAGACCTTCGTGATAAGAAAAATTCTTTGTTGTTGAAACTACCTCAGTTAAATTAACAAAAAACTCTACACCGCCAATTTGTTGGATAAAGGTTTCATCAAATTTAGCAATTATTGATACAAGATCTATTGGGCTCTCAGCATCATCTAATTCCTTCATAGCTTTAAAAACAATTTGATGTGCTGGATGTGAAAATTGTTTTTCTCTTAACTGACAATCTTTAATTAAATCACCTTCAAGAAGGATGCTACCTAAAACACTTTGTTCGGCTTCTATATTGCGAATGATTTCGTTACTCATTGCATCATCCATCCATTCTGTTGATTAAGCGCTGCAAGTTCTTCATCGGTAGGTGCATTTTGTTGCCAAGACTCTTGTTGTTGCAATACTTGCTTAGTTGATTCAGATAAACCTTTTTGTTGATAATTTGGTTGTTGCTTCACTGGTGCTGTTTTCTTAGCGCGAAATGCTTTATCGGCCGCCTCGACATCAGCTACTGTCTTTAGACCTTTAAGGTGCCAATCTCGTAAAATTGTATTTACGTAAGACATATTTCTAGTATTTTTCTCTAAAGCGATTTCCATTGCCTTAACAACAAGCTCTGCATTAAGGTCATCTATCCAAGCATGAATACCTTCTGCGATAAAAGGTGTAATAAATCCGAAGTTTTGTTCGTAAAAAGAAATTGGATTAACTTCAACAACTTCTTCCGCGCTCGCGCGTTCTTCTTGTTGTTGTTCTTTTTCTTCTTCTTTTTCTTTTTCTTCTTGCCCACCTGTCGTTGACGTATCGTCGGACGTATCGTTAGCAACAAGAAATTCTTCGAAAATGGAACGAATTTTTTCGTTTTTAACTTTTTGTGCAACTAAACCGACCAGACTGACATCTGATACTCCATCTAATTCTTTACGGATACAATCCTCAATCGGTTTACCACCTCTATTAAGGTTGTATTTTCCCCAGTTGATAATCGCTAATTCTCGTGTTTCTGGATTATACTTAACTAATTTATGATGCTTTTCAAAACGATCTAAGAGTGAATTAATACTTTCCATGGAGTATCCTAAATCAAAAGCCATTTGCTTTTTCGTAATTTGGTATACGCCAATTTGTGTAGTACGTGGATTTGTAAGAAGATACAGATTAAACAACTTATCTTCTGGAGTCATTTCCTCAATAACCTTTGCATCCTGCCAAAATGAAACTTGTACTTGTCTATAAACTGCCATGTTATTCATCCTCCTGTTTACATATCGCAAATCCATCTTCTATACGTAATAAGCGATAATTCTTATATCCTTTTGCGAGATACTGCTGTACTAAATGAATGAGATGTTGCTTTGATGTCGATTGCTGAAATATCGTAGGATTCAGCAACACTCTATGTATTTTCTTGTCTAAAAGCATGCAACACCCTCCATTGTTATCCAGCCTTTAATTTGGTATAATTACCCTAACTTAATTTTTGAAAGCTATTTATCTATCGCTCTGCAAAGCGGTAGATTTTTTATTTCTTTCTCTTCACTAAAGAAGCATTAACTCCATTCGCTTGAAGCCCTTTAATTACCACACGGTAACTTTTGAATTCTTCATGTTCTTCTTTCGCATCACGAAGCATTTTAAACTCTTTTACACATCGATCTAATTCTTCTTCCCAACGATTTGATTCTTCAACTGATTTGGCGTTAAACATGTTATGAATGCTCGCAATCATACAATCATGGAGCTTATTCGCAAACGAAAAATCTCCCGGGAGAACAAGATCATGTAGACGATCATATTTAGTTGTCATAATTCACACATCTTCTCTATTTAAATTTGATGCTGTACGCATCGTTACAACCAGAAAGGAGAATCATTTTTAAGGTAAGGGGATGGGGTAACAACCCTTTCTGGTCATAACGACAAGCACAGTGCTTGTCCAAATGATTAATAGAATGCTATAATTGCTTTATCAAATTGTTTCAGAGCTACTGTTTCCTAGGCGGTAGCTTTTTCTTTTGCCCATTTATGTTTTAAAATGAATGATGCTTCGATGATTTTGATTCGAATCCCCACTAACTTCTTCACTTGCTTTAATTCAACTGATTTTGCATCATCACCAAATGTTTTCGCTATTTTGATTTCACCAGTTAGTTTTGCATCATAGCGAATTAATTCCTTATATTCTCTTAAACTTGGTTTCTTATAATCTACTGTCATTTTTCTTCCTCCTTTACAACACTTTTGTTAAAGTCATTAAGCTATCCACCGATTGAATAATAACGTTTTCTGTCATAGCCTTTTGCAACCAGCTTCTTTGTATTTGTTCCATAATGCCAAAATGTACTTGTTCCAAAGCTTGTACTACACATTGAGTAGCTTGGATTGTATCGAAGATTTCTTTTGCATGAACTACGTATTCATGTTTCTTCTTTTCATCGAGCTGCCATGATCTTGTTGTAACTTGCAAGCTCATAATTTCTTTGGCTGCTGTAATGCCTTCCTCAGCTTGTTTGATATAGTTCATCAATTGTAAATTCACATCTTGAGTTAAACGTGGATCTGTAGGTGGTAAACCAACACCATAAATATGTTTAATTGCTTGTTGATTCAACTTTGCCCCTGTTGCGTGGCACCAATCCATCGCAAGCTCGAATTCTGGTTTAGAAAGTCCAGATTCAATACGAGTCAATCGTTCATGTGTAATGCCAAGGTACTTAGATAGGCCTTTCTTAGTTTTTAGATGGACATTGTCACAACATTCTCTAGCATTCTGTAACAATTCCCCTATTGCTGAATTGCAGTATATGCTTGTTCCCATATTTGTTCGCCTCCCTATTTAGTTTTCAAATGGTTACAATGAATTTAATACATACGTAACTTGTCTATTTTTTATGTAAAAAGAGAGGAGCTATTCCTCAGTATTTTCTTTCACTTGCATTTCTTTGATGATGGCCCAACCAGCCTTGTAATATGCTTGAAGGATTTTATCAATATCCTTTTGTGATTTAGGTTCAGGAGCCACGACATGGACTTTCGTTTTTCCAAATTCATAAGTCGCTGCATATTCCTCCTGTTGGCTCATGGTGTCACCTCTTGAAGTGCTTTTTATATTTGTATGCTGCTGATCTGTTGGTACGGCCATTTGAATTGTTGACATTTGCTCACCTTCTTTTTCTATGTAGCACTATTGCGCTCACCAATTCCACTTTACGTGGATTTTTCACTCAAAAAAAATTGATGGTTGTTCATTTAATGCCTTTGCTACACATTTTAATTCTTGCGCTTTAAACGAACGTTTTCCTGTCTCTTTCATGTTATAAGCTGATACAGAAATATTTAGCTCTTTAGCAATAAAAACTTGCAAAATCCCTTTAGCAATTCTTAACTCACGTATTTTTTGATTAATTTCCAATTTAACACCACCTCATTCCACGTTACGTGAACCTTATGTACTAATAATAATTCCACGTTACGTGGAAGTCAATGATTTGTTCAACTTTTAGTGAATAAAGTTTCACATAACGTGAAATGTTGATAAAATAATTAACGAAAAGTTAAATCGAAGGATGGGAGGGTAAATTATGACTCTAGGATATAGATTAAAAAAAGAAAGAGACAAACGAAACTGGTCTCAAAAGTATGTTGCTGAAAAAATAGGCATCACAAATACGGTCCTTTCAAATTATGAACGTGACTATCGTGATCCAGATACAACAACTTTAGGAAAATTAGCTGATTTATACGAAGTGTCTACAGATGAATTATTAGGAAGGCTCAAAAGCTTATCTTCACTTACAAAAAAAGAAGAGCGTGATATTGCGCGTGATTTAGAAAAAACACTTGAGGAATTAGAAAATAGTGAGGACGCATTGATGTTTGATGGAGAGCCTATAGACGAACACACAAAAGAAATGATTCGCATCTCTCTCGAAAACTCCATGCGCATGGCAAAACAATTAGCAAAACAAAAATTCACTCCAAACAAGTATAAAAAAGATTGAACGGAGCGAGAAATGGAAATTAAAGAATATGCACTCAAAATCGCAGAAAAGCATGAAACAACAAACCCATTTGAAATTGCTAGACGAAAAAATATTATAGTGTTGTTTGAAGACCTTGGGAATACTCTTGGTTTTTACAACACATATAAACGATTTAAATTCATTCATATTAATAATAAAATCGATGAAGTTACTCAACGCTTTGTGTGTGCTCATGAATTAGGACACGCTTTGCTTCATCCAAAAGCGAATACTCCATTCTTACGTAACCAAACCTTTTTTTCTATAGAACGACTGGAAATTGAGGCAAATACATTTGCTGTGGAGTTGTTACTAACGGATGAAATGGTTTCTGCCTATGAAAATACTCGTTTGTCTATTCAAGAAGTTGCGGAAATTCATGGAGTTCCAGAAGGATTTGCACGTCTAAAAACGTACGCTCCCACTCAAGGGTATTACAAAAATTAATCTTTACCGAAAGTAGGGTAAGATGGGACTTTAAAGATATGTGGGGGATAGTAACTATCAAAGGAGAGAAGCTTAGTGCTTTCAAATTTAATAAATGACGGTATATTAAAAAACGTTGCTGCTATCGTAACTATAGTATCCGCCGTGGGAATAATATTAAAAAACTTTATTATTCTCACCACTACAAGTGATTTTGATAAACTCTTCTTTACTAAAGTTTCACGGGCTGTTCTAAATATTTTCGATTTTATCCTAGGAACAATTTTAATTTATTGTGTTGCATTTATATGGCCATCTATTTTTATTTTTGATTTTATATCTAATTTGTTTATTAATCTTACCCCAAATGAATTTTCAATATTCAAATTAATAAGTGGTCTTTTATGGTTTTTTTTAATGGTTCCAATCATTTATTTTATTAAAAGTACCAAAAGTAACAAACGTTTCCGTATTATTAAATGGCTTATTTTTTCACATATCATTTTTAGTATTCCTTTTTATAGTATTTTATTTAAGAAACTTATTGAGTGGAATAGCATTGAGCAAATCTTGTTAACTATATGTATACCTTTGCTGGTGAGTGCTTTTTATGTTATAACTTTGTTTCAATATAGAAGTTTCAATCAACCTAAATTTGTGATCACTATTCTATCAGATGAAGATTTACAGAATCGAAAAATTATACATAAGTATACACTCGATGAAAACAGAACCGTATGTTCCTTTGATGATGAATCAAAGGAGAACGTATTTTATGTGTTTAACTTCTCGTCTGAAGTATATCTAAAATATGAAAAGATAAAAAAACGTCCGCACCATAAATGATAAGAATCCCCTAGCTCCTTCTTAGGAGCTTTTCTTTTTACTTCTTCTATTTATTTACTTTTCGTATAATAAACTAATAACAAGGAGGTCTAACCATGAAAACCGCAATCTACCTAAGAAAATCCCGTGCCGATCTCGAAGCCGAAGCGCGAGGCGAAGGTGAAACGTTAGCTAAGCACCGGACTACCCTGCTGAAAATTGCCAAGGAAATGAACTTAAATGTTTTATCTGTCCGTGAAGAAATTATTTCCGGCGAGAGCTTAGTGAAACGCCCTGAAATGTTAGCTCTGCTTGAAGAAATTGAAGATAACAAGTATGATGTTGTTCTTTGTATGGATATGGACCGTTTAGGTCGCGGTGGCATGAAAGAACAAGGAATCATTTTAGAGACGTTTAAACGCTCGAATACGAAGATTATGACGCCAAGGAAGACTTATGACCTTAATGATGAGTGGGACGAAGAATACAGCGAATTTGAGGCGTTTATGGCACGTAAAGAATTAAAGATTATTACACGCCGTATGCAACGAGGACGTGTCGCAAGTGTGGAGGCTGGTAATTATCTCGGTACACATGCACCTTACGGATATGATATCCATCGCTTAAATAAACGTGAACGCACGTTAGTAATCAATTCAGAAGAAGCATCTGTCGTAAGAATGATATTTGAGTGGTATGCCAATGAAGATATGGGTGCAAATGCAATTATGCGTAAATTAAATGAGCTTGGCTACAAAAGCAAGTTAGGTAATGATTGGAACCCGTACAGTATATTGGATATGTTAAAAAATCATATTTATATTGGCAAGGTCACATGGCAAAAACGAAAAGAAGTAAAACGCCCTGATACTGTAAAACGTAGTAATACAAGGCAAGATAAATCAGAGTGGATTATTGCTGATGGAAAACATGAGCCTATCATCTCAGAAAGCTTATTTGAAAAGGTACAGGAGAAATTAAATACCAGATATCATATTCCTTATAATACACATGGATTAACGAATCCACTAGCTGGGATTATTCGATGCGGAAAATGCGGATACAGTATGGTACAACGGTATCCAAAGAATCGAAAACATACAATGGATTGTAAACATCGTGGTTGTGAAAATAAATCAAGTTATACAGAGTTGATTGAGAAGCGTTTGTTAGAGGCATTAAAAGAATGGTACATCAATTATAAAGCTGATTTCGAAAAACATAAGCAAGATGATAAATTGAAAGAAACGCAAATTATTCAAATGAATGAAATTGCATTACGAAAACTTGAAAAAGAATTAGTGGATGTCCAAAAACAAAAAAGTAATTTACACGACTTATTAGAGCGTGGCGTTTATACTGTTGATATGTTTTTAGAACGTTCGAATGTTGTTTCTGATCGTATCAATGAAATTACTTCCACGATGGAAAACTTAAAGAAGGAAATTAAAACTGAAATAAAAAAGGAAAAAGTGAAGAAAGATACAATCCCTCAAGTAGAGCATGTTCTTGATCTATACTTCAAAACAGATAATCCGAAAAAGAAAAACAGCCTCCTAAAGTCGGTTTTAGAAAAGGCTGTTTACAAGAAGGAAAAGTGGCAAAGACTCGATGATTTCGAACTTGTGCTTTACCCTAAGCTCCCTCAAGATGGCGACAAATAAGGGTTCCCTCTTTGTCGTCACCTTGTTGGTGTAATTAGGTTCACGCCATTTAATCCAAGAGCATCGTTCGTTGAAACAGCTAATACAACAGGTTTACCATTTCGCAGGGTGGCTTTAGCAGCCATTAATACAGGTGAATCTGTCATAGCATTCGCAAATTTACTCATTGTATTTCCTGTTAATGGTGCTATAACCATACAATCCAATGGAATTTTCGGACCAAGCGGCTCTGCCTTCACAATAGAATCAATTACTTTATAACCTGTAATAGCTTCTATCTTTTCAATCCACTCTGCACCTTCACCAAATCTTGTGTTTGTCGTTTGTAATGTATACGATACAACAGGGCGTACTTCCGCTCCATCCGCAACAAGTTTTTCTAAGTGTGGCATGACTTCTGCATAGGTACAATGTGATCCTGTTAATCCAAAACCAATTCGTTTACCTTTTACACTCATTTTTTATTCTCCTTTCTTACGTCTACATCTGCCATTAATAAATTAGAAAGGACATTTGCAAGTATTTGTCCTGCTGTTTTTGGTGCAACAATCCCTGGAAGTCCAGGCGCTAACAAAGCCTTAATTCCTCGCTTTTCTGCATAGCGGAAGTCTGTCCCTCCCGGTTTAGAGGCTAAATCAATAATTAATGTATGAGCAGGCATTTTTGAAATGGCACTTGCCGTTACAACAAGATGGGGAATTGTATTAATAACAATGTCAACATCCTGTACTTCTTGCTCTATATCTCGCATTTGAAATGGCGTAAATGTCATCTCTGTAATACGAGCAATATGTTCAGATCGCCGAGCACCTACTTTCACTTTCGCTCCTAGTGACTGAAATGCTCTTGCTACACTCATTCCAGTTCTCCCAAAACCTAATACCATTACCGTAGACCCATGAATTGTATAATCGGTATGTTGAATAACCATCATTATAGTCCCTTCAACAGTTGGTATTGAGTTATAAATCGCTACATCATCACGATCAAACAATTTGACAAGTTTTCGATTCGTTGAAGAAGCAATTGTATCTAAGTAAGTGTTGCTAATACCTGAATATATCGTAAAATGTGCTGGTGTATTTTCAATCTGCTCTTTTGTAATCATAACTTTTGCATTAGAAAAAATTGTATCAATCTTTCCGTTTGCATCAGTTCCAGCTACCGGCAAAATAATGGCGTCTAAAGAAGTAAAATCGAGATTTTGCATACTCTCTTTTGCTGATCCTGTAAACCCATGATCCAACTGATCAAAGCCTACTAATGAGAGTTTTGCATCAAGCTCAACTAGCTTACGAATGACTTCAAGCTGCCTTGCATCTCCTCCTATGACAGCGATATGAGTATCAGTCAACATTCTTTTCTTCACCTTCTTTTTCTCTCAATATAAGAAAAGTGCCTACTTTTTCGTTTTCCTCCACATCATATGTAATGTACGAGTATAAGGTGATTGAAAACAATAAAGTAAGAATGACTTATATCTATAGATTTCCATAATAAAAAAGACGACCGTAATGGTCATCTTTTAATTAAAATCAGAATAATTAGCAAGATCAAAAATGATCATATCTTGCCCCACTTTTTTAATTCTACTCCACTCTACCCTAACCTCTTGTTGACCTCGTTTAAATCCACCCCATTTTCCAACTGGAATAATGAGCGCTTGAATCTTTCCGTCTTTCTCGTCAATCTCTAAGTCGGCATGCCCTAGTACTCCCATTCGTTCCGCACGCTGTAGATCAACAATTTCTTTTCCGCTTAGTTCACTTAATCGCATTCCATCCTCTCCTTACATAACACTTTAATTAGAAGATATCTTTTATATTAAGTACCTATTCTAGACTTCAGAAAAAAATACCTATATAAAAGTTAATAACCTCTTTTCTTTTCAAAGGAACGAGAGCATCTGGTCGTGCATAGAAACGGTCAGATGCAAGGTTTAACACAAAAGAAGAAAGCCCGTAGCGACCATGTTGAGTTCTCCATAGCAGCGACTTATATGCCGAGAGATTAAAATGGATATATAAATGCAAATTAAAAAGCCGTTTCTTATTATGAAGAAACGGCTTTTTATAGATATTTATCCCGCACTAACGGGCAGTAAAATCCCCACTGATGGAAGTTTCACTTTATTTTTTTATCCCTTTTGGAAGCTCTCCATTTGGACTAATCAGCGCCGCAGAAAACTCATCTGTGAACATATTACGAATCAATGTGTCTACATCTGCTTTTGTAACACTGTTTACACTTTCGATAATTTCATCTAAAGAACGGTGTTTTTTTAGAAGTAATTCATTTTTACCATTGCGGCTCATTCGGCTATTTGTACTTTCTAAACTTAACATAAGATTTCCTTTTAGTTGCTCTTTACTGTTAAGTAATTCTTTTTCTGTAATACCTGTATTTTTTAATGTATCAAGTGTTTGCTGAATTGTTTCGTACAACATATCTAGTTGCTGATTGCCCGTTCCTCCGTAAATTGTTAACATACCTGAATCTTCATAAGAAGAATGATACGAAAATACAGAGTATGCTAACCCGCGTTGCTCACGCACTTCTTGGAACAAACGACTACTCATACTGCCGCCTAGAATATTATTCAATACAATCAGATTATAAATACTTTCATCGCCCATCTGCAATCCTTTAAATCCTAAACATAAATGAGCTTGTTCTGTTTCTTTTTTGCGTGCTACTTTATTTGGATGAAATATAGGGTTATGTACTTGTTCACGATTTGTCGTTCCTTCATAACTTCCAAAATATTGTTCAACGATTTGAACGAATGATTCATCAATGTTACCAGCAATGGAAACAACGACATTTTCTGGCGTATAATGATCCTTCATATATTCACGAAGTGTATCGCCTGTAAACTTTTCAAGCGTTTGCTCTGTTCCTAAAATAGGATATGCGAGCGGGTGCGTCTCATACGTTGCTTTTGTTAACATATCATGTACAATATCATCTGGCGTATCTTCATACATTTTAATTTCTTCAAACACAACATTTTTTTCTTTTTTCAATTCTTCTTCAACAAACGTTGAATTAAAGAACATATCCGCTAAAATATCAAGTGCGTATTTCGCATGCTCATCTAACACTTTCGCATAGTAACATGTATATTCCTTTGATGTAAACGCATTAACTTGCCCGCCAATGCTGTCGAAGGATTCTGCAATTTCTCTAGCACTACGTGTTTTCGTCCCCTTAAAAAACATGTGTTCTAAAAAGTGAGAAATCCCATTATTTTTTTCGTTTTCATTTCGTGATCCCGCATGAATCCATACTCCAATTGCAACAGAACGTACTGTTGGAATATGTTCCATTACGATTCTTACTCCATTTTTACACGTATATTTTTTGATCAAAAGCCTTCCTCCTATTAACAATTTTTCTGTTAAAAGATTCTATTATATAATCATAACAAGTTTAAAGACGAATGTCATGCAAATGTGTTTAATCAATACGCTTTTCATCTACTAAAGCAGATACGTTGCCTACAGTATATCCTTTTTCTTTTAGCTTTGAAATCAATGCATCAAGCGATTCTGCCGAAGAAGAAGTTGGATGCATCAAAATAATGGCACCGGGATGTACTTTATTTAACACTCTCTGTAGTAATACGTGCGGTTCTGGATGCTTCCAATCAATTGTATCCACTGTCCACATAATTGTCCCCATGCGCAATTTTGCAGCAGCATGAACAACATCGTCACGAAAACTACCACTTGGTGGTGCAAACCAACGCACTTTTTGATTTGTTGCTGCTTCAATAACTTGATTCGTTTTTTGTAATTGTTCATGAATTGCAGATACCGACAAAGTTTTCATATCAGGATGCGTATACGAATGATTTCCCACTTCCTGGTCAGCATCTGCGATCATTTTTGCAAAACGTAAATTTTCTTTAACCCATCTTCCCTCTAGAAAAAAAGTTGCTTTCACATTATGCTTTTGCAGTACTTCTAACATTCGTGAAAGATATTCATTCCCCCAAGCAACATTAATGGTAAGTGCAATCATTTTTTTGCTCGGATTCCCCCTATAAATAGGTGCAGGTGATAGATCTCTTAAATGTACTTTTGGTGATACTTCTCGATATACCAATTGTTTCTCATCAAAACGTCCCCGCTTCTTCATGTTCTCATAAGAAGTTCGTATATCCACTTCTTTCCCATTATACCCTGGCGTCGCTTTCCACACTTTATCAATACATGCATCTTGCGCTGGAATCGCATACACTTTTGCTTTTTCTTCAATTTCCTCATACAAACGGTCTTTTGCATATGATATATTTGAAACATGCATAGCGGAGAACCATAATATAACTATAAGTAAAATAATGCGAATTTTCATAAAGCAACCTCCAGTAAAGTAAAACTCCCATCAGTCAAGGACCTTTCATTCGCTGACTAATAGTTAGTCTGATTTCCCTTCTATTCTTTTGATGTACACCTCGTTAAACTAAAATAGTCAACAGTTTCTTTCCTTATCATTGTTAATTTAAACGTTCTCATTAAAACTATACTCTGTTATATACAAAAAAACCTTGAGATATATCCCAAGGTTTTTTACATAATAAAAAAGCTAAGGGAATCCCTTAGCTTTTGCTTATTCTTATTCTTATTCTTGCTCTTGTTTTTGCTCTTGCTCTTGCTCTTGCTCTTGTTTTGCAGCTTCTTTTTCCTGCTCTTCTTTAAGCAATACTTTTCGAGATAAGTTTACACGACCTTGTTTATCGATTTCGATAACTTTTACTGAAATCTCATCACCGATTTTCACAACATCTTCTACTTTCCCTACACGTTCAAGTGCTAGTTCAGAAATATGAACAAGACCGTCTTTACCACTGAATAATTCAACGAAAGCACCAAATTTTTCAATTCGTTTTACTTTTCCTAAGTAAATTTCACCTACTTGCACTTCACGAACGATATCTTCGATAATTTTCTTCGCTTTTTCGTTCATCTCTTGATCAATAGATGAAATAAAGACTGTACCATCTTGTTCAATATCAATTTTCACGCCTGTTTCTTCGATAATCTTGTTAATTTGCTTTCCACTTGGCCCAATCACATCACGGATTTTGTCCGGATTGATTGTCATTGTAACAATCTTTGGAGCATATTTGGATAACTCTTTACGAGGTTCAGCAATAACAGATAACATATGATCTAAGATGTGCATGCGACCAAGCTTAGCTTGTTGCAATGCCTCTTCTAAAATTTCACGAGATAAACCTTCAATTTTAATATCCATTTGAAGTGCTGTTACACCTTTAGCTGTACCAGCTACTTTAAAGTCCATATCACCTAAGTGATCTTCCATACCTTGAATGTCTGTTAAAATTGTATAGTGTTCACCAGACTTCACAAGTCCCATTGCAATACCAGCAACTGGTGCTTTAAGCGGAACACCTGCATCCATCATCGCTAAAGTGCTACCGCAAATACTTGCTTGAGAAGTAGAACCATTTGATTCTAATACTTCCGATACAAGACGAACTGTATATGGAAAATCTTTTTCAGATGGGATAACAGGTTCAAGAGCACGTTCACCTAATGCACCGTGACCAATTTCACGACGTCCTGGTCCACGCATTGGTCTTGTTTCACCAACACTAAAGGATGGGAAATTATAATGATGCATGAAGCGTTTTGACTCTTCTACACCAAGACCATCTAAAATTTGCACATCGCCTAATGCACCTAATGTACAAATACTTAATGCTTGTGTTTGTCCACGTGTAAACAAACCAGAACCATGCGTACGAGATAAAATCCCTACTTCTGATGCTAAAGGACGAATTTCATCGCTTTTACGTCCATCTGGGCGGATTTTTTCAACTGTAATAAGACGACGTACTTCTTCTTTTACAATTTTATATAAGATTTCATTTACTTGTCCTAATGTTTCAGTATCAGCTTCTTGCGCCTCATAGTACTGGATAACACGTTTTTTCACTGCATTAATTGCATCTTCACGCGCATGTTTTTCATGCACTTGAATCGCTGCATGCATATCTTGCTCTGCCATTTCACGTACAGCTTGATCAAGCTCAGCGTTCACTTCATATAATTGAACTTCTGTTTTTTCTTTTCCAACTGCTTGTACAATCTCTTCTTGGAATGCGATCAAACGTATAATCTCTTCATGACCAAACATAATCGCTTCTAACATTGTCTCTTCAGGCACTTGGTCTGCACCAGCTTCTACCATGTTAATCGCATCTTTTGTTCCAGCAACAACAAGGTGAATATCACTCTTCTCTTGTTGTTCAACTGTTGGATTAATAATAAATTCACCATCAATACGACCAACTGTCGCACCAGCAATCGGACCTTCAAATGGAATATCCGAAATCGATAATGCTAATGAAGAACCAAGCATAGCTGCCATTTCTGAAGAACAATCTTGGTCTACACTCATAACAATGCTGACAACTTGTACTTCATTACGGAAACCATCAGCAAAAAGTGGACGAATTGGACGATCGATTAAACGACTCGCTAAAATCGCCTTCTCACTTGGACGACCTTCACGTTTAATAAAGCCACCTGGAATTTTCCCTACTGCATATAAACGTTCTTCATAGTTTACTGTTAGTGGGAAGAAATCTACACTTTTTGCCTCTTTTGATGCAGTTGCTGTAGATAGAACCGCTGTGTCGCCATATCTTACTAAAACTGCTCCGTTTGCTTGTTTTGCAAGCTGACCTGTTTCAATTGTTAGCTGGCGACCAGCCAAATCTATCGAGAAGACTTGCTTTTCCTGACTCATTTAAGTGCCCCTCTCAATTTAAAATATTCAATTCTTCTATGTAAATGGATAATATATCACAATATTCTTCCTCTAGTATTACCGAAAATACAGTAGGCTATCAAGAGTAGAAGATATATTTTTACCTAACAAAAAAGCGGGAATATTCCCGCTTTTTTTGACTATCGACGTAATCCAAGCTTTGTGATTAGTTCACGGTAGCGAGTGATGTCTTTGTTACGAAGGTAAGTAAGTAAGTTACGACGTTTACCAACCATCTTTAAAAGACCGCGACGTGAATGATGATCTTTCTTGTGAGTACGTAAGTGCTCATTTAGAGTGTTAATTTGCTCCGTTAGGACAGCAACTTGAACTTCTGGAGAACCAGTATCAGTCTCATGAGTTCTAAATTGTGCAATGATTTCATTTTTACGCTCTTGTGTTAAAGCCATCCTATTTCACCTCCTAAGTAATATATCCCCAGTTACCTAGCAAACGTCGGTGAGTCGTAATGCCAAGCAATGGTTATTGTAAAGTACATAAGATAGAATACTACTTTTCATTAGAAAAAGCAAGTATATTATTTGTATGGCTAAAATAATCTTCTGCCGTTCTCTTATCTTTTGCAATTTGTGCAACTAATTCATCAATTCCGTTAAACCTTTTTTCCTCACGAATGC
The DNA here is from genome assembly GCF_028401955.1 of Bacillus sp. BP-3. Classification (GTDB taxonomy): domain Bacteria; phylum Bacillota; class Bacilli; order Bacillales; family Bacillaceae_G; genus Bacillus_A. The sequence goes on from NZ_JAQOTJ010000004.1 coordinate 211,726, forward strand.
GTATATGCCACTCTACAACAACAGACTCATCATATATATCGCGCTGAAATTCAAAAAGATGCACTTCAATAGAAAGCTGCTTTTCATTTTCCTTAAAAGTAGGTTTATATCCGATATTACATACACCTTCATGCCACTCATCATTCACGTTCATTCTAACAGCATATACACCAACAGGCGGCAAAAGATATTCATCACTTAAAGCCACATTAGCTGTTGGAAAGCCAATTTGACGTCCACGTTTATCTCCGTGCACAACCGTTCCTTCTACTGTATAAGCTCTACCTAAAATAGATGGAATTTGTTCCATTTCTCCATTTCGAATCAGTTTTCGTAATGCCGTGGAACTTACTTTTTCTTCTTGAAATTCAACTTTTTCGATCACGGTCTGTGTAAACTCCCCTCTTGCATGAAATGGTAAAGTTTCCATCGTCCCTTTTCCTAAACGTCCATATGAATAGTCAAAACCTGCTACTACATGCTTTACATTTAGCCCAATAATATATTCATCTACAAACTGTTGTGGCAGTAATCCAGCAAATGATTTATCGAATTTCACCACATATAACATATCAATCCCTAAATCTGCAATTACTTTTTCTTTAATAGATAACGGTGTAATATACTCAACATGCGCTTCTTTTTTCCCTAACACAACAGATGGGTGTGGATGAAATGTTATGACAGCACTTTTATATCCTCTTTCATCCGCTATTTTTTTTGCTGTTCGAATCACACGTTGATGCCCTAAATGAATACCATCAAAAAATCCTAATGCCATTACAGTAGATGGTAATTCTATTTTATTTTGTTCGTGTGGATGAGTTAAATGAATGAGTTTCACGCTTGAATTCACCTTTTTCTGTAATAATCCTTCCAATTATTAATTATAGCTGTAACTCTTGATTATTCACAAGTACTTTCATCGGTTTCAACATACCTTGATGTTTTGGGTGATGTTCATATATTGCTAAACAGTGTTCATTTTTATCAAAAACTGTAATGAACGGTGCTGTTATTTGTTCTTTATTCGGTAAAAACATACCATTCTTCACTTTTTCTGCTTGTTCCCTACTTACAATCATTTTTGGAAACTTACATAATGCTTCATCAATCGAAATGAAGATAGATTCCACTGTTCCATTTTGCACGTTTTGTTCAATCTCTTCAAATGATATGCAATCTTCTAATTTAAACTCTCCTGATGCTGTTCTTACAAGATCGGACATATGGGCCGGAAATCCAAGTTTTTCCCCAATCATCACAGCTAATGTTCTTACGTATGTTCCTTTACTACAAGTCACACGAAAACGGAAGGAAATTGTCTCTCCTTCAAATAATTCACGGTTATCAAGTAAAATAATTTCATGAATGGTAATTGTACGAACAGGACGCTCTACTTCTATTCCCGCCCTCGCATATTCGTACAGCTTCTTTCCATTTACTTTTACAGCTGAATACATTGGTGGTACTTGTTCAATTGTTCCCGTTAAGCCTGCTAATACAGATTCTACTTCCTCACGCGTAATAACACAATTGACATCTTGCTTTTCAACCACTTCTCCTGAAGCATCTTCTGTAGTGGTTGAAAATCCTAGCGTAACTTCCCCTTCGTACGTTTTTGTTTCACTCGTTAAAAATTGTGCAATTTTCGTAGCACGTCCTACACAAATTGGTAATACCCCTGTCACATCTGGATCTAAAGTCCCTGTGTGCCCTATACGTTTCTCTCTTAATATTTTTCTTAATTTAAATACACAATCATGTGATGTCAGCCCTTTTGGTTTATGTAATAATACTACACCTTCCATATATTCACCTCATCGTTATACTTTTGTACGCCGAACTTACTTCAGATTGAAAAAATGGATAGACAAATGTCTATCCATTATTCTTCACGTTTACCGTCTTTATTAATTTCATGTAAAAGTGTATCAATTCGATGACCGTATCCAATCGACTCATCAAATTCAAAGGAGATTTCAGGTGTTTTCCGAAGACGAATACGTTGTCCAATTTCGGAACGAATAAAGCCTTTTGCCTTCGCTAAACCTTTTAATGTATTTTCTTTCTGTTCTTCGTCTCCTAAAACAGAAATATATACTTTGGCAATCTGTAAATCCCCACTTACTTGCACATCTGTTACCGTCACAAAACCGATACGTGGATCTTTAATTTTGCGACTGATAATTTCGCCTAATTCTTTCTTCATTTGCTCGCCCACGCGATTTGCACGTAGCTTCATAACTAATCACCTCATTCAATACCATTCCAATTGTGTTATCGTACGTTCAATTTCAGGAAATGAATCAATGTAGGCAAGTACACGATTCATTTCTTTTTCGCAGATAACACGATTTGAGGATACGGAAACAATCGCAATTTCTGTACGTTGCCATACATCTTGATGCCCAACTTCTGAAACAGATACATTATAGCGCTGTTTCACACGAGTTAAAACACGCTGTAAAATTGCTCGTTTCTCTTTTAAAGAATGCACATCATAGACTATACATTCGAATGAGAGTGAAGCGATAATCATCGCTTCACTTCTTCCATAATGTACGCCTCAATGATGTCCCCTTCTTTAAGATCATTATATCTTTCAATTGTAATACCACACTCATAGTTTTGGGCAACTTCTTTTACGTCATCTTTGAAACGTTTTAACGTATCAAGTTGGCCTTCGAAAATAACTACGCCATCACGAATGATACGTACGCCGCTATCACGTGTGATTTTACCATCAGTTACATAACAGCCTGCAATTGTTCCAACTTTCGTTACTTTGAATGTTTGACGAACTTCCGCTTGACCGATTACTTTTTCTACAAATTCAGGATCTAGCATACCTTGCATTGCTGCTTCGATCTCTTCAATTACTTTATAAATAATACGGTGTAAACGAATATCAACGTTTTCTAATTCAGCTGTACGCTTCGCATTGACATCAGGACGTACGTTAAATCCGATTACAATTGCATTAGATGCAGAAGCTAAAATAATATCAGATTCTGTAATTGCACCTACGCCAGTATGGATGATTTTTACTTTTACGCCTTCAACATCAATTTTACGAAGTGATGCTGCCATTGCTTCCACAGAACCTTGTACGTCTGCTTTCACAATCAAGTTAATTTCTTTTACATCGCCTTCTTTAATTTGTTGGAATAAATCTTCAAGGCTTAATTTAGATTTTTCACCGCGCTGTGCAAGCAATGCTTGTTGTGCACGTTCTTCACCGATTTGACGCGCTTTCTTCTCATCGGCAAATGCCATGAAGCGGTCTCCTGCTTGTGGTACTTCATTTAAACCTGTAATCTCAACAGGAGTAGATGGACCAGCAACTTTTACACGACGACCAATATCGTTTACCATCGCTCGAACACGGCCGAATGATGTACCAACAACGATTGGGTCTCCTACTCGAAGTGTACCGTTTTGAACAAGTAATGTCGCAATTGTTCCTTTACCTTTATCAAGCTGTGCTTCGATTACTGTACCAGTTGCATAGCGATTTGGATTTGCCTTATATTCTTCTACTTCACTTACAAGAAGAATCATTTCTAACAAGTTGTCAATTCCTTCACCTTTAATAGCTGCGATTGGTACGAAAATTGTATCGCCGCCCCAAGCTTCTGGAACTAATTCGTACTCAGTTAACTCTTGCATTACACGGTCTGGATTTGCTGATGGTTTATCCATTTTATTCACAGCAACGATAATTGGTACTCCAGCTGCTTTCGCATGGTTAATTGCTTCAACTGTTTGTGGCATAACACCGTCATCAGCTGCTACAACTAGAATTGTAATATCCGTAACTTGCGCACCGCGTGCACGCATTGTTGTAAATGCTGCGTGACCTGGTGTATCTAGGAATGTAATTTTTTTGTCATTTACTTCGACTTGGTATGCACCGATATGCTGCGTAATTCCGCCCGCTTCACCAGCAGTTACTTTTGAATTACGAATAGAGTCAAGTAATGTTGTTTTACCATGGTCAACGTGTCCCATAATTGTAACGACAGCTGGACGTTCTTTTAAGTTTTCTTCATCGTCTTGCTCGTCCATAAACGTTTCAAATTCTGTTTCACTAACAATTACTTCTTCTTCCACTTCAATACCGTAATCACTAGCAATTAGCTCAATTGTATCTTTATCTAAATCTTGGTTAATTGTTGCCATGATTCCAAGCATAAAGAGCTTTTTAATAATTTCAGACGGCTCTTTGCCTAATTTTTTCGCAAGTTCACTTACTGAAAGCGTGCCAGAGAAAGTAATTTTGTCTGGTGTTTCTACTACTTGCGTTTGTTGTCTTCCAGCAAAGTTTTCTTGACGTTTGTCTTGATTTCCTTTGCCTTTTTTCTTATTCTTATTGCTGTTCTTTTTGCTGCGAACAACTTTTTCCTCTACTTCAAACTCATCTGCAACAGAAGGTTTTTCTGTTCCATCATTATATTGATTATCTAACTTGTTTACTACTTCATCATCTAACATCGCCATATGATTAGAAACCTCTATATTCATTTCTTTTAGTTTTGTAATAATATCCTTACTTGAGATATTGCGTTTTTTTGCATATTCATATACTCGAATTTTACTCATACCTTCACCCCCGGTAAGTTGTATCGAGCATGCTAAGCAGCTTCTTAGCAAAGCCGTCATCTAACACCGCTACAACGACTCGTTCTTCTCTCCCAATCGCATGCCCTAATTCTTGTCGATTTTCGACCTTTCTCATTGGTACGTTGTAGAACGTTGTTTTGTCCGTAATGCGCTTTGTTGTATTTGCTGACGCATCTTCAGAAAGCAATACGAGCTTTGCTTTACCACTTCGAACTTCTTTTAAAACAAGTTCTTCACCCGATATAATCTTTCGGGCCCGATTAGCCAGCCCTAAAAACGATTTCCAATTGGACACTTACTTCGACTCCTTCTCAACAAGCTCGATTAGCTCTTCATAAAGAGAGTCATCAATTTTCGCTTTTAGGTGATGTTCCAAAACATTTTTCTTTTTCGCTTGAGAAATGCATTCTTTATCTTTTGACAAATATGCACCGCGTCCTGATTGTTTACCTGTTAAATCAATTGACACGACTCCCTCTTTGGAACGAACAATGCGAATGAGCTCGCGTTTTGATTTCATCTCTTGTGTTACCACACATTTTCGTAACGGAACTTTTCGATTGCTCATGTTCATCACCTCTATTCGATTTCATCTTCAGCAGAATCGAATGCGATCATCATATCTTCTTCTGTTAAAAGTCCTAGTTGTTTCGCATCAGACTCGCTTTTAATATCAATTTTCCAATTTGTTAATTTTGCTGCAAGTCGCGCATTTTGTCCACGTTTACCAATTGCTAAGGAAAGCTGATGATCTGGAACAATTACAGTAGTTGCTTTTTCTTCTTCGTTTACAAGCACTTTTACAACTTGTGATGGACTCAGTGCATTTGCTACATATTCAACAGGATCATCTGACCAACGAACAATATCAATCTTTTCACCCTTTAGTTCATCTACGATGCGTTGTACACGTTGTCCTTTCGGTCCTACACAAGAACCTACTGGATCTACATCTACATTTTCAGAGTAGACAGAGATTTTTGAGCGATCTCCTGCTTCACGTGCTACAGAACGAATTTCTACAGTTCCATCATAAATTTCTGGTACTTCAATTTCAAACAAACGCTTTAAAAGACCTGGATGCGTACGTGATACATAAATTTGCGGTCCTTTTGTTGTTTTCTCTACTTTTGTAATGAAAACACGGATGCGATCATGAGGTTTGTACTGTTCATTTGGCATTTGCTCGCTTACTGGTAAAAGTGCTTCTACTTTCCCTAAACTTACATAAATAAAGCGAGCATCTTGGCGTTGTACAATACCAACCATAATGTCTTCTTCACGGTCGCTGAACTCAGAATAAATCACGCCACGTTCAGCTTCACGTACTCGCTGCGTTACAACTTGTTTTGCTGTTTGCGCTGCAATACGGCCGAAATCTTTTGGCGTTACTTCAATCTCTAATACATCGCCCTCTTGGTAGTTTGGATTAATATGTCTTGCCTTTTCAACAGAAATTTCAAGACGTGGGTCAAATACACTTTCCACTACATCCTTACGTGCTAATACTTGAATAGTACCAACTTCAGGATTGAAGCTAACGCGAACATTTTGCGCTTGGTTGAAATTTCGTTTGTAAGCAGAAATTAAAGCTGCTTCAATAGCATCAATAATAATATCTTTGCTAATACCTTTTTCTTGTTCTAATACGAGCAAAGCATCTAACAACTCAGTGCTCATGAAGATCCCCCTTCTTACTAAAACGTAACTGCAAGTCGCGCATTGGCAACTTTATCCATTGGAATTTGGATTTCTTTTTTACGTGTTTTAATTGTTAATAGTAATGTGATTGTTGTTCCATCATATGCAAGTAGTTTGCCTTCAAACATTTTCTCACCATCAATTGGCTCGTATGTTTTAATTGCGACTTGTTTGTCTACTGCTTGGTGGAAATCTTTTTCTTTCTTTAATGGACGCTCCGCTCCTGGAGAGGATACATCTAAAAAGTAAAGATGAGGAATTGGATCCTCTTTATCTAAAGCTTCACTTAACCGCTCACTTACCGCACCACATTCCTCAATATCTACTCCTGTATCAGAGTCAATGGCTACGCGTAAAAACCAATCTTTTCCTTCTTTCACATACTCTACATCTACAAGCTCAAGACCAAGCTCTTCGACAATTGGCTGCGCAAGTGCTTCAACAGCTTCTGTAACTTTCTTATCCATAAACAGCCTCCTTTCTGCCGCCATGTAACAGTTGAAAGACTTCATCCTGCGTACTTTTAACCAATGCAGTTTGTATATTCTTTCTCGTTAGCTAACAAAAGCCCCTGCTAATAAGCAGGGAATATCTGTCTTAGTATTACCAAATTTAAGAAGTAAAACTTGTAACAAAATATGTATATACGACAGAAACGTCTACGTAAATTTTAGACGCAGAAACGTAGATAGTAAAACGAAAGAGTGGGTTTCCCCACTCTTTTTTCCACAAAATATACACGACATGGTTATCTCGCTATCAAGTATAGCATAGTAACCATTGTTTTGCAAAGACTTTTCCTGCCTATTAGAACAACGATAACTGGTTTTGATCTGGTAGATCTCCTAGACAGCCCTGGCTATCTAAATACTCAATAATTGTTTTGGAAATCTTACTGCGCTGTTGTAAATCTTCTTTTGATAAAAACTCGCCATTTTCACGTGCTGCTACAATGTTTAATGCAGCATTTGTACCAAGACCAGGTATTGCATTAAACGGTGGAATCAATGTATTCCCATCAATAATGAAATCTGTTGCACTAGAGCGATATAAATCAACTTTTTGGAATGAATAACCACGTTCACACATTTCGAGTGTCATTTCTAATACTGTTAGTAAACTTTTTTCTTTTGGCGAAGCATCTAATCCCTTTTGCGTAATTTCATCAATTTTAGTACGAATAGTTGCTGAGCCTTTTACCATCGCATCTACATCAAAATCATCGGCACGAACAGTAAAGTATGCTGCGTAGAATAAAAGCGCAAAATGCACTTTAAAATAGGCAATGCGCACTGCCATGAGTACATATGCTGCTGCATGCGCCTTTGGGAACATATACTTAATCTTTTTACATGAATCAATATACCATCCCGGCACATTATTATTACGCATCTCCTCTTCCCACTCTAGAGGTACACCTTTCCCTTTACGTACAGATTCCATAATTTTAAACGCTAAAGATGGTTCTAAACCTTGGTAAATTAAATACACCATAATGTCATCACGACAACCGATTACTTCACTCAGTGTACATGTGCCATCATAAATGAGTTCATTTGCATTTCCAAGCCATACATCTGTACCGTGAGATAGTCCAGAAATTTGGACAAGCTCTGAGAATGTCGTCGGCTTCGTTTCCTCTAACATTTGGCGAACGAATTTTGTACCAAATTCCGGGATACCAAGTGTACCTGTTTTACAGTTAATTTGTTCTTCTGTTACGCCAAGTGATTCTGTACCTGAGAAAATTTTCATTACTTCTGGATCATCTGTTGGAATCGTCTTCGGATCAACTCCACTTAAATCTTGAAGCATACGAATCACTGTCGGATCATCGTGTCCAAGTATATCAAGTTTTAATAAGTTATCATGAATAGAATGGAAATCAAAATGTGTCGTTCGCCATTCTGCCTCTAAAGAATCTGCTGGATATTGAATCGGTGTAAAATCAAAGACATCCATGTAATCCGGCACTACGATAATACCACCTGGATGTTGCCCTGTCGTTCTCTTAACACCAGTACATCCTGATACAAGACGATCTACCTCTGCCCCTCGTATCGTTAAATTATGGTCTGAAGCATAGCCTTTCACATATCCATACGCAGTCTTTTCGGCAACAGTACCTATTGTTCCAGCACGATATACATTATCTTCACCGAACAGTACTTTCGTATAGTTATGGGCACGTGGTTGGTATTCTCCTGAGAAGTTCAAATCAATATCCGGAACTTTATCTCCTTTAAAACCAAGAAACGTTTCGAACGGAATATCATGACCATCTTTTTTATATGCAGTTCCACAACTTGGACAATCTTTATCAGGTAAATCAAATCCAGAACCGACCGAGCCATCATTAAAGAACTGCGATTGCTTACAATTTGGACAAACATAATGCGGCGGTAAAGGGTTTACCTCTGTAATTTCCATCATTGTCGCAACAAATGATGAACCAACTGAACCACGTGAACCAACAAGATAGCCATCGATAAGTGATTTTTTTACAAGTTTATGAGAAATCAAGTAAATAACAGCAAATCCATGTCCAATAATACTTTTCAATTCTTTTTCCAAGCGGGCTTCTACAATTTCTGGAAGTTCATCTCCGTAAATACTCCGAGCCATTACGTAACTCATATCCCGCGTTTCATCATCTGCACCTTCAATTTTTGGCGTGTAAAGATCATCTTTTACAGGCTTTACTTCCCCAATCATCGATGCGACTTTTTGTGTATTTGTTACAACAATTTCTTTTGCTTTCTCTTCACCTAGGAAAGAGAAGCATTCTAACATTTCATCTGTTGTTCGGAAATACACAGGCGGCAATGAATGACGATTCAATGGATTCGCTCCGCCTTGCGAACTCACTAAAATTTTTCTATACATTGCATCTTCTGGATTTAAATAATGAACATTTCCAGTTCCTACAACAGGCTTATCTAACGTTTCACCTAACTTTACTAAGTTAGAAATAATTGTTTTTAATTGACCTTCATCACGAACAAGCTCAAGCTCTACCAAATGTCGTAACACTTCTGGAGGCATTACCTCAATGTAATCATAAAACTGAGCAATTTCCTCCACTTCTTCTGGTGCCTTTTGCATCATCGCTTCAAATACTTCACCTTTATCGCAAGCCGTACCAACTAAAATACCTTCGCGATACTTCTTTAATAAAGAACGCGGAATACGCGGGACACGATAAAAATATTGAAGATGCGCGTAAGAAACAAGTTTATATAAATTTTTCAATCCTTCATCTGACGTTGCAAGAAGTGTCACATGACTTGGACGTCCACGTTTATACGCATCTCCTTGTCCCATACTGTCATTTAACTGATCATGATATTCATAGCCTTTTTCAATCACATTCTTGAGCATTTTCACAAGCAAATAGCCTGTTGCTTCTGTATCATAAATCGCACGGTGATGTTGTGTTAATTCGATATCAAGCTTTTTACATAACGTATTTAAACGATGGTTTTTCATCTCTGGAAATAAAAAACGAGCCAATTCTAACGTATCAATAACTGGATTTTTCGTTTTTTCTAATCCGCTTTTCTTAAATCCAACGTTTAAAAATCCCATATCAAAGCTTGCATTATGGGCGACAAGTGTATGATTACCCATCCAATGTTCAAACTTTTTAAATACTTCTTCTACCTCTGGGGCATCCGTTAGCATATCATCTGTAATACCTGTTAATTCAATGATTGTTGCTGATAATGGCTGATGTGGATTTGCAAACGATTCAAAACGATCGATAATTTCTCCACCTTTTACTTTTACTGCAGCAAGCTCGATAACTGTATCATATACAGCTGATAATCCAGTTGTCTCAACGTCAAATACAACATATGTTTCGTCTGCAAGTAATCGATGCTCCTCATTATAAGCAATTGGCACACCGTCATTCACAAGGTTTGCTTCTACGCCAAAAATCACTTTAATTCCTGCTTTTTTTCCTGCAGAATACGCTTCAGGAAAAGCCTGTGCAACAGCATGATCTGTTACTGCTACCGCTTCATGTCCCCATTTTGCCGCTTGGCTCACAAGTGTAGATACAGAAGTTACAGCATCCATTTGGCTCATCGGTGTATGCATATGAAGCTCTACCCTTTTTTCTCCTTCTGGTGCTTTATCTTTTCGGGACGGGCCTGTTATTTCATTAATATCATTTGCAATCATAACCAAGTCTCGAACGAACGTGTCATTTTGAACGGATCCGCGTGCTTTCACCCACATTCCTTTTTTCAATGATTGTAAGAGCGGAATATCCTCTTTATCGCGTGAAAACATTTTAATCATAATGGAATCGGTGTAATCCGTTATTTTTAATGTCAATAATGTACGTCCACTACGAAGTTCTTTTGTTTCCACATGGAAGACATAACCTTGAACAGTTTTTCTTCTTTCTTCATCTTGAATTTCACGAAGTGGTGTAATCTCCTCATCAGGCTTAATAAGATAACCAAGTACAATCGGCCCTTCGTGTACAACATCACTTTCTTCCGCTTGTTTCTTGGCCATTTCTTCCATGGCTTGTATAACGCGCTGACGATCCTCTTGCTGTGTTTGTTCACGAAACTTCTGAACTTCCTCTTCATTTTGTTTTATATTTGTTTCTAGCTGAAAACGAGGAAATCCAAAAACTTCATATTGATCTCCGACTGGCTTCGCAAGATTTTTCTTTAGCGCAGTAGATTCTAAATCATTATTCACATCAAGTAACAACTTCACTCCGTTTACATGCGGAAGTTGCTTTTTTAAATATGCAAACATAGGTGAGAAAGTAATTCGATCTGTACAGAGCGGCCAATACGCCTTGACCTCTTCTTCCGTAAATTGCTTATTCTCTGTTTCTAGTGAAAATGATGTTTTTGCAATATGAGAAAATGACTGCTTAAGCTGTGTTTCAAGCAATTCATATAATTCTGTTGGTAAAATACGTGGTACTTGTAAATCAAAATGCCAACTCTTATTTGCTTTATCAACAACTAACCTTTGAATGCCACCACCTTGTAAATATTGATTGATAAGGTCTTCAGGCATTTGTAACTGCTCAAGCAAAATTTGAAATCGCTCTTGTTGTTCGTTTGTTAATGACATAAGCAACCTCCTTCCATCTGCTATTATAAATTGAAACGTTCCACAAAGAAAGAGAAGGTACCTCATCACGAGGTACCTCTTCTTATTTTAAAATATTTGCAATGTATGTGTGAAGTTCTTCGACTTTCACTTCTGCAGATTCATTTGTTGCACGTACTTTTACTTCAACAATACCTTCATCTGCTTTTTTACCAACTGTTACTCGGACTGGAAGACCAAATAGATCTGCATCAGCAAATTTTACACCGGCACGCTCTGCACGATCATCTAATAACACTTCATATCCGTGCTCTTTTAACGAACTGTATATATTTTCGCCCACTTCACGCTGTGCATCTGATTTCATATTTACTGGAATCACGTGTACATGGAATGGTGCAACTGCTTTTGGCCATACTAAACCATTCTCATCATTAAATTGCTCAGCAATAGCCGCAACTGTACGAGATACACCAATTCCGTAGCAGCCCATAATGATTGGCTGTGTTTTACCGTTTTCATCTAAGAACGTTGCATTCATTGATTCACTATAACGAGTGCCAAGCTTAAATACATGTCCCACTTCAATACCACGAGCAAAACGAATTGTTCCCTCGCCGTCTGGAGAAAGGTCCCCTTCTTGGATAAAACGTAAATCTGTATATTGGCTTACTTTAAAGTCACGTTCTGGATTAACATTCACATAATGAAATCCTTCTTCATTTGCTCCGCAGCATCCATTTACGATAGCTTGCACTGCATGATCAGCAATGATTTCCACTTCTGCTGTGCCAATTGGGCCTAAAGAACCTACTTCACAGTTTAACAATTCTTTTACTTCTTCATGTGTTGCAAGTTCAACAACAGAAGCACCGTATAAATTTTTCAACTTAATATCGTTTACTTCATGATCTCCGCGAACAAGAGCAACAATAAACTTCTCGTCTACTTTAAAGACCATAGACTTAATACAATTTGTTGCTTCAATATTTAAGAACGCACATACTTCTTCAATTGCTTTTTGATTTGGCGTAGCTACTTTTTCAAGCGACTTTTCTTGCTTCTCACTCTTCTCATAAGTAGAAAGAACAGGTGCCATCTCAATATTTGCAGCATAGTCAGATGTATCAGAATATGCAATTGTATCTTCTCCTACATCTGATAATACCATAAATTCATGTGTATCTTTTCCGCCCATCGCTCCAGAATCTGCGATAACAGCACGGAAATTTAAGCCGCAACGTGTGAAAATATTAGAGTACGCTTGGAACAGACGGTTATATACTTCATCTAAACTCTCTTGCGTTGCGTGGAAAGAATATGCATCCTTCATTAAAAATTCTCTTCCGCGCAACAAACCAAAACGAGGTCTTTGCTCATCGCGGAATTTTGTTTGAATTTGATAAAGTGTCAAAGGTAACTTCTTATATGACTTAATTTCGTCGCGGACAAGATCCGTAATCACCTCTTCATGCGTTGCTCCTAAAGCAAACTCACGATTATTACGATCATTCATACGCATTAATTCTGAACCATATGAGTACCAGCGTCCAGATTCTTGCCATAATTCAGCTGCTTGAAGAGCTGGCATTAGCAATTCTACAGCACCAGCTTTCTCCATTTCTTCACGAACAATACGTTCTACTTTATGCAGCACTTTCAGACCAAGCGGTAAAAAACTATATATGCCTGAAGCGTTTTGACGCATAAATCCTGCGCGCAATAGAAGCTGATGACTTTTTATTTCCGCATCAGCTGGCACTTCACGCAGTGTAGGACTAAATATCATACTTTGTTTCATTCTATAGCACCTCTTTTATAAGAAAAACTTCCGTATATCATTCCATGTTACAACTAACATCAGTAACATTAATAAAGCAAAACCAATAAAGTGAACCATTCCTTCTTTTTGACGGTCAATCGGCTTCCCGCGAAGCGCTTCAATTAAGAAGAAGAAAAGACGTCCGCCATCAAGTGCAGGAACAGGTAATAAGTTAAATAAACCAAGATTTATACTTAAAACAGCTGCTAAGCTCATGACACGAATCGTGCCATACTCTACAACTTGGTCTGTTAAATTATAAATTCCTACTGGACCAGATAAATCATTAATAGAAAAATGTCCTGTAACGAGCTGAATAAGTGAGACAAATATGAGCTTTGTCCATCTGTATGTTTCTTCAAAACCCAATTTGATTGAACCTAATACTGATTTTTCAACAGGCGATTGTACACCGAGTCTACCAACTGTAACCTCGCCCTCTTTTTCAGCAGCTGGAGTAACTTGAATTGTTACTTTTTTACTATCACGTGTTACACCCATTGTAATTTCTTTTCCTGGATTTTCACGGACAATACTCGTAACATCTTTCCAACTATTTGTCGGCTTATTATTAATTGACGTAATAATATCATCTTCATGTAAGCCTGCTTTCTCTGCCACGCTGCCAGATACTACTTTTCCAATCATCGACTTATCTACTGGAATCCCTTGTACAAAACCAATGATAACAAAGATAACAAAGGCAAGTACAAAGTTCATAGCAGGACCAGCAAAAATAGCAAGCGCTCGTTGCCCTAGTGTTTTCGAACCAAATTGTCGGTTAAACGGAGCAATTTGTGTCTCTTCTCCTGCGGAAATGCAGTGAGCTTTCTCATGTACTCGAAATGTTTGTAACTCTTCTTCGTACTCTTCATAGCCAGATATGGTCAGCTTATGTTCCAAGTCAGCTTGTTCTACTTCAACGACACGAACATTTGGATATTTTTCACGATTATCCAAAACAATTTTCGTAACCTCTTCTTTTTCATTTAGAACAAGACCCACTTTTGTCCCAGGTTTTAGTTCAACTGTTTCTGGATCCTCTCCAGCCATTCGTACATAGCCGCCAAGCGGAAGTAAACGAATTGTATAAACTGTTTCATTTTTTTCAAATGAGTACAATTTCGGACCAAAACCGATGGCAAATTCACGACACAAAATGCCAGCACGTTTGGCAAAGTACAAATGTCCAAGTTCATGGAAAAATACAAGTGCACCGAAAATTAAAATAAAGGCAATCGCTGTATTCAATTCTCATAACCACCTTTGCTAAATTTGTTCCATCACAAACCGTCTTGTGGCAGCATCAATTTCCTGAATTTCTTCTAAGCTTGGACGCGCAATGACATTGTGATGGTGCATTGCTTTTTCAATGAGTTCTTCCACTGTTAAGAAACTGATTTTCTTTTGCAGAAAAGCTTCTACAGCAGCCTCATTAGCTGCATTCATCACAGTTGGCATACTTCCCCCTATTTTTCCAGCTTCATATGCAAATTGAAGACAGCGGAAACGCTCCATATCCATCGTTTCAAAATGTAACGTCCCAATTTCCCATAAATTCAGCTGTTTAGCGTTTGGAAGTGAAAAACGATCAGGGTAAGTAAGTGCATATTGAATTGGAACACGCATATCAGGTGTACCAAGCTGCGCCATTACACTGCGATCTTCAAACTCAACCATAGAGTGAATGATACTTTCTTTATGTAATACAACATCGATTTGCTCATAAGGAATATTAAAAAGCCAATGCGCTTCAATAACCTCTAATCCCTTATTCATCATTGTAGCAGAATCAATAGTAATTTTCGAACCCATAGACCAGTTTGGATGACGAAGTGCATCTTCCACTGTTACATGTTTAAGCTCATCCCTCGTTTTATCTCGAAAACTTCCACCTGATGCCGTTAAAATCAATCTAGAAATGCGCTTCTCATTTTCCCCATTCAAACATTGGAAAATAGCAGAATGTTCACTATCTACCGGAAGCAAAGGTACGTTATGTTTCTTTGCAGCTTCCATAACTAAATGTCCTGCTGTTACTAATGTTTCTTTATTTGCAATTGCAATCGTTTTTTTCGCTTCAATCGCTCGCAATGTCGGTAATAATCCGACACTCCCAACAACTGCGTTTACAACTATTTCTGCATCTGGATGAAGTGCAACTGCAAGCAACCCTTCCTCTCCATATACAACTTTCGTATTTCCACAAACCGTTTGTAATTTCAAAGCATCTTCTTTTTCTTGTACAGAAACAATCTCAGGAGAAAATTCTTGAATCATCTGCTGAGCAAACTCAATATTTCTTCCAACAGAAAAAGCAACGAGACGGAATTGGTCTTGGTGCGTGCGCAATACATCTAATGTTTGCGTTCCAATTGAGCCGCTTGCACCTAATAAACTAATGGTTTTCATTACTTCTACTCCTCGTCCATTCATTAAATGAAATGTAAGAAATGTAATAGCGGTAATACAAATAGCCAACTATCAGTGCGATCGAGTATACCGCCATGTCCTGGCAAAATTGTCCCCGAATCTTTCACACCGTAATGACGCTTAAACGCTGACTCTACTAAGTCTCCAATTTGTCCAAATACAGAAATTGCAATTGTTACTCCAATTAGCACAACGATATTTTCCTCGACTGGAAAAAATATATTGTACACAACAGCTACTACAATACCGCATACAATACCGCCAAGAGATCCTTCAATCGTTTTATTTGGACTAATTTCAGGCCATAGTTTTCTTTTTCCCATCGCTTTTCCGATGAAATATGCTCCTGAATCTGTTGCCCATACAACAAATAGTGCATAAAACACAAATTGAATTCCAGCAATACGCGTTTCATTTAAATAAAAGAAACCCATTGCAACATACGTTGTTGCCATTAATAAAAATGCAGCATTGTCAAAAGTAAATGTATTCTTAGAAAGGACCGTATATGATAAAAGTAATAGGACAATTACAAATGTAATTTCTCCTTTTGATAAACCTATTGTTTCAAATACGTCAGATACATTACTTGGAACTAAACTAACCCATAACAATAATGCTGCTAAAATTGTTGGTACAGAAATAATCGTAAGTTTATTCATTCGAATTAATTCATATAATCCAACAGAAGCTAATGCATACACTAAAATTGCAAAAGGCACGCCACCGTAAAATACGATGGGGATGAATAGCGCGGCAGCAATCACTCCAGTAATTATTCTCTGTTTCACTACCAAACCCTCTCTTTCTACACGCCTCCAAATCTGCGGCCTCTATTTTGGAAGTCAGTAATAGACTGTAATAAATGTTCTTCTGTAAAATCTGGCCAAAATACATCAGTAAAACAAAACTCTGTATAAGCAATTTGCCACAACATAAAATTACTTATACGAAGCTCACCACTTGTTCGGATTAGCAAATCAGGATCAGGCAATGTTCTTGTCATTAAATACGAAGAAATCGTTTCTTCTGTTATGTCTTCAGAATGAAGTTTTCCTTCCTCACTATCCTTCACCATATTTTGTACAGCAGTCACAATTTCATCACGACTTCCATAGTTTAACGCAAAATTTAAAATTAACCCCGTGTTATCTTTTGTATCTTCAATTGCTTTTTCCATCGCTCTTCGCGTATGAGTTGGCAGGCGATCCTTTTGTCCTATCACACGTACTTGTACATTTTCTTCAACAAGCTCTGGTAAAAATGTACCTAGAAACTCTTCAGGAAGTTTCATTAAATAATCCACTTCTAATTTTGGTCTTTTCCAGTTCTCTGTAGAGAAGGCATAAAGAGTCAACACTTTGACACCGAGCTTACTGGCAAACTTCGTAATTTTCTTTACGACTTGCATCCCTTCATGATGACCTGCAATACGAGGCATCGCTCTCCTTTTCGCCCATCTTCCATTGCCATCCATAATGATTGCAATATGTGCTGGAATTTCTCCTTTTTTTGCTTCTTCTACGAGATGATCAAACGACGCAATCTTATTGCCTTTAAAAAAAGGAAGTTTTCTAAACATCATTCAAACCCTCCAACGAGCAGACATATGCCTAAAAGTGTAAAAAGACCCCCTTAAGAAGAGGGTCATATTTGCGAAAGTTTCGCGATTACACTTCCATAATTTCTTTTTCTTTGTTTTTTGTAACTTCGTCAACTTTTACGATATACTTATCTGTTTCTTTTTGGATATCTTCTGTATATCCTCTTAAGTCATCTTCTGTAATGTCGCCGTTCTTCTCAAGTTTTTTTAAATCATCATTTGCATCGCGGCGTACGTTACGAACAGCTACTTTTGCATCTTCAGAATATTTCTTCACAACTTTAACAAGTTCACGACGACGTTCTTCTGTTAGCGCAGGGAATGCGATACGAATAACAGTACCATCATTAGAAGGATTTAACCCTAAATCAGCTTTTAAAATCGCCTTCTCAATATCACCGATAGATGTCTTATCATACGGTTGAATAACTAGTAAACGTGCCTCTGGCACTGTGATATTTGCTAATTGTACAACCGGCGTCGGTGCACCGTAGTAATCTACTTGTACTTTATCTAATACAGAAGCGCTTGCACGACCTGCACGAACTGTTGAAAGTTCACGAGAATATGCCGCAACTGCTTTTTCCATTTTTTCTTTTGCATTATTCACTACTTGTTGTGCCATTTTATTTCCCCCTTACAATTGTTCCAATATTTTCGCCGAGAACGGCACGCTTAATATTTCCTTCTTCCATAATTGAGAATACAATTAGTGGAATATCATTGTCCATACATAAAGAAGAAGCTGTAGAATCCATTACACCTAAACCTTCTTTTAAGACATCTAAATATGTAAGTGTCTCATACTTTGTCGCTGTTTCATCAACAGTTGGATCTGCACTATATACGCCATCTACATTATTTTTGGCCATTAAAATAACATCTGCCTCAATCTCAGCTGCGCGTAATGCCGCTGTGGTATCAGTGGAGAAGTAAGGGTTACCTGTACCTGCTGCAAAAATTACAACACGCTTCTTCTCTAAGTGACGATTTGCTTTACGACGAATGTAAGGCTCTGCTACTTGGCGCATTTCAATAGAAGTTTGCACACGTGTTTGAACTCCTAAATTCTCCAAGCTATCTTGAAGAGCTAAAGAATTCATTACTGTTGCTAACATGCCCATATAGTCAGCTGTTGCACGGTCCATTCCCATCTCGCTCCCGATTTTTCCACGCCAAATGTTACCGCCACCAACAACGACTGCAACTTCTACATCAAGCTCAGCAATTTCTTTTACTTGCTGTGCAACAGATTTAATAACAGATGGGTTAATTCCAAACCCTTTATCTCCAGCTAAAGCTTCACCGCTTAGCTTTAATACAACACGATTATATTTTGGCTTACTCATAATGAACCTCCAGTACTTGCATCTTTATTTTAAAAAAGGGAACACAATGTGTTCCCCAATCTTTATTAGTTGTTACCTTTTACTTGGTTCATTACTTCTTCAGCAAAGTTGTCTTCGCGTTTTTCGATTCCTTCACCAACAGCGTAGCGAACTAATCCTTTTAATGTTCCGCCTTTAGACTCAACGAACTGACGAACTTTCATATCAGGGTTTTTAACGAATGCTTGGTCAAGTAAGCAAATCTCTTCGAAGAATTTGCCAAGACGACCTTCAACCATTTTTGCAACGATTTTTTCTGGCTTGCCTTCGTTTAAAGCTTGTTGTGTTAATACTTGACGCTCATGCTCAACTTCTTCAGCTGTTACAGCATCGCGGTCGATGTATTTAGGATTAACTGCTGCAATGTGCATTGCTACATCTTTAGCAGCTGCTTCATCTGTAGAACCTTCAAGAACTGTTAATGCACCAATGCGTCCACCCATGTGTAGGTAAGCACCGAATGCATCTGCATCAGTTTTTGATACGATTTCGAAACGACGAAGTGTAAGTTTTTCACCAATTTTAGCGATTGCTTCGTTGATGTGCTCTTCTACTGTTTTGCCGTTTGCAATTGTTTGAGCCATAGCTTCTTCAACGTTAGCAGGTTTGCTAGCTAATAAGTGAGCAGCTAATTCTTTAATTAATGTTTGAAAACCTTCGTTTTTCGCAACGAAATCAGTTTCAGAGTTTAATTCTAAGATTACAGCGTCGTTACCGTTTGTTTCGATGTAAGTTAAACCTTCAGCAGCAATGCGGTCTGCTTTTTTCGCAGCTTTCGCAATACCTTTCTCACGTAGGAAGTCAATTGCTTTCTCCATGTCACCGTTAGTTTCTGTTAACGCTTTTTTGCAGTCCATCATACCTGCGCCAGTTTTTTCACGAAGTTCTTTTACCATTTGTGCAGTAATTGCCATGCTTTTCATCCTCCTAGAATATGTATATACCTTAAAAAAGGTGATAAAAGGCCTACCCCCTTATCACCTTTCTAAATTTGTTACGCAGTAACAGTTTCTTCACCTTGTTTTGCTTCAAGGATCGCGTCTGCCATTTTAGATGTAAGAAGTTTTACAGCACGAATAGCATCATCGTTTGCTGGGATTACATGATCGATTTCATCTGGATCACAGTTTGTATCAACGATACCGATGATTGGAATGTTTAATTTGCGTGCTTCAGCAACAGCGATACGCTCTTTACGAGGGTCTACTACGAATAATGCATCTGGAAGACCTTTCATATCTTTAATGCCGCCTAAGAATTTTTCAAGACGCTCTAATTCTTTCTTAAGTTGTACAACTTCTTTCTTAGGAAGTACTTCGAAAGTGCCATCTTCTTGCATTCTTTCGATGTCTTTAAGGCGTTTAATACGCTTTTGAATTGTTTGGAAGTTTGTTAACGTACCACCTAACCAACGTTGGTTAACAAAGTACATACCAGCGCGAGTTGCTTCTTCTTTAATAGCATCTTGTGCTTGTTTTTTTGTACCTACGAATAATACGTTACCGCCGTTAGCAGCGATGTCTCTCATTACGTTGAATGCTTCTTCAACTTTTTTCACAGTTTTTTGTAAGTCGATGATGTAGATACCGTTACGCTCTGTGAAAATGTAACGTTTCATTTTTGGGTTCCAACGACGAGTTTGATGTCCGAAGTGAACACCAGCTTCAAGCAATTGCTTCATAGAAATTACTGACATAATTTAGTTCCTCCTAAATGGTTTTTGATATCCTCCGTTCACTTCATCTTTAAGCGAAACTACAAGCGTAGCACCAACACTTAAATCAATGAACGTGTGTACTTTGTACTGACACCACTGACAACTATATCACAACAAAATATCACAATCAAGTCGAAAATACATACATTGTCAAACTTTCTTTTTCGTTTCTCTATTTTTAATTACTAAATGATGTGCACACTCTTTATCTATAAATCCATTTTCATTTTTCGACTTATAAGTGGCTGCTATGCAGAATACAACATGATCTATACTTACATGCTCCCTTTTGTTTAAATCTCGCATGTGGCAGGAAAGGGCCTTGACCGCTTCTATACACAATCTCTCCTAAAAAAGGGGTTTTATGTTGTTATTTAACTTATATATAGTATTACCATTCCTTACTATTTTTAAGCTATTTAATGATACAGTGAAACTTCCAATAACAAACTCTTCTTTTCTGTTACCAACAAAAAAGAACCCTTCTGCAACATACAGAAGAGTTCTTCATTTATAAAAATTAGTTTGTTTTTAATTTCGCAAGCTCATGTAAAAACTTGTCATTTAATACTTTGATGTAAGTTCCTTTCATACCTAAAGAACGAGATTCAATTACACCAGCACTTTCTAACTTACGAAGTGCGTTTACAATTACAGAACGTGTAATACCTACACGATCAGCAATTTTACTTGCAACAAGTAAACCTTCTGTTCCATTTAACTCTTCAAAAATATGTTCAATTGCTTCTAGTTCACTGTATGATAATGAGCTAATCGCCATTTGTACAACGGCTTTACTACGTGCTTCTTCTTCAATTTCCTCTGCTTTTTCACGTAGAATCTCCATACCTACTACAGTAGAACTATATTCAGCAAGAATTAAATCATCATCTAAAAATTCTTGACCAAGACGCGCTAATACTAATGTACCTAGACGCTCACCACCACCAACGATTGGCACGATAGTTGTTAAACCTTGACCAAATAGCTCTCTGTTTTCTACAGGGAACGCTGTATACTCACTGTTTACTTCTAAGTTTGGAGATGTTTCAGTTACATTGAATAAGTTCTTTGTATATTCTTCTGGGAACTGACGCTCAGCAAGCATTTGTTTCATGCGTTCGTTTTCAATTTGTTGGTGAATTGCATATCCCAATAATTTCCCACGACGACTTACAATAAACACGTTCGCCTCGATTACTTCACACATTGTGTCAGCCATTTCTCTAAAGTTTACTGGTTTTCCTGCTGCGCTCTGTAATAACGCATTTAATTTTCTTGTTTTTGCTAATAATTCCATTTCTAAATTTCCTCCTACACATTATTCACATAGTTTTAATCACTTGGAAACTAGGGCGAGTCACCTGATGATACTATTACAAAATAAACTGGCTCACATCTTTATTTTTAGCAATCGTCGCTAATTTTTCCTCTACATACTGAGGTGTTATCGTTACCTTTTCTAACGTAATTTCAGATGCTTCAAACGATAAATCTTCAAGAAGTTTTTCCATAATGGTATGGAGCCTTCTTGCTCCAATATTATCTGTGTCTTGATTGACTTGATAGGCAATCTCGGCAATCTTACGAATAGCTTCGTCAGAAAATTCAATTTCTATACCTTCAGTTTCCAATAATGCTATATATTGTTTTGCTAAAGCATTATCTGGCTCAACAAGGATTTTCACAAAATCGTCCGCTGTCAATTTCGTCAACTCTACGCGAATCGGGAATCTTCCTTGCAATTCTGGAATTAAATCTGACGGCTTTGACATATGAAAAGCGCCTGCTGCAATGAATAAAACATAATCCGTTCTTATCGGTCCATATTTCGTCACAACAGTCGATCCTTCCACAATGGGTAAGATGTCTCGCTGCACGCCTTCACGTGATACATCAACGCTATTCGATTGTTTACCAGCAATTTTGTCAATCTCATCAATAAAAATAATCCCAAGTTGTTCAGCACGATAAACGGCTTCTTGTGTAACTTCATCCATATCAATTAAGCGCTGTGCCTCTTCGTTTGTCAAGACTTTTCTTGCTTCTTTTACAGAAAGTTTACGTTTTTTCGTTTTTTTCGGCATAAAACTTCCAAGTGCATCTTGAAAATTCATGCCCATCTGTTCCATTCCTGTACCTTGAAACATATCGAACATAGATGATTGCTGTTCTGTCACTTCAATTGTAATCATTTCATCTTCGAGTAAACCAGAAGCGAGTTGCTTTTCTACTTCTTTTCGTTTTTGCTCCACTTCTCTCTCATCCTGCTTTTCCGATGTCGGAGCGGTGTTTTGGTTCTGATATCCGCCAAATAACATTTCTAACGGATTTTTAAACCCTGATTCTTTTTGTTTATGCGGTACTAAAATTTCTACAATTCGTTGATTAGCTTGCTCTTCCGCTTTGTCTTTAACATGAATCATTTTTTCTTCTTTTACAATCCGAACAGACGTTTCCACAAGATCACGAACCATAGATTCAACATCACGACCAACATAGCCTACTTCCGTAAACTTTGTTGCCTCTACTTTAATAAAGGGAGCACCAACAAGCTTTGCAATACGACGCGCTACCTCTGTTTTTCCGACCCCTGTCGGTCCAATCATTAAAATGTTTTTGGGTGCAATTTCATCGCGAAGTCCTTCTGCCAATTTACTGCGGCGATAACGATTTCTAAGTGCCACTGCCACTGCTTTTTTCGCATCTTTTTGACCAATAATATATTGATCTAATTTTTCTACAATTTGTCGCGGAGTAAAATGTAAATGCATATAAAATGCCTCCCTTACAGTTCTACAGTTCTACAGTTCTACAGTTCTACAGTTCTACAGTTCTACAGTTCTACAGTTCTACAGTTCTTCCACAATAATATTTTCGTTTGTATATACACAAATATTGCTAGCGATTTCTAAACTCGCCTTCGCAATTTCTCTTGCTGTAAAATGGGAACCTGCATGTTGTTTTAAAGCGCGTCCTGCCGCAAGTGCGTAATGCCCACCAGAACCAATTGCTAAAATGCCATCATCAGGTTCAATCACTTCACCAGTTCCTGAAACAAGCAACAGCGTATTTTTATCCATAACAATTAACATTGCCTCTAATTGGCGAAGCATCTTATCTCCCCGCCACTGCTTTGCCATTTCTACCGCAGCTCGTTGTAAATTGCCATTGTATTCCTCAAGCTTTCCTTCGAACATCTCAAATAGTGTAAAAGCATCTGCAACAGAACCCGCAAAACCAGCTAACACTTTACCATGAAATAATTTTCGAACTTTACGAGCTGTATGCTTCATAACAACAGCATTTCCAAGCGTAACTTGCCCGTCACCAGCCATTGCACATTCTCCATTATGGTGAATCGCAAATATCGTTGTAGCATGGAAGTTTCCCATAAAAAAACTCCTTTATTTGTTTTTATCCTGCTGCTAACAGGCACTTAGACTCCAACTTCAAAATTCTGATAAATCAAAAAAGATACTTGGGAGTTAACTACCCGCAAGCGCTCGATTGGTACAACTAACTATTAGTGAGAAAGAAGAAGATTCTCCTTCACTGGTAGTAGTTTCACTTTATAACTTTTAAAAGCAATTTATGCGCGAGGATGGTGCATCATGTAAACCGAGCGTAATCTTTCTTTTGAGACGTGCGTATAAATTTGTGTCGCCGATAAATTTTCATGTCCTAATAATTCTTGTATAGCTCTTAAATCTGCCCCTTCATTTAACATATGGGTTGCAAATGTATGTCTTAACATATGCGGACTTATATGCATTGTAAGGGATGTTCTTTTTATTAGTTCATTTAAAATATATCGAACACCTCGATCAGTTAGCGGCGTACCTTTCGCATTTAAAAACACCATTTGAGAGTGTTCTTGCGATTTTTTCTCCAATTGTTTCCTCCCGTTTTCTATGTAAGTTAGTAAAGCATCTTGTGCATAACTACCGAAGGGAACATAACGTTGTTTCTTTCCTTTCCCTGTCACCAAAATCGTACCTGTTGAAAAGTCAATATCCGCAAGCTGCATATTCACGAATTCGCTTACACGAATACCTGTCGCATACATAAGTTCCAATAGAGCTTGATCTCTTTGCCCTAGTGGTTCAGAAGTATCCGAAACTTCAAATAACTTTTCTAACTCTTCATCGTACAAAAATTTTGGAATTGACCATTCTTTTTTCGGAAGCGCGGCAAGTGCAAATGGATTATCTTCCCGATATCCTTCACGCATCAAGAAGCGATACAAACTACGCAAACTCGAGATTTTTCGCGATACAGACTTCCTTGCTAACTTTTCAGTATGCAAAGTTGTTAAATATAAACGAACATCAGTATACGTAACATCCTCAAAAGTCAAAATACCTTCCCGCTTCATAAATTGTATAAAATGTTCTACATCATTTTGATAACTTGCAATTGTATATTTTGAATAATTTCTTTCAATTTGTAAATATCCGACGAATAATTGTAACATTTTATTCACATCTTCATTCATTCTCTTCACCTCAATAAAGGCTACTAAATCGTATCACAATTTAGTAGCCTTTGCAAGAAATTTGACTAAATATTTACAAAATTTCGAATTGTTTCTAATGCACGATTCGCATATGCTTCATTACGTTCTTGCTTCTTTTTTATTTTCTTTTCTAGCGGTGCAAATAGCCCAAAATTCGCGTTCATCGGTTGGAAGTTTTTCACATTCGTCGTTGTAATATAATTCGCCATGCTCCCCATTGCTGTTACTGCTGGTAAAACAATCGGTTCTTCACCTTTCACAAGCCGCGCTGCATTTACACCTGCTAATAAGCCCGAAGCAGCTGATTCTACGTATCCCTCTACCCCAGTCATTTGTCCTGCAAAGAATAAATCATCGCGATTTTTATATTGGTACGTTGGACGAAGTAATTTCGGTGAATTAATAAATGTATTACGATGCATCACACCATAACGTACGATTTCTGCATTTTCTAATCCAGGAATCAATTGTAACACTTCTTTTTGTGGTCCCCACTTCAAGTGTGTTTGGAAGCCAACAATATTGTACAACGTTCCTGCTGCATCGTCTTGACGCAATTGAACAACAGCATACGGTGTTTTCCCTGTTTTCGGATCTTCTAATCCGACTGGTTTCATCGGTCCAAATAATAACGTTTGTCTACCACGGCTTGCCATGACTTCTACCGGCATACACCCTTCAAAGAAAATTTCCTTCTCAAATTCTTTTAATGGCACTGTTTCTGCGGCAATTAACGCATCGTAAAAACGATTAAATTCTTCCTCTGTCATCGGACAGTTTAAATATGCCGCTTCCCCCTTGTCATAACGGGATTTTAAATATACTTTCTCCATATCAATGCTATCTTTTTCTAAAATTGGCGCTGCCGCATCATAGAAGTAAAAATAATCCTCACCTGTTAGCTCTTTCAGTTGCGCCGCTAGATTTGCTGAAGTAAGAGGGCCCGTCGCAATTACAGTAGGTCCTTCTGGAATTTCTGTAATTTCTTCATTCATTACCGTCACGTTCGGGTGATTTTTCACATATTCCGTTACCTTGGACGCAAATTCATGACGGTCTACAGCTAGCGCACCGCCTGCTGGCACAGAACATTCGTCTGCCGCGCGAATAATAACAGAATCCATACGGCGCATTTCTTCTTTAATTACGCCGACCGCGTTTGTTAATGTATTTGCACGAAGCGAGTTACTGCATACAAGCTCGGCAAATTTATCTGTATGATGAGCTGGTGTTTGTTTTACTGGTCGCATTTCATATAGCCTTACTTGAACCCCGCGCTTTGCAATTTGATAAGCTGCTTCACTTCCCGCAAGACCTGCGCCAATTACGTTTACTACTTGTGTTGTCATGTATCTCACCTTTCTTTTTGCATTTCCCGAAAAAAATGTGAGCTGGTAGGCTCACATTTGTTGTTCTTCTTCATAATCACAAGAAATACACTGTACTTGAACGCCCTTTTTCAACTTCTTCTCAACAAGCATACCTTCGCACTTTGGACATTTTCGACCAATCGGTTTATCCCAAGAAACAAAGTCACACTCTGGGTATGTACCACAGCCGTAAAAAAGACGTTTCTTTTTGTTGCTTCGTCGTTCAATAATTTGTCCTTCATTACATTTTGGACATGTAACACCGATTTCTTTTACAATCGGTTTTGTATTTCGGCAATCTGGGAAATTAGAACAAGCCATGAACTTTCCGAATTTACCCATTTTGAAGACCATTGGGTGACCACACAGTTCACAGTCTTCCCCAGCAGGTTCATCTTTAATTTCTACTTCGCGCATTTCTTTCTCCGCTTTTTCCAAACGCGGCTCAAACTCTTGGTAGAAATCATCGACAATTTGTACCCAATTTGCGTTTCCCTCTTCCACTTCATCAAGATTTTTCTCCATATTAGCTGTAAACTCAATGTTAATAATTTCAGGGAAAAACTCTAAAATAAGTTCGGTTACAATTTCGCCAAGTTCAGTCGGAACAAATCGCTTATTGTCTAATCCTACATACCCACGTTTTTGAATTGTTTCTAGCGTCGGTACATATGTAGACGGCCTACCAATTCCAAGTTCCTCTAATGTTTTTACTAAACGTGCCTCTGTATAACGCGGTGGCGGCTGTGTGAAGTGCTGTTTCGGTTCGACATCTTTAGAGAAGACCGTTTCTCCTATATCTAGATGTGGTAACATTTTATCCTTCTCTTCTGTCCCGTCATCTTTCGATTCCACGTATACCTTCATAAATCCTGGGAACTTCACAACAGATCCATGTGCACGAAATTGAACAGAATTGTTTATCAGTGTAGCTGTAACGGTATCCATTATAGCTGATGCCATTTGACTTGCAACAAATCGCTCCCAAATCAGTTTATATAAACGATATTGGTCACGGCTCAAGTAACTTTTTAGTTCATCAGGCTTACGCAAAACAGATGACGGACGAATTGCTTCATGCGCATCTTGTGCTTTTGCTTTTTTCGATTCTTTCTTTTTTTGTGCTCCTATGTAGTCTGCACCAAATGCTTCTTCAATATAAGAACGTGCTTCTTGCTGTGCCGTTTCTGAAATTCTCGTTGAATCCGTTCTCATATAAGTAATTAATCCAACTGTTCCTTGCTTTCCAATATCAATACCTTCATAAAGCTGCTGTGCAAGCATCATCGTTTTCTTTGCTCGCATATTTAACTTTCTTGCAGCTTCTTGTTGCAGAGAAGATGTCGTAAACGGTAATGCCGAATTACGTTTACGCTCTTTTTTCGTTACATTTTCAACTGAAAACGCGTTTTCTCGCATTTTTTCAATGATTTCATTTACTTGTTGTTCATTTGTTAATTCAACTTTTTCCCCGTTTATTCCATAAAAGGCCGCTTCAAACGTCTCTTTCCCTTTTACAAATTCAGTTTTAATTGTCCAGAATTCTTCTGGTATAAACGCTTGAATTTCTTTTTCGCGTTCTATAATTAAGCGAACTGCAACAGACTGCACACGACCTGCACTTAATCCTTTTTTTACTTTCTTCCATAATAAAGGACTAATATTATAACCAACAAGTCTATCAAGTACGCGTCTTGCTTGCTGTGCATCCACTAAATCCATATTAATTGCACGAGGATGTTTAAAAGATTCTTTAATAGCATCTTTGGTAATTTCATTAAATACAACTCGGCAATCCGACTCCACATCTACGTTCAGCGTATTTGCTAAATGCCAAGCAATCGCTTCTCCTTCGCGATCTGGATCGGCTGCAAGATACACTTTTTTTACTTTTTTTGCCGCTGTTTTCAAATCTTTTAAAACAGGCCCTTTACCACGAATGGTAATATACTTCGGGGTAAAATTATTTTTCACATCTATCCCCGTTTGGCTTTTAGGTAAATCGCGAACATGGCCCATTGACGCGACTACTTTGTATTTTTTTCCTAAATATTTTTCAATGGTTTTCGCCTTAGAAGGCGACTCCACGATTACAAGGTAATCTGACATGCTAGTGCCTCCTTAAGAGGTGGATTCAAGTCTTCATCTTTATTCACACAAAAGCTCCTTCCTCAAAGTTTCTAAAACTTTTTGGACGGATTATTGACTAATATTATTGATTTCTCTCGCTTTTGTCAATCAACAATGAATATAACATACAGTGACTATCTAC
Organism: Bacillus sp. BP-3; assembly: GCF_028401955.1. Classification (GTDB taxonomy): domain Bacteria; phylum Bacillota; class Bacilli; order Bacillales; family Bacillaceae_G; genus Bacillus_A. Next base: position 240,265 of record NZ_JAQOTJ010000004.1, read on the forward strand.
TATTTGTCAATAATTGTTTAATAAAAAACATGAAATATACTATATAAATTCAAGTTTAAAAACGACTTAAAGCCCTTTCTTTTTAGACAGGCGAGAGCATCCGGCCGTGCATAGAAGCGATTGGGGCCTTTTTCTGCCACACGCGAAGTGAAAACAAAAGAAGAAAACGGGTGCATACTCCTTTTTTTCTGTATAGAAGTAATCTATATGTCAATAAATTAAAATGGATTCATTTTATAATTTGAAAGTTCTTGTATCACATCTTCGGCATATTGAACTAATTTTGCTCCTTGTTGGATGAGCTGATTCGTTCCAACCGCACTCTCAATATAATTAGGCCCCGGCATGGCAAACACCTCTCTATTTTGCTCTAAGGCGCAATCCGCTGTTATAAGAGAACCACTCCGCGCTTTCGCCTCTACTACGAGAACACCTTGGCAAAGTCCACTTATAATACGGTTTCGTCTCGGAAAATACCATTTTTGTGGCGCATAATGCGGAGGATACTCCGTTACAAGCAAAACTTGATCTTTCCATTTCTCATGAAAACCTTGATTTCTCTTTGGATACATATATTGTAAACCATGTCCTAATACTGCAATTGTCGCAAAGGAGTGTTCTACTGCAATTTCATGCGCAATTGTATCAATTCCATTTGCTAGACCACTCACGATTAGCCATTGATTATTCATAAGCGGTTGTAAAATAGATTGTATGCTTCCTTTTCCGTATAAAGACGGATTTCGCGTTCCAACAACAGCTAATTTTTTTGACCATTGCAATAAATCTTTCTTCCCCTTTCCATATAAAACATATGGTGGATCAGGGATTTCTCGTAATAAACTCGGATAATCGTCATCCCATATCGTCATGTAAAAAACGTGTTCATCTTGTAATTGTTGAATGTAGAAAGAAGGCGTTGTTTTTTGCAGGTAAGAAACAAGTGTAGCAGCTTTTTGGATAGATAACCCAAGGTGTTTTTCAATTTGAGGAGCTTGAAAGGAATAAATTTCTGTTAACTGAGGATCAATAGCCAATAAGCGTCTCAGTACTTTCCACTGATCTGCCAAGAAGTAGTGAAGATGTAATAATCTTTCACGTTTCATACTCATTCTCCTTACCCATAATTAATATTATGTTAACTACAAAAGGGATAAAAGACACCCTCTTTTACAGAAGGTGTCTTTCTTAATAATTAATAATTTTTACAAGTTTCAAATAAGCCTTTTTCTTTTAAAACAGAAATTAAAGTTTCGCCCATAACAGCTGGTGTTTCAGCAACTTTAATACCGCATGCTTCCATTGTTTTAATCTTTTCAGCAGCTGTACCTTTACCACCAGAAATAATCGCACCAGCATGGCCCATACGTTTTCCAGGAGGTGCTGTTTGGCCACCAATAAAGCCAACAACAGGTTTTGTCATGTTTACTTTTACCCATTCAGCAGCTTCTTCTTCTGCCGTTCCACCGATTTCACCAATCATAATAACAGCATGTGTCTCTTCGTCTTCATTGAATGCTTTTAAAGCATCGATGAAGTTTGTACCATTAACAGGGTCTCCGCCGATACCAACTGCAGTTGATTGACCGATTCCTTCTTGTGTTAATTGATGTACAGCTTCATAAGTTAACGTACCTGAACGAGATACGATACCAACATGACCTTTTTTATGAATGTATCCTGGCATAATACCAATCTTACACTCATCTGGCGTAATAACACCTGGACAGTTCGGTCCAAGAAGACGTGTCTTTTTGCCATCCATATATTTCTTAACATTTACCATATCTAATACAGGGATACCTTCTGTAATACAGACTACTAGATCAAGTTCTGCATCAACAGCTTCCATAATTGCATCCGCAGCAAAAGCAGGTGGAACGTATACAACAGAAGCATTTGCACCTGTCGCTTTTACAGCGTCTTCTACTGTATTAAATACTGGTACACCTTCGATTTCAGTACCACCTTTACCAGGCGTTACACCACCGACAATTTTCGTACCGTATTCAATCATTTGTTTTGTATGAAATAAACCTTGAGAACCTGTAATACCTTGTACAATAACTTTTGTATCTTTATTAACTAATACGCTCATTTTTTCTCCCCCGCTTTCTATTAGCCTACTAGTGAAACAATTTTTTGTGCACCGTCTGCCATAGATTCTGCTGCAACAATATTTAAGCCAGATTCATTTAAAATTTTCTTTCCTAGCTCTACATTTGTACCTTCTAAACGAACAACAAGCGGTAATTCAAGACCTACTTGTTTTGTCGCTTCGATAACACCTTCTGCAATTACATCACATTTCATAATACCGCCAAAAATGTTAACGAAAATACCTTTTACATTTTTGTCAGAAAGAATAATTTTGAAGGCTTCAGTAACTTTTTCAGCTGTAGCACCGCCACCAACATCTAAGAAGTTAGCTGGATCACCGTTATAATGTTTAATAATATCCATCGTTGCCATTGCAAGTCCTGCACCATTTACCATACAACCAATATTTCCGTCTAATGAAATATAGTTCAAGTCATATTTAGAAGCTTCTACTTCTTTCGGATCTTCTTCATCAAGATCACGAAGCTCTAAAATATCTTTATGGCGATATAAAGCATTAGAATCAAAGTTTAATTTCGCATCTAACGCCATTACTTTTCCGTCACCTGTTGTAACAAGCGGGTTAATTTCTGCGATAGAACAGTCTTTTTCAATAAACGCACGATATAAGCCCATCATAAACTTTACAGCTTGTCCAACAAGCTCATTTGGAATATTGATATTAAACGCAATACGACGCGCTTGGAAGCCTTGTAGGCCTACAGCAGGATCAATATATTCTTTAAAGATTTTTTCTGGTGTTTTCTCTGCTACTTCCTCAATTTCTGTTCCGCCTTCTTCAGACGCCATTAACACAACCTGAGAAGTCGCTCGATCTAATACAAGACCAACATAATACTCTTTTTTAATGTCGCATCCTTCTTCGATAAGTAAGCGCTTTACTTCTTTACCTTCAGGACCCGTTTGATGGGTTACAAGTGTTTTCCCTAGAATTTCTTCTGCATATGTACGAACTTCATCTAAGTTCTTTGCTACTTTTACACCGCCAGCTTTGCCGCGTCCGCCAGCATGAATTTGCGCTTTTACTACACATACGCTTGTTCCTAATTCTTTCGCTGCTTCTACAGCTTCTTCTACTGTAAAGGCAACCTTCCCGTTCGGAACGCTTACCCCATAGTTTCTAAGGACTTCTTTACCCTGATACTCGTGGATATTCATGGTCCCATCCTCCCCTATTTTCCTGTTTTTCTCGAAAAGTTTTTTAATGTTTTTAAACACTACATTGTCATTGTATAAAATGATTGCGATGCTGTCTACAATAAAGTGTCTGAAAACTGAAATCGCTTTATTCTTTTTTAAAAATAATAATGTTAATATACAAAAATAAAAAAATAAGTTGCGAATTCACAACTTATTGTTCAATCATATCTTTAATTGGAGCAAATGTTTTTCGATGTTCATCTAACACACCATAAATTTCAATCGCTTGTAAATGTTGTTTTGTTCCATAACCCATATGTTGCTCAAATCCATACTGGGGATACCGTTTTCCAAGTTCCTTCATCATGCGATCTCTCGTGACTTTCGCGATGATAGATGCAGCTGAAATCGAAATACTTTTCGCATCTCCCTTAATAATAGACGTTTGCGGAGTAGAAATCGGAAGTTCCATTGCATCAATTAGCAAATGTTCTGGTTCACATGATAAATTGCTTACAGCCTCTAACATCGCTTGTTTCGTTGCTTGATAAATATTTATCTCATCAATAACGTGAGATGGAATAATTCCAATCCCAATTGCTAACGCCTGCTCTTTAATTCCATCATAAAACTGCTCACGCTTTGCCTCACTCAGTTTTTTTGAATCATTCAAACCAGGCATATAGAATTCTTCTGGAAGCACTACAGCAGCCGCAACAACAGGTCCTGCTAATGGCCCTCTTCCGACTTCATCAATACCAACAATAGATTCAATTCCCTTTTGACGAAGTGCATTCTCATATATTGACATCTCAGTGAATTTTCGTCTTTCTTTTTCTTTATCCTCTTGCTGCTTTTTCCATTTTAAAATAAGTCTCTGCACGCCTTTTCGTTCATCTTCTAATAACATACTAAAACGCTCGTCGTCTTCTCGTTCAATTTCCTGCAATAAAGTTTCGATTTCTTGAATTGTTTGTTTTTTAGACATACGTAGTTCCTCCTACAAGTAAGAAAAGGCGCGCAATAGCGTGCCTCTTCTCTCCCATTTAACAATAACATGCCTTATCTTTGCATCTGAAAAAATGAAAGACGCCAGGCAAAAAAATTCATCGAATGAAACGAACTAAATAGAAGTGTCTCTCTATGCTTCTTCTGCTATTTCTTCTGGTGTTTCAAATGTCATTTTCCCAAGTTTACCACCGCGAAGCTCACGAAGAACAAGTTCTGACGTTTTATCATAATCAACAAGTCCTCCACCCATTAAACAGCCTCTATTTTTCCCAATCGCATCAAATAACTCTACAATATCTTCTGGAATCTCATTTAACTTATAACGCTCTTCCAAACGTTCTGGATACTGTTTCTCCATAAAGCGAAGTGCATACACAGCCACATCTTGCAAATTTAAGATAGAATCTTTAATCGCTCCAGTTGTCGCGAGACGAAGTCCAACCATTTCATCCTCAAACTTCGGCCATAAAATACCAGGCGTATCTAATAGTTCCATTTCTTTCCCAACTTTAATCCATTGCTGCGCTGTCGTTACACCTGGTCGATCGCCCGTTTTCGCAATATTTTTCTTCGCTAATTTATTAATTAATGTCGATTTCCCAACATTTGGAATGCCGACAATTAAAGCGCGAATCGCTCTTGGTTTAATACCTTTTGCAATCATTTTATCAAATTTTTCTTTAACAAGATCTTTACAAGCTGCTGTAATTTCTTTCATACCTTGTCCTGCCTGAGCATTGATAGAAATTGCTTTATGGCCTTTTTCTCCAAAATAAGCAATCCATTCTTTTGTTACACGATCATCTGCCATATCCGCTTTATTTAAAACAACAAGTCTTGGCTTATGCGTAATAATTTCATCAATCATTGGATTTCGTGATGATAATGGCAACCTTGCATCAACAAGTTCAATTACCACATCGATTAATTTTAATTTCTCTGTTACTTGGCGCCTTGCTTTGGCCATATGACCAGGAAACCATTGAATTACCATACTTACACCTTCTTTTCTACATTCATTTTACAATTTGCGCATCTTTGAACGGCCAATACAATATATTAGCTTTTCCAATTACTTGGTCTATTGAAATCGTTCCAATCGTACGACTATCCTTACTAAAACGGCGATTATCTCCTAATACAAATAGCTCTCCTTTTGGAACTGTTGTCTTCCCTGTAATTTCTTCAAGCTTAAAATCATATGTTAACGGACCATCAGCAAGCTGCTTTTTCTGTTTATCTAAATACGGCTCCTCATACGGTTTTCCATTAATATAGAGTGTATCGTTTCGATATTCTATCTGATCACCTGGCAAACCAATGATACGTTTAATGTAATCTTTATCTTCTGTCGCTTGAAACACAATGATATCAAAGCGTTTTGGATCTCCAATGTGATAACCTATTTTATTGACAATCATACGATCACGATCATGAAGAGTCGGTGACATAGATACACCATCTACAAGAATTGGCGCAAAGAAAAACTGTCTAATAATCCAAGCTAAGACAACAGCAATCAAAATAGCTTTTGTCCATTCCCAAAGCGTACTTTTTTGTTTTGTCATGCGATTCCCCTCCACGATTATGTAAGCTGTTAGTATGTAAGTAAAGACACAGCTAGATTGGAAAAAGGGAGCTTGCAAATACAAGCTCCCATACATGTCTTATCGAATTTCTTTAATACGTGCTTTTTTACCGCGAAGGTTGCGTAAGTAGTATAACTTAGCACGACGTACTTTACCACGGCGAAGTACTTCGATTTTCGCGATTCTTGGCGTGTGAACTGGGAATGTACGTTCAACACCTACACCGTAAGAAATCTTACGAACTGTGAATGTTTCGCTAATTCCGCCACCACGACGTTTAATTACAACACCTTCAAAAATCTGAATTCTCTCACGAGTACCCTCTACTACTTTTACGTGTACACGTAAAGTATCACCAGGACGGAATGAAGGTAAATCAGCTTTTAATTGGCTTTTTGTAATTTCTGCGATTAATTGTTGCATATTCAATTCTCTCCTTCCAAACAGATGCTCATGCAAAGTCATATCGTAAATTACAGCGGAACACCGTTGTTAACGGCTACTCTCTATAAGTAGCACAAGTGTTATAATAGCATATTGCTCAGTTTGTTGCAATAGCATTTTTTTACTTCTCTTCTTTAAATTCTGTTAACCATTTTTCCTCTTGTTTAGATAAACTACGTTCCCCTAATAAATCAGGGCGGCGCATGAAGGTACGGCGCAATGATTCTTTATGGCGCCATTCTTCAATATATTTATGATTTCCGGACAGAAGTATATCTGGTACTTTCATTCCACGAAAATCCGCTGGTCTTGTATAATGTGGATGTTCTAGTAAGCCTGTACTAAACGAATCTTCTATTTGTGATTGTTGATTTCCTAAAACATCAGGTAATAAGCGGACAACACTATCTGTAATAACCATAGATGCCAATTCTCCGCCTGTTAATACATAATCACCTATTGAAATTTCATCGGTTACAAGATGTTCACGTACACGCTCATCATACCCCTCATAATGGCCACAAATGAAAATTATATGTTCTTCTTCAGCTAATTCTTCAGCTTTCTTTTGTGTAAAACGTTCTCCTTGCGGACACATTAACACAACGCGTGGTTTACGCTCCGTTTCCTTCGTTAACTCTTCTACAGCATCAAAAATAGGCTGTGGTGTTAATACCATTCCAGCTCCTCCGCCGTATGGGTAATCATCCACACTATTATGCTTATTAGTTGAATAATCACGAAAATTAACAACTCTTAGCTGCACTGCTTCTTTTTCTTGTGCTTTTTTTAATATAGAAGAACCAAAGACACCTGTAAACATTTCTGGAAACAATGTCAAAATATCAATTTTCATTACAGTAATCCTTCCATCACGTGAATGATTACAAGCTGTTCGTTAATGTTTACTTGTAAGACAACTTCCTCAATATATGGGATTAAAACATCTTGACCTTTTGGTTGTTTGATGACCCAAACGTCATTTGCGCCAGGAGAAAGAATTTCTTTAATTGTACCAATTGTCTCTCCGTCTTCCGTTACAACGGTACAACCAATAATTTCGTGATAATAATACTCCCCTTCAGCCAATTCTCCAAGCTGGTCCTCTGGGACTTTTAATAAAGAACCTTTCAATTGTTCTACTTCATTTACATTGTTATAGCCTTCGAATGTCAATAAATCAAAAGACTTATGCTGACGATGAGAAGTAATCTTTACAGATAATGGCGCAGTAGCTTTCTCTTGCCATATGTATAATGTGTTTCCTACTTTATAACGCTCTTCCGGAAAATCTGTACGTGAAACTACACGTATTTCTCCTCTAACACCGTGAGTATTTACAATTTTCCCTACATTAAACCATTTCGTCATAAACAGCACGTCACCCCTGTTCGTTATATGTCATTAGCATCTCCATTCTCTTTGCTGAAGATGCGATATATCTTAAAATGTTAAAAAAGGGTGAGGAACAGATCCTCGCCCTTTTTGTACTTATTGAATTTCCAGCGTAACTTTTTCATTTTGATGATGTCCCGCTGCATATAAGATCGTTCGAATTGCTTTTGCAACTCGCCCTTGTTTCCCAATGACTTTACCCACATCCTCAGGATGTACGGTTAATCGATACTTCATCTCTCCGTTGTACAGTTCCTGTGTAACCTTTACATCTTCAGGATGATCCACAAGGGGTTTAACAATTGTTTCGATTAACCCTGACATAGCCATTGCTTCAATTACTTACCTTGTTTAGCTAAATGGAATTTCTCCATGATGCCTTGCTTAGAGAAAAGGTTGCGAACTGTATCAGATGGTTTCGCACCGTTTCCTAACCATTTTAATGCTGCTTCTTCGTTGATTTTAACTTCAGCTGGCTGAGCAACTGGGTTATAAGTTCCGATTTCCTCGATGAAACGTCCGTCACGAGGAGAACGAGAATCTGCAACAACTACACGATAGAAAGGAGATTTTTTAGCTCCCATACGTTTTAAACGAATTTTAACTGCCATTTATAAAGCACCTCCGAATATATTTCACACAGATAATAATATTAGCAAAAAGAGTGACCCTTTGTAAAGTATAATTTCTTAACAGAGCCATCTTTTTTTCCTTACATAAATGGAAACTTCAAACCACCTAGTCCTTTTTTCTTACCTTTTTGCATACCAGACATCGTTTTCATCATCTTTTTCATATCTTCAAATTGCTTCAAAAGACGATTGATCTCTTGTACAGTTGTACCGCTACCTTTAGCAATACGTTTCTTACGACTAGCGTTAATCATTTCCGGTTGCTCACGCTCTAATTTCGTCATTGAGCGAATTATCGCTTCAATGTGTCCAATTTGCTTTTCATCAACTTGGACATTTTTTAATCCTTTAATTTTCCCAGCACCAGGAAGCATATTTAGTAGCTCATCAAGTGGTCCTAATTGACGCACTTGTCCTAGTTGCTCTAGAAAATCATCCAACGTAAAGGAAAGTGTGCGCATTTTTTGCTCAAGTTCTCTTGCTTTTTCTTCATCAACTGTCGCCTGCGCCTTTTCAATTAACGTTAGAACATCACCCATACCTAGAATACGCGATGCCATGCGTTCTGGATGGAATGCCTCTAGTGCATCTAATTTCTCACCCATACCAGCAAATTTAATTGGTGTGTTTGTAACAGCTTTAATAGATAGTGCTGCACCTCCGCGCGTATCACCATCTAATTTCGTTAATACCACACCTGTTAAACCAAGCTGTTCATGGAAACTTTGCGCAACGTTAACCGCATCTTGTCCTGTCATTGCATCAACAACAAGGAAAATTTCATCCGGTTTCGCTACTTCTTTAACTTGTGCTAATTCATCCATAAGCTCTTCATCAATATGCAGACGACCTGCTGTATCGATAAGAACATAATCATGGTGATCTTCTTTCGCTTTTGCAATTGCTTGTTTTGCGATTTCAACAGGACTTACTTTGTCTCCTAATGAGAAAACCGGCATATCCAATTGCTTACCGAGTGTTTCAAGCTGCTTAATTGCCGCTGGACGATAAATATCAGCTGCAACAAGCATTGGTTTCCGATTATGCTTTTTACGAAGTAAATTCGCAAGCTTCCCTGTTGTCGTCGTTTTCCCCGCACCTTGCAAGCCTACCATCATAATAACAGTTGGCGGACGGTTAGAGACAGCAATTTTACTCTGTTCCCCACCCATTAATTCTGTAAGTTCTTCCTGTACTACTTTAATAACTTGCTGTCCAGGTGTTAAACTTTTCATTACATCTTGTCCGACAGCACGTTCAGACACACGCTTTACAAAATCTTTTACTACTTTAAAGTTAACGTCTGCTTCTAAAAGTGCAAGACGAACTTCTCTCATCATTTCTTTTACGTCGGCTTCGGATACTTTCCCTTTGCCGCGAATTTTTTGCATTGTCTGTTGAAGTCGGTCGGCTAATCCTTCAAATGCCATATTGCCGCCCTCCTAATCTAAATTTTCGATAGCTTCAACAACTTGTTTAACTTGTTCATCTACATGCTCTTCTTCGCTGATTAGCTGCTTTAACTTTGCAACAAGTTGCTGCCTTTCTTGAAACTTTTGAAGTAATAATAACTTTTCTTCATATTCTTCAAGCATCGCTTCTGTCCGTTTAATGTTATCATACACTGCTTGGCGACTTACTTCAAATTCTTCGGCAATTTCACCAAGCGATAGATCATCAAGATAGTAAAGTGACATATAACTTCTTTGTTTTGGCGTTAACAACGATTGATAAAAATCAAATAAATAATTCATTCGCGTTGTTTTTTCGAGCATGTTGAATCACCCTTTGTTAAGTGAATTACCTTTACATGAATTAGTTTACATGGAGAGGAAATGTGTGTCAAGTTTTTTTCTTAACATCTTAATTTAAATCCAAAAAGAAGAAGCGGTAAACACCGCTCCTATGATTCGGATGCTTTCGCACACTTAAAACGAAAATGATTTTTGTGTTAGTTTTCAACTTATATTTATTTATATATAAACTATCACGAATTAAACCTTAACTTTATCCCATATTAACGGACAGTAAGCCCCCACTGTTGGAAGTTTCACTTTACTCTGCTTCCTTTTCTACAAGGTCCCCAAATAATCCATATACATATTGTTCTGGATCAAATGCTTGCAAGTCATCCATTTGTTCTCCTAGACCAACAAATTTCACCGGTACATCCATTTCATTACGAATTGCTAATACAATTCCACCTTTGGCAGTTCCGTCCAATTTCGTTAAGACAATTCCCGTTACATTTGTCGCCTCGCGGAATGTCTTCGCTTGGCTTAAACCATTTTGACCTGTTGTTGCATCAATGACAAGTAATACTTCATGAGGAGCTCCAGGAACTTCACGTTCGATTACACGTTTTACTTTCTCTAGCTCTTTCATCAAGTTGACTTTATTTTGCAAACGACCTGCCGTATCACATAACAAAACATCAACTTTTCGCGATTTTGCAGCCTGAATTGCATCGTACATAACAGCCGCTGGGTCAGAACCTGATCCTTGTTTAATTACCTCTACATCAACACGTTCTCCCCACACTTCTAACTGCTCAATTGCACCAGCACGGAATGTGTCGCCAGCTGCTAATAATACAGATTTCCCGTCCGCTTTAAATTTATGTGCCATTTTTCCAATCGTTGTTGTTTTTCCAACACCGTTTACCCCAACAAATAAAATAACTGTCAATGCGTTATCTTGGATATTTAATTCATTATTAAAATTACCGTTACCTTTATAAATCTCAATTAATTTTTCAGAAATAACATCCTGCACTTCTTTTGGATCTTGAATATTACGACGTTTCACTTCATCTCTTAATTGGTCAATTAACTCCATTACTGTGGATACACCCACATCAGCACCAATTAAAATTTCCTCTAACTCTTCGAAGAACTCTTCATCAACTTTACGATAACGATATACTAAATCATTTACTTTTTCTGAAAAAGAGTTTCTCGTTTTCTCTAAACCTTGTTTAAACTTCTCTGTTACCGTATCTGTTTGCTTCGAAATTTTTTCTTTTAATTTTTTAAAAAAACTCATTCTTTCCCATCCTTTCTATTTGCTCGTAACAAGCTCTTCCCCATCATCTAAACGCACGGAAACAAGCTTGGACACACCAGACTCTTGCATCGTCACACCATATAATACATCAGATTCTTCCATCGTACCTTTTCGGTGCGTAATAACGATAAACTGCGTTTCATTACTAAATCTTCTCAAATACTGCGCAAACCGAGCAACGTTCGCTTCATCTAACGCAGCTTCAACTTCATCTAGCACACAAAACGGTACAGGACGAACTTTTAAAATACCAAATAACAACGCAATAGCCGTCAATGCTCGTTCTCCTCCAGAAAGAAGACCTAAGTTTTGCAACTTTTTCCCTGGTGGTTGCGCAACAATATCAATCCCTGTATTTAATAAATCTTTCGGGTTAGTCATAACCAAGTCTGCACGCCCACCGCCAAATAATTCACTAAATACTAGCTGGAATTCTGTACGAATTGCTTGAAACGTATAAGAAAAACGCTTTTTCATTTCTTCATCCATCTCGTCAATTACTTGATGCATTGTTGTTTTTGCCTCTTGTAAATCATCACGTTGCTCTAACAAGAACGTATGACGCTCAGATACGCGCTCAAACTCATCAATAGCACCTATATTTACTGTGCCGAGTTCTTCAATGGATAGTTTAATTAATTTCACTTTTTTACGAGCTTCCTCGCTAGACATTGTCATCGTATATTTTTGTTTCGCCGATTCAAAAGAAATAGTATATGTTTCCCGTAAGTGTTGCAAGCGATTTTCTAACTCCACGTCCAAACGATTTATTTTCACTTCTTGATCTTTTAATACATCTAGCAAGTATTTATATTGACGTTTCGCTTCTTTCACTTCTAACTCTAGATGTTCTAACCGCCCTTGTAAACCAAGACGTTGTTCACGGCGTGAGCTAATTAATTCCACAGTTTGATTTCTATCATGCGTTTTCTTTTCAATCATACTTGTAATTTGCTCTTCGCCACTAGAATTCGATGTCATTTCTTGTTTTAAGAATGATAAGTCTTCTTTTGTCTTTATAAGATTCTTTTTCGTTTCATCTCGTTCTTTTGTTAAGCGTTCTACTGTTTCTTTTTGGTTTGATAATCGTTGATGCTTTTCAGCCCCTTGTACTTTTAGCTCGGTAATCTCTTTCTGAACCTTTTCCTTCGAGGAATGCTGCTCGTTCTTTTGTTTTGTTAACTCTGTAATCGTCATATCGAGTTCCGTAATTTTTCCTTGCAGCTCAGTAAGCGTTTCTTCTAGCTCAGTTTTTCGCCCTTGTATCTTCGCTTGATCTTGCAAAAATCCTTCTAGCTCTAAATCATAAATAGATAAGCGCTCATTAATGCGATGTTCTTCTAACTCTAACTGATTTATTTCTTCTTTGTACTTTTGTTCGTCTACACGCTTTTCATCAATGTTTTGTCGCAGTTCCTTCAACTTTACTTCTTTTTCTTGTATTTCTTGTTTTAGTGCTTTAACAAAGTTCTCTAGCTTCTCAGTCTTTCCTTCCATATCTGTCAACTTTTCATTCCACTCTTCCAATTCCCGTTGACGTCCTAATAAAGAAGAATTTGTTTGCTTCACCGCACCACCTGTCATTGAACCACCAGGATTCACAAGATCCCCTTCTAATGTAACAATCCGATAACGATACTGCAGTTGCTTCGCTAATTCATTTGCACCTTTTAAATCATGAGCAACTATTACTGTACCTAATAAATTTGTAATTACTTTTTCATATTTATTATCGTACTGTACAAGCTCTGCAGCTATCCCTATAAATGCCGGATTCTGGCTTATCATGCGAAGTTGCTCTATATTAAGCGCTCTGCCCTTTATGACACTTTGTGGTAAAAATGTCGCACGACCATGGCGGTTTTGCTTTAAGAATGCAATAGCTCTGCGTGCATGTTCTTCTGTTTGTACAACCACATGTTGCATTGCTGCCCCAAGTGCGATTTCCATCGCTACTTCATATTTTTTCGGTACAGTAAGAAGCTCTGCAACTGCACCTTCAATACCATGTAACTGGCTGTCGCGGGCTTTTAACACTTCACGAACACCTTGATAAAACCCTGAATAATCTTCTTGCATTTCTTCAAGCATTTCTTTACGAGAACGAGCTTGCTGAACATACTGATATGCTTGATACAACTTGGTTTCATTTTCACTATATTGTTCTTTACATTTTCCAAGCGCAGTTTCCGTTTGTTGCATGCTTGACAACAGATTTGTGACTTGTTCTTTTATATGTTCATATTTTTCAACGAAGGTTGATTTTTTCTGCGCAATACCTATCCGCATCTGTACATATTTTTCATTTTCTTCGTCAAGGCGCTGATTTTTGAAATCTCGCTGTTTAAATTGTTCCTCTAACATAGAAAGTTCATTTCGATAGCTTGCTTGCTGATTTAAAAGTTCAATATAATCCCCTTTTAAATGTTCGATTTTTCCATCTAAATTTCGTTCATATGTAGACAACAATTGTTCGCTATCATGCAGTTTCTGCTCTAACTCTTTCACATGACTTGCTAATTTCATCAATTCTTCTGTTCCTTGCAGGACACTTCCTTCATATACAGAAACTTTTTCTGTTAATTCATGGATGGATGCTTCTAACTGCGCACAATGTGTTGTTGCGTTGTGCTTTCTTTCTTTCAACAGTTCACGTTGCCCTTCTAATTTTTCAAGTTCTTTACTAGAAAGAAGAAGAACTTCTTGTAAAGATTGAATAGACTCATCAATAGCTTGTACATTTCCGCGTATCTCTTCTAAATCCGCTTCATTCTTTTGAAGATGCGTCGAAACATTCACTTCTTCATCTTTGTTATGCTTAAATTGCTGACGAAGCGCTTCCCATTTTTCATGTAATTCTTCAATTTCATACACAATTAATGCCGCTTCAACTTTTTCTAGTTCATCTTTTTTCTCAAGATAATCTTTTGCGATAGAAGCTTGTCTTTCAAGAGGCTCAATTTGTGCACTTAATTCATGAATAATATCTTCTACACGATTTAAATTTTCTTGCGTCTCCGCTAATTTTCCTTCCGCTTTCTTCTTGCGAATTTTATATTTCAACACACCAGCCGCTTCTTCAAAAACACTGCGGCGATCTTCTGCTTTGCTGCTTAAAATTTCTTCCACTTTACCTTGACTAATAATCGAAAACGCTTCACGCCCCATACCTGAGTCCATGAATAAATCAACGATATCTTTTAAGCGACAAGACTGTTTATTAATAAGAAAATCACTGTCTCCTGAACGATATACTCGTCTCGTTACACTTACTTCGTTATATTCAATTGGTAGACGCTGATCCTCATTATTTAATGTTAATGTGACTTCAGCAATATTTAATGCTTTACGTGTATCACTGCCTGAAAAAATAATGTCTTCCATTTTCGCACCACGAAGCGATTTTACAGATTGTTCACCAAGCACCCAACGTATTGCATCTGTAATATTACTTTTCCCACTTCCGTTTGGTCCTACGACAGACGTTACACCTGGCACAAAGTCGATCGACACACGTTCTGCAAAGGATTTAAATCCTACTATTTCTAATCGTTTTAAAAACACGAAAGGCCTTCCCCCTTTATGCACAAGGAATCCCCCTAAGTATAAGGGGGATTCGCTATAAGTGCTCTTTTAATTTTTCCAACGCTTCTTGGGCAGCATGTTGTTCTGCCTCTTTCTTAGACTTCCCACTTCCAAGACCTAATGATTCGCCGTTTAATGTAACGCGCGATACAAATTCTCGATTATGAGCCGGTCCTTTTTCTTGTAGAATTTGATATTCTATGTTCCCGCTACCATCACGCTGAATTAACTCTTGTAGTTGACTTTTAAAATCCATCACATGAGAAAAAGCACCTTCATTTATTTTTGGATAAACAACTGTTTTTAAAAATCCCCATACCTTTTCCAAACCTTGGTCGAGGTAAAGTGCGCCAACAAACGCTTCAAAGACATCCGCTAATAATGCTGGACGTTCACGCCCACCTGTCATTTCCTCTCCCTTTCCTAAAAGGACAAGATTTCCAAATGATAGCTCATTTGCAAAACGAACGAGAGAAGGTTCACATACAATAGCAGCGCGAAGTTTTGTTAATTCGCCCTCACTCATTGTCGGATATTTTTGAAACAAGTATTGCGAAACTGTCAGTTCTAATACCGCATCTCCAAGAAATTCAAGACGCTCGTTATCTTCATGTGGCTTTTTGCGATGCTCATTCACATACGATGAATGCGTAAATGCTTGAATCAACAACTTTTCATTTGTAAATGTAATCCCTATTTTCTCTTGAAACTTTTTAAAAGCCTCTCGATATTTAGTTTCATGCTTCTTATCTCTATACTTTCTGTACGGCATAGGTCCCTCCAGGTATATATGCTGAGAAAGCCCCGTATATAAACGGGACTTTATCAAGCATTATAGATGACTCTCTATGTAAGTCACAGCATCGCCAACAGTAGCAATCTTTTCTGCTTCCTCATCAGAAATTTCCATTTCAAACTCATCTTCTAATTGCATCACAAGTTCTACTACATCTAAGGAATCAGCACCTAAATCTTCTTTAAAGTTCGCAGCTGGTGTTACCTCTGTTTCGTCTACTCCTAGACGATCTACGATGATTTTCGTTACACGCTCTAAAACGTCTGCCATATTCATTCACCTCCTTTAAAAAGTATAGACAAACCATTACTGTTTTTAATTCATTCGCTCTCCTCAAGACATCATATTTAATATTGTACAGAAAAACGAAATGAAATCAACCTATTTCTATAGTTTCTTGCTTACATCACCATGCCGCCATCAACATGAAGTGTTTGTCCAGTAATATAACGACTTGCATCTGATGCTAAAAAGGCAACTGCATTTGAAATATCTTCAGCTTCTCCAAATTTTGCAATTGGAATTAATTTTAGCATTTCGTTCTTCACATCTTCCGCTAATACACCTGTCATATCTGTTACGATAAATCCAGGAGCAATCGCATTCACTGTAATATTACGACTTGCTAACTCTTTTGCTGAAGTCTTTGTTAATCCAATTACACCAGCTTTTGCTGCAACGTAGTTTGCTTGTCCTGGATTTCCAGTAACACCGACAACAGAAGCGATATTAATAATGCGTCCATGACGTTGGCGCATCATATAACGAGATACAGCCTTTGTACATAAAAAGACACCTTTTAAATTTGTATTAATAACCGCATCCCATTCTTCCTCTTTCATACGCATTAACAAATTATCTTTCGTAATGCCAGCGTTATTTACAAGAATGTCGATTTGACCAAATGTATCTACAGTTTGTTTTACCATGTCAGCGACTTCTTCGCCACTTGCAACATTTGCTTTTACTGCAATTGCTTCTGAACCTAAATTTTTAATCTCATCAACAACTTCATTTGCTTTCAATTCGTTTCCTGCGTAGTTTACAACTACTTTTGCACCTTGTTTTGCTAAATCTAATGCAATTGCACGGCCAATTCCGCGAGATGCTCCCGTTACTAACGCAACTTTGTCTTTTAATAACATTAGCCTTCTCCTCTCAGTTTCGAAATGGTATCTTTCATTGTCTCCTCATCGTATATCGCATATACTTTCGCAGACGGAGCAATTGATTTCATAAGACCAGCTAAGACTTTTCCAGGTCCAATTTCAATAAATGTATCTACACCTAGTTCTACCATACGTTCAATTGATGGGTACCATAGTACAGGGGAATAGAGTTGTTCAATTAATTTTTCTTGAATGTCTTCTTTACGCGAAGTACAATCTGCTGTTACATTTGCAATTACCGGAATTTTTGCATCTTCAATCTCAATTTCATTTAGCACGTCTCGAAACCTCTCAGCCGCCGGTTTCATAAGTGATGAATGAAACGGACCGCTAACTCGTAGCGGAACCGCACGCTTTGCGCCGTTTTCTTTCGCTTTTTCTGAAGCCAATTCTACACCTTGCTTTGTACCAGAAATTACAATTTGCTTTGTGCTATTCATATTCGCAATTTGAACAGGATAACCTTCATTCGTCACTTCCTCAGTTACCTGCTTTAACATATCAGGATCTGCTCCCAAAATAGCTGCCATGGCACCTTCGCCATTTGGCACAGCCTCTTCCATGTATTCACCACGTTTTCTAACAGCATATACACCATCTTCAAATGATAGAGCACCTGCTGCTACTAGTGCACTATACTCACCTAAACTATGTCCTGCAACATAATCAGGTGTAATATCGTACTGCTCCAATACCTTTAAAATTGCAATACTTGTCGTTACCAATGCTGGTTGTGCATTGGTCGTTAACGTCAATGCTTCTTGAGGTCCTTCAAAAATAAGCGATGAAAGAGAATCCTTTAAAATTTCATCAGCCTGACGAAATACTTTTGTAGCCTCTTCATAACTTTCTGCTAATTGTCTTCCCATTCCAACTGCTTGTGAACCTTGTCCTGGAAAAAGAAATGCCAGTTTTCCCATTTCAAACCCTCCTCATTATTGAAGCGGTTCTTCCTCCATTACACTCTTAATAGTAGGAATAACTTCCTTCGCTACCATTTCCCGTGTTTGACGAATCGCGCTCAAAATTGATTGATCATTTGAAGAACCATGTGCTTTGATGACAGGAGCTTTCAATCCAAATAAAGCTGCTCCTCCATACTCTGAATAATCCATTTTATCTTTTAATACCATTAATTTTGGTTTTAATACCGCTGCCGCTAGTTTGCTTGTAAATGAACTCATTAATTGCTCTTTCAGCATCGAGAATAAAGATATTGCAGTTCCCTCTAACGTTTTAAGAGCCACATTTCCAGTAAATCCGTCACAAACAACTACATCCGCTACACCTTGTAACAAATCTCGTGATTCTACATTTCCAACAAAGTTAAGTGGTGCATCTTTTAGCATTGCAAAGACTTGTTTAGAAAGCTCGTTTCCTTTTCCATCCTCAGTTCCAACATTCAAAAGCCCTACACGAGGATTAGAAATTCCTCTTACTTTCTCTGCATATACAGATCCCATTACAGCATATTGATACAAATGAATTGCTTTCGCATCGACATTTGCACCAACATCCAGCATAACAAAGCCTTTTCCATCTACTGTTGGCATCGTAGGAGAAAGAGCAGGGCGCTCTATCCCTTCTATACGTCCTATTACAAATAATCCAGCTGCCATAAGAGCCCCTGTATTCCCAGCTGAAATACAAGCATCAGCTGCACCTTCTTTTACTTGCTGCGCAGCAAGTACCATAGAAGCTTGTTTTTTCCGGCGTACTGCTCGCACCGGCTCATCTGTCCCTTCAATTACTTCATCTGTGTGCAGCACTGTAATACGCTCTTCGCTTGTTAAATATTTGCGAATTTCATCTTCTTTTCCGACTAAAATAATATGTAAATCTGAATATTGCTTAATTGCTTTCATTGCTCCGAGTACGACAGATTTCGGAGCATGATCGCCGCCCATTGCATCAATTGCGATTCTCATAGGTTGTTACCTTCCTCACTATAGTTACTAGATCGATACATTTCAAAAGTGCCAGCAAAAACAAGTTCATCTCCAACAAAACTTTGCACTTTGACAACCGTCCGTCCTTTATCATTCTCTACATCTTCAACACGCGCTTTTGCAACAACACGCTCTCCTAATTTTACAGGACGAATATATCGAATGGTAGACTTCGCAGTTAAAGCTAATTCTTCATCAATAACCGCAACAGCTAATGAGTTTGCTTGCGCAAATAAATGATGTCCACGAGCAATTTGATTACGTTTAAAGACATGTTCTACTTTCACTTCAAAAATAGAAATCGCATGTCTATCTAATTCTATATCAATAATTTCTCCTACCACTTCATCAAGCGGTAAAGATTTTACATCTTCTTCATGTTGTTTCGTTGCCACATGTTTTATTCGTTCTCGTAATTCCGGAATCGAAAGTTCCATTCGATCAAGACGAATTGTTTGAATACTCACTTGAAATTGTTCAGCTAATTCTTCATCCGTAATAAACGGATTTGCTTCTATTGTTTGTTGTAACAACTCTTGTCTTTCTTTTTTTCTTCTCTTTTTCATTCCGCACCATCCATTTTATGACTAGGTACTAATAGTAGTATATAAGCATTAAATACAGAATGCAACATTTTTTTACTTCTTGCGCTTTAATCCAGTTTTTCTCCTTGAAAAACACCTGATTTCTCTAAATATCTTCGCAGCATTTCATACTGTTCGCTTTGCCAAAAAGCAGTCGATTCAACAAGTAACGCAGCATCTTGCCTTGCTGTTTCCAATGCTCGATAATCATGTACCATATCAGCTAATTTAAATTCAGGTAAACCACTTTGCTTGCTCCCAAAGAAATCTCCAGGACCACGTAATTCCAAATCTTTTTCTGATAGAACAAATCCATCATTTGTCTCTGTCATAATACGCATGCGTTCTTTTCCTGTTTCCGATTTCGGATCAGCAATTAAAATACAATAAGATTGTTCACTTCCACGTCCCACACGACCACGAAGTTGATGAAGTTGTGATAAACCAAAACGTTCTGCATCATAAATAACCATCGTTGTTGCATTCGGTACGTTCACACCAACTTCTACAACCGTTGTTGAAATGAGAATTTGCACTTTATTTTCACTAAATTGATGCATTACTTCATCTTTCTCCTGAGAAGAAAGACGACCATGCATCAGACCAACTTGAAATTTACCTTGATAATGATGAGTTAGCATACTATGCAAATCAATTGCGTTTTGCACATCCAGTTTCTCTGATTCTTCAATTAATGGACAAATTACATATGCTTGTCGTCCTTTTTTCACTTCTTTCTCTACAAATCCAAGAACACGTTCAAACATATCATGTTTCGCCCAGTACGTTTCAATGACTTTACGACCTGCCGGCATCTCATCAATAATGGATACATCCATTTCACCAAACGCAGTAATTGCTAATGTACGAGGAATTGGTGTTGCTGTCATAAATAAAACATCTGGATTTTCTCCTTTTTCCCTTAACACACGACGCTGCGCTACACCAAAGCGATGTTGTTCATCCGTAATTACAAGCCCAAGCCTGTGAAATATGACTTCATTTTGAATTAAAGCATGTGTTCCAACGAGAATATCAATTTCCCCTTGTTCTAGCCTTGCTAGTATCTCGCGACGACGCGCTCCCTTTACAGAACTTGTTAATAATTCAATATTCATATTAAAATGAGAAAATGTAGATACTAAAGATTGATAGTGCTGCTCCGCTAAAATTTCTGTCGGTACCATTAATGCCCCTTGATATCCAGCTAATTTCGCAGCATACAAAGCAATTGCAGCCACTACCGTTTTCCCAGAACCTACATCACCTTGTAGTAAACGATTCATTCGATATGGGGACTGCAAATCTTTCATAATTTCTGTAACAACACGCTGCTGCGCATTTGTTAACGGAAAAGGAAGATTACTTATAAACTCTTCTAATTGTTCAAGAGATATATCTTTTTTTATTCCCTTCGAACTTTCCCGCTCCATTTTCCGAAGTGCTTGCATCTTCAATTGGAACAAGAAAAATTCTTCATATACGAAGCGGCGACGCGCCTGTTTCATATCTTCTTGTCCACTAGGAAAATGCAAGGCATGCAGTGCTTCATAACGGGATAATAACTTGTAACGCGACAACAATCCTTCTGGCAATACTTCTTTCACATAAGAACCATACTCTTTAAACGCCCCCGCAATAAAACGACGCATTTGTTTTACCGTCAATTTCCCTTTAACTGAATATACCGGTTCCACTTCTTGCTGACGAACAACCGGCCCAAAGTGAAGTTCAGATACCGAAATCATTTGACGATGTTGATCCCATTTCCCAGATATCGTTACCGTTTCATCAATATTTAATTTCTGCTTATAGTAGGGTCTGTTAAAGCATACAGCTGTAATTAAATAACGACCCACGAGAACACGTACAGTAAGACGAGATTTCTTTTTTCCATAATATTGTAAAAGAGGTGCGCTATGTACTTTCCCTTCTACAGTTACTCGTTCTTCATGTTTAACTTCAGCCAAATCTTTCATCGCATAGTCTTCATAACGATACGGAAAATGCTCTAGTAAATCAGAAACCGTAAAAATCCCCATCTCATTTAGTAATACAGCTGTTTCTTCTCCAATCCCTTTCACATCCGTAATTGGAATTTGCACCACTTCATTCAAGATCTTCACGCCCCGTCAAATCTTATTCCTAACCCTTCATATATAACACAGATCTTCTTTACTTGTAGGTTATATCTCAACAATGGATTACGTATTTCCGTTTTCACGTTGAATACACAATCGCTACCTCTCCTATTCTACCATAGCATCAAGAAAGCATAGTAGTCATTTCAGCTTTCCTAATCTTATATGTATTCATTTGAATTTTCCGACACGTAAGTTCTACTATAAATCTATACTCGCTTTCTCTTTTTGCTTTAAACTTTGCATGTGAAAAAGACGAACCGTTTCTATGCCAGGGATGAAGAAAACCCTACTGATGGAAGTTTTACTTTATTACCCCAAAAAAAGAGAGCCTCACTACTTTTGCTAGCAAGGCCCTCTCATCATTTATATTAGTTCATCTCATTATAGAGTAATCACATTTTAACCAGAAATAAAACTTCATAATAAAGTGTTCACTTTATTCAACAGAAAAAATGAATGAATATAGGGGTTGGTTTCCATTATGAACTTCCACTTCTACATCTTCAAATTTTTCTTCTACAAATGTTACTAATGCATCCACTTCTTCTTCCGATGCATCTTCACCTTGTAGAATTGTTAAAATTTCCGCATCTTCATCAAGCATATTTTCTAACAATTTTTTCGCAGCTGAAATTTTTTCTGCATCTGTTGATACAATTTTCCCATCCGCAATGCACATGAAGTCATCTTTATTAATTGTTACACCATCAATTTCTGTATCACGAACCGCATACGTGATTTGGCCTGTTTTTACATGAGCAAGCGCTTCGTTCATTTGCGCTTCGTTTTCTTCAAGAGTTCCTGCTGGATTGAATGCAAGCATAGCTGCCATACCTTGAGGAACTGTTTTTGATCGAACAACAATTACTTCTTGATCCACTACAGAAGCCGCTTGCTCTGCAGCCATTACAATATTACCATTGTTCGGTAATATAATAACTTTTTCTGCATTCGCTTCTTCAATCGCTTTTACAATATCTTCTGTACTTGGATTCATCGTTTGACCGCCTTCAATAACAACCGTCGCACCGATGCTTTCAAACAATTCTTTAATACCAGAACCCATTGCCACTGTTACAATTCCATAAGGCTGTTTTTCTGCAGGTCGTTTTACTTCTACATGCATCGCCGCAGGCTCATCTAATAAAGCAGTATGTTGTTCACGCATATTCTCTACTTTAATCTTGATTAAACTTCCATAACGTTGTCCATAATTCATCGCATCTCCGGGATGCTCTGCATGAATATGAACTTTTACGATTTCATCATCAGATACAACAAGCAATGAATCACCATACACACTAATCTCTTCACGGAATTTTTGCTCAGAGAAATTATGTTCTTGCATTTTCTCTTCGTCTAACTTAACCATAAATTCTGTGCAGTAACCGTATTTAATATCCTCTGTACTTAATTGGCTTTGTACACTACGGTGATGCTCTGCACGTACCATTTCATTCATAGATGGTTGTGTTGGCTCATTAGAGGCGATTGTTTCACCTTTTAAGTCTGCTAGAAATCCTTCATATACAACAACAAGACCTTTCCCACCGCTATCTACAACACCAACTTGTTTTAATACAGGTAATAAATCAGGTGTACGATTTAATGATGCATTCGCTTCTTTCACAACTTCTTCCATAAACAAAACGAAGTCGCGCTGTTTTTTCGCAACTGTGACTGCATGTTTACTCGTTTCCCTTGCAACAGTTAAAATTGTTCCTTCAATCGGCTTCATAACTGCTTTATATGCCGTTTCTACACCCGCTTCTAACGCATCGGCAAAATCAGTTGTTGTTAATTCTTCTTTTTGTTCAATGGATTTCGAAAAGCCACGGAACAACTGAGATAAAATAACACCTGAGTTACCACGCGCTCCCATTAATAATCCTTTGGCTAAACTTACTCCGACTTTACCAGCGTGTTGTGAAAGATTTCCTTTCACCTCGCGCGCACCTGAAGTCATCGATAAGTTCATATTTGTACCGGTATCGCCATCTGGAACTGGAAAAACGTTTAAAGCATCAACAAGTTGAACATTGTTTGTTAAATTATTTGCTCCTTGTATGATCATTTGTGACAAACGTTTTCCATCAATTTTTTGAATTGACACAGTTCTTCCTCCTTAATGCACTTTACAAGTTTATAACTTTAACTCCTTGTACGTAGATGTTTACAGAATCTACTGCTAGTCCTACCGTTTGATCTAGTGTATATTTCACTTTCGTTTGGACGTTATGTGCTACCTCTGAAATTTTTGTACCATAGCTAACGATAATATACATATCAATATGTACTTCATCTTCGTCTTTACGAACAATAACGCCTCTAGTGAAGTTTTCTTTTCGTAAAATTTCTGTTAACCCATCTTTTAATTGGTTTTTAGAAGCCATACCGACGATGCCGTAACAGTCTACTGCAGCGCCTCCAGCAATTGTTGCAATTACATCTGTACTAATATCAATTTGACCGTACTTTGTCTTAATTTCAATTGACATCTCGTTTCCCCCTTCTGAAATGGTGAAAGTGAGCTAGACTACTCTATTTACTATCATATAATCTTTTCAAAGAAAATTCCATCGTTCTTTCTTTTCGCTCTCACATTTATATAATAAAATAGCACTTTTTTATGGTGAGCAAAATAGTCCATTGTTATTATACAACATATACCACTACAATATGTCAAGTGATTTTTCTTGATTTCAGCTTTTGATTTCTTACATATAGTGTCAAGTAATTTTTCTTGATTTCTTTTTTATACAGTGTTGCATTCTCTTTTTAGTTGTGTTAAATTATAGTAGTGTTTTTAGCATCGCATAAAAGACTAACATTGAAAATTACGTAGGTTACGGTAGATAAGGGAGGGAAATATAGATGGCTCGTGTTTGTGCTATTACTGGAAGAAAAGCTCGTTCTGGTAACTCTCGTTCTCACGCAATGAACGCTACAAAACGTAAATGGGGCGCTAACCTTCAAAAAGTTCGCGTACGCATTGACGGTAAAGTTCAACGTGTTTACGTTTCTGCTAGAGCATTAAAATCTGGCAAAATCGAACGTGTTTAATAATAAAAAAGAGAGCCCGTTGGCTCTTTTTTTATTATGCTCATGAAAAAAGCACCGGTAATAGGTGCTTTTTATCCTTTTTTAAAGGTATTCAATACCGCGCGAACAATTCCACCAAGAAATTTCGGTAACTTAATTGTATAAAATCTCATGGTTTCCCTCCTAATCCCCATTACTCCACTTGTTTACTATAGACGTCGCAACAAAAGCATTTCTTCAATCAGTGCTTCTTATCACCATTAATATGCCAGAAGTAAATGAAAAAGTACCTTTTTCCGCAACGAGTTCATTACTAATACAAAGTGTCGATCCCCATTTTATCGTTTTATCAGTAAGAAGATATTTAAAGCCTCGAAGTGTAATTCCCGTTACTATTTCTGTCACTGGAACAAAAGATATATAAGGAAATGATGGATTTTTTTCAATTATATATGTACCCGATTCTCTAACTGAAATTTCATTTTTATAATCTACAATGCTTATATTGGTATTGGATTGCAAACCTTTTATTAACATTTGAATGTTTGCTAAACTATGATCCAACCTTCCACCTGTTGCACCAAAAATACGAATTTGTTCTGGTTCTTGCTCTAAGGCCCAGTTAATCGCAATCTCTAAATCAGTTTGATCCTTTTCTTTCGGTACAATATGCAAATCATGTTTCTGCTTTTGCATCCACTCTAGTTCCTCTTTTGTAACAGAATCATAATCACCAAACGCTACTTTTGGCATAATTCCAAACTGCAACAAATGGTATACTCCGCGATCAACAGCTGCCCATACAACGTCTTCACTCTCATATTTAGAAAAATCTGCCCAGCACTCTACTGGACCTCCAGCTAAAATATGAATAATCATGTTCTCTCTCCTCCTATAGAAAAAAGGCAATCTGCTAATAGCTAGATTACCTTTTCTTTTAAATAAATTACTATCTACCGCTTTATTCTTATCCGCGAATCGCAGCAATTGCTGCTCCGCGATCTTTTTCATTATATACGGCAGATCCAGCAACAAGAACATTCGCTCCTGCTTCTACACATAGTTTTGCTGTTTCTACATTCACGCCGCCATCAATTTCAATCTCTACTTCCAAATTACGTTCACGAATCATATCAGCAACTTGTTTAACTTTTGGCAATACAGAATGAATGAATTTTTGTCCACCAAATCCTGGATTTACAGTCATAAGCAGAACCATATCGATATCTTCTAATACGTGTTCAATCATGGAAACTGGTGTATGTGGATTTAAAACAACACCTGCTTTAATGCCTTGTGATTTAATTAATTGAATCGTCCGATGTAAATGCGGGCAAGCTTCTACATGTACCGTAATAATGTCCGCACCTGCTTTAGCAAAAGCCTCAATATACTGATCCGGATTTTCAATCATAAGATGAACATCTAATGGTAAAGAAGTAATCGGGCGAATAGCTTCCACAATTAACGGTCCAATTGTAATGTTGGGAACAAAATGTCCGTCCATTACATCGACATGTATATAATCTGCTCCGCCTTTTTCTACATCTTTAATTTCTTCTCCCAATCTTGAAAAATCTGCTGATAAAATCGATGGTGCAATTTTAATCATAATTAATACCTCGGCTTTCTCTCTCTAATTTCTTCAATAAATTGCACATAGTGCTCATAACGATAGTTTGTAATATTCCCTTCTTCTACCGCTTCTTTCACCGCACACTTCGGTTCAGAAAGATGTGTACAACCTCTAAATTTACAGTATTGACTCTGTTCTTTCAACTCTGGAAAACAATATGTGAGATCTTCTACTTCTATATCGATGAAATCGAGTGAACTAAATCCAGGTGTATCCGCAACAAGCCCACTCCCTACTTCAATTAACTCTACATGTCTTGTCGTATGCTTACCTCGCCCTAAATGAGCTGAAATCCCACTCGTTTTTAGCGCCAAATCTGGACGTAATACATTTAAAAGCGAAGATTTCCCTACACCAGATTGCCCAGCTACAACGGAAACGCATCCTTCTAAAAATGGCTTTAACACTTCTATACTTTCTGATGTTGTCGTTGAAGTGAATATAACATCATATCCAATTCCCCTGTAATCCTTTGCATATGCTTCAATCTTTTCACGTGTTTTCACATCCACTAAATCCATTTTACTAATACAAATAATTGGCTTAATATTATGAAACTCAATTAAAACTAAAAACCGATCTAATAGTAATGGATTGAATTCTGGCTCTACAGCTGAAAACACAAGAAGTGCTTGATCGATATTCGCAATCGGTGGACGCACAAGCTCATTTTTTCGTTCTAATATTTCTAGAACATATCCTTCACTCGGATTCTCAGCTTGAAATACAACTTGATCACCAACAAGCGGTGTAATCTTATGTTTACGAAATACACCACGTCCTCGGCACTGTGTTATCCCTTCTTCATGCTGCACATAGTAGAACCCACTTAAAGCTTTTATAATTTTCCCTTCTGGCATACATTCTCTCCTTTTTTTACCTTGTTCTAAAAGACATAAAAATAGCTATTCATAATACAATTTAGAACGAGATTCGCTCAACTCACCATTTATAATTATTTTTAATAGGAGTTTCACTTTATTGCGTCGGGTACAAAACTTCTTTTTCAATTAAGGTCGTTCCATCACGAACAATTTTGTAACGCCCTTTTTTTCCTTCTTGAATAATAAACTCAAGAGAGACTGTCGTTGACTCCGTTATTGTTCTCGTTTCAAACGGTTTATCCATAGTGTTTTGCATATCTTCTTTATATATTTCAATCTTTTGCGGCGTTTTTTCTCCAGTTACTGGCCCTTGATACTGAATTGGAACATTGTCAATTTTTACAATTTTTGTTGGTTTTTCTTTCTGTCCTTCAGAGACAGTAATCGTTACTTTTGCCCCTTCTTTTAAATTCGTATCTGGCTTTGGTGATTGTGAAATAACAAGCCCTTTATCCACTGTATCGGAATATTCTCTCTTTATTTCCGGAACAAGTTTTTTTTCATTTAAATAGCTATTTACGCTATTTTCTGCCCAACCAGAAAAATCAACGAGTTGGATTTGTTTTGGCCCTTTACTAATCCACACTTTTACCTCTTGCTCTTCTTCTATAATAGATTGTCCTGCTTCTGGACTTTGTAACACAATTTCACCTTGCGGCTTTTCACTTTCAATATAATCAGGAACAACCCCTTTATATGGAGTCAATTCATCCTTAATCTTTTCATAATCTTTCCCTATCAAATTAGGCATTTTTTTCTTTTGCTTTCCACCTGATTTGAAAATCGTAATTTTTGTACCTTCTCGTACAACTCGTCCTGCCGCTGGACTTGTTTTAATAACCTTACCTTCTTCCACTTCATTTGTATATATAACTTGAGGTGACGTCAAATCGAATCCTTTAAGTGTATTCACTGCTTTTTCATATGTCATTCCAGACACATCTGGCACTTTGACTTCCTTTGGAATAAAGAAACCCGGAATCACCGTCACTGCCAATATTCCACAAACAACTAAAAATAGGAATGTCGTCAACAAAATTTTAAGCCAACGATTGTTCTTTTTCTTTTTTTGTTCTTCTTCTGGTTTGTCCTGCTGCTTTTCTTCTTTTAACTTTCCAGGTAAAATAATTGTTTCTTCAGTATTTGTATTTATTAACTGTTCCTGCTGAATAATAGGAATTGCTTTTGTGGCTTCCATATCTTCTGGTATACGAAAAGGTTGTTCATTTATTCGCTCTGGATATAACGCCGTTTCAATGTCACGTTTCATTGCATTTACAGACTGATAACGATGAAACGGATCTTTCGCTGTTGCTTTTAAAATAATGTTTTCTACACTTTGCGGAATATCAGGATTCCACCTTTTGGGAGATGGTGTTTCATTTTGTAAGTGTTTAAGTGCAATTGAAACAGCAGATTCTCCGGAAAATGGCGGCCTTCCAGTTAATAGTTCAAACATTACAATTCCAAGAGAATAAATGTCGGATTGCTTATTTGCAACACCACCTCTTGCCTGTTCAGGAGATAAATAATGAACAGAACCAAGAACAGAATTTGTATGTGTTATAGTGGTTGCACTTGTCGCGGTTGCAATTCCAAAATCTGTAACCTTTACAACACCATCATCTCGAATTAAAATATTGTGAGGCTTAATATCACGGTGGACAATTTCAAAATGATGCGCATGAGCCATTGCTGCAGTTAATTGTTCCATAATATCAATCGCTTCTTCTACAGGAAGAATGCCTCGCTGTTGTATGTATTGTTTTAACGTTTGACCTGGTACATATTCCATAACAAGATAATAGATTCCATCTTCTTCTCCAACATCATACATATTCACAATATTAGGGTGCGATAACGTTGTAACCGACTGTGCTTCTCGATGGAAACGCTTAATAAATTCCTCATTATTTGAATAATCAAGCCGCAACATTTTTACAGCTACATCGCGATCGAGTATATCATCATGCGCCAAATATACATTGGCCATTCCCCCGCCGCCAATCATTTTAAGTAGCTTGTAACGGTCATTTAGGCGTCTTCCAATCATCACGTTGTCATTCACCTACTTTCGTTCGCCAAGTCCGCATAATCAATAATGACAAGAGTAATATTGTCTTCTCCTCCAAAATCATTTGCAAGCTGCACAAGCTGTTGACTTTTTGTTTGCAAAGGCTCAGCAGACTGTAAAATTTCTTGCATATTACTCATTGCAATTTTATTAGATAATCCATCTGAACAGAGTAACAACTGGTCTCCCTCTTCTAATACTAAGGTTTTCACATCTAATATAACGGTTTCTTCCGTTCCAAGCGCTCTAAGTAAAACATTTTTTCTTGGATGATACTCAGCATCTTCTTTGGAGATTTCCCCATGCCGAACGAGTTCATTTACGAGGGAATGATCTTCTGTAACAAGTGACATATAATCATCTGATAACATATAACAGCGACTATCTCCTATGTGACCAATCGTCACAAAAGTATCCGTACATATAGCAGCAACGATTGTTGTTCCCATTCCACTACACTCTGGATGTTCTCCAGAATATTTGTATACTCGTTCATTAATAATTTGTGCATGATTATGTAACCACTGTTCTGCTTTTTTAGGAGTATCCATATTATACGTTTGTTTCCAGTAGTCATGGAACAATTGGATCGCCATCGAGCTAGCAACATCGCCTGCTCGATGACCTCCCATTCCATCTGCTACAACCGCTAAAATATCTCCATCTAAATTACAAAATACTCCTGCACTATCTTCATTATGTTGACGAACTTTTCCTTTATCTGATAGAAACACGGTTTTCATCATCTCACCTCGTCTCTTCTTTGCGCTCCTTTGCACGCAATTGACCGCAGGCTGCATCAATATCATGACCTTGTTCGCGACGAATTGTTACGTTAACACCACGATCTTTTAATGTTTTTTCAA
Organism: Bacillus sp. BP-3; assembly: GCF_028401955.1. GTDB lineage: Bacteria > Bacillota > Bacilli > Bacillales > Bacillaceae_G > Bacillus_A. Next base: position 270,392 of record NZ_JAQOTJ010000004.1, read on the forward strand.
ACAAGAAAATTTGTTCACGCGGCGTTCTCACATAATCGCGTTCTGGTACATAGTTGACTGGAATTAAGTTAACATGACATTTTACACCTTTTAACAGCTGAGCTAACTCTTCAGCATGTTCGACTTGGTCGTTTTCCCCTCCAAATAAGCCATATTCAAATGTAACGCGGCGTCCTGTTTTTTCAATGTAGTATTTGATAGCTTCCATTAAATCTGGTAACTTGTACGCACGGTTAATTGGCATTAATTTTGAGCGCAGCTCTGTATTTGGGGCATGTAAAGAAACCGCAAAGTTAATTTGTATATTTTCTTCAGCAAACTTATAAATTTTCGGAATAATTCCACTTGTTGATACCGTCATATGACGCGCTCCAATGTGAAGTCCTTTTTCATGATTCACGATGCGTAAAAACGCCATTAAACTATCATAATTATCAAATGGTTCTCCGATTCCCATCACAACAAGAGAGCTGACACGCTCGTCTGTAGCATCTAACTCACGTTGTACTTCGACAACTTGTGCAACAATCTCACCAGCTTCTAAATTACGTTTTAGACCCCCAAGTGTTGATGCACAAAACGTACAGCCAATTCGGCAGCCGACTTGTGTTGTCACACAAATTGAATTTCCGTATTCATGGCGCATTAATACTGTTTCAATAGAATAACCATCATGCAGTTGAAATAAAAATTTAATTGTACCATCTGAAGACGTTTGTTTTACTAATGTTTTTAAAGTTGTAATATCAAAGGAATTCGACAATTTTTCACGCAATCCTTTAGAAAGGTTTGACATATCCTCAAAAGTCGTTACTCTTTTTTTGTATAGCCAATCAAAAACTTGACCGGCACGGAATTTAGGTTCCCCTTGTTCTTTTAACCATTGTTCCATATCATGAAGCTGCAAGGAATAAATGGATGGCTTTTTTTCTTTCAATTCTTTTATTTGTTTTTTCACAGTAGTTTCCATGATGCTACACCTTCTTTCTTAAACAAGCAATATAAAATCCATCTGTTGCAAAATAATGCGGCAAAATTTGCACTCCACCTTTTACTACATAAGGATGTACAGCTTTTGGCAATCGGTCTTTCATTGTTACATCCCATTCAAATTCAGAATGTGATTGTAAAAACTGCTCTATTACTTGTTCATTTTCTACTTTCTCAATTGTACACGTACTATAAACAAGACGTCCTCCCTTTTTCAACAAAGGAGCCACCTTTTCTAAAATAGATAGTTGAATATTGGCAAGTCTTTCACTATCTTCTTTTTGTTTCCCCATTTTAATATCTGGTTTACGGCGAATTACCCCAAATCCAGAACACGGCGCATCTACTAATACTTTATCAAAGCTCTCTTGTTCAAAATGCTCTTGCACTTTCCGTGCATCAAGAGCTTTCGCTTCTACATTTTCTAGTTCAAGGCGCTTTGCTTGCTGCTGAATTAAACGCACTTTATGTGGGTGTAGATCAAGAGAAATAACTTTTCCCGTTCCTCCCAAACGTTCTGCGATATGCGTCGTTTTCCCACCAGGGGCAGCGCAACTATCCAGAACTATATCTCCTGCCTCTGGATCAAGCGCACGAGCTACAAGCATTGAACTTTCATCTTGAATAGATAACATTCCTTCTTGAAATGCTTCTGTATGAGCTACATTCCCTTTTTCAATTTGAATTGCGTCTTCCGATAAATCGCCATGCTTTGCCTGAATTCCTTCTATTTCTAACATTTTGAGTGCAGCTTCTACAGACCCTTTTGCTATGTTAACCCTGGCTGTCGGAACTGGTGGGAGTAAGTTTACTTCACACATTTGCCTTGCCGTTTCAATTCCATATGCTTTTATCCATTCTTTTACAAGCCATTCTGGATGACTTGTTGCAATAGCAAGACGCTTTTCCGGATTTTTAATCTCATCTAGCGATGGAACACCTTCACGCTGAATCGAACGAAGTACTCCATTCACAAGTCCGGCGATTCCTTTATGTCCACGACGCTTCGCAATTTCAACTGCTTCATGAATAGCCGCCCGCTCCGGAACACGATCTAAGTACAACATTTGATATAAAGAGAGGCGAAGCAATACTTTTACCCACAGTTCAATCTTTTTTCTTAAAAACGGCTGTAAATAATAATCAAGTGTATCACATCGTTGAATTGTTCCGTATACAATTTCAGTTAACAATCCAACATCTTTTTTATCAATACTATTTTTTTCAATAAGGTTGTTTAAAAGCAAATTGCTATATGCGCCGCTTTTTTCTACTTGCATTAAACCGTCAAGAGCTAATTCACGAACGTTTTGTTTCATGCGTCTTCTCCTAACTTCGTACCTATTTCAGGTTTTGTTCCACGTAAAAATTGTGAACAATCCATGCGTTTTTTACCAGATGGTTGCAACTCAGTAATTTTAATTGCTGTTTCATTTCCTGTTGCCACAACGAAACCATTTTCTTCAATTGCAACAACTGTTCCCGCTTCAGCTTTCTCTGTTACAGGAACTTTTTCTCCCCACCATACTTTTACAACTTGTCCTGCTAACGTCGTATAAGCAACTGGCCACGGATTTAAACCACGAATGTGATTGTAAATCTCTTCTCCTGTTTTCGTCCAGTCAATCTTTTCTTGCTCACGTTTAATATTATAAGCAAATGTCGCCTCTTGCTCATTTTGTTTAATTGGTTCTAATTTTCCTTGTATTAACAGCGGAACTGTTTGGGATAATAAATGAGCTCCAGCCACGCTTAATTTATCAAATAACGAGCCGGTTGTTTCACATTCTGTAATTTCTACTTCTACTTGCGTTAAAATATCACCAGCATCTAACTTTTCAACCATATACATAATCGTAATGCCTGTTTTTTCTTTTCCTTGCATAATAGAATAATGAATAGGTGCACCGCCGCGAAGTTCTGGAAGTAATGAAGCATGAACATTAATACATCCATATTTCGGTGCTTCTAAAATTTCATTTGGTACAATTTGTCCAAATGCAGCTGTCACAATCAAATCCGGCTCTAATGCCAACACCTGTTCATATTCCTCTTTTTCACGAATTTTTAACGGTTGTAACACCGGAATACCATGTTTTTCTGCTTCAACTTTAACAGGTGTTGGAGTTAACACCTTTTTTCTACCTACTGGACGATCTGGCTGCGTCACGACACCAATCACATCATATCCATCTTCAATAAGACGACGAAGCACCGGCACTGAAAAGTCCGGTGTTCCCATAAATACAACTTTCACCATTTAAAAAACTCTCCTTTTACATCTCTTCTAATTCATTTTCCTCATAATATCGCGTTACTTTAGATGTAAATAACACACCATGTAAATGATCGATTTCATGTTGGATTGCACGGGCCAAAAAGCCGTCTGCTTCTAATAAAAATACTTTCCCGCGGCGATTTTGGGCACGTACTTTAATATACTCAGCACGTGTTACATCACCAAAAAGCCCCGGAAAACTTAAGCAGCCTTCGGGACCCACTTGTTCACCACGTTGTTCTAAAATAACAGGATTAATTAATTCAATTTTCCCGTTATCATCATCAATGTCCACAACAGCAACTTGCAGACTTACACCAACTTGCGGTGCTGCTAATCCAACACCATCCGCAATTAACATTGTTTCGTGCATATCTTTTAAAAGCTTTACTAACTTTTTATCAAAATTTATTACACGTTCACACGGCGTTTCTAATACTTCATTTGGATGTTTTACTATCTCTAATGTTGCCATACTGCTCTCCTTTTCAACATAAAATCAGATTGAAATAAAGTGAAACTCCCATCAATGAGGCCCCCACTGATGATTAGTCTCCCTACGTGTAAATGTTCCACTTTATTTTATCCATTTGCCTCTAAATTCAGCTCTACTACATCAACATAGTTGGATTAAAATCAATTGAGATTTGCAAGTCTTTTTGCATTTCTGCCTGATAATGTTCATTTACCATTTTAAGCACGTACTTTAAGTTTGGTTCCCGTTTGTATTTTATCATGCATTGGTATCGATATCTATCTTTTATACGAGGAATTGCCGAAGCAACTGGACCTAAGATCATCGTTTGCTGTGAGCAATGTTGTCGTAAAAAATCAACAATTTTTTCTGTTACCTGCACTGCCTTTAATAATTCCGGGTGAGATACTGTAACTAACGTAACATAATAATATGGTGGATATTGCCGCATTTTCCTCATATACATCTCACGCTCAAAAAACAAATCATACTTCTGCTTTTTTGCTAATTCTATACTATAATGTTCAGGTGTATACGTTTGAATGACTACTTCTCCTGGAAGCTCGTGACGTCCAGCTCGGCCACTTACTTGCGTTAAAAGCTGATATGTTTTTTCACTTGCCCGGAAATCCGGCAAATGCAACATTGTATCTGCTGTTAATACACCTACAAGCGTCACATTTGGAAAATCAAGACCTTTCGCAATCATTTGCGTCCCAAGTAAAATATCAGCTTCTCCTGCCCCAAATGACTTCAGGAGCTTTTCATGCATCCCTTTACGACTTGTCGTATCCACATCCATTCGAATAACGCGTGCTTCTGGAAACAATTTTGTAATTTCTTCTTCAACCTTTTGTGTCCCCGTCCCAAAGAAGCGGATATGGGAGCTATTACAAGCAGGACAAGCATTCGGTAAATGTTCCTCATAACTACAGTAATGACATTTCAAACGGTTATTCATTCTGTGATATGTAAGCGAAATATCACAGTGTGGACATTGTACGACATATCCGCAATCACGACACATAACAAATGTCGAATGCCCTCTTCGATTTAAAAAAAGCACCATTTGTTCTTTTTTCTCTAATCGATCCGCTATCTTCTCATGAAGAAGCTGAGAAAACATAGAACGATTACCATCACGAAGCTCTTCTCTCATATCAATAATCTCAACTGCAGGCAAATCCTTTTCATTCATCCGCTTCGCCATTGTAAGCAGTTTATATACACCTTTTTGAGAGCGAGCAAACGATTCTAGTGTAGGCGTAGCACTTCCTAACACAACAGGACAATTGTGATATTCTCCCCGCCGAATCGCAACAGAACGTGCATGGTAGCGTGGATTATCCTCCTGTTTGTAACTCGATTCATGTTCTTCATCAATAATTATAATTCCTAAATTCTCAAATGGTGCAAAAATTGCTGAACGCGCCCCTACAACTACTTTGACTTCTTTCCGTAAAATCTTACGCCATTCATCATATTTTTCACCAACAGACAATGCACTATGAAGAACTGCCACTTGCGAGCCAAAACGCCCTTTAAAACGATCCACCATTTGCGGCGTTAACGAAATTTCAGGCACAAGTACTATGGCTTCTTTTCCTCTGCTAAGTACTTCTTCAATTGACTGTAAATAAACTTCTGTTTTTCCGCTCCCTGTGACACCGTACAGTAAAAACGTCTCATGCTGCTCTTCAGTAATGGTGGTTAAGATTGGTGCAATTACTTGTCGTTGCTCTTCTGTAAGCGGGAATGGCTTTGTGCGTTCGAAAGCATCATCATCATAAGGATTTCGATATACTTCCACATATTTTTCAGCTAACAAACCTTTTTTCACAAGTGATTTAATGGGAGCATCCGTCATTTGCAATTCTTCCATTACTATTTTTAACGGTACAGGCTGATAGTGTTCCATGAAATAATACAATACATCCTGCTGCTTTTTACTCTTTAGATGAAAAGCCGTTTCCTCTAATTCTTCAAAAGGCAAAACAGGTTGAATCATTTTTTGTTTTTTCTTTTGCGCCTTATCTTTTACTTCATAAACAACTTCAACAGTCCCTTTTGCAATTTCTGTTTGCACTGCACGATACAACTGCGGCCATTCATCAAGTACATTCCAATCGATACTTTCTTTTCCTTGAAAGAGCTGCTTCACATTGATCGCTACGTCTTCGGGCCGATGAAGACGTAGCTGTTTTTTATATGTCGCTTTAATTGCTGTTGGCAACATAACTTGGAACGCTGAAATTGTAAAACAAAGTGTTTCTTCTGTAAGCCAATTTCCAAGCTGTAGTAATTCCTCATTTAATACAGGTGTTACATCTAATAATTCATGTAATGTTTTCAACTTATTTACATCTACATCTACTGTATCCTTTATCCCAATGACAAATCCTTGTAATTTTCGCGGTCCAAAAGGAACAACAACTCGCATACCCGTTTGAACAAAATCTTCCCAACGTTTAGGAATAATATAATCGAATGGCCTATCCGTTTGCCTTGCTGGAACATCGACAATTACACTTGCAAATTTCATGCTGGATCCTCTTCCAGCATTTTTTCAACATGTAGTAAAATTTCTCGCGCTACTTCCTGCTTTGTTAGTAGTGGCAATTCAACCACGGAGCCATTTCGTTTATACATTGTCACAATATTTGTGTCCGTACCAAATCCTGCTCCTTCTGCTTTTACATCATTCGCAACAATCATGTCAGCATTTTTTTCGCGTAATTTTTTCATTGCATACTCTTCAACGTTTGTTGTTTCTGCCGCAAAGCCAATGAGTAATTGATGTTCCTTTTTCTCACCTAATGCTTTCAAAATATCTGTCGTTCTTTCTAATTCAATAACTGTATCGCCGCTTTTCTTTTTCATCTTCTCATCGTATACAACCTTTGGACGGTAATCCGCTACTGCCGCTGTTTTGATTACAACATCCATATTGGCATAATGATGTAAAACTGCTTCTAACATATCTTGTGCTGATTCCACTTGTATTGTCGTTACATTTGAAGGCGGTGCTAGCGCCGTCGGACCAGAAATAAGAATGACTTCCGCACCAAGATTTGCCGCAACTTCCGCAAGTGCATATCCCATTTTCCCTGAAGAAAAATTCGTCATAAAACGAACTGGGTCAATTTTTTCACGTGTCGGTCCCGCCGTCACCAATATTCGTTTGCCTTGCAGCGGCTTCTCTTCTGAAAAATGCTTTTCTAACATTGCTACAATGTTTTCTGGTTCTTCTAACCGGCCTTTGGCAACATATCCACAAGCTAAAAAGCCTTCTCCAGGCTCAATAAATGTATATCCTAACTGTTTTAGCGTTTGCATATTTTTTTGGACAACTGGATTTTCGTACATATGAACATTCATTGCAGGTGCAATCCACACTGGAGCTGTTGCTGCAAGAAGTGTCGTTGAAATCATATCATCTGCAAGACCATTTACAAATTTACCAATGATATTTGCTGTCGCCGGTGCAACAAGTACAATATCAGCCCAGTCTGCTAAATCAATATGAGCAATGACCGCTGAATCTTTTTCATCAAATGTATCTGTGTATACATCATGGCGAGAAAGTGCTTGAAATGTAAGCGGTGTAACAAACTTCATTGCCGACTCGCTCATTATTACTTTTACTAGCACACCTGCCTGTGTTAATTTACTTGTTAGCGCAGCTGCTTTAAATACAGCAATGCCTCCTGTGACACATAAAAGTATTTTTTTTCCTTTTAGCATACGTCTCGTCCTCTTTCTTTCATGACACTGAGTCTTTTTCGAACTTCAAACCATTCATACTCATTACATACAAATAGAAGCTGTCGCTTCCCTTTATCCTATATAAATCCTTTTTGATCTTTCGACATATCCAATGCTACTTTACAGAAATAAGAAGTCCGCACTTGCTTTCTTCCTCTGTCTGAACTTCGTATGTGGCGAAGTAGGCCCTGACCCGCTTCTATGCATGGTCAGCTGCTCTCGTCCACCTAAAAGAAAGCTTTTATGTCGTTTTTTAATTTATCCCGCTATTTGCGGGCAGTAATACTCCCCCTCACATTCTGAACGAGCCACTTCCGCTTTTCTTAAGAAGTTAGGTGGGAGATAAACTGCTGGCATGCGCCCGATTGGTGAGGGCTGATAATCAGCGAGGGATGAAGCCCCCCACTGATTAAAGTTTCACTTTATCTACATCGTAAAAAAATAACAACCTACTTGTAAATAGGTTGTTACTGTTACATAGAAAAGTATAGTATCTATGCCTCTATTTGTCGAAAAGAAAGCTTTACTTATGGTTGTTATCTTCACTTGGTTCGTAGTTTAATAATTGTGCATTAATTTCTTCTAATGCTTTCCCTACAAATTTATGAGATACCGGTTGCTCAACACCACAATCGTCATGCTCTTGCATTTCACGAGCGCGCTTTGCCGCTACTGTTACTAGCGTATATTTAGAATCGATTTTTTGTAACAATGAATCAATAGATGGGTTTAACATATTATATTTCCTCCGTCATCTCTTTATAATATTTTGCTACTCGCTCACGGCGACAATGTTCACCTATCACAATTGCATTAATACGTTCGCAAGCAAGTTCTACTTCATCGTTTTCTACTACGTAGTCATAAGCATCCATCATTTCGATTTCTTCTTTTGCTACTGTTAAACGATTTTGAATTACCTCTTCTGTTTCGGTACCACGGCCCACAATTCGGTTTTTTAGTTCCGATAAACTTGGAGGAGCTAAAAAGACAAATACTCCTTCTGGAAAAGCTTTCTTTACTTGAATTGCACCTTGCACTTCGATTTCTAAGAAAACATCTTTCCCTTGTTGTAATGTTTGCTCAACATAATCAATTGGTGTTCCGTAATAGTTTCCAACAAACTCCGCCCATTCAAGCAGTTTATTATTTTGAATCATCTCTTCAAACTCTTCTCTCGTTTTAAAGAAATAATCAACACCGTCTACTTCTCCTTCACGCGGTTTACGCGTTGTTACAGAAATAGAATATTGTAAATTTGTATCTTCTTGACCGAACAATTCCTTTCGAACCGTTCCTTTTCCAACACCAGAAGGCCCTGAAAGAACAATGAGCAACCCTCTTCTACTTCTCATATATATATTAAACCTACCCTTCGTCACTTAAATCTTCTTTATTGTTTAACCGATGTGCAATTGTTTCCGGTTGTATCGGGCTTAATACAATATGTCCATCATCCATAACAATTACAGCTCGTGTTTTTCGACCATAGGTAGCATCAAGTAGCACATTTTGTTCGCGAGCTTCCTGGACTAACCTTTTAATCGGTGCTGATTCCGGACTTACAATGGAAATAATTCGATGTGCAGATACGATATTTCCATATCCAATATTTAAAAACCGCATGGCCATAATTTGCGCCTCCTAGTAAGTCTATCCGATTTCTCTCTCTCGTATAACTTTGTATACATTTGACAGCTACTCAATATTTTGTACTTGTTCACGAATTTTTTCAAGGTTATTTTTCATTTCAACAACATATTTCGAAATTGTTAAGTCATTTGCTTTTGAACCAATTGTATTAATTTCACGATGCATTTCTTGCACGATAAAATCCAATTTCCTTCCAACTGGTTCTTTACTTTGCAGCGCCTCTTGAAATTGTTCTAAATGACTTTGCAAACGAACTAATTCTTCATGAATATCACAGCGGTCTGCAAACACCGCTATCTCTGTAAGTAATCGTTGTTCTTCTAATTCTTGATTATGTAATTCTTTCAATCGGTTTTCTAAGCGCTCACGATATTTTTGAATAACTGACGGTGCATACGGAACAATGGAACGCACACACGTGTAAATCCCTTGTAAACGATGCTCCAAATCCTTATGCAGTCGTTCTCCTTCACCATCACGCATCGTTTTCAACATACTAGCAGCGCGGTGAACTGCTTCATACAAATTATGTTCAAACGCTTCATTTACATTTTCAACTTCTTCAATTGCTGTCACTTCCGGCATAGCAATAAGCTGCTGTAATGTAATCGAATCCTGTAATTGAAATTTCCCCTTCGCTTCTTCCATAATGAGCTTATATTGCTCTAAAAGGGACCAATCCACGCGTAATTTCCGTTCAACGAGTCCTTCCCCTTCAACAATAATCGATACTTCAATACGTCCGCGGCCCACTTGTTCTGCAATTAATTTGCGGATTTTATCCTCGAACACCATCATTTGCTTTGGAAGACGAATATTCATCTCTAAAAAACGATGGTTGACCGACTTCATTTCTACTGTAATTTGAAACGCATCACTTTCTACTTTTGCGCGTCCAAAACCTGTCATACTCGAAATCATTTTATCACATCCAAGCCATGATCTTACTCAATGAAAAAGGTAATAGAGACTCTACTCTACTACCTTTTCAGATTATAGCACACTTTTATGTCATTTACTATTTCAAGTTTATCCCTCTTTTATATACAATTGTTTTCTTCTTTTCGGACTTCCCAGTTAGTAAAGACCCTACTAATAAAAATGTTGGAATAGAAGAAAGCCCAACAATTAAGAGCCAATCTCTCGCTTGAATTGGCATCGTACTAAAAATCGGTTGCAACGGCGGATAATATATCACTACTAGCATGAGTAAAATCGAGATAATAACTGCTCCTACTAAGTATATATTTCCAAATGGATTACGGTGAAAGACAGAATGCTCACTACGGCAATCAAACACATGAATAAGCTGAGCTAACACAAGTGTTGCAAAGGCAACTGTTTGCGCATACTTTAATTCATTTGGATGTTGATTGTATGCAATGATAAATGCTAAGAGTGTCATCGCACCGATTAAAAAGCCTCGGCTTACAATTTTCCATGCAAGCCCTCTCGCAAATACCCCTTCTTTTGGATGACGTGGTTTTCTTCGCATCACATCACCCTCTGCAGCATCAAGTCCGAGCGCCATCGCTGGCAAACCATCTGTTACTAAATTCACCCATAAGATTTGAATGGGTACGAGCGGCAATGGCAATGCTAATATCATTGCAAATAGCATAACTAAAATTTCGCCAACATTAGACGCTAATAAATAACGAATAAACTTACGAATGTTTTCGTAAATATTTCTTCCTTCTTTAATTGCCGCTTTTATGGTAGCAAAATTGTCATCTAATAACACAAGAGATGATGCTTCTTTTGCAACATCCGTCCCTGTAACTCCCATCGCCACACCAATATCAGCTGCTTTTATAGCAGGCGCATCATTCACGCCGTCGCCGGTCATTGCCACAATATGATCTTTATTTTGCAGCGCCTTCACAATTTTTAATTTATGTTCTGGAGAAACACGTGCAAAAACATAAGTTTCATCTACAATACCTTCTAACTCTTCAATCGACATGTTTGCAAGTTCGATTCCTTCCACAACGCGGCCACCAGGTGGTAAAATCCCAAGTTGCTCTGCAATTGCCATCGCTGTTACTTTATGGTCTCCTGTAATCATAATTGTTTTAATTCCCGCCTCTTTACACTCTTGCACTGCTTGTTTTACTTCCGGTCTTGGCGGATCAATCATTCCTTGCAATCCAATAAACATTAAATCTTGTTCTGCTTCTCGTTCACTTTGCAATTGCTCTGTTGTTTTTAATGGCTTAAAAGCAATTGCAATTGTACGAAGTGCTTGACTTCCTAAATGATGAATTGCCGTTTGCACTTCATTTCGATACAATTCTGTTAATGGCTGCTGTTTATTTCCCCATAAAATGGTTTGGCTCATTTGTAATAAAACGTCAGGCGCTCCCTTTGTTACTACAAATCTTTTTCCTGCCTTATCACGAACAATGACACTCATCATTTTCCGCGTTGAATCAAACGGAAACTCGTGAATAACCTCAAATTGATCCTTTATCCCTTCTCTTGAAATACCAGCCTTCATCGCTGCTACAACGAGTGCACCTTCTGTCGGATCACCATCTAATACATATGATTTTTTCTTTCTCACAATATTTGCGTTGTTACATAGGCACCCAAATGTAAGTAGCTGATATAAAGAGCGAGCCGCTGTCGGATTTATTTTCTTATCACTTTTCATAAATTCGCCTTTTGGTTCATAGCCTTGCCCCGTTACATTCCACGTTTCGCCACTCGACCATACATGTGTGACCATCATTTTATTTTGCGTCATTGTCCCTGTTTTGTCTGAACAAATAACAGATGCGCACCCTAATGTTTCAACTGCAGGCAGCTTTCTTACAATTGCTTTTTTCTTAATCATCCGTTGAACACCAAGTGAGAGTGCTACTGTCACAATGGCTGGCAATCCTTCAGGAATCGCAGCAACAGCAAGTGAAACACCTGCTAAAAACATATGATATGTTTCATTCCCTTGATAAACACCAACCAATACAACGAGCGCCGTTAAAATTAATGCAACAATAATTAAAATTTTTCCAAGCTGCTCAAGTCTTCTCTGCAGCGGTGTTTCATTTTGCTGTGCATTTTGCAGCATATTTGCAATTTGTCCCATTGCTGTATTCATTCCTGTTCCAATAACAACTCCAATACCGGATCCTCTCGTAATCATCGTTCCCATGAATGCCATATTTGTTTGGTCACCAATTGAAACATCAACACCATGCAGAACATCAATTTTCTTTTGGACCGGCACTGATTCTCCTGTTAACGCTGATTCTTCAATATATAGACTTGAAGCTTCAACGAGCCGTATATCTGCACCGATACGATCCCCGCTTGAAAATTTAATAACATCTCCAAGTACAAGGCCTTTCGAAGGAATTTTCATCCATTTCCCATTCCGAAGTACAGTTACTTGTGGGGCGGCCAGCTCTTTTAATGCTTCCAGTGATTTTTCTGCTTTTCTCTCTTGAAAAAAACCGAGAATACCATTGATAATAACAATTGCCACAATCGCAATTGCGTCCACATATTCCCCTAAAAAAGCAGAAATAATCGTTGCACCAAATAAAACAAGTACCATAAAATCTTTAAATTGCGCCAAGAACACAACAAATGCAGAAGGCCGTTTTGCTTCTTGTAACTCGTTTGGGCCAAGTTTTTTCAGCCGAATGTCCACTTCTTGCTCCGTTAATCCTGTTTTTACATTTGTATTCGTTCGCTCTTCTACTTCATGTGCACGCAGTTCATACCAATTCATCTCGCCACCTACCTCCTGATTGCAGACATGCTCTAATGAAAGCTTATTCAGCCTCGTCCGAAAAAATGCTATAATTAACTTTTAGTGAGAAAGGAGTGTTCAACGTGGCATTCGATGGATTATTTACAAGAGCAATCACACATGAAATTGCAAACTCTCTTCAAACAGGAAGAATTTCAAAAATATATCAACCATCAAAATATGAAATTTTATTACATATTCGGGCAAACGGAAAAAATCAAAAATTACTTCTTTCCGCTCACCCAACATATGCACGGATGCATCTAACGGCACAAAATTATGACTCCCCGGCATTACCGCCAATGTTTTGTATGCTTCTTCGCAAACATTTAGAAGGTGGATTCATTGAAAAGATTGAACAAATTGATTTAGAACGAATGGTTCAAATTAAAATTCGTAGCCGCAATGAAATTGGTGATGAATCATTCAAAACATTAATCATTGAAATCATGGGACGTCATAGCAATATCATTTTGGTAGACTCCAAAACAAATATAATTTTGGACAGCTTAAAACACGTTTCTTTAGCGGTAAACCGGCACCGCACTGTATATGCCGGGTCTGAATATATTGCACCGCCAACACAACAGAAAATCAATCCCTTGCAAATTGAAACGCAAGAAGAATTTATCAGGCCGCTCGACTTTTTATCAGGAAATATGGATAAACAACTCGTAGGAGCTTTTACAGGAATCTCTCCATTATTTGCAAAAGAAGTAGTTGCAAAGGCTGGCATGGTGAATGAGCATGCATTATCTGAAGCATTTTTCACATTGCAAAAACCGCTCTTACAACATCAGTATACGCCTTCGATGATTGTAGCAAATGGGAAAGAATTCTTTTATTTATTCCCACTTTCACACTTAAAAGGTGAAGAAAAGACATTCTCATCTATAAGTGAATTACTAGATCGATTCTTCTTTGGAAAAGCGGAGCGTGACCGTGTAAAGCAACAGGCCCATGATTTAGAACGGTTTATGCAAAATGAAAAAGCGAAAAATGTAAAGAAAGTAATTAAATTACAAAAAACGTTAGAAGACGCGGGCAAAGCAGATAAATATCAACTATTTGGTGAATTGCTTACAGCTAATATGTACGCCATGAAAAAAGGCGACAAAGAAATTGAAGTTATCAATTACTATGATGAATATAGCGGCACTGTAAAAATTACTTTAGATCCGCTACGCACACCATCAGAAAATGCACAGCGTTATTTCCAAAAATATCAAAAAGCAAAAAATTCTATCGCAATCGTTGAAGAACAAATCGAAAAAACAAACGAAGAAATCTTTTACTTTGACAGTTTGCTCCAACAAATGGAAGCTGCTTCTTCTAAAGATATTGAAGAAATTCGCGAAGAACTAGCTGAAGAAGGATATATGCGAAATCGCAAGGCAAAAAATGTAAAGAAGAAACCTACGAAACCTATATTAGACAAATATATCGCAAGTGACGGAACAGAGATTTTAGTCGGGAAAAATAACAAACAAAATGATTATTTAACAAATAAACTTGCACGCCGGGATGAAATTTGGCTTCATACGAAAGACATTCCAGGATCACACGTAGTCATTCGTTCATTAGAGCCAAGCGAAGAGACATTAATTGAAGCAGCAAAGCTTGCTGCCTACTTTAGTAAAGCAAAAGAATCGAGTTCAGTTCCAGTCGATTATACAAAAATTCGTCATGTGAAAAAGCCGAGCGGAGCAAAGCTTGGATTTGTGACATACGATAATCAGCAAACAATATATGTAACACCGGATACAGACACAGTGATGAAATTAAAAGCTTAAAGGAAAGAGATGATTACAATCGGGTAATCATCTCTTTCCTTTTTTACACAATCATTTTTCTGTCAAATAATATAGACACAAATTCATCTCGTGTGTCTATATTATTTGACAGGGATATAACGAAACTCTTTTCACAGCAGATCTTTACTCCCAATCCATGCTGAATAAACAATTTTTCTCCTTATGCAAAATGTTGGCATTATTCTTGCTTTAGAATAAGGAGATGAAAGGGAGGAATTAAAATGAATTCAAGAATAAAAAAAATTCAAGAACAGCTACATCAATTTGGAATAGACGGATTACTTATTACAAAAAAAGAAAACCGTAGGTACGCTACTGGATTTACAGGTACTGCTGGAGTTGTCTTAATCTCTCCTACAAATGCCGTATTTATTACAGATTTCCGTTATACAGATCAAGCGAAAGCACAAATACACGAAGCAGAAATTATGATGCATAAAGGAAACATCGAACAAGAAATTGCAGCCCAAGTAGACAGATTACAAATTAAAAAACTAGGCATAGAAGAAAATAATATGACGCTGAAACAATACACAGCGTTAAAAAAATATACAAATATCGAATTGGTTCATGTAAATGAAATAATTGAGACAATTCGTACTATAAAAGAAGACTTCGAAATCGAAATGATTAGGATTGCCGCTCGCATCGCAGATGATGCTTTTGAGCATATTACAACTTTCCTAAAACCTGGCGTATCCGAACGCGATGTAAGAGATGAATTAGAATTTTTCATGCGAAAACAAGGTGCTTCCTCTTCATCATTTGACATTATCATAGCGTCCGGTACTCGCTCTTCTCTTCCACACGGAGTAGCCACAAGTAAAATCATTGAAGACGGGGACATTGTTACATTAGATTTTGGTGCACTTTATAACGGGTATTGCTCTGATTTAACACGTACTGTTGCAATCGGTAGCTGTTCCGAAGAATTCGTAAAAATATACAACATAATACTTGAAGCTTTAAAACGAGGCACCGAAGCAATTCGTCCAGGTGAATCAGCAAAAACAATCGATGACATTACAAGAAATTACATTACTGAGCATGGATACGATGAATATTTCGGTCATTCGACAGGCCATGGACTAGGGTTAGAACTTCATGAACCTCTTCGATTATCAAAAGACAGTACAGACACACTGAAAGAAGGAATGGTTGTCACTGTAGAGCCAGGTATTTATATCCCAAATTGGGGCGGCTGCAGAATTGAAGATGATATTGTCGTGACAAAAACTGGGCATGAAGTAATTACACATGCGAATAGAGAACTTATTGTTTTAGGATAGAATAGAACATTGAACAATATTACCGCTCTATCCCACTGTCTATTGGATGTGCTCTTATAAACCTTTTTTCATGACTTTGAGATGATGGAGTTTTGCATATAATAAACACTAGAGGAAATAGTTGAAAAAACAAGAGACTTCTTTCAACATGAAGAAGCCTCTTGTTTTCATTCTACGCTAACAATCATAATCCATTTCCTTTAACTATAACTTAATATGAGAAGTTATTTTATTAAACTGGATAACCTCCACCAAGTGGAGGCCATGCCTCAAATAAACGACGAAGCAATACAATCTCTCCTAAATGATAACTATTATGTGAAGCAATATTACGTAACGTATCGGCTCGCGTTACATCTGGATACTGTGCTAAAGGCTCATCAAGATTTGTAGTTTGAGCAATTGTACAAGCAATATCAATTCCCGCTAGAAATCCTTTTATAATCTCCGCCCATTCTTCTTGATTTTCCGCCATATTTTCAACTGGCCAACTCTCTTTTATGTCCGCTGGCAGTTGTAATTTTTCTCCATGTAAACCACGTAAAAGGAAATCTTGCCAATATTTCATATGCATTACAAGTTGGTAGATGGAATACGGAATGTTTTCTACTTGTTTTCCTGATAGTTCCCAATCTATATCTGTAATTGCATCTTTAATTGGAATATGTCCGCGTTCTCCTAGTAATGATTTCATTAACGTTCTAGCAAATGATTCATTTATCAAATGATTGCTTTCTGTATGCACATAATCCCATCCTTTACCTTTTCAATTGATTTTTTATATGATTATTAATCTTAATATCGATTACCAAACGTATCTCCAATAGGTGCAATCATATTTAAATACGCTAACTCTTTCTTTGTTAAAGTTATTTCAAGAGCTGCTACGTTTTGCTCCAAATACTTCACTCGCTTTGTACCTGGAATTGGTATGATTCCTTCACCTTGTGCAACGACCCAAGCAAGCGCTAATTGTGCAGCTGTACATTCTTTCTCTATCGCAAGCTGTTTAATCCCTTCAACAATTTTCATATTCGAAGTAAATGCTTCTTCTGAAAAACGCGGATTATAGTATCTCCAATCATTAGGTGTTAATTGATCACGACTTGTTAAATTTCCCGTTAAAAATCCGCGGCCAAGTGGACTATATGGAACAAATCCAACGCCTAATTCACGACAAATTTGTAAAATATCTTTCTCTGGATCGCGTGACCAAAGAGAATATTCTGTTTGAACAGCTGAAATTGGATGAATTGCATGAGCTCTTTTTAATTGCTCACCTGTTACTTCAGACAGCCCGATATAACGTACTTTTCCTTCTTGCACTAACTCTGCCATTGCACCTACAGTTTCTTCAATTGGTGTATTCGGATCAACGCGATGTAAATAATATAAGTCGATGTAGTCTGTTCCTAATCTTCTTAAACTTGCTTCGCATGCTTCCTTCACATATTGAGGTGATCCGTTATACCCTAATGCTTTTGTGGCATTTCGCAGCGCTCCGAACTTCGTTGCAATTTTCACATCATGCCGAAATCCCTGTAACGCTTTCCCTACTAGCTTTTCATTTGTTCCCATTCCATCTTCATCATATCCATAAATATCCGCTGTATCGAACATTGTTATTCCAAGTTCAAAAGCGCGATGAATTGTTTTTATCGCCTCTATCTCATCTGTTTGACCATAAAATTCAGACATTCCCATACAACCTAATCCCATTTCCGCCACTTCTAAACCTTGTAAACCTAGTTTCCTCATTTTCATAAGTACGCCTTCTTTCGAAAAGATAATGTAACAAGAGAATAACATACACCTAAGAATAAGTAAACTATTTTAACGTTTTTAGTTCAATTAGTTCAATTTGTATAAATTCATAAATTTACTTATAATAAAGTGAATTGCAAGGAGGGTTGTTATGTTAAATAACAATATTGATAATCAAGTAGAAATGAAAAAGAAGCTCATTTTCAAATTATTACCAGTCGTAAAAAAACATGGAATAAGCTCATTACGAACAGATGATATTGCCCGTTATATGGATATTAGCAAAGCAACTATGTACAAATATTTCTCATCAAAAGAAGAAATTATCCAATACATCGTCAAAATTTATGCCGAATATATTACAAGCATTGACCAAATAATTTTTGAAGTGACAGTTCCATTTGGAGAGCGATTTCAAAAAACATTTGAACAGTCATTACTCATAGCTTTCTACATATCTGATACCTTTCTATCAGACTTAAAACATAATGCTCCTGTACTATATGAACAAATCATACAAGCTCAAAACGAACGAAATACTAAATTAAAAAAATTCTATGAGGAACATATAGACACAGAAGTGTTCAACGATATCAATCCAGCACTCATACTGCTCCAAGACGATATACTACTGCGAAAGCTTTTTGAACCTACAATCTTAATTCAAAACAATATGACTTTATATCAAGCACTCTTTGATTATTACGTTCTTAAAAAGCAACAAATCATTCATCATAAATATAAAGACGAAGTAGACGACTCAAAAATGGAATCTACAATACAATATATCGTTCAAAAGGTCTCTAATTATATATAAATAGAACACCGACTAACACTTGTTCCACCGGACATCTTACAAAATCTTATTATTTTTTCACATCCATTTTGTAAGGTGTCCTTTTTTTATTTCTTTCAACTCTAAAAGGCTTTATGTATATCATTTGTTATTTTGTCTATACCGTTCAACTGATTGTTCCTTTAATTCAAATAAATGTGTGACTCTCCAAACTTTTATTACATAAAAGTTATCTCCAGATTATTTTTGACACAGAATTGTACTCTAATAGAGATTCATACCTTTCAGTTACCCCTATAAAATTCTGAACAAACAGAATTTTATTGTATTTATAACCAAAATAGTATGCCATCTCACAAATTTAAAATAAAATGCAACAGGAGGTTATAAATGAACAATCAACATATCGAAGTAGTTCCCCTTTTCCTGCAACATTATATTCTCAAATTAACCATTCCTATTTTCCTTTTATTTTTCTTTGTATTCCAAAATAATACGATTATATATTTTTTTCTTTTCTATTACTTATTAGCAATTTCTCTACACTTATGTCTCGTATATAGAAAAAAATATAAAAGTTACAGACTTAAAAAAACTGTCCGTCTCTTCCCTAAAGAAACAGGAACACTAAGCATCATTATGCAAAACAATGCTAAACTAGATTCTCATCTACTGACCTCTCTAGAAAAGGAAGTTGAACATATTATTTATCAACAAAAAACGTGAAGGAATAATTTAAATCCCAAAATCATAGCAGTTAAAGATCAATCACTACATTTTTATTCCCCTACAAAAAAAGGAATCTCTTCCTATTTGAAGAAATGAAATAAAGTGAAACTTTAATCAGTTCTCACCAATCGGGCTTTTACGGGCAGTTTATCTCCCGCCTAGCTTCTTAAGAAAAGCGGAAGTGGCTCGTTCAGAATCGTAGGACGTCGAAGCCCCCGACAAAGAGGCGCTTTTTGCCTCGTCCGAGGTGGGCAAGATTCTAGCCACTGGAACTGGACAATGCTACCGCTGAATTTTGAGGCGGGAGTATTACTGCCCGCGAATAGCGGGATAAAGGTCTACATTCCATAATAGGGGGATTACAATGGAGAATTTATTTTTAATTGATAAAATCGACGGATTAAGCGACGATTTTTCTAAACTTGTTTCGATGATGAATTATGCACGCTTCTCAACACTACGTGCCATTCAAGATTTAACAACTGAAGAATTAGATTACTTATATGATGAAAATGCAAATTCAATCGGTATGCTTCTGTATCATATGGCGGCTATCGAGTTTTATTATCAAATTCATACCTTTGAAGAAAGAGAGCCGACGGAGGAAGAACTAGAACGCTGGCTACCAGGCGTTGAATTAGGTAATCTTGGACGCCAAAAAATAAAAAACCAACCGTTAGACTTCTACATCAACACATTACAAGAAGTTCGTGATAAAACAATCGCTACATTTCAATCACTTCCAAACGAATGGTTATTTAAAACAACTCCATTTTGGGAGGATAAGCCAGCAAACAATTATTTCAAATGGTTTCATGTGTTTGAAGACGAACTAAATCATCGTGGACAAATTCGCATGATTAAAAAAATGCAACAGGCTCAATCCGTAAAATAATATGTAAAAAAGCTGTATTACTTTATAGGTGAAGTAATACAGCTTTTTGTTATGACTTTGATTAATTTTATTAAACTCTTATTTCAGTAAATGAAATTATTTTTTTGCCCCAGACTACACTTTTTATCTTCAAACATGACAGAGCACACTTATTCAATAGAAGTGTACCCTGATCATTACTCTATTAAGTTTTAAAATATACTATATTATTCCGCTCATAAATTTAGCTTATATGCTTTAATTGTGTTTCTTCTTTCTTTCTATTCCGCCCTTTAAATAAAGCAAAACCAATTAAAATTGCTAAAGTTGTAAAACAAACCACTGTTCCGACTGAAATTCCATTACTAAACGTTGAGCCTATGAAAATAATACATAATCCCACGATTCCAATAATAGTTGTAGTTGGAAATAACTTCATTTTAAAGTTAGGCATCGTTGCATAGTTAGGACGTAATTTAAGTTGCGCAAAGCAAATACTTAACCAAAGCAATAACATTGTAAACCCTGGAATTGTCATCATTGTTCCGATAATACTATTTGGAGCAAAGAATGCTAGTCCTGCCCCTATCAATAATAATAAGCCATTTAAAGCAATTGCAATGATTGGCGCACCTGATTTCGCAGTCTGTTTCAATATTTTTGGCGCTTCTCCTTTTTCAGCTAACGCAACCATTGTTCTGGAAGTAGCAAAAACTCCTGAATTCGCAGCTGAAAGAACTGCAGTTAATAAAACAAAATTCATAATGTGCGCAACACCTGGGATACCAATGGCATTCATTACTTGTATAAATGGACTTTCATTTCCTGCAACTTCATTCCAAGGTATTAATCCCGCAATAATTATAATGGGCAAGATATAAAATATGATTACGCGCCAAACAACACCCTTTATAACTTTAGGTAACACCTTTTCAACGTCTTTTGTCTCAGAAATTGCTACCCCTATTAATTCAGATCCTCCGAACGAAAACATTACAATAAAACAAGCACTAAATACCCCTTTAATACCATTTGGAAAGAATCCACCATGCCCAAGTAAATGTTCCGTTGGTGTTGACGGAGCAAAACTCGTTAGTCCAAATAAGACTGCTCCTCCTAAAAGGATGAATAATACAAGTGCCAAAATTTTTATACTAGCAAACCAAAATTCCATTTCGCCATAAAATTTCACTTGAAAACTGTTAATTCCCACAACTAAAAGCGCACAAATAGCACTTAGTAACCAAAGAGGTACATTTGGAAACCAAAATTGTAAAAAAGATCCTGCAGCTAATATTTCTACAATTGTAACAAGCGTCCAGTTAATCCAGTATAGCCATCCAACTACAAATGATACGTGAAACCCAAAAGCCTTATGAACTAAATGTTGAACATTTTGATTTGGATAAACAACAGCCATTTCAGCTAAAGCCACCATAACAATCATCATTAATAATCCACCAAGTAAGTACGAAATAATTACGCCAGGCCCAGCAATCCCTAAAGTATCTCCACTACCTTTAAAAATACCCGTACCAATCATTCCCGCTAACGCTAAAAATTGCACATGTCTAGGTAATAACTCTTTCTTTAAACCATCTTTCTTCATTCTGTTCTCCTCTTTCTGTTCCTAGTTTTTCAAATTGTTTTGCAAGTGATTTTACATAGTAATAGCCATCTTCCATAGCTATTCACCTCCTTTACATTTCTATTTGTACTTGGTGAATGAATTGATTTATATTAGCTAAATTCATTTTTTAAATAACGGCCTGTCAATCTTATCCACAATTAAGCCTTTTAAAAACATCATCATTCATACATTTAGGTACTTCTATTTAAAAAGCGAATAAAAAGCCCCTACTGAAATTAATCAGTAGGGACGATTTTATTCGCGGTACCACCCTAGTTATTGACAAACTTTATCTGCCAATCTCTTCATTCTCTATAACGGCTCTTCACCGTCTTCCCCTTACTATTCGCTCGAAGAAGATGCTCCTGGATCGTAATTCATGTTGTTCTATGTACTGACTTACACCAACCGCCAGCTCTCTTTAACAGGGAGAACATACACTACTCTATTCCATTCATCGCTTATCTATTATTTTGTTGTTATGAAAATACAAAAAATCCCTACTGAAATTAATCAGTAGGGACGATTTTATTCGCGGTACCACCCTAGTTATTGGCAAACTTTATATGCCAATCTCTTCATTCTCTATAACGGCTCTTCACCGTCTTCCCCTTACTATTCGCTCGAAGAAGATGCTCCTGGATCGTAATTCATGTTGTTCTATGTACTGACTTACACCAACCGCCAGCTCTCTTTAACAGGGAGAACATACACTACTTTATTCCATTCATCGCTTATCTTATTTACTTAATGATTATCCTATAATAAATAAGGTGAAAAAGCAATATTTTTTATACATTAAATGTATCGTCATGTAATAATAACTTTCTATTAACTGTGGAAACAATCATTCCAGAAACGATTAAAATTACAAATATATAAATGAATTTCGCTAAAAATAACCACTCTTGAAAAAGTGACATAACAGCCATTTTTTTCTGACCTTCTAATAATAAAAATGCTACAGTAGGTACTAGAATAATATATTCAATCGTAAAAATTAGTTTCTTTTTCTTACTTAAATTTCGAATATCATCCCACCTATATAGCAAAGAAAAAATAATTCCAACAATAAAAACAATGTTTATCCAATTGCCTGCAATTCGATGATTTAAAATAATAGATAAAATAAAACAACCAATTAAGCCGTAAAAACCTATTTTTTTCGCCATAACCCCTCCTTTATTTTCCATATTTAGAATTACTTTTATTATAACATTTACTCATTATGTTTTCTGTATGTCGTCCTTATTCTATTACGGTGAGTGAAATTGTTCTCCTATTTTAAACAGTTAACCATACTGAAGGATATTCATACTTTTTCATGCTATTTATGACCTCTGCTATAATCAATTTGCAATTACATGAATTTTCTAACAAAAATCGTAATCCCTATCACATTTTATGGTAATATAAACCATATATAAAGACCGAAAGGAGTTATACTTATGCCACACATTATTTCTATCAATATCGGAACACCGCAAAAATTCCAGTTTCAAGGGAAAGAAATTGAAACTGGTTTGTTTAAAAAAAGTGTTAACAAACCGTTACATTTATCGACACTTAACTTCGAAGGCGACGGTCAAGCTGATTTAAAACACCACGGCGGGAAAGATAAAGCTGTTTGTATATATGCCATTGAACATTATCCATATTGGGAACAAGAGCTAACGCAGCAACTTCCATACGGAGCATTCGGAGAAAACTTAACAGTAACAGGATTACTGGAATCAGATGTATGCATTGGTGATATATATAAAATAGGAGAAGCTCTCGTACAAGTAACACAGCCGAGGCAACCTTGCTATAAACTATCTTATCGCTACGATCTAAAAGACTTCCCGCTTCTTGTTCAAAACACGGGATTTACTGGCTTTTATGTAAGAGTACTAACAGAAGGAACTGTTTCCCCTTCTGATGAAATAAAATTAATAGAACAAAATAAACATCGCATCACAATAGCCTTCGCAAATGAAATCATGCACCACGATAAACAAAATATTGAGGGTATACAACGCATATTAGCAGTTGATTCTTTATCAGGTAGCTGGCGAAATACATTTAAGAAGCGATTAGAAGGAAAAGAAACGAGTACAGAAAAACGTTTAACAGGAAAATAATAAACTTGTAAGAAAAGAGGACAACGCATGAGTGAATTTATATTCGTATTATTTGTTTGTCCATTACTTATCTTTATTTTTTCTGTTATTGGTACACGGGTTACAAAAACATATTATGTGATGCCTATTATTACATTTGCGATTTTTCTTATTTTGGCAGTAACCTTATTTAATCGATCATTTTTCTTTTGGGTTGGGATGTATAGTATTTTTTCATTTCTTGTTTCTTATATAACACTATTATTTGTAAAGGGTAAAAAAGAAGTAGATAAAAAGCAATAACTATATACATACAAATCGACTTTCCAACACACAATTTGTCGCCATGCAAAGCAACAAGTAACTTGCTACTTTCTCTCTTTATTTAAATATTACATGTGGAAGAAAAAGGAACTAACCGCTTCTACGCGTGGCCAGACGCTCCCGTCCATCTAAAAAGAAAAAGGTTTTATGTCAGGTTTTTAATTTGGATTTATATATATCATTACATGTTACTAAAGGAGCACTATTCATGATTTTCTTTGATATTGATGGTACTTTACTTGATTATGAGCTTGCTGAAAAAAATGGTATTCTTGACTTCTTTCGTAAACATAATTCCGTTTTTTCTGGCAAAGAATTCGAAGCTAGTAAACTATGGAATCGACTCTCAGAACAATACTTCAATCTATTTTTATGTAATGAATTATCGTTTCAAGAGCAAAAAAGATTACGAATGAAAGACCTTTTTCAGCAATACGGTATTCATTTAACGAACAAAGAAGCTGATCTGAAATTTAACCTATATTTATCCTCATACAAAGAAAACTGGACAGTGTATGCAGATGTAATCGATGTATTGGAGAGCTTAAAACAAAAAGGTTATCTATTAGGAATTATTAGTAATGGAGATTACAATCAACAAATTGAAAAACTAAACCGTTTACATATCCTACATTATTTTAATGCAGTCATCGCCTCTAGTAGGGTAGGGGTGGCAAAACCAAATATAGCTATCTTCCAAGCAGCTAGTATGACAGCAAAGTGCCGGGTTCAAGATTGCTATTATATAGGAGACAGATTAGAAACAGATGCTCTTAGCAGTAAAAATGCTGGTATGCACGGAATATGGTTAGATCGAGGTAATAAAAAACAACAATGTAGTGTCCCTACTATACAATCATTGCATGAGCTAATTTCTATACTTACATAAACGCTCTAGTACGTCATGATAAAATTGTTAGATAATGATTACTGGACCTCTATTTTATTTTCCCTGAATGTTGAGACAAGGAGCCATATTGTAGTCCATCCATATAAAAAAACGACCGTGTTTCCTCCTAACGGGTTCGGCTTTGTAGTACAAAACACCAAAAAACAGTGAAAATAGCACAATAAAAAGGAGCTTGTTTAATCAAGTTCCTTTTCTTATGAATTTAAATGACATCTTCTTCATAAAGCACCTGTTAGTTTAACAACTCTTGGGACCCCATCTTTTTTCAATCATACTACATACATATCGCTTAAAGATTTATTTCTAATAAATCCAAGGTCTTCATAAAGCTTAATCGCTGGATTATCTTTGATTACAGCTAAACGGGTAGCTGGGTACTCTTTACTTGATATGTTTATAGAATGGGTTAACAAAAATCGTCCAAGACCTTTATGTTGATGTTCAGGGTCTACAGCTAAACTCATGATTAGAGGATAGTCTTCAAATTCCATGTGCAGACATACACCAACAATGTTGTTCGTGCTCTGTTCTATAATAACTCTTGAACACTCATCCATGATTTTATTATTTTGATATTTTCCTATGAACCCCTTTACATGATTCGTATAATCCTCTTTGAGTCCGATTTGTTTATAAGCTGGATTTGCTTTATAAGATTTCATTATTAAACATGCTATATCATCTATATCTTCGCCTAAAACAGATTTAGAGATATACCCTTCAGGAAGCATTGCCTTTAATGATTGTGTTGGACGAATCATCCAATAATTAACTTCATGAACCTGGCATCCTTTTTGTTCATAAGTTGGTACGCGTTCTTCTACAATGTCTCTCAGGATGATTTTCTCCTCAGTCTTCGATACCTTTTTTAAATGGCTTAAAAGCTTGTGGACTAATCCGTCATAATCCTCATAAGGAGGAACAACAAATAAATCTGACATAAAATTTGGCTTTAGGAAAACACCACCAATGATGTTTTCCTCATTCATAATTAAATATCCACAGTCAAAAATGGTTACAATTTCTAACAATGTCTCCAAGGACCTTCTAAAAAAGTAGTCTGCATATTTTTGTCCATAATAAATGGAATAATATCGAATGTATTCTTTCGGTTCTTGATAAACTAATCTTAATCCATCTTCTAAATCAATAAGTTCATTCAAAGATTGAACTTGCTCACTCATAGTTTTCTCCCCCTTTTCTTCAACTAAACTGCCCGTTAGTTTCCTCCTTGGTCGTTTTTTTCTTAAAATAAGATTATTTTCATATGAAATTATGTAGCTACTCAGCCATATATTTCATTTAGAAGTTTTCAGCATATAAATTGCTACCATGAAGAGATAAATAGCAATGCACCTCGCTACCTTTCTTTGTTTTAAAACTTTGCACGTGGCAGAAAAGGGCCCTGACCGCTCCAAAACATAACCAGTCCCTCTCGACCATCTAAAAAAGTGCTTTTCTTCCTTTATTTACAGAGGGAATGAGTAGTTACTCAGGCATTATGCTGTTTCCCTTCCTTCCCCATAGTTGTCTCCATAGTCCTACCGAAACAACTGCAAGCATAATTGTCGTAATCACACTTCCTTCGATTCCGAATGCTCCCCCATGTAATAGGTCGGGACCACTCGTAACTGATTTAAATAAAGGTGTAGAATATGCAGTTGTTCCACTCACTGCAAAACCATATACATTAAATTGAGCCCAATTCCATATAGAATGCCAAGCACATATCCCCCAAAGACCGCCCTCTTTTAGTACATAAAATGCCGCAAATACACCAACTAATATGATATTTAATATTGAGAGAATTGTAATATCAGGGTTAAATAAATGAAGAAAACCAAATAGAACTGAAGTTACAACCACCCCAATCCATGTGCGACTTCTTACAGATATAACAGGAAACAACCACCCTCGTACTACAACCTCTTCTGCGGCTCCTTGTATTAAAAATGCAACTAAAGATCCGAATATACTAAAGATACCTGTCGTTGTAATATGTTGTATTTGCAATTGTACAGCTCCTGTTATAATAAGAACTACTACTGGTATTGATATGAAAATAAATCCTAGCAAAGCTCCGCGCAAATACTTTTTTATCCATTGTCCTTTCCAAAGTCCAATGGATGAAAATGATCTTTTCTCTACAAATCGAACCCATAAAAATACAATAAAAATTGTTCCTCCAAATGTTAATATCATTTGTAAATCAAGATATATTCCCTCCATAAAGGTCGTTTTTGCCTTTGGTAAAAACAACATAAAGAGCATAAACACTTCACCTAACACTAAAAATAAAATTGTTAATATTACCGCTAAAATAGGATGTACTTTCTTTCTCCCTTCTCGTGCTGCTTCTATTGTTTTAAATTGATCATTATTCATCTTTTCCTCCCAAGTCCTTCGTTATTTTTGTTACAATCTACTTACAATTCTCCTAACTCTTACACCTAGTTAAAAATGTAATAATAAAAACTAATAAGGGCGGTTCATTTTATTATCTTTTCGATACGACATCCTTCATCGTACTTATTTTCGACACATAGCACATTTTTCCTTTTTCTTGTAATATGTAAATTTATGAACATGAGAAAGATGACTCCGCCAATACCGAAGTCATCTTTTACATCCTTATATTCTTTAAAGTCTTTCTTATTACACTTTCCATCAGATACTATTCATATTTCAAATTATCTTTATTTTTACATCGCATGCGGCAGAAAAAGGCCCTGACCGCTTCTACACATGACCAGACGCTCTTGCCCACCTAAAAAAGAAAAAGTTTTTCAGGCTCGGTTTTTAATTTGTATTTATATAAAAAACACGACCGCGTTTCCCCCACACGGTCGTGTTTTTCTTTATGATTACGCTGTAACCCAAGCCTCGTCAGCTGGATTTTTGCGCCATTCTTGTAGTTTCTTCATTTCTGCTTCGCCAATCATACCTTTTTCTGCTGCTACTTCTGTAAGTGCACTGTAGTCGCTTAAAGAGTATGATGCAACGTTTGCTGCTGCTAATTTTTCTTTGCCTGCTTCAAGTTCGTATGTGAAGATTGATACGATTCCTAATACTTCACAACCAGCTTCGCGAAGTGCCTCTACACAAGTGATTGCACTGCCGCCAGTTGAGATTAAATCCTCTACAACAACAACTTTTTGGCCTTTTTCTGCTTTACCTTCGATTTGATTTCCTTTACCGTGACCTTTTGCCTTGCTGCGTACATAGCACATTGGTAAGTTCATACGATCGCTTACCCAAGCAGCGTGAGCAATACCTGCTGTTGCTGTACCTGCAATAACTTCAACATCTCCGAAGTGAGTTTGAATTAATTCTTCTAATCCTGCTGCAATCGCTTGGCGTACTTCTGGGTATGATAACGTTAAACGGTTATCACAATAAATTGGTGATTTCATGCCAGAAGACCATGTAAATGGATCATTTGGTTGTAAAAATACTGCTCCGATATCTAATAAATGAGATGCAATTTGTTTTTTCATACTGTTACACCCTCCCACTGTTCTTTTACAATTTGATACGCCTCGCGTGGGTTTTCCGCTTTTGTAATACTACGTCCTACTACGATATAACTAGAGCCTAGTTCACGCGCACGTTTTGGCGTTGCCACACGTACTTGGTCATTTACATCGTCGCTTGCAAGACGAATCCCCGGTGTTACTGTTACGAAAGCGTCTCCGCATACTTCGCGTAACTTTGGTACTTCAAGCGTTGAACAAACAACGCCGTCCAAACCGCTTTCTTTTGTTAATTTCGCATAGTGAGCAACCGCTTCTTCTAACGTTTTCTCAATGCCGATCTCTTTTTTCATTACTTCTTCCGATGTGCTTGTTAGTTGTGTAACTGCAATACAAATCGGTCTCTCTTTTCCTTCTTTCTTACCTTCCTCTAATCCCTCAAGCGCATATTTCATCATACTGCTTCCCCCAGCAGCATGAACGTTTACCATATCAACTTCTAAACTAGCTATATTGCGCATTGCACTTTTTACTGTATTCGGAATATCATGAAGTTTCAAATCTAGAAAAATTTGATGTCCTTTTTCTTTTAAATACGTGATAATGGCAGGTCCCTCTTTATAAAACAGTTCCATACCAACTTTGACAAATAATTGTTCTCCTTCAAAGTAACTTAAAAACTGTTCTACCTCTTCCTTACCTGGAAAATCTAGTGCAACTATTAAAGATTGTGACATGTTTACTTCCAGCTCCTTCCACGACATTCCGAAATGTGTTCAAATCCTAATTCATCTAAAAGTGCTGGTAATTCTTCAATAATTGTTGGACATACAAACGGATCAACGAAGTTGGCTGTGCCAACTGCTACTGCACTTGCACCAGCGTAAAAGAACTCAATTACATCTTCCGCCGATTCAATACCGCCCATTCCGATAATCGGAATGTTAACAGCTTGACTCACTTCGTGCACCATGCGAATTGCAACTGGTTTAATCGCTGGTCCAGATAATCCACCTGTACGATTTGCTAAAATTGGTTTTGCTGTTTTTAAATCTAAACGCATGCCAAGCAATGTATTAATCATCGTTAATCCGTCTGCCCCCGCGTTTTCAATTGCTTTTGCAATCTCAACAATGTTTGCAACGTTCGGTGATAGCTTTACGTATACCGGAACTTCAGATACCTCTTTTACACGTTTCGTTAAATCTGCTGCAATTTCCGGTACTGTACCGAAAGCAATTCCACCTGTCTTCACATTTGGACAAGAAATATTTAATTCTAGCGCATGAACATTTGGTGCTTTCGAAATTTCCTTTGCAACTGCTACATAATCTTCAGCTTGTGACCCAGCAACATTCGCAATAATAGGAAGATCGAATTGCTCTAGAAAAGGTAATTCGGAAGTCATTACCTTTTCTAGACCTGGATTTTGAAGTCCAATTGCATTTAACATTCCACCTGGTGTTTCAGCAACGCGAGGCGTTGGATTTCCATAACGAGGTTGCTCTGTTGTTGCTTTAATCATGATTGATCCAAGTACACTTAAATCGTAAAATTGTGCATACTCACGACCAAACCCAAAGCAACCAGAAGCCGGGATGATTGGATTTTTCAATGATAATCCTGGTAATTCAATTTGCAATCTGTTCATAGTACAACCTCCCCGATTGGAAATACTGGCCCGTCGCTACACACCTTCTTGTAAGAATGTCCGCTTGGATCTTCTTGCAAGTGGCATACACATGCGAAACACGCCCCAATTCCACAGCCCATACGTTCTTCTAGGGAAATATAGGCTTTTTTCTCTTTATAACGGCCTTCTAATGCACGTAGCATTGCCAGTGGTCCACATGAATAAAGAATGTCAAAGTCAATTCCATATGCATCAATTACATCTGTTACAAAGCCTTTTGTACCATGTGTACCGTCGACTGTTGCAACATACGTATCACCAAGTTCTGCAAATTTATCTTCGTAGAAGACGACATCTTTCGTTTGGAAGCCTAAGATGTGAATGACACGTATACCTTTTGCAACAAGGCGTTGTGATAATTCATAAAGTGGTGGCACACCAATCCCGCCCCCAACTAATAAAGCTGTTTGTCCTACCTCTGCTTCTTCTACTGGAAATCCATGACCTAATGGCCCTAATACGTCTACAAGGTCACCTTGTTTTCTCTTTGCTAATGTTTTTGTTCCTTGTCCTTCTGCACGGTATAGCATTGTAAATTCATTTTTCTCTTGATCTACATTGCAAATACTAATTGGGCGGCGCAAGAGGGGCGTAATGCCCTCTGCTACCTTAATGTGTACAAACTGCCCAGGTTCGTTCATGTGCTGTACTAAATCACCTTGAAGCACGAGCTCGTAAATATTTTTTGCGATTTCTTTTTGGTTAACGACGATCATATTTTGCTTTTGCATCATGCATGTACCACCTCGTGACGCTCAGCCCCCGCAAATTCTTTCATTGCGTGAGCTGAAAATGTCATAGACTCTAGTACTCGTAAAATCGCTCTTGTTGTATCAAGTGATGTTAAACATGCTACACCATTTTCTACAGACTCACGACGAATACGGAAGCCATCACGTGCTGGTTGTTTTCCTTTTGTTAATGTGTTAATAACAAATTGCGCTTTTCCTTGGCGAATAATATCAAGCAAATTGTAGTCTTCAGAATCAATTTTGTTTACAACTTGAACTGGAACGCCTTGGTCTGTTAATGATTTCGCAGTTCCTGCTGTCGCTAATAAATTATAGCCAATTTCATGGAATCGCTTTGCAATTTCCATTGCTTCTTCTTTATCTTTATCTGCTACTGTGATGATTACAGATCCGTGCGTTGGAATATTGATTCCGGCAGCAACAAGTCCTTTATATAATGCTTTTTCAAGCGTTAAATCTTTACCCATTACTTCCCCTGTTGATTTCATTTCAGGTCCTAATGTTGTATCAACAGAACGTAGTTTTGCAAAAGAGAATACCGGAGCTTTTACATACACTTCTTTCTCTTCTGGACGATATCCAGTTTCATATCCTTGTTCTACAAGATTTTGACCTAAAATAACTTTTGTTGCGATATTCGCCATCGGTACGCCTGTAATTTTACTTAAGAATGGTACTGTACGGCTCGCACGTGGGTTTACTTCAATTACATACACTTCGTCTTTGAATACTACAAACTGGATATTCAGTAATCCAACAATGTTTAATCCTCTTCCAAGTGCGATTGTATTTTCGATAATTTGTTCTTTCAGTTTTGCAGATAAGCTTTGCGGTGGATATACTCCAATTGAGTCACCAGAGTGAACTCCAGCGCGTTCAATATGTTCCATAATACCTGGAATGAATACATTTTCACCGTCTGAAATTGCATCTACTTCAATTTCTTTACCAACCATGTAACGGTCAATTAATACTGGATGATCCGCATGAACTTTAACCGCATTTTTCATGTAGTGTAGTAGTTCTTCTTGACGATATACGATTTCCATCGCACGTCCACCTAGTACATAAGATGGTCTTACTAATACTGGGTAACCAATTTCTTCAGCGATTTCTACCGCTTGTTCTACAGTCGTTGCTGTTTTTCCAACTGGCTGTGGAATGCCTAACTCTGTTAAAGCTGCTTCAAACTTATCACGATCTTCTGCACGGTCTAAATCTTCTAGCGATGTACCTAAAATTTTCACGCCGCGCTCTTGTAATTTTGCCGCTAAGTTAATTGCTGTTTGCCCACCAAATTGAACGATTACGCCTTCTGGTTGTTCTAAATCGATGATGTGCATTACATCTTCAATTGTAAGTGGTTCAAAATATAATTTATCTGAAATACTAAAGTCTGTTGAAACTGTTTCTGGGTTATTATTTATAATAATTGCTTCGTAACCAGCTTCTTTAATTGCCCATACAGAATGAACTGTTGCATAGTCAAACTCGACACCTTGACCGATGCGAATTGGACCAGAACCAAGAACGACTACACTTTTACGCTCTGTCACGATTGATTCGTTTTCATCACCATATGTGCTGTAGTAGTAAGGTGTTGCGGATTCAAATTCTGCTGCACATGTATCTACCATTTTGAATACTGGTGTCATACTGTTTTCTTTACGCATATCATAAATTTCACGCTCTGTTTTACCCCAAGCAGCTGCGATGTAATGATCGCTGAATCCCATTGCTTTTGCTTCTTGTAATACTTCCATATCACCTACATGATTTTTAATGTTACGCTCCATGTTTACGATGTTTTCAACTTTTTGTAAGAAGAAGAAGTCCATTTCACACCATGCATTAATTTCTTCTTGCGTTACACCTTGACGAATCGCTTCTGCTACAACGAACAGACGCTCATCATCTGCTTTTATAATACGTTTTTTCATTGTTTCTTTATCCAGCTCTTTTAAGTGATCAAGCTCTAAATGATAAACACCAAGCTCTAAAGAACGAACTGCTTTTAATAATGATTCTTCTAAATTACGACCGATTGACATGACTTCCCCAGTCGCTTTCATTTGTGTGCCAAGCGTTCTGTTTGCCGATTCAAATTTATCAAATGGCCAGCGTGGAATTTTAGAAACAACATAGTCTAATGCTGGTTCAAAGCATGCATATGTTTTTTGTGTAACCGGGTTTACAATCTCATCAAGTGTTAAGCCGACTGCAATTTTCGCTGCCAATTTTGCAATTGGATATCCTGTTGCTTTTGATGCTAATGCAGATGAACGACTTACACGTGGATTTACTTCGATTACATAGTATTGGAAACTATGTGGGTCTAATGCAAGCTGAACGTTACATCCACCTTCAATTCCTAATGCACGAATAATTCTTAATGAAGTATTACGTAACATTTGATATTCACGGTCACTTAATGTTTGGCTTGGTGCAATAACGATGGAATCTCCTGTATGCACACCAACTGGATCGATATTTTCCATGTTACATACTACAATCGCATTATCGTTTGCATCACGCATTACTTCATATTCAATCTCTTTAAAACCAGCGATACTTTTTTCTAATAAACATTGTGTTACTGGACTATGTTTTAGACCACTTGTTACAATTTCAATTAACTCTTCTTCATTATGGCAAATACCACCGCCAGTTCCGCCTAGCGTAAATGCAGGGCGAACAATGACTGGATAATCAATTACTTTTACAAATTCATATGCTTCATCAAGCGTATGAATAATTTCACTTGGTGGTACTGGTTCGTTTAAATCTTGCATTAATGTACGGAATAAATCACGATCTTCCGCTTGCTCAATTGCTGATAATTTTGTTCCTAAAATTTCAACTCCGCACTCTTCTAGTACACCTGATTTCGCAAGTTCAACAGCCATGTTTAGTCCCGTTTGTCCGCCAAGTGTTGGCAAGATTGCATCTGGACGCTCTTTACGAATAATACGGCTTACAAATTCTAATGTTAAAGGCTCAATGTATACTTTATCTGCTGTTGCAGTATCAGTCATAATTGTTGCTGGGTTAGAGTTTACAAGGATTACTTTGTAACCTTCTTCTTTAAGAGATTGACAAGCTTGCGTTCCAGAGTAGTCAAACTCAGCTGCTTGCCCGATTACAATAGGTCCTGATCCGATTACTAAAATTGTGTTAATGTCTAGGCGTTTTGGCATAACTCTTCCCCTTCTTTCTTAAAGTTTTCGATCATTGTTAAGAAGTCTTCAAATAAATTGTTTGCATCTTCTGGTCCTGCTGATGCTTCTGGATGATATTGCACTGTAAATGCTGGGAACTTCGTATGACGAAGACCTTCTACTGTTCCATCATTTAAAGCTACATGTGTAATTTCAAGATCTGTACTTTTAACTGATTCTTCTTCTACTGCGTAACCATGGTTTTGAGAAGTAATGGCTACTTTTCCAGTTGCAAGATGCTTTACTGGATGATTTAAACCACGGTGACCGAATTTTAACTTGCTTGTATTTGCACCAGATGCTAGAGCGAACAATTGATGGCCAAGGCAAATCCCGAATAATGGTACTTTTCCGATAATGTCTTTTAGCATTTCAATTGCTTCTGGTACATCTTTTGGATCCCCAGGTCCATTACTTAACATAATTCCATCTGGGCTAAGACGTAAAATCTCTTCAGCCGTTGTATTGTATGGTACAACAATTACATCACAGTCACGTTTATTTAGTTCTCGTAAAATACCATGCTTCATACCGAAGTCTACAAGTACAACGCGATGACCACGGCCTGGACTTGGATATGGATCTTTTGTTGATACGCTTTTCACATGATCTGTAAAGACTGTCTCTTTTAATTGGCTAACGATGTACTCTACATCCACATCCATGTTGCAAAGACGTCCGCGTAATGTTCCATATTGACGAATTTTTCGTGTTAATTTTCTTGTATCAATTCCTGCTAATCCTGGAATGTTTCTTTCTTTTAAATAATCATCTAACGAAATTTCATTACGGAAGTTAGATGGGTGATCACAAATTTCGTTTACTATTAAACCATTTACAGATGGATGAATTGATTCGAAATCATCACGGTTAATGCCGTAGTTTCCGATTAATGGGTACGTAAATGTTACAATTTGACCGCAGTATGATGGATCAGATAGTGTTTCTTGATATCCAGTCATTCCAGTTGTAAATACAACTTCACCTGACTTTTCGATTTCTCCTCCGAAACCTTTTCCAATTAATACTGTTCCATCTTCTAAGATAAGCTGTCTTTTCATACTAATGCACTCTCCTTTTGCCATGCGATCTTACCGTCAACTAATGTCATAATCGGCCATCCTTGACATTTCCAGCCCGTAAATGGCGTATTTTTTCCTTTTGATAAGAATGTTTCTGGGTCAATCTCTTCTTCTTGTTCTAAATCGATAATTGTAATATCAGCTGCTCTTCCTGCTTGCAGGCGACCTGCTTCTAAACCAAATGTGTCAGCTGGTTTTTCTGTTAAGAATTGAATTAACTGTTCTAATGTGATAATTCCTTTTTTCACAAGGTTTGTATATAGTAATGGGAATGCTGTTTCAAAACCAGTAATTCCGAACGGTGCTCTTTCAATACCTTGTGCTTTTTCTTCCGCCGCATGCGGTGCATGATCTGTTGCTATTATATCAATCGTTCCATCTAATAATCCTTCAATTAACGCTTCTTGGTCTTCTTTTCCTCTAAGCGGTGGGTTCATTTTAAAGTTTGGATCAGCTGATGGGATATCATCTTCACATAATATTAAGTGATGCGGTGTTACCTCTGCTGTTACTTTAATTCCAGCACGTTTTGCATCACGAATCACTCGTACAGATCCTTTTGTACTTACGTGACATACGTGATAATGGCAATCCGCCGCCTCTGCAAGTAATATATCCCGGGCAATATGTACAGATTCACATACTGATGGGATACCGTTTAATCCGTGTTTCTCAGAAAACTTCCCTTCATGTACACAACCTTTATTAATTAACGTATTTTCTTCACAGTGTGCAACAACTGCCATATTTAATTTTGCTGCACGCTTCATAGCAGCTAGCATCATGCTCGCATCTTGTACGCCTACTCCATCATCAGTAAATGCGAATGCACCAAGTTCTTTTAATGTTTCAAAGTCTGTCATTTCAGAACCTGCTTGACGCACTGTAATAGCACCGTACGGTAATACATTAACGTGTGCTTTTTCTTGAATTCGTTTTTGTAAATCTTCCATATGTTCTTTACTATCTGGTACAGGACGCGTATTCGGCATTGCACAAATTGTTGTAAATCCACCTTTTGCTGCCGCAAGTGTACCTGTTTCAATTGTTTCTTTATGCTCACCACCCGGTTCGCGAAGATGTACGTGTACATCAATTAACCCAGGTGCAATTAATTTTCCGTTTACATTAATCACTTCTACATTTTCAGCAGTAATGTTTTCTGCTACTTTCGCAATCTTACCGTCTTGTACGAGAAGGTCTGTTGTCACGATAATTCCCTCTTCATTTACATAGCGACCATTTTTAAACAAATAATTCATGTTTCATTCCTCCTAATACATTTGGTAATGCGCGTTTTAATACAGCCATTCTTACATAAACACCGTTTTCCATCTGTTTAAAGATACGTGAGCGTTCACACTCGACAAGTTCACTTGCAATTTCTACATCACGGTTCACAGGTGCTGGGTGCATAATAATGCTTCCTGGCTTCATGCGTTTCTCACGTTCAATCGTTAAACCGTGTTCTTCATGATACTCTTTCATAATGTCTGTTTCATAGTGATCATGACGCTCATGCTGCACGCGTAGTAACATCATTACATCAACTTCTGGAATTAGTTCGTCTAATGCTTTGTACGTTCCAAATGTGTTCGTTTCGTCTTTCCATTCTTCTGGACTTGCAAAATAAACGCTTGCTCCTAATTTCGTTAACGCTTCTGCATTTGAACGTGCTACTCGGCTATGACTGATATCTCCAACAATTGCAATTTTCAGTCCTTTAAATGTTCCAAATTCTTGTTTTATCGTTAGTAGATCAAGCAAACATTGTGTTGGATGATTTCCACATCCATCACCTGCATTTAAGATTGGAATATTCACTTGCTCTCTAAGTTCATCAAAGTATCGATCTTGCTCGTGGCGGATGACAACAGCACTTGTTCCTATCGATTCTAGTGTTTTTACCGTATCGTACAATGTTTCTCCTTTTTGCACGCTAGAAGACTCTGCTGAGAAGTTGAGAACATCAAGTCCTAAACGTCTCTCTGCTACTTCAAAGCTAAAACGTGTTCTCGTACTATTCTCAAAGAATAAGTTTGCGACAAACGTTTGCTCTGTCGCTTTTATGCCCTTTCCGCTTGCGAAATCTTCTGCATCTTTTAGAATTTCTGAAATCTCCTGCTCCGATAACTCACTCATCGTTAACAAATGGTTCATTGTCATCCCTCATCTTTCTGATTTTTATCATAGCACTTGTGAATTTATATAATATTAACTGCATAAAAACACCCTAATCTTGTGAGACTAGGGTGTAACAAACTACACACCCTTTTCCGTCTCACAGGACTGAATTAAAAGGCTGTCTTTATGAAGCAATCTGCTTTGATTTTTTTTCTCTTTCATTTCAGGTAAAACGAGATTTAACAGTACTCCCACGATTGCCGCAAGAGCCATCCCCTCCACTTGGAAAGATTGACCAATATGAAGTACTGCACCGCCAATGCCAATTACTAATATGACAGACGCAATCATTAGATTACGTTTATCTCCGAAATCTGTTTTCTCATCTACTAACATACGTAAACCGCTTGATGCAATCACACCGAAGAGTAAGATTGATACACCGCCCATTACCGGTGTTGGAATCGAATGGATAAGCGCTGAGATTTTCCCAATAAATCCGAAGATAATTGCACATATTGCTGATCCGACGAATAGGTACACACTGTATGCTCTTGTGATCGCAAGTACCCCAATGTTTTCACCGTATGTTGTATTTGGTGGTCCTCCAATTGTTGATGCGATAAATGTTGCAATGCCATCACCCATAATAGAGCGGTGTAAACCTGGTTTTTGAATCAAATCTCTATTTATAACATTTCCAAGTACAATTTGATGCCCAATATGTTCTGAAATTGTTACGACCGCAACTGGTACCATTACTAGTACTAATTTCCACGAAAACTCCGGTGTATATGTGACAAATGGTACTATGAAGTCTGGTACATCGAACCATTTTGCTTCTACCACTGGTTTCAAATCAACTAAGCCTTGGAAGTAGGCAAAGATATAACCACCTATGATTCCAATTAAAACTGGTATGATGCTAAGGAAGCCTCTTCCAAAAATTGAGCAGATGATTGTAATTGCTAATGTTACGAGTGCAACTGAAAAGTGTGTAAAGCTATATTTTCCATCTGCATTATTCATTGCCATATTTACCGCGGTATGTGCAAGCCCCAGTCCAATTACCATAACAACTGGACCAACTACAATTGGTGGTAAGAGATTCATAATCCAGTTTGATCCAGACTTTTTAATTCCAAGTGCAATCAACATGTAGACAAGCCCTGCCATCATTCCGCCAAGCATAGCTGCTCCTGGGCCACCTGCTGCTTTTGCTGTAATAATCGGTGCAATGAATGCAAACGATGATCCAAGGTAAGCTGGTACTTGCCCTTTCGTCACAAGTAAGAATGCTAGTGTTCCTACTCCACTCGATATTAAAGCAACTGCTGGGCTTAACCCTGTTAAAAATGGCACAAGCACCGTTGCCCCGAACATGGCGAATAAATGTTGTATACTTAACAATAACCATTTTCCTGGTTTCGGTATTTCATGAATATCTAACACTGGCTTTTGTTCCATTGATATCTCCTCCTCCAATACCTGAAAACTTACAATAAAAAAACTCTTTGTGACTATGCACAAAGAGTCCTATACTTACGTATGTCAAATTAGACATATGAAAGTCAAGACCCTTTGGCAGCCTCACGGGACTACATTTAAAAGGGCTTTATTTTTTTTCGTATATGCTTACTCGATCTTGTTTATCTGTTTCTTGAAGGTCTACTTCAATACGTTCTTCGCTTGATGTTGGAATGTTTTTCCCAACATAATCAGCGCGAATTGGCAGTTCACGGTGACCTCTATCTACAAGAACAGCTAGCTGAATTTGTGATGGTCTACCAATGTCCATTAACGCATCCATAGCAGCTCGCACTGTTCTTCCTGTATATAATACGTCATCAACAAGAATAACTTTTTTATTTGTGATGTCAACTGGAATGTCTGAACCTTTTACAAGCGGTTCTTTGTTTTTAGATTGCAAAGTTAAGTCATCACGATATAACGTAATGTCTAATTTACCGACGGCCATTTCTTTTCCTTCAATTTGACCAATTCGTTCTGCTAAGCGCTGTGCGATGAAAATACCGCGTGTTTTAATCCCAACTAGAACACAATTTTCAACACCCTTATTGCGTTCTACAATCTCATGACTAATGCGTGTTAAAGCGCGGCGAATCATTTGATCATCTAGTACCACTGCTTTTTCTTGCATGTTCTTCACCTCCAGGCTTTTTTCATGCATGAGAGGAATGGTATAAAAAAACCTCTCGTCGTGTGCGAGAGGGTCTTCTGAAAAAGGGTACAAATATACCCTATGTATTTCAAACCGTTACCTTCTCAACCTCACGGGGTTGTGTTAAAGGACTTATTCAACTGCTGTTATTATGTCAGTTTTTATAACGATTGTCAATATTTATTTTCGCAAATCATTTAGAAGATCTACAAAAATTGGTGGAACTGGTGCTTCAAATTCTAAATATTCACCTGTGCGCGGGTGAATAAAGCCTAAAATACCTGCATGTAGTGCTTGACCATTTATATCAAATGTTTTCTTCGGACCATATTTCGGATCACCTGCAAGTGGATAACCAATATATTTCATATGTACACGAATTTGATGCGTACGGCCTGTTTCTAATTGACACTCCACATGAGTAAAGTTATTAAAACGTTCTAATACACGGAAATGAGTCACAGCATGTTTTCCCTTATCATCAACGGTCATACTTTGACGATCTTGTTTATCACGACCAATTGGTGCATCAATCGTTCCTTTATCATGCGGAATAACACCATGAACAATTGCTTGATAACGTCTTGTTACTGTTTTTGCTACAAGCTGGTTAACAAGCGCTTCATGTGCCATATCATTTTTTGCCACCATCAATAACCCAGATGTATCTTTATCAATGCGATGCACAATCCCAGGGCGCATTACACCGTTAATACCTGATAAGTCTTTACAGTGATACATTAAGCCGTTTACTAACGTGCTGCTCGTATGCCCTGGTGCAGGATGCACAACCATACCACGCGGTTTGTTTACTACAAGTACATCACTATCCTCATAATAAATCTCTAAATTCATATCTTCTGGAAGAATATCTAATGACTCTGGTTCTGGAATGGTAACTGTAATTTCATCATTTGTTTTTACTTTATAGTTCCCTTTAACATCTTTTCCATTTACCGTTACAACACCGTCTTTAATCCATTGTTGTACTTGTGAACGAGACCATTCATTATTCACTCCAGCAACAAATTTGTCAATCCGTTCACTCTTTTGCTCTTCTGAAACTGTTACTTGTACTACTTCGCTCATTATTTACTCCTTTATTTTCTTTCCTTCTAGTAATGTTTGAATAATAATTAACGCCACACCTACACATAATGCCGAGTCTGCAACGTTAAATACTGGGAAGTTGTACGAAAAAATATATGTATGAATAAAATCAACAACCTCTTTTCGCACGACACGATCAATAAAATTACCAATTGCTCCGCCTAGAATAAGCCCAAGCGAAATACCGAGAAGCTTGTCTGTCTTTGCGTATTTCTTCATATAAAACAGAATAAAAATAACAAAGATAACTGTAATAACATAAAAGAACCACATTTTATTCTCTAAAATGCCCCATGCAGCTCCGCGATTGCGGTGAGACGTTATATACAGCACATTATCAATAATCGGAATGCTCTCACCTAATTCCATTTCCTTCACGATAATCCATTTTGATACTTGATCAATGGCAATCACAAATAAAGCTATTAAATAATATATCATTTTCGTTTCCCCCACAATGACAGTGTACCTCAAAATTTTAGCATAGCTGCTATGT
The DNA here is from genome assembly GCF_028401955.1 of Bacillus sp. BP-3. Taxonomy (GTDB): domain Bacteria; phylum Bacillota; class Bacilli; order Bacillales; family Bacillaceae_G; genus Bacillus_A. Next base: position 311,675 of record NZ_JAQOTJ010000004.1, read on the forward strand.
TTTCACAATGAAGCATCGCATTGGAGCATAAAATAAAATGAATTAGGTAATATAATATTGTTATCTTTAAATTGTTTTTACCTTTTCATAAAAACACTCATAAATTGTACGTGCTGTTGGCATTCCCTTTAATTGTTTAAGTGTCATTCTTTGTCCGGTTTCCTCACAAATTCCATACATACCTATTTCCATTTTCCAAAGTGCTCGCTCTATATCTTTTAAATCTTCCCTCATATCATGCAATAATAATTTATTTTTCACATCTGTTTTCGCCATACCTAGCAATTCCTGACCAAATTCTACATCATATGCATACAACTCTTCTTTAGCTAATCTCTCCTGTAATTCTCGCTGCATTAATTGTAGTTCTACTTGAATCTCCATGTATGTGTCAGTCACAAGTGCGTCCCTCCCGGCTGGAATGTATCGTTAGTTTATCCGAAACGCACACGATTACCGCACACACATTTTTCCTTCCAAGGAAGAAAAAAATCGACTGCCTTGTATGCAGTCGATTTTCCTCATTGCATTATTTTACATAATGTTCAGTTACAACTTCTCCGCAACGCTTACATAGTGTTAGATGGTCCGCATTACTTCCTACTGTTTCAGAGACAACCCAGCAACGTTCACACGTTTCACCAGTTGCTTGCGCTACAACAACAGCTGTATGTTCATATTTCGGTGCAGCAGCTGGTGCTTCTTCCATCGTTCCACCAAGATGGTACTCAGAAACGATAAATAATTGTTTCACATCTTCTGTTATGGATTGTAACAATTCTTTCATTTCTGCTGTTGGGTAAAGTGTGATACTTGCATTTAATGATTTACCAATTACTTTTGCATTACGTGCATCTTCTAACGCTTTTAGTACATCATCGCGAAGTGTCATAAATGCATCCCATTTTCCTTTTAACTCTTCAGCACCCTCTACTTCTACAGCTTCTGGCATATCAGTTAATTGGACGCTCTCTTCTACTACTCCAGGGATATATGGCCATACTTCATCTGCTGTATGCGGTAAAATTGGCGTTACAAGTTTTGTTAATGCAACCAGTACATCATATAGTACCGTTTGAATTGCACGACGGTCGTGATTATTTTCTGATTCGATATATAAAATATCTTTTGCAAAATCTAAATAGAATGAACTTAAATCAATTGTACAGAAGTTATGAATCGCATGATATACAGCAGCAAATTCATATGTTTCATAAGCATCTTTTACTTTTGTAATTAAGTCATTTAATTGCACTAACATGTAGCGGTCTACTTCACGAAGTTCTGTAGCAGATACCGCATCTTTACTTGGATCAAAATCAGCTAAGTTTCCTAATAAGAAACGGAATGTATTACGAATTTTACGATATACTTCCGCTACTTGTTTTAAAATATCATCAGAAATACGTACGTCAGATTGGTAATCAACTGAAGATACCCATAAACGTAAAATATCGCCGCCTAATTGGTCCATAATCTTCTTCGGTACAACAATGTTTCCAATAGACTTACTCATCTTACGGCCTTCACCATCTAATACGAAGCCGTGACTTAAAACTCCTTTATACGGTGCTTTTCCTGTTACCGCAACTGCTGTTGAGAGTGAAGAGTTAAACCAACCGCGATATTGATCAGATCCCTCTAAATATAAATCAGCTGGACGCTGCAAATCATCACGCTCTTCTAATACAGCTTGATGAGATGAACCAGAATCAAACCATACATCCATAATGTCTGTTTCTTTTCGGAATTCGCCATTTGGACTAGATGGGTGTGTAAAACCTTCTGGTAATAAATCTTTCGCTTCACGTTCAAACCATACATTCGAACCATGTTCACGGAATAACCCTGCTACATGATTAATTGTCTCATCCGTAATAATTGGATCACCATTTTCTGCATAGAATACAGGAATCGGAACACCCCATGCACGTTGACGAGAAATACACCAGTCACCGCGATCACGAACCATGTTATGAAGACGTGTTTCACCCCAAGCTGGTACCCATTTCGTTTCTTCCACAGCTTGTAATAATTCACTGCGGAACGCTTCAATAGATGCAAACCACTGTGCAGTTGCACGGAAAATAATTGGTTGTTTTGTTCTCCAGTCATGCGGATAAGAATGCGTAATAAATGTTAATTTTAATAACGCGCCAACCTCTTCTAATTTTTCTGTGATTGGTTTATTTGCTTTATCGTAGAATAATCCTTCAAATCCAGGAGCTTCGCTTGTTAATACACCTTTATCATCAACTGGACAAAGAACTTCTAAACCGTATTGCTTTCCAACAAGGAAATCATCTTCCCCATGTCCAGGTGCTGTATGTACACACCCCGTACCAGCATCTGTTGTGACATGCTCACCAAGCATAACAAGAGAATCACGGTCATAGAATGGGTGTTTTGCCGTTGTATATTCCAGTTCGCTACCTTTTACTGTTTTCACAACTTCAGCATTTTCCCACTCTAATGTTTTCGCAACTGTTTCAAATAACTCAGAAGCAATGATATACTTCGCATCTGCGACTTTTACAATGCTGTATTCAAGTTCTGGATGAACAGAAATACCTAAGTTTGCTGGCAACGTCCAAGGTGTCGTTGTCCAAATAATGAATTTTTCGTCGCCTTCTAAAACATTCTTTCCATCTTTTACAGGGAATGCCACATAAATAGATGCAGATTTCTTATCTTTATATTCAATTTCCGCTTCAGCTAATGCAGACTCACTCGTTGGAGACCAGTAAACAGGTTTTTGACCTTTATAGATATAACCTTTTTTCGCCATTTCACCAAATACTTTAATTTGCTGTGCTTCATATGCTGGTTTTAATGTAATGTATGGATTATCCCAATCACCGCGTACACCTAAACGTTTAAATTGCTCGCGCTGACGATTTACTTGTTCGTATGCATATTCTTCACAAAGTTTACGGAATTCAGCAACTGTCATTTCTTTACGCTTAACACCTTTATTTGTTAAAGCTTGCTCAATTGGTAATCCGTGTGTATCCCAACCTGGTACATATGGTGCACAGTATCCCGTCATTGATTTAAAGCGAACAATAAAGTCTTTTAATACCTTATTTAACGCATGTCCCATATGAATGTCGCCGTTCGCATATGGCGGTCCATCATGTAGCACAAATAGTGGACGTCCCTTTGTGCGTTCTTGTACCTTTTCATAAATGCTCATTTCAGCCCATTGCTCTTGCATGACAGGCTCACGTTTCGGTAAATTTCCACGCATTGGAAACTCTGTTTTTGGCATTAATAATGTGTCTTTATACTCCATGCTTAATTCCTCCTTGAATATATAAAAGAATGATATTTTTTCTAAATAAATGGAATAAAAAAGAGACCTTCTCATCCCCCAAAAAGGGACGAGAAGGTCTCCCGCGGTACCACCCTAGTAGACTACTACATATAGTAATCCTCTTTATATTCTTAACGCGAATACACGCCTCTACTTACTTGGTTGTTCAGCGAGGAACTCCAGGGTGATATTCCCATTCTCTCCTTATCCTGAGCTTCCACCGTCCTCAGTTCGCTATATAAGGTATGAAAAAAGTACTTATCCCTATCTTCGTTTTTCTAAAAAATTATGTTGTATAGAATTATATGTAATAATACGAAAAACGTCAAGCTTACACTGTTTCTTCTTTCTTAAGAAGCTCATCTACTTCTTCTTCTAACTCAATTAACTTGTCCCAATCATCATTGTTTAACATTTCAAGCTGCGCTTCCAATAGCATACGGAAACGTGTACGGAACACTTTTGCTTGCTTTTTTAATTCTTCAATATCAAATGCAACTTTTCTTGATTTTACAAGTGCTTCATTAATAATACGGTCCGCATTCTTCTCTGCTTCACGAACAATTAATTTCGCTTCTTTTTGAGCATTACGCTTAACTTCTTCTGCTGCTTCTTGCGCTACAACAATAGATTTATTCAATGTATCTTCAATATTAGAGAAATGTTCTAATTTCCCTTCAAGTTGTGCGACTTTTTCTTCTAACGCCTTCTTCTCACGAATTACTAATTCATAATCTTTGATGACTTGATCAAGAAATTCATTTACTTGATCCTCATCATAGCCACGAAAACCACGGCTAAATTCCTTATTATGAATATCTAACGGTGTTAACGGCACAAACGCCACCTCCAAGTAGGTTATCTAAAATTTCCTCTTTTAATTATATCTTTTCTTCGACAAAATGGGAGAGTTTCCTTCTAAAAAAAGAAATCATTTTAAGATTCCATACAAAATTCTCCATTTATCACGCTTTGTTTTTCCCTCAACAGTAAGTAATTTACTTCTGCCATAACCTCTCACAGAAAATACATCGCCTGGAAAGCATTCATAAGCAGATTGCTCAACAACTTTCCAATTCACTTTCACAAGACCATTTTTAATGGACGGCTGAACCTTTTGACGAGATACATGAAATATTTCTGCTAGCAATACATCTAATCGAAGCGATGATACTGTCCCTGACTTTTCATTCCACTGATTTTCTATATGTAATGAATGATCAGTTGGTACAGGCGATAAAGATACTTTTATTTTTCCAATTGATTGTAAATTTATTTCTATATACGATGCGACTTCTTTTGCAACTACAATTTGGGCACGATCATTCTGGAGCCAAATATCTCCGCATTTCTCTCGCTTTAAACCAAGTGACATAAATGCTCCTAATATTTGACGATGCTCCAGTGAATAAAATTTAGAAGGATAGTCAATTTCTAATATTTCTATCTGAAATTCTTCTGCATTCGGCATAAGGTAATTGGGATATATTAACGCCCGTTTTCTTTCTGCACTGGGAGCAGCTCCATATAATTGAAACGCAGCATCCCCTTGATATCCAACAATCATCGAAACAATTTGCTGTTCACGCGGATCAAGAAAATCAGTAAGTTTCACTTGATGATATTCTTCTGCCGCATGCTTCCATTCTAATACTTTATCAACAAAAACCGTTTCTTCAGGCCTGAAATGTTCATAAATGCTCATCTATACTGTCTTACCTCAAAAAAAACTCAAATACACGTACTAATCCTGAACTTGCTAAATTTAGAACAAGTATTGCCACGATTGGAGAAATATCAATTACACCAATTGGTGGGATAAATCTCCGAAACGGTTCTAAATACGGCTCACAAATACGGGCAAGGAAATCACCAAATGTAGACTCTCTTGCTCCCGGAACCCAAGATAAAAGGATATAAATAATAAGCGCATATGAATAAAACCTGAATAGATAGAGCAAAATTGTTAAAATCATCGTCATAGCGCACTACCACCTTTTGATATTTTTCTCTTCTTCTTCACCAAACAATTCAGAAATTGCTCCAACAATATCTACATTATCCGGCGTACATATAAATGTTTTTGGACCTAGCTTTTGAATATCCCCGCCGATTGCATATACAGTTCCACTTAAAAAGTCAACGATACGTAGCGCTTGATCTGTCGACATGCGTTGTAAATTAATTACGACTGCACGACGACCTTTCAAATGATCAGCAATCCCTTGTGCTTCCGAGTACGTACGCGGCTCTAATAAAACAACTTTCGAAGGTTGTTTCGCTGTTTCAATGCTTACTACGTTTTGTTTCGATTGTACCTTTGCAAAAGGAATATCCTGCTCTGGGTCCTGTTGTTTTGTCATTTCAGTTTGCTCCTTTTCGTAAGCATATTGTGCTTCTCTCTCTTCTGGTGTGTCAAAAAAGAAATACTTTACTTTTGACCAACTCATAATAAAATTCTCCTTCCTTCTATTCTTTCCCCACTAAAATCGTTCCCAAACGAATAAATGTAGCGCCCTCTTCAATTGCAATTGTATAATCATTTGACATACCCATTGATAACTCCATACACGGAGCATATGATAGGTTTAAATCTTGCACCTGCTTTTGCAGCTTACGCAACCTTTGAAAACAACTGCGAATTTGCATTTCATCGTCTGTATAAGGTGCCATTGTCATCAGTCCGACAACTTCAATTTTATCAAATTGTTGTAAGTTGTAAATAAAGTCAATTATCTCATCTACGTCTAACCCCTGTTTAGACTCTTCCGCTGAGGTTTTTACCTGAACAAAGCAGCGAATGGGTTTCGTTGCTCGTTTTTGAATTTCTTTTGCAAGTGAAAGACGATCAAGTGAATGTAAATAATCAATCTCATGTATGATTTCTTTTACTTTTCTAGTTTGCAATGACCCGATAAAATGCCATGTCGCTTTGTTTCCAAAATGCTCATACTTCTGTAAAAAACCTTCATTGCGATTTTCACCAAGATGTACAAGCCCAGCTTGTAACACTTCATTTGTTTTTTCAATGCCTACTGTTTTTGTAACAGCAACAAGTGTAATTTCATCTAAGAATCGATTCACTCGCTGACATGCTTTTTTAACTTCTTGCTCGACATATGCTAAATTCTCTTGTACGGTCACTGCTTTCCCTCCTCCTTAAACCCAATAAAGCTAAGCATTCTCCCCGTCTTTCCTTGGTCGCGGCGATGTGAGAAGAATAATTGCGTTTCACAGCTTGTACAAAAAGATGACATCGCAATATTTTCTTCTTTTATCCCAGCTTGTAAACATAGCAAACGATTTATTTCCTTTAAATCTATTGTATATTGTCCTTCAGAAATCATTTCATATGGAACAGTATCATGAAGTACTTGTTTCGTAGCAGATAATACACGGTCATCTACAGCATAACAACACGCACCAATAGATGGACCAATCGCCACATGTATATCATCAAGCGATATACCTTCCTCTTTCCACTTGTCGATCATTTCACTAGCAATTCCTTTGACTGTTCCTTTCCAGCCAGCATGTGCAAGTCCTATCATTCTATAAGATGGCGCATAAAAATAGAGTGGCACACAATCCGCATAACAAGATGTTAACAACACATCTGCATCTGTCGTATATATGCCGTCCGTACTAGGGATACCATCTTCATAAGAAAAGACGCCTTTTCCTTTCTCTTGCTTGCCCACTTTTACAACATGACGATCATGAACTTGTTCCGAACAAACCCAAGTTTCTAATGGAATGTGTAATTTCCCTGCTAAAAGCCGTCGATTCTCATGAACATCTTCTACTTTGTCGTGAACGTGTAAACCTAAATTCATTGTATGAAAGGAGCCGGTACTCACTCCACCTTCTTTTGTAGTAAATCCTGCTATAATGTGTCCATGTTCTTCCCACATATGTAAATGTAACATACCGTCCTTATATGTAAATGGTTCTCTCATAAAAAGGCTCCTTATAATAAAATAACATAAAAAGTATGGTACTTCCCGTCTATTTTACCATACTTTTATTTTTCCATAATGACAACATAAAAAAAAGTGAAATTTGTAATATTCTTTAAGAAGTTGTCGGTGTTTGTATTGTTTCTGTAACAGTAGGAACATGATCTGCTCGAACTAAAATAACATCTTCCCCTATTTTTACAATTTGTTTCCAAGGAATTACAAATTCCTCCTCTTTTCCAAATAACCCTAACATTTTCCCTTGCTTTGTAATGATAACTGCTTGAATCTTCCCTGTTCTCATATCAATATCGATATCTCCAATGTTTCCAAGCCTTTTCCCATCTGATACATTGACAACATCTTTCATTTGAAATTCTGAAATACGTATCATTGTCATCCTCTCCTTTTCCCCATATTTAACTAACAACCTCAATAAAAAATCCCACCCCATCAATAGGTGCTTTTTTCTTCTCACACCTTCTTCTTCTTTAAATCTTAAGATGAAGGTTCTACCGTATACCATGGTGAGATAAAGCGGAATTTCTATTTCAGAGAATACATCCTTCACGTACAAAACCTTTTCTTTATAGTCATTATATGAGTTGGACATCTTTCCTATGAACAGAATCTCAAAACGATAAAAGGCCTCATCTATAATGATGAGACCTTAGCCTTGAATTGTTTTATTCATTTGTTTAATTGCTGATTTTTCAAGACGTGACACCTGTGCTTGAGAAATCCCAATTTCCTCAGCCACTTCCATTTGTGTTTTCCCTTGAAAGAAACGTTTACGAATAATCATCTTTTCGCGTTCATTTAATCGCTTCATTCCTTCTTTTAGTGCCAGCTCTTCGACCCATTGCTCGTCCCTTTGTTTATCATCGCTTAACTGATCCATAACAAAAATCGGGTCTCCACCATCATTGTATATTGGCTCAAATAATGAAACTGGGTCTTGAATTGCATCAAGTGCAAACACAATTTCTTCGTGCGTCACATCAAGTACTTTCGCTATATCCATCGCTGTTGGTTCCTTTGAATTTTCAGCAATGAGTCTTTCACGTACTTGCAACGCTTTATACGCAATATCTCGCAAGGAACGCGATACTCGTATTGGATTATTATCACGTAAATATCTTCGAATCTCTCCGATAATCATCGGTACAGCATATGTTGAAAATTTAACATTTTGGCCTAAATCAAAATTATCAATGGATTTCATAAGTCCAATGCAGCCAACTTGAAATAAATCATCAACAAACTCCCCTCTGTTGTTAAATCTTTGGATGACGCTCAGTACAAGACGTAAGTTTCCGTTTACTAGTTTCTCTCTAGCGCTTATTTCACCGCTTTGCATTTCTCGAAATAGCCGTCGCATTTCTTCGTTTTTTAGTACTGGAAGTTTAGATGTATCAACACCGCAAATTTCTACTTTGTTTCTCGTCAAAGTGTTCCCTCCTATCGGGAGTTGCTGTACAGTGTAAAGTATCTCCTTGGGAGGGAATTTTATGCATATATTCATTTATCTCACTTTCTCAAATGAAACTTACACTATTTATAACGAAATAATCGACCACTTAGCCTCATACCATTTTATTAAATTCTTTGCGAAGCCTTTTAATAATTCGTTTTTCTAAACGCGATATATAGGACTGGGAAATCCCAAGCATATCAGCAACATCCTTTTGTGTTTTTTCTTCCCCACCATCTAAGCCAAAACGAAGTTCCATAATTTGCTTCTCTCGATCATTTAATTGATGTAATGCTTTCATAAGTAAATGCCGGTCAACAGTTGCTTCCAAGTCCTTTGTAATAATGTCTTCATCTGTCCCTAAAACATCTGATAACAATAGTTCATTTCCATCCCAATCAATATTAAGGGGTTCATCAAATGATACTTCTGAACGATTTTTATTATTTCTTCGCAAATGCATCAATATTTCATTTTCAATACATCTTGATGCATACGTTGCGAGTTTAATCTTTTTTTCTGGATTAAATGTATTAACCGCTTTAATTAAACCAATAGTTCCAATACTAATAAGATCCTCGATATTAATTCCTGTATTTTCAAACTTTCTAGCAATGTATACGACAAGACGTAAATTGCGCTCTATTAAAAGTGACCTTGCTGTCTCATCTCCTTTTGGTAGTTTTTGCAGCAAAATTTCTTCTTCTTCTTTCGTTAATGGAGGTGGCAACGCTTCACTTCCACCGATATAGTAAATTTCATCGGTCTTAATTCCAAGTTTTAATAATAATTTATACCAAAGATACGTTAACCGAAATTTCAATTTCAATCCAATCCCTCCGTTCCTGTATTAAGCAATTGTTATTTTTTGTGACAATAACATTTTTGGATGTAAAATACATTGATACTCACCATTCGTCGATAACTGCTGTGCATTCAAACCAATTAATACTTTACTTACAGTAACCTTTGTGCCTTCATGATAAATTTGCACATAGTCAGGTTTAAACGCCCATAAAAATTGTTGATTAATTCCTACAGCTCGGTAAGGAATTAAACGCAACCGAGTTGTCCACTTTGATTCTTCATCTGGTATATAAGGAATAGCTGTTTTCATTTGAACTTGTTCTATTAGCCATTGCGGAAGAACATGTTCCAAAGAAGAAACATGAATAATCATAACTGGTGTTTTTGTTAGCGGGTCATGCAATTGATTTCCACTATCAATCAATCCATCTAGCTGAATATCATTTATATCAATTTTGATAGCTACTTTCACAATTTGCTCATAGTGAATTTTTGTCACTTCTACATCCTCAATTCTCTTTTTAGAAAAATAATAAATAACAGGAAACCCAATGATAACAAACAACCAACTTACAGGATCACCATACGAAATAGATTTTGTTGAAATTAGTCCATTCATCATGTCATTTGTTTGAAGAAAAAAGTGTGTGCCAACAAGACCGCCACCTACCATAAACGTCACAAAATAAAACATTAAAACGCTCTGTAGAAATGTCCGAAAACGAATGAAGCCAAACGCAGCATAAACAATAAGAAATGAATATATTAATTTCATTACAGGATGTGTCATCAACGATGCTAACGGCGTGAATGCAAAAATAACAATTGTTGAACCGATACATGCGCCAAGCACAAGTCTCCATCTTTTCACTTTCCGTTTTAAAACAATTGCTGTTAATAAAAGTAAAAGAAAATCAATGCAGACATTTAATAACCATATAATGTCGGCGTAAACGACCAAACGGTTCACCTCTTTTTTATAAAGTTGAGACTAGTATAATGCATATCCAATGGAAAAGTGTGTCAATTCACGGAAGGGATTTTTTGTTATTTTGAAACTTTGAGGAATAATTTGTCATGTAGAAAAAAGACTTTCTTTAAGCAGATAACGAAATTTGTATATATATACAAACCACTATCAGTAGGGATTTTACTAACCAAAAATAGTGGGATAAAAAGAATTAAAAAAGCAACCATCTATTATACATAGATGATTGCCTTTTTTTGTTCCATAATATACGAAAGTTCATCTCGCTACCTATAAATAGGACGAGCTTGATTGGTTTAAATAATAAGCAGTGGGGAGTCCCCACTGCTTAAAGTTTCACTTTATAATTGCTCCCTTAGCGTCTACGACGATTACGTAAAAACGCTGGGATATCGATATCATCTACATCTGTATGACGATCATTCACAACTGGCTCTTCACGCATAACTTCACGCTTTACTTCACGTTGTTTAACCGGTTGTACTGATTGCTGTACATTTTTAGTAGAAGTTGCTGTAGGGCGAGTAATTGGCTTAGGTGGTTGCATTGAAATGCTGTCATCAAAACCTGTTGCAATCACTGTTACAACAATTTCATCTTTTAAACTTTCATTAATTACTGAACCGAAAATCATATTTACTTCTGGATCTGAAGCTGAAGCTACAATATCAGCTGCTTCTTGTACTTCATATAAACTTAAATTCGTTCCACCTGTAATGTTCATAATAACACCTTGTGCACCATCAATAGATGTTTCTAGCAATGGACTAGAAATCGCACGTTTTGCCGCTTCTGTCGCACGGTTTTCACCAGTTCCAATACCAATACCCATTAAAGCAGAACCTTTGTTAGACATAATTGTTTTTACGTCTGCAAAGTCTAAGTTAATAAGACCAGGCGTTGCAATTAAGTCAGAAATACCTTGAACACCTTGACGTAATACATTATCTGCTTCACGGAATGCTTCAAGCATTGGTGTATTTTTATCCACAATTTCTAAAATACGATCATTTGGGATAACAATGATTGTATCTACATTTTCTTTAAACGCAGCAATTCCAGATGTAGCTTGTGTTGCACGCTTACGACCTTCAAATGTAAATGGGCGAGTTACAACACCAACTGTTAATGCCCCTAATTCTTTTGCAATTTGTGCAATAACTGGAGCTGCTCCTGTCCCAGTTCCACCGCCCATACCAGCTGTGACAAAGACCATATCCGCACCACGAAGTGCTTCTTGAATTTGTTCTTTACTTTCTTCAGCAGCTTTTTTTCCTACTTCTGGATTTGCTCCTGCACCAAGTCCACGCGTTAATTTACCACCGATTTGCATTCTTGTTTCAGCTTTTGATAAATTTAGCGCTTGTGCATCTGTGTTTACAGCGATAAAATCTACGCCCTGTACGCCATTTTCAATCATACGATTGACAGCATTGTTTCCGCCGCCGCCTACACCAATAACTTTTATATTTGCTAATTGATCTTGTGTAGTATCAAACTCTAACATGTCGAAATCCCCCTAGAACCTCATTTTTCGCGTTCAAATCTAATCCCATAAATATCGGAATACACGCTTCACTTTTGACATCATTCGTTCATTGTTATTATTGTTATCATTGTTATTCTTGTTATTATTGTTATTACGAGACTTTTGCTTTGCCGGTTGTTGCACTGCAGCAGGTATTGGCGCATGTGTATGCTGTAATTCATAGTTTTCCTGTTTTTCCTGCACACTCTTTCCTCGCAACTTAGCTTTTTGATATGCATTTTTAATAAGTCCAACACCAATTGTATATTGTGGTTCACGTACACCAATATAATCAGGCGTTGCAACACGAACATTTTGATGTAGAATGTCATTTGCAAGATCAAGTATACCAGACATAGAAACAACACCACCAGTAAGTACATAACCAGCTGGTAAGTGTTTGATGCCTAGTTTTTGTACCTCATCTTGTACAAGCATAAGAATTTCCTCTACACGAGCTTCTATGATATCAGCTAGCTCTAATTGAGAATATTGCTCTGTTTGATCACTGCCCATCATGGAAACAGTAAACATTTCTTCCTCAGATGCTGTATCATAAAAAGCATGTCCATATTTCAACTTAATTTGATCGGCATTTTCAGTTGATGTTTTCAATCCGATGGCGATATCTTTTGTTATATGATCTCCGCCAATCGGTAATATACTTGTTGTTTGTAATTCTCCATCCTGGAAAATTGATAATGTCGTCGAACCTCCACCGATGTCAACAAGAGCAACCCCTCGATTTTTTTCATCGTTCGATAAAGCAACTGCTGATGCTGCTAATGGCTGAAGGCAAATATCAACTATTTCAAGACCCGCTTTTTCTACACATCGAAGTAAATTATGTAACAATGTTCTCGAGCCTGTAATTAATGTACCTTCCATTTCTAAACGTACGCCAATCATTCCGCGCGGATCATTAATTTCATCGAGACCGTCTACTATAAACTGTCGAGGTACCACATCAATAAATTCGCGCTCTGGTGCAATTGACACAACTTGTGCTGCATCAAGTACCCGAAGCACATCTTCATTTCCAATTTCACGGTCTTCATTTGAAACAGCGACTACTCCATGACAAGGAAGAAGCTGCACTTGATTTGCATTTACACCTACAACAACTCGTTCAATGTGTATTCCTACCATGCGTTCAGCTTGTTCAATCGCCTTTTTAATCGATTGTACAGTCTCATCTATGTCAACAATGGAGCCCTTTTTCAAACCATTTGACTTTACATTTCCAACACCAATAATGTTCAAAGCGTCATTGACCATCTCGCCAATAATAACTTTAACATTGGATGTACCGATGTCAAGACTAACATATATTTCATTGCTGTTCATTCTTTGGCACCTCCTTCTTTATTTATACCACAAAATCCAATATATGGAACAACAATCGTTGTTTTACTATGTTATAAGAAAAATATTCAACGTATTTATGCGTTTCCCTTTTTTAACAATATATTTTTCTTATTTTTGTTTGGCATTCATTCACTTTTATAACAGTAATATGCAAATCACTGTTATTTTTTGAAACAATCTTTTCTAACTACAAAGATTGTCGCCAAATATAAGTCTACACTAAGATGTACTTCTAGCAAAGTGAAACTTGAACCCAAGAATATATTAAAAAAAAGAAAATAGGGAAAAATATGACATAATCACATGATTTTCAAGAATACATTCCTATTTTCTCTAACAAAACATATTTTACACTCAAATTTGCCTCTTTACCACGCTTTTATTTATTAATTTATATATTCAGTATAAGCACCTACCTCTAGATGGATAATTGCTTTTTTATCTGGCGACAAGTTCTTAATAATAAGAGGGTAAGCTTCCATTCGTTTTGCGAAGTCTTGAATAACTGTACTTACTTCGTATCCCTCATTCATATACAGTGTAAGATGATCCGCATACAAATCTGTTGGTTTATACTGAATTTCTGAAATGGACCGAAGAACAGCTGGTGTTAACTTTTCTAATTCAGCAATCAATTCTTTCATTTTCTTTTCTTCAAAAGGAACAAAAATCGGTGCAGCAACTGGCAACTTCCCATTTGGTAGAGCATTTAATGATTTTCCATTTTGTAAAAGAGGATATAATTTGTCCTCTTTATTAATGTAGCCAATTGTCACATATTCCTCAATATCGATAACAATGTTGTTTGGAAATTGTTTTTTCACATGGACATTTTTAATTTCCTCTTGCTTTTTTAAATTCGCTTCCGCTTGATGACTCATTACACGAAAATAGCTTGTTTTATATGTAATTCCTGATTGTTCCATTATTTGTTCATCCGTCATATAATGATTACCATGGATTGTAATCTTCTTTATATTGCTAAGCGGAGATCGAAAATAAATTAAAAAAAGCACCAATAAAAATAAAATCGATACATATAAAATTAATCGTTTATTTACTTGCTTTTTCTTCTTTGGATTTTTTAATTTTGGTACACGATCTTGTAGCTTAATAACTTTACTATTCTTCATGTACGCTCCCCCTATGTAACGTAAAGAACGGCATGTTATGCATGCCGTTCTTCTTATTATTATATCATAAATAATAAAGAGCAGGACGGACAACTGTTATCTTCCAATGATTTCTACTTCAGTATGCATATCTACTCCAAATTGTTCTTTTATTGTCTTCTTTACATAAGCAATTAAATCAAGAACATCTTGAGCTGATGCTGTCCCCGTATTTACAATAAAATTCCCATGCATTTCTGAAATTTTCGCACCACCAATTTGATAACCGCGTAGTCCAGCATTTTCCACCAGATTACCAGCATAATTTGGTAGTGGATTTCTAAAAATACTTCCTGCACAAGGATGATTCCAAGGTTGTGTATCACGACGATAATCTTTATTTTTTTGCATAATCCCAATAATTTCGTCACGATTTCCTTCTTTCAACTGCAACTCTGCTTCTAGTACAATACCAGGACGCTTCTTTTGTAAAACAGATGTACGATAAGAAAATCCTAGTTCTTCTTTCGTTAACCAATCAATTTTTCCGTCTTCAAACATCACACGAGCACTCTTCAAAATTTCAGACATATCTGATTTATGGGCACCTGCATTCATATAAACGGCTCCGCCTACACTTCCTGGGATTCCACTAGCAAACTCTAATCCAGCGAGTCCTTGACGGCTTAGTAAAGTTGAAAGCTTAATAAGAGGGTATCCTCCGCCTACACGGACATTGGTTCCTGTCACTTCTAAATGATCCAAACCCTCTCCTAATCGAATAACAACACCTTCAATTCCGTTATCTGATACAAGCAGATTAGACCCGCGACCGATTGCAGTCCATTTTGTTCCATGCTTCTTCACAAGCTTTAATGATTTTTCTACACCTTCCACGCTGCTTGGAATTACTAAAATATCTGCTGGACCACCTATTTTCATCGTTGTATAACGAGCTAATGGTTCATTTTCTAATACTTTTCCTACCTTGGCTTCCATAAGTTCGTTTGCTAATTGTTTCATGATGCTCTCCCCCATATTAAATCTCCGTACTACAGTAGTATGCAGGGCATTCACCTTACGTTATTTTCTACAAGTTTTTTCATCACTTCAAATAACTTGTTTGCTGCATCTGGAATTCCTAACTCTTTTGCAGCTAGTTTCATATTTTGTAATTTCTGTGCATCCAATAAAATTTCATCAATATCACCAAGAAGTGTTTCACCTGTTAACTCTTTCTCAAGAAGCATCTTCGCTGCTCCTTTCTCAACGACAGAAAGAGCATTTTTTTCTTGATGATTGTTTGTTACATATGGACTTGGAATTAAGATACTTGGTTTACCTAAAGCTGTCAACTCAGCTAACGTTGTGGCACCTGCACGTGAAACAACAAGATCCACTCCAGTAAGTACTTCTGGCATGTTATCAATAAACGGCTTAATTATGACATTGTGTGGATTCCCTTTTTGTTTCACCAATTCCATTACTTTATCATAATGCACTTCACCTGTAACGTACAATACTTCATAAGATTTATTACCAAATTGTTCAATTGCCTCTAAAAACGCATCATTAATTGGTCTAGCGCCTCTACTTCCTCCAAAAATTAACACTGATTTTTTTGAAAGTGATAAACCAACCGAACGCTTACCTTTCATACCATTTTGATTCATCACTTCTGAAGCACGAGGATTCCCTGTCATCACAACTTTATTTTGCGGGAAATGTTCTACTGCCGCTTCAAAACACACCGCTACTTTATTCACGTAACGGCTCAAAAATTTATTTGTTACACCAGGTACACTATTTTGTTCATGTACAATTGTCGGAATACCAATTTTAGCTGCTGCGTATACAACTGGACCACATACATAACCACCTGTGCCAATTACAACATCTGGATTAAAACGACGTATATATCGTTTACTATCCTGTACCCCCTTTACAAAACGCATCACCGTTTTCACATTATCCATTGATAATTTCCGCTTAAATCCACTAATAACAATAGATTGAAATGGTATGCCAGCTTTGCGAACAATTTTACTTTCTAAACCATTTTCTGTACCAATATATAAAAACCTTGCTTCAGGATGAATTTTTTTGATTTCTCGAATTAACGCAAGAGCTGGATAAATGTGCCCACCCGTCCCGCCACCACTGACTAATACTCGCACTGCCTATTCCTCCGCTTCTTTTTTCTATTATCCCGCCAATAGCGGGATAATAGTACAATTTGTTTAGCTAACCTTATTGATCGTAAATTTCACTGTATGCTGTTCATATGTCAATCGCTTAATTTCTATTTTTACATACGAAAAACCCTGTCATAGAAACAGGGTTTAGTAGCGAGAATGACGACTTATATTTAGTAGCACTCCAACCGCCATTAACATAAGGGTCAAGCTGGACCCACCATAGCTTAAAAATGGTAAGGTAATTCCTGTAACTGGCATTAATCCCGTTACAACACCGATGTTAATCATAACTTGAATCGCAATCATCGCCACAATCCCGACTGCTAAAAACGTACCGTATAAGTCTGGCGCTCCTAAGGCTACACGAATCCCACGCCATAACAACAGACTAAATAATAATAACACAAACGAACCACCAATAAAACCTAATTCTTCAGATAGAATGGCAAAAATAAAGTCTGTTTGCGGCTCTGGTAAGTAAAGAAATTTTTGTCTACTTTGTCCAAGACCAAGACCAAATAATCCTCCCGGCCCGATCGCAAGTAGCGATTGAATAATTTGAAATCCACTTCCAAGCGGATCTGACCATGGATCTAAATAAGATGTAATCCGTTTTATTCGATACGGTGCTGATGCAATCAACCCTACAAATCCTGCTATTCCTATTAGTCCTAGCATGGAAAAGTGAAAAATCCGTGCTCCCGAAACAAAAATCATAACAATACAAGTTCCAACCATTACAGTTCCTGTTCCCAAATCTGGTTGCAGCATAATCATACCAAATGCTACAAACACAAAGCTAAGCGAGGGAAGTAATCCCCTTTTAAAAGATGTAATCATTTTTTGCTTTTCTGATAAAAATTTCGCTAAAAAAATAATCATCGCAAACTTCATAAACTCAGAAGGCTGAATAGAAAATGCTCCTATCCCAATCCAACTTCGTGCTCCACCGCGCACCAGTCCAATGCCAGGAATCAAAACTAAAATAAGGAGAACAAAACAGATAAGTAAAATTAATTTGGAATATGTACGCCACACCCAATAATCAATCTTCATGATGAAAAACATAGCAACAACACCAATCCCAGCAAATAACAATTGACGCTTTGCAAAAAAGAATGAATCTCCCATTTTATACGAAGCCCATACAGCACTAGCGCTGTACACCATCACCATCCCTACTGTTAAAAGCAACAATGTTACAATAATAAGAATAAAGTCAGGAGTCTTCTTTGTTGGCAATGAGTATCACCTCTTTGAATGCAGCTTTTCGTTAAGCATACTTTTTTCACAACCGAAGCCCATTTATTCAGCCATCTAGCAGCATGATTCCCACCTCAAAAATGTGCAAAATCAAAGAAGATATGTGCGAAATAACTGCCTGTTAAGTTTCCATCAGTAGATGCTGAGATCTCCCACTAATAGAAATTCCACATTATCCTACCTATAAAAGAATCATCAGTAGAAATAATCCACTGATGATTCTTTCACTTTATACTAGCTTATGCACAGCCTGTATAAACATGTCTCCTCTTTCTTCAAATGTTTTAAATTGATCCCAACTTGCACATGCAGGAGATAAGAGAATTACATCTCCTTCTTCAGACAAAGCAAACGCTTCTTGCACCGCTTGTTCCACATTATCGACACATTTAATAACTTTCATTCCAGCCTTTTCTGCAGCTTTGACAAGCTTTGGTGCAGTTTGTCCAAATGTAAATAACGCCTTCACATGCTCAAAGTATGGAATTAAATCGTCAAATTCATTCCCACGATCTAGTCCACCAGCTAATAAAATGACTGGGTTCGTAAATGCAGACAATGCTTTTTCTGTCGCTAGCATATTTGTTGCTTTCGAATCATTATAAAACTTACGGTTTTGAATCGTCGTTACATATTCTAAACGATGCTTTACACCTGTAAACCGTTTTAAAACTGTTATAATCGCTTCATTTGCAACCCCCATGAGCTTCGCAGTACTCATAGCAGCTAGGATATTTTCTAAATTATGTTTCCCCGGCAATACGATATCTTGAACATCAATCACTTTTTCACCTTTGAAGTAAAGAGCACCGTCTTTTACACAAGCACCTTCTTCAATTATTTTTGTCGTAGAAAAGTACACCTTTTGTCCTTTACTTTTCTCAGACAACATCATTACTTCTTCATCGTCAGCATTAATGATGCTATAGTCATTTCCAGTTTGATTTCTAAAAATATTCGCTTTTGCTAAACCGTATTCTTCCTTCGTACCATGATAATCTAAGTGTGCTTCAAATAAGTTTAACAACACTGCTATCTTCGGTTGAAATGTTTCAATACCCATTAATTGAAAAGAAGAAAGTTCTGTTACAACCACTTCTTGTTTCGTTACACCTTGTGCAACCTCACATGCTACCGTGCCAATATTTCCAGCAATAACAGGATGTTTTTCTCCTTCTTTTAACATTTCAAATGTTAATGTTGTGGTCGTTGTTTTCCCGTTCGATCCTGTAATCCCAATAAACGGAGCTTCCGAAATACGATACGCCAATTCTACCTCTGTTACAATCGGAATATTTTTTTCTTTTGCTGCTACAAGTAACGGATTCGAATACGGAATCCCTGGATTTTTTACAACGACAGAAATATTTTTTTCTAACAATTCTAAAGGATGACCGCCGCATACAACTTCCATACCTTGATTTTGCAATTCTGTCGCTAACGGATTTTCAGCTAGCGGTTTGCTATCATTTATAATCACATTTGCACCCAGTTTCTTTAATAAAACAGCTGCAGCAAAGCCGCTTTTTGCCATACCTAATACAAGAACATTTTTATTTTGATAGTCAGTTATCGTTTTCAATTACATCCACACTCCGATATAAATTCCTAACATTGCAAATAAAAGTCCGACTGACCAGAATGTTACAACCACTCGCCATTCTGACCAACCACATAATTCATAGTGGTGATGAAGCGGACTCATTTTGAATACACGCTTTCCTCGCGTTTTAAACGACACAACTTGAATAATAACAGAGAGTGTCTCAATAACAAACATTCCACCAATGATAACTAATAATAATTCTGTTTTCGTTAAAATGGAAACAGCCGCTAAAGCACCACCAAGGGCTAAAGACCCTGTGTCTCCCATAAATACTTTTGCTGGATGAGCATTAAATACTAAAAATCCTAATACAGCTCCCACAACTGCCATACAAAAAATAGCAATTGTATAATGTTCCTGAGCAAACGCAATAATACTATACGCACCAAATGCGATGGCAGCTGTTCCTGCTAATAATCCATCTAAACCATCTGTTAGGTTCACTGCGTTTGAAGCTCCTATCAACATAAAGAGCACAAGAATAAAGTACGCCCAATGTAAGTCAAACTTAATTTCCGTCCCTGGAATCATTAAATGTGTGTCAAATCCTTGTCCTTTTGCAATGATAAAGAAAGCTACCGCAATAATAAATTGTCCTACTAATTTTTGTTTTGATGTTAGACCAAGATTTCTTTTTTTTACAACTTTAATGTAATCATCTAAAAATCCGATTAACCCATAACCAAATGTAACAAGTAGCAATAAGTACATCTCAGCACCCTTTTGAAACTTAAACATCATAATAATAGATGTAATCATAATTGAAATAAAAATAACAATTCCGCCCATGGTCGGTGTTCCCGATTTCTTTTGATGTGATTTTGGTCCTTCATCACGAATGCTCTGTCCAAACTTTAAACGACGTAAAAATGGAATGAAAATTGGTGACAACGCAACCGAAATTAAAAATGCCACCCCTACTGTAATTAATAATCCTTGTTCAAGCATATTTAGTCCCCCTCTCTTGTTGTTATTCTTTCATGCTTAAACGTTTTACAATTGCCTCTCCAGCAACTTCGCGATCGTCAAAATGATATACTTCTGTACCTATAATTTGGTATGTCTCATGACCTTTACCCGCAATTACAATAATGTCTCCATCTTTTGCCTCTGATACAGCATGAAATATCGCTTTTTTTCGATCAACAATTACTTCATAATTATTTCCTTTTATACCTTCAATCATATCATCAAGAATTGCTTGCGGCTGTTCGCTGCGTGGATTATCCGATGTGTAGATCGCGTGCGTTGCATATTCCGTTGCAACACTGGCCATAATTGGTCGTTTCGTACGATCACGGTCCCCGCCACAACCAACAATGCAATACACATTTCCTTTTGCAAATTGTTTCGTTGTCAACAATACATTTTCTAAACTATCTGGTGTATGTGCATAATCAACAATGACAGTAAACTCTTGCCCTCTATCAACAACTTCAAAGCGGCCAGGCACACCTTTTAATTCTTTCACAACATCGATAATTGTTTGCAGCGCTACACCAGAAATTAGACATGCAGCTGTTGCAGCTAATACATTATATACATTAAACTTCCCAATTAATTTCATCGTAATATCGATACTTTCACTTGGAGTTACGAGTGTAAACGCCGTACCTGCACTTGTCATCTCAATGTTTTTTGCCATAATATCACTTTTTGTATCAATCCCATACGTAATTACTGTTGCTGCTGTATTTTTCGTATAGTCTATTGCTGCAGCATCGTCATTATTTAATACGGCGTACTTTACACGATTATGATGATAGCTATTACCAAGCTGTGCAAATAGCAATCCTTTTGCATATTTATACTCTTCCATCGTTTTATGATAATCTAAATGATCTTGCGTTAAGTTTGTAAACACCGCTACATCATAGTCACATCCATGCACTCTTCCAAGATGCAAAGCATGTGAAGATACTTCCATAACAACGCTATTTACATTCTGTTCGACCATTTTAGCGAACGTTTTTTGTAATGTTAATGCATCAGGTGTTGTGTTTTTCACCTCATACGTTTCATCACCTATTTTCATATTAATTGTTCCAATTAGTCCTGTTTTATGTCCATGTGCGCGCATAATTTCGTTCATTATATGCGATGTTGTTGTCTTTCCATTTGTACCTGTAATTCCAATTAAGTGTAACTTTTGGGTCGGCTGTCCATAAAAATAATCAGCTAACACCGCTAAAGAACGTATTGTATCTTTAACAAGTACAACTGGAACGTCAACATCAATAGGCCTTTCCGCAACAATAGCAGCCGCACCTTGCGCGGCTGCTTGCATAGCAAATTCATGACTATCAACCGTAAAACCTTTTATACATACAAATAAACTTCCAGTTGTCACTTTACGTGAATCTGCTTCAATAGATGTAATTTCTGGATTTTCTTTTGGAATGACTGGAAAATCATGCAAACTTGATACGAGTGTATGCAACTTCATTTCTTTAAATCCTCTCTACTCTTTATTTACCTCTTATAAATGGATGCGTTCAAAACGCTCCATACATAAGAACGTCATATATTTACCCAACAGACAGTGTGAATCCAACAACTCACTACTATATAAAGCCATTTTGATTTTTCAACATATAGATCATTACTATGCAAAACAACACATAACCTACACTTGCTTGCTCCCTTTGTTTTCAATCTCGGATGTGGGGATAAGGACCTTACCGCTTCTATGCACGGCTAGATGCTCTCGTCCCTCCCTAAAAGGAAAGGGGTTTTTATGCCACTTTATTTATATCTATATATATAAATATGTTTAAATTTTTCGACATATCAGCCTCTGCTTTGCAAAACAACACATGACCTGCACTTGCTTGCTCCCTTTGTTTTCAATCTCGGATGTAGCAGGATAAGGACCTTACCGCTTCTATGCACGGTCAGGTACTCTCGTTCTCCCTTA
The DNA here is from genome assembly GCF_028401955.1 of Bacillus sp. BP-3. Lineage (GTDB taxonomy): Bacteria > Bacillota > Bacilli > Bacillales > Bacillaceae_G > Bacillus_A. The sequence goes on from NZ_JAQOTJ010000004.1 coordinate 334,211, forward strand.
AAGGAGAGGCTTTTATGTCGTTTTTTCAACTTGTATTTATATAGTTTGTTGAGTGTTATTATATCGTACACACATGTCTTCATACTTACTTATTAAAATATATTCGAACCTTGGATCCTGCTTTTACTTTCGTACCTGGTTTTGGAGACTGTTCAACCACTTTGTTTCCATCACCGCTGGCATCAATTTGTAGGTCAACAAGTTGACTTTGTAGCTCCTTTCGATCCATCCCTACTATATTAGGGACTTCTACTAAAGGCGTCTCATCCCAAGTTAATTTCTTTTCAATTTGCTCTTTTCTAGGCTCTACTCCCATAACCGGTAAGACATCCCGAAGAATATTCCCAACGATTGGTGCAGCAACAACTCCGCCAAATTGTGTAACTCCCTTTGGATTATCTACAGCAACATATACAACAACTTGTGGATCATCCGCTGGTGCAAACCCAATAAATGATACGATATAGTTGTTATCCAAATACTTTCCATCTTTTACTTTTTGTGCTGTACCAGTTTTCCCTCCAACACGATATCCATCAATATATGCTTTGTTACCTGAACCTTTCGCAACAACATTCTCAAGTGCATAACGTACCTTTTCAGAAGTTTCCTTGGAAATAACTTGTTTCTTTGCAACTGGCGTTTTTTTACTAATTACTTTGTTCGTAGTTGGATCTAAGAATTCTTTCGCAATATAAGGCTGATATAACGTGCCTCCATTTACAGCAGCCGCTACTGCTGCTACCTGTTGAATCGGGGTAACAGAGACTCCTTGACCAAACGCTGTAGTCGCTTGTTCAACAGGTCCTACTCTTTTTAGATCAAATAAAATCCCTCTACCTTCTCCTTGTAAATCAATACCTGTTTTTTGTCCAAATCCAAAATCACGGATATATTGAAACAGCTTTTCTTTTCCTAAACGGTCTCCAAGTTCTATAAAACCTGGGTTACAAGAGTTTTGAACAACCTCTAAAAAGGTTTGGCTTCCATGTCCCCCCGCTTTCCAACAACGCAATCTTGCACCGCCAACTTCTGCCGCTCCATCATCATAAAACGTATCTTTCTCCAAGTCTACTAATTTTTCATTTAAAGCAGCTGCAAGTGTAATAATTTTAAATGTGGACCCTGGTTCATATGTACTCCAGACTGGAAGATTTCGGTTAAACACTTCTGGTGAAACACTTTTGAAATCTGTTGGATCAAAACTCGGACGACTGGACATACCTAATATTTCACCGTTATTTGGATTCATAGCAATCGCGATGATTCCATCTGGATGATACGTAGACTCTGCTATGTTTAATTCTCTCTCCATAATTGTCTGAATACGCGCATCAATTGTCAACTTTAAATTCAAGCCGTCACCAGGTTCTTTATAATCATCGCCAATGTTCGGCATGCGTTGTCCTTTCGCATCAGCAAAAAAGCGGACATATCCTTTGTCACCATTTAATTCTTTATCATAATATGACTCCAGTCCCATAAGTCCTTGATTATCACTCCCAGCAAACCCAAGCACATGTGATAAATACTTACCAAACGGATAGTATCGAATGGAATCTTCAGCAATATATACACCTTTTAAACTTAAAGCTCTAACTTCTTTCGCCTTATCATGAGAAATTTTCCGTCCGCCTTTGTCTAATCTAACTATAGACTCTTTTTTCGTGAGGCGTTGATAAATCTCTTCTTTCGACACACCTAAAACTGCAGCTAATTTCTCTGCAGTCTCTGCTGGTTTTTCAATTTGCCTTGGTACCACAAAGACAGTTGGTGCACTTTTATTTGTTGCAAGTTCCACACCATTACGATCTACAATTTTCCCACGTTCAGGTTCAAATGTAATATTACGACTCCATGAATCTTTCGCACGATCTGTTAACATATTACCAAGAAAAAACTGCACATATCCAAGACGAATATCAATAATTGTAAAAATAAGTATACCAAAAATCAGCACAAAAATAAGTCTTTTTCTTACTGTTACATTTGATACACGCATATTGGAACAAGCCTCCTTTACGCCTAGCTTGTTCCAATATATGCTTGTACTTGTTTCATTAGAACCCGTACACTCACTTCGCCTATGTTACGTTCCCTCTTTCTTTTCCTTCTTATTTGGTTGCTGCTCTGCTTCTTGCTGCGGTTCAAGAGGGGGTTCAAGTTTTACTTCTACCTGTGTTCTTTCTTGTAAAGGAGTACCTTCAGCGACACTTTGCTCTGTTACATAACCTGTACCAGAAAGCTTCAAATCAAGATTTAATATTTTCGCTAAATTCATCACATCACGAAGTGCCCAACCATTAATATTCGGCATTTTCGGTTGATTTCCTACTAAAAATACCCGATCACCCGTTAACGTTTTTTCATTCGCTTTTGGCACTTGTTGTCCGACTTTCCCCTCTCCTAAAACTACAGGTCGGAATTTTTCCTTTTCCAATATTCCTTTTGCTTCTTCCATTGTTTTACCCGTTACATTTGGAATGGTAGCTTGCTGCTGGTTTACTTGTTTTTTCACATCTTTTATTTCATTCGGCTTAATTTTTAAATACTCCAAACTATTTTTCGTAACAGATTTAAACATTTCAGATAACGGCTGTGCACCATTTTCATTGTCTTTCAATTTAGGCTGTTTAATTGCTAAATATACGACAAGCTGTGGGTCATCCATTGGTGCCATACCAAGGAAAGAGAAAATATAATTATTTTTCCCTGTCATATAACCGCCTTTTCCATCTGGAATTTGTGCTGTTCCTGTTTTACCACCAACGGAATAGCCATCGAGTTTATACATCGTTCCAGTCCCTTTCGGCGATGTTACAACTCGTTCTAACAGTTGCCTAACTTGTGTTGCAGTCTCTTTTGTAACTGGTTTTCCTACTTCCTCTGGACGGTGTTTCAAGACAAATTTATCATCCATCGGATCTACAATCTGATCAATCACATAGGGTTTCATCATTTTCCCATCGTTAGCAATTGCAGTAGCTGCTTGTACAAGTTGAATCGGAGTTACAGTAGAACCTTGTCCAAATGCTGTTGTTACTTGTTGGATTTTCTTATCAAATAAAATTGTATTTTCGCCTTCTCCAGGTAAATCAATACCTGTTTTTTCATCTAGACCAAACTTATGAATATATTGACGGAAACGATCAGGTCCTAACTTTTCATTTCCTAAAATAGCAAAAGCAACGTTCGATGAACGCTCAACACCTTCATCAAACGTAATAGAACCCCATCCTGCACCGCCATTATGGTCTTTAATTTCCTCATTCCCTACTTTGTATCTACCAGATTGATAGTAATCTTGTCCGTTATATACACCCTCATTAATAGCAGACGCCAACGTAAAAATTTTCATCGTTGAACCTGGTTCATAAGCGTTTGCAATCGGATCATTTAAAAAGTATTGAATATCTCGTTTATTCGGATCAAAACTCGGTCTGCTAGACATCGCTAAAATCTTTCCTGTTTTCGGATCTGCTACGACTCCAATTAACATAGACGGCTCATAATGTTTTTCTGCCTCTTCCATCGCATCTTCTAGAAAACCTTGAATCCGTTGGTCGATTGTTAAATATACATTATCTCCATTTTTAGGCGGCTTCATAGACTGTTTTCCGCCTTCTAACGCGATACCTTTTGTATCTCCTGTATACTTCATACTTCCGTTAGAAGCTCGTAAATATTTATCTAAGCTTTGTTCAAGTCCAAATTTCCCTTCTGCAATTCCTTCATCATTTGGTTTTGCAAATCCAAGTATGTAAGATGCAAAATCTCCATTCGGATATATTCTTGCTTTTTCTGTAACAAAAGATATTCCATCTATCTTCAGATTATCAATTTGATCTTTCTTTTCTTTCGTTATGTTTTTTCCAATCTTTCCAAACTCTACTTGTTCAGCATCTTTATTTAAATACTGTAAAATTTCATTTTTATCAACTTCAAGTACTTTCGATATTTTCTCCGCAGCATCTTCTTTGTCTTTCACATACTTTTGCCCTTTAAGTGCAGCAACCATCTTATATGAATTTGTATCTTGGGCAAGTACGTAACCATTTTGATCGTAAATCGTACCTCGATTTGCTTCAAGTACTCCATCTTTACTATGTTTTTGCTCTGCAATTGGCTTTAAATCTACTCCATGCACTGTTTTTGTTGCTTGAATATAAAGAAAGCGTGCTAACAACAGAAAAAAGAGCAGGAGAAACACCTTAATGAAGAATCCTGCTCCTTTGTTAGTATGAAATTTACGTATATTCATCTTTTCTTCACACCTATTGTATTAATTTAAGCCTTTTACATTTTTCGCATTAATTTCAAATCCATGCTTTTTGGCGACTTCTGCAATGCGATCATAACGTGTTAGCTTTTCAGTTTCCGCTTGTAACTCTTTAATTTCTTTTTGTTGTTTTATAAGATTGCTTTCCATGTCTGTTACTTTAGCATCAGCTTCATATAACGCCGCTTTATTACCAATAAAAGCCACGCATGCATATAGTAAAAAACCAATAAATGCAACATACAATAATTTTTCAAGTCTTGTAATTCTTGTTTTTATAGCCGGCTGTACTACTTGCTGCGGAGCTTGAGATTGTACTTCTACTTGTTGCTTTTTATACTTAACAGCTAAATTTGTCATACCTCTCTCTCCTTTTTATAATTTTTCAGCAATTCGTAGCTTCGAAGAACGTGCTCGATTATTTTCTTCTAACTCTTCATCAGAAGGCAAAATCGGCTTTCTTGTAATTAGTTTTAACTTCGGCTTGTATTCATCAGGAATAATTGGCAATCCTGGTGGAAGCTGTGGTGTTGTACTGTTTCTTTTAAATGTCGTTTTACAAATCCGATCTTCTAACGAGTGGAATGTAATCACACTAATTCGGCCACCTGTTTTCGTCACGTCAATCGCCGCTTCCAACGCTTCCTCAAATACCTTCAATTCATCATTAACTGCTATACGAATTGCCTGAAATACTCGCTTCGCAGGATGCCCTCCAGTCCGCCTTGCTGGGGCTGGAATCCCTTCTTTAATTAACTCCACTAGTTCTCCGGTTGTTTCAATTGGTTGTTTTTCGCGGTACGCTTCAATTTTCCTTACAATTTGCTTTGAAAACTTTTCTTCACCATATTGAAAAAAGATTCTTACAAGTTGTTCATATGACCAACTATTTACAACGTCATATGCTGTTAGTGGGGCATCTTGATCCATGCGCATATCAAGCGGAGCATCATGGTGATAACTAAATCCACGTTCTGGCGTATCTAATTGTGGGGAAGAAACACCTAAATCAAATAAAATACCATCTACTTCCGTTATTCCTAATTCAAATAACTTTTCCTTTAAATAGCGAAAGTTACTTTTTACAGCTATAAATTGGCCGTCATAAGAAGAGAATTTTTCTTGCGCATTTTGAATTGCAACCTCATCTTGATCAAATGCAATTAGTCTTCCTTCTTCAGAAAGTTGAGATAGTAAATAAGCACTATGCCCGCCACCTCCTAACGTACAATCTACATATGTTCCGTTTGGTTTAATTTCTAAGCCGTCTACTGTTTCTTTTAAAAGCACTGTTACATGTTTAAACATAGTTGCACCTACTTTTTTGCAAAATAATCCTCTTGAATCATCTGTTTATTCCTCTTTAAAAGTCAATTCCAAAAACGATAAAGAATTGAAATCATTTCCCATAAGAGTTCGATTGGTGAGGTTTGTAATTAGTAAGAATTCAACTTCCTACTAAATAATAGTCTTATCTTATTATATACTAAATTTTATCATCTTTTTCGGGAAATTTCATAAAAACATGTCGAAAAAAGATAATAATCCGCTTCTTTTTGTTTCATTTTAGCAAAAAAGTGCTGTTCTTCAGAAACAGACTACTTTCAATCCATATTCTTTACATTTCACAAAGTCAATAAATAAATAAATTTATTTTACAGGTAATTCCACAAAATAAAATAAAATCCTGCTCTCAAGAGCAAGATTTTATAATTTAATAATATGATGTTTTCCATTCCACTGAAAAGGTTGTTTCATAACTCGCTCTACAAAATCAAGACCGTAGTCGTTTAAATAATAACAAATATTCCATATCCGTTCTTGCGGCGCACCTAATGGCTGTAATGAGTGTTCAATTCTCCGGAATTTATTAAGCTGCACTTCATGCTTTCTCTCTAAATCAGCTTGAAGTGTCCTCTCTAACAATTCAAGTTGTTGCATAATTTTCAACTCATTTTTCTTCGCAAAATTTCGAAGACCTGGACTCACTTTTTGAACAAATTGCTGTAAAGATGTATGAATTGCTCCAATTTGTTCAGATGCATTCATAAATTGACTATCCATCGGCTCTTCAACTTGCATAGATAACCACTTTTCTCGTAATGCAGCAATACCTTTGTGAAACACTTCGCTCTCTTGAATCTGCAAATCCCGTAAATCAGTTTCAATATCACGTTCTAAATAACTAATTGTCAAACGAGGAACGACAGGCGGCATTTGAAAATCCAGTGCATGAAATACTTGCTGCAATTCACTCCAGTACGCAATTTCCCCTGGACCACCAATAAATGCAAGCGTTGGAAACATATATTCTTGCATAAGAGGTCGAGTAACAACATTGTTACTAAACTGTTCAGGATGACTCTCCATACGTTCTATAATCTCCTCATACGAAAACGAATACATCCCCTCTTTACAAATAAAACGTCCCTCTTCCTCCTCTAATAAAAGACGCTCCCCATTCATTTCCATAAAAATATGAACTACATTCTGTTTTGTTTCAATAATCGGTTTATATCCTAACTCATGTAATGCACGTTGCTGATTATTAAGCGCTCCTTGTACATTCTTGTAACGCGCTAGTAGTTCTTTAAAAAACGGAATTTCAATATTCCGAAGGATAGGATGATGAGAATCTACAAGAATTAAACCGGAATGCGCAAATAGTTTTGTAATAAAGCGCGCAAAAAAATCAACATATGTGCGTGATTGCTGTAAACATTCTTCTACAAAACAAAGTACATCCTTTGTATGTTTTGTTTCTGGATATGTTTTAAATATTTCTTCGATCCATTGTTTACAATCCTCAATGGAAATCTCCATTTCAGAAGCACTTGCTTTATTTAGGTGACGCTCATGAAAAATTGTCTTTTTTATTTTACCGTTTTTCGTAACGAATGCATGGTTAATTTCATCAATGTCATGATCTTCTCCAGCAATCCAAAAAACAGGAACAACTCGCACTCCCAGCGAAGCTTCTTTTTCCTTTGCAAGTTGTAAAATAGATATAATTTTATGAATTGTATAAAGAGGACCTGTTAACAATCCAGCTTGTTGTCCCCCTACAATAACGTATGTATCTTCTTCTAACAAAGCATGAATATTTTGAAGCGTTTTTTCTCCTGCATTTAATTTTTGATTATATTGTAATAAATGTGATACTAACTCTTGTCTTGGATACTGTCTATTTCGTAAATCTTGTATACGTCTTACAAAACTCTCTTCTGCTATTGGATAATCAAAGCATTCTTGAATGTCTTTTTCATGGTTTAAATAGTCCGCAACAACTCCTTGAAGCGGGACAGAGATTTCTTTTATCTCCATATACTTCTTCCTTTCATCTCCTGATCTCTCACCAACCAAATTGTAGTCAATGTTCGCTATAAAAGCAAAGAATATCTCTTATCTTTCTAATCCTTTTATCGAATGATACAAAAAAGACAGTGTCGGAACTGATTTTTGTTGTTTCTCTGCTTCTTGAATTAAATAACCGACAATTGCATCAATTTCTGTTTTTCTATTATTGCGTACATCCGTTAACATAGAGGAAGTGTTGTGAGCTGTATTTTCGCACACTGTGCATACACGATCCCAATACGCTTTACATTGTAAGTCGCCGACAATTTCCATTACTTCTGAAAACACTTGCTTCATCACTTGGTGAAACGAAGGATTTGTCAATAACTCTCCATTTTGTACACCGAACAGCGCAGTTAACGGGTTAATACACGCATTAACGACAAGCTTATTTATCATTGTTTGCTTCCAATCATTTTCAACCGCTACTGGGAATAGACTCGAAGAAAATGCAGGAAACAAAGGCTCAAATTGCTGATTTTCTCCATTTATGAGTCCAAATTTCGTACTACCTACCCCAGTATGATGAACGATATTCACATTTTCCTTTTTCGCTCCGTGCTCTACAATTCCTACCGCAACGCTAGCACCTTGAATTTGTTGCAATAAATGAAGATGTCCCATCCCATTTTGTAAGAAAATAATTCGTTTTTCCGCTTGCAAATACGGTAATATCTCTTCTAAATGATATTGCTTTACAGCGACGAAGGTATAATCATGTGTTTCATTTTTTATATTCTCTAAAGGGCTAACACGAGGAAATACAGTTTCCCTAATACCGTTTTGTACACATGTAACCCCGCACTTATTCAAGCAATCAGATTGCTCTACTGTTCGTGTATACAGTGTGACATCCTGCTCATTTTTTTGTAAATAAAACGCAAAAAGAAGTCCGATTGCTCCCGGCCCAACAATTCCAATTTCCATCTTTAAAAAGACCCCCATTTTCATCACGCTATCCATCAAAATTTAAAAGATACATTATGAATAACTTTCTACAAAAACCAATTGTTAAAAGCTTCCCACTAATAAAAAAAATTTCTACTAACGAAAGCTTTACTTTATAGTTTATAAAATTAGTTTAGCAAACTTCTAAAAAAAATATTGAAAGAATGATCTCTTTTCTTCATAAAAACTAAAAAATGCGTTATAATATTATTGTAAATATTTATACTTTTCTTTATTTTACAACAAGAAAAGGATGTGGTTCTATGCATTTTCCGAAAGTTGAGCGCTTGCTCATCAATTATAAAACGTTAGAAGAGTTTAAAAAATTCAAAGGATGCGGTGCTGAAGAATTATCTATGCTGGAGGACTTACAAACAAATATCATCGAAAACGATAGCGAATCCCCTTTTTACGGAGTTTTTTATGGCGGTTCTCTTATCGCACGCATGAGCTTGTATACGAAAGAACAGTCCAGCAACAATTTGTTTTCCGGACCTTATGTAGAACTTTTTAAACTTGAAGTGTTACCAACATTCCAAAAACAAGGATTCGGTAAGATGCTTGTCAATTATGTAAAACAACTGCATCTTCCTATCAAAACGATTGCTCGTGTCCAATCTGCTGATTTTTGGGAGAAATTACACTTCGAAAAAGTAACCATTGATGATGGCGATTTCTACGTTTGGTATCCAAACGCAAATTTGAATGCGGTTACAAAAAGTGAATCTGCTTAAAAATAAAAACAGCTGCGTGACAGCTGTTTTTATTTTGATGTTTTTTCAAGTATTCCCTTTTCTCGCTTTCTCTCTCTTTCAGAAGGCTCTAATACCATCGAGTTTCGTTTTCTGTCAATATAATCGAATAAAGTACGGTATTCTTCTTCATACAAAGACAATTGCTGCAAAAGCCCTTCCTTTTCCTTTTGCAACACCTCAATTTTTTTATATAACTCCATTTTGTCTTCTTCTTTTTTATAGCTTTGTAAAAAGACAATTACATCTTCTAACGTAATTGAAAGAGAGCTCACTTTCTCCTTCTTTTGTTCTTGCACTTCATAATTTTCAGCTTTCCGTATTTGCTTCGCTTCTTCAATGCGTTCTTTATATTGTTTACGCACGTAAGAATTCCAACGAAATCCACAAGCAGCAGGTGTCCGCGATAAATGTCTTCCAACTTCTTTGAAGGCAGAAAGCTGCGTTCCCCCTTCACGAATATGCCGGAGCACTACTTCTGCCAGAAGTAAATCTTCGTCATCAGTCCATGCATCTTGTCTTGTTGTTGCCATCTCTCTAGTCCTCCTTTTGCATTTTTTATTAAACATATGCAGTTACTAGAAAAGATAGAAGAATAACATGTAAAGAAAAACGAAAAAAATAAACGCAGGAGGTTTCCCTCCTGCGTTTATTTTTGCAATTACTTGCTGATTACTTCTTTACCTTTGTAAGTACCGCATGCTTTACATACACGGTGAGCTAATTTTGCTTCACCACAGCTTGGGCACTCTACCATACCAGGTACTGATAATTTGAAATGCGTGCGACGCTTTCTTTTTACTGTTTTAGAAGTTCTTCTAAAAGGTACTGCCATTCTTCCCACCTCCTTAAAAGAGAGAGTTATTTTCATACGAAAGTCCATACTGGTCTTTTGATTATTTGTCAAAAAACTTCGCAAGTCCTGCTAATCTTGGATCAACAGGCTTTTCTTCGCTTTTTTCCGAAATCACTTGCCAGTCTCGACCTTGCATCGGTGTTCCTTCTGAAACATCCTCACTGAAAATTTGCATTGGAATCTCCAATAGTATATTTTCCTTAATTACAGGGAGTAAGTCAAGTACTTCTCCATCTAAGTAATGAAAATCTGCTTCAGTTTCATAATCTTCTTTCGAAACTAAGAACACTTCAGTTGTTTCAATGTCAAATGGTAATGTTACATCTACTAAAGTTCTAGAACATGGTAATACCATGCTTCCTGTTATATGTAGATGGAACGTAAATTTGTTAGAGCTAAAATCAACTCTACCTGTCACATGAACAGGAGTAATGTCTCGAACTTCATTCTCAACATTTTTCAGCTCACTTACATCTACCATCTCATCTAACGTTAGTCCTTTATGTCGATATTTGTTCAATTGATGGATGGACCATTTCATATCATATCACCTCAAGGCAACAAACAAAATTATAGCTAGCCATTGTATATTTGTCAATATTTTTTCTTTACACTATAATGGAGTCATTATAGGAAATAATATATAGATTATCATGTTTTAGAAAAAGATGCTACACTGAAAGGAGAGATTATTATAAAAGCTAGCGGCATTGTTGTTGAATATAATCCATTTCACAATGGTCATGCTTATCATGTGCAACAAACCAAAAAGTTAACAAATGCGGATATTATCATTGCTGTTATGAGCGGACCCTTTTTACAGCGCGGGGAACCGGCTCTCGTTTCGAAATGGGCACGAACACAAATGGCCTTAGCAAATGGTGTAGACATTATCGTCGAACTTCCATATGCCTTTGCAACGCAAAAAGCTGAAACATTTGCAGACGGTGCTATTTCAATATTAGATGCTCTTCGTGTCTCTGAGGTTTGCTTTGGGAGTGAAAGTGGTAATATCGATCATTTTTACAATACAATTACTTTACGTCAAGCTGAGCAAGACACATTCCATTCCCTCGTACAACAATACTTAAAAACAGGAATAAGCTATGCGAAAGCAACTTCTGAGGCATTTTCATCCTTACAAAAAAACATAGCTACTATCGACATTTCAGAGCCTAATAATATTTTAGGAATGCATTACATAGAAGCAATTATCAAACAAAAAAGTTTAATGAAAGCAAGTACAATTAAGCGTTTCGCTTCGCATTATCATGACGAAACATTTCAAGATGAACGAATTGCCAGCGCAACGAGCATTCGCAAACAATTATTTAATGATCCAGAAACTTTTCCAACAATTATTCCGTTTGTTCCAAAAATGACAAAACTACTTTTAGAGCAATATACACATTCCTATCACCTATTACATAATTGGGAGCGTTATTTTCACTTACTAAAATATAAACTTCTTACAATGTCACCATCGCAATTACAAAATATATATGAAGTAGAGGAAGGGTTGGAACATCGGATTTTATCTTCTATTCAGGAAGCAACTTCATTCACGAAATTTATGGAAGTATTAAAAACAAAACGTTACACATGGACACGACTACAGCGCATTTGTACACATATTTTAACGAACACAACAAAAGAAGAGATGCACAAAGCCCGTGTAGAACAACACGCACAATATATTCGTTTGCTCGGCATGTCCCAAAAAGGACAAGCCTATATATCAGCAAAGAAAAAACAAATAACACTTCCATTGCTTTCTCATACAAAAACGTTTCAGCATCCGCTTCTAGATATAGATCGAAAAGCAAGCGCTGCTTATTTCTCTATTTTACAAGGAACCCTTTGCAGTGAAATGATAAAGCGAGATATAACGCAGCACCCTTTTCGATATGATGAAATACAACATATATTTTTATAAAAAAATCCTCTCTTAAACGAGAGGATTTACTTTTTTTCTGACATTTTATCCAAATACATTAAAGCATCATCTAACGTATCTACAGGTATAATTTTCATTTTAGTGTTTATATCTTTAGCTGTTTTCACTGCATCTTTATAATTTGACTTCTCTTTTCCATTCTCATTTGGAGCAAAGAATATTTCTGCACCTGCATTATGAGCTGCAACTACCTTTTGAGAAATACCTCCAATTGGACCGACTTCTCCTTTTTCATTTATCGTTCCAGTTCCAGCTATTTCGTGACCTTTCGTTATATCTTCTTTCACCAGCTGATTATAAATTTCTAACGTAAACATGAGACCAGCAGAAGGTCCTCCAATCTTATGCGCATCAATTTTCACATTAGGACTTACTGTAAGCTTCTTATCTGTAATAATAGAAACTCCAATACCAGCGCGACTTTTATCTTCTGGAATTGGCTTCAGTACAAATTTGTCTTCCTTTTCTGTATTTTCACGGACATATTTAACGCTTACTTCATCATTTTGTTTTTTTGTTTTCATATAGGCAATAAACTGTTCTCCCGTTTGCAATGATTGACCATCAACAGCAAGAATACGATCCCCAAGCTTTAACTTTTCAGCAGCTGGCATATCATTTGCAATACCAACTACAAGCACACCTTGATTTTCAAACGTAACAGAGGCATTCGCTCTTCTATATGCATTATAAATAGCCGCATCTTGTGACTCTTTCATGGCATATACTTGGCGAAATTGATACTCTTCATCACTTTCGCCTTTTCTTAAAATTTCATCCTTCTTAAAAATTTCTTCATATTTGTTAAATTTAGCAGAAAGATAGTTCACAACATTCGCTCGCCCCATCGAAACTGTAACGAGCATAAAATCTCCTTTCTCTTTATTCCCTCCCTCAACTTTTACATACGGCTCTAATTTCTCTGCCATGCCTGGCTTTGTAATATAGTATGGCAGAGGGACAAACACGATTAACATTGCAATCATTACTCCAATGAGTAGTGCATATAAATACCGAAATTTTTTAAACATCTTTTTTCTCCTTCCACTGCTCAATCAATGTGTAAATTGTTTGAATGTGCTGCTTTGCTTCTTCTTCACCGACACGAATAATATCTTCTATATTCGTAAAGGATCGCGAACTAAATTGTTCTACAGCTGGATGCATCATAAGATCTGATGCAATTTGTCTATTTACTACAAGCTCATGTTGCATAATTTCGATACTTTGCATAATGACATCATAAATGGATGTAACTTCTCCATTGACCTTAATAGGGGATACATCAACAGCAATCACAATATCAGCCCCTAATGTTCTTACTACTGATACCGGAATACGATCGATCACTCCTCCATCAACGAGCAGTCTTCCATTTATTTTCTCTGGAACAAATATGCCGGGCACAGAGATACTTGCCCTTACAGCATCTGCAATTGAGCCTTTTGTAAAGACAACCTTTTCACCATTTAAAATATCCGTTGCTACAACCGCCGTTGGAATATCTAGCTCTTCTAATTTTTTATTATATGTAAACATTTTAATCATATCTTTTACACGTTTTCCAGTAATAAATCCCATCTTGGGTACAGTAAAGTCTAAATAGTACTTCCGCTTAAATACTGTTGCTAAACGATACAATCGGTCCACATTACATCCTGCTGCATAAAACGTACCTATTAACGCCCCCATACTGCTTCCCGCAATCATATGAATAGGTATACCAGCTTCTCGTAGTACTTTAATAACACCAACATGAGCAAATCCTTTCGCACCACCTGATCCAAGCGCTAACCCAATTTTCGGTTCTTTCATCTTCTTCACCCTCAAAAATTTTTCACTCTCTTTTTATACTTATGGTCTAATTTCACTATGTATCCTCGTATACTGAAATGAACATTTGGGACAAAGGGGGGTATAAAATGTACGAAAAATGGAAAACAGGCTTTCTCACCATATCGGTTTCTTTCCTTACAATTTCTCTCGTACTCCATCCCCAAGCAGCACTCCAATCATCTATACGGGGCTTAAATATATGGTGGGAAGTTGTATTTCCTTCATTGCTACCTTTTTTTATTATCGCCGAACTTCTAATCGGACTGGGAATTGTAAAGTTTATCGGTGTGCTATTAGAACCTTTGATGCGTCCACTCTTTCGTGTACCTGGCATCGGAGGTTTTGTATGGGCAATGGGTATGGCATCAGGTTTCCCAGCAGGCGCAAAATTAAGCGCTCGGTTACGTCAGGAAAACCAACTGACACAAATTGAAGCAGAACGTCTCGTATCTTTCACAAACTCTTCTAATCCATTATTTATTTTTGGCGCTGTAGCAATCGGTTTCTTTGATAATCCAAAACTAGGAATGATTTTAGCAGCCTCCCATTATGTTAGTAATTTCACAGTTGGACTACTTATGCGCTTTTACCAAGATAATCGCAAGCAACAAGAATCAAAAAGACATACATCACCAATTCCATTGCAGCATGCTTTTTCCATTCTTCATAAAACTCGATTACAAGAAAAACGTCCCATTGGAAAATTAATTGGTGATGCCATTACTTCTTCTGTCCAAACATTGCTTATGATTGGTGGGTTTATTATTTTATTCTCTGTTTTAAATAAAATGTTAACCGTTTTTCATATTACAACTTTCCTTGCTTTTATTATGAAACAAATATTGGTCGCATTTCAACTTTCGCCTTATTTTAGTTCCCCTATTTTGTCAGGCCTTTTAGAAATGACACTTGGGAGTCAAATGATTAGTCAAACAGAACACACTTCTATTTTACAACAAGCCATGATGACAAGTTTTGTCTTAGCTTTTAGCGGCCTTTCTATTCAAGCTCAAGTTGCCAGTATTTTAGCAGAAACAGATATACGGTTTAAACCATACTTTATTGCACGTATTATTCAAAGCTTCCTTGCTCCAATCTATACATACATATTTTGGGGACCACTTTATGAAAGATTACATTCTTTTTCACCTATCCAATACGATATTCCAGTCTTTTTATCTAAACAATCTACCGTGTTTGCAAAAGCTTGGGATTATCTTGTTACGTTTGGCCCGGCCTTTACACTATTTTGTTTATATTTATACGTTTTATTACTCGTTGTCCGCCTAATTCAGAACAAAAAACCCCGTTCATCATAACGGGGTTTGAAACTTCTCTTTTAAAGCACGTTCTACAATTGGCGGAACAAGTCCAGAAACATTCCCACCATACCGAGCTACCTCTTTTACAATACTTGAACTTAAAAAGGAATATTGATTATTCGTCATGATAAAAAATGTTTCTACATTCTCTTCCAATTTACGATTCATTGATGTAATTTGCATTTCATACTCAAAGTCAGACACCGCACGTAAACCGCGTAAAATCGCATTCGCATTGCGCATCCTCGCATACTCTACTAATAATCCACTATGCGAATCAACCTTTACATTCGGAATGTCTTTTGTCGCCTCGCGAATTAATTCTAAACGCTCTTCTACTGTAAAAAGCGGTTTTTTTGATGAATTATTTAAAACAACAACATATACTTCATCAAAAACTTTTGCACCCCTTTTTATAATGTCTAAATGCCCAAGCGTAATCGGATCAAAACTTCCCGAAGAAATTGCTATGCTTGCCATTCGTTCCCCTCACCTTCATACTTATAAATCGAAATCGCTGTAATGCCGTAGTTTTCAGCTCTTACCTTCACAAGTCTACCAATCGTTTCAGGTAGTTCTATATCTACCCCATGCTCAGCCATAATGATTCCATCTTCTTTCAATAGATTATGCTGATCCATTATACTTATTAAAGAAATAATCTTTTGATCTTTATACGGCGGATCTAATAATACAAGATCGAACGATATCTCACGTTTCATGAGCGCCTTTACAGCACGTTCTGCATCATTTCTATATACTTCTGCTTGCGCTTCTAACTTGCAACTTTCTAAATTTTGATAGATCACCTTTATCGCTTTTCCATCACGATCAACAAAAATAGCTTTATCTATCCCTCTACTAAGAGCCTCAATACCAAGTCCACCGCTCCCACCAAATAAATCAAGTGCTAAACCACCATCAAAATAAGGACCGATAATATTAAAAATCGACTCTTTCACCTTATCTGTTGTCGGCCGTGTCGTATTACCTGGTACAGCTTTTAAAGGATGACCTTTACACTTTCCCGAAACTACTCTCATAATTTTTCACTACCTTTATCTCTTTCTATATCAATCCAAATAAAAAACGACATAAAACCATCCTTATTAGGCGGGTGAGAGCATCTGGCTATGCATAGAAGCGATCAGAGCCTTTTTTCTGCCACATGCGAAGTTCAAAAAAAGGAAGAAAGCAAGTGCAGGCTCCTTTTTTTCTGCATAACAGCAATCTATATGTCGAAAAATCAAAATGGATTCATATAACAAATGTTCATATAAATAATTCTTATGTAAGCTCAACTTTATCCCGCTATTCGTGGACAGTAATACCTCCACTGATGAAAGTTTCACTTTATGTATATTCACCTTTTTTATCCTATCATAAAACATACGAAAGAAAAATAAAAAGGAAAAGAGAAAAATTAATTTTACAATGTATATCTTCACACAGTTTGGAGATAAATAAATATAACAACATCACCTTCGATGTTGTTGCCAACCGCGGAGAAGACTTACGTTTCCCCATAAGTTCTTCCTCCGGTTTCTCCTCTCCCTTTTCCTTCTTGCTAGTCATACTAGTATAAGAAGGGCCCTGCCTCGGCAGGGTTTTTTCTTTGTCTCCTTTTCATTTCGAAAATGAAATGATACAGTAGAAGAAAGAGGAGGAAAAGACATGATTCAACGTTTTATTGAACTAGGAGAGGGATACTCCGATTTATACGAATTACTCGAAATTGCAAAAGCAAACAAACATCGAGTATCGCATATGCTACAATTTAATACTTCGAAAAACGAAAAAGCTGTATGCTCTCTCGTCGTTGTTCTTCACCCTACGACAGTAGGCAATTTTCAACCTTTATACATATGTCGAGAAGGAATCCCTTTATTAACAGATAAAAAAAGCAAACGAATTACTTTATTTGAAGAAACCGCCGAACAAATCGGAAAAAAAGTAGTTTCTTTTACTGTAAAACCATCTACAATATTTCCAGAAAATGAACTATACTTCAATCATCTCATCGGTATTTTACGAATGAATCACTTTATTCCACCGATGCAATAAAATGAAATTTTAATCAGCAGGGGGTTTCTTCATCCCCTATTGATTATCAGCCCTCCCCAATCGGGCGCATGCCAGCGATTTATCTCCTGCCTAACTTCTTAAGAAAAGCGGAAGTGGCTCGCCCAGAATGTGTGAGGGATGGAGTTTCTTCCTACGAGGTGTTCTTTACCTCGTAGGAAGAAGCGAAGCCACCGAACATTCTAGCCACTGGAGCTGGACAACAAAGAAAAGCGGAAGCGGCTCTCTCAGAATCGCAGGACGTTGGAGCACCCGACAGAGAGGCGCTTTTTGCCTCGTCCGAGGGGGCGAAACGACCGGAGATTCTAGCCGCTGAAGCTGGACAATGTTTTTGCTGAATTTTGAGGCGGGAGTATTACTGCCCTCAAATAGCGGGATAAGATGAAGAGTACAAAAAACCCCACCAAAATTTTGGTGGGGGTTTTAATCCATCTTATTGTAATCATATTCTTTTGCACGATCTGGTCTGGAATTTTCGAACTCCGTTTTTAAAAACGGCCGATAAGATGGATCGACTTTTTTTACAAACGGAAGCTTATTTAATTTTTGCATCATATGTTCTAATTGCTCCATATCACAATACACAACAGCATATTTAAACCGTTTTGATATGTAGTGAATGTTTCCATATTTCCTTAAAATTTTAGCATTTTTTAAGGAATGTAGATAGACAATCATACTTTGTCGTTGCCCAAACATAATGTTCTCCTTTTATTTAATATCATTCATTTATTTCACAATAAGCCGCAGAAATTTATCCCGTATTAACTGATATTAAGCCCCCATCGTTGAAAATTTCATTATCGATTTTCAAATATTTTAAAAAAACGGAAGCCGTTTCTTATAGTCTTTTTTCTTCTATATTCTAAAAAACGGGGCACATTACCCCGTTTTTTTACACCCACAACTACCTCCAGAGCCACAACCGCCTCCACAACCACCTGCATCAAAGAATGGATTGCCTGTCGGAACTTTAATAGCAGGAGAGATTTCGGCTCCCATAATTACACTAATCTCATCCAATAACTTTTGCAAATCATTTTCTGCTTTTTTAAAAGCAGCTATATTTTCATGCAAATCTATCGCTCGTTTTAACTCCCGCATTTGTTTCGATACAGTTGTATAGTCAGGATGGTATTTTCCAAACCGCTGCACTTCTTCATAACGCTCTTTCATTGCTGTAAATTGCCCTATTAGCATTTGTACTTCCGGGTCTTGTTGCAATGTATGGTAGCACTTGCGGTACTGCTCTGCTATATCTGAAAGAACAACTGTCTTTGCAAGTTGTTCAGCCTTGTCTAAAATCATTACGCTCTCTAGCGTCGCTACAATCATGAGAGACACCTCCGAATATTAATCATATCACATTTATAGCAGAACTACTAATTCTATGACTTTATTCAGATATAAATTACAAACAAATATGTTCAGCGATATTATACTTTACAACTTCCCATGTTCCTTCTATTTCTCTCACATAACTAATACATGCATTTTGCAGTGGAGTTTGAAATGTAATTTCTTTTGGAGAAATAGCATGTAACATAGCTTTAATTGCATGGGAATGTGCAACAATAATAATACGTTTTCCCATATACTTTTGGGCAACATCTTTTAATGCCGCAAAACACCGCTCAACAATTTCTTGATCCGTTTCCATTCCTTCTACGTTACCATCTGCAATAAACTGTCTAACTTCAGCAACTGGCTTTCCTGATGCTACTCCAAAATTCCGTTCCATAAAACGTTCATCAAGGTAAATAGTGTCTATTTTCACCATATTAGCAATAGCTTGTGCTGTTTCGTGTGCTCTTACTAGCGGACTACTAACGATGATATCCCATGATTCAGCTTTTAAAGCTGCGGCACTTTGACTTGCTTGTTTTTTCCCAATTTCATTTAAAGGAATATCTTCTCTTCCTTGAATAATTTCTTGAAAATTCCAATCAGTTTGTCCATGTCGTACTAAACAAATTTCCGTCATGCTGCAACTCCTTTTTCTATAATCCATTTTTATTGTAACAAAAGTTTCGCATGACGGACACAGTTTTTCCTCCCACTTAATCAACGTTTTGTTGTTTCATATATTGAAACATGTCTATCATAAGAGAAGCAACGGATAATTGATTTTGAAATTTAGCCACTTTATCTGGGATTGTCTTTTTAAAATATTGCATGGCCGCTAATTCAAATGCTTCTTTTTCGCTTGGGTTTCTAGAAAGCTTCCGATACCAATACGGCTGCTCGCGAATATATTTCTGTAAATCTTCATTCGACCTTACAAATTCGATGAGTTCTGCTCTCATCACTCATCCTCCTAGTCTTTTTGAAAGAAAAACGGATTATTTTCGGCATTACGCTGTTGTTTAGTTGTCTGATTCCCTTGAAACTGTTGAATAACCTGCTGTACACTCCCAATAGCTGTCGTCATATTCGCTAAATGTTGTTGCACCTGTTCCACATCAATTTTTTTTAAAAACGATACCATTTGTCCCATCAAATCCCCTGACTTTTCTCCGCTCTCTTCTTGTACAGAAGGAGGAACTATCTCTCCATTTACTTTGTAGCGATTCCATATACCATCTCCTTCCCCAAGTAAATACCATTCTTCATAAAACTGTTGCCATGATTTCGTTCCATTTCGAACGTCATGAACCATCTTTGGATGCTGACGTACAAACTCTTTGAATTTTTGAATAGAAGGATGTAAATCTCCTTTCACTGTTGTCATTACAATCACCCACCCCATCAGATGTATCTTTTTACTATATTGTAAGAAAAAAAAGGCGCATGGTTCGCCTATTTTTAGGCAATCCATACACCCTACTTCTGAATAAAATTTTGCGTATAAAATTTATCATACACGCCAATTCCTAAACCAGTGAATTGTTCGTTTAGTAAATTCTTTCGATGCCCCTCACTATTTAACCATCCTTGAACCGCCGCGATTGCATCACTATGCTGCGCAGCAATGTTTTCCCCAGCTAACTGAAATGATACATTTCCTTTGTGCAAACGATCTCCTAATGTGCCAAACAAAGGTGAATCATGAGAAAAATAATTGTTGTCTTTCATGTCTTTACTATGTTCATATGCTACCACCGCCGTTTGCTGGTCCCATACTAATAATGGAAGATGATTACGAATTCGAATAACATTTGTCAAATCTAAAATTTGCTGAGCATTTCCTTGTTCAACTTGTTTCATTTGTTCTGGTGATAACGGCTGTGGATTCGTTAATTCTCCAGAGGAAACGAGTTGATACGGTTTTTGTTTGATTAACGTTTCATCATCCATATAACGAACACCGACAAGTTTATGTGTAAAATGATCAAAATATAATTGCGCCCATCCCTCTTCGCTAGAAACGAGTGGTTGTTCTGTTAGTTCAACATCAGATAATTCAAATTGATAGCTATTTTTTCCCATTTTAAGTGAGATTTCATATGAAAACGGATTTTTTTTATAAATATCTTCATACTTTTCACCAATATGAAATGGTGAAACACTCACTTTCTCTCCGCCAACATAAATCGTAACAATTTTGTGCTCTTTAACTCCAAACTGCACATATTTCGATAAGTCTTGATTATATATCCACCATTCATAACCATATGCAGATGGCTCAATTCGTGCCGGTTCACCCCAATTCGCTAATAAAATTTCAGAATCACTACCTAGTAACTCTGGAATTGTTTCTGGTACTCCCTTAATCTCTTTTTCTTTTTTTGTTTTCACAATTTTATGCTCTTTTTTTAACTGAGAAGATTGAAATATATATTGAGAAACGAGTAATTTCCCGTATAAATCAATTGCTAAAATAAGAATAGTAATTACTATAATACGAAACAACTTTTTCAAATTATATACCTCCTGAATAACCATGAAATTGAGGTATACACAAACAAAACTGTTTTCTCCATTTTGTGTGTACCACACTATGTTCACTATATCATAATTCTTTTATAAAATCAGACATTCCCCCTTTTCTCTCTATAATGAATTGCGTTTTCTCACTATTCGTACTATTATAAATTCAAGCGGTTCTACGTTTATAATAAGGAGGTTATTTCATGCAATTTACAAATACGAAACTTGAAGGCCTAGTGGTTGACTTTACACTTCTTTCTGAGGTAATGGACAATCATCACTTTGTACTAGCTGGGCAATGGGATTACGAGCGAGTAACATACGACTATAAATTTGAATTGCTGAAAGATGTATATTATTTACGTATACAAGGTTTTGCAATTGAAGGAGATATCGGCAGCCGACACGCCCATATTAAGTTATTAAAACCTCTTCTTGGTAAACATTATTATCCACATGGCGTAGAGTATGGAGAGAACGAAAATTTCCCCAAAAATGTTCTTCAAAAAAGCGAACAGTTACTTCAAAACATCGAAAAAGAGTTGCAAGATTTAGCGATTATAGAATAAAGAAAACTTCTAGTAGTTTCACCGAGATAAACTACTATACTTTTATGAACATCGTACTTCTCAAAAAGAACCTTTATAAATGCAATTTAAAACACGACATAAAAATCACTTTCTTTTTAAGAGAGGACGAGAGCATCTAGTCGTACATAGAAGCGATCATAATGTACTCTGCATAGCAGCGACTTATATGTCGAAAAATTAAAATGGATTTATCTAAACCAAAAGAAGGTGTACACGATGGTACACCTTCTTTTGGTTTGGTAAATTTATCCCGCTACTTTAGCGCAGTAAGCCTTCCTACTGAGAGAAGTTTCATTTTATTTAGATGAGAGTTTTCCATCAGACATGGGTGATTGAGATTGCAAATACGGAGGTAATGCATGCATCTGTTCAGCATCCTTTTTCCGCTCTTTACGCGCCCACGAGAAGAAAACATATCCAATAACCGTGCCATATACAATTTCTTGTATAATCTTCATTACAATCCCTCCTGTTTTCTGATCCTCTAGAACAGGAATCCAATGTAAGAAATCAGGACCTGTAATATTTAAATTAGATAATGTTCCAGCTGGCACGCAAAGCTCCATCGCCTTCATCCATGCATTTGGATCTGTATATGTCACAAACAACGGCTCATTCGCAAAAATGATAAGCGCACAAGCCGGCGTTAATAGCATCCCATTAGCAAACATATAACCAATCTTTTTAATATCACTTAATGTTTGATATTGTGGTAGCGGATTAAATATTGGCCACCACAACATAATGGCCATAAAAAACAATGCAGCAAGAACAATCGGATGTCCTATTTGACTCTGCTTTACCGTATCAAACACAATTGGTAAATGATACATCGAAAATGCCCCATTAAAAACAATTAATGCGATAATAGGATTTGCCCATATGCGTAACATGATATGAATCAATCGAAATGATGTTATATACTCAAACAACCAGATTGGTAACCCCAGTAGTAATAATGGAGGTACGGCAATATACATGATTGCCATTTCTAACATATGTGCACTAAACACAATATGTCCAAGTAAATCAATTGGGCCCCCTTTAACCAAATATAAAAGGAGCATACCACTTGTAAAATAAAAGATTTTCCGTTTACTTACTTTCTCTCCGTTCGGAAAACGATATCGATATTTTCCAATAATTAAAAAATAACTAATCACGACAGCTAGTATAAAAAGAAAAAAGATTGGGCTCCACAGTGCTTCAAAACTAAATATCCATAAGTTGTTCATTTTTTCACACCCTCCCTTTCATAAAGTGAAACCTTAATCAGTGTCCTCCACTGATTATCAGCCCTCACCAATCGGGCTTTTACGGGCAATTATCCCCCACATATCTTCTTTAGAAAAGCGGAAGCGGCTCTGTCAGAATCGCAGGAAGCCCGCGCCCCTGACAGAGAGGCGCTTTTTGCCTCGTCCGAGGGGGCGAAACGACCGGAAATTCTAGCCGTTAGAGTTGGACACGCTTCTTTCTCAATCTTGAGGTGGGGGGCTTACTACCCACAAATAGTGGGATAAATAAAAGGAGATTGATAAACCCTCAATCTCCTTTCTTTTTTAAACCCAAACAATTGTCATAAATGCTAAAATCGTTACTAATCCGACTAGTAAACCAGCATATAAGAAAAATGTCGGAGCTTCATGCCCCTTATGGCTCATATGCATAAAATAATACAATTGAAAAATAACTTGTATGGTAGCTAACAGTAAAATAAATGGTACAGAAAAAAGTGGACTAAATGTTTTTGGATATGCAACTGCTACAAATCCGATAATTGTCAAAAAAATCATTAATCCGAAAGTAACAACTTGATGCTTCATTTCTTCTGCACTTTTTTTTCTGCGGTAAGCAAGATCCACTTTAGGGTTATTTATATTTGTTTGTTTTATCGCCATTGTTTATCCCACCATTCCCATTAAGTATACTACAGTGAAAATAAACACCCAAACTACGTCGATAAAATGCCAGTAAATTGATGCAACGTAAAACTTTGGCGCATTGTATAAATTCAAACCACGCTTCGCATTACGAACCACTAGAGTCAAAATCCAAAGTAATCCAAATAAAACGTGTAATCCATGCGTACCAACTAATGCATAAAACGCTGAACCAAATGCACTACTTTTCATTGTGTGCTTAAATTCATGGGTATAATGATTGAACTCATAAATCTCAAAACCTAAAAAGCCAATCCCCAGCAAGACCGTAATAATAAGCCAAAGCTGCATTTGTTTAAAATTAAAATTCTTCATATGATACATTGCATATACACTCGTTAAACTACTTGTTAAAAGAAGCATTGTCATAATAAACACAAGCGGCATTTGAAACATTTCTTGTGACGTTGGTCCGCCGTTAGTTGAATTTTTTAGTGCTAAATATGTTCCAAACAAGGAAGCAAACAGTACCGTTTCGCCTCCTAGAAACAACCAAAATCCAATAAATTTATTCTTTCCTTCAAGGGTTGCTTTTTCAGGCTCTGCTGGAAAGGTTTCATTTGTTAATTTTTCCTCTGCATGCATTACGCCTTGCCCCCTTTATCATCTAAATCTTCTTTATGAATGTGGTATCCATGATCATCAATTACAGATCGGAAGAACATTGCTCCAAACGTAATAATAAGACCAACGATTGCTACCACTAACCACATTTTCTCTTTCCCACCTTGCATATACATCGCTCCAAACGCTGCGATAAACAGGCCTAACGAGATAACAAACGGTAAGAACGATGAATTTGGCATATGAATATCACCAATCGGCTCTGCTGGCGTTATCTCATTTTTCCCTTCCCTTTTTTCAATCCATAATGGATCTAACCCTCGTACAAATGGTAATTGTTTAAAATTATATTCAGGTGTCGGCGCAGGAATTGCCCATTCTAGCGTGCGGCCATCCCAAGGATCGCAGCCGGCTTGTTTTTTTGAAAAAGATGTTTTTACAACATTAACCAAAAGAACAATTGTTCCAAGAGCCATAAATGCTGCGCCTATTGTACTAATTAAGTTTCCAGTTTCTAATCCTTGGCCTGGCAAATACGTAAAATATCGGCGCGGCATACCGATTAAACCAAGGAAGTGCTGAATAAAGAACGTTAAATGGAAACCAATAAAGAACAGCCAAAACGTAATTTTACCAAGTGTCTCATCTAAGATTTTATTAAACATAAGCGGCCAATAATAATGAGCCCCAGCGAATAATCCAAACACAACCCCACCTACAATTACGTAATGGAAGTGAGCGACAACAAAGTAATTATCATGAAATTGATAATCAGCAGGAGCAGATGCAAGCATAACCCCTGTTACCCCCCCCATAACGAATGATGGAATGAAGGAAACGGCCCACATCATTGGTGTTGTAAAACGAATACTTCCACCCCACATCGTAAAGAGCCAGTTGAAAATTTTAATCCCTGTCGGAACAGCAATTGCCATTGTAGCTACAGAAAAAATAGCATTTGCTACCGGTCCAAGACCCACTGTGAACATATGATGCGCCCACACCATGAATCCTAAAAATCCAATTAATACCGTTGCAAATACCATAGATGAATATCCGAATAATCTTTTTTTAGAGAATGTCGCGAATATTTCTGAGAATATTCCGAAAACTGGGAGTATAAGAATATATACTTCTGGATGACCGAAGATCCAAAACAAATGCTCCCATATAATCGTATTTCCTCCTAAGGCCGGGTTAAAAAAGCTTGTTCCAAATAAACGATCTAACATTAATAAAGCTAAACCGACTGTGAGTGGTGGAAATGCAAATAAAATAAGGGCAGATGTTACAAATGTCGTCCATGTAAACATCGGCATACGCATATATGTCATTCCAGGTGCACGCATATTAATGATGGTAACTAGAAAGTTAATTCCACCTATTAATGTCCCAATACCCGAAATTTGCAAACCAAGAACATAGAAATCAATGCCGTGCCCTTTTGATGCAAGTGATAACGATGCATATGATGTCCATCCTGCATCAGGTGCTCCGCCTAAAAACCAACTTAAATTTAAAAATACGCCTCCAAAGAAAAATAGCCAAAATCCAAGCGCATTAATAAATGGAAACGCAACGTCGCGTGCACCAATTTGAAGTGGTACAGCTGCGTTCATCATTGCAAATACAAGCGGCATTGCTGCTAAAAAAATCATTGTTGTTCCGTGCATTGTTAAAACTTGATTATATGCATCTCCAACAAGAAAATCATTGTTTGGAAACGCTAACTGATACCGAATAAATATTGCTTCTATTCCACCGATGATAAAAAATAATCCACCTGCAATTAAATAGAGAATGGCAATCTTTTTATGATCTACTGTTGTTAAATAATCCCAAATCACAGAGCCAACTCCCTGTTTTTTTGCTACAGAACTCACGTTTTCAACCTCCCCTTCGCAAATAGTTTCTCATTACTTTTCAACTTTTAATGTTTTCAAGTAAGCATTTAATGACTCTACTTGATCGTCAGTAAGATTACCGTATTTTCCAGTCATTTTATTTCCTGGTTTCATGCTTTCAGGGTCTTTTAACCATTTTTTTACATTTTCGTCATTGTTTTCAGCAATTCCCGCAACCATATCACGGTCTGCAAAATTTGCTAAATTAGGTGCGATACGTGCAGAAGGTGGTCTGCTATCATTTGATCCAACAGCATGACAACCGATACAACTCTTTTCAAAAATTTGTTTTCCTTCTTGCTCTTTCGAAGTAGCAACAGTCTTTTTACCATCTAATTCTTTCATACTAGCAACCCATTTTCTGTACTCGCTTTCATTAACAGCTTTCACTTTAAACTGCATTAAAGAATGAGAAGGTCCGCAAAATTCTGTACAAAATCCATTATATGTGCCGGTCTTATCTGCTTTAATCCACATCTTGTTCACATTATCTGTATTTGTATCCATTTTTCCAGCTAAAGATGGCACCCAAAATGAGTGTTTGATATCAGCACCTTTTAAATTTAAATACACTTTTTTACCTGTAGGGATGACTAAATCTTGCGAAGATACTAATTTTTCATTATTGTAAGAAAATTCCCACCAATAAAGATTCGCTGTTACATCAACAACGATTGTATCTTTATCAATATTCTTTTTCTCCATTCCACTTACGTCAGCAAGTTTAAACGTATATGTAACAGTAGGGACAGCCAATACCAATAAAAGTAAAATCGGAATGACTGTCCATATAATTTCTAGCTTGTGATTTCCTTCTACTTGCTTCGGAATATAATTTTCCTGGCCTTTCCTTTGACGGAAACGCACAATTACATACAAGAAAATAATCGTAACTACAAGAACGACACCAATCATGATTGCACTAGCTAATAACAATAAATCATATTGCATTTTTGCTACTTCACCTTGTGGAATCAAAGTAGATTGAAAGGCTTTACCGCATCCCCCTAACAGTAAAGCCACTAGTGAAACAAGCGAAAGCAATCGCCACTGTTTCTTCATGCAAACAACCCCCACTTTCTTTGTTAATTAGATTGTACTTTATAGTAAGTAAAGTAAATCTCAACGTAAAGAAATCCCCTGTTGTCGTTGTCTTAGAAGAAAGTTACAACAATCATTGAAATAAATAAGATTGTTAAATAATTTAAGGAGTATACAAACATTTGCACGGACCATTTGATGTCATCTTTCTTACGGAAGCCATAAAACCCTAACACGATCCAACCGATGTTAAGCAAAGTTGCAATTACCATAAATGTTACTCCAAGTGCATTCATATAAAATGGCAGTGGCAATAAGCATACTGTCCAAATCATAATTTGACGTTTTGTAATATCAAATCCATGCGCAACAGGAAGCATTGGAATACCTGCATTACGATATTCTTCAACACGTTTCATCGCAAGTGCGAGGAAATGTGGAATTTGCCAAACAAACATGATTAAGAATAGCATCCAAGCAATAGGATGATTCAAGCTAGGATCAATAGCTGCCCAACCGATTAAAGGAGGAACTGCACCTGATACACTCCCTACTACTGTATTTAACGTATATTTTCGCTTTGTCCATAATGAATATAGAACAACATACGTAAAGAAACCAATAAAACCAATAAATGCTGCCATTGGTGTTGTAAATAGTAAAAACACAAAGCCCAGAAGCGCAATTGAAATACCTAATGTTAATGCGAATCCAGGTTTATATTTCCCTGTTACTGTTGGGCGATTTTTTGTTCGTTCCATTAAATGATCAATATCACGGTCAATATAGTTATTTAAGCTACATGCCCCCGCCATAATTAATGCAGAGCCGACGATTGTAAAAAACATTTTATCTAAATGGTCCATTACATTCAATCCATTGAAATGTAGAGCTAACCATAATCCTGTAAATACAGTAAGTGTATTTGAATTTACAATCCCCATCTTAACGAGCGCTAATAAATCTTGTACACGTGTTGTTTCCGGTACATTTGTTACAGCTGACTCATCATGCAGTTCACTTGTTGCATGGTTCATCACTTTAACCCCCTCTTAAAACTTCCATACTTTCTTTTGCCTATTTACTTAAAATAAAACAGCATGCTTTTATACAGCAATATTATTACAGTGGAAATGTTGTTTTATGATTTTACTATTAATATACACTTCTTGCTAGAATATATTAAAACATATTTCACGAAGAAATTGTGAAGAAAACATGAACTTTTTGTGTCTATGACTTAAAAAGTTTTCCCATTACTTCATCAAGTATAGAATGTAATTATCTTTTATAATAAACCATTTTGTCAGATTCTGCATGTATTTCCGTGTATTTCTTTATAAAACTCACTATTTTTTGTTAAAATAAGCAATTTATTTTCCTTTCTTTCTCCCTTTCTCTCCCCTTTGCTATTTTATCAGATTTTCTATATCATAGGACTGTAGTGCATTTCTGTTTCTA
The DNA here is from genome assembly GCF_028401955.1 of Bacillus sp. BP-3. Classification (GTDB taxonomy): domain Bacteria; phylum Bacillota; class Bacilli; order Bacillales; family Bacillaceae_G; genus Bacillus_A. Next base: position 362,970 of record NZ_JAQOTJ010000004.1, read on the forward strand.
TAACATTTATGGCTATTTACAAGTAGCTAAGCCTGTACCTCAAGATTCTAAAGACAGAAAGAATATAGGTTAGGAACTGCTCGTATGCGCCAAATTAGTTTAACTAACCCTTGGTAAGGATGAAAAACAACAGCGAGGGAAGTTTTACTTTATTTTATTAAAATATTGCACAATAACTTTGAAATTGAAAGTTGGTGAAAAAGATTGCAACGCTTTATAAAATGGTTAGCAGTCATTACAAGTCTTGATTTATTATTTGTACTACTTGGCGGAGCATTAGTTACTAAAACTGGCTCTGGACAAGGCTGTGGTAAATCTTGGCCGCTGTGTAACGGAGAACTTGTTCCTTCGAATTTATCCATGGAAACAATTATTGAACTCAGTCATCGTCTTACTTCAGGTTCTGCAGGAATTCTCGTTACACTACTATGTATCTTATCTTGGAAATATTATGGACACGTTCGTGAAACAAAAGCACTGGCTATTTTATCTTTCGTGTTTTTAATAGCGCAAGCGCTAATGGGCGCTGCTGCGGTTGTGTGGGGGCAAGTTCCGGCTGTATTAGCAATTCACTTCGGTATTTCCCTTATTTCGTTTGCTGCTGTTATTTTATTAACACTTCTTATCTTTGAGATCGATAAGAAATTTGATGCCCATTCACTTGTTATTGATAAGAAGATGAAATTTCATATTTACGGTGTAACAATTTACAGTTATCTTGTTGTTTATACAGGAGCGTTAGTGCGTCATGAGCATGCGAGTTTAGCATGTCCGAGTTTCCCATTATGCAGTAAAAATAGCCCACTTCCAATGCAGTTTCATGAATGGGTACAGATGGGACACCGAATTGCAGCTCTATTAATTTCCGCTTGGATTTTATATGCAATGCTGATAGCTATTAGGCATTATAAGCAACAACCTGTTGTCTGTTATGGATGGATTACAGCTTTCATTCTTGTCGCGTGTCAAGTAATCGCTGGTATTTTAGTTGTATATACAGAAGCAAGCTTAGCAATGTCACTTCTGCATTCACTCTTTATATCATGTTTATTTGCTGTATTATGCTATTTAGTGATGCTAGGAACACGTAGTAAAACAAACATGAAAAATACAGAAATACATCGTACTACTAAGCAAACGAAACTATCATAATAACTTGTCTCTTCGACAAGTTATTATTTTCAAAAAGCAAAAGAGCTGCACAAAAGCAGCTCTTTTTTATTTCCAAAATTGGAGTAATAGCCTTATTTTATCACTCGAATTCAATCAGCAAATCACCTGTTTGAATTGCATCTCCGTCTTTCACATACACTTTTTTCACCGTGCCAGTAAATGGAGCTTGTACAGTTGTTTCCATTTTCATCGCTTCTGTAATTGCCATGGTATCACCTTTTTTCACTTGCTCCCCTTCTTTTACCACCACTTTAATTACAGTGCCCGGCATTGTAGCATTAATATGACTTGGATTTTCACGATTCCCTTTCACTCGTTGCGAAACCGTCGCTTTAACACTTTCATCTTTTATAACAATTTCACGAGGCTGTCCATTAAGTTCAAAGTAGACAACACGTGTACCATCTAATTGTGGTTCTCCAATCGAAATCAATTTCACAATTAACGTTTTACCGCGTTCAATTTCCACACCAATTTCCTCGCCAAGTCTCATCCCATAGAAGAATGTTGGTGTATCAAGAACAGAAATATCTCCATATTGCTCTGCAACCTTTTGATAATCCATAAATACTTTTGGATATAACGCATACGCTACAATATCAAACATCGTTACTTCACGACCAAGTTTATGGAATAATTCTTCTTTTAATACTTCAAAGTCAATCGATTCTAATAATTCACCTGGTCTTACTGTTAAAGGCTCTTTTCCTTTTAGAATAATCTCTTGTAACTCTTTAGGGAAACCACCATATGGTTGTCCAAGATCACCAGAAAACATCTCCACAACTGATCCCGGGAAATCCAATGCATGACCACGTTCATAAATATCTTTCTCTGTTAAATGATTTTGTACCATAAATAGAGCCATATCACCGACCACTTTTGAAGATGGAGTTACTTTCACAATATCACCGAACATATCGTTAACACGACGATACATTACTTTCACTTCATCAAAACGATCTCCTAATCCGACAGCTTTTGCCTGCTGCTGTAGATTACTGTATTGGCCACCTGGCATTTCATGCATGTAAACTTCTGTATGCGGTGCATTCATTCCACTTTCAAAAGAAGAATAATATTTACGAACATCTTCCCAATAATGAGAGAGTTTCTCTAATGAATTTACGTCCACATTTGGTTGTCTTTCATTTCCTTCTAATGCATAGAACAATGTATTAGCGCTCGGCTGAGATGTTAAACCAGCCATAGAGCTTACCGCAACATCTACAATATCAACACCAGCTTCAATTGCTTTCGCATATGTTAATACACCGTTCCCGCTAGTATCATGCGTATGAAGATGCACCGGAATCGATACCGTTTCTTTTAATGCGGATACTAGATCGTATGCTGCATTTGGTTTTAATAATCCTGCCATATCTTTAATCCCTAAAATATGAGCACCCGATGCTTCTAACTCTTTTGCTAAGTTTTTATAGTAATTTAAATCATATTTACTGCGCATTGGATCATGGATATCACCTGTGTAGCACATTGTTGCCTCTGCAATTTTACCACTTTGACGCACAGCATCAATTGCAACACGCATACCTTCTACCCAGTTTAAGCTATCAAAAATACGAAATACATCAATACCCGCCTGCGCAGAACATTCTACAAACTTTTGAATTAAGTTATCTGGATAGTTTTTATATCCCACTGCATTTGATGCGCGAAGAAGCATTTGAAATAATACATTGGGCATACTCTCACGTAATTGTAATAAACGTTCCCATGGATCTTCTTTTAAGAAACGATACGCGACATCAAATGTTGCTCCGCCCCACATTTCTGCCGAAAATAAATTCGGTAACATTCTTGCTGTTGGTTCAGCAATTTGTTTCAACTCTTCTGTACGAATACGCGTTGCTAATAATGATTGATGTGCATCACGAAATGTAGTATCGGTTAATAAAACTTGTTTTTGTTCTTGAACCCATTTTACTAATCCATCGGCTCCGCGCTCATCTAAAATTTGTTTCGTACCAGCCTTGATTGGTTCAGAATGTATTATGTTTGGAATGCGCGCTTCTGCAAAAATCGGTTTTTCTTGTTTTCCTACTCCAGGGAATCCATTTACCGTTACCGTGCCAATATACGATAGCATTTTTGTACCACGGTCTTTTCGTTTTGGAAATACGAATAGTTCCGGTGAGGAATCGATAAATGATGTATCATATTCTCCCGATAAAAAGTTTTGGTGTTTTACAACATTTTCCAAAAAAGGAATATTTGTTTTAATACCACGAATCCGGAATTCTTTTAAGTTACGTACCATTTTTGATGCTGCTTGTTCAAACGTTAATGCCCAAGTTGTTACTTTTACAAGTAATGAGTCATAATATGGTGTAATAACTGCACCCTGGAAGCTATTTCCTGTATCTAAACGCACCCCAAAACCGCCACCAGAACGATACGCCATAATTTTCCCGGTATCTGGCATGAAGTTATTTAGCGGATCTTCTGTTGTCACACGAGATTGAATTGCAAATCCATGCGTAATGATATCTTCTTGTTTTGGAATACTTATTTTTTCACTATGTAAAGCATATCCGTCAGCAATTAAAATTTGTGATTGAACGATATCAATACCTGTAATCATTTCTGTAATTGTATGTTCCACTTGAACACGTGGATTCACTTCAATGAAATAAAATTCGTTTCCTTTTACTAGAAACTCAACTGTTCCCGCGTTCACATAATTAACATTTTTCGTTAATTGAACTGCAGCCTCACAAATACGATTGCGCAGTTCAACTGGAAGAGACACACTTGGTGCTACTTCTACCACTTTTTGATGCCTACGCTGTACAGAACAATCGCGTTCATATAGATGAACAATATTTCCCTGTTCATCTGCTAATATTTGTACTTCAATATGCTTTGGATTTTCAACAAATTTTTCTACATATACTTCATCGTTCCCAAATGCAGCTTTCGCCTCGGATTTCGCACGATCATACGCTTCCTTTAATTCTCCTGCACTGCGTACAATCCGCATCCCGCGTCCGCCACCGCCAAGAGCTGCTTTAATGATAATCGGATAACTATACTTTTTCGCAAAATCGGCTACTTCTTCAAGATCATTTATAGGACCATCACTACCAGGAATAACAGGGATATTCGCCAATTGCGCTTGTGTTCTTGCCTTTACTTTATCTCCAAACATGTCTAAATGCTTACTCTTTGGACCGATAAAAATAATTCCCTCTTCTTCGCAACGTTTTGCGAATTCGATATTTTCTGACAAGAATCCGTATCCAGGGTGAATTGCATCAACATGATTACTTTTTGCAATTTCAATAATACCTTCAATATCAAGATATGCATCAATTGGTTTTTTACCTTCTCCTACTAAATACGCTTCATCTGCTTTATAGCGATGATATGAGCCGCTATCTTCCTTCGAGTAAATCGCAACTGTGCGTAGCCCTAATTCTGTACAAGCACGAAACACACGAATTGCGATTTCTCCGCGGTTAGCTACTAATACTTTCTGAATACGTTGCAGCCTTTTCATGATTTTCCCCCTCTATTTTCCTACCATTCAAAACACTATAAATTTGTCCCGTTTTAGCGGGAGTAAGTATTTCACTTTCAGCAGTACTTTTTCACTGCGTGTAAGCTTCACCTTATTTTTATTCATCATACCTTATTTTTTGACAAATGATAAGCACTCTGTCCATTATTATATGACAAAATTAGTATAGCATAAAAAGAAGGAAGCAACCATTCTTTTTGTAGAACACATTTAATAAATGTGACATACTCTTTATTGTGAAATAACAAAATAAACATCTTTTTTTCTGAAGATATGCAAATAAAAGAAGCTTTGTACATTTGTACAAAGCTTCTTTTATTTAACAATAACAAGATGTCTCTCTTGTTTAGGTTGTTGTTGCTCTTGCTCTTGCTCTCGCTGCTCTCTTTTTTCTTGCTGTTTCACAAAACTAGCTACATTTAATAAAATTCCCATTGCCGCTAAGGTTGACACTAAAGAAGTACCACCATAACTAACAAATGGCAGAGGCACACCAGTAAGTGGCATAATTCCCGTAATGCCGCCTAAGTTTACAATAGATTGCACCCCTATCATACTCCCAATTCCAATCGCAAGTAAGCTTCCAAAAGGATCTTTACATTTTTGTGCAATTCGAAAAGCACGAACGACAATGACTAGTAAACCTATTAAAATAATAGCCACTCCAACAAACCCTAGTTCCTCTGATACAATTGCCATAATAAAGTCTGTATGCGGTTCTGGTAAATACCCATACTTTTGAATACTATTTCCTAAACCTCTACCACCTACACCACCAGAAGCAATACCAACAAACGAATTGATTAATTGAAATCCCTTCCCTTGCGCATCACTAAACGGATTCCAAAATGTAGTGAACCGTGCAATTTGAACAGGTGTTAAAACATTTTTCCCTATAAGATATCCGAGCGGAATCCATATAATAGATGTAAGAACAATTCGTTTTAGCCAAACTTGAAAGGGGATCCCTGAACAGAACGTCATAATCCCAATCGTTGATATAATTAATAATGTTGTCCCTAAATCAGGCTGTTTTAAAATTAAATAAATTGTAATCAATAAAAAAATAAACACTCGGCCAGCACCATGCCAAATCGGTCCATCTGTTGCTTGCTTTTTTGCATAAAAACGCGCTAATACAATGATGATCCCTAATTTAACAAACTCCGACGGCTGTACACCAAACACCCACGATTTCGCATGATTCACAACAATTCCCCATTTTAAAACAATTAACAGCATTCCTACGCTAACCACAACGATTAAAACAGCAATGATACGCTTTCGCCAAACTTGAAAGGGAACAAACATAGCAATAAGCAATCCAATTGTTCCGACGATTAATGCTTTTAACTGTGATAGAAAAAAGTGATCGCTCGTCCACCCGTATTTCGGATAATATTTTGTAATCGCAACAATAGAGCTGGCACTATACACCATAATAACGCCGATCACACATACGATAACAAGAGGAAGCACTAAAGAATAATCTATTGACTTCCAGACTCTTTTCATTCAAAATCCTCTTTCTCTCTTCTTTTTTACAGTTGTATTCCATATATATTTGCATTCTTCCTGCTTTTCAGGAAAAATCGTTTTTTTTCCACAAAAAAAGCTCAAACTGATTCAGTTTGAGCCCCTTATTTGAACCAGCTATTATTGTTTGTTTGTAAAAGCATCATGTAGCGCCGATAGCTCGCGTTCTAATTCTCCTAAAATTTCTTTACCTTGCTCTTCAGCAATGAGACCAAGACGAACCGCAAAATCAACTTCACGGGATAAGCCAAACATTTGTGTATCGAGTACCTCTTCGTACAATGGACACTGCGGCATCGTAAGGTGGTCCATTTGCACCTTAATAAGTTTTAAAATTTTCTCTGCATCAGCTTGTAGAAGGGCAAGTGCCTTTTCCTGATGATTTGTTACTGTCTCAGACGCCAAATTGGTTCCCTCCGTTTCCGTCCTACTCTCCTATCCTATCTATTAATATTAGCGATAGTTTTCATAAATTGCAATAGAAACATTTTCTGTGACAATTGTTCCTAGTCCTATTATACTGAAAAGTGGGAGTATAAGACAAATGGGGGAACAACAATGAATGAAATCTTATTTATTAACGGAAATGTACGCTTTCCAATTACAATTGATCCAAGTGTCTGGATTTTTGATGATCGAAAAGTTGACTTAACAACATACTTTACAACTCCAAAAGAAAAAATAAGTGAGTTAGCACAATATACCAAAGAAGCATCCAAACATTGGGATCGTGAAATTAGAGAAGGAGCTATTTTTCCACCGGTTAATAAAAGCGTTGCAAGATTTGAAAAAGAAAAGATTATTACCGGAACATTCGGCATACCTTTTTTACCTTTTTTAGAAAACGCAGAAATTTCTAATGACGCAACACTTGTAGAAATTCATACTGAATCTGGTATTACAACCATTTCAATAAACGAAGCAAAGGATGCTATTCTCGGTTTTTCTAGTATAGGGAAGCCACTAAAAGAAGATGGCCCTGTTCACCTTTATTTCGGTGATGGCTCTAATGTCAATAATCCTATTCGATATATTCGAAAATTTACTATTGTGTAAAATGAATATTCTATTAGTGAAAGAACTTATTGTTTGTTCATAGAAAACAAATAAGAGTGGCTTATCGCCACTCTTTCCTACAATAAATCTGCTGCTAGTTGCGCTAAGTTAGAGCGTTCACCTTTTACAAACTTCACATGTCCACTAATTTTTTGTTCTTTAAACTTCTCTACCACATATGTTAAACCGTTATTATATTCATCTAAATATGGATGATCAATTTGCTGTGGATCTCCCATTAAAACAATTTTACTTCTCTCTCCAACACGCGTTAAAATTGTCTTCACTTCATGTTTCGTTAAATTTTGTGCTTCATCGATAATAATAAACTGCTCTGGAATACTACGTCCACGAATATATGTTAGAGCTTCTACTTCAATAGAACCCATTCCCGCTAAGATTGCATCTAATTCACCAGGCTTTTTTGTATTGAATAAATATTCTAAATTATCATAAATCGGTTGCATCCAAGGTCTTAATTTTTCCTCTTTCTCTCCTGGTAAATATCCAATGTCTTTTCCAACTGGAACAATAGGTCTTGCCACGAGTAACTTTTTAAACATTCCCAAATCTTCTGTTTGCATTAGTCCTGCAGCTAATGCTATTAATGTTTTCCCCGTTCCAGCTTTTCCTGTCAATGTTACAAGAGGAATGTCTTCACGTAACAACAATTCCATCCCCATAATTTGTTGTACATTTCGTGGACGAATTCCCCAAATCTGCTCATTTGGAAAAATAAGCTTTTTTATCTTTTTCCCTGAATGATCTACAATCCCAAGAGCCGAACTTGATCCACCTAAAGCATCTTTCATTACAATAAATTGATTGGGATAAAACGGATGATTCGCAATTTCAGAAAGAGGAAGCTCTCCTTTTTCATAAAAACGGTTTAAAATCTCTTTTTGTATGTAATACTCTAAGAAGCCCGTATATATGTTTTCTACTTCCGTAACACGATCACTCAAATAATCTTCAGCTTGTAAACCTAGAGCATCAGCTTTTACTCGTACAAGTACATCCTTACTCACAAGGATGACAGACTTTCCATTTTCTTTTTCTTGCTCTTCTAATGATAAATTTTTAGCCACAGCTAAAATACGATTATCATTTGTTTTTTCTACAAAAATATCTTGTAATTGAACAAATGAACGATGATTTAATTCAATTCGAAATGTCCCTCCATTCTCAAGAGGAATGCTATCATGTAATTTCCCAAGTTCACGAAATTTATCTATTAGTTTTGATACATAGCGTGCATTCCTGCCAACCTCATCCATATAGCGTTTCTTTGAATCTACTTCCTCTAACACAACAGCCGGAATGACTACATCGTTATTTTCAAATGAAAAAATAGATAACGGATCTTGCAAAAGTACATTCGTGTCTAGCACATAAATTTTATTCAACCTGTTACCCCCTGACTCCACCATTAAATTTGTAGAACAAGGGTTTCATCCATGATTATGGACGAACCATTGTTATAATTATATGTACTGTACAAACGAGGTAGAATAGAAATCACTTAAAATACAAAGAAAAGGATGAACAACTTTCTTTGCTGCCCATCCTTTTTCACATATCCTTCATCGCAGATACAACTTGATTGTCTAACTTTGCCGCAGCACGAAGATCATATGTTTTTTCATATTTCGGTTCAATAGCAAGTTTCGCACCATAAAACATTACGTCACGCACTTCTTGCACAGAAACTTCAATTAAAGTTAATTTCAGCGGAACACCTTCTATCCGCTCTGTTTTTATAATCGCTTTACCACTTATAGAATATACAGACTCATCTGCCATAACAGTCAGAACAAGTCCCGCATGATGACGCAAATTTTCTACAATGCGAGAGCGTTGATCCACTGCAAAACGAATAACTTTTTCATCTATTGCATATACCCATGAAATCGCACTTACATTTGGAATGCCTTTCTCAAAATCAGTCGTTGCAATTGTTACAATACGCTCTTCACGCAGCGCTTTCACTAAAGCATTTGTTAATGTTAGCTCTACTATATTTGCCATGTTTCCACCTCCATAAGCATCTATATTACTTTCGCTCTGCCAGGCACTTAACTGTAAAAACTTAAGAAAAGAAACCTGCCCTTATCGATCCACTAACCATCAGCAAAAATTATAATTCCACGTTGATAGTAGTTTCACTTATATAATAACCTATTTTTCGAATTGCGAAAATATTTATTTTTTCTCCTATAGTTCAAAAATATCTAAAGCACATGATATACTAAAGTAAGATAGAATTTGTGCCGAGGTGACAAAATGAGAGTTAAATGTATTCTTTGTGATAAAAGAGAAGATTTAAATGACGAAAATCCCGTTGCAAAACGGCTTCGCAATCGTCCTATTCATACATTTATGTGTAAACAATGTACGGATCGAATTTCAGAACGTACTTTAGAAAGACACGCAACTGGTAACTTCCGATTATATCGTGATAAAACAGTTGAAGATGAATGGTAATATGCTAATAGGTATATCGTTTATTTGAACGCTGAAAGCAATCAAATAAATATTACTGTATAGTAAATTCAGCCGTCTACGATATGATGTACATAATTGTAACGTATAAATAAGCTCTTATCGAATATAGGATAAGAGCTTATTTATATTTCTCTGGATCTCGATTTATCTGTTCTAAAAAACAATCAATTAGCTCAAGCGGAAACCGAACTGCTTTCTTTTCCCCTTCTCTTTCATATGTAACAAAATACATATCTTCCCTTTTTTCTACCGTTATATATTTTAACTGATGATCTTCATGTAGCATATTATGAAAAAGCATATATGTTTCTTGAGCAGCTTCATCATACGGACGAGCCTCCGCAACAACTTTAATTGTTAACCAATTATATAATGCATCTTGCACAGAATGCATCTTCCATTCCTCCTTTAGCTCGCTTTTGAATGTTTCGCTTGTCGTAAACGTAATTTATATATACCAAGTATAATAATCGCTACAACAAGCCCTTCTCCTACAGGCAGAAAAACAGCAAAAAAGGTTAAAATAGTACAACCTAGTATTAGTACAGTATAAATTATTGCATTCTTTAACAAAGATAACTTTCTAGCAAACCCTAAATTATAAACAATAATGCTGAATATAATAATTGTACCGTAAAGAAGCCACATTCCCACCTCTGGATCGACATCTACATTGTACAACTTCGCAAAAAATGACATTTTTTCAAGCACTACATTTCTCCCCCTTACTCACGCAAATAAATAACAACTCCTTCTATTTCATTTCCAATTTACTTACTATAAGAGTACCCTGCAAAAAAAATACTGTCCACAAAAAAGAACAAATTTTCAAAAAATAATTACGATAAAAAAGCTGCCTTTTATTAAAAGGCAGCCCTACATTACTTAAGCTTCTACAGATTTCTTTTTCTTAGCAGCTCTTTCGCGCTCACTCTTATCAAGAATCTTTTTACGAAGACGAATTGATTCTGGAGTTACTTCACAGAACTCATCATCGTTTAAGTACTCTAATGACTCTTCTAAAGTCATTAAGCGTGGTTTTTTCATTGTTGAAGTTTGATCTTTCGTCGCAGAACGAATGTTAGTTTGTTGTTTCATTTTTACAACGTTAACTGTTAAATCATTCTCACGTGTGTGTTCTCCAACAATCATACCAGCATATACTTCTGTACCTGGTTCAACAAAGATTACACCGCGATCTTCAACTTGCATAATACCATATTGTGATGCTTTTCCTGCTTCAAGTGAAACAAGAACACCTTGGCGACGTCCACCAACTTGTCCAGCATGTACTGGTTGGTAGCAATCGAATGTATGGTTTAAAATACCATAACCACGAGTTAATGTTAGGAATTCTGTCGTGTAACCAATTAACCCACGTGCTGGAACCATGAAAATAAGGCGAACTTGGCCGTTCCCGTTATTTACCATGTCTAACATTTCACCTTTACGTGCACCCATTGATTCCATAATAGAACCAGTGTATTCTTCAGGCACATCGATTTGTACGCGCTCTACAGGCTCACATCTTACGCCATCAACTTCTTTAATAATTACTTCTGGTTTTGACACTTGTAATTCGTATCCTTCACGGCGCATGTTTTCGATTAAGATTGATAAATGTAATTCTCCGCGTCCAGATACAATCCATGCATCAGGAGATTCTGTATTATCTACACGTAAGCTCACATCTGTTTCTAACTGTGAACGAAGACGTTCTTCAATTTTACGAGATGTAATATACTTACCTTCACGCCCTGCAAATGGGCTGTTATTTACAAGGAATGTCATTTGTAGTGTCGGCTCATCAATACGTAATAACGGCAATGCCTCTTGATGTTCAACTGGACATACCGTTTCACCAACGTTAATATCTTCCATACCTGAAACAGCTACTAGGTCTCCAGCTTTTGCTTCTTCAATTTCTTGACGTTTTAATCCCATGTAACCAAATAATTTTGTTACACGGAATTGTTTTACACTTCCATCAACCTTCATTAATGCAACTTGTTGTCCTACTTTCATTGTACCGCGGAATATACGACCAACTCCGATACGACCTACATAATCATTATAATCAAGAAGTGCTACTTGGAATTGAAGTGGCTCTTCACTGTTATCGATTGGTGCTGGAATATGATCAATAATTGTATCAAATAATGATTTCATATTCTCTTCTTGGTTTGCTGGATTTGAATCTAAGCTCGCTGTTCCGTTCATTGCTGAAGCAAATACAACAGGGAACTCTAATTGATTTTCGTTTGCACCAAGTTCAATAAATAAGTCGATTACTTCATCAACTACTTCGTCTGGACGAGCAAAGTCACGGTCAATTTTGTTTACAACAACGATTGGAGTTAAATTTTGCTCAAGTGCTTTCTTTAACACAAATCGTGTTTGTGGCATACAACCTTCATATGCATCAACAACAAGTAAAACACCATCAACCATTTTCATGATACGTTCTACTTCACCACCGAAGTCAGCATGTCCAGGTGTATCTAAAATGTTAATTCTTTTATCTTCATAATGAATCGCTGTATTTTTCGCTAAAATAGTAATACCGCGTTCTCTTTCTAAATCATTTGAATCCATTGCACGTTCTTCCACGTGCTCATTTGCACGGAACGTCCCCGCTTGACGTAATAACTGGTCAACAAGTGTTGTTTTACCATGGTCAACGTGGGCGATAATTGCTATATTTCGTAAATCTTCTCGTTTTTTCAACATGTCCAACTCCTAGTGTCTTTTTAATCCTTCTCTATTATAAGAGCGATGGGGATGCAATAGCAATCAAAATAAAATCAAGAATGAAAATATAGTTGTATTCTAACTTTTGTGAAAGTACAATGAAATTGGAGGGTGAAATAAATGGAACAAATTCAATATCGTTTTTTATTAACAGCGATCATTGGCGTTATTTTTATGATTGGCATTGGAATTATGATTGCTGAGAATAGCCCAGTCGGTGTTATTATTTGTATTGTCGGTACGGTTTTTACAATCGGATACGGATTTATAACAAAAAGAAAAATGCGTAAGCTACAATAACAGCAAAAAGTAAGAAGCGATTTTCTATGCCTCTTACTTTTTTGTTTTTTCTATGGATTTTATACACCTATTGTACATATTCTAACATCTCTTCATACACACCTGGTCTTGCAACGAGAACGCTGCTCTTCTCAAGAATTCGAAGCGGCTCTCCAGTAAAAGTGGTTACTTTCCCTCCAACCTCTTCTACAATAATCTTCCCACCGCCAAAATCCCATGGAGACAAACGAGGCGTCACATACGCATCTAATCGTCCTGTCGCTACATATACCATTTCAAGTGCTGCACAGCCATACGAACGTGTTCCTCTTGCTTTTTTTACAAGTTGTGCCATTTCTCTCATATCAAGACGAGGGTTATCAGTAAGCCACATAGCATTTACAGCAATAACTCCTGAAGATACTTCACTCGGCTGTAATGATGGGATTTTTATTTCATTACAAAATGCCCCAGCACCCATTTTCGCATGATATAACTCATCATGAACTGGGTCATATACGAGACCAATTTTCCCAATACCATTCTCATATATGCCAATTGAAATTGCAAAATTTCGCTTTTGATGAACAAAATTCATCGTTCCATCAATTGGATCAATTAACCACAAAATCCCATCCGTTGAAGCCAACTCATCGCCATATCCTTCTTCTCCGAGAATATAGTGTTTAGGAAATGTCTCTTTAATTTTCTCAATAAAAAATTGTTCAACTTCTCGATCCATATTTGTGACTAAATCAGAGGCATTTGACTTCGTTTCGATAATAAGAGACTGCTTCATTGATGAAACAAGGTGCTGCCCCGCTTCTTTTATCCATTGTTTTGCGTATGCATCAATTTCTTCCCATACCTCTTGCATATTTAAACACTCCGATCTGTACAGTTCACAGAAAAAACGAACCCTTTATAAGGTTCGCACCAACTATTTTTTTATACATACACTATTATTACGCCTCTAACCGGATCATTTCAAGTCTTAACACTTCTAATTTTTTCATACACTCTTCTTTTTTCATGTCATCATTTTCCATCATTGCATCATATAACGTTGCTAATTCATAATCTAATTCTAAACGTAACACCGGAATTCTCTTCTCCGCATCTGTTCTTTTTAATGCGTTAATTACCTGTCTCATATTCGTTTGCCTCCTCCCAATATTCGTTTGCCCTCGACTTTAAATTTACTCAATTTTCTGATTTTTTGTTTTATACTATATTATGTGGGATAAATCATCTATGCAACTAATTTGCATTTTTATCTTAAAATTTTTTATAAGCGTCCTTTTTTATGAATTGTACAAGCTATGTTAGAATAAAAACAAACTAGGAGTTGGAGGAACAACCATGACATCAAAAACTTTCAAAGAAAAAGACTTCACTGTGTTCTCTGTGGATGGTCTAGAAGAAAGAATGGCTGCAATTAAAACGAACATTCACCCGAAGTTAGAAGCTCTCGGCGAACAATTTTCTCATTTCTTAACAAATGAAACTGGTGAACCTTTTTTCTATCATGTCGCGAAACATGCACGTCGTAAAGTCAATCCACCAAACGATACTTGGGTTGCATTTTCAACAAATAAACGCGGATATAAAATGCTACCACATTTTCAAATTGGACTATGGGGGACACATGCTTTTATATACTTTGGATTAATTTATGAGTGCCCACAAAAAATGGAAGCGGCTCATGCCTTTTTAAAGCATTTAAATGATTTAAAAACAAATATACCAAATGATTTCGTTTGGTCCATTGACCATACTAAGCCTGATGTAAAATTACATAGCACTCTTCAATTAGAAGAGCTACAAAAAATGATTGAGCGGTTAAGCACTGTTAAAAAAGCAGAATTATTAGTAGGAATCCACATTTCTCCAGAAGAATTTGCAAATCTTACTGATGCACAATTCATCCAAAAAATTGAAACAACGATGCACTCACTCCTTCCTTTATATAAAATTTGTAATCGATAAAGTAAAACGGACAATATTTGTATTGTCCGTTTCTAGTTGTTATCCCATTATAACACTTCGATTTTGATTTTTCAAAAAATTTTTACATTTTAACAACATCTTCTTCTTGTAAATTTTTCGCCTTTTGAATTGTACGATAAATGGAATAACCACTCACTTCTTGGAATTCTTTGTCGATTTTCTTTTCTTCTGCTTTTCCTGGCACAATTTCTTTAAAATGACGATACAAACTCATCAAATCTTCTCTTTTCAATCCTTTTTCATAAACCTGTTCAATCGCTTCATAAAATTTAATTACTTCAATCATTTCTTCTGTTGACCAATCATAATGAATTGGATATTGATATTCCATAATAACACCTCATCTATTCCAGCACACTCTAATTTATTCTTCTTCATTATCATACGCGAGATAGAGTGAAACTTCCACCTGTATGCTTACTCACTAATAGTTTTACCAATCCGAAATCTTATCAATAATATTTTTCTTGAATCCAGCAAAAATATCATCCGTTAATCAAAATAGCTTTCACTATTTCCGTCACTTATTTTGCTCAAGCTCCGTTCGTCGATACTCTATCCTTGAATTTTCATCAATCCAGTGATTCATTTTTTACGAATAATCCTGCCAACATGAAGAAACGATAATTACCATTATTATTTTTCTATACATCTTCTCCTATAGGTGATATAATGCTTTTGTTTTATAGAACATAAAGGGATACTTCGAATAGTAGTGGGCATTTTTCTTCTGCTATTGATTAGTCGAACAGAATAAACATAAAACAAAACTAATAAATATTAACCAAAAGAAGGGGTGTATAAATTGTCCCAATACGAAACACCATTGTTTACTGCTTTAAAAGAGCACAGCAAGCGAAATCCAGTTCAATTTCATATCCCAGGTCATAAAAAAGGACAAGGGATGGATCCTGAGTTCCGCGAATTTATTGGGCATAATGCATTATCAATTGATTTAATTAATATTGCACCGCTCGATGATTTACATCATCCAAAAGGTATGATTAAGCAAGCGCAAGATTTAGCAGCAAAAGCTTTCGACGCGGATCATACATTTTTTTCTGTCCAAGGAACCAGTGGAGCAATTATGACAATGGTGATGAGCGTTTGTGGTCCTGGAGATAAAATTCTTGTACCACGTAATGTTCATAAATCTGTTATGTCAGCGATTATTTTCTCAGGCGCAAAACCGATTTTTATTCATCCAGAAATTGATCCAACATTAGGAATTTCACACGGAATTACAATTCCTTCTGTAAAAAAAGCGCTTGAAGAGCATCCTGATGCTAAAGGACTCCTTGTCATTAATCCAACATATTTTGGATTTGCAGCTGATTTAGAGCAAATTGTAAAGTTAGTTCATTCATACAATATACCGGTACTAGTTGATGAAGCCCACGGTGTTCATATTCACTTTCACGACGAAATGCCAATGTCAGCAATGCAGGCTGGTGCCGATATGGCTGCAACAAGTGTTCACAAACTAGGTGGTTCATTAACACAAAGCTCTATTTTGAATGTAAAAGAAGGGCTTGTAAACGTAAAGCATGTTCAATCAATTATTAGTATGCTGACAACAACTTCAACATCTTATATTTTATTAGCTTCACTTGACGTTGCAAGGAAGCGTCTTGCAACAGAAGGACGAGAACTTATTGCAAAAACCATTCAATTAGCAGAAGATGTTCGAAAACGAGTAAATGAGATCGAACATCTTTATTGTCCTGGTAAAGAACTACTAGGAACAGATGCAACTTTTGATTATGATCCAACGAAGCTCATTATTTCTGTAAAAAGATTAGGAATTACAGGACACGATGTAGAATTATGGTTAAGAGAGCATTATAATATAGAGGTTGAGCTTTCCGATTTATATAACATTTTGTGTCTTGTTACACTTGGAGATACAGAAGATGAAACAAATCTACTCGTGCACGCTCTGCGTGATTTATCAGCTACCTTTAAACATAGAGCAGAAAAAGGTGTACAAGTGCAAGTGGATATCCCAGAAATCCCTGTGCTTGCGCTATCTCCACGCGATGCCTTTTATTCTGAAACAGAAGTTGTTCCTTTTGCAGAAGCTGCCGGCCGCATTATTGCCGATTTCGTTATGGTCTATCCACCAGGTATTCCAATTTTCGCTCCTGGTGAAATTATTACAAAAGAAAATTTAGACTATATTCAAAAGAATTTAGAAGCAGGACTACCAGTACAAGGTCCTGAAGATATGACATTACAAACTTTACGCGTCATTAAAGAATATAAAGCGATTAGCGAATAACTCCCTTCCCACTTCATATTTTGGAGTGGGTCTTTTCATTCACAAATATTCCTCTCCAGCCTTCATATCCTTTTTCCTATGCACCCTTTATTCGCCTATTCATACAATATAATGTGAAACTTCCATCAGGTGAGAAGCCTGCCCAACCCAGCTCTTACGGATAGTTCTCTCCTTGCAATCACTAAACGTTCGTATACGTGTCACAGTAGTTGGTGATGATCAATTAGATATCTCAGAGTACTTTTCTTAACTCCCTCTAAATTTTAAGCTGAGAGCCTCACCGCCCTTTAATTCAAAATCAAAAGAATGTAAACATATAGGTGGGATTTTATGATTGTAATTGGCCGTTCCATTGTACATCCATATATAAAAAATGAAAACGAACCTTTCTTTTCGGAAAAACAACAAATTTTAGAAATCATGACTGGAAACCAAGAAGTATACAATTTCCAATCACTACATGAGTTAACTTTTGATATAAATATCCGTGTTCATATTATTACTTCTGCTTTAGAGTTATTTAATAGCGGACTACAATTTCGTACATTTAAGCAATCTTACTGTAATCCTGAGTTTTGGGAAAGAACCCATTTAGGCGGTTTTCAACTTCGCCCTAATGTGTTACCCTCTTTTGCTATTCGCGATATTTTTCTAAACGGAAAAAAATACGGAACAGAATGTGCAACCGCAATGATTATTCTCTTCTATAAATCACTACTAGCATTTTATGATGAAGAAACCTTTAATCGTTTATTTGCAAATCTTTACTTATATACATGGGACTATGATAAAGATTTGAAACTCATTACAAAAACAGGAGGAGAAATTGTTCCTGGTGACCTTGTCTATTTTAAAAATCCACAAGTGAACCCTGCAACAATTGAATGGCAAGGAGAGAATGCAATTTATTTAGGAAATTTCTTTTTTTATGGGCATGGGGTCGGTGTAAAAACAGAAAGTCAAATTATTGATGTACTCAATCAACGACGTATTCCCTTCGCTTTTTTAACAGCATATTTAACAGATTTTCTAACACGAATAGATAGTCGGATGATGAGTCAATTTGCCTCTACAAAGAAAATCCAAACAGAAATTGACCTCATTCCCATTCGAGATGATGCAATTATTGCAACAATTGGCCACACGACTTCAATCCACTAAAAAACGCCTGCTGATGCAGGCGTTTTTTTATTTATTGGGCTTTAGTATGTTCTTTATGCTCACACTCACATTTAGAACCGCATTTTCCGTATAATACCGTTACTTTTTCATCCTCAAAATGCGCAATTGTGTTCTCACAAATTTGACATACGATAGTTCCCATTTTTTAATTCCCCCTAATATTGTAATTCCCAAGAATCTTTTGTAACCGCTTAACTTTCTGTCTTCATTTTAATATGTTATACTTTTTTAGTCAATAGTTTTAATTGTGACACATTAATTATTTTTTAAATTTATTAGTATGAAACATTTATAAATAATAAGCAGTCGTATATTTATTATTACGACTGCTTTTACACAATTATTCCTCATATTCAGCATGCACAGAAGTAGGTGGCAATAAAAACTTAAAAAACTGTGCAAGATCCGTTGCTTCTTCACTCGTTTTAAGTTTAAAGACATCTTGTAAATAGTGCACATTTTCAATATCATCCTGTCCAAGGAGAGTTGCTCGACCAGTCTGCATACAAACAACAAGCGGTTTACCAAAAAACATAGTTGTGTACACCACACCAAAATCATATCGTGTCTCATTTGTCATAAAACCAAGAAAGCGGACTTTTGTATTTTCATGTTCATCATATAATTTTTCAAACATCGTCCCTCTCCTTTCTTCTTGATTTATCCACAATGTATATATTAAACAAAAAAAACAAGATTCCTTTTAATTGTCAAAAAATTTACAACAATGTTAAAATAGTAATATATTATGTCCTTAGGAGGTTTATTATGCAAGATGCATTTATTAAACTCGTCCCAAATTCAAAACAGCAATCTATTTCTCTAGACGATGTTAAACAACTATTTTATAACTATAAAACAATTACAGCTCAAACAGGTCAACAACTCGGCTTTGCATATGCAAGTACTGCCTTTCCGTACGAAATCGTTGATACTTCCGATACAACACTCTGTTTGAAATCTAATCATGAACGCTATCATTCTATTTATCTAGGAATAGGAGTTGAAAACGAACAGTATTTTGTACAAATTACATTACCGTCCACTGCAACATTTGGAGATAAAGGAAAAGCTAATGAATTTTGCAGATTTTTAGCAAAGAAATTAGACGGAGAATTACGGCTTTTCAATGGAAGAACAATGTACTTTTATAAACGTTAACTAAAAAAAGAGCAGCTTACTCATAAAAAAGAGAAAACTATTAGTAACAGTGAAAAAAATTGCCTCTTTTCTGGAGTGCAACATCATATGAGCAATAACATAAGCCAAATAAAAAAACACAAAAAAGAGCAGTACTTTGTAATGAAATTTATCGCGACTTGATAACAATAACACAATGGAAAATCCGCTCCATATAATAAAATGAAACAAAGCCACGAAAGTGATTTTCATGCTGTTGCCTCCTTTCACACGTCCTATTGTATTACAATATATGGGCGCTAAAAGAAATCATTACATATATATGAGGAAACTGACAGAAGAAGCAAATTGGTTTACTATTTCCATTATCATATTCCTTTCCAAAATAAAAACAACCGCCTCCTAATCCATAGGAGACGGTTGTTTTTGTATATCATTATTTTACAATGTGAATTGGCATTCCAAGAGCAACTTCAGCTGCTTCCATTGTGATTTCACCTAATGTTGGATGAGCATGAATTGTTTGAGCGATATCTTCAGCTGTCATTCCAGCTTCGATAGCTAAACCAAGCTCAGAAATAATATCAGAAGCGCCTGCACCTGCAACTTGTGCACCTACAATAAGGCCATCTTCTTTACGAGTTACAAGCTGTACGAAACCATCTGTGCTGTTTAACGATAATGCACGTCCGTTAGCAGCGAATGGGAATTTAGAAACCGCTACTGCCATTCCAGCTTCTTCTGCTTGTTTTTTCGTATAACCAACAGATGCTAATTCTGGATCAGTGAAGCATACTGCTGGAATTCCGATGTAATCGATTGCTGATGCATGACCGCTAATTGCTTCAACAGCTACTTTACCTTCGTAAGAAGCTTTATGAGCTAATGGTGGTCCAGGAACAATATCACCAATTGCATAGATGTTTGGTACATTTGTACGGCATTGCTCATCGATTTCGATTACACCACGGTCAGTCATTTTAATTCCAACTTGCTCAAGACCGATTTCTTGCGTATTTGGACGACGACCTACAGTTACTAATACATAATCAGCTTCAACAGTTTGTACTTCGCCTTTTACTTCGAAGCTAACTTTTACGCCGTTTTCAGTTTCTTCAACGCCTTTAGCCATAGCTTTTGTATGGATTGTTACGTTGCCTTTTTTCTGAAGAGCGCGTTTTACAACTTGGCTCATTGCTTTTTCAAAACCAGCTAAAATTTCATCGCCAGCTTCTAATACAGTAACTTCAGTACCGAAGTTTGCATATGCAGTACCTAATTCCATACCGATGTAACCACCGCCGATTACAACAAGCTTTTTCGGAATTTCAGGTAAGCTTAAAGCACCAGTTGAGTTAAGAACACGTTTAGAGTATTTGAATCCAGGAATTTCAATTGGTGTAGAACCAGTTGCAAGAACAGCATTTTTAAACGTATATGTTTGAGCTGCTTCTTCAGTCATTACGCGTAATGTGTTTGCATCTACGAAGTAAGCTTCACCACGAATGATTTCAACTTTGTTACCTTTTAGAAGGCCTTCTACACCGCCAGTTAATTTCTTAACTACGCCGTTTTTCCATTCTTGAACTTTTGTGAAGTCAACTTTTACATTTTCTGCAGTAATACCCATGTCATCAGAATGTTTTGCATTCTCATAACGATGACCTGCATTAATTAATGCTTTAGAAGGAATACATCCAACGTTTAAGCAAACACCACCAAGGTTAGCTTTTTCAATAATAGCTACTTTTTGTCCTAATTGTGCTGCACGAATTGCTGCAACATATCCACCAGGACCTGCACCAACAACGACTGTATCTAATTCAATTGGGAAATCTCCTACTACCATTGTTTATTACGCCTCCATTACTAATAATTGTGGGTCGTTTAATAGACGTTTAATTTGGTTTAATGCTTTCTGAGCTGTTGCACCGTCGATTAAGCGATGATCAAAGCTTAAAGATAATGCTAATACTGGAGCTGCAACGATTTCACCGTTTTTCACAACTGGTTTCTCAGCGATACGACCGATACCTAGAATTGCTACTTCTGGATGGTTAATAACTGGAGTGAACCATTGTCCACCTGCAGAACCAATATTTGTAATTGTGCAAGAAGCACCTTTCATCTCTGCTGGAGCTAAGCGACCTTCACGTGCTTTACCAGCAAGTTCATTGATCTCGTTAGAGATTGTGAAGATAGATTTGCGATCTGTATCTTTAACAACTGGTACTAATAGACCTTTGTCTGTATCAGCTGCGATACCGATGTTGAAGTAATGCTTGTGAACAATCTCTTGATTTGCATCATCTAAAGAAGTGTTCAGCATTGGGTATTCGCGTAATGCAGATGTTAACGCTTTTACAACGTATGGAAGGTAAGTTAATTTAATACCTTTTTCAGCTGCAACAGCTTTGAACTTCTTGCGGTGAGCAACAAGTTCTGTTACATCTACTTCGTCCATTAACGTTACGTGAGGAGCTGTATGTTTAGAGTTAACCATTGCTTTTGCAATCGCTTTACGAATACCGCTCATTTTCTCACGAGTTTCTGGGTATTCACCAGCTGGAATTGGTTGTGCTTTTGGAGCTTCTTCTTTCGCAGCTGCTGGAGTTTCTGCCACTACTGGAGCTTCAGTTGCTGCTACTGCTGCTTGTCCACCATTTGCAAATGCTTCGATGTCAGCTTTTACAACACGACCGTTTTTACCAGTGCCAGCTACTAGACGAATGTCTACGCCTTTTTCACGTGCATATTTACGAACAGAAGGCATAGCAATTACGCGCTCATTCACTACTTCTTCAGTGGCTGCTGGAGTAGCCTCTGCTGCTGGAGCTTCCTCTTTTACTTCTTCAGCTTTTGGAGCTTCGTCATGATCGTCACCTTTAAATTTAAGGTTTTCATAGCCAGGAGCATCAAATTTAACAAGAACATCTCCTACTATTGCTACTGTACCTTCTTCTACAAGAATGTCAAGTACTTTTCCTTTTACTGGAGAAGGAATTTCTACAACCGCTTTATCATTTTGTACTTCAAGAAGTACATCGTCTTCGTTTACTTCATCGCCTGGTTTAATAAACCATTTTACGATTTCACCTTCGTGGATACCTTCACCAATATCTGGTAGTTTAAATTCAAATGCCACGGATTTCAGCCCCCTGATTCATATCATTATTATTAGAAATTGCAAAAGAAGTCAGCACATGCTGATTTCTTTTGCACATAAAATTCAAATTAGAAGTTCATTACTTTGTTAACAGCTTCAACAATATCTTTATGGTTTGGTAACCATACGCTCTCAGCTTGAGAGAATGGGAAGATTGTATCAGCAGCTGCAACACGTACAACTGGAGCTTCTAAGTTTAAGATTGCACGGTCATTGATTTCCGCTACAACATTAGCTGCAATACCAGCTTGTTTTTGAGCTTCTTGAACTACAACAACACGGCCTGTTTTTTCAACAGAAGCGATAATTGTTTCGATATCTAATGGTTGAACTGTACGTAAGTCCACAACCTCTAAAGAGATACCTTCTTTTTCTAGTTCTTCAGCAGCTTTTAATGCAGCATGTACCATTGCACCATATGTGATAACAGATACATCTGTACCTTCACGTTTCACATCAGCTTTACCAATTTCAATTGTGTATTCGCCTTCTGGTACTTCTTGACGGAAAGAACGGTATAATTTCATATGCTCTAAGTAAACAACTGGATCGTTGTCACGAATTGCAGAAATTAAAAGACCTTTCGCATCATATGGAGTAGATGGAATTACAACTTTTAAACCTGGTTGTTGTGTCATTAATCCTTCTAAGCTGTCAGCATGTAATTCCGGTGTATGAACACCACCGCCGAATGGAGAACGAATTGTAACTGGAGCATTCCAACGTCCGCCAGAACGGTAGCGCATACGAGCCATTTGACCAGAGATAGAATCAATTACTTCGAATACGAAACCGAAGAATTGAATTTCAGGAACTGGACGGAAGCCTTCTAATGCTAAACCGATTGCAAGTCCGCCGATACCAGACTCTGCAAGTGGAGTATCCATTACACGGTCTTCACCAAATTCAGCTTGTAATCCTTCAGTAGCACGGAATACACCGCCGTTTACACCAACGTCTTCACCAAATACAAGTACGTTTGGATCGTTTTTCATTTCAACGCGTAAAGCATCAGTGATTGCTTGAATCATTGTCAATTGAGCCATGGCTTACTTCGACTCCTTTTCTTTATAAATTTCATATTGTTCAGCTAAGTTATAAGGCATTGTTTCGTACATGATTTCCATTAAATCAGTTACTTTTTGTTTTGGAGCTTGGTCAGCTTTCGCAATCGCTTCTTTAATATCTTCTTTAGCTTGTTCGATTACTTTTTCTTCTTCTTCTTGAGACCAGATGCCTTTATTTTCCAAGAATGCACGGAAACGTACGATTGGATCTTTTTGTTCCCATTCATTTTCGATATCTTTTGTACGGTAACGAGTTGGATCATCACCAGCCATTGTATGTGGACCGTAACGGAATGTTAAAGTTTCAATTAATGTAGGACCTTCACCGTTTACTGCACGCTCACGAGCAAAAGCAGTTGCTGCATATACAGCTAATGGATCCATACCATCTACTTGAATACCGTAAATACCAGCTGCAACTGCTTTTTGTGCTACAGTTTTTGCTGCAGATTGTTTTTCTACTGGAGTAGAAATTGCATAACGGTTGTTTTGAACAACGAAGATTGCTGGAGCTTTAAATGCACCTGCAAAGTTCATACCTTCGTAGAAGTCACCTTGAGACGCACCGCCGTCACCAGTGTAAGTAATTGCAACAGATTTTTTACCACGAAGTTTCATACCTAATGCAACACCAGCCGTTTGGATGATTTGTGCACCGATAATGATTTGTGGAGGAAGTGCATTTACATCAGCAGGCATTTGGTTACCCATGAAATGTCCACGAGAAAATAGGAATGCTTGATATAATGGTAAGCCGTGCCAAACTAATTGTGGAACATCACGGTATCCTGGTAAGATGAAGTCTTCTTTTTCAAGAGCAAAATGACTTGCTAATTGAGAAGCTTCTTGTCCAGCTGTTGGCGCATAGAAACCTAAGCGACCTTGACGGTTTAAAGAAATAGAACGTTGATCTAATACACGTGTATATACCATACGACGCATTAATTCTTTTAATTGCTCATCAGTTAATTCTGGCATAGCTGCTTTATTCACAACTTCGCCTTTTTCATTTAAAATTTGTAATGTTTCAAATTGAGCTGCGATAGCTTTCATTTGCTCATCAACATTAAATAGGGCCTTTTTTGTTTTAGTACCCATTCCGTTCACCTCTTCCTCTCTTGAACCATATTCTTAAACGCTTTCACTATGATAAAAGCATAAGTTTGTAAACTGACGCATCATTCGTCAGTTATTGAATAATTTGTGCACCTAACAATCTGTACTAATGTTTTCATTTAAACAAATTAATACAATCTTGATCACGTTTTTAAGTTTACAACTATTCTAATCATCATGTCAATCACTTTGATTCCGTTTTTTTTCGAAGGTTATAGAGATTTTCTTAACAAATACAAGTTTTCAAAATACTATCTGTATTAGTAAGCAAAAACCTCCTGTTATATTATTCCCTTTTCATACATATTTTGCTCATAGAATAATATGTAAACGTTTCATGTCCCTCTTATCTTTTGTCGCATCCTAATAAAAATATGCAGCATCTCCCTTCTTTTTAGGCGAATAACTATACATTTTTCTCCTTTGTTCCATACATTATACTAACCGCAGCATTCGCGGAAATGGTAAAGGAGGTCACACCATGTACGGATACACTTTTTGTTACCCCTCAACTGGCACTGGCGCATATCCTACGTATGGCTACGGTGGTTGTGGTGGTTGCGGAGGCTTTGGACACGGATTTGCTTTAATCGTTGTATTGTTTATACTTTTAATTATCGTTGGTGCTGCTTGCATCTGTTAGTGTAAAATGAAACAATTATAAAAGAACAAGGCGTTTGTTCGTCTTGTTCTTTGTCATGACTTTTTTCATAACCTTTGGTAGACTAATGATGAAAGGAGAGATTATATATGCTTACAATGGATGATGTAATTCGTGAAGGAAATCCCATTTTACGCGCAGTGGCTGAAGAAATAGCTCTACCTGCAAACGAAGAAGATGTTCATATATTACGAAAGATGATCGAATTTGTGATTAACAGTCAAAACCCTGAAATGGTTGAAAAATATAATTTACGCCCTGGAATTGGTTTAGCCGCGCCGCAAATCGGTGTTTCTAAAAGAATGATTGCTGTTCACGTCACAGATCGAGATGGTACATTATATAGCTACGCTTTATTTAATCCAAAAATCATTAGCCACTCTGTTGAACGTACATACTTATCAGGGGGCGAAGGATGCCTGTCAGTGGACCGTGAAGTCCCTGGCTATGTACCTCGTTACACTCGTATTACTGTAAAAGCAACAACAGTGAATGGCCAAGAAGTCAAGCTACGTTTAAAAGGATTACCGGCAATTGTATTCCAGCATGAAATTGATCACTTAAATGGCGTTATGTTTTATGACCATATAAATAAAGATAATCCATTTATGGCTCCAGAAAATGCAGCACCTTTAGAAAGATAAAAAGAGTCAGTTTTCACTGAAGTTGGTGAAAACTGACTCTTTTTATTAAAATGGATCTCATATTTATACTTTATCCCGCTATTTACTGGCAGTAATACTCCCACTGATTAAAGTTTCACTTTATAACAACCCTGCCCACTGCAGTCCATGGAGTATACCATCTTCTGCAACATCTTTAGTTACATAATTTGCAAGCTTTTTCAAATCTTCATGTCCATTTCCCATAGCAATTCCTGTACCTACAGTTTCAATCATTTCTAAATCGTTTAATCCATCTCCAAATGCATACACTTGTTCCCTTGTGAATCCAAGCTTTTCAATAAATTTTTCAATCCCTTTTGCTTTCGATCCTCCCATTGGAATAATGTCCATAGAGTAAGCATGCCAGCGAATAAAATGAAACTTCGCATAGTCGTTAATAAACTTTTCTTCTTCTCCTGCCCTGCAAAATAAAAGGGTTTGATAAACATCACGTTCCTCATAAAAGCTAGGTTCAAACGCAGGGTGATCCATATGAAGGCTAGCAAAGCTTTCTGTTACATAATGATGCGATGTTACTGTTGCCTTCATTTCTTTATGATTCAAGTACACAAGCGGATAGCCTTCTTGCTCTGAAAATTTCGTGAAAGCATGTAATGCATCAGCGTGTAGAGGATTTTTATATATAACCTCATCTTCAAACACCACATACTGTCCATTGAAACTTATATAATTATGAATGTTTAGCTCTTTACGAATATCTTCAAACATAAATGGGGCACGTCCTGTTGCAATTGCTACATGTATACCTTTTTCTTGCAAACGACGGACAGATTCTTTTGTGGACTTTGGTATTTCTTTGTTATGATCTAGTAGTGTTCCATCAATATCAAAAAAGACAATTTTATCATTCATTTACATAACCCTCTCTACTTCATCAATTCAAGCGTATCGCTTTATACCCTAAATATTTTTTTCAAATACTAAAAAAGTATAACATATCGATGTATAAGGTGCTTCTTATCTAACCTTCCTACCTCAATATGCATATACTGAAATAAAAATGGTACTACGGTTCAACATATGCATTTTCTTTTCTATTCTATCTCATACTATAAGTTGAACGAGATATTTTCTTACAAGTAGTTCTTTTTTGAAACTTAATTCTTCTTTCAAATTCTAATAAGATCCATCTGCATGTTTTGAGCGAAGAAAGGAAGGGACAACCGTGCTAAAGAAATTGAAGAAAAAATTAAAAGTATATTGGAACGATTTGCTTCGTAAAAAAACAATTGCTTAACTCATGCCCATTTCGGGCTTTTTTCTTCATTCTTATTCGAAAAAACATGAAAATCATAACCGTTTGCTTTATAATAGGTAAAAGATAGCCTAAAACATAGACAAGGAGAGATTGTTTTAATGATTTTTAAAGTATTTTATCAAGAAAAAATGCTAGAAGTACCTGTACGTGAAAATACTAAGGTGCTATATCTAGAAGCTGAGTCTGAAAGAGAAGTTCGCACAAAATTACACAAGTTCGCATATAATATTGAGTTTGTCCAGTCTGTTACTGGTGCTCATCTTGAATATGAAAAGCAATATGCAGATTTCAAATTAGCGGAGAACGTTTAATTTATGAAATTCTTAAAAAATGACCAAACTGCTGTTTTCGCACTTGGCGGACTCGGTGAAATCGGCAAAAATACATATGCTGTTCAATTTCAAGATGAAATTATTATTATTGATGCTGGAATCAAATTTCCAGAAGACGAACTTCTTGGGATTGATTATGTCATCCCTGACTACACGTATCTCGTACGTAATGAAGAAAAAATTAAAGGACTCTTTATTACACATGGTCACGAAGATCATATCGGTGGGATTCCTTATTTATTGCGCCAAGTAAACATTCCAATTTATGGAGGGAAACTAGCGCTTGGACTGATTAAAAATAAGTTAGAAGAGCATGGATTACTCCGAAAAGCACAATTGCATGAAATTAAAGAAGACGATGTAATTAAGTTCAAAAAAACATCCGTTTCCTTCTTCCGCACAACACATAGTATTCCTGATTCATATGGTATCGTCGTAAAGACACCACAAGGACAGGTTGTGCATACAGGGGATTTCAAATTTGATTTCACACCAGTCGGTGAGCCAGCAAACTTAACAAAGATGGCTGAAATCGGAAAAGAAGGTGTCCTTTGCTTGCTATCTGATAGCACGAATAGCGAAGTCCCTCACTTTACAATGTCTGAGCGCCGCGTTGGTGACAGCATTCAGGATATTTTCCGTAAAGTAGAAGGCCGCATTATATTCGCAACATTTGCTTCTAATATTCACAGGCTGCAGCAAGTTGTAGAAGCTGCAGTAGCAAACAATCGAAAAATTGCTGTTTTTGGTCGAAGTATGGAAGCAGCAATGGAAATCGGACAAAATCTTGGCTATATTCGTTGTCCGAAAGAGACAATTATTGAACCCGCACAACTAAATCGCATACCAGCAAATCAGGTTGTGATTTTATGTACAGGGAGTCAAGGGGAACCGATGGCTGCATTATCTCGCATTGCTAACGGTACACACCGCCAAATCCAAATCATCCCAGGTGATACTGTTGTATTCTCTTCTTCTCCAATCCCTGGAAATACGGTAAGCGTAAGCCGTACTATTAACATGTTATATCGTGCAGGCGCTGAAGTCATTCACGGACCATTGACTGATATTCATACAAGTGGACACGGTGGACAAGAAGAACAGAAGCTAATGTTACGTCTCATTAAACCAAAATATTTTATGCCAATTCACGGTGAGTACCGTATGCAACGTATGCATGCAAAATTAGCAAATGATTGTGGTATCCCTGAAGAAAATTGCTTCATAATTGACAACGGTGATGTACTTGCACTTCGTGAAGATGAAGCAGCAATCGCAGGAAAAATTCCGTCTGGTTCTGTTTATATCGATGGAAATGGCATCGGCGATATCGGTAACATCGTACTTCGCGATCGTCGTATTCTTTCTGAAGAGGGACTTGTTATCGTTGTTGTTAGCATCGATATGAAGGATTTCAAAGTAGCGGCTGGACCAGATATCATTTCTCGCGGATTCGTTTATATGCGCGAAAGTAGCGATTTAATTAACGATGCACAAACATTAATTACAACTCATTTAGAAAAAGTAATGGAGCGCAAAACGACACAGTGGTCTGAAATCAAAAATGAAATTACAGATACATTGGCTCCATTCTTATATGAAAAAACGAAACGTCGACCAATGATTTTACCAATCATTATGGAAATTTAACTAAAAAGGACAATGCCGCTATGTCGGCATTGTCCTTTTTGTCATTTCGTTAAAAACATTTCGAAACGGTCTACGTCATTATCGTGACCAATAACGATTAAAATGTCTCCCATTTGAATGTTTTCTGTGGCACGCGGTGAAACAAGAACTTCCTTCCCACGCTTAATTGCTACAATGTTTAATCCAAACTTTGCACGAATATCTAAATCAATCAATGAATGACCATTAATTTTTTCGTTCGCAATAATCTCAACAATACTATGCTCATCTGAAAGCTCTAAATAGTCCAAAACGCTACTTGAGGCAATATTATTGGCGATTCTTTTTCCCATATCACGCTCAGGGTGAACAATTTGATCTGCTCCAATTTTACGAAGAACTTTTTCATGATAATCATTTTGTGCTTTTACAGTAATATTTTTCACACCTAGCTCTTTCAAAATAAGCGTTGTTAATATACTTGACTGAATATTATCTCCAATTGCAATAACTACATGCTCAAAGTTTCGAATACCAAGACTTTTTAATACCATCTCATCTGTAGAATCCGCGATTACAGCATGAGATGCAATATTTGCAAACTCATTTACACGATCTTCATCCATATCAATCGCCATAACTTCCATTCCTAATTGCGCTAATTCTCGACAAATACTACCACCAAATCGCCCAAGACCAATAATAGCAAATTCTTTTTCTCTCGTGCTCACACAAATTCCTCCAGTTATATCAAATCGTATCAAGTAAAACTTTTATCAGTGAAATTCCCTTATATTCCACCCATCTTCTTTAACTCTTCAAAAACTTGATGCGAAGGCTTTGTACCCTATACATCAGAACCAACTATCATTGTAGCATATTTTATATAGTGAAACTTCCATCATTACTATATAATTCCAAATAATAGAAATAAAATCATTCCCCCATTGGGACTTTCAAAATTCCTCACATTCCTAAAACAGCAGTTTCACTACGCGTATAACAGACAAACACTGCAATAATTGCATCTTCACTCTTATTTTTGTTTTTGAATATATAAAAATTGTTGTAAATAAAAAGCTAGCATACATACTAACATACCAAAGATGAATATATTTCCAAACGAGCTAAACGTTTGAAATACAAACATTAATGTTTCTTGTCCAAAAAAAGCAAATAGTAAATTTATAAAAGCAAATAATATCGCCAATTGATAGTGATGCTGATGAAATAAATAATGAGTTGCTCCTAAAAAACCAGCAAAAGAAACAATAAATACCCACCACATTTCCATCATCTTTTGCCAGCTTACTAGCTCATATCCGTTCACAGCAATTGCAATTGCTCCTATAACAACCATCGTTGGAACGCTCCAAAATAAAGCCCATTTTCGAAAGAGTAATACCGCATTCCTGTCTTCTCGTTTATGTGCACAATACGTTAAAAAAGTCGCACTTATGTATAAGAGCGAGACAATTGTTAGAATAATAATTAACCAAAAATGAAGCTGATAATACTCATGTTCTATATTAGTAACAATTGCAGCTAACAATCCCGGAATACAAATGCCAGTATAACCTTCCACCAGTGCCTTATTCCAAAATACCATATTACCAATTCGAATTCCTAATAGCATAAAAAGAATGGCGCCAAGGATAAATAAAGTCATTTTATTTCCAACTAAACTCGTCGAAAAAGCGATTAATCCAACAAATAAGAATAGAGCAAATGCATTCATAATCTCGGCAACAGGTGATAAATACTCTTTCACCCACTCATATGTGTTCGTATAATTTTCTTTTTTTGCTAAACAATATGTATAAAAACTAACACCAAAATAAATCGCTGCTACAATTACATATGTATATAAAAAGAAACATAGTATAGTACTTCCAATCTGCACACTATCCCCTACCTTTTTTCTCTATGTACCATATTGATTTTACACAATTTTCATATAAAATGTAAATAAAAACCTCCCTGTTACAAGGGAGGTTTTTTATTTATTCAGCTTCTTTTTCAGCTTCATCAAGTACGCGATTTACTCGTTTTGTTAACATTTGCATACCGCTACCGCCCGCTTGGAAATGGCGCAATACACCATTTTTATCAAACACATAATATGCTGGTACATATTGATTCTCAAAGGAGTCTGTAATCGCATGCTTATTGTCCACCAAAATAGGTTGTACAATACCATGCTCATCTGCCACTGCTTTCACTTTTTCAAGATCTAAATCTTCTTCTGAACGCGGCATATGTACAGCAATTACATTTAATTTATCTTTATAGTTATCACGGAATTCATTAATACTCGGCATTGCTTCTTTACATAAATGACAGCTAACAGACCAAAAATGAATTAATGTTGGTTTATCGCCAATTAGCGCTTCTCTAACTACTTCTCCATTTAATACAGTCGTTGCTCCTTCTAAGGAAGGCATTGGTTCACGTAATTTCATAACATTTCCCCCTTATATATGTAGAGAAAGGTCTAACAACAATTTGCTAGACCTTGTTCACTCATTCAAAAATTAAACGTTTAAAGTCTCTTGACCTGGTTTCCAATTTGCTGG
Source organism: Bacillus sp. BP-3 (assembly GCF_028401955.1). Classification (GTDB taxonomy): domain Bacteria; phylum Bacillota; class Bacilli; order Bacillales; family Bacillaceae_G; genus Bacillus_A. The sequence goes on from NZ_JAQOTJ010000004.1 coordinate 394,918, forward strand.
ACAAAGTCCGCCAGTTTGAAGCGCTTGAAGAACACGGAGTACTTCGTCAACTTCCCGTCCAATGTTGTTATGATGGACAACTTGATACATTAATTCGCCTTCTGGGCTAATAATGAATAGACCACGAAGCGCAATTCCTTCTTCTTCAAGTAATACACCATAATCACGAGATACCGCATGATTTGTATCAGCAGCTAATGGATATTTTAACTCGCCTAAACCGTTTTTCGTACGGTCAGTGTTAATCCACGCTAAATGAGTATGGATTGTGTCAGTTGATACACCAATTACTTCTGCATCTAAATCTTCGAACTCATCATAACGATCAGAAAGTGCGATGATTTCTGTTGGACATACGAAAGTGAAATCCATTGGATAGAAGAAAAGCACTGTCCATTTGTCTTGTTTCATAACCTCTTCAAGGCTTACCTTACCAAATTCTTTGTTTGGCATAACAGCATCCATCTCAAAGCGTGGAGCTTGTTTTGCTACCATACGTTCTGCCATATGTACCAACCTCCGTTAATTTTTAGTCATATATTGTCTACTCTTATATTATATGGGAAAAAATGGTTTTTAGTCAATATCATTTAATAATTAATACAAAACAACTAACTATCAACTCTTTCTCCCATCTACCATTATAAAGCATTGTGCTAGAATTTCAAAAAAAATGCACTATATATACAAGTTAAAAAAGGATATAAAAACCCTCTTTCTTCTTAAGTGAGTTAGAGCATCTGGCCATACATAGAACCGGTCAGTTTCTTTTTCTAACACATGCAAGATTAAAATGAATATATAGAAATACTATACAAATTTTCTTATACAAAAAAGGGACAAGCATTATGCTCTGTTCCCTTTCCATTTTACGTATGTTGTTAAAAATAGAATCGCTTTTTCAATCACTGATTCATCTGGCTGTAATTTCGCATGATGTAGGCCATATTCAGATTCGACACCAAGCCAAAACATAAAACCTGGAATCTCACGTAACATATATCCAAAATCTTCTCCTGTCATCGCTTCTGTGCAATTGATCACATTCATATCTGTATGTTCGTCCGTAAACGACATGAATTCCTTCGTTAACGTTTCATCGTTATATACTTGATGATACATCGCTCCGTAATCAATATGCGCTGTACACCCAAAAGACATTTCGATTCCAGCAACAATTGCTTCAATCCGTTCCTTTACTCGTTTCATAGATTCAACAGATAATGTACGAATTGTTCCTTCTAAACGAGCCTTTTCCGCAATAATATTTTGTACTGTTCCACCAGTAATTTTCCCAATTGTAATGACTGCACTATCTAGCGGATTGACATTGCGACTAATTACAGATTGCAGTTGTGTGACAAGATGACTTGCAGCAACTATCATATCATTTGCTGTATGCGGATATGCTGCATGTCCACCTTTCCCTTTCAAATCAATGTATAGCTCGGATGTATTTGCAAAAAGCAATCCCTCTTTTGTCGCAATAGACCCTACTGGATATTCTGGTGCAATATGAAGTCCAAGGATCATATCTGGTTTCCATGCTTGTAACTCCTCACTTTGTAATAGCGGAAGAGCACCACCCGGTCCTTCCTCAGCTGGTTGAAAAATAAAAACGAGGTCATCATCAATTCGCTCTGTAACAAAACCTGTTAATAACCCAAGGCCTATTGTTGTATGCATATCATGACCGCATGCGTGCATCATCCCTTCATGTAATGAGGCAAATTCATACCCTGTCTCTTCCGTAATTGGAAGTCCGTCAATATCAGCACGGTAACCAATTGTTTTTTCGGGATTACGGCCATGCACTTTTACAATGACACCTGTTTTCCATGTCTTTACTTCCATATATTCACTTGGAAGGGTATCTATATAATTTATAATATATTGTTGTGTTTTCCATTCTTGAAAACCAAGCTCTGGGATTTGATGTAAGTCTCTACGCATTTGAATAAATTTATTTATTATCATCGTTTCACCACCATTGATAAAAAGCGTAAGAGCCTACAAGCCCTTACGCTTTCTTATTTTATTCTTCTGGATTCAGTTGACGAAGCTCTTGTTTAATTTCTGTTTTCGCTTTAGTCTTTTCGTCAATTTCTTTAATAACACGTGCTGGTGTTCCTGCAACAACTGTATATGGTGGTACGTCTTCTGTTACAACTGCACCCGCTGCAACAACTGCACCTTTACCTACTGTAACACCTTCTAGAACTACTACGTTTGCACCAATTACAACATCATCTTCAACAATAACTGGTTTTGCAGAAGGCGGCTCGATAACGCCTGCAAGCACTGCTCCAGCACCAACGTGACAGTTCTTACCTACTGTTGCACGTCCGCCAAGAACTGCATTCATGTCAATCATTGAACCTTCACCAATTACAGCACCAATGTTAATTGTTGCGTTCATCATAATAACTGCATTATCACCAATTTCAACCTGATCACGAATAATAGCACCTGGTTCAATACGTGCCTTAATGCCTTTTAAGTCAAGCATTGGAATTGCAGAGTTACGACGATCATTTTCTACAACGTAATCTACAACATGTTTTTTATTTTCTTCAAGGATCGTCTTAATTTCAGACCATTCCCCAAATAATACGCCTGATTTTTTATTTACAAATGCTTGTACTGTTTCAGGGAATATAATTTCTTTTAAATCCCCTTTTATGTATACCTTTACAGGAGTTTTCTTCTCACTTTTTTGAATAAACGAGATAATCTCATTTGCATCCATCATTTTCATGCTTGTTGCCTCCTAAATCCATTTATACTGTTACTCTACCAAACGAGAGGACTCCTCGCAAGAAAATAATCTTATTTTCCAGCTTGAATTTCTTCAATAATATCTAAAAACGCCTGCACTTGTTTTAATTGTCTAGCCGATTCACTTGTTAATAACCACGTTTCTCTCGTCAATTGTACCGGAGTTTTATATGTCTTTTCCCTTACTTCTCTTAAAACAGTAGATGGCAACAGTGCATAACCAATACCATTTAAAACAAGTTGCTTACACGTTTCAATCTGATCAACAACAATCGTACGTTTAGGGGGATTAGAAAATAAACCATACCACCAATTTTGGATTTGTCCATAATATGTTGAATCACTTTTAAATTGAATAAACGGCCTATTGGTGTCTTTTAACATAGAAATATCCTTAATTTCTGTATCAACTAAATACAACTCATCTTCAAATAATTGTTGTTTATACCCTTTATATTCCTGTGTTCCTCGCAAAATTGCTACATGAACATCGCCTTCGTAAAAGTGATTTTGCACTTCACTACTCCAGCCTGTAAAGAGAGAAATTTTTACGAATGGATACTTTTGTACAAACATCTTTAAAACCGGTGGCAACCAATATTGCCCAATAACAGAGGCAACAGCAATCTTTAAAGTTCCATATGTTTCCGTTTGAAAAGTTGCTAGTTCACTCTTAATTGCTTCCTCCCTTTCCAACATATCTTTCGCATAATTCGCTACTTTCTCACCTTCTGGTGTAATCGTTAATCCTTTTTGAGAGCGAATAAAAAATTTCATCCCCCATTGTTTTTCCATCGATTGGAGCCTTTGACTAAGCGCTGGTTGTGATACAAATAAGCGCTCAGAAGCCTTCCTCATATTTAATTCTTGTGCTAAGATAACCATCATCTGAAAATCATCAATTTGCAATGTTTTCCCCTTCTTTCGTTACAACTGAACGATAAAAGCGACTTCTTTTTTCAGTTGAAGTCGCCTTTTCCAACATTATCGATTAAATCGTCTCACTGTTTTATTTAATAATTTTAAAATGGCACGACGTGTCAAAATCCCTTCAAAACATCCTTCCTCGTTTTCAACACATACAAATGGATGATCAATCGTCATCTCCAATGCTTTTGAAAATGAATCCTGTAACTTAAGGCGTGGAATATCTTCCTTCATCACACTTTCTACTTTCATATCCTCTAATTTTTCAAATTCAATTCGCTCTAGCCCTAAAATACCATCCAAAACCATCGCTGTACTTACTAATCCATGCAATTTATACATCGGATCTAATACCGGAATTGCTGAATAGCCGGATTTTACTAAAACAAGCAAAGCGTGCTCCAGACTATTTCCAATTTGAACATGTGCTACTTTTTCCGATGAAATCATTAAGTCCTTTACAAAAACTTGCTGAAACTCTTCTTTTGGAATGCTAATCATATTGATATCCCCCATTTTGACTCATTCTAACAAGTAGCAATTGTAAACCAATCGTAAAAAAACAATTCGTTCAAGTAATGCTCTACTTTCTCATTTCTATTTTCAGTTTATGACAGCGTTTACATATTATTATCTGTCCTTATTTTCTTATTTAAAATAAATAATCACAGTTCATTTTACCATAGAAACAAAAGAAAAGACCACCATTCTGGTAGCCTTAATATCCTTCGTTTTTCAGACGAGCAAATAAGCTTGTAATTTGTTTGTAATGAGATACATCTGCTTTCTTTCGCCCGTTTTCGATATCAGAAAGTTCAACGGAAAGTATTTCACTCGCATAATTTTGTCGAAACAACACATCTAACAATAAGCTTTGCTCCTCTTTTGTTAAATCAATTTCTCTACTCATTTTTTCCTCCCCTTATTTAACCGTCCTTATTATTTATTATATAAAATATTCCCTTTATTTAATAGATTGAAAATTCACTACAAAAGTCATTTCGTGTACCGATTCGCATAGCTAGACGCCGCATATGCATCAGGTTTAATTTTAGGTGTTAATCCCATTGCTGTAATCTTATTTGTCATATCCGAAATAAACTCTCTCGTCAAACCATATTTTCCAATATCTAGATGAATCTCCATAACAAATTCAGCACCTTCTTCGCAGTATGGATAAAGAATATCCCAAAGTTGTTGTATTCGCTCAGGTGTAAATAAACAAGCAATCTCTTGACTAAATTGTGTTTCTAAATAAATTTTTTCCCGTAAACTTGGGGGCTTTCGCTTTATCGTTTGGTGGTATAAACACCCCCAAGCTCCTTTTCCAACGCGATGCAGATGAATAGCTGTAATAAAACGTGTATCTTTTTGATGTACTTGTGAATCTGTTCCAATTGACAATCGATACATATTGTGCGGTGCGCTTTGAATAAAATGACAAATTCTTGAGAATACCGTTTCGAAACTCATGTGTCGCTCTGATAAATTATAAAATTGATATTCTCCGTCCATACAGTCACGTCCCTTCTCATAGACAGACTTTTGCATTATCATTGTATGGGACAAAGCAACAAAATATGACTTACTTATCCTTTGCTCGTTTCGATATTCCGTATTAAATATGTACAAAATGGACATTTGAAAATAACATTTTGATTAGATTGCGCTGTTAACACATGTATAATCTCTGACTGTTTATGACATTTTGGACACACAACAATAGGCATTTTTTCCACTTTTCTCACCTCTTCATATCACTGCTTATGAGCAGGATTCTACCTCAAAGCTACCTGATCATAAGAGCTCGATTTATGAAAACTACACTTTATAAAATGTGTTATCAGTTTAGGGCCAGAGAGAGAATCTTATTCATCATAAAAAAAAGAAGGTGCCTTCATTTTGAGGCACCTTCTTTTTATGTATCAAGAAAGAATGTCGTAAATTTCGATTGCAACCATATCAATATTATCGAATTGATATACTTGTGGTTTTTCTCCTTGTTGATACACTTCTAGCTCATACATATCGCTTTTATCAAAATATTTTACGCTACATTTGCGTTCACCGTTCACTTCAAAATAGCGTTGTGCTACTTCGCCGCTTTCAGCTTGTTCTTTTAGACTAACAAGACGAGTTAAAATTCCTTGGAGCAGAGACATGAAATCTCCCCTTTCTCTAATGTTCCTACGAATAGGTTTTACAGCAATACTCATTCTATCCGTCATAACTGAAAAAATGTCACACACCTTAGGATAATGCTTATGAGCAAGAAACTCAACTAAAATTTGTCGAAAAAACATACAAAAAGCCGAAATACACACTTCTACTGCTTTTCTTGCACATTTTACAGAAAAATTATATATATCAATAGCCAAAAACGACATAAAAACATTCTTTTTAGATGGAGATTTAGCTATGCATAGAAGCAGTTAGGTCCTTTTTTCTGCCACATGCGAAGTAAAAACAAAGAGAGAAAGCGAGTACAGGCTCCTTTTTCTACATAGCAGCACTCTTTATGTTGAAATATCAAAACGAATTTATATATCAATATTATAAATAAAGATATATAAGGGGTATTACATTCATATTCAATAAAGTGAAACTTCCATCGGCGGGGGTTTTCTTCATCTCCCACCGATGGTTAGCCCTCACCAGTCGGGCTTTTACGGGCAGTTATCTTCCACCTTTCTTCTTAAGAAAAGCGGTAGCGGCTCGTTCAGAATCGCAGGACGCCCACGCACCCGACAGAGAGGCGCTTTTTTCCTCGTCCGAGGGGGGCGCGAAACGACCAGAGATTCTAGCCGCTAGAGCTGGACAATGCTTTCGCCGAATCTTAAGGTGTGAGTCTTACTGCCCGTGAATAGCGGGATAAAAAAATCTCCATGTTAATGAAGATTTTACTTTATTGAAGTTTTTTATATACGAGAATATAATGAAAATGAGTTAAAGAGGAGGAAGTCCATGAAGAAAGTAGATATATACACACAACCTGATTGCCCACCATGTCAAATTATAAAAGAATTTTTAAAGCATAATCATGTTATTTTTACAGAATACGATGTCAAAAAGGACGCTACCGCTCGCAATCGTCTTCTCTATGATTATGAGTCCTATTCTACCCCAACTGTTGTTGTAGACGGGGAAGTTGTAGCTGGGTTTCAAATTGAAAAATTACAACAGCTTTTAGAATTAGAACAATAAAAAAAGTGACAGTATATATGTCACTTTTTTCGCTATTCACAAATGATAAATTCTTCACCTCAATACTTGAAGGACACTAAAATGGTAGCATAAAGTGCAACTCCTGTCATTTTACTCTTTTTCGTATTTTTTAATTTCAGATAAGAGCTGTTTATTTTCATGATACCCCGCCATTTTCCATTTATCACCATTTTTTTGCAGTGTAATAATTTGATACTCATCCGTGTTCATATTCCGTTCATACACATATAACAAATTATACTCTTGATTGTATACAATTTTTGTTTTTGATGAAAAAGTAAATGGTGCTTCTTTAGTAGGTAATAAATATTGAGCACTCCGTTTCACATCCTGATTATTTTCGTCCGTAAAAACTTGAAGAAAGTTATCCGTGAAATAAGGAGATAATATATCATACATTTTTCCCACTGGTAGTCTCTTATCACGAATAGAAAACTGTGCCTCATATCCCTTTTGAATCGTTTCAAATATTTCATTTTGATCAATTTTTGTTTCTTCCTTTCCAAGAACCGTTGTCACACTTTGTCCAATTACAAATGCAACGAATAGAAATAGCACAATCCAAATCCCGTATTTCCTCATTTTCGTACCCTCCTTGTAAAAAGAGCTTATCCTTCTACTATTCATTGTAGCAATGATTATGCAATGAAAGAGTAGCTTTCGTTCGTAAAATGTTTACAACGATAGACACCATTCTTATCATAGTTGTCACTATTACCAATTTATGATAAAAACAAACAAAAAAATGCACGAAATATTTCGTGCATCATAATAAAACATCTTCTTCATATAAAAATTCATAAGACAAGTCAATAAATAAATAATGTTCATCATCAATAGGAAACGAAAACGTCCGAACCAATTCACCTGTTTCAAGATCTCCGTATAAATCAGACAATCTCCCCTTTTGCTCAACGCGTAGCTTCATAATATTTTCTAAAAAGTACGGGCGCCAGCTCCAATTTTTCATATAATACTCTGGCATTAACACCCATTCTCCATCTTTTTTCATAACATTTCCTGATTTTTGAAATCCGTCTTCATTACAAATAAAAATACGAAAGCTACAATGTGTCACTTGTTGACTAAAATTCATTAGCCATTTATTAAAATCTTCTATTTTTCTCTGTTTTGCTAATACATTCCCAACATATTCTCGCAGCGTTTCTGTCAGTTCATAAACCTTCTGCAATTTTCGTTTTTCACGCTGAATAAATTGATGGCACTCATTGCCAAGGCGCTCTTTCAAAATGTCTTTATCAATAAAATTAGACAAAGATTCTTTCAAATAATTCCCTTGGTAGTATCTCCCTCCATTTTTCCACGCATATTGCAACTGATAGAATGCATCAATATCTTCATACAATAATGTTGCTCCAATGCGTCTCGCTAAGAGTGATAATGAATACAAAATATCCTGGTACGATTGTAACAACGCCGTTTGACGTAAGTTTGTTAAATCTACTTTTAGAATATCAGGAGTTAACATACTAATTCGTTCGAGATTACTTGTGCCTGTTCCTACTTTATTAATCGCAACTTGAATCCCATATGTACGGTAATACATAAGCAAATGGTTAAACTGTTCAATTTCTTCTTTAAAATCATGTTCTGTTATTTCTAACACAATATGATTTAAACAAAGCCCTTTCTTCTCATACGTTAATAATAAATGCAGTAAACTTTCACTTTCATCACTCATCAATATATGCGCATTACGATGCACAAATAATAAAAATGATTGATCTGTTTCCAAATACCGATCCAATGCTTTTCCTAAAATAACATTATCAACTTCAAGTTGAAACTCGTATGGAATCGAATCATCGTGAAAAAATGCAGCAAGACTGTGAATCCCTTCTTCTGTTTGTATACGTCCTACTACTTCATATCCAATTACAGTATGTTCATCGGCACTAAAAATAGCTTGATAATAAGGAAGGACTTTATCCAAATTACTCATCACATCTAATGCATCTACCATAGTGCTCCCCCCTTTACTTTTCAAGATTATAACACGTTATGTGGAAAAAATAATAAAAAAATCCCTTCAGTTCTCCTGAAGGGATTAGAGGGGTAAAATGCTAAGGGGAATTAGCAATTCTACTATGAAGAAAAAAGAGGTCTTAAATATACCTTATAAACAATTTTCTGTAAAGGTCCTCTTTCTAAATGTCACAAATCTGTCACAAATTCCCTCTCTTTTAAAACGGATATTGATGCAAATGTTGACCACCATCCATTGTAATACAAGCTCCATTTATGTACGCTGCTTCTTCAGAGCATAAATAAAAAGCAAGACCAGCAATTTCTTCCGGTGTACCAAGCCTGCCAAGTGGCACGCTGTGTAATGTGCGCTTCGCTGCTTCTTCAGATATCCAAAGCTTATCAGCTCCCCCAGTACGTTCAATTGGCCCTGGAGCAATTGCATTCACACGAATTCCATATTTACGTCCCCACTCAACAGCAAGTGTTCTCGTCATCGCTAATACACCCGCTTTTGCTGCTGCGGAATGAATAACACCAGGACCTGCATCCCATGCATAAGTTGCAACCATATTAATAATTGTTCCTTTTATCTCTTTTTCAATCCAGTATTTACCAATAGCTTGACTGCAATAAAATGTACCGTTTAACACGATGTTAATAACAGCATTCCAACCATTTGGCGATAAATCTTCAGCAGGAGAAAGAAAATTTCCCGCAGCATTATTTACAAGTACATCGATGCGTCCAAATTCTTTATCGATTTTTTCAATCATTCCTTTTATGTCCTCAATATTGCGCACATCCATTTGTACAGGTAATACTTGTCCTTCAAATTGTTCAATTTCTTTCTTCGTCTCTTCTAACTTTTCTAATGTACGTCCTGTAATTACAACTCGCGCTCCTTCTTTTGCAAAACGAGTTGCCATTCCTTTTCCCATTCCACTTGAACCACCTGTAATTACAACTACCTTTTCTTTCATATTTTTCCCTCCCTAAAATGAATACATATTCATTTTATCATTTTACACGACAGAATTCTTTATAAATTTAAATTTTTCTGATATCTTTTAATAAAATACAATATTTAATAACGAAAGGAGAGAAGATATGCAGCGACTCATTCTAACGAATCACATCTTTCTACTATTATCATTTTCTATCATCTCGCTCATATAAATATGAATCAAATAACAAGAAGAAATTTTATTAAAAAAGGCATTCGCACACTATTATATACTTGTATAACGACTGGTACAGGTTACTATTATGCAAAGTTTATAGAACCATCACTTCTCTCTTTTACAAATCATACACTTCACTCTCCACTCATTCCACATGGATTTAACGGCATTAAAATTGTTCAATTTAGCGATTTACATTTAGGATATTATTACTCACTGCAACAACTTTCTAAAGTAGTTGCAAAAATAAATGAAAAAAAACCTGACATCGTATTTTTTACTGGGGATCTAATCGACAATTATCAAACATATGAAGGTACTCCATTTGTCTCATCAATTTTACAAACAATTCATGCTCCGCTCGGTAAATTTGCTATTTTCGGTAATCACGATCACGGTGGATATGGGACAGAATACTACGGTCACATCATGAAGCAATCTGGATTTGAAATATTACAAAATGCAGAAAAACGCATTCGTCTACTAGATGGAAGTGAAATTTCTATTTTTGGTATTGACGATATCATGCTCGGAAACCCTGACATACATGGTATCTTAAAACAAGCGCAAGATCATCTTTATACAATTGTTCTCGTACATGAACCCGATGTTGCACCCCATATTGCAAATTTCCCTATTAATTTACAACTTTCTGGCCACAGTCACGGTGGACAAGTACAGCTCCCTTTCTTTGGCGCCATTATTACTCCTACATTTGCAAAACACTATATTGAAGGTTTTTATCCTATTAAGAAAAAGTATGAATTATTATTGTATGTAAATCGAGGCATTGGAACAACACGTGTACCATTTCGATTTTTAGCAAAACCGGAAATTACACTCTTCACATTACAATCGACATAATATAGAACTGTGTTTCGCCTATTTTCTGCATCATTTTCTCTTGTACTCGCTCATCCATGTTATTTTCCCATATGATAACAATGAGTTCATTGAAGGAGGTTTTGACATGTATCCACAATATCAGCCAATTCCATTCCGTTCAGTTCCAGTTGGTCCAATCGGAGATTCACGATTCATACCATTTCTTGGATTTCCTTTTTTAGCCGGTCTTGCAGGAGGTTTACTCGGCGGGGCATTGGCATTTGGGCCTAGACCATACTATCCACCTCCATTTTATCCTTGCTACGGCCCTCCTTGTCCAACACCATTTTTTTACTAATGTAAGTTGAACCAACTATAGAAAAAAGGCCTCAAATCGAGGCCTTTTTTCTATACATATATCTTATTCCACTACATGCAAATACATCTATTTTCATTTTTTCGACATGTAAATCACCGCTATGCATGTCCAGATGCTCTCCCATAAAAGGAAAGGGGTTTTTATTTCTTTTTTTCAATTTATATTTATAGAGTTTATTCTTCTTCAGTATGTGTATATGCCATTTGAAAGAGCTGTACTTGACTTTCAATATTTTCTATAAGATCCCTTACCACATAATAATATTCTCCATGTTCATTTTGTTCACGCGCTTTTACATTATCATCTAAAATAAGTTGCAAAACATCTTTAATTCGCGTTTTCATATCAAATCCTAAAATAGGAAATGAAATTTCTACACGTTTTTCCATATTACGCGTCATCCAATCAGCTGAAGATAAAAATATTTTTTCCTCTCCATTATGGTGAAAATAATAAATTCGACTATGTTCTAAATAACGACCTACCACACTAATCACACGAATATTATCACTTACACCTGAAATTTGAGGGCGCAAACAACAAATTCCTCTTACAATGAGATCAATTTTTACACCTGCTTGCGATGCTTCGTATAATTTTTGAATAAGCGGCTTATCTGTTAACGAATTCATTTTCGCTATAATGTAGCCATTTCCATATTGTTTATGATAACGAATCTCTTCATCAATGAGTTCAATAAATTGCAGACGAATATCAAACGGAGCAACTGATATACGGTGAAAATGTGGTTTCATTGTATAACCGCTTAAATAATTAAAAAAGTTTGTTGCATCAATTCCGAAATCTTTGCGCGATGTAATATACCCAAAGTCAGTATATAACTTCGCTGTCGCATCATTATAGTTCCCTGTGCCTAAATGAACAAATCTTTCAATTTTCCCATGCTTTCGCCTTACAACAAGCGTAATTTTACTATGTGTTTTCAAATGGCTAACACCATAAATTACATGACAACCTGCTTTTTCCAATTCTTTTGCCCACTGAACATTATTTTCTTCATCAAAACGGGCCTTTAATTCCACAAGTACTGTCACTTGCTTTCCATTTTCTGCTGCTGTTTTTAAAGCTTGAATAACGGGTGAATCTCCGCTTACACGGTATAGTGTTTGTTTGATTGCTAATACATCCGGATCTTCAGCTGCGTCTGCTACAAAATCAATGACAGGATGAAATGACTCAAATGGATGATGTAATAACACATCTTCTTCTAACACTTTTTCAAATATATCTTCTTCGTCATCTAAATCTTGAGGTGGCTGAGGAATAAATGCAGGATAGATGAGATGCTCATATGTAGATGCTAACTTCTTATAAAGCGCAAATAAGCACGTTAAATCAAGCGGTCCCTCAATCATGTATACATCTTCATCTCTCACTTCTAACGCTTCGTATAATAGAGACAATACTCTTTCATCTAAATTATCTGTTCCTACTTCTAAACGAACCGCGGCTCCCCATTTTCGCTTTTTTAATTCTTTCTCAATGACTTTCAATAAATCACGTGCACCTTCCTCATGAATTGTTAAATCTGCATTACGCGTAATTCGAAAACGCGTAACAGAGGATACTGTGTATCCGGTAAATAATTTATGAGTGAAGTTACTAATCACATCTTCTAATAAAATAAATTTTTGCTTATTATCTTCATTTGGTAAAAAAATAAAACGTTCTAATAATGATGGAACTTGGACGATGCCAAGCTTTGTCCGATTTTCTTCTACTGTTTGTCTGTCGTCATATAAAATAGCAGCTAAATTTAAGCTTTTATTTAATAACATAGGAAACGGTCGATACGCATCAATTGCTACAGGTGTTAACACGGGGAAAATTTGCTCATCAAAATATTCTTCAATAAATTCTCGTTGTTCTTTCGTTAAATCATGAAAAGACAACTGCTCAATTCCTTCTTCCTGTAGTGCAGGAAGTAAAACATTTCGATAAGTATCATACTGCACTTGCATTAATTCATGTGCCTTAGATGAAATTTTCCCCAATTGTTTTTTCGGTGTTAGTCCCGCCTTATTTTCTGGTTGATTAAATCCAGCTTTCACCTGATCTTTTAGCCCCGCAACACGCACCATGAAAAATTCATCTAAATTTGAGCTGAAGATACTAATAAACTTTAATCTCTCTAATAATGGATTACTGTCATCTTGTGCTTCTTGTAATACTCGTTCATTAAAGGCAAGCCAGCTTAATTCACGATTGTTATAATAAGCTGTATCATTCAAATTTATAAGACTATTTTTCATCGCTTCCATATTCCCCTCACACTTCCCTCTAAAGCTTTCTCAATATAATTTAGTTATATTTATTTTAACAAATTTTTACTGGGATAAATGTAAATTTTTTGTAAAGAAGTTCGTACAACTTAACATTCTTCTTTAAAATACAGATCAATGTTCATCTTTAAAATTTTCTCTATTTGCTTTTTCTGCTTTTCTGCTTGTACTTTTTCAGATAGAGCTGACCGCTTACAGTAAGTATAAAAATCAAGCCCACCTTCTCTTTTTACAATACGGACGGATTCGATAAGATTGCGATTCGTTACATTTAACGCTGCTGAAAATTGCAAAACTGACCCTAATAATCGGATTTTTCTTTGTTCGTCTTTTTCAAACCAACCTACGAACGGTTCGATGCATTGTTTAAACAACAATTTCGATTTATAAGATGCAATTAATGCTAATTTAATTCGTTCTTTATGCATCATGCCATCTATCGTTTTATTTGCTAATAAATAAAACGTATGCTGTCTGCTTGACTCTTCATCAATATATTTTCCAATATTAAATACTTTTGCCGCTCTATGTAGCGCAGTCCAATCTTCTTTCTCGAAAGAAATAACCCCATTTTTTTCTAACTCTTTACAAATTATCGTCGCATTTTTTATAAGCTGTATCACAATGCTCATGTCCATCTCATATTCATGAGCAAGTAAGTGTAAGCTTTCTTCCACTACATTTGGATAATAAGTAATTCCAAGTGAACGAACTAATTCTTCATAAAATACACCTTCGCGTAGTCCCTTTCTACTTAATACAAAGGACGGGGCTTCTACGATAGTTGTTAACATCCTAAACACTTCTAATGCCGGAATAATAGTATCTGCGCGATCTTTAGCAAGCCCCTCTAACTTTTGCAATTCTATAAAGGACAGTCTTAATAAATGTTCATGCACATATTCAATATCAGTTGGCTTCATCTTATATAAATGCAATCCAGAAATTGGATAAGAAATTAGATTCTGGTGAATATTCACCATATTCCGTGCACTACCTCCAATTGCAATTAACGGTAATTTTTTACTTTTAAGCCACGAAAGAGATTGAAACTGATACCATAAATAGCTTCTTAATTCTTCAAGTTCTTCTGAAGTTGGTGTATCATTTCGAAAAAATTGTTGTTTTAACGACAGCGCGCCGAACGGAAAACTATGATAGTTTACAATTTCTCGATTTTGAAAATACGTAATTTCTGTACTTCCTCCTCCAATATCAACAGTAATCCCTTCCGTGAAAGAGGTAGAGTTTGTAACAGTTATATATCCATACCGCGCTTCTTCATATTCTGACAATACTCGAAGCTTAAAATCAGTATACCTTTCAACAAGACGTTTAATTTCCATTTGATTTTCAGCCTGCCGAACTGTTGCCGTTGCTACGCACAATACTTTATGTAACTGATGAAACCGCGTGCTTTCTTGAAATTGTAACAAAGTATGTAATAATATTTGAATTCCTTCTTCGTTTAGGACACCATCTACTAAATAATTCCGTAAACGAGCAGCTACCTTTGTATTTTCAATCTCTTTATAAAAGCCACCACTTTGTTTTTCATAAATAACTAATCTCATTGTGTTCGATCCGATATCAATAATTCCATATTGGTTTTTCAACACTCTCGTCATCCTTTTCTTCGTATCATTATATTGTTAATTTACATTACAATACTCTTCCACAGTGGTATAAGAGCTCCTAAATGAATTCATAAAAAAGCCTTCCCATTTTTTCTCTCAATTAAATAAAAGTATTGACTTACTAAAAAAAGATATAACTATATAAATTCTTTTTCATTTTTCAATTTGTATTTATCTATTATACAGAATAGTTGTTTTTTGTCACAACATTGCTTTAATATTGAAAATACAAAAATTAGCTTTCTACATAGAAAAATTGCTAACTTTTATTGAATTATGATAATGTAGACAGGAAAGGAGTGCTAAGATGAAATCTTCACAACCCCAGTCTCGTTCCTATAACCAATTTTCGGTTCATCAACTTGCTGAAGCAATTTTCAGTGTCAACCGACATGCAAAATCTGCTACAGATCCGAAATATTTATACTGGTTAAAAAAAACAGCTTTAGAACGATTAATTGTAGAAAAACAAGCTACGAAAGAAGGTTTACATTTTTCTAAAAATCCACGGTTTAGTCAGCAACAATCTGACGTCCTTGTCCGAGCAGGTAATTATTACTTCCATATCCCTCCTACGAAAGACGATTTTCGTAGCCTTCCACATCTCGGCAACCTTGATTGTGCATATCGAAACCCAAAAACCCATCTATCCTTAACCTCTGCCAAAAAAATGCTCCAGCAGTATATTGGAAAAGAAGCATTTCAACAAGAAAAAAAGTTAAGCGAACCAACCCCTTGGTATCGTCGGACTTACACAAAAAAATAAAGAAGCTTTGGCCCAAACGGCCAAAGCTTCTTTATTTTTTATCTTCTTTTAATTTAATGTTTGCTTGCTTATAGAAAGCTAGTTTTTCATCATTATATTGCTTTGTATATTCATTAAATTTATTTTTCGGAGCATCAATCTCTTGATAAGATTGATTTACAGCTTTTACTTTTTCACTAATCGCTTTCAATTTTTCATCCTTCGATTGCAACATCGTATATAATTCTTTTTCTAGTTTTAAGGATTTTTTATAACTATCATACATCTTTTTAAAAGCATCATAACGGCCTTTATATGAATCTTGTACTTTCTTTGCTTGTTCTTGTAACTTTTTATCTTTAAGATCCTTTACATATTTATCAACATCTTTTGTTTCTGCTTGCGCTTTATCTAACGTTTCTTTCTCTTTATCTAACACTTTTTCACGGTCAGTAACGCTTTTTACTGCTTGATCTACCTTCTCTTTTACCACTTGATTGTTATCTTTTCCGTCTTTTACAACCTGGTTATATAATTCTTGCCCTTGCTTTTCTAATGTTTCTAATGTTTTCGCATCTTCAAAAATTGTTTTTTCTTTTTTTGCAGCATTCTCAAATGCTACATACAACTCTTCTTCTGGTTTAGGTCCGAAGCAACCTGCAAGTAAACTCATTGATATAGCTGTTACTATTGCTACTTTTTTATATTTCAACTTCAATTCCTCCTATTTTATATACGATTATCATGCCAAAAATTTAATGAAAAATGATTTGCTTCATCGTATACTTCAAAGTCGTATCCTTTTTTACGAAGATCATCAATGATTGTTTGCAAAGCTTCCACTGTTTGCTTCTTTTCATGCATTAAAACGACTTCTCGTTCTTTATTAACATGAGGAACAACATTTTGAATGACCCCATTAGGATTTCCTGGTAACTTCCAATCTAAAGAATCAACTGTCCAATCCCATTCTTTCATACCAACAGAAGTCATTTGATCACGCAAAGCTTGAGTAAGACCCGGCATACTTCCATATGGACAACGAACAAGATTCGGATGAATACCTGTTACCTCTTTCATAATATCCTGAGCCTGTTTCATTTCCTCAACAAACTTACCTTCTTTATACAGTTTGTTATAATTATGCGTCATACTATGAACACCCGGATAATGCCCCTCTTTTACTAAACGCTTTACACTATCCTTATGAGCTGGAATATTCCCACCAATCATAAAGAATGTTGCCTTTATATTATTCTTCTTTAAAATATCTAATAGTTCCTTTTGATATTCACTTGGACCATCATCAAATGTTAAGTATACTATTTTACGCATTTGACCGTTATACTTTTCTGGCACTTCTTTTTTCATCTCTACTTTAGGTTGTTCACTTGCAAACTGAACAGTATTTTCTTGATTCGCAACTGCTTTTGCAGGAGAAGTAATGGATTGAAACATAAAAAACCCTGCCGCTACAACACAAATTGCAATAATAGCAATACCCAACCGTTTAATCATTGTAGAGCGACGGTTCGTAACGTCTACCATTCTATCATTTCCTTTCTATTTTTCTATACATCTTTACTTTTTTCATTTTACACAGCATAAATAAATCGACGCAATATATAAATGCAAATTGAAGAACGACATAAAAAACCCATTCTTTTTATATTGACAAGAGCATCTAGCCATTGGCAGCGGCTTATATGTTGAAAACTCAAAATGAATTTATATAATACATGCCGTTTATTTTCAAAACGTCTTCAAAAGGAAAAGTGTAGAGGTCTTTCCAACTCTACACTTTTAATAAGAAATCATTGTGCAAAATGTACTGATACGTCCATCATTAATTATATGATGATTAACTATATTTTTAAAGGGGGTTGTTACAAAATACACAATATATTGTAACAAAATTGCAAAAAATGTTTCGAAATAATAATGTTTTAATCCCTCTTATTTGTATGTCTCTATTTTAATATAACCTCGTTTACACTAGTTCTAACAGCTCCTCAAATGAATCTCCTTCTAATGGATATATTGCGCTACCAAACATAAATGTGATGTGCACAATATCAACTTGCCACACATTTGTAAAATTTTTAGTAATTCGATTCATTAATGCCGATTCTTCATATCTCCCTGCAGTTATTACATATTTATTTTCTTTTCAGTATGTTATAACATCCGTTTTTCGCACTAATGTTTGTTCTATCCTTAAAATGATTTACTCCAGTTTTGATTCTAAAATACTACTCTTCAATTATTATGTGTCACTATGTAACTGTTGCTTTTCTATTAAATAAAAAATGGTAACTACTCAGTCACTCTATGAAAAAACGATAGAAAAGCATTTTTTTAAATGGTCGAGAGAGACTGGCTATGTATAGGAGCGGTCAGGGCTTTTTCCTGCCACGCACAAAGTTTGAAAACAAAGAAAGATAGCAAGATGTAAGTCCATTTTTATCTTCATGGCAGCAACCTATACGCTGAAAAATGAAAATAACTTTCTATAATAAAGAGGCGTATTTTCACTGGAATAATCCCCCTTACCAAACTTCTAAATGACATGTATGGCTGAGTTGTTTCAAAAAATGTGCCTACAAATACTATAAGCTTGTATTTCTTTCATTTCTATTTTCATATACATATTATATAAAACATATAACATAAGGAGGGACATATCATGAAAACAGAAAACTTCTCCGACATTATCCGTTTTCTTACTGGGTTTCTTTTATCATTAAAGCTATTATTTGAATCATTTGGGTTACATTTCATTTCAAATGGACAAATCGATGCAATTGTCAATGTTGCCTCTTTTTTATTTATCTTATACTTCGGATACAAAAATAACTATTTAGGAAAAAAAGGACTCAAACAAAAAGAACTTTTGAAAAAACACAAACTCCACTAATGAAGGGACGCTTTTACTAAAAACTGTTCTTCATACTCATAGGATAGATTTTAGAACCTCCCTATAAGAGAAAACTGAAAACATGTTAGATCGTCATAAAAGAAGGGAATTATCCATTATACATGGACAATTTCCTTCTTCACCTATTTATACTTATATATAAATACACTTTAATTTCCCCACATACTATACAAAAGAAAACATGACCTGTACTTTTATTCACCCTTGCAGCTAGATGTGAAGATCCTAACCGCTTCCATACATAATGAAATGTTCTCGTCCACCTAAAAAGAAAACATCTTCATGTCGCTTTTATCAGCATAGCCTCCTTTGTTTGCAATGGTCCATACACTTGGTTATTATGTTGAAATGTATACGTGGCACAAAGAGGCAAAGAAGATGGTAAACTGTTACGCTCAGCTTTTACTCGCCATACTAAACGTACTTTTTCTTTCGGTAATAAGTTATCTATACGCCACCGAACAAGCTGAAACAGAAATTCATTTTCCCCATTATTGGATGTTAAAGTATTTGGTACATACGATAACTGATCTCTAATCATATGACTGACAAATATGCGAGAAACAGCCTCTTCCCCCTGATTATCTATCTCAATTTGAATTGCAATTATATCTTGAATTTCATAATAAACAGTGTTTGAAAACGAAGAGTGTTGTTTCATATCGCACACGGTAAGTGTTGCTTCTATACGAGGGATATATTGCTTATAAACTAAATCTTTGTCCGTACTCCCTGACCATAAAGTAGGTTGTATACTCAAAGTAAACTTATTTTGTTTTTCTAACTCACCACAATCTTTCACCATACAAATTCACCTCATTCTCATATTAAATGTATAGCTCTCTTACTTCTGCCATTAACAGTACCAAAAATTCATCCCACTATTCGTGGGCAATAAGACCCCACTGATTAAAGTTTCACTTTATACTCTTTACTTTATATAGTATTCGATAAACAAAGGAAAAAAACATTCTAAAAAAGCTGCACATTATGTACAGCTTTTTCTTGTATTTCTTTATTCTCTACTAACTCCAAGTAAAAACTCTCCTATTGATAAAAATATGTAATCTTCGACTAAAAGATTCATACAGACGGCAAAATAATTTTACTAAATGAAATTATTTGTGATTTAGTCAATTTTGACTATAATATAATTTATCCCGTTCTAGCCATCAGAAGGGATGAGAACATACTAATAGAAGTTTCACTTTATTATTGGTGTACAAAGGAGGGCTATGCTTGGAGGAACAAATAACTCAAAAGCAAGCAAGTAATACAAAGTTCGTTGTAACTGGATTGTTACTTGGAATATTATTAGCAGCAATGGATAATACAATTGTTGCTACTGCAATGGCTACCATTGTAGGTGATTTAGGCGGATTTGATAAGTTTGTATGGGTTACTTCTGCCTATATGGTAGCTACTATGGCTGGGATGCCTATTTTTGGAAAACTATCAGATATGTACGGACGTAAACGTTTTTACATAGGAGGATTGCTTCTCTTTTTAATTGGTTCAATGCTTTGCGGCACTGCCAATAGTATTGAACAATTAAGTATATACCGCGCCATTCAAGGTATTGGCGGAGGCGCTCTTATGCCAATTGCCTTTACAATTATGTATGATATTTTCCCAGCAGAAAAACGAGGTAAAATGACAGGACTATTTGGAGCTGTTTTTGGAACATCAAGCGTGTTTGGACCGCTTCTAGGTGCGTATATTACCGACTATATTAGTTGGCACTGGGTATTTTATATTAATATTCCATTAGGGATTGTTTCGCTATTTTTTATTACAAAATACTACAAAGAATCTCTACAATATAATAAACAAAAAATTGATTGGGCAGGTGCCATTACTTTAATTATTGGTATCGTTTCTCTCATGTTTGCTTTAGAACTTGGTGGTAAAAAATACGACTGGGATTCAAGTGTAATTATTAGCCTATTTGCTACATTTGCTGTTATGCTTATTATCTTTTTCTTTATTGAACGAAAAGTGGCGGAACCGATTATTTCCTTCCATTTATTCCGAAAACGTTTATTTGCAGCAAGTCAAGGCGTTGCTTTCTTCTATGGTGCAACGTTTATTATTTGTACAGTCTATATTCCAATTTTCGTACAAGGTGTTCTTGGTGGATCTGCAGCAAACGCTGGACTTATTTTAACGCCAATGATGGTAGGATCTGTTATCGGAAGCCAAATAGGCGGACAGTTAACAACGCGTACAAGCTATCGTAACATAATGACGATCTCTGGTATTTTCTTTATTCTTGGTATGTATTTATTAAGTACATTAACAATAGATACCTCACGGACAATGGTAACAGTCTTTATGATTTTAGCTGGATTTGGCGTTGGATTTTCCTTCTCTGTCCTAAGTATGGCTTCTATTCATAATTTAAGTATGAGAGAACGCGGCTCTGCAACATCAACAAACTCTTTCTTCCGTTCACTTGGTATGACGCTTGGCATAACAATTTTTGGTACCATTCAAAATCATGCATTTACAGATAAACTAAAATCTATTTTCCCGCCAGAATTAGCAAAAATGGCTCCAAAAGGCGGCGATACAAGTTTCTTATTATCTCCAAATGCTACTGAAAAAATACCAACAGAAATTTTACATGGCATTAAAGATGCGCTAGCAAACTCTATCGCTGACACA
The DNA here is from genome assembly GCF_028401955.1 of Bacillus sp. BP-3. GTDB lineage: Bacteria > Bacillota > Bacilli > Bacillales > Bacillaceae_G > Bacillus_A. The sequence continues at coordinate 416,512 of NZ_JAQOTJ010000004.1, forward strand.
TTTTTATGGGCACTTATTCCTGCATCGCTTAGCATTATATGCATCTTATTTATGGGAAAAGACCGATTAGTTGCACCAACAAACAAGAAACAAAAACAAGTGAGTTAACATTCCTCGTATTTGTAAAATGTTATTGATCATGCTTCTACTCCACTTTAATAGCTAAAACAACTATATAAGGATGCAAAAGTAGGAAAACTTTCAGAAATCAATCCAGAATCAGACTAATAAATATATAAACAGTCACCGAGAGTGACTGTTTTTTCTATTTATAAAAACGGATTTTCTGAAGCGGTTTTTCCCATTTTTCTTTTTTGTAACCTCTCTCCTTTTTCATTACAATACAAATATATAAAGGAGGCGAGATCTTATGAAAGGTCATTTAATTAAACAATACGGATTCTCCGTATACTACCATTCCAATTTACAAAAGCAAAGTTTATACATACTAATGCTTCGAAGCGAAATCGCTTTTCAGTCCCATTCATTACACCCCAATGAGCAACTTGAACTACTATCCTATGACCGATTACTCTTTCATCACGCTCGCGATATATATAAACGAATACAGTGTTCCTACTCTATTTTTTCACATACATATCCACGATCACATTGGTGGTGGCATTTAGAAAATTTTTTGTTTTAATAAATCAAATATCTTATTTTTAAAAATAGTGGACATTTTTCGAAAATTTATGATAAAATCTGTTTCAATATCATATCCGCTAGTTACATTCCTTTCCAAAAGGAAATAGGTACACGAAAAATTATTTTCGTGTTTAAAAGGGAAGTTTGGTGAAAAGCCAACGCGGTCCCGCCACTGTAAGTGCAAAGATTTCTTTCTATATACCACTGTGAAAACGGGAAGGTGATCGAAATCGCTGATGCATGAGTCAGGAGACCTGCCTATTTTAACGGCACTGATAGACTCACGGATGATGAGGAGGTGTTTTTAACGAAAGAGAAGTGTTTTCTGCTTCTATGATTACTTTTCGTTAAAAGCATTTCCGAGTATACGGAAATGCTTACTTATATTTAGGGAGGAATTTACAATGACACTTTTAACAAGTAACTTAGGGTATCCACGAATTGGATTACAACGCGAATGGAAAAAAACTTTAGAAGCTTTTTGGGCAAACAAAGTGGATGAACAACAATTTGTGAAACAAATGAAAGAGATTCGCCTTCAGCATCTAAAAGTACAACAAGAAAAAGGAATCGATTTCATTCCAATCAGTGATTTTACATATTATGACCACGTCCTTGATACAGCATATATGCTCGGGTTTATCCCTTCTCGTTTTTCAAAGTATACATCAGAACTTGACGTATACTTTGGCATGGCACGCGGTTCAAAAGATCACGTCGCTTCTGAAATGACGAAATGGTTTAATACAAATTATCATTATATCGTTCCAGAATATGAGGAAGATTTGCATATTTCTCTTAAAGAGAATCGACCACTTCGTTTATATGAAGAAGCAAAACAAGAACTAGGAATTGATGGTAAGCCTGTTATATTAGGACCTTATACATTTTTAAGTTTAGCCAAAGGTTATAAAAAAGAACAATTCACAACCATTTTGAAAAAATTAACAAAACCATACATTCAATTGTTACAAGAATTACAAGATGCTGGTGTACGCTGGGTTCAAATTGATGAACCAATATTAACTTCTCTATCAAAACAAGAAGTTAATATTGCAAAAAAATTATATGAAACAATCCGTAAAGCTGTTCCAAATCTATCTATTATGCTTCAAACGTACTTTGATAGCATAGAAGAAAACTATGCAGAGGTTATTTCATTCCCGGTCACTGGGATTGGACTTGATTTTGTACACGGTAAAGAAGGTAACTTGCGCGCACTACTACAACATGGATTCCCATCCGATAAGGTATTAGGATTCGGTTGTATTGATGGCCGTAACATTTGGAGATCAAACCTTGACGAAACTCTCACTCTTTTCCATACATTGCAAGAAGCCGTACAACCGAAAGGATGGATTTTACAACCGTCTTGTAGTTTACTTCATACTCCTATTGACAAGACAAATGAAACACACCTTGCAGACGAATTATACGATGTGCTCGCTTTTGCAAATCAAAAATTAGACGAACTTACTATTTTACAAAAAGCTCTCGTACATGGAATAGAAAGTATTTCTCATGAATTACAAACGTATCGACATATGCATGAAGCAATTCGTACTTCGGCAGTTCGTAATCGTAAAGATGTACAATCTATACTCTCAACATTACAAGCGGAAGACTTTTCTCGTCCTCTTTCATTTGAAAATCGCTATAACTTACAACAAAAAGCTCTGAATCTACCATTACTTCCAACAACAACAATCGGTAGCTTCCCGCAAACACATGAAGTTCGTCAAACTAGAAAACAATGGCGCAGCGGTGATATTTCAAATGAGCAATACGAAAGATTTATTGAAGAAGAAACAAAGAAATGGATTCAATATCAAGAAGAAATTGGTCTTGATGTCCTTGTTCACGGCGAATTTGAACGAACAGATATGGTAGAATATTTCGGTGAAAAGCTTGCTGGTTTCTCCTTTACGAAAAACGGTTGGGTCCAATCGTACGGTTCTCGCTGCGTGAAACCTCCTGTTATTTATGGTGATGTTGCGTTTATTAATGGTATGACAGTAAAAGAAACAGCATATGCACAAAGTTGTACGAATAAAGTTGTGAAAGGTATGTTAACTGGTCCTGTCACAATTTTGAATTGGTCTTTCGTTAGAAATGATATTTCTAGAAAAGAAGTTGCTTATCAAATTGCCCTGGCACTTCGCAATGAAATTAAATTACTTGAATCATCCGGTATTCGTGTCATTCAAGTTGATGAGCCTGCATTACGCGAAGGAATGCCGTTAAAAGAAAAAGATTGGGAAACATATTTAACGTGGGCTGTCCAAGCATTCCGCCTTTCTACTTCTTCAGTGGAAAATGAAACACAAATTCATACACATATGTGTTACAGTAATTTTGGAGATATTGTTGAAGCAATCCGTCAACTTGATGCAGATGTTATTTCTATTGAAACATCAAGAAGCCACGGGGAGTTTATTCATACATTAAAAGAACACCCATATGAAAAAGGAATTGGCCTTGGTGTATATGACATTCATAGTCCGCGTGTGCCAAGTATAGATGAAATGTATGTAATTGTAGAACAATCATTAAAGGTGTGTGATCCAAAGTATTTCTGGATTAATCCAGATTGCGGTTTAAAAACAAGAAAAACAGAAGAAGTTATTCCTGCACTAGAACATATGGTAAAAGCAGCTGTAAAAGCACGTCAACTTCTACAAACAGGTGCGCGATGATAAAGTGAAACTTCCCTCAGTGTAAGCTTACTATCTACTAATATTGTAATAAAATAGAAAACTACTGTCTCTTGGACAGTAGTTTTCTTATTTCACCATATAAAGTTTTCAACTTATAAGTCGCTGATACGTATGCCTAGAATCTCTCGATCACCTAAAAAGTGGGTTTGATATCATTTTTTTAATTTATATTAGTTCTCTTCAAAAAACAATTCATATTTTACTTTATACAAGTCATCTGCTGAAGGTTCTTCTAGCGGAATTGCTTGCATAGTTACTATGTAAGCCCCTGAAGGAACAAAGAATTGAAGTTTACCTGTTAATACACTACTTATAAACACTCTTTCTTGTAACACTGTAAACGGAGCTGATACGATTCGCACTGCTCCTTTGTTTTCTGCAAATTTCCGAGTATACACCATTATCTCACATGTATAATCAGATAATGCTTCAAATACAATTGATCCTCCAGCCTCTGCATAGCCCCTTTCAAAATCCTTATCCGTCCAATCTACATGTGGAGGTGTCATATCTTGATTCATCACCATGAATTGCGAATAGGAAATTGTTAATTCCATCTCTTTCACTCCTTTGATACAAGGTAACTTTTTACTTCACAATAAATTTCACACGTGTTCCATCTGGATATTGATCAAGTTGATTCCCAACCCACGAACCTGCACCTCGGTTATCTGTAGGACTAATATATTCAATGTGTGCTCCTTTTCCGCCTTCTTTACACATCGCCATTGGCCATTCATCACGATCATAGCCCTTTTTTGATGGATATGGAGCTAGTGATTGCTTTCTTCTATCCGCAGCACCCTTTCGATCAATCGTACAAATTTGCGAATGACCTTCTTGTATTGCATTTGCAATATGTTTTCCTGTTTCAGGATACTGCTTTTCCGGAAACTCAATAACTTGGTCGTATGCTACGTCTTTCTTATTTCCTGATTCCGGTTCTATCAAAATTTCGTATATACCAATTAATAACGAAAGGATTGCAACGATTGTAATTAAAGTACCTTTAACTTGTTTCATCTAGACTAAGTCCTCCATTTTCTTGCCGTAAATATGGAACGATTCTCCTTCTCTTTCTGTCATTATAACAAATTTCATATTCTTATGTTTTCAGACATTATTCTATATTCCTATCTTCTTTTCCAGCAAAAACCTGCTGTTTCATGCAGCATTCCACTAATCGTGTAGAAAACTTTCAACCTTCCGACATTTTTTTTCAAAGGAAGTACAAAACAAGAAATGGAATTGATATACATGATACTTTTTAGGGAGGAAATGTCATGAAGGGAACATATAAAACGAAAGATGTCACAAATAAAACGGGAATCCCCAAAAATGTAGTTCGCAAATATAGCCAACTTTTAGAAGAACATGGCTATTTTATTGATAAAACATCTCAATCTCGTACGTATAAAATGGGTGACTTACGGATATTAAAATTGATTCATGAACGAGCCGCTACATTGAAAGAAGACATTATGGAAACAATTACTTCCATACTAAAAGAGGAAGAATCTCCAGCAGAATCTCCTGCTATTGTAGAAGAAAATAACGATTTGCAACTGAGTGAACAAAGCAAAAAATTTGAAGAATTCATGCACAAATTAGATATGCTCGCCCAATTAAACGAAGCCATTATTCATCAAAATTCCACCCTTATTACGCAAAATCGTTTAAAAGATGAAAAGCTAAATGAATTAATACACCAAGTATATGTAAAAGAGGTAAAACAAGAGGAAATGCTGCAAAATCTTGTGGATCATGCCGCAGAAACTGATGCGCTGCAAAAAGAAAAAATGGATTTACTCATGAATCATATGTATAAACGGGAATCCAAACAAGAAGAAAAAATGAACAAACTTATGAATCAAGTTTATAATAAAGAAAGCAATCGTGATGTCCAACTCATGCAAGTAATTCGAGAAATTCAAGAAACAAAACGATTAATTGCCGCGTCGCAAGAACAAAGTTTCTTTAAATCGTTTAAAAGTTTATTCGTCCGCTTTAAATCTGAAAAAACAGGAGAAATAAATAAATAAATAAATAAAAGTTACCATACCTTGGTAACTTTTAATCTTTATGTATAATGTTTTGCATTGCATCTGGTAAGGTAATAATCGCTTCCGTTCCTTTTCCTATCTCACTTTTATATACAAGTGTACCACTATGAGCTTGCAAAATACTAAATGTAACCATTAATCCAAGCCCTGTTCCTTTTTCTTTCAATGAATAATATGGTTGTCCAAGTCTTTCCAGCTGCTCTTTCGTCATTCCGACACCACTATCCTTGACACGGATAACGATAGATTCATCTTTCTGCCATGCAGTTACCTTTAAATATCCTTTATTTTCTTGAATTGCTTCAATCCCATTCTTCACGACATTCATAATCGCTTGTTTTAATTTTGTTTTATCACCTATCGTATATAAATTTTCCGCAATTTCAACTTGTAAATATACGCCTCTCATTGCAGCAAATGAAGACATTAACGTAGTCATTTCAATCAGTTGTGCTGATAAACAAATCTGTTCTTTCTTATCAATTTGTGGCCTTGCTAAATTTAAATAGTCTGAAATAATTTGTTCTGCCCGGTCTAATTCAGCTAAAACAAGCTGCATGTATTCTTTATTTCTCACATCTTCTGTACTTTCTAGTAATTGGATAAACCCGCGTACAACTGTAAGTGGATTACGAACTTCATGAGCTACGCTCGCTGCTAGCTCGCTAACAATATTTAATTTCTCAGACTTTTGCATTTCTGTTCGTAACATTGCATTTTCATATAAATATTCTGTTAAATAAACTTGGAAGGTCATCGTCATGATCATAATAAAGGATGCAAATATGTATTCGCTATATAAATAAGATATCATTGGTGTAAATCCCTTCCCAAATAACAAACCAAACATTTCAAATCCTAAAGAAATTAGAGTATAAAAAGATGCCAATATAAAAGATAAAACTATTTTTTTATGTCTCGAAAATGCACTCCACTTTTTAGACAATAATAAAGGAATGATAGAGATAAAAATAACTTCTAGTACCCGCAACCAACTTAAACCATTGAGAAATCCATCGTATAAAATAGCAATTATAGCTGGAATGATACCAACTATACCACCATACAAAAGTGCGCTAATAATTGAAATTTGATGAAAATCATAATTACAAGTTTCCCAAACACAAATCGGATATGTCATCGAAAGGATAAGCGTAATTGTTGATAATAATACAATAAAATAGCGATTGGGCTTTTGATTCATACTTTGATAACGATTTAAACGAATTGCTTCATACAAAAATAGCGGCAAAATGATGATAGCTACTTGAATCATTAAATCACGGATAAGTCCCATCCCCTCATCCCCTCATCCCCTATATTCATTTTGATATGATTATACCATTTTATTGACAAATTTGTTTTATTTTTTTGATCATTCTAAACATTTCCGTAAATAATTTGTGAAGATTAATTCACAAGTGTTACAACTTTTCGAAATGATTGTAAACCATGTATCAAATCGCTCACGTGCCATATACAATAAATACAGGATAAGAATTCGATTGGAGGAAGAGAAAATGACAGGAACTGCGCTCGTCTTAAATGAGGAAAATCTGGTTGTATTAGAAAATGTTGAGAAATCGGTGTATGAAGAATTACAAGAGCGAACAGGTACAAATGATTGCACATGCTCTATAAACAACTCAGTAGTACATTTAGGAAAAGTTTCTTCTGTTCTTTGGAGTGAAGACGAAATCGATTGGGAATACGGTTATTAAGTAAAAGGTCGCCTTAGCGGCCTTTTTTATTTGTAGCTTTTCAAAGCGATTATATAATAAATATGATAAAATAAAATAAATTTTGCAACGGAAGAAAGGGAGACAAAATGGAACAATTTATTAACCCTCGCGTAAAGGATATTCAAATTTCTGGAATTCGCCAATTTTCTAACATGATTCAACATTATGATGATCTTATTTCACTCACAATTGGACAACCCGACTTTCCAACACCTTCTTTAGTGAAAGAAGCTGCTAAACGGGCCATTACAGAAAACTTTACAAGCTATACACATAATGCCGGTTTATTACAGCTTCGGCAAGCAGCTTGTAACTTTTTAAAAGAACGCTATGATTTAGTATATTCTCCTGAGAATGAAACAATTGTTACTATCGGGGCAAGTGAAGCAATCGATATCGCCTTTCGTACGATTTTGGAAGAAGGAACAGAAGTAATTTTACCAGCTCCTATCTACCCAGGGTATGAACCGATTATCCACCTTTGCGGTGCAAAACCTGTTTTCGTAGACGTTCGTAAAACTGGATTTCGCTTAACAGCAAAAGCACTTGAAGAAGCAATTACAGACAAAACACGTTGCATCGTACTACCATATCCATCAAACCCAACTGGTGTAACGTTATCTAAAGAAGAACTCGAAGAAATTGTAGCAGTATTAAAGGATAAAGATATTTTCGTACTTTCCGATGAAATTTACAGTGAACTTGTATATCAGGATAAACATATATCTATTGCAAATTTCCCAGAAATGCGCGACAAAACAATTGTCATTAACGGTTTATCAAAATCTCATTCTATGACAGGATGGCGCATCGGTTTTTTATTTGCACCAAACTTCTTGGCAAGTCAGATCCTAAAAGTTCATCAATATAACGTTACATGTGCAACTTCAATTGCTCAGTATGCGGCAATTGAAGCATTAACAATAGCAAAAGACGCTCCCCGTATGATGCGTCACCAATACAAAAAGCGCCTTAATTATGTATACAACCGTCTTGTACAAATGGGACTAACTGTAGAAAAACCAACAGGCGCATTTTATCTCTTTCCTTACATTGGCCATTTATCTTCCTCTTCTTTTAATTTTGCAATCGAACTTGTGAAAGAAGCTAAACTTGCTGTTGTTCCTGGCTCAGCATTTTCTGAATACGGTGAAGGGTACATTCGTATTTCTTATGCTTACAGCATGGAAATGCTGAAAGCAGGCTGTGATCGCTTAGAAACATTTATACAACAAAAAAACTAAGAGAAAATTCTTCTCTTAGTTTTTTTCATTTTTACTACAAGTTTGACGTTTCACCAATTTATGAGGAATAATTATACACTTTGGTGAAGTTTCACAATGTTCAACTTTATCAACTAAATATCTTGCTGCCTCGTAACCTAGCTGATAAATATTTACATCTATCGTTGTTAATGGAGGATTTGCCATTTCAGATAACAATACGTTATTAAAACTAACAATAGAAATATCTTTCGGTACAGATATTCCCTTTTCTGATAAAGCACTTAATACACCTAATCCAATCAAATCATCCGTTGCCATAATAGCTGTTGGCTGTTCACTTAGTGTCATAAGTTTTCCCACTGCTTTTTGACCACTTTCTTGTAAAAAACCAAGATTTAAAACATACTCAGCTGGCAGAGAAATATCAGCTAATTTTAATGCATCTGTCATCCCAGCAAGACGATCTTTCGTAACGAGTAAATCTGAATCACCACCGATAAACGCAATTCGTTTATGTCCAAGTGAAACTAAATATTCCGTTACTTCTCGCGCCGCTGCATAGTTATCATTATCAATATATGTAATCTCTTCTTTTCGGTCATATGGTTTACCAATAAGAACAAACGGAAAATTTTGTCCCTGTAAATATTCTAAGATACGGTCATTCATACGGGAATACAAGAGAATAATACCGCCAATTTGTCTTCCTTGCACCATTTTCACAACACCATTAAAAATCTCTTCTTCCGTCTCTCCAGTCGACATATACAATGAGTATTCTTCTCCGTGTGCAAATGAGCTAATTCCTCGAATAACCTCTGGGAAAAACGGATTTTGAAACGATTTATTTGCAGAACTCGGCATAACAAGCCCAATCGTTTTAGGTGTTTGATTTGCAAGGCTTCTCGCATTTAAATTCGGATGATAACCTAATTCAGCCATTACTTTACGAACACGTCGTTTTGTTTTCTCACTAATGCTCGGATTATCAGCAATTACACGTGAAACTGTAGAAGGAGCGACATTTGCTTTTTTTGCTACATCTTTAATTGTAACTGTCATAAATTTGTTCCCCCTCTCTTCTTTGACTTATATAATTTTTACTAGTTGCTTCTATTTTCATTACGCATTTGCGGGCAGTACGATTTCTACCTTAACATTCAGAGAAAACAAAGAAAATAGATATTCGATATAAATTCATTATAAATTTTCGACATATAAATCGATCCTACGCAGAATACAACACGACCTTTACTCGCTTGCTCCCTTTGGTTTAAACCTAGCATGCGGAAGAAGAATGCTCTGACCGCTTCTATGCACGGCCAGGTGTTCTTGTCCCTCCCTAAAAAAAGAGGTTTTTATGTCGTTTTTTCAACTTGGATATATATGCTTTATTCCATTCACAGAAACCTTTATTAATGTCAATCTATATTTTCCCTCTTCATGTATTGTAATGGATAGATGATTATTTTCCTATACCATACACTATTTTTTTGAATTTTTCTTTGTTCCTATACTTTCTAAATCGATTCTTCGATAAAGTGAAACTTCCATCACCTTTCTTCTTTGCTTCTCTCTCAATCTTGAGTTTGGTGTCTTACTGCCCCCAATAGCGGGATAAAAAAAGAAAAATGGGACATAGCGTCCCATTTATCCCTTCGTTCCTCCAGCAGTTAAACCAGAAATAAAATATTTTTGCAAAGATAAGAACAAAATTGAAATTGGTATCGCAATTAATACCGAACCTGCCGCAAATGTTGTAAATTCATTACCGAATTTTTTTGCTACCATTTCATATAATCCAACAGCTAATGTATAATTTTCTGGTGTACGTAAAATGATACTCGCTAAAATAAAATCAGTAAATGGACCAATAAAAGTAAATAACGCTACAACCGCAACAATTGGTTTTGCTAAAGGCATAATAATTTGCCAAAAAATCCGAAAATGCCCTGCCCCGTCCATACGGGCTGATTCGTCTAATTCTTTTGGAATCGTATCAAAGTATCCTTTCATGAGCCACGTATTCATCGGAATTGCACCGCCAACATAAATTAAAATCAACGCTAGATGTGTATCCATTAATCCTGTCAGCTGAGCTAAAATATACAATGCAATTAATGCTGAAAAGTTTGGGATCATTTGAAGAATTAAAAATGTTAGTAACCCATTCTTTCTTCCAACAAAACGATATCTCGAAAATGCATATGCTGTAAAACTAATTGACAATACAGAGAAAATCATTGTCAAAATACTAACTTTCAACGTATTTTTATACCAAAGTACATAGTTACTTTGCGAAATATCAAGTAGTTTTTTGTAATGATCCAGCGTTGCATTTTTAGGAATTATACTTGATCCAGAGAGACTATCTCCTGGGTTAAATGATGATCCTACAATCCATAATAGCGGATAGAAAATAATCACACACATCATGAAAATTACAAAATAACTTAATGAAAGACGTAATATCTTCTGTCGTTTTATGTTCATTTACATCATATCCTCTTCTTGGAATGATTTTGTTCTTTTAAATTGCCATAAAGCAACTGATATAACAATTAACGATAAAATCATCGTAAGTGCTGCTGCTTTCCCATATTGAGCCGATGTCATCGTCAACTTATAAATCCAAGAAATTAAAATATCCGTCCCTCCTGCATCTTGTCCCGCTACAGCTGGACCGCCGCCGTTAAACAGATAAATAATACTGAAATTGTTAAAGTTGAACGTATATTGCGTAATTAAAATAGGAGCAGTCGCATATAAAACGAGCGGCAATGTAATTTTACGAAATTGTTGCCAAGCTGTCGCACCATCTACCGTCGCAGCCTCATACAATTCACCCGGAATCGATTGCAGTATACCTGTCGTCATCGCAAAGATAAAAGGAAAACCGAGCCATGTTTGAATGAAGATCAAAGCGACTTTCGTCCAAAATGGATCTGTCATCCAAGCAATTTCTTTAATTCCAAATAGAGCCAACACTTGATTATTAATTGCTCCAAATGATTCGTTAAACATACCAGCAAATACGAGGATCGATACGAATGCTGGAACGGCCCAAGGCAAAATAAAGATTGTACGAATTACAGCTTTCCCTTTAATTCCTGGTTGATTCACTAAAATTGCCAAGAAAATTCCTAGTGACACTTGCAATGTTGTTGCCAAAAACGTCCAAATAATTGTCCAAGAAAATACACTTATAAATGTGTTTCGCCACATTGGTAATGTGAAAATATCAACAAAATTTTTAAAACCAACCCAATCTACAAGTTTCGCAGGAGGAGAATGATATAAATCATAGTTTGTAAATGCAATGAGTATGACGAAAATAATTGGAAGTACAACAACAAAGATTAATAACAGAAATCCTGGCGAAACCATCATATATGGAAAACCTTGGTCTAATAAATGATGGTACTGCTCTTTTACAGAGTGTAACGGTATTCCTTCATCACGCTTTTTCCCATTTTGATACGCATCATATATATTAAAAGCATATATACCCAGTCCAAATGCAGTAACGATCAGCGCTAAAATACCTTTTACTAATAGAAAGATAGAATGATCACGAGGAACTTCTGTACCGAGTGTTACAATCCCCCACAACCCAATATTTAATAAGTCAGCAAATGCTACAAAAAACGAACCAGTTAATATTAGAAAAATAATACCTTTTACATATTGTTTATTGTACAGTTGACCAATACCTGGAATAATCGACAACGTTGCCGCTGCTTTTCGGTGTTTGGAACCGTTTCCTGCATGAGCTGGTTCAAAGGATGTCTGCATGGTTCTTCCCCCTTTTTTTCTTCCCCTTGGAAGGAGGAGAATTCGTGTCTTTTGCATACAAAAGACACGAATTCTATATTATTTTTTCTTACTATGATTTGCTTCAATGTTTCCTTTAATTTGTTTCACAGCCCCATCAAGTGCTGCTTTTGGATCTTGCTTGTTTGTTACAACTAATTGCAACGCATCACCCGCTGGTTTCCAAACTTCTTGCATTTCTGGAATATTCGGCATTGGAACACCATTTTCTGCTTGTGCTACTACTGCTTTTGCAGCTTCGTTATCTTTAATAACTGGATCTTCCATCACTGATTTCACTGGAGGAACTTCTTTTGTTTTTTCGAAACGAATTTTTGCATTTTCTTCATTTGTTACCCAATCATTGAATTTTGTTGCTAAATCTTTATTTTTTGAGAAGCTTGTTACATGCCATCCTTTTACACCAACAAACGTTTTCATCGGTTGACCATTTGGTAATTTTGGCATTGGAGCTACACCATAGTCAATCTTTGCTTTTTCAATCGCTTGAAATGCCCATGGACCGTTCATAATAGACGCTGCTTTTCCTTCATTAAATAATCCATCTGCAGCTGATCCGCCAGACTCACCGATAATTCCTTCTGGGAATAGTTTTTCTTTATACCATTTTTGAATAAATTCTGCACCTTGTACTGCACCGCTATTGTTTAATCCAATATCTGCCGGGTTTGGTTTACCATCTTTCTCACCAAATACATAACCACCCATACCTGACATAAATGCATTCGCAAAGTAGAAGTTATCTCCTAATGCTAAAAATCCGTATTTTCCGCCCTTTGTAAACTCTTTTGAAAAATTATATAGTTCATCCATCGTTTCTGGTGCTTTTGGCATTAATTTTTTATTGTAAATGAATACAGGTGTTTCAATCGCTTTCGGTAATCCGTATAATTTCCCATCGTATGTTTGTGCTTTTAGTGATAAATCAGTAAACTTACTCTTAACAGAATCATCTACTTTTATTTCAGAAAGAAGCCCCTCTGTTGCCGCGTTTCCGATTTGATCATGTGGTAATGTTACAACATCTGGTCCTGTGCCAGCTGGACCGTCAAGACGCAGTTTTTTTACTTGTTCTGTCATCTGAACTTCTACAACTTTTACCTTTACATTATATTTCTTTTCAAAACTTTTTACTGCTGGGTCTAAACCAACACCTTTTTTCTGGTCTTCCCAAACAAGAAGATCATAATCTTTCTTCTCCTTGCTAGCTTCTTTTTTTCCTGAATCTTTCGGACCACATGCAGACAGCATTCCGATTGTCAAAGCTGAAACTGTTAATAAAGATAACGCTTTCTTCTTCATCCCTAAATACCTCCCAAAATATGTACATAATAACCAAAAATGAAAACGTTTGCATACAATAGTTTAATAGAAGCACAAACGACTTTCTAATCTATGAAAACGTTTGCGCTATTTGTCTATCATTATACATTCTTTTATAGATTTTGCAAATATTATTTTTCAAAAAATTTATGTGGTCATTCTTTATATTCATTGACTTTACATAAAATGAGTACTACTCTTATAAACAATATTAAAGTTATATAAAAAGCAATCGTTTGCGATATATCTTTATTTTTCAAAATAGTAAAGGAGGATTTTTTTCATGTTACAGGAAGCAATATACCATAGACCAAAAGATAATTACGCATATGCTTACGATGAAAAAACACTTCATATTCGGCTACGCACGAAAAAAAACGATGTAGATGTAGTGTCCTTCATTTATGGGGATCCATATGAATGGCAGAACGGGAAGTGGCTCACAGCAAACCTAACAATGAAAAAAAGCGGTTCGACGGATTTATTCGATTATTGGTTTGTTTCAATTGAACCGAAATTTAAGCGCTTACGATATGGATTTGAACTAAAAAACAGCACAGAAACTATCATTTATACAGAAAGAGGATTTTTCTCTGAAGCACCTACCGATGACGTCGGCCATTACTTTTGCTTTCCATTTATACATGAAAAGGATGTTTTTACAGCTCCTTCATGGGTAAAAGATACAGTGTGGTATCAAATTTTCCCGGAACGTTTTGCGAACGGAGATGATACATGTAATCCAGCGAATACTCTTCCTTGGGGTAGCGCAGAGCCAACTGCAACAAATTTTTTCGGCGGGGATTTTGCCGGCATTATACAGCACCTTGATTATCTTGAAGCACTTGGTATTTCCGGGATTTATTTTACTCCAATCTTTACGGCACATTCGAATCATAAATACGACACAATCGACTATATGGAAATCGATCCGCAATTCGGAACGAAAGAAACATTTCAAAAGCTTGTCGAAGCATGTCATCAACGCGGTATAAAGATTATGCTAGATGCCGTATTTAATCATAGCGGATACTTTTTTGATAAATTCCAAGATGTTCTAAAAAAAGGAGAACGCTCTCCTTATAAAGATTGGTTTCACATTCATGAATTCCCAATTAAAACAGAACCTGTTCCTAATTATGATACATTCGCGTTTACACCCGATATGCCAAAACTAAATACTTCTCATCCAGATGTAAAAGAATACTTACTAGAAGTAGGACGTTATTGGGTACGAGAGTTTCACATAGACGGTTGGCGACTTGATGTTGCTAACGAAATCGATCATAGCTTTTGGAGAGAATTCCGCAGTGAAATAAAAGTAATTAACCCTGATGTATATATTTTAGGAGAAATTTGGCATGATGCATTGCCATGGTTACAAGGTGATCAATTTGACGCTGTTATGAGTTACCCTGTTACAAATGCCCTTCTTTCTTATTTTGCACACGAAACAATTAAAGCTAGTGAATTTATGGAACAAATTACATCATCTTTACATTCATATTCCATGAATGTAAACGAAGCTGCTTTTCACCTATTAGATAGTCATGATACACCACGAATTTTAACAACCTGCAATGGTAATAAAGAAAAAATGAAATTACTTTATGTATTTCAGCTCTCCTTCATCGGTTCGCCATGTATTTATTACGGTGATGAAATTGGAATGGAGGGTGGAATGGATCCAGCCTGCCGAAAATGTATGATTTGGGAGGAAGATAAACAAGATAGAGGATTATTTCAGCATATACATACATTAATTTCACTACGAAAGCAACATAAAGCCTTTAGTGGACACGGTTCATTTCATTGGATTGAGGCAAACGACAAACACAATTATATTTCTTATATAAAAACATACAAGCAGAAAACAATCTTTTTTGTTTTAAATCCAACAAATCGTAAAGTTTCAGTTCCTCTTCCTTATGATATCGCTGGTAAAAAGATTACAAACTTATATACAAAAGAAGAGTTTTCTGCCGAAACAAACTCACTACAAGTTACACTTCCACCATACGGATTTTCCATTTTAACATGGTAAATAGAAAAAGCCTTGTTTTTTATACAAGGCTTTTTCGCTAGTCGCTTGAGATGTGTTATATTCTATAATTTCTATCTGCTCATTTCAGTTTATACACCCTCGCTTCATAAGGCTGTAAAGTAATATTTTCAATTAATTCACTCTGCACATCATAATTGTGTATTAATAACTCTGAACTACTATATGTTATCTCTTCTGGCAACTCAAAGACACATGTTTCCTCAGTAAAGTTTGCAATAGCAAGTAATTTCTCATCTTTCCATGTTCTCACATAAGCAAAAATTGATGGATGATCTTCTAGAATTAAATCATATGTACCATATACAATAATCTCATGCTTTTTACGAAGTTCAATCAATTTCTTGTAATAATAAAAAATTGATTTTGGGTCATGTAATGCCTGCCACGCATTAATCTCTTTATAATTAGGATTTACTTGTAGCCACGGCTTACCTGTTGTAAATCCAGCATGTTCGCTGTCTTCCCATTGCATCGGTGTCCGAGCATTATCGCGTCCTTTCGCATAAATAGATTGCATCACCATTTCATGATTTTCACCACGTTCCATTACTTTTTCATGGTACATATTCAACGTTTCAATATCACGGTACTCATCAATTGAAGCAAATTGGACATTCGTCATTCCAATCTCTTCCCCTTGATAAATATAAGGAGTTCCTTTCATCATATGAAGTACCGTCGCTAACATTTTCGCTGACGGAATACGATAAGATTTATCGTTACCAAAGCGAGAAACAACACGCGGCTGATCATGATTATTCCAATACAAACTATTCCATCCTGTATGCTCCAATGCTTTTTGCCACTTTGTTAAATTCTGCTTTAGTGTATGGAGAGAACATGGTATCACATCCCATTTACCACTTTCTCCAGAATCTAAATCCATATGTTCAAATTGAAATACCATCTGTAATTCCTGACGCTCTTCACCTGTATAAAGTTTAGCTTCTTCCGTTGTTACACCCGGCATTTCACCAACTGTCATAATGTCATATTTAGACAGCACTTCTTGATTCATTTCATGTAAATACGTATGAATATTAGGTCCATTCATAAAGTATTGATGCCCGGATACATACCCTTCCGTTTCGGTATCAACAGCTGGAAGCCCCTCTGTTTTTGAAATAAAATTAATGACATCCATACGGAAACCATCAATTCCCTTATCAAGCCAAAATTTCATCATGTCATAAATCTCTTTACGTACATTTTCATTGTCCCAATTTAAATCAGGTTGCTTTTTTGAAAATAAATGTAAATAATATTCGTCCGTCGTTTCATCATAGCGCCAAGCCGATCCACTAAAAGCAGCTCCCCAATTATTTGGCTCTTTTCCATCTTTCCCTTTACGCCAAATATAGTAATCTCGATATGGACTATCTTTGGATTTCCGAGATTCAACAAACCAATGATGTTCATCTGAAGTATGATTAACAACTAAATCCATCATTAATTTCATATTACGTTTATGCATTTCACTTAATAATTCATCCCAATCATTCATCGTCCCAAATTCATCCATAATCTTACGATAATCGCTAATATCATAACCATTATCATCGTTTGGAGATTCGTAAACTGGTGATAACCAAATGACATCTATACCTAGTTCTTGTAAATAATCAAGCTTTGAAATAATTCCACGAAGATCACCGATTCCATCACCATTACTATCCATAAAGCTACGCGGATAAATTTGATATACAACACTTTCTTTCCACCACTGTTTCTCCATCTTGCTCCCCCATTTCATTATTTAATTACAGAACAGGCGCAAACGTTTTCATGAGTGAATGATAACAGATTTAAAAAAAAATGAAAATAGACTTACATTTTTTATCATCAAAAAATATAAACTTCTTCCTCGATTAACATTAAATATACAATACTTAAACTACACCTCTTTTAAAAAATGAAAACGTTTTAATTTTTTTATTTATTTTTTTCATGCATTCGTTTATAATAAATCCAAAGAAAACGTTTGCACAATTTTGCTAGGAGGAAAAATCATGGCAGAACTAAAATTAGAAAATATTTATAAAATATACGATAACAATGTAACAGCGGTAACAGACTTTAATTTACACATACAAGATAAAGAATTTATCGTGTTTGTTGGTCCATCTGGGTGCGGGAAATCAACGACATTACGAATGGTCGCTGGTTTAGAAGATATTTCAAAAGGTGAATTCTCAATTGATGGCAAGATAATGAATGATGTTCCTCCAAAAGATCGTGATATCGCAATGGTCTTTCAAAACTATGCACTCTATCCGCATATGAGTGTTTATGATAACATGGCATTTGGCTTAAAACTTCGTAAAATTCCAAAAGAAGAAATTGATCGCCGAGTGAAAGATGCAGCTCGTATTTTAGGACTAGAAGAATATTTAAATCGAAAACCAAAAGCATTATCCGGAGGTCAAAGGCAACGTGTAGCATTAGGACGTGCCATTGTTCGTGATGCAAAAGTCTTCTTAATGGATGAACCGTTATCAAATCTTGATGCAAAATTACGTGTAACAATGCGATCAGAGATTTCTAAGCTTCATCAAAAACTAGGAACAACAACTATTTATGTAACACATGACCAAACAGAAGCTATGACAATGGCATCACGCCTTGTTGTTATGAAAGATGGGAAAATACAGCAGATTGGAACGCCAAAAGAAGTATATGAAACACCCGAAAATATTTTCGTAGGCGGATTTATCGGCTCTCCTGCGATGAACTTCTTCCGTGGTAAATTAACAGAAAATCACTTTGTAATAGACAATAAGATAAAAATTACAGTATCTGAAGGAAAAATGAAACTACTGAGTGAACAAGGCTACATTAACCAAGAAATTATTTTAGGAATTCGTCCAGAAGATATTCATGATGAACTCTTATTTTTAGAAGCTTCACAAGATACAACATTTACAACAAAAATTGATGTTGCTGAACTATTAGGTGCAGAATCTATTTTATATATGAAACTTGGAAATCAAGATTTTGCAGCACGTGTCGATGCGAGACATATGTTTACAAACGGTGATCAAATCCAGCTTGCTTTTGATATGAATAAAGCGCACTTCTTTGATGTAAAAACTGAAAAACGCATTCGCTAAATACAAAGAAACCGTCCATATACATGGGCGGTTTTCCATTATAATACTATACTACTTCTGCTGTATGAAATAATTGTTGCCTTGCTCCTATAACACCAGAAATCGGTAAATCTGTTAACATCATTTCGTCTTGCTGCTTCATAAAAGATGACGTCAATTGTTTTATCTCTATCCAGACGTCATTTATACAAAGTGTAGTGGAATCGTTCTCTTTTTCATGAGAAAATATTGGATCTATTTTATATAATCCAGCATTATTAAACAACATATCAACTCTATTATAGACTTCAAGTGCAACTTCTATAACATGTCGCCAATCACTTCGCTTACTCATATCGTGAATAACAAAAATTGCATCTCCACCTAATTCTACAATTTCATCAACTGTTGCTTGTCCACTTTCCTCATCAATATCTGTCACAATTACTTTTGCACCTTGCCCTGCCAACAAAAGAGCCGTGCTACGCCCAATACCGATGCCACCACCTGTTACAACGACAATTTTTTCTGCTAGCTTCATCGCCATTACTCCTTCTGGTTAGTCTTACCGTCACAGTATACTCCTTTTTTCAAAGCATCCGCAAGCAGAAAAAGATAGATATATAAGATGTAATCGTTTACTTTTGAACTTTCTCTTTTTTCTTACTATTATACTGGTCAAAAGCTAAACCGACAAAAATAAGAACCCCAAAAATAATAAACTTCCTCCCATCATTTCGCTCCTCCTAATATAAATTTATTACTCTTTATTATAAATATATAATTTTTGTTAATTTTCAATCTAATCTAAATGAAATGAAAAAAGCGCGCCTTTCCGTGACGCGCCATCAATATGGAGGGTACTATATAGGAGATGCCCGTCCTATATAAATTCTATTATACCAATTAAAAATATCGAATTTTGTAAAAATTTAGACTTCATTAAAATTTTTATTGAATTGTTCCCTCTTTACAAAAATATTACTAATAAAAAGAGAAGCGGCTGCTTCTCTTTCTCTATACGACACTCATAACTTTTGTTTTTACTATAAGATCATGGAAACCGCTATTATCACTTCTAAACAGCATCATATATACATTACATATCAGTGGAATCCCAAGAAATAAAATATTTGGTATTAACAATACCAAAAACCTCATTGTTAATATTCCTAACGTTAACTTTTCATGTGTAAGTGATACAAGCTTTGTACGTGTAAATTTTTTCCCTGGTGTATATCCATTCCAAATGAATGGTAGAACAATAAAATAAAGCGCCATTAATAAACATACAAGCCCAAGGTCATAACGGATGTCTCCTGAACTTACATTAAAACGATTCAAGATTGCTTTATAGTTTCCTGTTGTAATTGCGACAACAGCACCGTACAGAACAGAAATGAAAAACATATCAATAATTGCAGCCCCGATGCGATTCATAACAATCGCAGGACGATGTATTTTCAGGTTCATGTTGTGTCGTCTCCTTTTTCTATCCTTTATTAACTGTTTCATCGTATCATGTCTAAAAACAGATGTAAACAACTCATAAATTGGTGTTTTACTCTCTTTTCCTGTACAATATGTATCAATCACATTTCGGAAGGAGGAGCTCATATTGAAACGATTCATCATCTTTTGCTCTTTCATACTTTTAGCTAGTTGTTCAACAGATTCTAAGCACTCTCATTACAATGTTAGCGATGAATATGAGCTCATGAATGTTACCGGTGACGCACTAGAACTTTTCCCAAAATCAGACGCCTTGTATGCTTCTCAATATATTCCATCAAAAATTGTAGAAGTTGCTTGGAACGACGCTTATATTTTAGCAAAGCAAATAGAACAAACAGATGACCCTAATAACCCTGACGCTTCTATTACTAATCAAGCGAAAGAAAATTATTGGATTATTGATTTAAAAAATAACCGTCGATTCGGTCCCTATACAAAAAAACAATTTGAAGAACAAAAACACGAATTTCGTATCTCAGAACAATTGCAATTACAAAACGTGAAAACTTACTTTAAAAAACAAGAATCTTAAAAAGGTCAAATGTGTCATTTGACCTTTTTGTCATTATTTTCTTTATAAAACAACATTCCATAAACAATCGTTCCAAACATAATACAAAATAATAATATGAATGCCCGTTGAATCAATACAATATGCAATCGCAAAATGTCTTGAACAATCTCACCGTTATAGTATCCACATCCGTAGAAAAAAACAAATATCAATATAAATATATAAATTTTGTGTTTATAAAAATAATGTGCAATACTCATTCCAACTCCAAATAGTACTCCTATATATACAATTTCACATAGAAGATAAATAAGTGATAGTTGCTCAATTCTTTGTAACATATATAATAAGCCTATTTGAAAACAAATCGCTAATATAATTCCGATCAACACCGTGAATCCCCTCACGGATTGTCTCCCCTTTCACTCGATTCACTTCATTATATTCACGAAGTAATAAAACGAGCGGGAGGTTGTACTACTTAAGAAGAGTTTTTATATCTTTCCAGCCGTATGCAATTTCTTCTACGTGTAGGTCTTCAATTTGTTTCTTATCTACAAAAGAGCCTTGTAATGCTTCATAAAAATATTTAGAAGGATTACTTGTCACTACCCATACAAGCATAGAACAACAGCCATTCTCATATAAATCCGCAGCTACCGCTTTTATTAATCTTTTTCCAAGTTGATTCCGCTGATATTCGCTTAAAATATATATCGCATATAACTCTCCATCATATCCATAACTACCCGTTCTTTCTTTCCCACCATCTGCAAAACCGATGATTTTCCCGTCAGTTGTTTTGGCAACATAGACATGCGACTGCTGTTCCTGTAATATTTTTAACCATAATGCTTCTCGTTTCTCATACGACTTTTTATCTAATACTTCTTTCGGCATTATCCCTTCATATGTTTCTCTCCAACTATCAACATGAACACGTGCGAGTTCTTTTGCATCATTTATATCGGCTTTGATAATATACATTTTT
This sequence comes from Bacillus sp. BP-3, assembly GCF_028401955.1. Lineage (GTDB taxonomy): Bacteria > Bacillota > Bacilli > Bacillales > Bacillaceae_G > Bacillus_A. The sequence goes on from NZ_JAQOTJ010000004.1 coordinate 438,239, forward strand.
TCTCTCCCTGCTAATCATTATATAAATATACATTCTCTATAAACCGACATATTTCCTCTCCTACTCTATAAATCCATTTTTATTTTTCGACATATGGGTGCGATACAACATAACCTATACTCGCTCTCTTTGTTTTAACATTGCATGTGGCAAAATTAGGCCTTGTTCGCTCTCGTCCTACTCAAAAGAAAAGAGTTTTCATGTTATTTTTTAACTTATATAACAATGAAAAACCATTTCACTATTATAGTGAAATGGTAAATGTTTGTGGTTCCGCTATTTTTTCATGTGAGTCTCCTACCGCCAATATATCTGTTGTAAAAGAAACTGTTTTTACTTTTTCATTAGGATCACTTAGTAAAAGTCCAATTAAGCCATCCCTTTTTTCACCAGGACTATACCCCTCTCTCGATACACTTTTTGTACCAACAAGCGTATCTTCTGCATATAAAAAGTTTTTCGCTGGTACATGAAATGATTGCGTTTCATTTACAGTTACATCATTCATTGAAAAGAACTTCATCTCTTTGTCGCCTGCATTTTCAACCTTATATGTAATTTCAATATATTTAGCGGTATCACCAATATCTTGTCCACTTAATGATGCATACAATTCTGCTTCCGTTTGCTCCAATGTCTCACCTAAGCGATGTTGCACTTCTTCTGGAGTTAATTTTGTATACATTTTAAGCGTTTCTTTTGTGTCAGTTTCCATATTTGATAATGTAATAACTCTGAGATTATCTACATAAATTTTCATCGTTCCAACTGTAAATGTTTCATTTACATGTTTGATTTGTTCTAATTTTAAAGTCCCCCAGTTTTTTTGCTTAATCTCTCGGCCCACTTTTGTTAGTTGTAAACCGCCATATTCATTTGTCTCAGGAATAGCCTGTTTCTTTGGCTGCTTCACTTTTTCTTGCTGAGCACACCCACTTAAAATTATAAGAATGCTGCATAACATATAAAATACATTCCTGATTTTCATAATCTTTCTCCTGTCATTACATTCTATGAAATTATCATTTCATGTACTATTATACTATACATACCCCGAAACTCTTTTTTGAAGATCGCGAAAGACTATTCCATCATTTATTCCGTCCATAAACAAAACCAGCTAGTGGACACATTAGCTGGTTTTGTTTATTATAATGCTTCTATAAATAACGCTACTCCCATACCGCCGCCGACACAAAGAGAAGCAATTCCCTTTTCCAATCCTCGTCTTCTTAATTCATGAATCAAGCTTACTGTAATACGTGCTCCTGTACACCCAACCGGATGGCCAAGACCAATTCCACTACCGTTTACGTTTACCTTTTCGCGACTTAAACCTAATTCTTTCTCTACCGCTAAATATTGTGCAGCAAATGCTTCATTAATTTCGAATAAATCCGCATCATTTACTGACCAATTGACTTTTTGCAGCCCTTTTTGAATCGCTGGCACTGGCCCTATCCCCATAAATTTAGGATCTACACCTGCTACAGAGTGTCCAACAATTCTCGCTATTGGTTGAAGCCCTTTCTCTTTCGCTTTTTCTTCACTCATTAAGACTAACGCTGCACTTCCGTCATTAATACCCGATGCGTTTCCGGCAGTTACTGTTCCATCCTTACGAAAAGCTGCTTTTAAACTCGAAAGTTTTTCTAACGTAATATCTGCACGAGGATGTTCATCTTTGGAAACGACAATCTCTTTTCTACGTTCCTTTTTCGTAATCGGAACAATTTGCTCATCAAAATAACCCGCTTCGATTGCATGAAGAGCACGTTGATGACTTAACAACGCTACTTCATCTTGTTCTTCGCGAGAAATTTCATATTGCTCTGCAAGATTTTCCGCGGTTTCTCCCATCATAATACGATGGATTGGATCTTCTAGCACTTCCCACACCATATCACGAATTTCTCCATGTTGTAGTCGCTGTCCCCAGCGGTTCTCTTTTAATACATACGGACTAGAACTCATCGCTTCTACTCCCCCTGCAACAACAACATCGCTTACACCTAATTGAATTTGCATTGCTGCTGAAATTAGCGCCTGCATACCTGAAGCACATTGACGCTGAATTGTATAGCCAGTAACTGTATCAGGAAATCCCGCCATAAGAGCTGCTGTTCTTGCTGTATTTGCCTCATCTGTTCGCTGAATACAGTGACCTAAAATCACTTCATCTATTTCATTAGGCGACACACCACCTCTTTTTACAGCTTCCTGTAATACAGGAACTATAAGTTCAGTTGGTTTTACATTTTTGAAAACTCCTCCAAATGTTCCAATCGGTGAACGAACTGCAGCTGTGACGACTACATTACGCATCGTGTACTTTCTCCTCTCTTATGTATCCTAGTAAATTTCGGATGAAATACCGCAAGATGCATATCTATGTCAATTATATTAGGAAGTAACTAAAAAATCAAAATATTTAATAAAGTAAGATACATATATTCATTTAAACTTTTCGTATATAAGTCACTGCTATGAAAGATACAGCGTGACCTGTACTCACTTTCTTCTTTCATTTTAAACCTTGTATGTAGCAGGAACAGGCCCTGGCCGTTTCTATGCGTATCCAGATACTCTCGTCCCCTCTTATTCAGTTAATGCCAATAAATATTTTTGAAGAATTTTTTCTGTTGTTGTATTCAATTTTGGCAATTTATCAATTGGAAAATACCGCATATCCAATCCTTCTTCATCACATTGTATTTCACCGTACACACGATGCGCTTGAAATACATTGATTACATTATAAATTTCGTCTCCATGCGGATACCGATAATATAAGTCTTGACCAGAAAGCACACCGAGAAACTGTAAATAATCTGCTTGTAAACCAGTTTCTTCTCTTAATTCTCTCTCTGCGGTTTGTTCAATTGTTTCTCCTAACTCCATTGCTCCCCCTGGCAATCCCCAATCATATGTATCAGAACGAAGTTGTAATAATACTTCATTCTTTTCATTTAAAACAATTATTGCTGATCCTACTATTATAAGTGGTTTTGTTCCAACTAATTTTCTTAGTTCCTGTATATACCCCATTATATAACTCCCCTTTCTATCCTTCTCCTATAATAGCAAAATTCTTTATTTATTTGTTTGACACCTATAAAATATTTTCATACACAAAAAGAGGCTAACTCACATTAGCCTCTTCATTGCTTATTATCTAGCCAATATGGCTTTCGTATTTTACGTCCTCGAATGCTTTTTCAATCTCTTCATCTCGGTAATGGACATATGTAAAACGTCCTAACTCTACTAAACGTGCAATTTCCCGCAATGCTTTTCCTTGTTCATACTTTTCTTCGATTGAGACATGAACATAAAATTTCATAAGTGGATGTTCATACAATGCTTCGCTCACTTCCACATATACATTTTCTACCCCTTGTATAACTTGAACATAACTTGCAAATTGATAAACAGCTTCACGATCTGAAACAATTTTTAATGTATACATGTTTTCCCCCCCTTTTTCTTTTACTATAACAAAAAATGGGTATATAATTGTGTCAAAATTTGACTATTTTCCGACTTCTTTTCCAAAATTATTATCCCACTATTTTTACGTAATAAAAACATGAACAAACATATTTAATTATTAAAACTGCTCACAAATTCATGTAAATAAAATACATTATTAATAACTTAGGCTGTAACAGGATTAAAAACCGCTCTAAACGATAGTTCATTTGTCCATACACATTCTCTCTTTTCACATAAAGTATGGTATAGACATTTTCTGTAGTTATTAAAGGAGAGGATTTTGTTGTCTTATTATTATTATGATCGCTGCCGAAGAAAAGTCCAGTATGATCAAAATAATCAGTATGATCAGAACGATCAATCTGAATCACAGGAAGAACATAAAAAGAATCATACACATAATCATAACGTTGCTCAGATTTCAGATAGTGGAAATTCTCAGGTGAATTTAAACGTAGACTCTGATATAGATACTGATACTGATACAACTGCTACTAATCAGCAGTCTACTGATGTAGGGCAGGGGCAGCCACAAGGACAAGGGCAGGGGCAGGGGCAAGGACAGGTACAAGGACAAGGGCAATTGAATACAGATGTTACAAACCAATTATTAGCGGCCCTGCTCCCATTTTTAACAAACGTATTAAATAATGCTGCTCAACCTCCGCAAAATAATCAAAATCATCTAAATCACCAAAATCACCAAAATCACCAAAATCAAAACCACAATAACCAAAAAGGAATAGGCTACTAAACAGTAGCCTATTTTTGTAAGGAGGATTTTTATGATGCGGCGAAATAGCTCCAATATTTCAAACAGCGGAAACTCTAATGTGAATATAACCGTAAACGTCGATACAAGCTCTATTGCCTATGCGATGATGTGTTATTGGCATACGAGCGGTATGATTACGGATGAACAGTTCACTCATATGATAACTAATTTTAACAGTTTGCTAAACAAAGAGGACGCTATACCTCCGCAGCTCTTATCAAATAAAGAATATTCCCCGTACAGGATTCGGCAAAAAAACAATGTCGATACATTAAAAACATTTATTCCTCCTTTTTTCAATCGTTAAGTACATTTCATTTCTATTAAGATAGAAAAATCCATAATATTTGAGGTGTCTCCTATGTGTCCTTACATTAATTTATGTATTTGCATTACTCCTGGATCTCATATTGACAACCAACGAATTGCTCAAGATATTGCAATTGCTAAATATATTTGGCATCCTATCGTATTTAAAATTGAAGATGTCAGTGTACTAGATGAATCCTATCGTTTTCATGATTGTGAAATTAGTTACGTATCTTCGTTAAAATCACAACCAAAATTGACTTCTTTATTTGCTGAATGTTCTAAGCGTGCAGCACACTGTGATATTTATATTTGTTATATCGGCAGTGATTATTTTCAAGAACAATCTGTGATCGCTTGTGCTTATTCCATATCAATTCGTAAACAAATTAAAGGTTACATTGTATTAACAAATGCAGCTTCAGCTTCGAAGAACATCTACACCCTTGCACACGAAATTGGTCACATTTTATTCACACGCCGTGTACAAGATAAGCTTACAAATGCAGATCCCGAATGTCCAAACGGTTCCGAGCACCATCCTTCTCCTACGAATCTTATGCATTATATCGTTCCTACCCCTCATAAATCACAAATAGATTCCTTATTAACAAATACCCAAAGAGAATTATCTTTACAAAGTCCTTTATTACGTAAGTAAGTGCTGTAGTTTCTTCTAAAAAAGATTTTATGTCTTCTGCTTTGATTCCCTTGAAAGCCTCTATCTTAACTATCTCTGTACAATATTTTGACGTTTAGAATCCCGCATCATAAGCAGTACTAAGCTTCCATACAACACAATTGGCTCTAAATTTCCCCATCCCGTATTATTAATTTTAAAATATTCAAATACACTTTCATATCAACTAAAAATTTTTCTCCTTCTTTAGAAACTTGCATTTGATTCCCCTCATCAAGTCAGCGTTATCGTTTCCTTCCTTTTCCCTCCAACAAGCGCTGTACACTACTTTGCATTACTTCCCATCGTTCCATGAAGTCACCTAGTGCATCTTCACCTTTTTCTGTTAATGTGTAATATTTTCACTTTGGACCAGATGGCGATTCCTTCATCGTACTTGTAATCAATCCTTCTTTTTGCATGCGAATTAATAGCAGATAAATACTTCCTTCACTTGCCATCGTAAAACCATACTGCGCCAATTTTTCACTCATTTCATATCCATATATTTCTCCTTCAGAAATAATGGCAAGTAAACATCCTTCCAAAATACCTTTTAGCATTTGACTCGTCGACATCATTCAAATCCTCCCTCTATCTTGTTTTACAAGATAGATAAGTATAAGTATCTTACAAAGCAAGATAGCTTGCGTATTTTCCCAAAAAGATTGCAGGATTTCCCACTTCGTTTCTATAAATAGAGCATTAGAGTTAACTATATTCATAGAGGAGATGGAATAAAACATGTTTAGAAGTCGCGTTGTATTTTTAACAGGTGCAGCAAGCGGAATTGGATACGAAATGGGAAAGTCCTTTGCAAAAGAGGGCGCAACTGTTATAATTACGGATCGGTTAGAGGTCCGAGTACAAGAGGCAGTGAAACAATTACAGAACGAAGGATATAAAGTATTGGGAATGCAGTGTGATGTAACAGTAGAACATGAGATTGAACAAGCTATTTCTGAAACTGTTACACGATTTGGTTCACTTGATGTATTAATTAATAATGCAGGTATGCAATACGTTTCTCCAATTGAAGATTTCCCTACTAAAAAGTTTGAAATGCTTATTAAAATTATGCAAATTGCACCGTTTGTTGCAATAAAACATGCATTTCCTATTATGAAAAAACAACGATACGGTCGCATCATTAACATTGCTTCTATTAATGGTCTCGTTGGCTTTGCAGGCAAATCTGCATATAATAGCGCCAAGCACGGAGTAATTGGCCTTACCAAAGTCGCTGCACTAGAAGGCGCTGAATATGGTATTACCGTAAATGCACTTTGTCCCGGATATGTTGATACCCCTCTTGTTCGTAATCAACTTCAAGATTTAGCCACAACAAGAAATGTCCCGCTTGAACATGTACTAGAAGATATTATTTACCCGCTTGTACCGCAACAACGATTATTACATACAGAAGAAATTTCAAACTACGCCTTATTTTTAGCAAGCGAAAAAGCAAAAGGGATTACAGGACAAGCAGTTGTCATTGACGGTGGTTATACGGCACAGTAAAATTCAACAAACTATTTTTCTTCTATATCAATATAAGAAACGGATTGTGCTTATTCCACACAATCCGTTTCCGTTACATATTTTCTTTTGGAGATTCATATCTTTGCATTTGTTTTGGTAGCTTCTCAATCGCAACAATAACGCTATCTAACTTACTTTCAATTCTATGAAGCAAGTATAGCGTAACAACAATCGGAAAGCCAACATTGCCAATAACTGATATCCATTCCTCCATCGTTGTCTCCTCCCTTCTTATTATAAATAAGCGGAGAGACAGAAAAGTGGTAACTAAAACAAACTAAATCATTTCAACTGTTTTTCAAAATATCTGCAAATACCACTATACACATTCTTCCACATAACAGAGGGTGGGACTACTACTACTCATACCCTCACTTCCTTTTCAAAAACAATAGATTCAAATTGTATACGGAATAAACGAGCATCCGCATTTTCTGTTTCATGTAGAAGTAGCTTTCTTCCTAAACGTAATGCATGCCGTTTCGCTAGTAACCTTGCTTCACTTTGAGAAATCCCATCTAAATCAGCAACATGAGCTAACCCGATTGTCCGGCGTATCATCTCACATCCCGCAAACCCAACTGCATCAGCGAATATATTTTTCAGTACAATTGGTAACCATTGTTTTTCTCGCGTGTATGGCTCTATCCCTTCAAGCATCCATAGTTTTGTAAATATTTCTACGAAAACGCTCCATGTTTGTTCGATGTGGTAAAATAATACACTGCGTTTATTCTCTTCACGCGACAACGCATTTACTAATAAATTCGCAATAAATTGACCTAAATCAAATCCAAGCGGACCAAATGTCGCAAATTCTGGATCAATCACTTTCGTTTCGGAAGAGGAAGAAAATATACTTCCCGTATGTAAATCACCGTGAATTAACGCTTCTTTTCTTGTTAAAAATTTATATTTATACTGTGCTACTTGTAGCTTCAAATTTTTATCACACCAAAGTTCGTCAATAATATCTTGTAATTCTTCTTCATATTCGTTTGTTTCATAATTTGCAAATGGATCAGTAAATACAAGGTCTTCTGTAATCTTACATAAATCTGGATTTACAAATTGACTATCTAACAATCTTTTTTCTTCTGCTTGCAATCCAAAATCTGATGTATAGAAAAGAACACGGGCCAAAAAACAGCCAATATGCCGAGATAATAACGGATAATCTTCTCCGGCTATTAATCCTTTTCTTGTTATCGTTAATGCTGATAAATCTTCCATAACAATGATTGCTAACGTTTCATCGTGTCCATATACTTTCGGAACATATTCTGGAACATATTTCGCAAAAATTTGCAATGCATCACTTTCAATTGTTGCACGGCGTAAAGATAGCGGCCAACTTTCTCCTACTACCTTCGCATATGGAAGAGCCTGCTTAAGAATGAGCCCCTTCTTCCCATCATGCAAACGAAACACATAATTTAAATTCCCATCACCAATTTCTTCACAAGTAACAACTGCCTCTTCTGAAAAATAACCATTCTCTTTCGCATATGTTACGGCCGTTTTTTCTGTTAGCTGCTTGTATCCCACTTTGATTCCCCCTAATATATTAGGGCTTTTCACCATAAGAAAAACCTCTTTCTACACCGAAAGAGGTTTGAAGATTCACTTCTCCCCTCTTATCTACCAGAAAGTTTCTTTCTGTTGGAATTAGCACCGTGCCTTACTAGGCGCCAATCATGCGCCCCATTTCACAATGGTATTACGGTCGGTTGCTGGGTTTCATCGGGCCAAATCCCTCCACCTGCTCTTGATAAGAGTATATACAGTTGTCTGAATTTATTATTTTCGTTTCTGACTATACCAAGAATAAAATTTGTTTGTCAACATTTTTTTGTCGCATACAATTCTGGACGACGATCAAAAAAAACAGGAATCCCTTTACGCACTTCAGAAATTTTCTTTATATCTAACGTTCCATACAAAATCGTTTCTGTTTCATCAGCCTCAGTAACAATTTATTGTGATAGGTAAGGGTTTGATATTATCTCCGCCTTTTCCCCCACATCACACCGTACGTGATGGTTTCCCATCAT
>NZ_JAQOTJ010000040.1 GCF_028401955.1 Bacillus sp. BP-3
AATTACTAGCTACTTCCTAAACATTGTTCCTCATTTACCAACCTGTTTATACTTTTTTCAAGCTTTGCAACAGAACCGTTACTTTCAAGTCCCACCCGTTTTCTGTTCAGTTTACAAATATAGACTAATTTGTAATACTTCGCTATTATAAAACGATGGTTAATATATGTAAAAACATTAACTTGAATCATATTTTTGAAAGGTGGTATTGTAATTTGAAACGCACTGTAGAATTTATAATCGGCTTAATCGGAGGAATCTTAGGACTCTTACTTTCAAGTACTAAAGTCAATATTACATAAATAAAGGGGATACAGACGAAATGAGCAGTATAGGGAACTTAATTGAAAATCATGTTGAGACTTTGTTTCTTATCTTTGTAAGTATAATTGTACTGATATTTCAAAGTATTGTCTTTGTAAGAATAGTAAGAGACTGGTTTAAAAATAAAGATATAGAGAAGTTAAAAGAAGATAACCAGTATATTAAGAAGTTAACTATAGTATACATAGGAATTATGGTAATAGGTGCTATCACAAACTTACCTTTATTCGGATTTATATTGTTAGGTTTTATGTCTAACACTATTATATTAACGTCTTTAAAGATAGAATTGTCTAATACAAGGTCAAATCAGTTGAAGACTGTAAAGAATTCAAATTTCATGTTATGGTTTGTAATAAACGCTATACACTTAGTATTATTCTTTATTGAGGAAATAAAACTTATTAAAAGTATTTAGGGGATAGACTTATGGATAACGATATGACTTCTTATGCTTCACTGATGAACTATATAATAATTGCATTACAACTAGCTATTTTTCTAATGGTGGTTCTTTACTTTATTAAGAAAGACTTATTAATAGCTATAATTAAGAAGATGATAAAGAAAGACATTAAGATAGAGGATATAGGTCTTTTAAATGCAGTAAGATACTTATTATTTAAAGGTATTGTTATTCAAGTAACAGTTACATTGATTTTAAGCTTTATGTACGGATTATCTCAAGTAACACCTGTGTATGTAAGCTTTGTAACAAACATTGTTCTTTTAATATTTTTCTCATTTGAATTAAACTATAAAATGGATAAGAATACTTTTAATAAAACAAAAAGAAATGTATTCTTAATACTGTCATTCATTGTCACAGTGGGGTACTTTTCAGTAGTTTTAGACTTCTTTAGTCAACTATATTGACAAACCTAAAAAAATACACACTAGTTAAGTAATATATTTTTTTATCATATGGGGCTGACAATTATTTACGTTTACGAAGCATCATCAGAACACTCAAAAAACAAGAAAATCCCGTGTTTCACACAATGCAAACTTTATTAGAGACGGGAAATATAGAACGATTTTCAACGAAATAAATGAGGTTTCGCTCCGATGCGAAACCTCTCTTTATCTTGGCTTTTTATATGGTAGCTGAGTAGTTACGAATAATTTTTATTCTGGTAAATGAATGTTGATAAAAATGCCAGTATTGTTTAACTGACTGGAAACAGTATTAAGAAATTTCACACACTCCAGAAAAAAAGTCATCCTTTCTGTGTATTTTAAAAAAAGAATAACGTTTTTTACACTTGAGGATAGTCATATTTCTTAAGTTGACGGTACTCCATATAGAAGAAACAAAAAAACACGCGGTGTAGGTGCACCACGTGTTTTCAGTTAATTCGGAAGCTCCTGATTCCCGTTTACAATATCCTTTGGCTTTACCTTCAAAAATGCCTTGTGTAAAATGTTGTTTTGAACGCGATAAGCTGGTGCATTGACGCCGCCGTAAATCGTGCTAATGCCTTCAACCGCTGCACCTGTTGTGATGGTATTGCCAGTGATGTTTGCCTGTTGGCCCTGGAACGGTTTGTCTTTATTCCAATAGTCTCCCACTTTGATAACCGCTTTGTTCATCCCTGGCCGTAAGCCAGAGGTAATCGTGTTATTGACAACATTGATTTGTTTCCCCATTGGGATATTGAGTACAGTTGTATCACCATTGATATCAAATCGAGAGTTTTGAATCGTAACATTTGCGTCTTTGCTTCCGACGTTAAATGTCCCTTTTTCTGCCTTAAATGTACAATTTTGAAAGGTGTAAGTGCCGTTATAGTCGACATGTGTACCACCAGTCGCAGTTGGACTGGATTCAAAAATGCAATTGTTATAGGTCCCTGGTACGAATGAAGTACCAGGGTGATTGAGCACTTTCAAGTTGTCAAAAGTACTTCCGTCTGGTGCTTGGCCGCCCACTCTTCCTCCGTTTATGGTTACATTACTTACATGAACAGGGTTGACCCACACATTTAAATCCATATTGTTTAATGTAAGGTTTTTCGCTTCGATTCCAAACGGGACACGACTTGAAAGACTTAACGCCGTTTTATCAAATTTCATGCCGTCTACCACCGCGCGAGGTCCTGTGATGTTCATCAGTCCATCCTTTATGCTGTTTCCTTCAAACGTGATATCGTGATAAGCATAAATACTACTGGCATCAAATGTATTATTCTTGATATATGTATTTGTGAATGGTTCGGAAACAGCTAAACCGATTTTTCCTCTTGATCCAAAGTGATTCCCTTCAACAAACCCATCATGTCCATCATATAAAATGACATCGTATTTGTTATTGTTGTAGAATTTGTTGTTTTTGATGAAGATGTTTTTGTTCATCATCCCGTTTTCACCGTATCCGCCCTCTACGTCAATACCAGATTCAGGCGCAACACCTTTAATATCATGGAAGACACTGTCTGTGATGGTTACATGGTCCGCGCCTCCCACTGTGATGCCTTGACGCCGATTAAAGGAAAAGTCAGAATGTTTTACGGTCACATTCGTTGCTAATGCCTTGTTCCAAAACTCCCCGTATACACCGCTCGTATTTGATTTTTTAAACACCGCTTTAAAGGACGCTGCAGATTTTGGAATTCGAACCACTTCTTTTTTAGTATTGACACTGTATCTAGATAAGAAAGAACCATCTGCTTGATAAAAATAGACATCATAGAGATACGGCAGATTTTTTGCATTTGGCATTTCAAAATAAGGTTCTGTTTTGAGGATGTCCTTTGTGAATGGGATCGGTGCTTTCAATCTAATTTTTGTGGGATCTGCCACTTTGTTTCCATTTGTATCAAGAGAACCCGATTCAAAATGATCTGGATAGATGTCTTGCAATAACGTTCCTTTCCCACCAATACCCGCACCATCACCTGTGAAGTTTGTTGCTTTAACGCCGTCAATTGTCAAGTTTTTGGCCCCATATACAGAAATGCCGATTCCATTTTCATGCGTACCAGGAAAACTCGGTCCTTGTTTTTTCGAATAGTCATGTGTATCTTTATCACCCTTGTACGTCCCGCCTTTTAATGTGACGTTGTCGGCGCCGTACCCAACACATACAGTTGAATATACTTCTCTTGCGTTTGTTTCTTTTTGAATCACAGCATTTTCATCTAACCAGAATGTGATATTCGGAACCATATTGATACACGCGGAAGGGTCATTCCACAAAGCAGGATTTTCTTTTTTTACCATGTACGTTCCTGCTGGAACCTTGAATGTTTTGAGGGCATTTGCTTTTGCGAATTGGAGTGCATCGTTCATTCCTTTTGTCGATTCAATCGGATGCGTACCATCGTTTGAAATATGCCATCTTTCTTGCTCTTTTTTGTTTAATTCATAGAAAGTACCATCTTTTTCTACCGTTTTGAGGGCAGCTTGTTCACCTGCCGCCGCCTTTACTTGCACGTTCCCATTTTTCAACCCGCTTCCGTTGATCGAAGTTTGAAATAGTCCCTCTTTATTTGCTGTAACGTCTGTAGAAACTTTTTTTCCATCTACATCTGTCACTTCAATGTGAACAGGCGTATTTGCTTCTGCCGTGCCTTCTACTCCGTAAGAAGATTGATTGTTGTAAATCATACGTTGTAAATTTCCGAGTGCTACGTTTGTTTTTTTTGTTTCTTTTGTTTCTCTTGTTTCTTTTGTTTCTCTTGTTTCTTTTGTTTGCTTTGCCGCTATTTGGCTAACAGGATTACTTGTGAATACCCTATTTGTTTGCACGAAACGGTTGCCCTCTGCACCGTTCCATTTTTCATATTTATTTGCGACATGCACCGTGGTAATCGGAATCGGTTTCATGGTATTCCCAGTTTCTGTGTGCAAACTATTTTGAAGCAATAACAATAGAGCTGTCATCACCATTATCGATACTTCACCTCTTTCTATATAACCATTTCAACTCAATCGTTTTAAGATTGTTTGTTGGGATCTGATTTCTCCCTTTCTTTTAACTTTTTCTCTACATTGTAAACGATTGTAATCATACATAGAATCATAAGCGTTACGATTCCAATTGTTGTATAAGAACTTCTCCATAACAAGCTAACGACGCTTCCGATTACAATCATAAAATAGCCGCTTCTTTTTAAAACATTGATTCCACACGACATCTACTGTTTGCGACCAGTCACACCGTTTCCCTTTTGCTTGATGAAGAAAAGAAATTATCGTTTATTTATATTATCCTCATTACCAGATATAAAGAATCAGGAAAGGCGAGAGTTTCACCGTTTTTATTTTATTCACGAAAAAACATGATACCATTAAGAAAAACAATTTGGCAAGGGGGAACAATATGAAACACGTAATCAAATCGAAAAAGCAAAGAGACCATATGATTATTCCTTTGCTTGGCACTTATTGGTTCGTTGCACAAAACCAACATCTTTAGCAAGATCTCGTAAGGTATTTAGGGATAAAAAACTTTGAATTTCTTGAGTGAATAGCTGCAATTCATCGGATACAGAAATAGACATACAAAAACGCCATCCTTTCCTATGATTCATGAGAAAGAATAACGTTTTTTCATTTTAGGGGTGTTTAATCTTCTTAAGTTGATGGACATATGTTGGTACCCCTAAAGTCCCTAGTTCCACAAATAGAGTTAAAACATTAAAATTTGTTATGAAGGCCGTAATACCATAGATCACCATAATAGATAATGTTCCTGATGCGGGGCTAAAACATTTTCCGCTTTAAACTTCCGCAAGACCTTGCGCAATGCTTGCAGCTAGTTGGATTGCTGTATCATAATTACTGCTAGAAGTAGAATTGAATTCACGGAGATGGTTTATGTTTCATCTCATCAAAAATACCCATCATAGCTTGCATGCCGGGCAGGGGATTACTAATTCCTTCAATCCCTCGATAAACATAATATTATAAAGGCAATAAAAAACCTTGAAAGGCATAGTGCCAATCAAGGTCAAAGTTTAAATAGCGACTATTATTTATGTATTTCTCTTTCCCATACTTTCTTTCCGTCGCTTAAAAATACTGCACTTGGTGGATCATCATAGAGAGAAATTTCAACCAGTGAACTTCTCTCTTGTCTTAACCAATCATATACACTACCTTCGTTAGTAGCAGGATGGGATAAAATATGATTTACTTGAAATGCAACTGCATAATATTCTGTATAATTCACATCATCGTCATCCAACCCATTGTCTGTTTCAAAGAGTGTGTCTGGTTTACCGATAATCTTTAATCCACTTTGCCATTCTATTATCAGTTCACTATCTCCATACTCATCTAATGTTTTTATTAAAAAATTATATTCCATTTGTATCATCCTTTTCTTATGGTTCTAATGATTTTGAATGAACTATGTGAGCACCGTCTTTTCCATAATGTATCATGCCTCTAGTAGTCTATTGTAACTGCTAATATAAAATAGACAGTTTCCCAAAGAGTACACTTTGGGACATAGCGTATAATTTTTTAATGAATTAAACTAATTCCCCCATTTGGGGGATTTGGGCAAAAATACCTAAAATAAATTTCCCGGTTATAAAATAAAACAGGTTCTATAAAGGAGCCTGTTTTATTTTATATATTATTCTAATTTTTTTCTTCTTTGTAATTCCATACTATCTCTACTACTTCTTCTGGAGTCAACTCTTCATCATTCCAAAAAATCAAGTCACTTGGAGCGGAATGAGGTACGTTATTTTTTAAAATATAAACATATTCACTAAGTTCTTCTTCAGTTGAATCAAACTCACATATTTTTGTTACAAGTTCAATTCATTCTTTTTTTGTCATTTTATTGTAAATCTATTCTTAATCTGTTCTAAGTATTCCTTCACCTGTTTTTACTATTCAGTATGGACCAAGAAGGGTGTGTTTTAGACATGCGGGAAAAACTAAGTCAACTTATATAGTAAAGATAGTTGAGTTCCTTTTTTATTTAGTTTAAACAATTCTGTTTCTAAAGATAAAAATACTAAGACTGTTTATTTTGCTGTAAAAATGCTTCTAAAATTCTCTTAACTGGTAGACTGGCATTTTTCAGTAAATTCTCTGCTTTATTTATTACTTGCTTGTTGGAAGCAAGTATTTTTTTATATTCTTCATTGTTAAAAGAACGCAAAGAATCTATTACATATTCAGCTACTTCATCATTCTCATTGAGTAAATCTAGTAATAAATTGAATCCATTCATTCCAGTATCTTCATCTATGCAATATACTAATCTAATTTTATACTTATCATCTCTGTCTTTTAGACCTTGAACCAATTGTTCCCAATCAATGTCAGTAAATTCACTTATCAACTCTTGTACATACATAAATTCATCATCATAAAAGTAGTTATCTGAGCTATTTTCAGATAATACTGCATCTACTTTTTTATACATTAATGTTCCTCCTCTATTCGGTAAATCCACCTGGTAATAGCGCATTAATTTGATCTGTTGGATATCCACTAACCACATTGTTACCTATTTTGATTACATCAATTTCTACGCCGTCAATAATTCTCCTATGAAAAGTTGCTCCATCTCTTCCTCTAATACCTATCGGGGAAGAATTACAGATATCGGTTATACTATCTAACATCTTTGTATCACTCCAACCATTTGGAAATATTGTACTATTTTTTATCTTAGCCAATTTTCCATCAGGGAATTGATTCGTATATTTGATATCTTTCGTACCATTAAGATACTCATTCAAAGAAAATGTAATCTAACTATCAACCTTTAGTTCTTTTCTATATTTTTTCACGAAAAATCCAACGTATAGTAATTCCCACGCTAAATGCCATGAGAAGTAAACAGCCAAAATATTTTAATCCCATATATCCTCTCTCTTCTAAAAATAAGAATACACAGGCTTTATACTTCGTCAGAAAACCGCTTATGTTCTTTAAAAAAGTTAGCTGCGACACAACAAGTGATTCCAACAATAAGAACAATAATTGATAACGTTTTATTTGTATGTTCAATCGGTATAATATCTGTAATCACATTAAGCATGACAAGTCCCCAAACGAATAAAATCATTCCAGAAGCAAGTAATGTTTTTCTTATTAGCGAACGATTCTTCATAACTTTCCCACCTTTTCCATATATATTAACTTTATCACAAAAACAAACGATAAAATTCTTTTAATTGTCTTTCATCACGGGATCGCACATGCCCATCATGATAAAGCTTCTTAATTACATAACTACACTACGTAAAAAAGCCGTTCTCCTATAAACTATGGTGTGAAGTAGCGACAAAAGATAGATTCACGGTAAGTATTATACTTGGAAAAAATCTTTTGTTTTAAACTTAAAGGGCCATAAGTAATACTTATCCAATATTATAATTAATCAATACTCCACTTATTGTATTTGGTGTTATAAAATGAAAGAGGATTTAGAAATTTCGAAAAATTATTTGGTTATAGAAGAAAAACAATACAAATTCAATTGATAATGGGAGTGGACTTTATGATTCTTGGTTTACATCACGCTCAGATAACTATTCCAAAAGGTGCTGAACTAGCGGGAAAAAAATTTTATTGCGAAATTCTCGGTCTACCTGAGAAGGAAAAGCCCGAATCACTACAGGGGCGTGGAGGATTTTGGCTACAAGTCGGAGATAGAGATGTACATATAGGTACAGAAGATGGTTTTGACCGATTAAAAACAAAAGCCCATCTAGCTTATCAAGTAGAGGATATATCATACTGGAGAAATGTGTTAGAACAAAATAACATTCAGATAATTGAAGGAGTACCTATACCTGGTTTTGAACGTTTTGAGTTTAGAGACCCATTCGGAAACAGAGTGGAAATGATTCAAGAAATTTAGTTACTCCATTAACTAAATTCGGTATTTAAATGAAGAGAAAAAGAGCTTAGGGAAACCTCTAAGCTCTTTTTCTCTGATGTATGCTGCGAATTCATTTGATATTTAATTGTGCTTTACGGTAACTCTTCATATGAAGAATGTAATTTGTAGCACTTTCTTCTAATCTTTCATCTGTCAAATGGTTTTCCGTACCATACACAGCAAACGTCGGTAAGAATTTCATACAGTGTAGAGAAATGAAGCTTGATAAGGTTTTAGTAACTCGCTTAAAGTATACTCATTTCAGGAGGATATAGCATGTGTTAGTTCAATAAGATATTTGTTTTCTATGTGTTAAAATGTTAAAAATGCTTACCAACTTCCAAAAGAATAAGGATCGCAAAATTGCAATATTAACCTTATTTTTAGATAGTGCTTAAATTATTTTGGATGATTTCTCGCCCGCACCTGTCTAATCGTCAACTTCGAGTAAGAGGCTCATGATAATCGTTTATAAAGTCATGCACCAGCATAACGGATCACACTTTCACCACAATGAGGACAACAACCTCCTGTATAAGTAATTCTAATTTGATCTGAATGAAGTACATAATAATCAGTAATTGGTTCGATGCCAGGGATCTATATCCCACCTGGAATCGTTGGCAATATAACCTCCCGCACTGTCATGTCCGACCACTTACCATTCCAGGAACAAATACTACACTTTAATATCTCTTCCGAAAAGTTCGGAGCATTTTGGATGACAATAATACATTCTCTACTATAGGTATTACAATTAGGACAATCGTGTACTTTCACGAATCTCCACCTCTCATCAAATTTAAAACTTTTCACGTACCTTACTTTTTATTATTCTTTTTTACAGTCAATTAGTCCTTTTCGGGGGATAAGCAAAAACACCCTATGACAGTAAAGAAGTATATCTTGTTGACTTCGAATCAAACAACAATGTAACAGTAGGTGGATTTCTTTTTTATGTAGATATAGATGCTAAATTAAAGACTTATTAATTTCCAAATTCGGATTTTACATCAACTAGCCCCTCTTGCGGGGCTAGTTTTTTTGTTTTGGTCTTGCCTTTAAAGGGGGGGGGGCACATCGCCATCAAGTTAAGAATTCTAAGTCACTCCATAACAAACAAAATGGAGTTTAACAAAAAGAACTTGTAGCAATTACTACAAGTTCTTTTTACGAAAACGTTAATAAGACAAACTATTCTTGCGTTTTTTCCTCATATAGTTTAGCAAGCTTATAAAAAGAAGAACGTTTGATGCCATACTTTTTCATGGCCCCTACGGCTGTAATCGAACCGGATTTCCATTCCTTATAAGCTTCAATAAATTTTTCTGTTATTTCGACAGGTGGACGCCCTAAATGCTTACCTTGTTTTCTGGCAAGAGCAATTCCTTCAGCTTGACGTTGTTTAATATCAATACGCTCTTTTTCTGCAAAAGCTGATAATATTGTAAGAGTTGCTTTTTGAATTGCGCTTTGAATGACATCATTTGTACTTTCACCAGTGTAATTGATGTTAATATAGAGTTCCTTTATAAATTGTAAATTTATCCTATGTTTTTCATAGTACCTAAATTCTTCTAATGTATCATTCATATTTCTTCCAAGTCTTGTTAAGGAGTCAAACACAATCGTGTCTCCTGTACGAACAAGGCGTTTTAACATTTGATAATTCTCTCGCTCCATATTTTTTCCAGATTCTTTATCTATGAAAATATCTCGATCTTCTATCCCTAAATTCTTCATATTCTGAATTTGTCGTTCTTCATTTTGATCTTTACTTGGAACTCGTAGGTTCTGTTGCAAAGCTTGAAAAAAGTATAAACAGGTTGGTAAATGAGGAACAATGTTTAGGAAGTAGCTAGTAATT
>NZ_JAQOTJ010000041.1 GCF_028401955.1 Bacillus sp. BP-3
AATTACTAGCTACTTCCTAAACATTGTTCCTCATTTACCAACCTGTTTATACTTTTTTCAAGCTTTGCAACAGAACCCCACTCTCCCTTACTACGTCTTGTTGTGAAATTCCGTTCTTGTCTAAAAATTTACCAAACTTAGAACGTCGTTTTCCTAACCCGAACATTATTAAACTCTCCCTTTTCTTTTTGTAATCAGTCTGTCCAAAAATCAAACTTTCTAAACTTCAAAAAAGTTTGAATAATGTTCAAGCAGTACGCAATACCTTTTACCATACCAAACAAATTACGATGCACTGTTCCAAATTAATAGTTTTAAAAACTGCGTTTTACCTATTCTGAATATAATTCGCTAACAGAATAATGCTTCAGACATTGGAAGATTTCTATTTTCAACGATTCATGGCTATTTTTATCTCTTCTAATCTTCAGGGACTATTCTTGCAGAATACCAAAAGAAGGGTGGTGTGAGTTTGTGATATTTGAGTTAGTAAGTTCAGCTGCAGTTGGCGCAGCAATTTTTCTATCAAAAATGCATCAAAAAGGAGCAATAAACGATGCCTCCAAGATACAAAGGATTTGCGCTAATTGCGGTTTAAAAGTGAAGGAAGGAAAAGATACCAGAACTATACAGCTGCTCCGCAAGACGAGAAATGATTGGGGAGTTGAGTATGCTTATAGGATTCCTCTTGGTCTTAGTTTTTCTGATTTTGAACAAAAAATACAGCATTTAGAAGACGGGTTAAATCATAAAAATAAGGTTTACGATTTCAAACTATCAGACTTCAAATCTCTTCAATTTCGAAAAGATATCTTAAAACAAATACAAAACATTATAAACAAGAAAAAACTCGTTAGAAAGGAAATTGAGTTGTCTTACGATGGGTTACTTAAAATACGAGTCTATGAAAAAGGAGTTCCTGATTTCGTTAAATTTGAAGAGGATATGATGAGGCAATGCAGAGGATGGGAGGTTCCTATAGGTTATACGAGGGATGGATTAGTAAAGCATGATTTCGATGCAATTTCTCATATGATCTCTGCAGGAATGACAGATATGGGTAAATCGAATGTATTGAAGCTAATAATTACATCACTTGTACACAATCAACCAGAGAATACAAAGCTATTCCTTATTGATTTAAAGGGTGGTTTATCTTTTAACCGGTACCGATTCCTAAACCAAGTCGAATCAAATGCGAAGAATCCTGAGGAAGCCCTTGAGACTCTAAGGGAATTGAAAACCAAACTGAATGATAGAAACGAATACTTACTAGAAAAAGGATATGAAGATATAAAAGAAGCCGGGGATCCAACGAGGTACTTTGTAATCGTAGATGAGGCAGCCGACATGGCGCCATATCAGGAGTGCAAAGACATCATTGTAGATATAGGTCGTCGCGGCAGGGCAGCGGGATTCCGCTTAGTATATGCGACTCAATATCCTACTAACGAAGCTTTACCATCGCAGTTACGGCAAAACATTGGTGCTCGTATTTGCTTCAGATTACAAACAGAAGCAGGGAGCCGCGCTGTACTCGATGAGGGCGGCGCAGAGAGTCTTCCCAACATAAAAGGAAGAGCTATATACCAAACGAACGAGAAGAAGGTTTTACAGACTGTTTATATCAATAACAAAAAGATTGACAACATCATAATGCCACATATCAACATTAGAGCGAGAAAGGAGCATGAAGATGCAAAAGTTAGTTATAAAGGAAGCAAGAACCGAGTCCATACTCTTGAGCTTGAAGAAGTTGGGGTTCTTAAGTAGGAAACAAATCCAGGTACTTCATGATCTTGGCGGTGATAGAAATGCTTCCCGTGTAATGAAGGATCTTGAAGAATATGTATCTAGCTTTAGAGATTCAGAAAAGGTGTATTATCTCAATAAAGAAGGTCGTGAGCGTATTGGAAGTAATAAGGTACTCAAACGTTCTAACCAATTTCGTCACTACATTATGAGGAATGACATCTATATCGCTTACGAATGCCCGAAAACGTGGAAGCAGGAAGTCAAAATGAATGTTGAAGGTATCGTTTCTATAATTGCCGATGCACTATTCACGGATAATGGCCGTTATCACATTGTAGAGGTAGATCATCAGCAAAAGATGAGCGCAAACCGTTTGAAAATGCAGAAGTACAGAAAGTTAATGGAATGTAATGTGTTTGAGAAGGCGCCTAAATTTATTTGGTACACAACAACAGAATACCGAAGAAAGCAAATACAGAAGCTTTGCGAGGGATTGGATTGCAACATATTTACGGTTCCTGATTTCCATTAAAGTTAAGGGGATGGTCTATATGGCAACTGAGACAATGAGCATCAAGGATTTTATGGATGGTAACTATGGAGCGAAGAAAAAGCGGAGCTTGTTCAAAAAGAAAACAAAAAAATATGCACCTGTGGCGGTGCGAGTTGGTATTGCAATCGGTAGTGCTATTATATTCAGCAACATTATAGATATTCCACATGTATTTGCATCAGGAGCGGAAGCCGATGTGCCAAATGTAAATGAAGTATTCAAGGATGTGCAATCAAACGATGGCAACTTTAAAAATTATATAGATGGCCAACTGTACAACAGAATCGTAAATGCATTTGAGCCAGTTATCTTTCTAATTAAAGCAGTATCCTACCCAATCGCATCCGTTGTAGCGCTATGCGGTGGATTATTTATTATGGTTGGTAGCCAAGAACGAGGTTTCTCGTTAATTTCCCGCGCTGGGATTGGATATATCGTAGTACAAATGATACCGCTGTTTATGAGATTATTGGTTGAAATAGCAAAGGCGATTTAATCCCTACATTAGTGGGGCTTTTTTCTTTGCAGGAATTTAAAAATCGTTAGGGAATATTTTTTCTAGGGGGTGTTGTGACGCTATGACGGATGAGATTGTTTATTCTGCTAATGAAGTATATAAAAGGCTAGGAATATCCGATAGTACGCTCAGAAAGTATATGGAAGTGTTGCAACGAGAGGGATTTATAGTAAAGAAAGATAAACGTGGCAGACGTGAATACACAGATGGTGACATCCTGGTTATTGAGAGATTAATTGAGATTAGTAAGCATGACGGTATGACGTTGGAAAAGGCAGCAAAGATGATTGCACAACAAATAGAAAAAGTTAATCCGGATTTGATTAAAGAAGAACCTGAGGACACGAACTTAATTCCATTTCATATTCAAGAACAGCTACAGCAACAATACAGCGTTATGGCGCAGGAAATGAATCAAAGTATATTAGCGATGGAAGAACGGTTAAGTGAGCAGGCAAAGCAAAGCAACGAGGAAATTAAAGCGAGTATAGATCAACATAATGAACGAGTGGAAAAACGATTGGAAGCACGAGATGAGGCGCTTATGAAAACATTACGTGAGATACAAGAGGCGAAGAAATTAATGCAGGAATATCGTGAAGAAGTCGCTGCTGCAAAAGAGAAGAAAAGGCTGTGGTGGAAGTTTTGGTGAGGACTTTATATAAACTACGTAAAAGTAGAAAAGTATACATTTCTACTTTTCTGCTTTGATGAGGGATATATAATAAAAAAAGAAGTATCCCCAATTAGAAACAGGGATACTTCTTTTTTTATTTCAGTCAGTAATTTGAATTTCATTTTCTGCTCAGTAGTCAATTCATTTTCTACATAATGATTTATAAGTAAATCAATTATTTCGTGAGCAAATTTCGTGTTGGTAATTTTCATTAGCGTTTTAAGTTCTTCTTTGGATTGACTAGAAGTTTTAATGCTATCCTGTTGATTTTTAAATTTCTTTTTCTCTGGTGTGTGCATTTTCTTTTCTGTGTTCGTATTTAAATCCGAACTGTCAGTAATAGGCGTAACTGTTACTACAAATGAATTATTCTTATTTTTCACAGGCACCACTCCTATTTTAAAACTATATTGCTTGTTATTTCTTTTCCAACATTTCGTAAAGGTGTTTGTACATCCCTTTATAACCTTCAGATTGTCGCGTTGTTAGCTTAGTATTTACATAGCTTTCAAGAAGCATGTCAATGATACTGTTAATTGATGCCTTATCCATGCTTTCTTGTTCTTTTATAAATGGTTTAAGAGTATTTAGCTTTAGCAAAACAGCAGGTGAAATTTTAGCTGTTTTAGATGGAACTAAACGCTGATCGTGTTTCTCAGGAACAGGTATTTTCCCTTTATTAATGATAGGAGTCATAACCTTTTTCTTAACAGGCTCATTATTACGGCCGAAATCGTTTGTTCCTTTTATCTGTACACCTTTGTCATTTAAAGTATTTCCGGGTTTTGTGACTATAGGTTGAAATGGTGCTTTAGACATTATGAGCCTCCTCCTTAAGCATTAATAGTAGCAAAATAGTTTTCATGTTCATTAAGTTCGCTAAGAACATCGATGAATAGTTGATGAGCTTTTTCATCCCACATATCAATATTGCCACTAACGTTAACATTTTTATGAATTCCTTCAATATCGTACACTTTTAGACGCTCTTGATATCTCACAATTGTATCTAGAACATTTCCACCATACATTTCCTGAGCTTGTTGTAATACTTTATTATCCACTCGTTTTCCTTGATGTAACATCATTGGAATAATACCTAAAACTTGTAGGTCTGCATCATATGTTTCTGCTAAGAACTGCATATAAGCGATATATGTTTGAGCGCCTTCTAAAGATAATTCTTGTGTTTGTAGAACGATGATACAATAATCGGCTGCTATCATAGCGTTATCTGAGTAGTCACTGATTGTTGGTGGTACATCAATGTAAATACGATCATATTTATCTTTTAATGGTTCTAGTAATTTTTTTAAATATGTAATTTGTGCAAGTTCATCCTCTGGGAACATATCAAAGAGGATTTTTGATAGTTTTCTAAATGAAGTATTAGATGGAACAATGTCCAAATTCTCAATTACTGGAATAATCTCATTCTCTAAATTTTGATTTAGAAATGCATCCGTAATAGACTTATCAATTTCTTCAATGTCACCTGTTTTAGCAAGGACTCTTGTAGCGTTCCCCTGAGGATCCATATCCACTAAAAGACATTTTTCATTAAATACTGTAGCAGCTTCATAAGCCAACATTGTAGCTGTTTTTGTTTTTCCAACTCCACCTTTAAAGTTACCGATTACGTATGTAGTTGCTTGTCTAGTCATTTTCGACATTCCTCCATAAAACTCCGAATAAGTATACCTTTGAGTAAAATGTAACATCTACATTCAATATTCGCAACAGTATACCGTAGAAAAGTTTAAGTTTTTTAAACGGATTTATCGAAAAAGTAGAAAAGTATACTTAAGCGTAAGATTTTTTAGTGTACTTTTCTACTTTTCTACTTAAACGTAGTTTATAGAATGGATGTTTTTACAGATAGAAAAGTATACATTTCTACCTATGCGTAGTTTTGGAGTTTTTTCTTTATACACTGGTATTTAAGGGTTAATTACAATTTTTTAGGAGATTACGTTTGTAAATGCGAGAACAAAAGTATACATTTCTACCTATGCGTAAGTTAGATAAAGTATACCAACTTTCAATTACAGGTAGAAATGTATACTTTTACACTTATGCGTAGTTCTACATTTCTACTTATGCGTAGTTTCAAGTTGTCATTTCTGTATTTACAAACAAAAAAACTTGCTGTAACGTAAGAAACAACAAGTTTTTCAACAAAAAAAGATTTAAATTTAATATTGTACATAAAGAGCTCTTTAGAGCATATTCGATAAATAATTTACAAAAACAAATAAAAAAGAACGGCTGTCTAATAGAGATTTCTCAGGTCTCAATCTGACAGAAAAAGTAGAGTTACTGACAATAACTTTACTCCCCGGTGAATACAAGTTGCTGACAACAACTTGTATTCCATTTACACACTGACCAACCCAGTATGTAAACTTCCCAGTACCGTTCTAGTTAACTATGTTATTAGAGATATAAAAATATCTGTATTTAGTATAGTTAATTAGTGATGGATTGTAAAGATAGATATCCTTATTTAAGTACGGAAAAATTACGTTTAAATATGGAGAAATTCTGTTTTTATATACTTTTCAGGGAATTTTCAAGGTGAGCAGTGTAATAACTGCTCACCTTTTTTATTGTCAAAAATCTAGTAGAAAGGAGATCTAACATGGATAAAGCGCAGCAAGCAATTGAATTGATTTTACATAGTGGATTACGCAAATATAAATACAAGAATTCTAGAGCTAGCATCGTCATGTTAGACTCACAGGATACTAGTAAGATGAATGACCGATTTGTATTCATTACGCGTACAAAAGAAGATTTAATGCATCCCTATGGAACTAAAGGAGTTGTATTAACTTCTCAAGAAGCAGTTCTGGATCATATCGGACAAGCTACGCATTGGACACCAAATGTATTCAGAGTAGGTACATATTTGGACAGAAGCAGAAGAATCATTAAAGGTCATGAAGAACGTAATTTAAAACAAATCAACTGTTTCACTGTAGATATCGATACAAAGGACATTACTCCTGGAGAAATCGTACTGGCAGCAATGGACAAGCAATTAGGCATGCCTACAGTTATCTTGGAAAGTGTGAAGGGATACCAGGCTTATTTCGTGCTAGATAACCCATTGTTCATTTCAAATAAGAATGATTTCCGTGGATTACGTAGCGCAAAGAGAATAAGCGAGAACATCAGGAAAGCTTTAAGCGATTTATTACCTGGTGTTGATTTGACATGCAATGATTTCGGATTTTTCCGTATGCCAAACGAGGAGAATGTTGTATGGATGGATGCAGAAAGTACGTGTAATCTAGCTCATTTAATTGAATGGTCTAAAGATCAAGATATCGGCCATCGCAGAAACTTATTTACAGTTCTTTCGAACAAGCCAATGCATACAACTCAAATCACTGAAGGATGGGTGCAAAAGGTACTAGTATGCACACATATTCATGGTCAGAAAGGTCTAATCGGGCGTGACAACGCCGTATTTACGCTTGCTTTAGCATGCTATTCTTCTGGAATGACGGAAAAAGATGCATACAACTTATTAGACCAATTCAATACAAACTTAAACAGCCCTTTGAAAAACGCGAGCATTCAAAAGGCTGTTCGTAGCGCCTTCTCTGGTAAATACAAGGGTGCAAACAAAGCGTACATTAATCATATTTTAGAAGTTTGGTCAGATGGGGAAGTATCATTTTCAGGACCAGTACCATCTCAATATTGGTATAAGCATAAGAAAGCACGTAAGGAACGTGTGCGTAGCCACTGGTATGAGTGGGAGCAAGACATTATTGGCTTCTTAAACGCGCAGAAAGACACAGAAAAAGGATTTGTATATGTTACTCAAAAGGAATTGTGTGAGGCTCTACAAATCCCGAGAAGCACGTTAAACAGTGTATTAAAGAAATCCCAACAAATCTATATCCATGTAATCGGTAAAGGCAGCCAACGACAAACAGGACTGTCTACTTTGGCGTTGCTTTTTAACCATGCTATTGGTCGAAATAAAGAGCAGAAAGAACTATACCTTGAATTTATACAATCGATTATTCCAAGTGCAGCAGAGCGTTTATATGAGTTGACACAAGAACAAACCAATGACTTAATCACACTAAATACAGGTTAATTTGTAGCTTTGTCCATTCTGCCAATACATATATCTATTATACTTTTTTATGGTTACGTTTCCGCGATTATAATTTATTTTTGAATTAGGTGTTATCACTTATGTATGGTATATGAAATTGTTTGTTTGGGAGTACAACAATGAAAAGTATTTTCTTTATACATTGTTTTGATGAACCTACGAGAAAGAATTACGATTTTGTGGAACTTTTACTTTCAGCGAAGACTTTATAAAAGCGTTATTAGGGGTCACCATACATGCCCATCAACTTAAGAACAGAAACAAAATAAACTTTTGTTCAGGCAAAATAAAAAACTCTTAAAACATTTTTTATTCTTAAAAATGAGCATGCCAAATAAACCTAAATAGGTATTATTTTTGGTTCTGGTGCAAAAACTTCCGGACAATTGCAATAAATCTACAAATCTTGGACATATTGATACTACTAATTTAAAGAAGGTGCGTGATTGGTATGGAAAAGGAAAATGTATTCAAATGGAAGCATTATCAACCTGATATTATTTTGTTAACGGTAAGATGGTACCTACGGTACAACCTCAGTTTTCGTGATTTAGTGGAAATGATGGAGGAACGGGGCTTATCGATTTCTCATACAACGATTATGTGTTGGGTTCATCAGTATGATCCTGAATTGGACAAACGAATCCGACGTTACCTTAAACAAACAAGTGACTCCTGGAGAGTCGATGAAACATATATCAAAGTAAAAAGTCAATGGATGTACCTGTATCGTGCTGTTGATTCGAAAGGAAATACAATTGATTTTTACCTGAGCAAAACAAGGGACCAGAAGGCTGCAAAGCGCTTTTTTAAGAAGGCATTGCAGTCTTTTCATGTTTCAAAACCTCGTGTTATAACAGTCGATAAAAATCTAACTGGGGTACAGCCGAGATACGTGTAAAAATAGGTCATAGACTTACTTTTATTTCCATTAGTAATTTATTGAGCTTAGGTGTTTGCTCTTGTGCATCCATTTTTTATGCATTCCTGTTATGACTTAATTAGATTGTCGCATTATTGTAAAAGGATGCATTAGTTTGGTAATTTTACTTAGTTAGCATCAAATAATAATAATTTGCATCTTTTAATGCAGTGTTCAATTCGATAGAAGCTGTAAACGTAGTATATAATGCTATACCTACAGATATAACAAAAATTAGACGCCCTTTTTTAAGTATTTGCTTGTTCTTCTTGTAGAGAATTAGTGCTATTAAAACAACAATCAAAAAGTAGGATGCGTATAATATCGTTTCAAATATGTGCATATTGATGTCTTGAATAGTTGTTCTAAAATGCATCAATTTTTCGGTATTATCATTATTTTCTTGGATAGTAAATAAGCTGTCTCGATGCCCAATTTTCCAAGTGAAATTGTTTTGTTCATTTATCATAGTGTACTGATAACCACCAGCTTTTTCTTTGCTTATAACTAATGGCGAACTTGCGGACACATTCGCATCAAGAAAAGTAAAGAATATAATAAACATAGAAAATACCACTGAAAATTTCTTTTTCAAAACGATCCCCTCCTCTAGCTACATATAATATTACAATTTTCTAATAATTTGAATTATGTAAATTCAAATTATGTTATACAACACTAAATGGGGTTTGTGTTGTAACGGACCAGAAACGGCAATAACCTTTATTTTTGCTTTACTATTGCCAACAACAAGACGTGTTTACTCCAAAAATGATTGGGGTACCGCTAGCATTTCGGAAAAAAAACACGCTAAGCAAATTTCGACACTAAAATAAGTAATTTTAACAACGCTAAGGGTATTTCGATACAACACAATATTATTTGTGTTGCATTAAAACGAGAAAAACTATTCAAATAGGTTGCTAACGCAACACAATTTACTCGAAATAACCCATTTTTATATGCAACCCAATTTAAAACATGGTGAAAATGATTAAAAAACTCTTAACGTGGTTTTTTTCCAAAATGCTGGCGATCCCCCATCGCTATCAAGCTAATAAAACAAAATACCCCCTAAAATGAAAAAATACGCAATTCTTTCTGTAGAATCATAGGAAAGGATTGCGTTTTGTATGTCTATTTCTGTATCTGATGAATTACAACTATTTGCTCAAGAAATTCAAAGTTTCTTATCCCCAAA
>NZ_JAQOTJ010000042.1 GCF_028401955.1 Bacillus sp. BP-3
CTAGATTAATTGATACCATAAGTCTAGCAAAGCGACGAAATGGAGTCAATTAACGTAACCCTATACGTATTTTGACGCTAACGCATCAAAATCGATAGGGGTCTGCGACGCTTTTCGGCTCCGCCGAGCCCTGTTTAACAGGGCAAAAATACCTCGGACTTTGTCCGAACCTACAAGGGGAACTCTTCCCCTTGACCCCATCAATCCAACTCCCCAACCCCTCAATCCTTGAGGGACTCCCTCGCCGGTTGGCAGGCCAAAACGGTTGCCGTTTTGACAAGCCAAGAGGGTCATATAGAGAGTGTATCAACTCCTTATCCTCCCGTACCCTTTCGGGTTCGGTCCGGTACCGTTGACACACGCCATGCAACTATCTCTTATCAATACGTGAATTATAACGTTTTACAAAAAACACTGTTATTAAAATAATAATCCCTATACCTAAACCAAGTAATTGATCGAGTGCAATTACACCACGAAAAATCCATCTTGTTTTTAAATGTGAGTGCAAGGACTGAAGTGAAACAAGAGGATAACCTCTTCTAATTTGAAAGTAAACTTTTAAATAGAAGTTTACTTTAGATATATAGAAAAAGAAAAAAAGAATCTATTACAGATTCTTTTTTTCAACATATCTTAAACCAGAAAAATAGTAATACCTTTTAAATCTTTGTTAGGGCAAAGATTTAAAAAAGAGTTTAGCTTACTAATAATTTTACACAAATGGAATATATAGTAAATTGATAATATTTATGTTAAAAATTCCCAATATTAAGTTAATTTAATTCCTATTATTAATATAAAAAAACATTAATATAAAATTTTAACTAATAAGTTTTATATTTTTTATTAAGAAAATAAAAGTAAACTTTTGAATATTAGTTTACTTTTATTTCCTTGATTTCATTGACTTTATCTTATTTCACGCATTTTCTCTAAAACTTCCAACAAAAATATACATTCAAAATACCGAAAGTAAAAAGATTGTGGTACCTGTAAACAAAAAAAAAGAAAAAGCCAGATCAAAACTAGCTTTTTTACATAATCAGTGTTATCAGAAGTTATCTTCTCTCTAAATATGATTTAGGAAGTACAAATATTAATCCAAAAACCCCCTCTTCAAAAATATAAATAAAGGGGGGGCTCTTTCATAATCAAACTATGGCAACACTACATGGTAGAGAAGTATTTTTTGAATGAAGAATCATCTAAGAAATCATAAGGCTTAATAATGCCTATTGATTCTTGCCAAGAATTCCAAAAATGAACTCCTGCTCCAAATGCATAAGATTGATATACTAATTCTGAACAATAAGTATAGCTTTGATCTAAAACACCAGGTGTTACTCTATAATCAATATATGCTAAATCAACTAGAAATTCTTGTTCAGCAAATCGACCAGCTTTATAAGCAGCCGTTCTGTCTTTATAACGAAGCCAAGCCGTTTTAGGATAACGATGTGCCCACTCCTCTGTACTCATTTTTCTAGGATGATAACCAGGACCAGCAATATGTACAACATTTTCTCCTTGTGACATAGTAGAGTCACTAATTATTATGCCAGAATGACCTGTCAATCCATAACTGCTTGTACTACTTGTAACTAAAATGTCTCCGACATGTGGCCAATCATCAGGAATTGATTGTGCAGCAAAACCTTGTTTTATATTGGCTCTTTGCTTCGCAAAAAATTCTTCTTTTTCTTTTTTCGTTGGAATATGAATAGGCTTCCAATTTTCTTCACCGGTTGATTTTACCAAATCTTCAATATCTTTGTATTCTTTTCCTTTGAAAACTACAGGTGCTTCTCCATTAACTTCTTTATTAATTGGTTGATTAATTGATTCTGCACCAGCAACATTAGTATTTAAAGTAAAAGCAAACATAGTAATAATTAACCCTGTTAATAATTTATTAGGTTTATTTTTAAACATTTTAGTTCCTGCTTTCTGAATAGAATAGAAAAATATATACTTTTAAAGCTGTGATGCGCATTCACAAGTAAAATAATAACAAAAAAATACAAATAATGGATTAATTAACTGAAAAATCAAACTAATTAAACGTTGATAAATATTTATCTGATTAATCAGATAAATTAATAGTTAATTTTTTGTGTTATGATTAAAGTGTTAAATTACACCAAAGGAGATTATTTACTATGAAACTAAATTTATTTAGATATTTTACTTTTTGGTTTTTATTGATTAGTTTAGGAATTTGTTTTCATGATTATATGGGAGGAGATAATAAACATATATTGTTTTTTTCTTTTGGTTTGGAACCATTTATGTTTAAGGCTGTATATACAGAACCATTTAGAAGTATGATTTTGGATGAAGTGAATAACAAAATTTTGCCTTTAGGATATGTTCTACATATATTCTTTTTTATTATCTATGGCATACTCTTTGATTTAATCAAATTGTTATTAAAAAAAATAAAGTAGTAGAAGCCTGCTACATCGCCATTAAGTTTCTGTTTTGGAGTATCCCCAAAACAGAAACTTAATTTCTTCATAGATAGAAATTTTTTTCATAAATAGAACCCCCCTCCATTATTAAATTTTAATTTATTTACCAAATAGACGACTCCAAAGTGATTTCTTCTGTTCTGAAGCTGCTATTAGGCGCTTACTATCTTGTATTTCTCTTAATACTTGCATTAATTGAACATCTCTTTGTTCTTCTCTTATTATTCTTTGAGCATCAGTTTCCTGTAAAAGTTTACTTTGTTGATCCAATCTTTGAATTAAC
Organism: Bacillus sp. BP-3; assembly: GCF_028401955.1. Classification (GTDB taxonomy): domain Bacteria; phylum Bacillota; class Bacilli; order Bacillales; family Bacillaceae_G; genus Bacillus_A. Next base: position 2,758 of record NZ_JAQOTJ010000042.1, read on the forward strand.
TCTAAATTAAGTTGTTCTAATCGTTCTATACGTTCTGTTAATACTTTTATGTGTTCTGTATCTGCTACACTATCTATAGCAACAGTTGCTACCTCGTTTTCTATAACACTTGTCATTGATAGATTTATAGCCTGTTCTAGTGTTACATTCTTCTTGTTCATAGCTGTTACTAGCCGTTCTATAGTTGCTACGTCTTTATGATAAAAAATTCTAGAATTATTATTGCCGCGCTCGAAAGGATACCCGGCTTCCTCCAGGGCAAGGCAATATTTACGCAAAGTACTTGAGCCAATCCCTAAGTTCTTGGCTACCTCAGATCCCCAATAAGTTTGAGCCATATTTTGTCCTCCCTCTGTTCTAAACCATTCTTCAGTTGCTATATAGTGTTTTCCTTCTTTAAAAAGGTAACACCTTCTTTTTTTAATTTAAAGATAAGTTTTCAATTATCTTTTGAAATTTACCAGAGTAAAACAAAGTCATCTAACTACTTTTTTATACAAGATTTTATACAAAATTTTGTACTAATACAGGACATCCCTAATCCTGAAAAACCCCATTATCTCCTCAATGTATAAAATCATGTATATCATCATAAAAAGAGAAAACGCAAAAAACCAATCATATAAAAGGTTTTTGCGTTTTCCTTGCTACCGATAATGTTACATTATGTTAACCAAGCATGTATAGGATATACAAGAATAAAAGGTTTTCCTTACTTTTATCGAGAATATACTTATGTTCTTGATTTGTTCATTAAAAGGGAGCGTTAATGATGAAATTCAATCAATTATTTTTATTTATTATTGGGGCATTTGTATGTAGTTTAGTATTTAATTTTGTTACAGGTAAATTTGAATGGAATATTTTTTTCTTATTGACACTAGGAGCAATTTCAGGTTATCAAATTGGTAAAAATGAAGTCAAAAATAAGTAAACAATATAAATTAAACTACCAATAACGAATTTTACGTCAACTAGCCCTTCTTGCTCTCTTTATTGTATGTAGTTAATATATTTATGGGTAAATTTAACAGGAGGGGTTCGATGAAACTACATGTAATTTGGGAGTTTATTTATATTATTATTCAAGCCTTGAGAGGACATTTTATTTGGGGTATACCTTTGTATGTATTCTTACTACCTTTGGCAATTATGATTGTTTTTTTATTAATTTCTCATAAAAAATCAAAAGGGAAAAAAGTGCTTCAGAATTAATTTTGAAATTTCCTATCGAAAAATACCTAGAAAAAAGAGCCATGTGAATGCAAAAACATAGCTCTTTTTATTTCTTTTTCTTGCAACTCAAAATCACTTAAATAAAATAAATTCATTTTAGAAATTATCTCTTTTGGTTACCCTATTATTTTTGCTTTTCCCCTTGTTTTTGGGTGTGAGTGCTGGCTAGTCGTGTGGGGGCTAAACCCCACATAGCGTTGATTTATACGGAAAAAGGATAATACTTTGAACGAGAGAACTAGCGGTTCGGCTGGTACAATTGCTTGTCCAAGTCGAGCAACTTAACCTCGTTTTTGGTCTGTTCGGCTTGGCGAAAGCTAAAAACCAGCCGAAAAAAGTTTTGCAAGGATGGAGCAAAGCGAAAAGGGTGGAGATTTTTGAGTGATTTTCTCAAAAATACGACCCGTTCCTTGCGGAACTTTTAGCCCTATATATAAGAGTGAGAAGAGCAAAATGAAGAAAGTCAGTAATAGCAAGGGTTTATAAGACATAAGGTGTTAAAATTTTTTAACACCTGTGTTAAAAAATTTTAACACCTATAAAATGGGAAATGATAAATAAAAAAGATGTCAATATAAATTGACATCTAAAATAAATAAATTGGTAGTTTATGTTTTTTTCTATTACCTTCAATTTTGATATTACGTAAAGCTTTTGAAAAAATTTGTTGAGTCGCTCTATCAATATCATCTTTAGGTGAATTACATAATATATTAGGATTAACAAACCAAGTCCTTGCTGAACAAGTTCTTCCATCTTCAGTTATTACACCAGTTTCTGCCACTCCTAAAACTCCTTTTTCAAGCAATTCATTCATCATTTTTGAAATAGAAGTCCTTGTTTTCCCTAATTTCTTAGCTAAATAACTAGGAGACGCTGCATTCGGTTTTATATCATTATCTTTATTTTTTTCAACAACAACATTTGATTTAAATTCTAGAAATCTTGAAATATCAAATAAAAATGCCTTTTCCGGTTGAGTTAAATAGCCAATTTCACATAAATAATCAATATTCTCTGTAATCATTTGCACAAATCTCACCCGATCCGTAGGTTTTTTCTTTTTACCAATAAAATATTCTTCTCCACCAGACATTTTACTTAATACTTGTAGCATCATGGCTCTTTCTTCTTCAGAAAGTCCACCAGTGCCTTCAAGTTTTTCATAAATACTATTAATTTTGCTATCTCTTTCTTTTGCTTTTTTTTCAGCTTGTCCAAAATCAATAATTTTCTTTGTCATATCTAGTTAATTCCTCCTTAAATTGAGGGAATCAACAAAAACACCTATTTTTTGCTATTTGATTATAAATCAAATTATGATAATCTATAACCAGATAATTTTCTTTTAGGTATTTTCGTAGAATACCCTTTTAAAAGAGTCATGTTCCCGCATGGCTCTTTTTTCATTCTATCACGTTTTCAATAACCTGAAAGATGGAAACAAAGTTTCCCCATTTTTTTATCTTTCCATATCAAATCCTCGATGTTTATTACTCATTTCCCTCTTATACTCACGTTCAAATTGATTATCTATTCCCTTATTATCCAATTCATTTTTAATAATCGCTCTAAACGTCTTAAATTGCTCTTTAAAGACTTTTTTTGTTTCTTGATATAAAACCTTTATATTTGTCTGTAAATCTCTTATATGAGCTTTTAAAGAACTTATTTCAGTCTTTAACGTCCCCACTTCTTTTTGCAACTGACCTTTTTCTTGTTTCAATGTCCTATTCTCTTCCATCCAACTCTCTGCAGTCATTCGTAAACTTTGATACTCTTTCACAAAATCTGTTTTTCTCAAACACTCATAATCCTTTTTGATAGTCACCGCTGCATTCACTTGTTTTGTTAATTCTTGATATTGTTCTGGTGATAATACATAATTTCTTGTCTTTTTCTTCGTAATTTCAGCTTTTCCAAACATTTTATCCTGTACTTCTGTTATTACTTCTTTACGCAAAAATGGAATTTTAACAGGTTCATTTGGCACTTGATCCGTAACACTATCTAATTCTTCTTGCTTTTGTTTTACTCTTTTTTCTAACTCTACATAACGTTGGCCAATCAGCTGCAGCTTTTCACTTCCACTTTCCACTTGTTGCTTCACTATCTCTAATTCTTTGTACTTATCAACGACATCACTTTCCAAACACTTTTTCACCATCTGTAATTCTTTTGCTTTTTCTTCAGTATCTTTCAAATAATGATCAACAACTTGTAATTGCATTTCTTTTTCTTGTACTTGATTTTCAACAAATAATTTTGTTTCTGCATATTCCTTGTATTGACGGACTTTCATGTACTTGTGAGACCCTACATTGGCCCTTTCAAAATCAGGAATATGTTCTTTTGCTAATTCCTCGATATAAGCCGTTTCTAATGTTCTCCAATTCGCAATGAGTTCCGTTCCTTTTCCTTTTATGCCTTGTTGTTGCAAGGCTCTATCCATTCCGACACGCCTCGTTAAGCCTCGACTACTTTCGAAATTCGGTACAT
>NZ_JAQOTJ010000043.1 GCF_028401955.1 Bacillus sp. BP-3
CTCAGTCATTCGATGTCAACTAAGTTTTTCATTTTGTTTATCGTGGTTACTTTGTTTCACCAGCGACTCGTATAATATTACACCTTTATTTAATAAGAGTCAACGTTTTTTAAAAATATATGTATTCTTTCTGCAGCATTGTAAATATTCCTCTCAAGTAATCCTTTATCCCGTATAAACTGCCCGTAAAAGCCTGATTCGCGGGGGTAATAATTAGTAGGGGATGAAGCCCCGCTGACGAAATTTTCACTTTATCTTTAAGGAATTATATATTCCTTGCAAAATAATAGAAACTGTCGCACCAGCTACATCTTTCAAATTTGCAATATTGTCCTCTACATAAAAATCCATCTATATTCACTTTAATTTTATCAAATACGAATTGGAACCAATATCAATTTTTTATCATGCGAACGAAATAAGGGAATGAAAAAAAGCTTTCCATTCCCTTATTTCTTTACACTGTCTCTTCTTCTACCTTCAAAACTGTCTTTTTCTTTGTGAATTTCCACTTTATCATATCCATCACATAATAAGCAGTCAGTACAATAATTAACGTTAAGAGCGTAGATGTTAATAAACCAGAAATAACCACCATGGCAAGGGATCGAGAAATAAGTCCTCCCTCGGTCGACAACGCTAGCGGTGTAAGTGCACCTATTGTAGCAAGAGCCGTCATTAAAATCGGACGAAGTCTTGTTACCCCCGCTTCTAATAAAGCTTCTTTTATAGCCATTCCTTGTTTTTCATTTTGCATAACACGATCCATCAACACAATAGCATTCGTTACAACAATGCCAATTAACATAAGAAACCCAACCAATGCCGGCATACCTAAAGGTTCTTTCGTAAGGTATAAGCCGAGCAAACCACCTGTAAAAAGAAATGGTAAAGAAAATAGAATTGCAAACGGAGCCATTGCATTTCCAAATGTCACTAGCATCACAACAAAGACAAGTACAACAGCAATTCCCATAGCAATAATCATATTTTGGAACCCTTCGCTCATAGCTTGCGACTGTCCTTCAGAGCGATACTTAATACCTTTTGGCAAATCTAACTCTTTTAAACGTTTATCTACCTCAGCTTGCACACCAGATACATTATCCGTTGTAAATCTTGCATTTACTTGTACATACTCTTGCTGATTTAAGCGATACAAGGCAGTAGGTCCTGGTGCTTCAGAGAGTGTGGCTACATCCGACAATTTTACCTGTTGCCCAGTAGGACTCATAATAATTTGATTCGTAATACTTTCAATAGATGTAAGATTGTCATTTTTCAACCCTAGATTCACCGAAGTCGTTTTTCCGTCTAATTGGACTGTCGTAACACTTTCGCCAGCAATATTCCCTCTTACAAAAGCAGCAATCATCATCGGATTCAAGCCTTTTCCCACTGCTTTTTCTTCATCAATTGACAAATTAAGTTGCGGTTTTGCAGCAGATAAATTTGTTTTCACATTCGACAAACCCTTTATGTCTTTTATCTTCTCTACAATCTTATTCCCGGCAGTCTCCAAATCCTTAGCGTTTCCACCTTCCACAATAAGAACAAATTTCCCTCCTCCTGTTATACCAATCGGTGTCAAAGCTGTTTCAATGCCAGCTCCTAGATTTTCCATCTTTTCTTTTACATCTTTTTCAAAAGTCGTTATTCCTTCTTTCGTCACATCATCCTTCAAATTAATCGACAAACGAATTCTTTCTCCTGAAACAACCGTTTGATAGCTTTTCACAATCACTTGTTTACTAAAAATACTTTCCATATCTTTAGCTACACCATTAGCTTTGCCAAGTGATGTTCCAACAGGTAAATCTGCCGTCAGATTATATGAAGCTGCCTTTTCTTCTGGTAAAAAGTTTTTAGGAATCAGTGGCACAAGCCCTAAAGATGAAACAAATACGACAAAAGCAAGAAAGAGTGTAATCATCTTTTTCTGAATCGTCCAGCTCAGCACACGTCGATATGTTCTCTGCAATATTGTTTCTTTCGGCTCCTTATGCTGCAAACGTAGCAAGAAAAATTTAGCAAGCAAAGGGACAACTGTTAACGAAACAAGTAAAGAAAAAGCAAGCGCAACAATAACTGTAATTCCGAACGGAGCAAAGAACTTGCCAACAATTCCTGGAACAAATGAAAGCGGACCAAATACTGCCATAGTCGTAATTGTTGAAGATGTAACCGCACCCCCAACTTCTTTAGCAGCCGCTAATACCATGGGTGTATCACGCTTTGTACTACTTAACGTTCTGCGGTAGATGTTTTCAATAACTACAATAGAATCATCAATTACTCGACCAACAGCTACCGCAATACCAGCTAGCGTCATCATATTTAAACTATAGTGTAAATACTTCATCGTAATCACCGCCGCTAAAACAGACAGCGGAATTGATAGAACAGCTACAATTGTAGCTCTTATATTACGTAAGAATACAAATGTCACAACGACAGCAAATAATGTACCTAGCAACACTTCCCTAAGCATACTATTAACTGATTTTTCTACCTGCTTTGAGCTGTCATACAACTTTGTCAGTTTATAACCGTCTGGTAATTGCAAATCAGATAGTTTTTGGTTAATTTGTTTGACCACTTCCACCGCATTAGTTCCTGGCTGCGCTTTAACAGATACAAGAACTGCAGGTGTGTCTTTTAATCTCGTATATACAGTTTCTGTTTTACTTCCATACTCTACAGTTGCTACATCTGACAATGTAACTGTTTGTACTCCCTCAGCACTTGGTACGGCCATTTTCATATTGTTCACGTCAGTAAGCGATTTAAGTTTGTAATCAGCTTGCACATTTAATGTTTTTTCATTAATACTCACCTGGCCTGCTGGAAAAGAAAAATTATGTGCTAAAAGTGCTTGCTTTACTATGTCATAAGTAACCTTTTTTTCCTTCATTTTTTCAATATCAAGTCTAATAGACAATTGCTTTTCGGTTTCACCTGACACATCCACCTTGCCGATATTTTCAACAGTGGACAAAGTCGGTTTAATCCGGTCGTTCACATATTGTGAAATATCCGCCTGCTTTGCATTGTCTGAAGAAAGAGCAAATGTAAATATCGGCTGCGAAGATCCATCTTTCATAACGACAGGTTTCCCTGCATCCTCTGGTAATTTTAAAGATGCAACAGCACTCGTCACATCTTTTTCAGCTTCATCCATCTTCCTGTCCATATCAAATTCTAAAATAGCAACTACCGTGTTGCTATGAGCTTCAATATATAAGTTATCAAGCTTTTGAATACTAGAAAATGCAGTTTCTAGCGGCTTTCCTATATCATTTAACCCTTGTTCTGGTGTGGCACCCGTATAAGGGACTTGCACAATCATATACGGAATATCAACGTTTGGCATTTCTTCCATCTCTATTGTTTTAATAGAATATAAGCCCCCGACAACAATAAAAATCATCGCGAGAAAGACAACACCTACATTTTTTAAAGAAAAATGAATCCACGACCCCACCGTCATTCCTCCCATTCCTTTTTACCATGCAAAATAACCTTACTCACATAACCCCTATAAGTCCTATTCCTCCCCTCCCTATATTCTCTTCACTCTTTTTTAAATTGCTAATATTATCCTTTTGTTACAAATAAACCCTATGACAGATTCTAAACTCAACCCAAAGACCTATATCGAATCATACAGCAGTATAAAAATCCATGTTCTAAACGCAACAAAAAGGATTATGTATTTTACACTTTCCGTAAGCAGGAGCACACAAACTTCCCTGGGATTTCCAATCCACACAAATGATTTATCAATATTTGATTTTTTACATGATTAAGTGGACGTTTTTTTACATAACTTAGTTGCCATTTATACTCTTGAGGTAAGGGATCTTACTACCTGTTAATGGGGGATAAACACAAAGTAAATTGGATAACACAATGAACAGTTATCGAAATGAAGATACGAATGTTAATAAAATGATTGCGGAAAGCTATCTGTTTTCAACGGAAGCAACCTATGATAAATTTATTTTATCAGAATTTACCAAATAGTAAATATTTATTATTAGAACAGAATGAGTGAATAAGAATATCGAAAAGTTGCAGGGAGGAGAAATATATTGGAACAAATTGAGCTGATAGAGTTGGACGAAGAGAATATAAATGATGGGGGCTGTTATTGTCTTCGGAGCAAGCCAACTTCAACAGGTTTCATCAATAAAAACAAATGGCTTATGGGAAGTTTTAATGAAGGGTTAAAGTATATAAAAATAATGGACAATAGCAAGCCAGCAGGTTTTATTGAGTATACACCTATTGAATATTCTTCGAGAGTTGTCTATGGTGAAAATTATTTAGTTATCCATTGTTTATGGGTAAATGTTACAGGAAAAGGGTATGCATCAAAATTGATTCATAAATGTATTCAAGATGCTAAGGCACAAAATAAAGATGGAGTTATTGTAATTACAAATCCAAACACTTCTTGGACTCCCAGTAAAGACGTTTTTATAAAGAATAATTTTAGAGAAATAGATTATGCACCTTATGGATTTGAGTTACTTGTTTACAAATGTGGACATTCACCTGACCCATATTTCCCAAAAGATTGGGATGAGCGACTGAAGCTTTTTAAAGGTTTAACAATTCTTCGTACCCAACAATGTCCATTTGTAGATGTCTCAACCAATAATGTTATTAAGGCAGCAAAGCAATTGGGTATTCATGCAGAAATTATTGACATAGAAAACAGAGATGAATTGTTGAGACTTTCACCTACTCCTTATGGTATCTATGGAGTCATCTACAAGAATAAATTAGTTTCATTTCATAGACTTACAGTTCACTCCGCAATAAAACGGTTAAATGAGTTAAGCTAATTCAACTACAATGGATAAGAGAACTCAATACCCTTAACTAAGTAAAAAACAAAGAATCTCTCACTACTAAGAGTGATAGATTCTTTTTCTAAGTTTACAGGGATGAAGGAATATACTTCTCAACAAATCCCCATACAATATGCCAATATTTCTCCGAGTCTATTTGTTCTGCTTCACCATGCTCCGCACCTGGTACAATTAATTTCTCTTTTTCTACCTTTGCCGCATTGTACATATCATCTAACATTTCATAAGGAACAAACTTATCCGCATCTCCATAAATGAACAACATTGGTGTTTTACTTTTCGCAACTTGCTTGACAGCCGAAGCCTCATTCAAATTATAACCAGCTCGGAATTTAGTTATTGTATTAGCTGCATTCATTACAGGGAATTTAGGTAAATGAAATAGATCTTTTAACTGATAGGGGTACTTTTAACACTACTAGTATTATTTTTCATTTGGTTGGCCTCTTAGTTGGGTTTATGGGATGGAAATTACTATAGAAACTGCAGGTTAAAAAATTCCTTACACCATCCAATATGGACTATGTGAAGTGAAAATTTTATTGTGATTAATTCATAGAGGATCTTGGAACTAAATAAAAAATGTACAAGAATTTAAAAATGTTTTGTCTTTATTATTCAAATAGCAATTTAGACTATTCCTTATATGTAAAAAAACGCTATTCTTTTGTTAACCACATACACGAAAGGATGGCATTTTTGTATGAATTTATCGATTTCAGATGAACTAGAATTGTTTTCTAAAGAATTACAACGATATATGTCACCACATGTTTTAGAACAGTTAGCTAGAGAGATAGGATTTGTTCAACGAAAAAGAGTTAAAAAAAGGAAAGTTACTGCTTCAATCCTCAAATCAGATGGATAAACACAAAAAAACCTAAGTCAAAACGACTTAGGTTTTTGCCTGGCAACGTCCTACTCTCACAGGGACAAAGTCCCAACTACCATCGGCGCTAGAGAGCTTAACTTCCGTGTTCGGTATGGGAACGGGTGTGACCTCTCTGCCATCATTACCAGACTT
>NZ_JAQOTJ010000044.1 GCF_028401955.1 Bacillus sp. BP-3
AAAAACTATATAAAGTACGGTGTTCTACTATTGAACGGAGTTTTGCGGATGCCAAGGAACTACATGGCTATCGATATACTCGGTTTCGAGGGCTGAAGTCTGTCCAAATGCAAGCATATCTTACCGCAGCTTGTCAAAACATGAAAAAAATAGCCCTTCACCTGACCAAAAGCGGTCAGGTGAAGGGCTATTTTTCTTATTTTTATCATGTTCTAGTTCTTTTGTTCATTAACAAATCAATAATTCCCAGAGTGTCGGAAATCCTGAAGGGTTTCCCAACACTCTGACAATAAGCTGTCCATACGGACAGCTTATTGTCAGAATTATCGTTTTTGGCAGTCAATCATTTCTGAAATCGTATGTATTTTCAGGAACATTTAATGTATGTCCGTTAATGATTACTGTATTATTGTCTTGCCAAACAATTTTTGCTGTATCTTTTCGGTAATGTTGATGGGTGTGTTGTGGGACTCTTAGAGCAGCAACCCTGTCACTAGACTTAAATATTGATTAGATGATTTTTAATAAATCAACATTCCCTCAATATTCCATATCAAGGAATCTACACCTGTGGAAAAATGAGCAATTGGTTTTACTTCGGAAAGGTCAAAATGAAAAGGTGTAAAAAGGGGATTTCTGAATATTTCTATCTCTGCTTTCTGTAATGGCCAAGGTCGATGGTGTATTTCACCACAATAGATGTTGGCTCCATTATTTGAACTATAGAGGCAATATCGCTCAGTGAACCAATGGTCCAACGTTCCTTCTTTTGGAAAATAAACTTCCGATACAGGAACGTATTTGCCCTTAAACGATATAGGAGTATTTGTGTTTCCTTTACGAATACTCTGGCAATGAAAGGTTTGTCCTTCCTTTCGAAAAGAAATTTGTGCCGAATGGTAAGGTAAACGATACCATCTTTTTGCAATCTTTAAGGAAGCCCAGTTCTCAACATCAATAGACATAAAATAAATACCAGGTTTGCCATTGCATTTAACATATGTCCTTACATTGATTTCTGGAAATTTAGGAGTTATGGAAACAGATGATATTCCACGGGGATAGATTCCCTCTAAAACGAATAAAATGACACTTAACCATGCTGAGCCATTAAAGGTGTCAATTTGTAAAGAAGAAGGAATATGTGGCTGTAGTTTTTCAAGTGGAATAGGCTAATGCAAAAACAATAGATTTCTCCAAGTTTGTCGCATAATCCAATGTTTCGAAGGTAATGGCCAAGAACGATGAATAATATCATTTATTATATTCATGAAATGTCCCCCTGTTTTCATATGTCTATAGTTTGGTGGAAAATAAAAATTTAATACGATTAAGAATACCAAAAAGCTCAATTATTTTTAAAGCATTATCTTGATATGTATATAATCCTCCTTTTTATAAGTACACCCCAATTGTTAGATACACTCTAACAATTGGAGGTGCTTTTTTATATACGGAAATTCTCTGAATGTGGTGGTATCTCTAATAAACAAATTTAATTATATATTTAGTTATGACTATTAAATTTATATTCAAATTCAGGTGCTGTTTGTGCAAAATAACCGCTTCGTACTTGACCTGCCCAGTTGTTTAAGGCTTCTTTCCATGGAACGCTATTAAAAAATTGTTCAACAGTTACCGTATCAGAGAACCACACGATTGGCGTAAATGGTGCAGTTTGACCAGACCAAACCCCACTTGCTCTATCTAACATAGCTCTCTCTGCAACGAGAAGTAGAGGGAGTCCATATTGATATCCCATTGCTGGTTCAATTTGTAAAAATGGTGAATATGGTTCACCCTGGCTTGTAGGACCATTGGGTACCAAAAGAGCAGCTGCCAATCCATAGCTTGAGTTAACTACGGTACGAATACCTTCTAATGTTGTATCAGGATACTCGTCAGTATTTGGCAATGTTCTAGGGAAAAGAAGAACTTTTTTAATTTCTTTGAACATCCTAACAATAAAGCGTTGTCTCGTAATATCTAGAGTAAAAAGGTTTTGGTGGCTGAAAAAGACTGGAATTTTAAATAGGGCAGAAGCAGCCTCAGTTAAATCTTGCAGATCTTTTTCATGCTGTTCCTTTTCTTGAGGACTTAATACTTGAGGATTTAAAATGTAAGGTTTCTCCAAATCAATTCATCCTTTATCTAAATTTAATATAGAATCTATTATTATATTATTAATTTTATAAACCTTTGGTTGGATTATTAATCTAATAGATTCAGAAAAAAGGTTATCTAAGATTTTTATTTTCGCATTTTTCGTAATTAGTTAATCGAGGGGTTTAACCCCTGTACAATTAGTCAGCCAGATTGTTTAACTGGGAGGGATTTTTTGTTCATATAATTAAGTGTTATTGGTAGTAAAATTCTAGAAATTTATAAAAAATCTCTTTAGATTGTGCTTATCATTCAATGCTATTTGGTTCAAACACTTAATCTAATTTGATAAGATTGATTGCCGCAGCTATGACAGGACCATCACAGAGAGTTAAAGCTTGATTTTGGTCGCTTCGGTTTCTTAGTTGAACAATTGAATTTGATGGTATAAACACAATAGCTTCTCCATGAACTTGCAAACAATCTTGATCATTAGGGTCTACAATGTCGATGCCAAAAGTGGTTTGAAGTCCTGGTACTTCAATCGAGTTGAGGAATATAGCTACTATTATGTGTTTGAAAGGAGCTATTGGTTCTGATATGTTTGCAGTTATGGTATAAGTAATAGAATAGTATCCTCCTTGAGTAATTTGAATATCAGTTGGGGTTGTTAAAGTTACTCCTCCAACTGAAGCGCCAGTAGCGTTGAAAGGAATAGACTGATTAGGAAGAACTGGAGTAGTGAGAAACGTATTACGATAAAAATTACCAAAAGCAGGAGAAAAAACTGGAGCTTGGGGAAACGCACAAGGGTAGAAGTTTCTATTTTCTGACAATAATAATTCATCTCCTTTTTTATGATATTTAATATATTACATGTAAAATGAACTCTTTTTGCTTGTATCTTTGTCCATACTTGTCCAACAAATTTTATAATGAATACTCTATGCATGTGAAGTCAACATAACGTCCTATTATCAATAGTAAGGAAAAGATGGAATCCTTACTCTCATAAGGAATCCGCCTTTCTTTTTTTTATGATCCTATTCATTTTTTATACATTTCTATCCTGGTGTAGGTTTCAGGGTTCCCGTTTGTTATTGGATTAGCCGAAAAACTGTATAAAATCTTGCATGCTCTTAGCGTGGTTTTTTTCTGAAATGCTGGCGGTACCTCTATTAGTATTTAAGTTTTTGAAACCAACGAATTGGTAAAAATTTAGATGAAACAAGAAAAGACAGGTCATTCAGTGAAGTTTTCTTTTTTGTGATATTTGGATGTTAAAAAGACACTCATATTGAGTGTCTTTTTACAGTTAACAAATTAAAATAAATATCTTATTTATTTTAATAAGTTACAAATGAAAGGCTTGTTAATGAAGATGAAACACTTAAATCAT
>NZ_JAQOTJ010000045.1 GCF_028401955.1 Bacillus sp. BP-3
CTCAGTCATTCGATGTCAACTAAGTTTTTCATTTTGTTTATCGTGGTTACTTTGTTTCACCAGCGACTCGTATAATACTACACTCATATTCAATAATAGTCAATTCTTTTTTTACAGTTATTTAAGGATAACAAAATATACCTATCAAGTTAGCCATGAGGAAGTCAATTCCTTCTTACATACCTACTCATATATCGGCGTTTTTCACAATATAAAGACCCTCCAACGACGTTCGACATGCTAGATGCTGTAAAATAATGAAAATGAACCCTCATGATAAACATACCAAATAGAGTATTTGCATTTAAACTTCATAAAACTCAAATGTATTTTTTTCTAGATATATTGCTTCATCATAATTTTTGATAATAATATCAAAATGTTGACTGTATGGATGCATAAACACTTCGTACTGAATACGACGCTCTTCATGAGACTGTTTTAAATAATTGATATCAGTCCCTCTTTCAGCAATGTCACGGCTAGACCTTCTCGTTAATTCCGTTTCACCATCTGTATAGAAGTAAATTTTCAAATCAAATACATCGGGATTAATAAATGCGACACTCATTCCTTCTACAATCGTCACTTTGTTTTTTGAAGAAATCAATTCACTTTTCATATAATGCGTATCTATCGTATAAAAATCTAAACCAGCTCTTACCATCTGAACATCTCTTTCTAAAACAGACAAATGATGTGCCGAGGGGTGACAAGCCGTCATTTTAGCATGATGATTTTCGTTTTGATATGTATAGTGAATAATTGCATGCTTTCGTACGTTCGAACTAACAATGTATGGATCTGTATTAATATAATTCACTTCATTTTGATTGAGTTGATTTACGAGCATATTAGCAAACGTTGTTTTTCCAGCAGCACCATGACCCGAAATGCCAATAACAATCTGTTCATCATTCATACTAATCCAGTTTATGATTTCTTGTAATAACTTATCTACCCTTCTCCCCCTTTTACTGATATACTCCCCTTATTTTAATTAGTTGAATATCGAAATGTTTTTTGTTTTATTATACACGAAACAAAGGAATGGTATAATTATCCATATTAACATCTCTATTTTTAAACAACTACATTATTTTTTTAATGACTTTATTGTTCACGGACAGCTGCACTAAAACGCACGAAAGTCGTTTCTATTACATCCCTGGAAAATTCACATAATGTACACAAATCAACTAAGTACCCTATGATAAAATGGAAATTATCAACAGTTAATAAACAACGGACCATTATGGTCTGTTTTTACATGTCTATCAACTGATTACCACTATAAGTAATGTAATAATATTATTTTAAAATGTAATGGAGATGATAAAATATGACAACCTGGTTTATAGTGTCGTTGGTTATTATGTTTAGTATTAAATTAATACTAACTTCTCTTCCAACTGCTGTTGTAGAATCATTTACCAGTAAATTTCAATTACACCCAAAGCTCGATGATACGGCTGTTACCATAACCATCGACGGAAAACCTTTAGAAGGCGAAGACAAGATTCAAGTTATTAATCAATTTAACCAAGCGCTATTTTTAGAGAAATACTATTTCCCTCCACAGAGCAGTGGAACACCATTGGTCATTAATACTAAGAGGGGCAAAAAAGATGTTAGTTTTTCTATATACAGTTACAACGACCACGTTGATGTAATCAAACAGTATAAGAAAAAGGTAGTCGCGTATAGTCTTCGTTCCGATAGCCTTCAAAAACGTTCCATGTTAGTAACTGGAGATGTAGTTTAAAAAGATCGTCAAAGAGGCGATCTTTTTTTATGGATGAAATGACAACTGAAACTGTAATAGAAAAAAAGATTCTTAATATCGACAAGTAGTTCTGTTTTTATCGAGAAGGTCTTAAATAACAAGGGTATCCGCAAGTAGATTCACACAGTATTTAACACGTAAAAAAGCGCAGAGTTTTAGCTCTGAGCTTATCTTTTTCATGAGGTTTATTCCGTTAAATCCCCTTAATCTCAATTAAAAATATATTAACCACCAATTCCTTTTGCTAGCAATAGGAAATATGTAATTACCAATACTCCGCCATTTAATACAGTACCAATTATTCCCGATAACCACTGCTTTGATACGATAGCAAAAACAATTCCAAGTAGTGAAAGTGTACCTAGAATGATAATAATCAGCGATAAATCCGCATTAGGTCCTCTTAGAACTAAGAATAAAAATACACTTGCCATGAAGGTTAGAAATGAAAAAATCCCAAACTTATTCATGCACTTTCCCCCTTGTTTAGAATGTACTTTGTTTCTTCACCTATTTCACAACCCTGCCCTTTAATTGAATAAAGATCATTCATCAATTCTCCTATATTTTAACATAAATTCCCTATCCCTTCTGATACCTTTATACTTATACAATAAATATAGACGAAATCTCCTCAACTTTTATTTTATGACAATAACTATTGTCGTCCTGTTAATTACTATGCTAATTTGAGTGTTAATTCCCCTAAACAAATAGTTCTAAATACTAGTATAATAACAAAAAAAACGAGTATAAAACCTTTGCGATTTCACACTCGTTTCCCTATGCTATTTCCACTGTTTCTCCATGTTTTCTGAACTACTTATAATACTGGAGAAATCCTTTTTTCTTTATCTAAATTTACTTAATGTACGAAACTTATGTTTTTAGACACCAAATACTTCTTTTTTTCTTTATGTACTATATGAAAACCCCCGTCACTTTTTTCTTGTTACGCATGCACAAAAAAGACGAGTCATACTGACTCGTCTCAAATTGCCTGGCAACGTCCTACTCTCACAGGGACAAAGTCCCAACTACCATCGGCGCTAGAGAGCTTAACTTCCGTGTTCGGTATGGGAACGGGTGTGACCTCTCTGCCATCATTACCAGACTT
>NZ_JAQOTJ010000046.1 GCF_028401955.1 Bacillus sp. BP-3
GGATGGGCAAAAACACCCTACCTCTAATCTAAAACCTTCTCTATATTTTGTTCAACTTTGCACCAGAACCTTTATTTTAATGTTAGTAAATAATTTATTTTTTAAAATGTCGAATTTAGGGTTAAATTGCAAATTTTTGTTGTTTTATTTTGTTTCTCGTGTTATATTAACAATCACAAAGAGATAAAAGTCAGAATATTTAATCTTTTCCTCTCCAGTGTAATTAACATGTTTTTACACCCTCCCTCCTCTCTTTGTTGCACCTTAAAAAGAAAACAACTTGAGTTGATCTAAGTTGTTTTCTTTTTCGAAATTCTGGAAGTATTGTAATTTTTCAAACCTAGACATCATAATCAGATTTAGGAGGTCTCCCATATGGAAAAAGGAATTACAGTAAAAATAGGGGATTATGTTGAATTCCCGTATCGTGATAATCCTTCATTACAATTAATTGGATATGTAGAAAAGATTTTATTAAATACAATTATTGTAGACATTTCCGAGATAATACAAGCCAATGCATATGAAAATATAGATATGCGACAAGTTGTAAAACATGGTTGTTATAGGAAAATGAGATACGGTATTTCATAACAAATGATGACAGGTTTTAATGGATCTTAATTCTAATCAAGATAATAAAGAGAGTGTTAGATATAAAATGATATGCCTATTTCGAATTACATAATCAACAGTTAGGATATATATGTATAAAGGAGTAGAGGGATATGATTAATATATCAGAAAAATACGAAGATATTGCAAATGTATTAAAGATTTTAGCACATCCTGCACGCTTAAATGTAATAAAAATATTGCTTACAGAAGGTCCTATGAATGTAACAACATTGTGTGAAAAATTGAAAATGACCCAAAGTACAGTTAGTCAGCATTTGAATAGACTGAAAAGAGCCGAAATTGTCACAAGTACTCGAGAAGGGTTAATGACTTATTATGAAGTAGTGGACAATCGTGCAAAGATAATATATCAAATAATGTGTAAATGAAACAATTATGGCATTCTTAGAGTGAATATTTCTGTGAGAGCATGTTTTTACTATTTTTCATTGCATACATATTGGGATTTCTTTCTTGAATGTAAATATAATAACGTTTAAATTCAATATTGAGTTTTAAATATATAAGAGGATAAATTATACAATAAGAAATAGATAAATTATTTGTAAAAGGGTATTCTCCAAAAAGAGAACATGAAGGATATAACTTATATTTTATGAAAGAAAGCATTGAATATACAAAAGGAAAGAAAACAAACAATAATTACAATTGAAACATCATACAAAAGTAGGGATGAGATAGAAAATGATTAAAGTTTTAATTGTAGACGATGACCCAATGGTATTGATGCTAAATAAGTATTACCTAGAACAAGTTGAAGGATTTGAACTTGTCCGTATAGTTAACTCTGTAGAAGAAGCAATACAAGTTCTAGAAGCAATTCATATAGATATTGTATTGCTTGATACTTTTATATCAAGTGATACAGGCTTTAAATTGTTATTGGATATTCGCAATAAAGAAAAAGAAATTGATGTGATAATAATTTCGGCGGTACATAATATGGTAAATATAAAAAAAGCACTGCAATATGGGGCTGTAGATTATTTAATTAAACCCTTTACGCTTGAGCGTTTTAAGGAAGCGTTATCTACTTATCGTGAAAAGTTTAAATTTATGAAGTCGCATTCCAATATTGATCAATCGGAACTGGATAAACTAATTTTACAAAAAGAAAAAAAAGAATTCTCTATAAACAAAGAGCTTCCAAAGGGAATAACAACACGAACCTTGCAGTTAATTTGGAAGCAGATACAATCTTTTCATGGTAAAACATTTACAACAGCAGAAATGGCACAATTAGTTGGAATCTCTAGGATTGCTATGCGAAAATATATCATATTTTTAATTGAAATTGGTGTTTTAGAAGAAGAAATAGTGTATCAACAAAGAGGAAGACCGATAATTACACTGCGATGTATTGATGAAAATAAAATAAAATTGTATATATGAAGCTATCTCAAAAGATCGTTATTCAACGACTTTTTGAAATAGGGATATCCAACATGTTCATCAAGCTAACATTTTGAAGTGTCCCCAAAATGAAAATTTCCTCTTTTCATAGCCATAGGAATTTAATTCATCTTTTTCGTTTTAGGGAAGAATGTATTTCTTAAATTGATAGTGATGTGACGTGATCCCTATAGAGAATTATATGATGTAGAAAATAGGACTAAGGAACAGGGAGGACTATAAACGGATGATTGGGAGAAATATTTATCAAATTCGAAAGAAAAGGGGTCTTACTTTGTCCGAATTAGCGGAGAGGGCCGGAATTTCAAAATCCTATTTAAGTAATATTGAAAGAAGTATAAATCAGAATCCTTCTATACAAGTGCTAGAAAAGATAGGGTTAGCATTAGAAGCAGATCTTAATATGTTACTCGAAACGAAAACAAATACAGAAACAAAACTGCAGATTGAAAAAGAGTGGATTGATTTTGTTTATGAATTAAAAAAGGCAGGGATTAATAAAAAAAAGCTTGAGAATTATAAAATATTAATTGATTTTATTAAGTGGCAGAATTCAGGAGTATATAAGTAAAAGAAAGTGTGAAATGTGTTAAGTAATTTATCTTCATTTAGAAATTGGCCCAGTACCAGCGTTCTTGTAATTAGGGGCAAAGTAGCAACTAAGTGTAGAAAGTTAGTCCTATATGCATGTATTTTGCAGTAACAAAAAGGTGCTAAATGAATAATGTTACGAATTATTTTTGAGACAGTATTTT
>NZ_JAQOTJ010000047.1 GCF_028401955.1 Bacillus sp. BP-3
TCCTTTCCTATGATTCTACAGAAAGAATAGCGTATTTTTTCATTTTAGGGGGTATTTTGTTTTGTTAGCTTGATAGCGATGTGACGTGACCCCTATTATATTTACATGTATCTCGGCTGTAACCCTAACGAAATGTAGGAAATCAAGGATACACACGATTTTTTCTGAATAATCAGATAATAAAAGGTAGACATCTCCTCCATAAGAGATGTCTACCTTTTATTGTTCTAAAATATTGCGTACTTCTGAAATATCCATATTTGTAAACTTCGCAATATCTTCTATATCCATGCCATTCTTATGCATGCCTCGGATTAACTGTTTTCTTTCGGCTAATTTACCTTCTTGAATGCCTACTTCTTTTCCTTTTTCTATTCCTTCTTCCATACCAACTTCACGGGCATGTGCCAATTTTGCTTGTTCATCAAATAATACTTTTTCCCGTGCTTCATATGCTAAACGGAAGGAACTACTCTGACTCATATTTTCCCATTTGTGGATCGCTTTTTGTAACATTGGGTCTTGTTTCATGGCGATATCCTCCAATGTGCGGGTCAAATGTTCATCTTCATGTGCGGGTAACAAGAGTAACCAACGAGCAAATTCATTTTCCCACGGATTAATTTTTTCTTCTCTCCATTGCTGAAGCAATTTAGAAATCTCAATAAAATGGATTTCTAAATCATCGAGTAAGACTTGCTTCTGTTGTTGACTCCAAAACTGTCCAACTGTATGCATGTCATCATAATGAGGAAAGAGATCAAAATCTAATATATTAATCGCAATGGTCTTGCGTAGGGAACGGTACGACATCCCTTTTTCTAATTGTGAAGTATATAATTTACTCCAATAATATAAGGATCGTTTTACAATCTCTTGTGTATTTTTTAGCTGAATTTCTACGTTTACTTTTGTGCCATCCTGAAGTGTAGCAAGTATATCTAGTATGGATAATTTATCTTCTTCATATTCTTTATGCAAATGTGGGTCTTCAATTTTAAGTGATACAATCGGTGTAGTTAAAGAATCATGCAAAATAGCATTTAAAAAAGAAATCAGTAATTCCTCTTGTCCTTGTACACCAAATAATTGCTTAAAAGCAAAGTCAACTCGTAAATTCACTAAAGGTTGATTCATGAGTAGAGTCACCTTTCTTTTCGGTTATTCTATATGTCTATTGTATCGGAGAGTGAAGAGAAGAAGCAACCCCTAATGAGTGGATTGGAGGGTTTGGTTTTTATTAATCAGCACGGTATGTGAAATTATATGTGATTCGGCTACAAATTCCCTCTTATTCTTCATATAGACGTTATTTTTCCTTTAATTTCTTTCTTAAATATCTTCAATTTCGTTTAACCACCTATTTTCCCTGTTTAACGAGTTATTCTTTTTCTATATACAAAACCATTCGAAACTACCTTTCTTTGTTTTACGAAGGAAAATCAGAGGTCGTTTTTTCTTATTTTTCTTAAATTTGCACTGCTCCGTTCGTCCCTTTATACTAAAACAGTATATTTATCACAATGAGGTGTTTTCATGAACAAAACAGAATTAATTCAAAAAGTCGCAATGGAATCAGAACTTACAAAACAAAAAGCGAGTCTCGCTGTAGATGCTGTTTTTCAATCCATTCAAAATGCGCTACAAAATGGAGAAAATGTACAACTAATTGGTTTCGGAACATTCGAAATTCGAGAACGTGCTGCCCGTGAAGGACGTAATCCACAAACAGGGGAATCCATGACGATTCCTGCAAGTAAAGTACCTGCCTTTAAAGCTGGGAAAGCACTAAAAGAAGCTGTAAAAGCTGAATAGTATTTATTTAACAATAGCATGAAATCATTAGAATTCATGCTATTGTTTTGTTTTATAAACGAAAGGTAGAAATCGCATGTTCCTCACTTTTTAGTTTCACAAAAATTATAGTTTTAATCAAATATGCTTTTTAGGAATCTTTGTCCTACAGAACTATACGAAGCTATTTTTTCATCCCATTCTAACTTAATTTCTACTATTTCTTCTCTATTCAGTACTGTATTCTCAGGATTACGATGTTCAATCCATTTTATTTTTTCTGGAACATCCGGTATAAATAATGCTGTGAAGTAAGCTCTCCTTAATATCGTTGCCAATTGAGAGTAACGATATCCTACTGGTTGAATATCATTCCCATATATCACAAATCTTGCAAAGATTCCATTTGGGGTGTTTTTGCCCATCCCACGAAAAAGGGTAATAAGACAAAATATCCCAAATTGTATTTTGTCTTATTCTTCAAATGAAGAATCTTATGTTAATTTGGTTAACATCTCATCTTCATCAATGTTCTTAATGATTGTTTCTAGATCGATTACTGTTGGGATGCAAATGCTAATTTAAGCATGTACAAAAACGCCTGTTTAAACATGTACATTTTTGTTTCCTGGCTTTTAATGGAGATAGTCATGCCCATAGAGGCTCCATGTCAAGTTGTAATAGGATTACATTATTTGTTATTTGAAGCGTTAAAATCAAATATGTACTTCTTTATATAAGCAAAAATATACATATTTATTTTGTCATTTACAGTTGGGGATTTGTTAAATTCATAACGGCCATAAAAATTGATGTGTTGCGAGGCAACTGGTGAAATGTGTTACGTATAATTGCAGCCAATTTGATATACTATAAGTAAAATTGCCAGAAAGGTGATGAGATTATGTACCAACAACGAAATAATAGGGATCGAGACCAAGAAATGATGTTTTCTATACAAGGAGTCCCAACAAATAAA
>NZ_JAQOTJ010000048.1 GCF_028401955.1 Bacillus sp. BP-3
TATTGTGATAGGTAAGGGTTTGATATTATCTCCGCCTTTTCCCCCACATCACACCGTACGTGATGGTTTCCCATCATACGGCGTTCCATCGTTTCCAACTAACAGTATAAATTAATTTATATTACTATCGGTTCATTGCCAGCCTTAGTTCTTAGCACATTTAGTTTATCCATTTGCTTTTTATTAAGATTAAAAGCCCGAAGGTAGTGAGTAACCTTTTTAAGGTTACTCATGTGTATGAGTTTGTGTATAAACCAATCCACGATGACCAAGTTGTTGTACTTGTCGTCTCCACCTTTATTAATGGGGATTATGTGATGACAATGTACACGATCAACACCAATTTCTTCACCAGTTATAAAGCATTTACCATATTGAGCAATATACTTAGATATTCTGTTATCATTGTATTCAATACTTCTACTCTTCGAGTAGGTATTCATAACTTGGATGAGAACATCTTTAGGTATTGCTTTGAGGTTACTATGTACTTTTTTACGCCCTATCTCTGTATAGTTGCAGATAGTTTGTGAAAAGTTCCATGGATTTTTATGGTGTACACCTGTAACCGGTAAAAGTGGTGTGTTTTGCACAACATAAATCTTAGATGTAGCTTGTATCCCCTTGGCTTTCCTCTTAAATAGTGCAGATGTTTCACAAAACTTCATGTGCCTCATTTTATTTTTCAGTCTGACTTTTATGGTTCTCCATATAGAGTAATTCACCTTTGTTAAGTCCATATAGATTGTAACTGCATATCTGTAATAGTTTTGTATACCAATAAGGGCTATATTAAATCTAGTAACATTCTCTGATGTTGGCTCACTTTGAATTCTCTTAATTCTTTCTTTCAAAAGCCTCTTGGTTTTGGTAATAGCCTTGTCGGACATACTAGTTTTAGCAACATATCCAAATTTGGCTTTACCTTGTTTGACTATTTTAATTTTAAAACCAAGAAAATTAGATGCATTCTTTCTGAGGTTAACCACTTTGGACTTTTCAGCGTTAATTTCTAATCCCAAACGGGATTTAAGAAAATCCACAGTCGCATGATAGAAGCGTTGTGCTTCTTGATAAGTTCGACACATTATTTTGAAGTCGTCAGCGTACCGTACTATGTAACCACATTTTAGGTTTGTATATTTCTTTGCATATTGTCTAAATCCTAAATGTTTGGTGGAGGTTCTGTGAGGTTTATAGGTTTCCCACTGACTACTAACCCACCAATCTAATTCATTTAAAACGATATTTGAGAGTAAAGGAGAAATTATGCCTCCTTGCGGAGTACCCTTGTTAGGGATACCCTCTCCTTCAATTTCAGATTTTAGGATTTTTGAAATAACACATAGAAGAGATTTATCTCTTATTCCTAATGTCCATATTTGCTTTAGTAGCTTTCCATGGTCAACGTTATCAAAGAACCCCTTAATATCGATGTCAACACAATAGTGTTGATGACCTATGTTGATAAGGCTGACCACTCTACTGAAAGCGTGATGTGTACTCCTATTTGGTCGGAATCCATAGCTATGCTTATGGAATTTCGCTTCACAAATTGGCTCTAACACTTGAAGAATAGATTGTTGAACTAATCTGTCCCAAATTGTAGGAATACCCAAAGGTCGTTTCTTATCACTACCTTCTTTAGGAATAAGAACTCTTCTGACCGCTTGTGGTTTATAGTTAGCTAATCGTTTTCTGACTTCATAAATAATCTTCGAATCATTCAGATGCCATATGTCTTTTATGGTTAAATTATCAACCCCAGGAGTTTTACTTCCCTTATTGGTTTTAATGTTCCGATATGCTAATCGAATATTTTCTTCAGAACCGATGATATCAATCAATTTATAAAAGTTGTTACCGTTAAGACTACTGGAATATAACTCATCATACTTTCTTTGCATATCGTAATATTCACTATGTCTTAGTTTGGTTTTCTTTAACATGGGCTGTAACCTCCCTTCGTTTTTCTGGAGAGAGTTACATCTCTTTAGTCTTACTCGAAACCATGTTAACCGTAAGTAACTGTCAGTCTTCAATCGACTAGTGGCTATCCCTCCACGTTCATTACACGTTTCATAGGTACTGTGCCACCACTTTCACTGTCATAAATCTAGGTTATACATCTAATTAATATCACTAGTGTTTTTCCCTAGAACCACTTCATAGGGATGCAAGCCCTCTGTGTTGACAGCTTACCACGTTCCGTCATTCCTATCTTTTCATACACTTTTAGGTTTTCCCTATGAGCCTGCTACCTTGATATTGCCTGTAACAATATATGGACTTTCATAAAGGAGAGTTTTACTCATCCACAGTAGCGACACTAGTTGTGTCAGCATACCTTTCGATATGCTCCCGATATAGACCCGTACCATCAGGAATTCGTCTGCACTCCCAAAACTCGCTGCTGGTTTATCGTGCATCCTAACCATGAGTGTTTTATAGACTCCCGGCTTATAGGTTACGCCATCCACCTCTGGACAGCTTTCGTGTCTATTGACTTACGGTAACTCTCAGCCGACTTCATCGAGCTTCATACGATTTGATTCTTGCCAATCTAATCGCATGTCGAAGGATTAGAGGAAGCCCTTCAAGGCGTTACCCTTTCATTTGACTTCTCAGAATGACAGTTCACTGTTGAACTGTAAGTTCGACAGCGCCTAAGCTTTTCACTTAGGAACGTGTCGCACC
>NZ_JAQOTJ010000049.1 GCF_028401955.1 Bacillus sp. BP-3
TCCTCTTGAATTTCTGTAATTAACTTTCCAATCTCATTTGAAGATGAGCTTGATTGTTCTGCTAATTTACGTACTTCTTCCGCAACGATGGCAAAACCTCTGCCATGTTCTCCTGCCCTTGCTGCTTCAATTGCAGCATTCAACGCTAATAAATTTGTTTGATCTGCAATATTTTGAATCACTTCTAATATATCGCCAATTTGCTTTGACTTATTATCTAATAATTTAATAATCTGATCAGATTCTGCAACTGACTGATGAATTGACTGCATTTGACTTACCGTTTGTTCAACAAGTTGATCGCCATTTTCTGCTTTTTGACGTGTATACGCAGAGGAAGTTGCAATAACAGATGAAGTATCTGCCACACTTTGAATCCCTTCTGTTACTTCTTGAAGCAAGATTGCGCCTTGTTCAACACCTTTTGTTTGTGTAACTGCACCGCTTGACACTTGATCGATTGCCATTGTTATTTGCTCAGTCGCCTCACTCGCTTGTCTCACGCTTGCTGTTAATTCTTCTGATGCAGCAGCTACATGCCCTGCTGACGAATTAATTCTTGAAATCAATTCGCGCAACGACCCAACCATTTTGTTGAAACCTTTTCCAAGTTGACCAATTTCATCATTTGAACGGATTTCAATTATTTCTGTTAAGTCACCTTCACTAATCTTATGAGAAGAAACAACCAGTTGTTTTAAAGGTTTGGTAATGGAAAGCGTAATAAAGTAAATGATTACTCCACCTATAATAAGAGCAATTACCGCAATAATCAACGTAGTATAAAAGATAGGTTCTGCCGTTTTTATCACTTCATTCGTGTACATCGTACCTGCAATTTTCCAGCCTGTTTTTACATTTGTCGCAAAGGTCATTTTCTTATCTGAACCATCGTATGTATACAAGAACGTTCCATGATTTCCTTGATACATTGGCTTTGCCCAAGAATCTGATGCTTTAGTACCTGGCTTTTCCTTTGGATGCGTTACAACATTTTGATTTTGATCTAAAATAAATGCATAGCCCTCTTTACCAATATTAATCATTTTTGTTGTTTTTACTAAACTATCAAGCTTTAAATCTATACCAATAACTCCACTACCATCATCTAATTTTTTCGAGATTGTCACAACAATATCATCGCTCGCCTTAGCTTTATACGGACTTGTTATCACAATACCGCCACTTTGTTTCATTGCATCTATATACCAAGGGCGCTCTTTCGGATTATAATCTGCCGGCATTTGTACGTTTGGTTCTTGTATAAATGACCCATTTTCAGTTCCTACATAAGTATAGATGATTTCAGGATGCAAACTTGCATACTCTGCAAACATCTTCCTAATACTTTCACCATTATCAGTCTCATGCATATTGCGCTGAATGACTTTAGAAAAATGTGTAACATCATTATACTTTGCATCAAGCATTTGATTAATTAAACTGTCTAACACTTCAATATTTTCACTTGCACTACTTGTAATTTGGCTATCAAAGTTCTTCTTTGCAGTTTGATAAGACAGAGTACCAATTACAGATACCGTAGAAATTAAAATAACAAAAAATGAAAGTAGTAGTTTTTTTCCTACATTCATATTCTGAAATATTTTAGACACTTTTGACATACAGCTCCTCCTTTATGTTCGATCCAAGATGATATTAAAAAAGTGTATATAATAAAGAAAAAAAACAAAGAAAGAATATGAACCAATGAAAAGTACAATACTTTCCGACTCATACTTTGTAAATTCTATATAAATAATCGCATTTTGTCTATATATAGATAATATTACTTTAATATATATAAACAAAAAGATTTATTTTGTATAAAATGATTATTCCCATAATTAAGACTCCTCCTTTATTTTATAATGAATTGAAGAAATCTCTTATTAACTGTGAATAGCAAAATTAAAAAACATCCGTTAATAACAGGATGTTTTTACTCACAATCTTCACACACTTCCCAATACAATCCCATTTCAACTGCAAGAAACGGTTTTAACTGTAATCGAATCATACGGCTTGGCATACGATCTAGCACAAATTGAAGGCTTTCCTCTTCTTCTATAATATCGAGCTTTTGAACAGAAATACGTTGAATCGTTGTAATCGCCTGACCATCTTTATATAAAACAAGACGAATCTCATCGTCTTCATTAAAAAATAATTCTATACTTGTACCTATTAATGAAATTGTGTTTGTTATTAAATAGGTACCTTTTTCTTCTTGAATAAAGTACTTCCAGCCTCGTGTTCCGTCTTCTTGTGGAAGAACTTGAAAAAATGCTGTAATCTCCTCGTGTAGCATACAAATAACTCCTCTCTTACCTCTTGCTCAATATACCCTAAGTACATTTATTGTACCATAAACGACTATAACAACTGTATTCCCCCGCTCAAAACGAAATATTACCTCTTATTCTTTAATTGCGTAACAAAAAAGAAAAGCGTGTGAACCATTTGATTCACACGCTTTTCTTTTATACTTTAAATCTTTCAATTAATACTTGTAACTCTTCAGCCATTTGTGATAACGTTCCACTTGCTGAACTAATTTCTTCTATAGATGCCA